>NZ_MTLG01000126.1 GCF_002192695.1 Achromobacter xylosoxidans
GACCGTAGCGCACGACGGGGATGTACTCGGGCGCCTCGGGTTCGGGCGCGGCCGAGACTTCCTCGATGGCATCAGGTGCGGGCGGCGCAGTCGTCGTAGCGCAGCCGCCAGCCAGCACCGACCAGAGCAGGCCGAGGACTCCAGCCAGCAGGCGGCGTTCGGGATGGTGAAACCAAGGTGGAGAGGGGCACATAAGCTCGGCGTCCTGAAACATCGAGCCCTCACCATCGCCGCTAAGACCCGGGGCAGCAGCAAACAATGCGAACCACGCTGCGTCCGATTTACCGGCAGCGGTCTAGTCGAACAAAAGCGGCCTTGAAGGGGGCCGTAACGGAAAAGCTCGGTCGCGGTCGGCGGATGGAGGCCGGCCGCTTGACTGCTACTATTTGTTAAAACACCAGTGGACGGGGGCGTAAATGAGGGTTTCTCGGGTCAGGTTGATCAATTTCGCCAATTTCTCGGATGTTGATGTCGAGACGGGGGAAAGTATCGTCATCGTGGGAGAGAACAAGGTTGGCAAGAGCAATTTCATTCGCGGCCTGCAGTTGATCCTTGATCCGGGCTTGTCTGAGCGCGATCGACAACTGGGGCTTGAACATTTCTGGGACGGACTTGGCGAAGACAAGGTTGGTGCGACCATTGAGGTCTCTGTGGATCTAACGGACTTCACAAACGATCCCCGACTGATGGCTCACCTCAACGATTGCGTGATTGATCCTGGCCCACCCATGGTGGCCCGACTCACCTACCGCTTCCAGCCTAAGGCGGGCCTGGGGCGCGCTCCGGAATCGTTGAAGGACTATGAGTATGTGATCTTCGGTGGCGACGATCCCGACATGCGTATCGGCGGCGCACTCCGCCGGATGTTGCCAATAGATGTTCAGGTAGCCCTGCGTGACGCTGAGAAGGACCTTGCGAGCTGGCGCAATTCGCCATTGAGGCCGCTCATTGAGGATCTTGCCGCGTCGTTGGATGATGACGCCCGTGAGGAGATTCAGGATCAGGTCGACCAAGCACAGCGAGAGCTGGCTGGACACGAGGAAGTGGTAGCGACAGCAGAACGGATCAGCGAACGGCTGATCGCCATCGCTGGGGGGCAACATGCCGTTCCGGTATCGCTCGGACTTGCACCAACTAGAGTCGACGCGTTGCTGCGCAGCCTGCGGCTGCTGATCGACAACGGCGTACGCGGAGTCGGCGATGCCAGTTTGGGAACCGCGAACCTGATCTTCCTGGCGCTGAAGAGTCTCGAACTGGACCGCCTCGTTTCCGATGGAGAGCGCGACCACACCTTCTTCGTAGTCGAGGAGCCCGAAGCGCACCTGCACCCGCACGTGCAGCGTCTAATCTATCGTTACTTCCTTGGCACGGGGGCGGAAGATGGTGAGGAACAGCCACCGCTTACGACAATCCTCACAACCCACTCGCCACATATCGCAAGCGTTGCGCCGATCAGATCTATTGTTCTGCTGCGCCATGACACAGCGGAAGGCAAGACTGTCGCGGTCTCGACAGCAAACGCACCTTTCACGCAGCGGGATGAAGAGGATCTTCAACGTTACATTGACGTCACTCGCGGCGAGATTTTCTTTTCTCGGGGGGTGATTCTGGTCGAAGGCGACGCCGAGCGCTTCATCGTTCCCGCGTTTGCCGAGGTACTCGATATTCCCCTCGATATGCTTGGAATCACTGTGTGCTCGGTGGGGGGGACTAACTTCACCCCGTATGTGAAGCTACTGGGCCCTGAAGGACTCAACATTCCCCATGTGATCCTGACGGACCGGGATCCAACCAATGGTAATCATCCATTGGTTCGCAGGCGGCTTATCAATGTCCTTGACGTGATTGAGGGCGGTGTCGATCACGAAAACTTGGATGCGGATGAAGTGATCGAGCTTGCCGAGCAGTACGGATACTTCGTCAACGAGAACACGTTGGAGCCCGAACTATTTGCAGGTGGACTGGCGCAGGACATGCAGGAGGTAATTCGGGAGGAACTGCCGCGATTAAGGAGAGAAACTCTGAATGCCTTGCAGCAGTGGGTGGACGATCCTGATCAGGTTGATGAAGACTGGCTGCTCAGATTGATCGAGAGGATCGGAAAGGGGAGGTTTGCGCAGGCACTTGCACCGTCGGTGTCACAGGACGTTTGTCCGGCTTACATTCGTTCCGCTCTGGAGCATATCCGTGACGCCATCGCGTAGTGTCAGCACAGCCTACTTGGCTCAGGCTGCCGAACTGGCTGGGAATCCGGGTCAGTTGGCAGCCTACAACTCTCAAGGACATTGTGTGGTACTCGCCGGTCCCGGGAGCGGTAAGACCAAGACACTCGTCCTAAAGCTCGCCCGCATCCTAGCCGAAGACGTCGAGGCCCCTCGTGGCGTTGCGTGCATCACTTATAGCCAGGAGTGCGCTCGCGAACTCGCTCGCCGAATTGAAAGCTTGGGACTTCAGCAGGCACCTAATCTTTTCATTGGTACGGTCCATGGGTTCTGTCTGCGTCATCTCTTGATGCCGTATGGACGCCTGGCCGGCCTGCCCATATCTTTCCCACTTTCGGTGGCCACTCAACGAGTCAGTGATCGGTTGTTGAAGCAAACTGGAGATGCGCTTTTCGGCCAGAACCATCCGTACAAAGTTATTGACCTCGGACGGCATCGCCGTTCCGTGCTCAATCGAAATAGCGTCGCTTGGCGTAGCGAGGAGGAACTCGCTGCCTGGGCCGAGACCTACGAGGCCGCTCTGCGCGACGAGGGGCTGATTGACTACGATGACATGGTTGTCTTCGGCCAACGTTTGATCGCCGAGCACGACTGGGTACTACCTCTGGTTCAGGCAAAATTCCCCGTGCTCGCGGTGGATGAGTACCAGGATTTAGGTGTAGCACTGCATCGCATCGTCAAACGCCTTGCCTTCGACGGGGGTGTCCGACTTTTCGCTGTCGGGGATGCGGATCAGTCGATATATGGATTTACGGGGGCTGATGGCGCGTTGCTCATGGAATTGGCGGCTCGCAGAGACATTGAGCCTGTCCAGCTTCAATTAAATTACCGTTCTGGTGCAGGGATCGTGACTGCGTCAGAGATGGCGCTTGGAGAAGCCCGAGGCTATCAAGCGAGCGATCCTGCGCGACAAACGACCATCGAATTTGTCCTGCGCCCGGGTGGTACGGCGGACCAGGCTGCGCACGCCGTCGCGCAGATCATTCCGGCGGCCTTAGCCTCCAAGCCGGGACGAACACTGGGCGATATCGCGATCCTATACAAAGACTATCGCGCAGGCGATATCGTGGCTGAAGCTGTGGCAACCGGCGGTCTCGATTACATCCGTGTGGATACCGCAGCACCTTACCGCAAGGTTGCCCTAACAAGTTGGGTAGAAGATTGTGCGGCGTGGTGCGCGGGTGGCTGGCGTGTTGGACGCCCACAATTGCGTGGACTACTCGACCGCTATCGCGCATTTCATCGGGCGAGCTTGGACGATTCACAGGCCAAGCGCGAAGAGCAAGAGCTAACCGCCTTGCTATGGGAGCTGCGCGCTGACCAGCAACCTGCGCGAGAATTTGTTGCTTCGTTGCGCAACGGTGTAGTGGATCATCTGCTGGCGGCTGAATTGGCGCTCGCTGATCAGAAAGAGCAACTGGATCGCATGACGGCAGCGCTCGCCGAAGGCGGTGCACTGGCTTCGCTAGACATCACTAGTTTGGGCGGTCGGGACGGTTCGCCCGATCACCTGAATCTGCTGACACTGCATTCCGCAAAGGGCTGTGAGTACGACGTCGTCATCATGGTTGGACTCGACCTCGGAAATCTGCCGTGGCGCAATGAAACTCCAGAGAAGTTGCGCGAAAGTCGCCGGCTCTTCTATGTGGGACTCACACGTGCTCGCGACGAGGTCCACATGCTGTATTCGGGCTTCGTTGATGGCCGCTATGGCCCTATGCGCTTTGGGCGCTCGCCATTCCTTGATGAGCTGGAGGCGCGAATGCGTGCCGCTGGCATTTGAGTGTGAACCAGGGAATCTGGAGTGTCGGTGCTGCGTCGGCGCATGTCGAGCAACACCACAGTCGAGCTACATCTTTGCAGCCAAGCGATTGGCTGCAAAACGCTCGCGCGAGAGTCTGGCGGCGTTATTCATCGAGTCTAGGTTATCGATACACCATAGACCGTTGATGCAAAGAAAGCGCTCACTAAGCACTGCTTCAAGTATGTTTGGAAGGGTTGCGTTGAAGAATCCGGCACCCTTGACCGTTGGGGCCGGATCTAGCTCAAGCATCGCGACCGGCAGGTCAGAAAGGCACGGGCCGAAGTGGCCGGCCGAAGGGAACTTGCCCCCAAACTCGGTGCGCAGACGCTCCTTTCCCATGCTCTTGGTGAGTGTGCTATATCGCTCCTGCCGCAGCAACCAAAGAGACTTGACGCCCGCCTCGCGGTACCGCTCTTGGCGTTTACGGTAGTCACGGAGCGACTGATACGATCTTTGGATCTCGACAGCCAACCTAACCCCATTGCGCTCACCCCAGACATCAGCCTGCCAGCGACCTGCATCACCCGAACCCGGCATTTCAACCGAGGCACGGCATCCAAGATCTTCAAGCACGCTGCGCACAAGTATCTTGGCCGCCAGGTGCCATTGGCTTTCTTCGGAAGTACTGCACGCACCTCCTAGATGCGCAAAGAAGGGGTACCCATTAGCACTAACCTTGGGAATCGCTGGAGCGTTGCAGCAAGGCATCAGCAGATCACCGACGCAGTACGCCCGTTGCAACTCTTCCCACTGCGCCTGAGACATATGCAGTGCGTTGGCTGCACCAGTACCATCTGCATATGCTGCTTCGATCACCATAGCCACAGTGCCTCCTTGAATCTCGGTATTGTCTAATCAGTTTAGCCTTCCCCGCGCTGGGAGCGGGGCGGTGATCGAATCCTCCGAGCAGCAATTTCCTAGAAAAATGCCGGCACCCCCGAAAGGATGCCGGCAGACAGCAGATCACGCAGTTACCAATTGCCGGGCCAATGCGACCTCCACGGAATCACCATCCTGGTTCAGGACATCGAGCCCCGATTCGGGTACATCGCCCGAAGTGGACTGCGAGACCATGATC
>NZ_MTLG01000127.1 GCF_002192695.1 Achromobacter xylosoxidans
CACCAACGTCGTGGGCGTGGCCAAGGGCACCGTCCCCACCGGCCAGAACGTCACCGGCAACGTCAACACCGCAGTCAACGGCGAGTACGGCAAGATCGTCCTCAAGGCCGACGGCTCCTACACCTACGAGCTGAACAACAACGACCCGCGCGTAAACGCGCTGCTCGATGGCCAGCAGCTCAAGGACACCTTCACCTACACGATCCGTGACGCCGACGGCGACGTCAGCACCACCACCATCACGGTCACCATCAACGGCCACACCGATGGCGTGCCGGGCGTCACCGTCCCCGACGCCAACGGCG
>NZ_MTLG01000128.1 GCF_002192695.1 Achromobacter xylosoxidans
AGGCCTGGCCACCGTCAAGATCGGCGGCACCACCCTCACCGTCGCCGACCTGCAAGCGCTGAACAACACCCCGCGTGTCATCGACGGCACCCAGGGCAAGCTCACGCTGACCAGCTACGACCCCGCCACCGGCAAGATCACCTACAGCTACCAGCAGGACGGTACGGCCAAGGATCACACTGCCGGCGACAACTCCGTCACCGACAAGTTCACCGTCACCGTCACCGACGCGGCCAACCAGGTCAAGTCCGATGACCTGGTGGTGCTCATCACCGACACCGCTCCTGAAGCCAAGCCCGACAC
>NZ_MTLG01000129.1 GCF_002192695.1 Achromobacter xylosoxidans
GTTTAATTGTTAAAGAGCGGTACTGCTAAATTCTGTACTACTTACTGCATCTTGCCACCAACTTCGCGCTTCGCCGCTTTCGCGACATCGCTGTGTCAGCAGCAGAGAAATGAGATTATGAAGGAGTTTTTAGCGTTTGTCAAATCATTGTCGCTTTTGTTTGAGTTTTTCAACCCGCCATCAGCGCCATGATCTGGCAACCTACCGCCTAGACCCCTTCAGGTCCACCAGGGCTATGCCCCGGCTCTTCGCTTCCCTTAGCAGCTATCGAAATGTCGGGGTATACCCTGATCTTTCGGTAGCAGCCAAGCCGCAAACTATAACATCTTTTTTGCAGTTCATGCAGCTGGCTTCCGCCTAACCTGCATCGTCTACCGCAAAACCGCTGTTCTGCTGGATCTCTCCATCTTCACTGCGGTCGAGAACCTAGGCTCTCACTTATATATAAAGACAAACCCCCGCAGGGTAACCTGCGGGGGTTTGCGGAATAAAAGCTTGACGATGACCTACTTTCACAGACGTCCGTCCA
>NZ_MTLG01000013.1 GCF_002192695.1 Achromobacter xylosoxidans
AATGGCGAGCTGGGACCAGCCGCCTCTTTCGAGGGCACGTTGAGCCGCCGCATGGCTGCGGAAGTATTCGTGCGATTCCCGCGAAACGGGACCTTCGGTATCGCGCGTGCCGATGTAGTGGCCGGCGGCGCTTTGCAGGACTTCGAGCGGCAGGAACTTGCCGCAATAGGTCAAGGCCAACTGGCCGAAAGAGGCTTTGTGGGACATGGGTAGGCTCCTTGAAAAAGCGAGGCCTTGTCCCTCACGGGATGGCAGCTCCCGCACGCGGTGGATAAAAAGCATCGGCGTCACGGGGACGCACGTCCGCAGACTTGATGCGATACGGACTGGCGGGTTACGCGGGGAGAACCCGCGGCAGCCTGAAACCCATGGCTGCGGGCATGTGCTGACGAATCAGCGAACATGCGGGCAGCTTCGTCCGGGGGGCCGTGCTGCGTCAGTTGGAAAACGGCATTCGGCCCAGCCCGGATTGATGGGCGCGGAGACAGAAAACCCGCATCGAGTGCGGGCTGTCAGGGGTGCGTGGGTGCGTTGGCTCACTCGGGCGTTTCGCCCAGGACATACTGCTTCCACAGGGCGAATGCCTCGTCCTGTCCCAGTTCGGCCAGGACCACAATGGGTTGCGCCTGCCGCGCACGCAGCGAAGCGAAATACGCCTTACGGTCGGCGATGGACTTGAGATTGATGCCATCGATAAACAGCAGCTTGCCACCCTTGATGAACAGCACCTTGTTGCCAAGGTCGCGCTCGAACGCGGCTCGTACTTTCTCCGGTTGTTGCATGCGTCGGTTTCCTGTTGCTGTGGCCGGCCATTGGGTCGGAACGTTGATCGGCGAGATAAAGGTGCCGAAGGCTCGCTGACCTTCGGCTCGGGAGGGAATAACCACCCGTGGGCTGTTGCAGGCCCGGTCGTCGCTCGAACCGTCTGCTCATCAGCAATCACACCCGGCCCATGTCGTGGTTGGGGCCGGCATCGTCTGGCGCACATCCGCGCACAAAGGGAGCCCGTTTTTGCGCCGGTGGGCACCGGCACTGAATACCGCTGACCACAAAGGGTCTCCGGGTGGCTCGCGCTGCCAGGCAAGCCATCGGGGGACCCTTCGCAGTAGGCGAGAGAAACACAGACCAGCAGAACACGCGGGAGACGGTTCGCGGAAAAGCTACCTTCAGGTCCCGCAGCCGGGGACGGCTGGACGGGACGCGCACACGAACAAGAAGGCGTTGCGCGCTGGGCGACCCGCAGGGGCGTGCGGGACACGGGCCACGCCTTTGAAACAGGGTGCGGCCCACGGGAAACGGAGTCGGTCAGGCGCCTTTGCGGCTGCTGCTACGCGAGCGCGAAGCGCCACGCTTGGGCGGACCGGATTCGACCGGCAGCGTGCCATTGCAGTCAGGGTAGCGACTGCACGACCAGAATGGACCGCTCTTGCCGGTGCGTTGGCGCGTCGGTGCGCCGCACTGCGGGCATGCTGGCCCATGGGGAAGCTTGATGGACAGGGACATGCTGCCGTACTGCGCGATCAACTGCGAAATCCAGGTGGTCTGCTTGCTGAGGAATACGTCCAGGGTGAGCTGTCCGGCCTCGATCATGTCGAGCGCCTGCTCCCACACCGCTGTGGTGCCGGGGTCTGCAATCGCTGCGGGCACGGCGTCGATCAGCGTGAACGCCGCATCCGATGCGCGAATGGAGCGGCCCTTCTTCACGATGTAGCCACGGGCGATCAGCACGCTGATGATGTTGGCCCGCGTCGCCTCGGTGCCGATGCCCGTTGTGTCTTTGAGCTTCTGTTTCAGACGCGGGTCGGTTACGAAACGCGCAACGCCCTTCATCGATTTGACCAGTTCGCCCTGGGTATAGGGCTTGGGCGGCATCGTCTTGAGCGCCTTGATCTCGACCTCGGCCACCTGGCACGCCAGGCCCTCACGCAGCGGGGGCAGCACCTGGCTGCGCGCTGCGGCGTCGCCGTCCTCATCCGCTTGCGGCTCGGCCAGCACCAAACGCCAACCCTTGATGACCACCTGTTTACCGGTGGCCGCCAGCATCTGCTGCCCGCAGGAAAACTCAGCCACGGTACGGTCGAACTCGTGGTGCGGTAGGAACTGCGCCAGGTAATGCGCCCGGATCAGCCGGTACACCGCCAGTTCCTTCTCGCTCAGAGCAGAGAGGTTCGCGGGTTCGAGCGTCGGAATGATGCCATGGTGCGCCGTGACCTTGCCGTCGTTCCAGGCGCGCGAACGCTGGGAGCGGTCGAGCTGACCCATGATCGGGCGCAGCGACGGGTCGGTCTTGAGCAGGCTGTCCAGGACGGCGGGCACCTCGGCAAACATGCTTTCGGGCAGGTAGCCGGAGTCCGAGCGTGGGTAGGTCGTGGCCTTGTAGGTTTCGTACAGCGCCTGGGCGATCTCCAGCGTTTCCTGTACGTCCAGCCCGAGCTGCCTGGAACAGACCTCCTGAAGCGCCCCCAGATCGAACAGCAGCGGCGGGCCTTCGCGCACGCGCTCGGTCTCGATCGATACCACCTGGACGCTGCCCGCAGCGCGAATCTGCTGCGCCGCCTGCTGGGCGACCGGCTGTTGCAGGCAACGACCGGCGTCGTCGGTGCAGCCATCGGGCGCAACCCACAGCGCGGCGAAAGCCTGACCCTCTACGGACAGAGACACGTCGATGCCCCAGAACGGCACCGACTTGAAAGCCGCGATTTCGCGGTCGCGGTCCACGACCAGCTTCAGGGTCGGGGTCTGGACACGTCCGACCGACAGCACGCCGTCGTAGCCTGCTTGCCGCCCGAGCACAGTGAAAAGTCGGCTGAGGTTCATGCCGACGAGCCAGTCTGCCCGCGAACGCGCCAGCGCCGAGTAATACATCGGCAGCGTATCGGACGACGGTCGCAGCTTGCCGAGCGCGGTGCGGATCGACGCATCGTTGAGTGCCGATAGCCACAAACGCTCGATGGGACCACGGTAGCCGCACAGGTCGATGATCTCGCGGGCAATCAGCTCGCCCTCGCGGTCGGCATCGGTGGCGATGACGAGATGGGTCGCCTTCGCCAGAAGCGCCTTGACGACCTTGAATTGCGTGGCG
>NZ_MTLG01000130.1 GCF_002192695.1 Achromobacter xylosoxidans
GTCAGTTTTCGATGCAAACGCTGGGTCAGTTTTCAGTGCAAACCAACAGTTCGTGGCATGGTTGTGCCTGAAATGTTGAGCCGACATGCCTACGGAGCCATCAACGGGCTCCTGACCGTGCCGATGACATTTGCGCGCGCCGCCGCCCCGGTGGGCGCCGCGGCCCTTTGGGCCATTGGATCCTCCTACGACGGAGTGCTTGTCTCAATCTTGGTGGTGGCGTTATTACTGGCCGCAAGCTTCTGGCTGGCAGCGTGGCTCAGCCGCCCAAAACTACAATTTTTGCCCGAGTGAGTGTATTGCAATGACGACGTATTCTTCACCCTCTGACCTCGATCTTCCGAGCCTGGATGACTCTTTGCTGGACGTCCCCACGCACGACAAGCTGTCGCTGACGGCCGGCGCGACGCATCCGCCCCGCATACTGCTGCTGTACGGTTCCCTGCGTGAACGCTCGTACAGTCGGTTGCTCACTGAAGAGGCGGCGCGGATTTTGACGCGGCTCGGCGCCGAGACCCGGATTTTCGATCCGAGCGGCTTGCCTTTGCCCGATAGTGTTCCCGCGGACCATCCAAAAGTGGCTGAATTGCGTGCACTATCCCTGTGGTCCGAGGGGCAGGTATGGTGCAGCCCCGAGCGGCACGGCACGCTTACGGGTGTGTTCAAGAGTCAGATCGACTGGTTGCCGCTGGAGACGGGTAGTGTGCGGCCGACACAGGGCCGCACGCTTGCGGTTATGCAGGTTTCGGGGGGGTCCCAATCCTTCAACGCGGTAAACGCCTTGCGCGTGCTGGGCCGCTGGATGCGCATGGTAACCATCCCGAACCAGTCCTCAGTCGCCAAGGCGTTTCAGGAGTTTGACGAAGCCGGCCGCATGAAGCCTTCGCCCTACTACGACCGGGTGGTGGATGTCATGGAAGAACTCTATAAATTCACACTGCTGGTGCGGGACCGAAGTGACTATCTCACGGACCGATATAGCGAGCGCAAGGGCATGGCCGAGGAGATCGCACGCCTGGCTCGTGAAGCGATGACGCATGAGACGGAGACCCAATAAGGTTTACGCCCTCCTCTCCTTATCTTCATCAACTTGACGAACGGACTTTATTTCCATATACCTGGACATACGGAATAGCTTCCGTTCTTTTCAAGAAATGCGGGTGGGACCGGACCGGTTATCCAGCCTATCGACGTTCCGATCAGCCTGAGGGACGCCGGCGAATCACGTTGCCTGGCCTCATGGGTGAAGATGATGTTTACGCGCATTCTGGTGGATTTCGACCTCGCACACCTGAGTCGGCCATCGTTGGTGGCGCTCTTGGACTTGGCACAAGCCAACCATGCTGCATTGACGTTCCTCGCAGTGCGCCCAAAGCTGGATGAGCTTTTGAGCGAATCCGAGGAGTCATTCCTCGCTGATGTGCATAAGCAGATTGGGACCGAGTGGGCTACGCTCTTGTCCGCAGCTCGAGAACGCGAATTGCAGCCGCGTCTTCATATCCTTGCGGGCGATTCTATTGAGTCTCTTTTGGCATTCGGGCGTGAGATGGACGCCGACCTAATCGTCGCAGGCAATTCGCACTGCGGCGGCCTCAAGAACGCCATTCTGGGAGTCCCGTGCAAAGAGCTTTTAGGGCGCGCAGATGTGGCCATCCTGATCCTTCCTTAAAACCACCTCGTCGACGTGGACCGTCTTCATCGGCAGCGGGGTCGCAGATTGAACCTCCGCCTGCGCCCTCCGATGACAATTGCAGATTAGGTGCAGCACTTTGCTTCAGCGCTTGCACGACGAACTTGCGTGTTACACACACCGGTCTCAGGAAGCACAAGCTCCACTCGTTTTGCAGCTTCCAAGTCGCCGGCTAGTGCGGCCACAACAGATCGGACCTGTTCATAGCCTGTCAGCATTAGAAACGTAGGCGCACGCCCGTAGCTTTTCATTCCAACGACGAACACCCCCTCGTCGGGATGCCCCAGTTCCGAGGCGCCATGGGGCCGAACTGTCCCGCAACTATGCACATTCGGGTCGATCATTGGAGCCAAGCGAATAGGGCTTTGCGTTGCAGGATCGAGTTCGAGCCTAAGCTCCGCCATCAACCGAAGGTCGGGACGAAATCCCGTTGCGACGACAATCTCGTCGACGGGGGCAAGCGCCTTGACGCCACTGTGAACCGTCAAGCCCTCGTCGGAATCGCTCACGCGGTCAACGTCGACACCGGTGAAAAGCACTATCCTTCCCTCGTCCAGAAGCTTTTTGACTGTCGTTCCCAACCTACCGCGCTCCTCAAGCTGGTCATTCTCTCCGCCTCCGAAAAGCCGATCGGTCGAAGCCCCGCGGATCGCCCAATAAACCCGTGTACCAGGTTCAATGCTGGCCAGTTCCACTAGGTCCTGAAGCGCATTGAAGGCGGAATGGCCCCCGCCAATCACCAACACTCGACGATTGGCGTATCGCTGCCGGGCGTCTCCCAGAATGTCGGGAATGCCATAGGCGATCTGGGCCGCGAACCGCTCTTCTCCCAAGGCCGGGATGCCATGCGCGCCCATCCAGTTTGGTGTGTTCCAGGTGCCAGAGGCATCGATAACTGCCCGTGCCCGGACATCCCGCTCGCCATCGGGTCCGCTGACCCGCAGCAGGAACGGTGCGGCAGCGCGATCCTGGCTTCTCATGACATCGTGCCCAACGCGGCTGACCGCCATCACGCGGTGATGGGTCTTCAGGCAACGCTTGATCGGCGCCAATTCCGACAAGGGCTGCAAATACTGCGCCAGCAATTCGCGTCCGGTGGGATAAGCGTCACTGGGCGGGGCAACCCAACCTGACTGCGCGAGCAACTCGCCGGCCTTCTTGTCGATGTTGTAGCCCCACGGAGAGAACATCCGTACATGTCCCCACTGGTTCAGGCTTGCGCCCGACTGGTCCCCTGCTTCGAATACGACGAAGGGTATGCCTCTGTCCAGCAGATGAGCGGCGGCGCTCAGCCCGACGGGGCCGGCTCCGATGATTGCGACGGGGTGGTCATTGATGCGCATTCCAGGTACCTCTCTTCATGGGGTTGGGACACGGCCGAAGCCGTATTTAATTGGTACTACCAACTATTTGCTTAAAAAAAAGCCGCAATTTCTACGGCTTGGACTCTACGGCTCAAACTCCACGGCACACGTCGAGGCGACGCCACAACGTGCTTGTGCGGCGCGCGTCAACTGCCGCAGCAGATCAAGCGATGCCTCCAGGACCTCGGGCTTCATGTGTTCGATCATGGCAAATTCTTCGGCAACCAGATCCGCCCGAATGGTCTGATACAGCTTGCGCCCCGCCGCGGTCGGCTCAAGCTGCACCGCCCGGCGGTCGGCGGCATCTTCGATCCTTGTGACGTAGCCCTTGCGTTCCAGCGAATCAACAATTCGGCTGGCCGTGCTCTTGTCCAGGAACATCACCAGCGCAAGCGCCTGCAACCGCAGCGGCCCTTGCTTGACCAGGGTTTCCAAGGCATAGCACTGCGCCACGGACACGTCATAGCAACAAATGCGATCGCGATCGCGGAATTGATGGACCCTGATCAGCTGGTTCACCGCTTCATAGAGCGCTTCGGCGTCCCGACTGGCCAGACGTGTTCTTGTTGAATTCATTCTTGGTGGCTAAATTAGTTGTTGGTGCCAACGTTATTCGCTTTGGCGCTTCAGGTCAATACCGTAGCGCTTCATTTTTTGCCACAGGTTCTTCCTGGATATGCTCAAGACGTCGGCCGTTTCTTGAATGCGGCCGCCGTGCCGGCGCAACACCTCTTCGATGTACAGCCGCTCACAGATCTGTTGGTAGGCGTTGAGCGTGGCCTCTTCCCCACCTTGCGGCTCATCGTGAAAATGGTCGCCGTCCGGACCTTCAGGAAAGATGTCCCCCGGCAACAAGACGCTGGACTGGCTTACCAGACAGGCGCGTTCGATCCGGTTATGCAATTCGCGGATATTGCCCGGCCAGGGGTACGCCTGCATCTTGGCCAGTGACAACGGGTGCAGGGTTTTTGCAGGCTCTCCCAGGCGCTCGGCAATGCTGGTGGCAAACCGTTTGGCCAGCCAGAGGATGTCTTCAGGCCGATCGCGCAGCGGCTTTACCTCAAGGGTGACGGTGTTGATCCGGTAGTAAAGGTCTTCCCTGAACAACTTGGCGCTGACCATCTCGGCCAGGTTTCGGTTGGTGGCGCAGACCAGGTCGAACTTGGTGTGGGTGTCGTGTTCGGCGCCCAGTCGGCGGACACGCTTTTCCTGTATCGCACGCAACAGCGCGCCTTGCAGCGCCGGCGATAGCTCTCCGACTTCATCCAGGAACAGCGTGCCGCCGTCGGCTTGTTCGAAGTAACCCTTGCGTAGCTTGTCCGCACCGGTATAAGCCCCCTTTTCATAGCCGAAGAATTCCGCTTCGGCGATGGTGGAGGCAATGGCGCCGCAGTTCACGGCTACGAACGGCCGCGCGGTAAGGTCCGGCCCCGCCTGGCTGTGGATCAGTCGTGCCAATACCTCTTTGCCAACCCCTGACTCTCCAACCAACAGGACGGCCGACGCACGGCCCGCCAGCCGGGGCACCATGCGGCGTAGATTCTGGGCCGCCTGCGACACCCCTAGTTCCGTATCGCTTTCCGGCGAGGCCTGCGCCGGGACAACATCGCGCACGGTCTGGATCAGCGTCGCGATGTCAAAAGGCTTGGTCACGTAGTCCTTGACGCCGAGCTTCAGCAAATCCACGGCCCTTTCCACCGTGGCATAGGCGGTCATCAGGATGAACGGTGGCAATGTACCGCCCTGCGCCACCAACTGTAGATAAAGTTCGTCGCCATCCAGGTCTGGCAGGCGGACATCGCTGATCACCACGCCATAGGCATTGGCGTGGATGGCCTCCCTTGCCTCATACCCCTTGGAAAACCAGTCGGCACGGATTCCCTCCAGACGAAACCTTTCCACAATGGATTCGCCCATGATGGCGTCGTCTTCGATCAAACAGACATATGGCTGTATCACGGCGTCAGCTCCAAGTTCGTTTTTTCAATGGGTGCGGCGCAAGGCAGTGTGATGGTGAAGGCGGTGTAGCCTTCTTCGCTTATCACTTCGATCGTGCCTTGCAATTGCGTGACGATTTGGTAAGTCACCCACAGGCCCAGTCCGCGGGAGCGGCCCTCTGCCCGCCCCGCTCCCCGGGCATCCACCCGGTAAGGCTCAAACAAATGGGGCAGCACATCGTGTGGAATGTGCTGCCCGGAATTTGCAATTTCTACTGAAAGGCGGTCGGCGGTTCCGGTCACGGTGCAACTGACGCTACCGCCGCGTTCCACGGCGTTCTTTGCGTTGATGAGCAGGTTCAAGACCAACTGGCGCACCAGATGCGCGGGCAGCGGCAATTCGTCCCGGGTGGTGACGTCCCACAGCAACGAGGCGTTCTTCTCCGATAATTCGGGCTCGATCAGCAAGCGCAGATCCTGCCAATCCGTGGTGTGCATGAAGGCCGAATCCAGGCGCGCCTCCACCAGCAAGGCACCGACCGTATGCCGAATCTGCATCAAGCCCCGTCGCGTCAGGCCGACTGTTCTTTGGGTTAATTCATCGTAGGAACCGTGCTTTTCCAAGGTATCCAACGCGTTGAGCATGCCGCCAAGCGGGTTATTGATCTCGTGCGCGACCCCGGCAGCCACTAGGCCTACCGCTGCCAGCCGTTCGGCGGCAATGATTTCCTGTTCAAGCGCTTCCTGTCGTTCCAGTTGCGTCAGCATGGATGCAAAGCTGCGCCCCAACACCGCGATTTCGTCGCTTCCTTCCTTGCGCAAGGAAAGTCCGATGTTGGCCGCCGGTTCGCGCCCGACACGCTGAGTCGCCTGGGCCAAAGACAGGAGCGGCCGTGCAATGCGGTTTCCCCATAACCAGCCCAGCGCCAGTAGCAACAGCAGCCCGGGAATACTGACCAGCAGCACCTGGCTGACCAGGTCGTACAGGCGCTGGCGCCAGATGCTAGCGTCGTAAGACGCCAGCACGTATCCAGCCAATCCCGCATCTTCAGACACAACTGCGGCGCCGGCGACTGCCAACGTGGCGTCCAGGCTATCGGGGGTATTGAATACAAAGGTGCGCGGATCGTCACGCAGGGTTTGCGCCGCAGCAGCCAGCTCGGTGGGCAAACCGGCGCCGGGCGTCAGCACCGGATAGCGATGCGGATCGGATGACGCATACACATGCAAGCTGGGGTCCAGCACAATGATCGACCGCAAGCCTGGGGCGCCATCTCCTGCCGTGAGCGGTATGCGCAACGCCTCGTAGACCCGCCACAGATCGTCACGCATCAAGGGTTCGCGCACCGACAAGGATAAAACCTGCGTTAACGCCATCGCGCTTTGCCGCGTGTCTCGCAGCATGCCGACGTAAGCGGTTCGCATCAGCGTCGCGGTAACCACCAGTTCCGTTACCACGATCGCGGCGGCCAAGGCCAACGGCACCTTGTAGCGATAGCTGATTCTGGACCAGGGGTTCCAACGGGCTGACTTCATGCAGAATCTCGTGCCGGGTTTTCGCCCGCTGACGTGCGCACCAACCCACGGATACCGTCGTACAGGCTATCGGCCCCCTCAACAAACCGATCGAGGAATAGGCGCTTGAGTATCAAGCGGCCATCCGAACGCGCGTGCATCTGGAGCAAAGCATCGCGCAGCGCAAGCGCGGTGTCGTCGGCAACATGCTCGCCGACCACGATGGGCGGAAACCCATATTCCGGGGATCGCCATGCGACGCGGGTGCCGGCGGCGCGCGCGCCATGTTGCGACGCAATGCTGTCCCAGACGTATCCATCGACCGCCCCGCCGCTGGCCAGCCCCGCCGCGACCGCCTCCACAACTTTGCTGTGCGCAAAGGTGAAGAAAGCCTTGCTGAAAAACCGTAGCGGGTCCTGATGCTCGGCAAGCAGTTCCGTCCGAGGCACCAGAAAGCCGGAATTAGAAAGTGGGTCGCTGTAGGCGAAGACCCGTTCGCGCAAGCCTGCAATTCTTGCCGTGCTTCGGTCCTCCTTGGGCACGATCAGGTACGACCGGTACTGCGGTTTGCCTTGGTACTGCGGCACCACCAGCAGCTTGAGCTTATCGGCGTTCAAGACGTAGGGGTAGCCACAGATCCATGCCGCGTCGATCTGGCCGCGCAACAGCAGGTCCACGATTTCCCCGTAGCTGCGTCGTTGGACGAACTGAATGTCCTGCTTAAGCGCTGCTTGAAGATCGGCCCGCCAGATATCCAGCAGTTGGAGCTGGTCGTCCAGGAACACCGCGGTCGTGCCTAACAGAAGCGGCGCGGACGCCGCTGCGTTGCGCGGCAAGGTACAGGCCGCGATAGACGCTACGCCGGCCGCGAGAAAGCTGCGGCGGTTACCGAACGGTAACGCCAGCCCCTGTTGGGGCGCCTGGACGTTACCTCTCCGGCATCGCGTTGTGCCCATGGTCTTGGTCTCCTCCTGTGTAGGGCAGTGCCAGAGACACTTGGCATGCCCTTTGCTTATCGCTCTACAGAGTACTGAAGCCGTCATTTCGTTTCAATAGGAAATATCGACAT
>NZ_MTLG01000131.1 GCF_002192695.1 Achromobacter xylosoxidans
TGTTAATTTGCAGGCAGAGTTGACCCACTTTTACGTTTGATTTGCATCTAATTCTGACCCACCTCGTGAACACTATCCTGCTCGGTACCCGTGCAGGAGACAGGAGTGATCGACGTGGCTCTTCTCAGCATTATTCGCCGTTGGCACTTGCGTGATCATGTCTCTTTACGAGAGATTGCCAAGCGACTTGGCATATCGCGCAACACGGTGCGACGCTATCTGCGCTCGGGCACCATTGAACCAACCTACAGCCGTGCGGCTGGGCCTACCGTTCTAGACGGCTATGCGGAGAAGCTCTCGGCATGGCTCAAGGCCGAGGCCAACCGCACACGCAAGCAGCGACGCTCGCTATTGCAGCTGCACCAGGATCTCTGCGCTCTAGGCTACACGGGCTCTTACGACCGTGTTGCCGCTTTCGCGCGACGATGGCGACAGGAACAACAGGAACGATCTCAGACTTCAGGACGGGGCACGTTCGTGCCATTGACGTTCGCACCAGGCGACGCCTTTCAGTTTGACTGGAGCGAGGACAGTGCGGTGATCAACAGCGAGCGCACCAAGCTCCAGATCGCGCAGTTCAAGCTTTGCCACAGTCGCGCCTTCTTCCTGCGCGCCTACTGGCTCCAGACGCATGAGATGCTGTTCGATGCGCACCATCACGCTTTTGTGGCGTGGGGAGGCATCCCGCGTCGAGGTATCTACGACAACATGAAGACCGCTGTGGATAGGGTCGGCCGCGGCAAGTCGCGCGAGGTCAACGCCAGATTCTCCAGCATGGTCAGCCACTATTTGTTTGATGCGCAGTTCTGCAACCCCGCGTCAGGCTGGGAGAAGGGACAGATCGAGAAGAACGTGCAGGATAGCCGGAGGCGGATCTGGCAACGCCTGCCCCACTTTTCGAGCTTGGAAGCGCTTAACGACTGGTTGGCCGACGAGTGCGTCAGGCTGTGGCAACAGATACGCCATCCGGCATGTGACCAGAGCATCTGGCAGATATGGTCCGAGGAACGCCCATTTCTGATGCCTGTTGGCCAGCCGTTCGACGGCTTTGTGGAACACACCAAGCGCGTTTCCCCCACATGCTTGATCGCCTTCGAGCGTGACCGCTATAGCGTCCCCGCGTCCTACGCCAACCTGCCCGTAAGTTTGCGGGTCTATGCGGATCGCCTCGTTGTCGTCGCCGAAGGTCACGTCATTGCGCAGCATCCTCGCCACATCAACCGGCGCCATGACCGTGGTGCCACTTTCTACGACTGGCGGCATTATCTCGCCGTGCTGCAACGCAAGCCTGGCGCGCTGCGCAATGGGGCGCCGTTCACCGCGTTGCCGGAAGCATTTCGCCAGCTTCAGGCACGGCTTCTGCCTCACGCTGGCGGGGATAGAGAGATGGTGGAGATCCTGTCGTTGGTCTTGTTGCATGACGAGCAACTGGTCCTCGCCGCAGTGACCTTAGCGCTGGAGGCCGGTACGCCATCGAAGCAAACCATTCTCAACATCTTGAGCCGACTGCTCGACGGCACACCGCTACCGCCGCTGACGGCGCCCCAAGCGCTCTCGCTCACAGTCGAACCCGAGGCGAACGTCGGCCGCTACGACACCCTCCGCACTCAGGAGCCACGTCATGCAGCATGAACTCATGATCGAGCGCTTGAAGGCGCTCAAGCTGCACGGTATGGCTCAAGCGCTCACCGACCTCGTGCAGCAAGACTCTCCGGCATACCAGAGCTGCTCTCCCATCTTGAGCCAGCTTCTACGGGCCGAGCTTACTGAGCGAGAGGTGCGATCTATTGCCTATCAGATGAAGGTGGCCAAGTTCCCAGCATATCGAGACTTACAAGGCTTTGACTTCGGATGCAGCGAGGTCAACGAAGCCCTCGTTCGGCAACTGCACCGCGGCGAGTTCATCGAACCCGCTCACAATGTCGTACTAGTTGGCGGCCCTGGCACCGGCAAGACGCATCTGGCGACGGCCTTCGCGGTTCACGCCATCGAACACCTGCGTCGCCGAGTTCGCTTCTTCTCCACGATCGAGTTGGTGAACACGTTGGAGCTCGAGAAGCAGGCCGGCAAAGCTGGACACCTCGCCCACCGGCTCATGCACTCGCACGTCGTGATTCTCGACGAACTCGGGTATCTGCCATTCAGCCAAGCCGGCGGTGCGCTGCTGTTTCACCTCATCAGCAAGCTCTACGAGCACACAAGCCTCATCATCACCACCAATCTCAGCTTCGCTGAATGGGCAAACATATTTGGGGACGCAAAAATGACGACTGCGTTGCTCGACCGACTCACCCACCACTGCCACATCGTCGAGACCGGCAACGACAGCTACCGATTCAAAAACAGCAGCACGCAGCCCAAAAAGGAGCGTAAAACAGCCAAATCTGTGGCAACCCTGACCCAATCAAATTAGGGCTGGGTCAGTTTTCGATGCAAACGCTGGGTCAGTTTTCAGTGCAAACCAACA
>NZ_MTLG01000132.1 GCF_002192695.1 Achromobacter xylosoxidans
GATCATGGTCTCGCAGTCCACTTCGGGCGATGTACCCGAATCGGGGCTTGATGTCCTGAACCAGGATGGCGACTCGGTCGAAGTGGCACTAGCCAGGCAACTGGTCGCTGCATAAGACAAAACCATCCAATGCCGGTGACCAATAGGTCACCGGCTTTTTTTGGCATCACCAATCTTTCCAGAGCTTAGCCGCTGCATCGAGAAAAGCGTCGCACTTGGCAGGTTCCCAGCAAGTATGGGCGCTGTCTCGGAGGAGATAATATTGCTCGTTCGCACAGACGAGCTTAGTCTTGTCTGCATCGGTTACTAGCCAGTTGAAGGCGTTAACAAAAGACGCTTCATAACTGCTCCCGAACTTCTCAACCGGCACGTTATATAACAACCCTTCGATGTAGTAAGAAGGCGCCGCGCCGGCTTCAATTTTTCCATCTTCGACGAGCTTGGTGCGCAAGTTCTTCCAGATCCGCACCATTGGCTTGAGCCACTGATTTGCAGCTTGGTGGCGAGTCTTCAGGTTCGCGGAGTGTTGCTTAGGATAGTTAGCAATACACTCGCCCGCTGCATTGTAGAAACATATTCCCTCGTCGTATCGCTCGTCGTGCAGGCCATTGAATTTGTAGTATCTTCGATACTGTATCGCAGGGATAACATCGGCCTTCCTTCGCGTGCCGCTCGCGTCGATAGAAATTGCTTTATCGCCGACATTTACCTCGGCGCCGTAGGCGTCCACCAAGAGGGCCAGAACGTCCCTCTTGAAGTCCGCATGGGTATAGGTCGCGTCGTGATGAGCGCTTCTCCACGCTGCCTGCTCCACCTCACTGAGGCTCTTCCGGTCGCTTTGAAAGCAGTCCTTCAGGACGATGACAATATCTACGTCACTTTCGGAGTAGATGTTCGTGTCATTTCCATACGATCCCTGAAGGAAGACCTCTACATTCTTTCCGGCATATGCGGCATCCTTGCTCTCCAACTTTGCCTTTATCGATTGATAAGTAGAACTCGAACCTTTAATGGCTCCTTGATGGGACCATGTTTCCAACTGTGCTTCGGGAATGGGCATATCGACGCCTTATAGTAGGAATTCTCGCAACCTGGCCTCTCTCGACGCGAACGATTCGCTTCCTCGCTGACGCAGCAAATTGAGCTTTGCCAAGTCGTGTTCCATCAAATCCGTGGCCATTTCGGGCCGTTCGAAGGTGTCGCTTATCCTGATTGTGGGCACTTCACGGAACAGTACCTCTCGGAGTTGATCCATCGACTGCGTATTGATTTCAAGTGTTTTCTGCAGGAGCTGAACGCTCACGAGATACTTCTTCGCGAACCACATCTTCAAACTGGGCTTGGGCTCAGGATAGACACCGACACCTATGCTGACGACCCTCAGATCACTATGTGCAGCTCTCAATGCCAGCACTGCGTCTGCGATGGCATAAAGAGTGGGATTGTTAGCGCAATAGCCACCATCAATCAGTTCTATCTGGTCACCTGCCGAGGTGACTACGAACTTTCGCTCAAAGAACGGATATGCAGAGCAAGAGGCTTGGACGGCATCCGCGATCCTTACCCCGAACCCTGGGACAAATGTCCCCTTTCGACCATGGGCTTGGGCATCATTCGACTTGAAGATCATCGGTTTTTCTGTCATCCATCGTGTCGCCACGATGCCAATGCCGGTTTTGACCTCATCGAAGGTTCTCTCTCCGAATACCTCCGCAGCCAGTTTTTCAAGAGCTGCGGTTCTGGCCGCGGGTGAGCGCTGCGCCATGACCGTCGGCACATGCGTTTTGTACAAATCGTGGATCTGCTCGACTCGATAGCCCAAAGCTAGCAGAGAGGCAATGATCGCACCGGTGCTGGTGCCGAATATCAAATCGAAGCATTCGGAAAGGGGGCGGGCAACCATCGCTTCGATTTCGCGAAGCACGCCGAGCGTATAAAAGCCTTTAGCTCCACCTCCGTCTAACGACAAAACCCTACAGACCTCTTTCGGTTGCTCACTTGCCGGAATTTCCTGAGGGTTAGGTGTGTCGGCCATGCTTGCCTCCAGTTATTTTTTTGAGTGTATCAATCGGCTGGCGATGGACTTTGTGGCGAGTAGATTGAATCATCGGGCGTCGCGGGGGTAGCGCCACGCTCGGACGTGCGGCGCATATTCTCCTCCCGCCATTTTCTTTCTTCTTTCGCTAGGTCGATCCCATCGACATCGAGAAAGAATTCGCGCTGGCTGAAGCGCCTTACCTTGACATGCTCAGGATCGTGGCGACATGGCATGCTGAGATCCAATGGCTCAGCTCCCCGCGCCTCTACCGTTGCAGAGAGCACCTCTCCCAACTTGGTCCAGGCTTCGAATGCGACATCCAAGAGATCCCGCCCCGGAAATTCCCTTATGAGCCAAGTGCGCCATATCGCTGGCGCCGAGTCACAATCTGGGCCGATCAAGCTTCGCATCATCTTGTCGGTACGACAGACCTCCTTGTAGCGCACGTAGGCTTCATTGCTGCTTTCCCAAGGGTGGACCCGGAAAGGAAAAGATATCTTAACTTTGTGTCCCTCCGTGGTGCCCGCGCTACCGCGGCTTTCAAGGTCCAACATGCCTTGATGCACCAAGAAGTTTCGCTTGGTCGTCAGCACCCTATACAGGTCACTATCGCGAAGGGCCTTAAAGACGGGTTCAATTGCATTCTTCAGATCGGAGTGATTCTGAATTTGCATTGTCAGGAGTTGAGGCACCTCTTTGAACGCACGAATGAAGCTATTGAGCGCATATCGGAATGCGTCAGGCTCATGGTAGCTTGCCTCCATTTGGTGCAAATGCCAGTGGCATTCCATCCACCTATCTAAGGCTGGCTCCACAAGTGTGTGAGGGCACTCCATATAAGATCTCCCTGGCAAATGGCATTCGTGCATCGAATGAGGCGAACGGGACAGCGAAGCGCTAGGGGGCGCAGTTACCGTCAATTATGCCCGGCGGCGTCTGTCCACGGGATATCTGGGAGGCGGTCTTTCAACAGGCCACACTGCCCAATACCCCACGATCAATCTCTACGGCCAGCCGGGGTTCAAGCTACCGTTCCGCACTGGTAGCTGCAAATCTCGCCGCGAACACGACGCAAGTGGATGTTCCGGCATCTTCCATGGCTTGCCAATGAGGGACGAGGAAGCTGCGAGAGTAGACACAGCTCAGTTTAAATGCGCGCGTGCAGTCGCGACATCCTTACGAAATCCGGCAACCCGCAGTTCGTATTCCCGGCTGACTCCGCGGCAGCCCGTGGTCAAGGTATTGGCTCATCGCAACCATAGAGCCGAGCCATGCCCGAAAACCACCCATACCTGCGTCTGGTCGGCGCCGGCCTACTGGCCGCAGTCCTGGCCAGCGGCTGTGCGACCACCGCTACGCCGCTCGCGCCGGATGCCATCGAAGAAGCCACGCCCGAACCCGAGGCGCCCGAGTACATCCCCGTCGTGCGCTACGGTC
>NZ_MTLG01000014.1 GCF_002192695.1 Achromobacter xylosoxidans
CGTCCTTGATGAACAGCACCTTGTTGCCGATGTCGCGGTTGAACGCGGTGCGCAGCTTGCGCTCTGCGTGCATGGCATCGGCCAACTGGTCCACGAGGAAGTCGAGCGTCATGTCGATGAGAAGTGGCTCGTCGTCCTCGCGCTCGACGTCGAGCGATGCCGGCGGCAGGCTCTTGGCAAATTCCTCGGCTTGGGCCAGCAGCGCGGCCTGGCCTTGCAACGCGCGCACGAACGTCGAGCCGCCGTGTCCGTCATTGCGGGCTTCGGCGATGGGCCTGCCGTCGAACATGACGGTGGCGGTGAAGCACAGCGTTTCCTCGCTCGCGAAATCCGCGACCTTGAGGTTCTTGAGCGTGATGCGGTCTTGTCGGGTGATGGTGTCCATGGAAAGTCCTGATATCGACCGGGTTGACGACACGCCCCTGACGGGACGCGGCATACATCCCGTGGGTTGGAGGAAGGTGGCATCGATGCCCGGTGGGCAGCGTTCGCCGGAGAGATGCCGGGGCGAACTGGCGGGTGGCGTGGGAGGAACCCACGGCAGCCTTGACACCCTGGCTGCTGGCTGTTGCCGATGCGTCGGCAATGCAGGAGGGAGGATCACGCGGCCCGCCGGCCGCGTCGTGCATCAATCCGAAGCGCTCGATCCCGTCTTGTGCAGGCACTGCACCAGCCGCTGGCCCAGCCACGCGACGCACGGCACGGCCATGGAGTTGCCGATCGCCTTGTAGCGCGGCGCGTCGGCGGAGGGCCTGCCGCGGTACGGCACCAGCGTGTAGTCGTCGGGCATGCCTTGAAGCCGCTCGCATTCGACCGGCATCAGCCGACGCACCCGCCACTGCGACCAGTCGCCCGGACCGGGGTTATTCCAGTCGTAGCGGAAATGTGCCTCGAAGTCCGGTGCCAGCACATGGGGCTTGTCGGCACCGCCGCTGCTGGTGCGCAGCGCGGTCGAGACGCCATCGCCCAGTTCAGCGGCCAGGCCTTCGGTGCGACCGCGCAGCGCCACGCCGATCACCATCGGCCGGCCTTGGCCCGGCTTGCCGCCACCCGTGGAGAGCGTCCCGGCAAGCTGGCCGTGGCCGGATTCCAGCCGCAGCTCGCCGCGCGAGTTCTGCGCGAACGCGATGGCCGGCACCACGCCGGCGTTCGCGTGGCTGAGGCGATGTCCGCCGGCACGCAGCGTCGGTGCATGGTTCGTCGTCGCATCCGCCCCGCAGCCCTGTGCGGTGAAGGCAATGATCGGCACACCCTTGCCGGTGCCGTCCTCGCTGCAGCCCTTGCCGCCGTTGGCGGTGCTGAGCGTGTGGCTGATGCTGCCCGCGATGGACTGCGCCACGAAGGTCTCGACTTCGAAGTCGTTCTTCGGGCCGGGCGCCGCGGTCAGGCAGGCCGCGACGTCGATGGGTCCTGCGGTGTTGCCCCCGCCGAATCCGAACGTCACCGTGGCCTTGCCGTAGGGCTGCTTCAGTCCTGCATATCCCGAGTACCAGCCTGCTGCCGCAGCGCCCGATCCAGCAGCGCCGGCAGCGTCTTGCCACGGCGCGAAGCCCGGCGAAGAATCCCCGCGCAGGCCTGGGCGCTCAAAAAGTACCTCGGCGGGATCGACGCCACCTCCACCACTTGCCACAAGAAACACGCGACGGCGCCGTTGGGCGACGCCGAAATATTGAGCATCGAGC
Organism: Achromobacter xylosoxidans; assembly: GCF_002192695.1. Taxonomy (GTDB): domain Bacteria; phylum Pseudomonadota; class Gammaproteobacteria; order Burkholderiales; family Burkholderiaceae_B; genus Achromobacter; species Achromobacter xylosoxidans_C. Next base: position 1,683 of record NZ_MTLG01000014.1, read on the forward strand.
AAGCGCCAGGCGATGCGGCGCCGGGGTCCAGACACACAACCTGCGTGCGCCCATTTTTGCCCTGGCGGTTCGAGCGCACGGCTTTCGCCGGCCAGTGCGCCCAGGAAGTGTCCGAAGGCGTTGCTGCGGTCGCTGAGGACGCCGGGGACGTTTTCCCAGACGAGCGTTGCCGGCGGGCGGCGGTCTTGGCGGCGGGTTTGGTCGATGGCATTTGCAAGCTCCACATAGGCAAGGGTCAGGGCGCCGCGCGGGTCAGCCAGGCCACGGCGGGCGCCGGCCACGCTGAACGACTGGCACGGCGTGCCGCCGACCAGGAGGTCTGGCGCGGGCACGGTGCCGGCGCGGACCTGGCGGGCGATCGTGGTCATGTCGCCCAGGTTGGGCACGAGGGGGTAACGGTGGGCGAGCACGGCGCTCGGGAACGGCTCGATCTCGGCGAACCACGCGGCTTCGAGGCCGAGCGGTTGCCAAGCGAGGCTCACGGCCTCGATGCCGCTGCAGACGCTGCCGTAGAGCAGCGGCGTGTTGCGTGGCGGTGCGCAAAGTTTCGGGTGCATGTCGGTCTCCTGTTCGTATGGCGCAGGGCCATCGCCCTGGCCGGGGCGTTGAAAGGCAGGAGAAAGGCGCCGAAGGCCCCAGGGGCCTTCGGCTCGGGAGGAAAGAAGAACCACCCGTGGGCTGATTGGCAGGCCCGGTCGTCGCTAGAACCGTCTGCTCACCCAGCAATCACACCCGGCCCATGTCGTGGCTGGGGCCGGCATCGTCTGGCGCACATCCGCGCACAAAGGGAGCCCGTTTTTGCGCCGG
>NZ_MTLG01000015.1 GCF_002192695.1 Achromobacter xylosoxidans
CGAGCTGGGACCAGCCGCCTCTTTCGAGGGCACGTTGAGCCGCGGCATAGCTGCGGAAGTACTCGCGGGATTCCCGCGAAACGGGGCCTTCGGTATCGCGCGTGCCGATGTAGTGACCGGCGGCGCTTTGCAGGACTTCGAGCGGCAGGAACTTGCCGCAGTAGGTCAGGGCCAGTTGGCCGAAAGAGGCTTGCTGGGACATGGACGGGCTCCTTGGAAAAGCGGGGCCTCGTCCCTCACGGGATGGCAGCTCCCGCACGCGGTTGATAAAAAGCATCGACGTCACGGGGACGCGCGTCCGCAGACTTGATGCGATGCGGACTGGCGGGCAACGCGGGAGAGACCCGCGGCAGCCTGAAACCCTGGCTGCTGGCATGTGCTGACGAATCAGCGAACATGCGGGCAGCTTCGTGCGCGGGCCGCGCTGCGTCAGTTTGAAAACGGCATCCGGCCCAGCCCCGATTGATGGGCACCGGAAAAAAGAAGCCCCGCATCGAGTGCGGGGCTGTCAGGAGGGGGCGTCGGCGCCGGGTCAGTCGGGCTTGTCGCCCAGGACATGCTGCTTCCACAGGTCAAATGCCTGCTCGGGCGGAAGCTCGGCGAGAATGACGATGGGTTGGGCCTGTCGGGCGCGCAGCGAAGCGAAGTAGGCTTTGCGGTCGGCGATGGCCTTGAGCTTGATGCCCTTGATGAACAGCAGTTTGCCGTCCTTGATGAACAGCACCTTGTTGCCGATGTCGCGGTTGAACGC
>NZ_MTLG01000016.1 GCF_002192695.1 Achromobacter xylosoxidans
GCGTTCAACCGCGACATCGGCAACAAGGTGCTGTTCATCAAGGACGGCCGGCTGCTGTTCCTCAAGGGCATCAAGCTCAAGGCCATTGCCGAACGCGCGGCATATTTCGCAAAGCTGCGCAGCCGACAGGACCAGCCCATCGTCATCCTGGCCGAGCTGCCAGCGGACGAGGCATTCGCCATCTGGAAGCAGCATGTCCTGGGCGACAAGCCCCGCTGATCCAGCCTCACCGCACCGTCATGACCGCCCCGCACTCGTTGCGGGGCTTTTCTTTGTCCCTGCGCACATCAATCGGGGCTGGACCAGATGCCGATTTCCAACTGACGTGGCGCGGCACCCTCACGAAGCTGTCCGCATGTTCGCTGATTCGTCAGCACATGCCAGCAGCCAGGGTTTCAGGCTGCCGCGGGGTTCTCTCCGCGCAACCCACCAGTCCGCATCGCATCCATTGCGCGGACGCGCGTCCCCAAGACGCTGATGCTTTTTTTCAACCGCGTGCGGGAGCTGCCATCCCGTGAGGGACAGGGCCCCGCTTTTCCAAGGAGCCCATCCATGTCCCAGCAAGCCTCTTTCGGCCGATTCGGTCAATTGGCCTTGACCTACTGCGGCAAGTTCCTGCCGCTCGAAGTCCTGCACAGCGCCGCCGGCCACTACATCGGCACGCGCGATACCGAAGGTCCCGTCTCGCGGGAATCTCGTGAGTACTTCCGCAGCCATGCCGCGGCTCAACGTGCCCTCGAAAGAGGCGGCTGGTCCCAGCTCG
>NZ_MTLG01000017.1 GCF_002192695.1 Achromobacter xylosoxidans
GCGGGCTTCCGTCCTCGTAGCTGATGGACAGCGTGCGGACGATTTTCAAGTTCCAGTAGCCGCGAACAAAGGGATTGGGATTCTGAGACATGGGAACGCTCCAGATTGAATAATGGAGCCAATTCCCGCCACCGGGAATTGGACCCGGTGGGTTGAAAAGGGAAAATTCGTCAGTCGGCGCTGATCGTTGGCTTTGATTCAGCCGCTTTACGCTGGGCTACGGAAAGGAAATCGAGGGACATGGCCGTGTGGGCGCATGTCCCTCGTGGGGAACGAAAAGACGGGGGTGTGCCCGAAACGGGCTCACCAGCCGCTGTAGTTCACCATCAAGTCGGCGATGACCTTGCGGCGTTGCAGATCGAGGCCGTCGAAGTCCGACAGCCCGTCGAAGTGGCAGCGCTTGAGCATGGCACCGCCCTCGCGCGCGTTGTAGAA
>NZ_MTLG01000018.1 GCF_002192695.1 Achromobacter xylosoxidans
CAACGCGCGCGAGGGCGGTGCCATGCTCAAGCGCTGCCACTTCAACGGACTGTCGGACTTCGACGGTCTCGATCTGCAACGCCGCAAGGTCATCGCCGACCTCCTGGTGAACTACAACGGCTGGTGAGCCGGTTTCCGGCACATCTCCACCTCTTCGTTCACTGCCCGTGAGGGACATGCGCCTACGCGGCCATGTCCCTCGATTTTCCTTCCGTACCCAGCGCTGATTGGCCCAAGGCCATCAATCAGTGCTGCCTGACGCTTTTCTCACTTTCAACCCACCGGGGTCCAATTCCCGGTGGCGGGGATTGGCTCCATTATTCAATCTGGAGAAATCCCATGTCCCAAAATCCCAATCCCTTTGTCCGCGGCTACTGGAATCTGAAAATCGTCCGCACGCTGTCCATCAGCTACGAGGACGGAAGCCCGC
>NZ_MTLG01000019.1 GCF_002192695.1 Achromobacter xylosoxidans
GCACGCTGTCCATCAGCTACGAGGACGGAAGCCCGCATGTCTGGCGAAATATCCACCCGAGCCAGCAACATCTTTCCGACCAGGAACTGATTTCATCTTCCTGCATCGTCACCAGCGATTTCGCGGTGGTCACGAACGGCTCTGAACCTATAAGCGCCGAGGTGCTGGCCGAATGCGATGCCGATGAGGGCGTTAACGGCGAAGGCGTGATCGGTGCCGTGGTCTATGCCATTCATGGCGAGGACTTCGACGGTCGCCTGATCCACGTCGGTGACAGCTATTCGGTCGAGGCCGCGCGGGAAATCGTGCAGCGCCTGAGTTTCGAGACCGGCTACTACAGCCGCTGCTGGGAAATCAGCAGCGCGCACATCAGCCAGGAAACCGGCCAGTACCTCGCCAATCTGGCGGACCTCGCCACGCCGGAGGCCTTTTTGTTCATCGCCTTTCGGGTTCCGTACAGCCCGGCGATCGGCGTCAAGCTGATCTCAACGCCCTGGACGGACCAGAACCTGGAGCACGCCGATGGCATCACCGCCGAGCAGCTTCGGCAGGAGCACCGCAGCAAGGGCATGCCAGACGACCTCGCGAACATCCTGGAACTGGCTGGCCAGGCCGATGTGCGCATCCTCATCCTCGACGCCGACGCGCCCGTGTTGCCGGGCTTGCCGCTGGCCGAGTCCTAGCAAACACACCACGAGCCCACCTTCCTCTTTGCCCTCCATGCCAGCCCGTCTCCTTTCTAGGAGCCGGGTTGGTCCAATTTCATAGGAGCACTTTATGTTCCCCGACCTCATCTCGCCCGCACGCGACTTCGAGCATCAGCTTGGAGCCTGCGTCAACGCCATGGGCCAGGACGACGCCATCGGCCAGATCTTGGTATTCGAGCGCTTGAGTGGCACGCTGCACATGCGCCATATCGCCAGCGCCGATCTGGCCGACACCGACATTGACGACTACGAAATGGTCGTTTTCGACGGTGGCAACACCGGCGGCGACACGTGGAAGCACGTGTTCTTTCCACGTCAGCGCGAACACT
>NZ_MTLG01000002.1 GCF_002192695.1 Achromobacter xylosoxidans
GCCTGTCGCGTCGGCGGCCTGCGGGGCGCGGGGCGTCGATAAGCCCGAGGGAATCTGAAGGGAAGGCCGAAGGCCTGGACGAAGATGACGAAGGGGTAGTCCGGAGCGAAGGCTCCGGACCGCAATCGTTGCCCCGCGCCCCGCAGGCCGCCGACGCGACAGGCGCCTCAAGAACCTGCACCAACCGCAATAGCCAGCAACATCAAGCCACCCGAGCCCCACCAATAGAAACCACACTCGCACTAAACCCCTTCAACAACTCCTCCCTCCGCAAAGCCACCTTCGCCATCGCCGCCTCCTTCACATGCCCATACCCCCGTATCTCCTCGGGCAAACTCGCCAACGCCACTGCCCGCTCCAGATTCCCGCGATTCAGTTTCGACAGGATCGCGCTCAAGGTCTCCCGGTACTCGCGGATCAGTTCGCGTTCGGCGCGGCGCTCGGCGGTGTAGCCGAACAGGTCCAGCCTTGATCCCCGCAACTTCCGCATCCGCGCCAACAAACCGAAGACCCGCAACATCCCCGGCCCATAGCTGCGCTTGATCAGATGGCCGTCCTTATCCTTGCGCGCAAACAGCGGCGGCGCCAGATGGAAGTGCAGCTTCCAGTCGCCTTCGAACTGCGCCTGCACGCGCTTGAGGAACTCGCCGTCCGAGTACAGGCGCGCCACCTCGTACTCGTCCTTGTAGGCCATCAGCTTGAAGTAGTAGCGCGCCACCGCCAGCGCCAGGCGGTTGGTCCCGGTGGCCTCGCGCTCGGCGCGCGCCACCTTGTCCACCAGCTCCGTGTATTGCCTGGCGTAGGCCGCGTCCTGATAGTCTGTCAGGAACGTCTTGCGCACCGCCACCAATCGCTCCAGCTCACCGGCGGGCTTCTTCAGTTCCAGAACCGGACTGGCGGCGCGCGGGCGCTTGAGTTCGATGATGCCCTCGGGCTGCGATGGCGCGCCGTTGGCGATCAGGCGCTTCACGTCCGCCAGGTCGTGCGCGGCGCGGCGGCCCCAGGCGAAGGCAGTGAGGTTGTTCTGCACCTGCTGGCCGTTCAGTTCGATGGCGCGCAGGAGCGCCTCCTGCGACAGCGGAATCCAGCCCTTCTGGTAGGCATAGCCCATCATCAGCGGATTGGAATAGATCGCGTCGCCCAGCAGGCCCACGGCCAGCGCTACGGCGTCGACGGTGGCCAGGTGCTCCTTGCCGCAAGCGGCCGCCAGGTCGGCGGTCAGGTTGGCGCCCGGCAGCGTCCAGTCCGGATTGCTGACGAAGGCCGCGGTCGGCGCGGTGTCGCTGTTGAGCAGGACGCGCGAACGGTCCGGATTCAGCCGCGCCATGGATTCCGCGCTGGTGGCCACGACCAGGTCGCCGGCCAGCAGCAGGTCGGCCTCGCCCATGGCGACCCGCGTGTTCAGCAGGCGGTCCGGCGTTTGCGCCAGCACCACGTGCGAATACACCGCGCCGCCCTTCTGCGCCAGACCCGCCATGTCCAGCACCGAGCAGCCCTTGCCTTCCAGGTGCGCCGCCATGCCCAGCAACTGGCCGATGGTGACCACGCCCGTGCCGCCCACGCCGACGATGAAAACGCCGTAGGGCTGATGCAGTTCGCGCGCGGCCGGATGCGGCACATCGTCGTCGATGACGCCGTCCTGCGCCAGCGCGCCCGGCTTCTTGAGCTTGCCGCCTTCCACCGTCACGAAGCTGGGGCAAAAGCCCTTCAGACAGGAGAAATCCTTGTTGCAGCTGGACTGGTTGATCGTGCGCTTGCGGCCGAACTCGGTGTCCAAGGGTTCCACCGACAGGCAGTGCGATTTCTGCGAACAGTCGCCGCAGCCTTCGCACACGCGTTCGTTGATGAGCACGCGGCGGGCCGGATCGGGGTAGGCGTTGCGCTTGCGGCGGCGGCGCTTCTCGGTGGCGCAGGTCTGGTCATAGATCAGCACCGATACCGCGGGATGCTCGCGCAGTTCGCGCATCACGGCGTCCAGCTCGTCGCGGTGCCTGACCGGCACGCCCGGCGCCAGCCCTTCGATGCGTTTGTACTTTTCGGGATCGTCCGTGACCACGATGATCTTCTTGACGCCCTCGGCCTCCATCTGGCGGCTGATCATCGGCACGCTCAAGGGGCCGTCCACCGGCTGTCCGCCGGTCATCGCCACGGCATCGTTGAACAGGATCTTGTAGGTAATCGGCACCTTGGCCGCCACCGCCGCGCGTATCGCCAGGAGGCCCGAATGGAAGTAAGTGCCGTCGCCCAGGTTGGCGAACACGTGCTTTTCCTCGGTGAACGGCGCCTGCCCCACCCAGGGCACGCCCTCGCCGCCCATCTGCGTGTAGACATCAGTGCTGCGGTCCATCCACCTGACCATGTAATGGCAACCTATGCCGGCCATCCCGCGCGAGCCTTCCGGCAGGCGGGTCGAGGTGTTGTGCGGACAGCCCGAACAGAACCAGGGCTTGCGCTCTTCGACCACACGCGGGCGCGCCAGCGCCTGTTCGCGGCCGCTGATGAAGGCCAGGCGCGCCTCGATGCCGGCGCGCACGTCCTTGGGCAATTCGAAGCGCAGCAGGCGCGCGGCGATGGCGCGCGCGACCATGGCGGGCGAGAACTCGTAGTGCGCTGGCAGCAGCCAGTTGCCTTGCGGCACCGACCATTCGCCGCCATCCTTGTCGTCGAACTTGCCGACCACGCGCGGAATCTTCTTGCCGCTGCCGATCCAGCTGAACAGTTCCTCCTTCAGCTGGTACTCCAGCACCTGGCGCTTTTCCTCGACCACCAGGATCTCGTCCAGGCCCTCGGCGAAGCGCTGCATGCCGGTGGACTCCAGCGGCCAGACCATGCCCACCTTGAACAGGCGCAGGCCGATGCGCTGGCATACGGCCTCGGACAGCCCCAGGTCGGACAGCGCCTGGCGCGTGTCCAGGTAGGCCTTGCCCGAGGTCATGATGCCGAAGCGCGCATCGCGCTGCGGCACCTTCCAGAGTTCGCGGTTGAGCTGGTTGGCGCGGGCATAGGCCAACGCGGCATAGAGCTTGTAGTCCAGCAGGCGGGCCTCCTGCTGCAGCGGCGTGTCGGGCAGCCGGATGTTCAGGCCGTCGGCCGGCAGCTGGAAGTCCTGCGGCAGCAGGATCTGCACGCGGTGCGGATCCACGTCCACCGACGCCGAGACTTCGACGATGTCGGTGATGCACTTCATGCCCACCCAGACGCCCGCGTAGCGGCTCATCGCCCAGCCATGCAGCCCGTAGTCCAGCACTTCCTGCACGCTGGACGGAAACAGCGCGGGAATCATGCAGGCCTTGAGGATGTGGTCGCTCTGGTGCGGCAGGGTCGAGGACTTGGCGGGGTGGTCATCACCGGCCACCACCAGCACGCCGCCGTGGCGCGAGGTGCCGGCGGCATTGGCGTGCTTGAAGACGTCGCCGCAGCGGTCCACGCCGGGCCCCTTGCCGTACCACATGCCGAACACGCCGTCATACTTGGCGCCCGGGAACAGGTTGACCTGCTGCGAGCCCCACACCGCGGTGGCGGCCAGGTCCTCGTTGATGCCGGGCTGGAACTCGACGTGGTGGGCCTTCAGGTACTTGGCCGCCTTCCACATGTTCTGGTCCACGCCGCCCAGCGGAGACCCGCGGTAGCCGGACACGAAGCCCGCCGTGTTCAGTCCGGCGCGCGCATCGCGCACGCGCTGCATCATGGGCAGGCGGACCAGGGCGTGGATGCCGCTCATCCAGGCGCGCCCGGATTCCAGGGTGTACTTGTCGTCCAGCTGGACGGATTCGAGCGCGGCACGCAAGGCAGGCGTAAGAGGAGCGTTCATGTCTACTCCAAGGGATCCAGGAACCCCGGCCGGCTTACGCGACACCCTCTTGAAGCGCACGCGGGCGAGCAAGGGACGTGAATTGCGGGCGCTGGCGCGCTTCTGTTTCCACTGGTTGTAACCGGTCGCCCCACCCCCGGCAATAGGGCGATGCGATAATTGCCGCCATGGACTTCGCCCCTCGTATCGTCGACTGGCAGCGCCGCCACGGCCGCCACGATCTTCCCTGGCAAAACACCCGGGACCCTTACCGCATCTGGCTCTCGGAGATCATGCTGCAGCAGACGCAGGTGGCGACGGTCATCCCGTACTACGAGCGCTTCCTGCAGCGCTTCCCGGACGTGGCCGCGCTGGCCGCCGCGGCGCAGGAAGACGTGATGCCTTACTGGGCCGGGCTGGGCTACTACGCCCGCGCGCGCAACCTGCACCGCTGCGCGCAAGAGATCGCGCGCGACTGGGGCGGGCGCTTCCCGCCCACGGCTGAAGCCATCGCCACGCTGCCCGGCATCGGCCGCTCCACCGCCGCGGCCATCGCCGCCTTCGCCTACGGCGAGCGCTCGCCCATCCTGGACGGCAACGTCAAGCGCGTGTTCACGCGGCACTTCGGCATCGCCGGCGATCCGACCAAACGCGAAGTCGAACAGAAGCTGTGGGCCTTGGCGGATGCGCAGGTCGAGGCCGCGCCCGGCCTGGACATGGCCGCCTACACGCAGGGACTGATGGACCTGGGCGCCACGCTATGCACGCGCGGCAAGCCCGCCTGCGAGTCCTGCCCCGTCGCGGAAAGCTGCGTGGCCAAGCGCGAAGGCCGCCAGGCCGAACTGCCCACGCCGAAAGCGCGCAAGGCGATCCCCGAACGCGAGACCTGTATGCTGGTCCTGCGGCACGAAGGCGCCTTCCTGCTGCAGCAACGGCCCGAACCCGGCATCTGGGGCGGACTGTGGAGCCTGCCCGAATTCGATGTATCGCAAGACCCGGACAGCGCCTCGCGCGCGTTGGGGCTGGAGCCCGAACAGCGCTTCGAGCTGGCCGCCTTCGCCCACACCTTCACGCACTACCGCCTGCACATCCGGCCCTGGCTGGTGCCGGTGCGCGGGGCCGGCCTGCGCGAGTCCGCAAGACCCGAGCGCTGGGTGCCGGCGGATGAACTGGCATCGGTGGCGCTGCCGGCGCCGGTGAAGAAGCTGCTGCAGGGACTGGTCGACGCAGGCATGCAGGACAGCTTGTTCAAGCTTTGAGCAGCGGCAGCGCAGGCCACTCAGTTGGTCATGCGCGGCAGGTTCGCCGCCTTGATGGCCCGCCCCATCTGCTCGTAGGTGGTGCCGACCATCTTGGCGTAGTCCTGCCCGGACAGCCAAACTGGATCCACGCCCAGCTGCTTATAGGTCTGCTGCAGACGGTCGGAGGCGACGGCCGTTTTTGCCGACTGTTCCAGCCGCGTCCGCACGGACTCTGGCGTGCCCTTGGGCACCGCGAGGCCCAGCCAGGAATCGATCTCGACGTCATAACCGGCCTCTTTCAAGGTGGGCACGTCGGGAAATTCGGGCCAGCGGATCGGGCTCGCGGACGCCAGCAGGCGCAGGCGGCCCGACTGGATGTAGCTGGTCACGTCCGAGGGGTTCTGGACGATGACGTCGACCTGTTTGCCCAATAGGGCCGAGACGGTCTCGCTACCGGACTTGTACGACACCTGCTCGAACTTGGCGCCTGTGACCCGCCCCAGGTCGAACATGGCCAGATTGTTTGGCGCGGACGGCGCACCGAAGAATATGCCCGGGCCTTGCTTGGCCGCCGCAACCAGATCCGCAACGCTCTTGTACGGGGAATCCGCCCGCACCACCACGCCGTAATGGTAGCGGCCGTAAGCCGCGACGAAGTCGAAATCGCGGGCAGCGTAGGAAATCGTCATCAGGTGCGGCATGATGGCGATGGACGACAACGTCACCACGCCCACGTTGTAGCCGTCGGCCGGCTGCTTGGCCACGTAGGCCGGGCCGATGGTGCCCAGCGCCCCAGGCCGGTTGAAGACCACCACAGAGCGGCCCAGGTCCGCTTCCATCGCGCGCGCCAACTCGCGGCTGGCGACGTCGGTGTTGCCGCCTGCCCCGTAGTTGACGGTCAGCGTGACTTCCTTGTCCGGCCATGCCTGGGCCGGCGCCGCTGCCGCGCACAGCGCAGCGGCGGCGGCAACCGCCGCCAGCAATGTTGCTCCTTTCATGCTTGTCTCCTGTTGGTTTTTTGTGCGTGCGGCTGCCTGCTCACGGCATGTAGAAGCCGCCATTGATGTCGAGGATGGCGCCGTTGATGAATCCGGCCTCTTCCGCGGCCAGGAAAACCATGGCTGCGGCCACCTCCTCGGGAGTGCCCAGGCGGCGCACAGGGATCTGCGCCGCGTAGCTCTCGTTCACCGAGGGCGCGGCCTGCTGCGCCATCTCGGTCAGAATGCGCCCCGGCGTGATCGCATTGGCGGTGATACCGTGCGGCCCCATTTCCGCGGCGATCGCGCGGGTCAGGCCCAGCACGCCCGCCTTGGACGCCATGTAGCTGCCGCCCGCCACCAGCGATTTGGCCCGGCCGGCCAGCGAGGATACGTTGACGATGCGCCCCCACTCCTGATCTCGCATGGCGGGCAGCACCATCTGGCACAGCCGCAGGATGGACGTGAGATTGACCTGCAACACGGATTCCCACTCCTCGGTACTGATGTCCAGGATGCCCGAGGAATTGCCGTTGGCCTGCTTGGGCGAAATGCCGGCGTTGTTCATCAGCACCGACACCGGCCCCCAGGCCGCGCGCGCGCTATCAAGCAGCGCCTGCATGGCGGCGTAGTCCGTGACATCGGCGCGCTCGGTGCGCAGCCGGGCGGAGGGGCCTCCCAATTTTTGCGGGTCGACGCCTTCGCGGCTGACCGCGATGACGCGGTAGTCCTTGGCTAGCAGTTGACGCGCGGCCTCCAGGCCGATGCCGCGTCCCGCGCCTGTCACCAGCGCCACTTTGCTCGGATCTTTTTTCATGCCTGCCCCGCCGTGAAGAAGGTGATGGGAGGAAACGCGTTTTCGTCGCACATGACCTCGATCAAGGTGGTCAGTTCCGCACGGCGAGCCTCTCGCAGCGCGCCCGCCAGATCGGACGGCGCCTCGACGCGCACGCCCAGGCAGCCTGCCGCCCGCGCGACCGCGGCGTGATCCACGGGATGGAAATGCACGGCGGAAGTATGGGCGCCGAATTTCACGTTCTCGGCGTGCTTCTGGAAGCCCAGGATGCCGTTGTTGATCACCACCAACGTCACCTTGATGCCCATGCGCCTTGCGGTTTCCAGCTCCGACCAGACGTGGCCGAAGCCGCCGTCGCCCACCACGCAGACCACATGCGCGTCCGGCCGCGCCACCTTGGCGCCCATCGCCATCGGAAAGCCCCAGCCCAAGCCGGCCAGGCCTCGCGGCGTCAGGAAGCGCATGCCCGGCGCCAGCGAGGTCAGGTAGTTGGCGATCCAGATCGACGAATAGCTGGCATCCGCGACCACAATCGTGTCCTGGTCCACATCCTGCCGGATTTCCTCCAGCAGGCGTTCGGGGCGGATCGGCTGCTGGTCCGACAGGCGGACCGCGCGCGACGCCTCCCACGAAGAGGCGCGGCCCGCCTGAATGGCGGCCTCGAGTCCTGCGCGGCGCGATTGCGCTGCCGACAAATCGCGGCTGGCAAGCGCGCGTTGCAAGGCCAGGAGGGTTTCCCGCGCGTCACCTGCCAGGCGCAAGGCTTCGTAGTTGCGGCCGATCTCGGCGCCGTCCACATCGATATGGATGTAGCGGGCGTTCTTGGGATAGAGCTTCCACGAGTCGGTGGCGTTCTGGTTGGTGCGCGAACCCACCAGCAGCACCACGTCGGCGTCCGCGATCAACGGACGCAAGTCGCGGCTGGCGCCGTTAGGGCCCATGAAGTACCCGACCACGCCCAGGGAAAGCGGATGCCGCTCGTCGACGCCGCCCTTGCCCATCACGGTCGTACCCACCGGCAAGTGCGCGGATTCCTGCAACGCGGCCAGGGCCTGGCAGGCGCCGGAAACATGCACGCCGCCGCCGGCGATGACCACCGGCCGCTGCGCCCCGGCCAGCAGGTCGGCGGCGGCCTGGATCGCCTCATCGGCGGCGACATTGCGATCCAAGGGGAAGCGGCCCAGGTTCGCCTGGCGCTGCGTGGCAGCCGCGGCTTCGTTGAGCAAGTCGGCCGGCAGCATCAGCGCGACCGGACCCGGCCGGCCCGAGCAGGCGATGGCAAAAGCCTGGTCCACGTAGTCCTCGACCCGCGACGCCTCGGTCACGCGGCGTACCCATTTGGTGCAAGACGAGAACAAACCGATATGGTCGAACTCCTGGAAGGCGTTCTTGTCGGTCTGATCGCGATTGACGTCCTGCACCAGTGCAATCACCGGAATCGACACTTTGAGCGCTTCGGCTAGCGGTGGCACCAGCAGGGTGGCCGCCGGGCCGTTCTGGGCCGTGACGATAGCGGGCTTGCCGGTAATGCGGGCGTAAGCGTCGGCCATGTAGCCGCCCGCATTCTCGCTGCGATAGGCGACCTGGGTCAGGCCCAATTCCTCGCAGGCCAAATGCAGCATGCTGGGCAGGCTTTGGCCGAATACATGCGTCACGCCATGGCGGATCAGGGCCCTTGCAATCAAGTGGGCCACGGTGCCTTGTTGGGTCAGGCCGGGCGCGGCCAGGGGGTGTAGCGCGGACATTTCATCTCCTTTTATATTTTATAAAATATAGGCCAGACGAAACTCCACGGTCAATAATTTTATTTTTTATAAAATGTAAAGCCGCTGAACGGGGACGGTAGAATCGGGCTGCGCGGGTGACCTCGCACAGAACTTCGCGGCCCGGCCGACCAGGAACACAGGATGACGATCAATTTGGCGCCGATGCAGCGGGAAAACATGACCGCCCGCATTTATCGTGAAATCAAGCAGAAGATCATGATGGGCGAGTTGCGCCCCGGCGACACCATCACCCTGCGCTCCATCACCGACACCCTGGGCGTCAGCCAGACTCCCGTGCGCGAAGCGCTGCTGCAGCTCGTCTCGGAGCGGGCGCTGACGCTCAGCCCCGGCAAGTCGGTCAAGGTACCCGAACTGACCGTGGCGCAACTGCAGGAGCTGCGCAGCATCCGCCTGGAACTTGAATGCTTTGCGGCGCGCCGCGCGGTCCCTCACGCCACGCCGGCGCTGATCGCCGAGTTGCGGGGCATACACGCCAGCCTGATGGCAAGCCGCCAACAGCAGCTCATGGCTCCCGTGCTGGCGCGCAATTTCGATTTCCACTTCGCGCTGTACGCCGCGGCGCAGATGCCTCACCTACTGTTCATGATCGAAAACCTGTGGGTGCAGACGGCGTCGTATCTGTCGTATCTGTACACCCCGCCCTTCCCGGTCCTGCCTGACGGGCATCCGCATGAGGGCATCATTGCGGGCCTGGAAACTGGCGATACGGAAGCCGTGGTGCGCGAAATTCGCCGCGACATCGAAGGCCACGGGGAATTCCTGATCCGCTATCTGACGGCAAACGGCCTGGTGAAGTAAACGCGGCCTGACTGGCTGACAGGCTACGCGCCCCCGCCCAACAGCATCACCAGCTTCAAATCCGGATGCGTCGCCAGCCGGAACGTGATCTGCTGGTAGGCCAGCTTGCCGCGGACCGGATGCTGGAATTCGCGCAGGCCGCCTTCGCGTTCCACCACCGCGTGGCGCGTCCACCAGTGGGCGAACACCGGGCTTTGCCGGTTCAGGCTGTCCAAGAGCGCCAGCACGGCCGGCTCGTCCAGGTGCGCGCCCGCGTCAGCGCGGAACTCCGCCACCACGCGGCGGGCGCGCTGGTCCCAGTCCACCACCAGCTCGCGCGCGGCGGGGTCCAGGAAGATGTAGCGCAGCAGATTCGGTTCGGCATCGCGCACCGGCCAGTTGTCGAACAGGTCGCGCAGCGGCTCGTTGTAGGCCAGCACGTTCCAGGCCCGGTCCAGCACATAAGCCGGAGCGTTGACCGCGTTCACGCATTCCTGCAACGGTCCCGGCGCGCCGGCGTCGTCGCGGCCGTGCTGCGGATCGGCACAGTCGGCCAGGTCGAACAGGTAGGCGCGTTCGGCGCGGGCCAGTTGCAGCACGCCCGCGATGCGCGACCAGACCGAAGGCGATACCGACACTTCCCGCCCCTGTTCGATCCAGGTGTACCAGGTGACGCTGATGCCGCAAAGCTGGGCGACTTCCTCGCGCCGCAGCCCGGGAGTGCGGCGGCGCATGCCGTCGGGCAGGCCGGCCATCTGGGGCGTGATGCGGGAGCGGGCGCTGCGCACGAATTCGCCCAGCGCCTGGCGGCGCAGGGGGGATCCTTCGTGACCAGCGGCGCCGGTCTGGGGGGAAGTAGTCATACCAGGATGAGCAATGGACTTGTACGTGTATGGGTAGCCGCCTATCTTAGCGCCTGGGCCGCCGCTTCCCAACGCTTTCCGCCCCCCGTACCGGCCCCAGCCACCCAAGGATTCCCATGACCGCCAGTACCCATGACGCCGCCGTCGACCGCCAATTCAGCCCGCGCGCGACCGCCTATCTGACCAGCGCCGTACACGCCCAGGGCGAAGACCTGCTGCAGATGGCCGGCATCGCCGTGCAGCACCCCGAAGCCCGGCTGCTGGACCTGGGCTGTGGCGGCGGCCACGTGAGCTTTCACGTGGCGCCGCAGGTCAAACACGTCACCGCCTACGACCTGTCGCAGCAGATGCTGGACGTGGTCGCCGGCGAGGCCGCCAAGCGCGGACTGGCCAATCTGGCCACCCGGCAGGGCAAGGCGGAATACCTGCCCTTCGCCGACGGCGAGTTCGACCTGGTGATGTCGCGCTATTCCACCCACCACTGGCAAGACGCCGGACGCGGCCTGCGCGAAGCCTTCCGCGTCCTGAAGCCGGGCGGCATCGCCGTGTTCGCCGACGTGGTGTCGCCGGGCGAGCCGCTTTTGGACACCTGGCTGCAGACCATCGAAGTGCTGCGCGACACCTCGCACGTGCGCGACTACTCGGTCGCCGAGTGGACCCGCATGCTGACCGAGGCCGGCTTCACGCTGCAGGGCCTGACGCCGCGCCGCCTGCCGCTGGAGTTCCAGTCCTGGGTTACGCGCATGCGCACCCCGGACACGCTGGTGGCGGCGCTGCGCCACATGTTCGGCATCGCGCCGGACGTGGTGCGCGCGCACTTCGAGGTGCAGGACGATGCATCCTTCACCAGCGACACGGCGACCATCGTGGTGAGGAAGCCGGGCTGATTCCTGGAGCGGCGGCGGGACCTGCTCGACAGGGCCCGCTTCCCCCTGTATAGGTACGGGTTCGACAGAATCCCGCACAGGTAAGGAAGCGCCATGTCCGATACGTCCAAACAGCCGTTGTCCGCCGCGTCCGCGGCGAACCTGACCGTCACCGAGGCCGCTGCGCTGATCCGGCAGGGCGGTCTCACCAGCCTCGCGCTGACCCAGGCCTGCCTGGACCGCATCGCGGCCCGCGAGGATCTCAACGCCTTCATCACCGTGGACCGCGAGGGCGCGCTGGCCCAGGCCCGCGCCCGCGACGCGGCCCGTGGCCAGGAAGACCAGGCCGCGCTGCCGCTGGCCGGCGTACCCATCGCCATCAAGGACAACATCCACGTCGCCGGCCTGCCCAACACGGCGGGCACGCCTGCATTGAAGAATTTCCGTCCGGCCGAGGACGCGCCGGTGGTGCGCCGCCTGCGCGAAGCGGGCGCCGTCATCGTGGGCAAGACCAATATGCACGAACTGGCGTTCGGCGTGTCGGGCTACAACATCGCCTTCCCGGGCCCCCATGGCGAGGGCACGCGCAACGCCTACGACGCCCGCCTGATCGCCGGCGGCTCGTCCTCGGGCAGCGGCGCGGCGGTCGGCGCGCGCCTGACGCCGGCCGCATTGGGCACGGACACGGGCGCCTCGGTACGCCTGCCGGCGGCGGTGAACGGCGCGGTGGGCTTTCGCCCTTCGGTGGGCCGTTACGACGGCGCGGGCATCACGCCGATCTCGCATACCCGCGACACGCCGGGACCCATTGCCAACAGCATGGACGACATCGTGCTGCTGGACGCGGTGCTGACGGGCGACCGCCAGCCCTTGTCCGCCCTGCCGCTTACAGGCATGCGCCTGGGCCTGTGCGACTACTTCTGGAAGGATCTGGACCCGCAGGTACAGGCCGTCATGGATGCCGCGCTGGCCAAGCTGCGCGCGGCCGGCGTGCAACTGGTGGAGCTGGACATGCCAGGGTTGGAAGCCAGCAACGCCGCGGTCGGCATGCCGGTCTGCCTGTACGAACAGAAGAGCGACCTGACGGACTATCTCAGCCGCTACCGCACCGGACTCAGTTTTGAACAGGTGGTGGCGCAGATCTCCAGCCCGGACGTCAAAGGGATCTTCGACGGCCTGATCGTGCCTGGCGTGCTGCCTCTACCCACGGGCGAAGTGCTGCCGCTGCAGCCGCTTTATGAACGCGCCATGGCGACGCACCGCGACGAACTCATCGGCGTGTACCGCCGCGCATTCCAGGACCATGCGCTGGACGGCCTGCTGTTTCCCACCGTTCCGATCCAGCCGATGGCGGCCACGCCCGAGGCCAGCAGCTTCGAGAGCTTCGGCCGCCTGGCGCACAACGTCGATCCCGGCAGCAATGCCGGCTTGCCGGGGCTGAGCCTGCCCGCAGGCCTGTCCGCGGACGGGCTGCCGGTGGGATTGGAAGTCGACGGCTTGCCGGGCGCGGACCGCGAAGTGCTGGCGGTCGGGCTGGCGCTGGAAAGCGTGCTGGGGCGCTTGCAGGGGCCGGGACGTTCCGGCGGCTGAGCCGCGCTTCATGCCAAAAAAATCGCCAGCCGGTTTCACAGGCTGGCGATTTTTTTCGCGAGATGACGCGCTGCGCCGGCACTAGCCTTTCAGGCAGGTGCTCATGAAGGTCTTGCGCTTGTCGCCGGTCAGTTGCTGCGAGGTGGCCTTGGCGTTGCAGTCCTTCATCTTCTGCTGCTGCGGCGTGAGTTCCTTGGCGGGCGCGGCGGTTTCGCCCTTCAGGCAGCTGCTCATATAGGTCTTGCGGTCGTCGCCCTTCTTGCCTTCCGCGGACTTGTTGCAGTCGGCCATGCGCTGCTGCTGCGGCGTGGGCGTCTTGGCGGTGGCGGGAGCCGCGGGCGTCTGGGCAAGGGCTGCGCCGGCGAAACAAGCGGTCAACAGAAAGGCCGAGGCCAACTGGCTGGTACGGGAAAGCATGGGTTCCTCCCTTGGCGCCCGCGCGCCTGGATTCAGTCGCAAAGGCGGGCCGCACGATCCGCCGGCCCAATCGCCGGCCCGGTCATGATCGAACAATCCCGGACCCTGCGCAAGAGTATGGAAAGTCAAGAATCGCCAAGGCCTTACATGCCCCTGAAGCCGCGGGCGTCTTCGCCCTTGGACACGCCATCCACGCAGGCGAATTTGCGACCAATCCAAGCACCCTGTTACCCATTCATCCCTTTGCCCCGTTGTGTACAGGACGGGAAAGGTGTGAGATAAGCATGCCCCCAGACGTAGAGGAGGCAATGACCGCCCTGCGGGCCCAAACGGCGCCCGACTCCGCGGCTGCACAGGAGACCATGATGAGACTTGCCCTTGCTTGGTTCGCGCTGCTCGCCGGCCTGTCCGGCGCCGCCGGCGCGCAGAGCCTGGTCTACGGCGTCACGCTGGGCAACGTCCAGGCCGTGCGCGACGTCAACCAGAACGTGTCGGCCATCACCGGGCTGCTATCCAACCAATCGGCGCGGCACATCAACAGCGCCATGCTGACCTTCGTGCTGTACGACGCGCAGAACCGCGAGGTCGGCCGGGTGCGCGACGACGTCGTCGGCCCCCTGGCGCCCGGCCAGATCAAGCAGATCCGGGCCGTCACGCCGCTGCAATTCACCCGCGTCACCGCGCTGGACGTCGACGCCCGCTAGGCGCCCGCTAAGCGCCCATTACCGCCCGCCAGCCAGAAAAAACCCTGATTACCTCAGGGTTTAGACAGCATGGCGCAAGGTCAAGTATGGGAAAATTCAGCTTGTCGACTCAATAAAAGGGGCTTCCACACGAAGCCCCTTGTTGCGTGCGCCGACGCGCCAGCACGCCTGGCTTCAGCTACGAGGAAGAAAAGATCATGTTTCCAAAAAGACTCACCGAAGGCTATCAATCTTTCCTGGGGGGCCGTTTCCCTTCGGAAAGCAGCCGATACCAAAAGCTGGCCGAATCGGGGCAAAACCCGGAAATCCTGATCATCGGGTGCTGCGATTCGCGCGTGTCGCCTGAAGTCATCTTCGACGCCGGCCCCGGCGAGATGTTCGTCGTGCGCAACGTCGCGAACCTGGTCCCGCCCTGTGAGCCCGACTCGGAATCCTCGTACCACGGCACCAGCGCCGCGATCGAATTCGCGGTCAACGGCCTGAACGTCAAGCACATCGTGGTGCTGGGCCACGCTTCCTGCGGCGGCATCCGCTCCTTCTTCGACGATGCCAAGCCCCTGAGCAAGGGCGATTTCATCGGCAAGTGGATGTCGCAGATCGAACCCGTGGCCGAACGCCTGGGCCCCGGCACCGGCGACCGCCAGGCCAACCTGAAGCGGCTGGAACTGGCCGTGGTCGAGCACAGCCTGAACAACCTGATGACCTTCCCGTCCATCCGCCGCCGCGTGGAAAAGGGCGAGCTGGAATTGCACGGCACCTACTTCGGCGTGGCCACCGGCCTGCTGTACCTGCGCGACCCCGCCACCGGCGAATTCAATCCCTGCCTCGATGCGCCCGCGGCCGCAGCCTGAGGCTGGACCGCAGGCGTGCCTTACACCCGGTACGCCTGCGCCAGCCTTTCGTAGTTGTTCTTCAGGATGATGCCCGCGTAATACACGTGTTCGCGCATCAGATCCTCGGCCCGCGCACCGTCGCGGGCGATGATCGCACTGACGATGCGGTGATGGTCGTCATGCGATCGCAGGATGATCCCGTGGTCTTCCCACAGGATGATCCGGTCCGAGGCGTAGGGGATGGCCTGCGCCTGCGTCGCGAAGCGCCGCACCCAGGGGTTGCCCGCCGCTTCCAGGATGCCGTTGTGCAGCGTGATGTTCACCTGCTGGTACGGCAGATGGTCCTCGGCCAGCAAGACGCCCTTGCCCAGGATCCTATCCCCTTCGTCCAGGCAGTTCTTCAGCACCGCGACGGCATCGTTCGATAGCCCGCGCAGGGCTGCCTGGCGACAGGCCAGCCCTTCCAGCGCCGCGCGCACCTCATAGGCCGCCACGATTTCGCCGAGGTCATAAGCGCGCACCGTGTAGCCGCGCTTGGGCAGATGTTCCAGCAAGCCCTCGTTGCCCAGCGTCGCCAGCGCCGCGCGCACCGGCGTGCGCGACACCCCCAGCTTCTCCGCCAACGGGATTTCTTCCAGGCGGGCGCCCGGGCTGAACTTGCCGTGCAGCACCCAGTCCCGCAGCGTGTCGGTAACGTGTTGAGATAGCGTGTCCATAGCCGCATTGTATACATGAAGAATACATAGGGTGCCAGATGCATCGTTGAATTTCGGAACATCTCCGTAAAACACGATGTAAATCAAGCAGAACTCCGGGTAAGCCCCTATACCTGCCACTCATCCATGTATACATAATCGCAAAAAATTCAAACCAGCGGCCATGTCCCACCCTAGGCGGACGGCACGCTACCAGGAGACAGCATGTCCAATGTATCCACGCCGGCCGGCACGGGTCCGGCTCCCCGCCTTGCGCTCGTCACGGGCGGCGGCGGCGGCATAGGCGCCCGCGTCTGCCATGAACTGGCCAGCGCCGGATTCCGCGTCGTGGTCTCGGACGTCGACGCCGGGCGCGCCCGCCGCGTGGCCGACGAGCTGGGTGCGCCGCACGCCTCGCATGCCTTCGACGTCAGCGACGAGAGCTCGGTCGAGAACGCGTTCGAGCAGATCGAAGCACGGCACGGCCCCATCGCCGTGCTCGTCAGCGCCGCTGGGCTGCTGCTGTTCCAGGAAGACGGCGAACGTCCGCTCATCAAGGACACCTCGCTGGACATCTGGGAACGCAGCTTCGCCGTCAACGCCCGCGGCGTGTTCCTGTGCGGCCGCGCCTACCTGCGCCGGCGCGAGGCCGCACCGCTGGCGCACGGCCGCATCGTCACGTTCACCTCTGTCGCGGCGCAGCTGGGCGGCTACCGCTCCAGCGCCTCGTACATCGCTGCCAAGTCCGCGGTGCTGGGCCTGACCAAGGCCATGGCACGCGAATCCGCCCACCTGGGCGTCACGGTCAACGGCATCGCGCCGGGCCTCATCGACACCGACATGCTGCGCAGCACCGTCACCAGCAGCGGCGCGCTGGCTGCCGCCGCGCAAGCCATTCCGCTGGGCCGCATCGGCACCGCGGACGAGGTGGCCGCCGCCGTGCGCTTCCTGGCATCCGAGGAAGCCGGCTACATCACCGGCAGCGTCATCGACGTCAACGGCGGCTACCGCATGCAGTAAGGCATTCCGGCGGCCAGGCCGGCAACGCAGCAAAGCGCCATCCACAAACAAAGGCGCGCACCAAAGAAAACGGGAGACAAAGATGAAGAAAAGCAGTCGCTACGCAGCCGCCGCCGCGCTATGCGCATGGGCGCTGAGCACGGGCGCGCAGGCGCAGCAGGAGCCGGGCATCACCGACAAGACCATCAAGATCGGCCTCTTCGCGCCCTTGTCCGGCAGCGGCATGGCGTATGGCTTTGACGTGCTGAACGCCGCCAAGATGTGGTACGCCAAGGTCAACAAGGAAGGCGGCGTGCACGGCCGCCAGATCGAGCTGGTGATCGAGGACGACCGCTGCAACGCCAATGACCTGGTCGCCGCGGTGAAGAAGCTGAACGAGCAGGACAAGGTGTTCCTGCTGAACGGGGGCTCCTGCTCCGCCGCGGTAGTGGCCTCGCGCGAATACATCGAGCGCGAAAAGGTGCCGCTGGTCATGCTCAACGCCTCGGGCGACGGCGCGCTCTATCCGCCCTCCAAGTACATCTATGGCGCCTTCTCCATCTCCCAGCACGCGGTGGGCGGCTCGATGGTGCAGTTCGCCGCCGAACAGCTCAAGGCCAAGAAGATCGGCTACATCAACCATGACGACGCCTACGGCGGCTGGAACCTGGAGGCCGCGCAGGCCCAGATCAAGCAGCTGGGCGACGCCACGCTGCAAGTCCAGTCGGTGAACCCGAACATCACCGACGTCACCGCGCCCATGCTGAAGATCCGCGCGGCCAATGCCGACGTGCTGCTGCTGACCACCTATGCCCGCCCCGCCGCGCTCATCATCAAGAAGGCGCAGGAGCTGGGCTGGAACAAGCCCATCGTGCTGGCGGTGAACGGCACGGCAGACCTGAAGCAGCTGGTGGAGAACGTGGGCAACAAGGACGCCTTCAAGAACGTCTACATCCAGGAAGTGCTGTCCGACGTGCCCGGCGGCGCCAAGCTGACCTGGATCTACGACATGTACAAGCAGGCCTACCCCGACCTGGCCGCCAAGCCGGGCCACCCGCAGACCTACATGCCTTATGGCCTGCCGCCGGCGATGGCGGTGGTCAACGCGCTCAAGGCCGCCGGTCCCCAGCCCACCCGCGAAAAAGTGCTGCAAGCGCTGGAAACCATGAAGTTCGACTCCGGCGTCATGGCCGGTCCGATCGAGTTCGGCCCGAACGACCGCGCAGCCCAGGAGTCCGCCATCTACATCAAGTTCGACGGCACCAACATGTCGCTCGTGCCCGGCGCCTTCAAGAGCGTCTGGCAGTACCAGAAGTAAACCAGCGGCCCGCCATGGGCCTGGCCCGCGCGCTGGCGCAGCAGCGTGCGGGCTGCCGGAGAACATCATGAGCTTTGCCGATATCTGGCTGTTCCTGCAGCAGGGGGTGCTGTCGGGACTGGTGACGGGCAGCGTGTACGCGCTGCTGGCGGTCGCCGTAGTGATCATTTTCAAGACCACCGACGTGCCCAATTTCGCCCAGGGCGAAATCTTCATGGTCGGCGGCTACATCGCCCTGTTCCTCACGCTGGTGATGGGCTGGCCGTATCTCGTCGTCATTCCCATTACGCTAGCCGCCGTGGCGGTCCTGTCCGGCCTGTTCCAGCGCGTCGTCATGGAACGCGTCATCGCCTCCAAGGGCGTGGGCGTGCAGATGGTGATCGCCACGCTGGGCCTGGCCTATGCGCTCAAGGGCCTGGTGCGCCAGACCGGCCTGGGCGACACGCCGCGTTCGCTGCCGCCGCTGGCCTCGACCGACGCCATCGTCATCGGCGACGCGGTGCTGACCCAGCTGGACCTGGTGATCTTCGCGGTCGCAGTAGTGGTGATGCTGCTGCTCTTTTGCATGTTCAGCTACACCCGGGTCGGGCGCGCCATGCGCGCGGTGGGCATGAATCCCAAGGCCGCCCGGCTGGTGGGCGTGAACCTGACCCGCATCCGCATGCTGGTGTGGGCGCTGGCCGGCCTGATATCGGCGGTCGCGGCGCTGCTCATCACGCCCAAGATCCTGATCACGCCCGACATCGGCCACATCGCCATCCTGGCCTATGCCGCGGCCATCGTGGGCGGCATCACCAGCCTGCCCGGCGCGGTGGTGGGCGGCTTCGTGATCGGCGTGGCCGAGAACCTGGTGGGACTGTTCATTTCGACCAATGCCATCGTGGTCGCGCCTTTCGTGGCCATCATGGTCGTGCTGCTGCTGCGTCCGCAAGGGCTCCTGGGCGGCAAACTGCAGGTGAAGAAAGTATGAGCAAGAAAATCGACCATGCGCTGCTGGCGCTGATGGCCGTGGTGCTGGCGATCCTGCCCTTCGCGGCCAGCGGCTATGTCATCTATGTGGTGAACCTGCTGATGGTGTTCGTGGTGCTGGCGCTGGGCCTGCACCTGGTCATCGGCGAAACCGGGCAGTTCGCGCTGTCGCACGCCGCCTTCTACGGCGTGGGCATCTACACCGCCGGCCTCATCAACAACCTGTGGCATCCGCCCTTCTTCATTTCCATCATCGCGGGCGGGCTGCTGGCCGCCGCGCTGGGCTATGTGATCGGCGCGCTGGCGCTGCGCATGCGCGACATCTATCTGGCGCTGTCCACCTTCGCCTTCGGCGAAGCGATGCAGTGGGTGTTCCTGAACTGGCAATCGGTCACCAACGGCTCGAACGGCTTCCGGATCTCGCCGGCCACGTTGTTCGGCTACGAACTGGTGTCGGACGCAAAGGCCTATCCCTTCGTGGTGCTGATCGCCGCGCTGCTGCTGTGGGCCACCATTGCGCTGTCGCGCTCGCAGCTGGGATCGGCCTTCCGCGCGGTGCGGGAAAGCGACGTGGCGGCCCAGGCCATGGGCGTGAACGTCAACGCCATCAAGCGCACGGCCTTCACGCTGTCCGCCGCCTATGCCGGCGTCGCCGGCGGCATGTACACGACCTTCGCGTCATTCATCCATCCGGAAAGCCTGGGCTTCCAGACCACCATCCTGATCCTGACGATGGTGGTGGTCGGCGGCATCGGCTCGGTGCGCGGCGCCATCGCGGGCGCCCTGGCCTTCGGCTTGATCTCCGAGCTGCTGCGCCAGGCGCTGTCGTTCCAGGAAATCATCTACGGCGTCATCCTCATGGGCTTCATGATGTTCGCGCCCAAGGGCCTGTTTGCGGGCCGCGGCGCGCGCAGGCGGGCTCCGGCGCCCGCCGCTCCCCTGCCCCCTGCCTCGCGCCAGGCCGCGGCCAAACCGACCCAAAGGAGCGCGGCATGAGCAGCCATCCCTATCTGGACGTGCAGGGCCTGACCGTGAAGTTCGGCGGCCTGACCGCCATCAACGGCCTATCCATGCAGGTCGAACGCGGCCGCATCCATGCATTGATCGGCCCCAACGGCGCGGGCAAGTCCACCACCTTCAACTGCATCTCGCGCTATTACCGTCCCAGCAGCGGCAGCATCCGGTTCGACGGCGCCGACATCACGCGCAAGAAGCCGCACGAAATGGCGGCGCTGGGCGTGGCCCGCACCTTCCAGAACCTGGAGTTGTTCGGCGCGCTGAGCGTGCGTGAAAACGCCCTGCTGGGCACCTACGCCCACGGCGCCGACAGCGCCGGCAAGCGGCTGCGCCCGGCCACCGCGCAGACGCGCGAGCGGGTCGAACACCTGCTGGAACGCGTCGGACTGGCCGACTTCCTAGACACGCCGGCGTGCAGCCTGGACTTCGGCCGCCAGAAGATGCTGGAACTGGCGCGCGCCCTGGCCATATCGCCCAAGCTGCTGTTGCTGGACGAGCCCGCGGCCGGCCTGCGCAACCGCGAAATCGAAACGCTGGACCGCCTGCTGACCGAACTCTGCGAGCGCGACGGCATCACGGTGCTGCTGGTGGAGCACGTCATGCAGCTGGTGATGTCGATCTCGCATCGCATCACCGTCATGTCCTTCGGCGAGAAGATCGCCGAGGGCACGCCCGCCGAGGTGCGCAGCAACCCGCGGGTGATCGAAGCCTATCTGGGCAAGGGAGCGGCCGGTGGCTGAATATCTGCTTGAAGTCGATGCGGTCTCGGCCGCCTACGGCAATATCCGCGCCCTGCAGGACGTATCGCTGAAGGTGCCGCAGGGCGCCATCGTGGCGCTGCTGGGCGCCAACGGCGCGGGCAAGTCCACCACGCTCAACGTGATCTCGCGCCTGGTGGCGCCCACCGCGGGCGGCGTGCGCTTCGCGGGCGAGCCCATACACCGCCTGGCGGCGGACGCCATCGTCGGGCGCGGCATCGTGCAAGTGCCGGAGGGCCGCGAAATCTTCCGCGACATGAGCGTGCGCGAGAACCTGGAGATGGGCGCCTATCTGCGCACCGACCGCGGCGCGGTGCGGCAGGACCTGGAGATGGTGTGCGACACCTTCCCGCGTCTGCGCGAACGCTACGAACAAAAAGCCGCGACGCTGTCCGGCGGCGAACAGCAGATGCTGGCCACGGGCCGCGCCATGATGGCGCGCCCGCGCATGATCCTGCTGGACGAACCGTCCATGGGCCTGTCGCCGCTGGTGGTCGAACAGATCTTCGACATCGTGCTGCGGCTGAACCGCGAGCAAGGCATCACCATCCTGCTGGTGGAGCAGAACGTGAAGCTGGCGCTGTCGGTGTCCAGCTACGCGTACATCCTGGAAAACGGCGAGATCGCGCTGGAAGGCGAGTCCGCCGCGCTCGCCAGCGACGAAGGCGTGCAGCGCGCCTATCTGGGCGCCTAGCGCGCCGCAAGGACCGACCATGATATCGATGCAAGACAAGCGGGTGCTCGTGACAGGCGCGGGCCGAGGCCTGGGAGCGGCCATCGCGCAGGGCTTCGCCAGGCAGGGCGCGGCCGTGATCGTCGCCGACGTCGACGCCGCGCTGGCCGCCGCCACGGTGCAAGCCATCCGCGCCGCCGGCGGCAAGGCCGCGGACGCGGCGCTGGACGTGACGGATGCCGCCGCCGTGCGCGCCTTCGCGCAGCGGTCCGCCACCGAACACGGCAATCTGGACATCCTGATCAACAACGCCGGGATTTCGGCGCGCGCCCCGTTCGACGATCCCAAGACGCCTGAGATCTGGGACCGCCTGATGAGCGTGAACCTGCAAGGCACGTTCAACGTCACGCACGCCTTCGTCGAACAGCTAAAGGCCACGCGCGGCGCCATCGTCAACCTGTGTTCCATCGTGGCCTACGGCTGCAGCATTTCGACCGCGGGCTACGTGGTGTCCAAGGGCGGCGTGCGTTCGTTCACGGAGGTGCTGGCACGCGACCTGGCGCCGCATGGCGTGCGCGTGAACGCCGTGGCCCCCGGTCTGATGGAAACGGAAATGACGGCGGGCCAGCGCGCGCAGGCGCAGGGCACGGACTGGTACATGCAGCGCGCCCCCATGGCGCGCGCGGGGCGGGCCGACGAAATCGTGGGCCCGGTTCTGTTCCTGGCCTCGGACATGGCCAGCTACGTGAACGGCGTGGTGCTGCCCGTGGACGGCGGCTATCTGGCCGTATAGGGAACCATCATGAATCTGGGCACGGCATTAGTCACGGGCGGCGCAAGCGGCATGGGTCTTGCCATCGTGGAGCGGCTGGCGCGCGACGGCTTTCGCGTCGTGATGGCCGACCGCAACGCGGAACTGGCCGCGAAAGAGGCCGAGGCGCTGCATGCGCAAGGGCTGGACGTGGAGTACCGCGTGGTGGACCTGACGGACGAAGCCGCCACCCGCGCGCTGGCGCGCGCGCTCGCGCCCCTGGCCGCGCTGGTCAACAACGCGGGGCTGTTCGACGAGCGCAAGTTCTTTGAAGTCGACAGTTCCGACTACCGCCGCGCTTTCGACGTCAACCTGCTGGCGGTGGCAAGCTTGACGCAAGAGGCCGCGCGCGACATGGCGCCGGGCGCCAAGATCGTCAACATCGCCTCGCGCGCCTATCTGGGCGCAAGGAACCATCCGCACTACGTGGCCTCGAAAGCGGCCCTGGTCGGCTACACGCGGGCCTCGGCTATGGAGCTTGCGCCGCGCGGCATCCTGGTGAATGCCATCGCCCCCGGCCTCATCGACACACCGCTCTTGCGCAACCTCACGCCCGAACGCCTCGCGGCCCAACTGGCCCTGCAGCCCACCGGCCGCGCGGGCCAGCCGCAAGACATCGCCAATGCCGTGTCCTTCCTGGCCGCGCCGCACATGGACTTCATCACTGGCCAGGTCATCTTCGTGGACGGCGGCAAATCGCTGGGCGGCTCGGGAGCATAGGCAGCATGGAAGGCATTATGTGGGACAAGGAAGTCGACGCGCTGGTCGTCGGCTCGGGCGCGGGCGGCATGGCCGCCGCGCTGACGGCGCGGGAAGAAGGACTGGACGTGCTGCTGGTGGAGAAGACCGGCCGCATCGGCGGCTCCACCGCGATCTCCGGCGGCGCGCTATGGATACCGCTGAACGCGCAGACGGAAGCCGCCGGCCATCCGGACAGCTTTGATAAGGTCTGGACCTACCTGGAGCAAACCGTGGGCGCGGCGGCTCCCGACGACATGAAGCGCGCCTACCTGGACGCCGGCCCGCGCATGATGGACTACCTGGTGTCGCGCGGCATCCTGGACCTGGCGGCGCGCACCGCCTCGCCCGATTACTACCCCGACCTGCCCGGCGCCGCGATGGGCGGGCGGTCGCTGGATCCGCTGGAATTCGACGGCCGCAAGCTGGGCCGGGACTTCCGCTTGCTGCGCGATCCGCTGAAGGAATTCACGGTGCTGGGCGGCATGATGGTCAACATCACCGATGTGCGCCATCTGCTGCGCGCCACGCGCTCGTTCGCGGCCTGGCGCCACAGCATGAAGCTGGCGCTGCGCTATGCCGCCGACCGCGCGCGCGGCTATCACCGCGGCACGCGGCTGCTGCTGGGCAATGCGCTGGCCGCGCAGCTATTCCACGGACTGCTGGCGCGCAGGATCGAGTACTGGCTGGACACGCCGGCGCTGGCGCTGCACCGCGATACTTCGGGCCGCGTGCTGGGCGCGGCGGTGCAACGCGACGGCAAGACGCTGAACATCCGCGCGCGACGCGGCGTGGTGATGGCCACGGGCGGCTTTCCCTGGGACCCGGCGCGCCGCGCGCAGAGCTATCCGCAGCCCACCGGTCTCTGGTCCATGTCGCCCGCGGACAACACGGGCGACGGCATCCGCCTGTCGGAAACCGCAGGCGCCGCGCTCGGCACGGGCCACGCCAGCCCGGCGTTCTGGGCGCCCGTCTCCGTGCTGGTATCCAAGGACGGCAAGCGCCTGCACTACCCGCATCTGGTGTGGGACCGGGCCAAGCCGGGCCTCATCGCCGTGAATGGCGCAGGCCAGCGCTTTGTCAATGAATCAGCCTCGTACCACGAGTTCGTGCAGGCCATGTACCGCAGCCATGACGCGACGCCCAGCATTCCCGCCTTCCTGATCTGCGACCAGCGCTTCATCGACACCTGGGGCCTGGGCCTGGCGCTGCCGGGCGGCCGGCCGCGCCAACACCTGATCGACGCAGGCTATCTGCTGCAAGGCGCCACGCTGGCGGCGCTGGCCGCCCGGCTGGACGTGCCCGCCGACGCGCTGCAAGCCACGGTGCAACGCTACAACGCCCACGCGGCCCAGGGCCGGGATCCGGACTTCGGCAAGGGGTCGACCGCCTACAACCGCTACCTGGGCGACCCGGAACACGAACCCAACCCCTGCCTCGCTCCACTGGCTGCGGGCCCCTACTACGCGGTCAAGGTCTATCCCGGCGACATCGGCACGGCCTGCGGCATCGCCGCCAATCCGCAGGCCCAGGCCCTGGACGCCGCAGGCGCGCCCATCCCCGGCCTCTACGTGGCCGGCAACGACATGCAGTCCGTGATGGGCGGCGCCTATCCCGGCCCCGGCATCACGCTCGGTCCCGCCCTGACCTTCGGCTGGATCGCTGGACAACATCTGGCGCATGCACAACACTGACGCCTCTCCACCGACAAGGATTCCCATGAAAATCTTCTATTCGCCCGCCTCGCCCTTCGTGCGCAAATGCATGGTCATCGCCCATGAACTCGGCCTGGCCGACCGCATCGAGAAGCTGCCGAGCGCAGCCGGACCCGTCGCGCGCGACCAGACCATCATCCCCACCAACCCGCTGGGCCAAGTGCCCACCTTCATCACCGACGACGGCCAGGCGCTGTACGACAGCCGCGTGGTCTGCGAATACCTGAACGACCTGGGCGGCGGCTCGCTGTTCCCGGCCGGCAAGACGCGCTGGCAGGTACTGACGGAACAGTCCATGGCCGACGGCATGCTGGGCGCGGCGCTGCTGGCCCGCTATGAAACCGTGCTGCGTCCGGAAGCGCTGCGCTGGGACGGCTGGGTCGAGGGCCAGCTGGGCAAGGTCCGCGACGGCCTCGCGCTGGTGGAAAAGAACGCCGCCGCGCTTGCAGGCCGCCTGGACATCGGCACCATCACCATCGGCTGCGCGCTGGGCTATCTGGACTTCCGCTTCCCCGACCTGGACTGGCGAGCCGGCCACCCGGCCACCGCCGCCTGGTACGAGACCTTCAGCCAGCGTCCGTCCATGCAGGCCACCAAGCCCTGATCCAATTCGGGCAGGCGCAGGGCCGGGAGAACCCGCCGGGCTCCCTGGCCATCACCTGCCTTGGTACGGCGCGGCCCCGAGCCGCGTCGCTAGGCCCCTGACGCGTGCAGGGGCCTTTTTTTCGCCCGGATCGCCCCCAGCTGTTACAGTGAAGTCGGCAGGCGGGCCGATCCGCCGGCCATCAACAGAAGGGGCCCAGCATGAACGTCGCTGCGATCTCCGCCATCCACCGGGCTGACGCGCCCTACCCCACGCGCTCCGCCGCGCTGGACGCCACGCGCGCATTCCCCGAAACCCAACGCGTGGCCCACGTCCACGCGGCCCGGTCAGCGGCCGCCGCCCACGCGGTGCACATCGACCGCGAACGCGACAGCCAGCCATTGCCGCTGACCTCCTTTGGCGCCTCGAATACGGACGCGCTGCGCGACCTGCACGCGGCATCGCGCATGCGCCGCGCCATTGAGGATTTTGCCGCGCAGCCCGACCCCGTGGCCCAGCGCGCCGGCTCCGCCAACGACCTGGGCACCATCGAAGGCCTGATGCCGCTGCAGGCCTACCGCGTCGCCATGGGCAATCCGCAGGTCCAGGAACTGCAGACCGCCGTGGCCATGAAGGCAGCCGGCCTGGGCATCCCCAAGGTCGCCAACATCGGCGCGACCGAGAATGTCACGGACAACGCGCGCTACCGGCCGGGCTTCGCTCCCTGACCAAGCAAAAAAAAGCCGCCTGACAAGTCAGGCGGCTTTGCATGCGGAACCAGGCGTCGATCAGTGGAAGAATTCCGCGATCATCGTCGCACCCAGGAAGGTGCCCGCATTGGCGGCCAGGGACACCACCACGATCTTCCAGCCCAGCTTGCGGAACGCCGGCAGGTCCTTGAGGATTGATAGGCCGGCCATGGCCAGGATCACGGTCGTGAACGGCAGGAAGTTCACCTTGCCGACCATGGCGATGATCTGGTCCGAGTACGGCAGCACGCCGGGGCAGCCCGCGGTCATGGCGATCAGCGACAGCACGAACACGGCCGGCAGCTTGGGCACGACGCGCAGCACCAGGTCGGTGAGGACGACCAGCAGGATGATAATGCCCATGCCCGGCAAGGCGTCGGCGAACGGCACGTTGTAGCCCAGGCGGTTGCCCACCAGCGCGAACAGGCCGCAGATGACGTAGGCGGTCAGGCGGTCGCCGAAGCCCATCTTGACGCCATGCGCGGGCGCGTCCTGCGTGACCTCATCATCAGCGGCGACGGTTTCGGCCTTGCCGCGCGAGAAGCGGCCCAGCACGGGTTCCAGCTTGCCGTACAGGAAGATGGTGGTCGGCAGCGAAATGAACAGCGTGAAGTACACGCCCACCACCGTGGTCAGCAGGTTGGCGGCGGCGGCCAGCGCGGCCACCTGGTGCGCGACTTCGGGCGTCTGCTGGGACGCGATCGCGCCCACGCCGGCAGCCATCATGCTGCCCGAGCCCACGCCGGCGCCCATGGCGAGCGAGCGCGGATCGAAGATGTTCAGGCTGGTGATGAAGCCGGCCATCAGCGCCACGAACAGCGCGCCGATCACGGTGCCGGTGATGTACTCGGCCATCACGCCGCGGCCTTCAGGCGAGTTCATGCCGTAACGCTCGCCGATGATGGCCAGGCTGGGCTCGCGGCCCACCGAGAAGGTGGCGCCGATGGCCTCGCGCTTGATGCCCAGCAGCAGCGCCAGCGGCAGGCCGATGGCCATGGTGCCGAAGAAGTGGCCGAATTCCTGGAACACCAGGGCCCAGCCGGCTTCGCGCACCTGCGGCAAGGCGCCGCCCACCATCAGGCCCAGCTTGGCCAGGAAGGGCAGCAGCGCGTATTGCAGATAGCCACTGATGCGGGTCTGCATGGCAGTGTCGATGTTCAGGCCGGCCGGCATGCGCTGGCCGAAGGCGGCCACGACGGCGCCGATGAAGATGGCCCACAGCATCGGCTGCAGAATGATCTTGCCCGGGCCTACGTTGAAGGTGGCGCTGCCGATCGCTTCGGAAACGACAACCACCAGCAAGATGGCGGCAAGCATGCGGATGCGCCCGGATAGCGGCATGGAAGGCGCGGCCAGGCTGGCGCTGGCGTGTGACATCGGATTCCCCTGAGTACGTGAATAGTCGTCGTGGCTGCCCGCCGCGATCCCGGCCGGCCGGCGTCCGGGTGGACGTCGCAACGCGGCGGCGGCGACGGCGCGCGCAGCAGGGCCGATTTTCGCCGGGGGCCCGGCGCGCAACCATGACAGGGTTGGCGCATAAACGTTGCGTAAAATGCAACGGATAGGCTTTTCCAGGGAAAATTTTGCATGATCTCGGATCATGCAAGGGTAAACCCTAGATTGTAGCTGTGGATCTGCCGCCGCACTCCCGCCACGGAGCCCCGCCATGGATGAAAAACTCGACGCCCGCCGCACTCACTATTTCATGCAGGTCATGAGCCGCGGCTCGGTGCGCGGCGCCGCCGAAGTGCTGGACATGGACCCGTCCGCCGTCAGCCGCGCCATCGCCGCGCTGGAACGCGATTGCGGCATCGCCCTGTTCGAGCGCCGCGGGCGCGGCGTGGTGCCGACCGACGCGGGCCACATCCTGGCGCGCTACATCAAGCGCCAACAGGACATCCAGGAGAGCTTCTTCTCCGAGATCGACAGCCTGCGCAAGGCCGAACGGGGACATATCGATCTGGTGCTGGGCGAGGGTTTCGTGGAGCTGATGTTCGAGCGCGTGCTGCCCGGCTACTGGCGCAGCCACCCCGAGGTCACTCTGGACATCGACGTGGCGCGCACGTCCGAGATCGTGCAGCGCATCGTCGACGACCGCGCCTATATAGGACTGGTGTTCCAGCCGCCCAACGACGCCCGCCTGCGCACCCACTATTCGCGGCCCGAGCCCATCCGCGCCATCGTCCGCGAAGACCACCCGCTGACCCTGCTGCGCCGCCCGCTGCTCTTGACCGACCTGGCCGACTATCCCGGCGCCGCCATGCAGGAAGGGTTCGGCGTGCGCCAGCATATCCAGGCCGCCGAGATCAGCGAGCAGGTCCGGCTGCGCAATGTGCTGACCACCTCGTCCTTCAAGGCGCTGTGGCAATTTGCCGCCGCCGGCATCGGCTACGCGCTGACGCCGCCCATCGCGGTCACCGCCGATTTGCGCGCACAGCGCCTGGCCAGCCTGCCGCTGGCCAACCCCATCCTCAACCAGGGCAGCCTGCACGTGCTGAGCCGCGCCGGCCGCCATGTGTCCCCCGCCGCGCGCGAACTGCTGGACCACATCGTGCGCGGCATCGGCGCCCCGACCGGTCCGGCGTCTGATACGGTCGGGTAAGGCGGATCTGCATCTGTTTCCCCGACGTCCGGCAGCCTACATTGGCGCTATCCGCCACGACGCCAGGAGAGACAACATGCTGAGTTTCTTGCGCACGGTCAAATCCGTGCTGTGGGGATTCTTCGGCGTACGCCGCGGGCGCGGCTACGATGCCGACATCGCCAACAACAAGCCGGCGCCCTTGATATTGACCGGGCTGCTGATGGCAGCCTGTCTGGTGATCATCCTGGTCGTGGTGGCGAAGTGGGCGGTGAACGCGGCACTGTAGAAGTGGCCCGCAGGATGGGTGAAGCGCGGTAAAACCGGGGCAAGAACCCAGGCGACAAACGCGCGCCGCCCATCATGCAGCAATCCATTCATGCCCGCGGATCATGGAACGCAGGCGGCATGATCTTATTACCAGAATGACTTAGACGGTCGCCGCAGCTGCCTGTTACGGTTATGAACCCCTTTCCCCTGCCGCATTGCGCCAGGCGAGCGCAAGGGCTCAGACCGAGAAGACTTCAAGGGCAGTAGACATGTACGTGTATGACCCCGTCGACCAGCAGCTCGTCGAGCAACGCGTGGCGCAATTCTCCGACCAGACGCGCCGCTTCCTCGATGGCCAACTAACGGAAGATGAATTCCGCGTTTTGCGCCTGCAGAACGGCCTGTACATCCAGCGCCACGCGCCCATGCTGCGCGTCGCGATCCCCTACGGCATCCTGGCGTCGCGCCAATTGCGTACGCTGGCGCACATCGCCCGCAAATGGGACCGCGGCTACGGCCATTTCAGCACCCGCCAGAACATCCAGTTCAACTGGCCCAAGCTCGAAGACGTGCCGGACATCCTGGCCGAACTCGCCACCGTGCAGATGCATGCCATCCAGACCAGCGGCAACTGCATCCGCAACACCACCACCGACCACTTCGCCGGCGTCGCGCCCGACGAGCTGGTCGATCCGCTGGTGTGGTGCGAGATCATCCGCCAGTGGTCCACGCTGCATCCGGAATTCGCCTTCCTGCCGCGCAAGTTCAAGATCGCGGTCAGCGGCGCGGTACAGGACCGCGCGGCCGTGGGCGTGCACGACATCGGCCTGCAGGCCGTCGAACGCGACGGCAAGCTGGGCTTTCGCGTCTGGGTCGGCGGCGGATTGGGCCGCACACCCATCGTCGGCAAGCTGATCAATCCCTTCGTCGAATGGCAGGACCTGCTGACCTATCTGCAGGCCGCGCTGCGGGTCTATAACCTGCATGGCCGCCGCGACAACAAGTACAAGGCGCGCATCAAGATCCTGGTCAAGGACCTGACGCCGGAAGTCTATGCGCAGCAGGTGGACGAACAGTGGCAGCTCATCAAGGGCGGCCCGGACACCATCACCCAGGAATTCGTCGACAGCATCAAGGCCCGTTTCGTCTGGCCGCAATACGATGCCGCTGCCGCGCAGGACGTGGACAACACCGCCGCGCTGGCCGCCGCCGATCCGCGCTTTGCGCGCTGGCTGCGCACCAACGTGCACCCGCACAAGGTGGCCGGTTATGCCGCAGTCACCGTGTCGCTCAAGCCCACCGGCGTGCCCCCGGGCGACATCACCGCCGACCAGATGGACGCGGTGGCCAACCTGGCCGACGAATACGGCTTCGGCGAACTGCGCGTCTCGCACGAACAGAACCTGATCCTGGCCGACGTGCGCCGCGCCCGCCTGCACGACCTCTGGACCACGCTGCAGGCGCTGAACCTGGCCACGCCCAACATCGGGCTGCTGACCAACATCATCGCCTGTCCGGGCGGGGATTTCTGCGCGCTGGCCAATGCCGTCTCGATCCCCGTGGCCGAAGCCATCCAGCGCCAGTTCGACAACCTCGACTATCTGTTCGAAATCGGCGAGCTGGACCTGAACATCTCGGGCTGCATCAACTCCTGCGGCCACCATCACGTGGGCCATATCGGCATCCTCGGGGTCGATAAGGCCGGCGAGGAGTGGTATCAGGTGACCATCGGCGGACGCCAGAACGGCGCGGCCAAGCCGCTGCCCGACATCGAATCCACACGCGGCGGCGGCGCCGCCATCGGCCGCATCATCGGCCCGTCGTTCGCGCGCGAGCAGGTCGCGGGCGTGGTGGACCGCCTGATCCGCACCTACCTGGGCCTGCGCGACAGCGAAGAGGAACGCTTCATCGACGTGGTGGACCGCGTCGGCATCGATCCCTTCAAGCAGGACGTCTACTCCGATCCCGCCTTCGCCAAACCCGCGCCGCAAGCCGAGGCCGCCCATGTCT
This sequence comes from Achromobacter xylosoxidans, assembly GCF_002192695.1. Lineage (GTDB taxonomy): Bacteria > Pseudomonadota > Gammaproteobacteria > Burkholderiales > Burkholderiaceae_B > Achromobacter > Achromobacter xylosoxidans_C. Next base: position 30,528 of record NZ_MTLG01000002.1, read on the forward strand.
GAAATCTATCCGCACGACGCCCCCGGCCCGCACCTGATCCGCAACGGCCGCCTGGAGGCCGACACCGCGCGCCTCTTCACGCCCGAGCCCGAAGTGCCCGCCGAAGGTCAGGTGCCTGGCGACGCGCCTGGCTGGATCGTGCCGCTGTCCACCTGGAAGACCTCGCGCGCCACCTTGCGCCGCCACCAGCATCCGGTCGCAGTCCTGCTCGACCCCGATGCCGACCTGCGGGACCTGGCCGACGCCGACGGCACGCTGGATCCCGCCGGCATCGCCTTCATCGCGGTGGATTTCCCGGTCTACACCGATGGCCGCGGGTATTCGCTGGCGCAGCTGCTGCGCACGCGCTACCAGTGGCAAGGGGAACTGCGCGCGGTCGGCGACGTGATGATCGACACCATCCACTACCAGGCGCGCGTCGGCTTCGACAGCTTCCTGGTCAAGCCCGGCCACGATCCGCACAAGGCCCTGGAAGCCTTCAGGACTTTCACGGTGCATTACCAGAAGACCTACCGGGTGCCGGCGCCGGCAGCCGCCTAGGCGGCCGGAAACCCCGGCAGCGCCCAGCGCTGCGTCCTGACCTCATCCTGCGCCAACTGGGCGCGGATCAGGTCGGCGATATTGCGCTGGCGCGCCGCCTGCATGCGGCTGATCAGGCTGGACACGCTGACGGCCAGGCGCGGATAGCCACCCGCGTCGCACAAGGCCACGCCCACACCCAACACGCCAGGCACCGCCGCATTGCCCACCACGGACCAGCCGCGTCCGCGCGTGTTCTCCACCAGGCGCCGCATCTGCGCCACCGTCATGCCGCCGTACGCGCGCAGCGCCTGTTCGTTCTGCGCAATCACCTCTTCCGACTCGGCGGGCGGCAGCGCCGCCAATAGCGCCAGCCCGGCCGCCCCCACGCCCAGCGGCTGTCGGTGCCCCACCGTGACCGCCAGCACCTGCACGGGATAGTTGCCCACTTCACGATGCAGGCAGAGCGAATCGTTGCCGGCGCGGCAGATGAGAAAAGCGGAATCGCCGCTGACGTCGCTGATCTGGCGCAGTACCGGCCGCAGGCCGCGCACAGCTTGCGCATGCGGATCGCCCGCCATCATCACGCCCAGCTCGGCCACGCGCCAGCGCGGCGCTTCGGACTCGCGCAAGGCGTAGCCCTCCTGCACCAGCACGTCGAGATAGCGATAGGCCGTGGTCCGCTGCATGCCCGCCGCGCGCGCGATGTCGACCACGTGCATGCCCGCCGCGCCCGCCTGCCGCAGCACGCCCAGCACGCGCAGACCGCGGCGCAACACGCGCGGCCCCGAGCCTTCGGATTCTGGTTTGTTCATTTTCTGGACAGCTTGCGTTGATGAGGCCCTTATCAAAGCCCAATATGAATCCGGGCAGACGCAGAGCTGTCCAAATATTAGACAAACAGGACGGAGACAACAATGAAGATGCAAAGCAAGCGGTGGGCCGCCGCGGCGGCCGCCCTGGGCACGCTGCTCGCGGCCCCGGCCCTGGCGGCCCAGCCCTATCCCGAGCGTCCCGTGACGCTGGTGGTCGGCTACGCGGCCGGCGGCGCCACCGACATCGTGGCGCGCCTGATGGCGAAGTCCCTCTCGGAAGCGCTGGGCCAGACTTTCGTGGTCGAGAACAAGACCGGCGCCAACAGCAACATCGGCGCGGAAATCGTCGCGCGCGCCGCGCCCGACGGCTACACGCTGTATGTGGGCTCCATCGCCAACACCATCAACCGCACGCTGTACAGCCAGCTCAACTATGACTTCGTGAAGGGCTTCGAGCCCGTGGGCCTGTTGGCGACCATTCCGAACATCCTGGTGGTCAATCCCAAGCTGCCGGTCAAGACCGTGCAGGAATACGTGGCCTACGCCAAGAAGAACCCGGGCAAGCTGACCTGCGCCTCGTCGGGCAGCGGCTCGTCCATCCATCTGTCGTGCGAACTGTTCAAGATGCAGACCGGCACCGACATCCTGCACGTGCCGTACCGCGGCAGCGGCCCGGCCGTGGCCGACCTGCTGGGCGGCCAGGTGGATTCCATGTTCGACAACCTGCCCTCGTCGCTGCCGCACGTGCAGGCGGGCAAGCTGCGCGCCATCGGCGTCACTTCGCCGCAGCGCCTGCCTTCCGCGCCCGACACGCCCACGCTGGCCGAATCCGGCTTGGCCGGCTTCGACGTGGAATCCTGGTTCGGCGTGATGGCGCCTGCCGGCACCCCCAAGCCCGTCGTCGAGCGCCTGAACCAGGCCATCAACAAGGCGCTGGCCAACCCGGCGCTGCAGGCGTCCTACCAGCAGTCCGGCTTCTACGCGCCACAGCAGCCCAACACGCCCGAGACCTACGCCACGAAGATCGCCAGCGAGATCGACAAGTGGGGCAAGGTGGTCAAGAGCGCCAACCTCAAAGCCAACTAGGAACACCAGGATGTACCCGATAGATTTCTTCTTCCGCGCCGCCGAGCAGTATCCGGAACGCATCGCGCTGGACGGCCCCGAAGGCCAGGCCACGTACTCGCGGCTGGCCGCCGACACGCGGGCGCTGGCCGCGGCCTTGCAGGATCTGGATCCGGCGCCGCAGACGCGGGTGGCGATCTGCGCCGGCAACTCCGCGCGGCACATCCTGGCGCTGCTGGCCGTGCTGGCCAGCGGCAAGGTGTGGGTGCCGCTCAATTACCGCAGCACCGAGCGCGAGATCGGGCGCATCCTGGACGCCACCGAGCCGTCCATCGTGATCGTGGACGGCGTGGGCGCGCCGCTGGCGCCCGAGGCCCAGGCCCCACAAGGCCGCCGCCACATCCATCTGGAAGACGCGGCGGCGCCGCTGGCGCTGGATGAGCTGCTGGCCCGCTGCGCCGGACGCGAACCGCAACGCCATGCGCTGCCGCGCGACGCCACCCAGGCCATCAAGTTCACCGGCGGCACCACCGGCTTGCCAAAAGGCGTAATGCAGCCGTACCACGCGTGGAACGCGGGCATCATCAACCAGATCATGAGCTGGGGGCTCACCCACGAAGACCGCTACGTCGTGGCCGCCCCCATCACGCATGGCACCGGCACCTACCTATTGCCAGTGCTGGCGCGCGGCGGCGCCCATCTGCTGTTGGATGGCGTCACGCCGGCCAGCATCACCGCCGCCTTCCGCGAGCGCGGCGGCACGCTGAGCTTCATGCCGCCCACGCTGATCTACATGATCATGGCGCAGCCCGGCGTCTCGCGCGCCGACTTCCCGCGCCTGCGCAACCTGATCTACGGCGGCGCGCCCATGCCCGTGGAAAAGATCGACCGGGCGCGCGAATTCTTCGGCCCGGTGCTGGGCACCACCTACGGCCAGACCGAGGCGCCGCAGATCATGACGGTGCTGCGGCCCGCCGACCTGGAAGCCCCGGAGAACCGCGCCTCGGTCGGACGCGTCACCTGGCTCAGCGACGTGGCCATCATGTCGCCAGACGGCGCGCTGCTGCCGCGCGGCGAGATCGGTGAGGTCGTGGTGCAGGGCGACCTGGTCATGTCGGGCTACTGGCGCCTGCCCGAAAAGACCGCCGAAACGGTGGTGGACGGCTGGCTGCATACCGGCGACACCGGCCTGATCGACGCGCGCGGCTATCTGTTTCTGAAGGACCGGCTGCGCGACGTGATCATCACGGGCGGCTTCAACATCTATCCGGTGGACGTGGAGAACGCGCTGTCCGCGCACCCTTCCGTCTACGAGTGCTCGGTATTCGGGCTGCCCGACGACAAATGGGGCGAGGCGGTCCACGCCGCCGTGCAGTTCCATCCCGGCGCGCAGGCCAGCGCGGATGAGCTCAAGGCCCACGTGCGCGGCCTGCTCGGCCCCGTGGCCACGCCCAAGCAATTCCACATCCATGACAGCCTGCCGCGCTCCAGCGTCGGCAAGGTGCTGAAAAACGCCGTGCGCGACGCGGCCCTGAAGGAGACCTCATGAAAACGCCCGAAACCCGCCTCTGCGCGCATCATCTGACCGGCATGTCCTACCGCGACGTGGACCTGGTCGAAGACCTGATCGGCAAGAAGACCTTCACCGAAGTCATGATCATGCAGATCCTGGGCCGCGAGGCCCGCCCGGTGGACCTGCGCATCGTCGACGCGGTGCTGGTCACGCTGATGGAGCATGGTCTGACGCCCAGCGCCATCGCCACGCGGCTGATCTACATGAGCGCGCCGGAAAACCTGCAGGGCGCGGTGGCGTCGGGGCTGATGGCGGTGGGCAGCCAGTTCGTCGGCACCATGGAAAACTGTTCGCGCCTGCTGGACCGCATCCGCCAGGCCGACGATGGTCGCACGGAAGCCCTGGCGATCGCCCGCGAATTCCGCGAATCGCGCAGCGCCCTGCCAGGCTTCGGCCACCATCTGCACAAGCCCGACGATCCGCGCTCGATCAAGCTGCTGGCGCTGGCCGAGGCCGAGCCGGATCTCAAGGGCGACTCGCTCAAGGCGCTGCGCCTGCTCTCGGCCGCCATCGACGAGACCTACGGCAAGCACATCACCATCAATGCCACCGGCGCGGTCGCGGCGCTGCTCAGCGAGATCGGCGTGCCGACCGAACTGATGCGCGGCTTTGCCGTCATCTCGCGCGCGGCCGGCCTGGTGTCGCACGTGGCCGAGGAACAGCAAAGCCCGTCCGGGCGCTACATCTGGGAAACCATAGACCACGCCATACCCTATGTGGGCCGTGGCAAGACGCATCAGGACGCAGAGCAAGCGTAACGGCGCATCCGCAGGGACGGGGGAATGGCCGGCGAGTACGCCTGGCCGCTCCCCCGGCAGCGTTCAACCCAGGTTCGGCGCCAGGGTGCGCTTCAGGTCTTCGATGCTGCGGCCGCTGCGGGCGGCGTAGTCCTGCAGCTGGTCTTCGCCGATCACGCCCACGTTGAAGTACTGCGACTGCGGGTGGCTGAAGTAGAAGCCGGACACGCTGGAAGCCGGGTACATGGCATAGCTGTCGGTCAGCATCATGCCGATGTCGGCGCCGTCCAGCACGCGGAACATGTCGGTCTTGATGACGTGTTCCGGGCAGGCCGGGTAGCCGGGCGCGGGGCGGATGCCCACGTACTTCTCGGCGATCATGTCCTCGTTGGACAGGGCCTCGTCGGGCGCATAGCCCCACAGGTCCTGGCGCACGCGGGCATGCAGGCATTCGGCGAAGCCTTCGGCCAGGCGGTCGGCAAGCGACTTCAGCATGATGCTGGAGTAGTCGTCCAGCGCCTTTTCGAATTCCGCTTCCTTCTTTTCGATGCCCAGGCCCGCCGTGACGGCGAACATGCCGATGTAGTCCAGCTTGCCGCTGGACTTGGGCGCGATGAAGTCGGACAGGGACTTGTTGCTGACGCCTTCGCGCTTGGCGCCCTGCTGGCGCAGGTTGCGGTAGGTGAACAGCACCTCGCTGCGGGTCTCGTCCTTGTAGACCTCGATGTCTTCGTCGTTGATGCTGTTGGCCGGATAGAAGCCCACCACGCCGTTGGCGGTGAGCCAGCGGCCTTCGATGATGCGCTTCATCATGGCCAGGCCGTCGGCGTAGACCTTGCGCGCCTGCTCGCCCACGACCTTGTCGTCCAGGATGGCCGGGAACGGGCCGAACAGGCTCCAGGTCTGGAAGAACGGGCCCCAGTCCACGTACTTGGCGATTTCGGCCAGGTCGTAGCTCTTGAAGGTGCGGCGGCCGATGAACTTGGGGCGCGGCGGCGTGTAGTTGTCCCAGTCGATCGCGGGACGCGAGGCGCGCGCGTCCGCCAGCGGCAGGATGGGCGTGGCCTTGCGGTTGGCGTGGCGGCGGCGCACCTCTTCGTATTCCTCGGCCAATTCCGCCAGATACGTTGCCGACTGGTCCGACATCAGGTTCGTCGCCACGCCCACCGAGCGGCTGGCGTCCGGCACGTAGATGACCGGGCCTTCGTAGTTCGGCGCGATCTTGACGGCGGTGTGCACGCGGCTGGTGGTGGCGCCGCCTATCATCAGCGGCAGCTTGCGGCTGCGGAAGTATTCGTCGCGCTGCATCTCGCTGGCCACGTAGGCCATTTCTTCCAGGCTGGGCGTGATCAGGCCGGACAGGCCGACGATGTCGGCGTTCTCTTCCTTGGCCTTTTCCAGGATCTGCGCGCAGGGCACCATCACGCCCATGTTCACGACTTCGAAGTTATTGCACTGCAGGACCACCGACACGATGTTCTTGCCGATGTCGTGCACGTCGCCCTTGACGGTGGCGATGACGATCTTGCCCTTGGCGCGCACGTCGCCGCCGGCGGCCGCGATCTGGCGCTTTTCTTCCTCGATGAAGGGGATCAGGTGGGCCACCGCCTGCTTCATGACGCGGGCCGACTTCACCACCTGCGGCAGGAACATCTTGCCCTCGCCGAACAGGTCGCCCACCACGTTCATGCCGTCCATCAGCGGGCCTTCGATCACCTCGATCGGACGGCCGCCGCGCGCGGCGATCTTCTGCCGCACTTCCTCGGTATCCTCGACGATGAAGGCGGTGATGCCATGCACCAGCGCGTGCGACAGGCGCGCCTCGACCTCCGCGTTGCGCCAGGTCAGGTCTTCTTCCTTCTTGGCGCCGGAACCCTTCACGCTGTCGGCGAACTGCACCAGGCGTTCGGTCGGGGTGCGCTCGTCATCGGCCTCCGTCTTGCCCACGGGCTCGGCGCGATCCAGCACCACGTCCTCGACCAGGTCGCGCAGCTTGGGATCCAGGTCGGCGTACACGCCCAGCTGGCCGGCGTTGACGATGCCCATCGTCATGCCTTCCTTGACGGCGTAATAGAGGAACACCGTGTGGATGGCCTCGCGCATGGGCTCATTGCCGCGGAACGAGAAGCTGACGTTGGACACGCCGCCGGAAATGCGGGCGTGGGGCAGGTTCTCGCGGATCCAGCGCGTGCCTTCGATGAAGTCCACGGCGTAGTGGTTGTGCTCGTCGATGCCGGTGGCGACTGCGAAGACGTTGGGATCGAAGATGATGTCCTCGGGCGGGAAGCCTTCTTCCTCGACCAGGATCTTGTAGGCGCGGCCGCAGATTTCCTTGCGGCGCTCCAGCGTGTCGGCCTGGCCCAGTTCGTCGAACGCCATCACCACCACGGCCGCGCCGTAGCGGCGGCACAGGCGCGCATGGTGGCGGAAGGGTTCCAGCCCTTCCTTCATGGAGATCGAGTTCACCACGGGCTTGCCCTGCACGCACTTCAGGCCTTCCTCGATGACCTCCCACTTGGAGCTGTCGATCATGATCGGCACGCGCGCGATGTCGGGCTCGGAGGCGATCAGGTTGAGGAAGCGCCGCATGCAGGCCACCGAATCCAGCATGGCCTCGTCCATGTTGATGTCGATGATCTGCGCGCCGTTCTCGACCTGCTGGCGGGCCACGGCCAGCGCCTCGTCGTATTTCTCTTCGCGGATCAGGCGGGCGAACATCTTGCTGCCCGTCACGTTGGTGCGTTCGCCCACGTTGACGTACAGCGTGTCTTCGTCGATGTTCAGCGGCTCCAGGCCCGACAGGCGGGTCTTGACCGGAATGTCCGGCACGGCGCGCGGGGTCAGCGACATGACCTTGGCCGCGATTTCGCGGATGTGGTCCGGCGTGGTGCCGCAACAGCCGCCCGACATGTTGACCAGCCCGGCGCGGGCGAATTCCTCCAGCAGCGCGGAGGTGTCGGCCGGGGTTTCGTCAAAGCCGGTTTCGGCCATGGGGTTGGGCAGGCCGGCGTTGGGGTAGACGCAGACGTAGGTGTCGCAGATGCGGGACAGCTCGGCCACGTAGGGGCGCATCAGCGCCGCGCCCAGCGCGCAGTTCAGGCCGATGGTGATGGGGCGCGCGTGGCGCACCGAGTTCCAGAAGGCTTCCACGGTCTGGCCGGACAGGATGCGGCCGGACGCGTCGGTCACCGTGCCCGAGATCATGACGGGCAGGCGCACGCCGCGCGCCTCGAACACTTCCTCGGTGGCGAAGATGGCCGCCTTGGCGTTCAGGGTGTCGAAGATGGTTTCGATCAGGACGATGTCGATGCCGCCGTCCAGCAGGCCGTTGAGCTGCTCGACGTAGGCGACACGCAGTTCCTCGAAGGTGACATTGCGCGCGCCCGGATCGTTCACGTCCGGCGAGATCGAGGCGGTCTTGGGCTGCGGGCCCAGCGCGCCGGCCACGAAACGCGGTCGTTCGGGCGTGCTGTAGGCGTCACAGGCCTCGCGCGCCAGGCGCGCGGACACCAGGTTCAGCTCGTAGGCCAGTTCCGGCAGCTCATAGTCGCCCTGGGCGATGGTGGTGGCGCCGAAGGTATTGGTCTCGATGACGTCGGCGCCCGCTTCCAGGTATTGCCGGTGGATCTCGGAGATCACGTCCGGACGCACCAGCGACAGCAGCTCGTTGTTGCCCTTGACGTCCTTGCCATGGCCGGCGAAGCGCTCGCCGCGGAAATCCGCCTCGCCCAGCTTGTAGCGCTGGATCATGGTGCCCATGGCGCCATCCAGGATCAGGATGCGCTTGCCCAGCAGGCGGGCGAATTCGCCGCCATGGGTATAGGCTTCGGGCGGGTAAGGCAGGCGGGGATACGACACGGGCAGGTCCGGATGGAGTTGGCGATGGCGGCGCTATGTGGCGAAAAAGCGAAAAACGCCGCAAAAACAAGCCCTGATCGTAACAAAATGGGCCTATCCGCGCCTCCCGGTGATACAGTTTCGGCCCCGAACCGGTGCTTTCGGCGCACAGGGCAGGCAAGAACGCAACACTTGCCAGCCGCGCGCGAAAGGTAAACGGGAAACAGGAAGAACCTCCCAGGACTGCGGCCCCACAAGGCGCCGGCAAACCCTGGCTCCAGCCTGTGCTGCCCCCGCAACGGTCCCCATGCGCGCAATGTGCCCATGGCAGCCCGATACCGGCCAGTTCGATCGCCAGGAAGTCCATGCAGTGCCGCCAGGCCCTCACCGGCCCGCCGCGGCGTGGACGACCTCCCCATCGTGAATGGCCTGCGGGGTCGCGGGTCGCATCGAGGTTACGTAGATGAAAACCCGCTCCATCCGGCGCTACGCCGGCGCCCTGCTCTGCTCCGCCCCGGCCATCGCCGCCGCCCAGCAAGCCGCCTCCACCACGCCCCAGCTCGACGCCGTCACGGTCACCGCCCAGCGCGTGCCGACCGACGGCCGCACGCTGCCGGTGTCGATCTCGGTCATCACCGCCGAAGACATCGCCGCATCTAGCGCCCGCACCATGCAGGAAGTGCTGTCGACCCAGGCCGGCATCCACCTGATCAACACCAGCAGCTCGAGCGACAACTCCATCGTTGACCTGCGCGGCTTCGGCATCACCGGCGCCAGCAACACGCTGATCCTGATCGATGGCGTGAAGCAGAACACCAACGACCTGTCGGCGCCCAGCCTGGGCGTGGTGCCGCTGGATCAGGTCGAGCGCATTGAAATCGTGCGCGGCAGCGGCTCGGTGCAATACGGCGGCGGCACCACCGGCGGCGTGATCAACATCATCACCCGTTCCGATTTCTCCAAGGAGCCGGTCACCGCCCGCGCCACCGCCACCTTCGGCAGCTACGGCCTGCGCCAGTACGACGCCGCCGTGGCCATGAACAATGAAAAGGTCGGCATCGACGCCTACATGCAGTCGCTGCACAGCGACGGCTACCGCGACCACAGCGGCGAGCGCCGCGAAGGCGGCGGCGGCGGCATCACCTTCCGCCACGACGACGGCTCGATCCGCCTGTACGGCCGCACCACCACGCAGAAGCTGGAGCTGCCCGGCCCGCGCACGATCAACCCCAAGACCGGCCTGAACGAATACCAGGACGATCCGCGCGGCTCGAAGAACGACGTCGATTACGTCAAGACCACCACCACCACCTTCGGCCTGCAGCTCGAGCAGGCGATCGGCGCCGGCACCCTGTACGCCGACCTGTCGACCCGCGAGAAGAAGCTCGACGGCCTGACCTACGACGGTTTCGGCGACATCCTGCGCGACCAGAAGCTGGAAGAGAACATCGCCAGCGTGCGCTACCGCCTGCCGATCAACGGCGGCCACAGCATCGTCTTCGGCGCCGACGGCCAGGAAGCCAAGACCACCGCCAACCAGAACGCCTACTACGACTTCCAGCCCTCGAAGTGGCAGTCGCGCCAGCACCAGTACGGCCTGTTCGCCGAAGGCCAGGTGCGCGCCACCGACAGCACCTATGTGACGGCCGGCGTGCGCCGCCAATACGCCTCCGACGACCTGGACGTGATTTCCGGCTCGGGCACGGCGTCGGACCGCAGCAACCACCTGACCGCCTGGCAGCTGGGCGTGCGCCAGGACCTGCCCGCCGGCTTCGGCGTGTACGGCAAGGTCGGCCGCAGCTTCCGCCTGCCCAACGCCGACGAACTGCTGTCGGTGCAGACCCCGCTGGCGCCGCAGACCTCCACCGACAAGGAAATCGGCGTGACCTGGCAGTCGGCCAGCAGCAGCGCCCGCCTGTCGTACTTCCGCTATGACCTGACCAACGAGATCCAGTACAACCCGCTGGCCGATGGCATCTGGGGTCCGGGCACGGGCGCCAACACCAACCTGGACCCGACCCGCCGCCAAGGCATCGAACTGGAAGGCCACACCGCGATCTCCAGCAGCGTGTCGCTGGACGCCAATCTGACCTGGATGGAAGCGCAATTCCGCTCCGGCACCTACGCCGGCGTGGACCTGGCGGGCAAGACCGTGCCGCTGGCGCCCAAGTGGCTGGCCAACGCCGGCGTGACCTGGCGCCCCACCGATGCGTTCCTGTGGAACGTGACGGCGCAATACGTGGGCAAGTCGCGCATGGACAACGACCAGGCCAACCAGTTCGCCAAGGAGCTGGACGCCTACGTGCTGTTCAACACCAAGGTGGCCTACAAGTTCACGCGCAACATCGAAGGCGCCATCGGCGTAAACAACATCTTCGACCGCCAGTACGCCACCTACGGCATCCGCGGCGGCAATGCCTCGTTCGAAATGCTGGGTCCGGTCGCCAACTACAGCCTGTATCCCGCGCCTGGCCGCAACTTCTACGCGTCGCTCACGCTGCGCTATTGATGGCGGCATTCCGATATAGTCGGCGTTCCCCGCTGGCTATATCGGCTTCCTGCATGACCTACGCACGTACCCATCCCCGCGCCGTTCCGGGGCCGTACCCGGCCCTGGGCGCGCTGCTGGTTGCGGGCCTTCTGGCGGGCCTTGCCATGCCGCCGTCCGCAGCCGCGCAAGCCGCGCCCGGCCCGGCAGCCGCCGCCATCCAGGTCCGCGACGACCAAGGCCGCACGGTGCCGCTGGCCGCTCCCGCCCGGCGCGCCGTCACGCTGGCCCCGCACGCCACCGAACTGGTCTTTGCCGCAGGCGCGGGCGACCGCCTCGTCGCCACCATCCGCGGCAGCGACTATCCGCCCGCCGCCCGCCAGTTGCCCGTCATCGGCGACGGCACCCAGCCTGATCCCGAACGCGTGGCGGCCGTGCGCCCCGATCTGCTGATCGCCTGGCAGCCCGGCGCCGCCGCGCCGCTGGCGCGGGTGATGGACAAGCTGGGCGTGCCGGTGTTCTACAGCGACCCGCAGACCCTGGCCGCCATCCCCGACGCGGTCGAACGCATGGGCGCGCTGTTCGGCACCGAAGCGCAGGCGCGGCCCGCGGCCCAGGCCCTGCGCGCGCGCCTGGACGCCCTGGCCGCGCGCCATGCCGGCCGCCGTCCCGTGCGCGTCTTCGTGCAGGCGGGGCTGGATCCCATCTACACCCTGAACGACAGCAGCATCGTCAGCGACGCCCTGCGCGTCTGCGGCGGCGTCAATGTCTTCGGCCAGGCGCCCGTGGTGGCGCCCCAGGTCACGCTGGAAAGCGTGCTGGCGGCGCGGCCCGAGGCGGTGCTGGCCGGCATTTCCCGCCCCGAGGACGCCGCCCGCAACCTGGCTGCCTGGCAGGCGCTGGGGCTGCCCGCCGCGCGGCTGGGGCACGTGTACGGCGTGGACGCCGACGCTCTGTACCGCCCCGGTCCGCGCTTGATCGATGCCGCCGAGGCGATCTGCGCCGATCTGGACCGCCTGCGCTGACCCATGTCCGCGCCGCGATCTGCAAATAGTGGAACGCTACATTTCACCGGACACGTCTGCCGCGCGGCGTCGTGCTTTATCATTCGAGCAACGAATCGCCAGTCCCCGCGGGCCTCGCATCGTGCGCACCCGCCCTTTGAACCTCCGCCATGACCACTCAAGACACTCTCACCATCGCCGGCCGCGCCTACTCGTCGCGCCTGCTCGTCGGCACCGGCAAGTACAAGGACTTTGAACAGACCCGCGCGGCGCTGGATGCCAGCGGCACCGAGATCGTGACGGTCGCCATCCGCCGCACCAATATCGGCCAGAACCCCGGCGAACCGAACCTGCTGGACTACGTCCCGCCGTCGAAATTCACGCTGCTGCCCAATACCGCCGGCTGCTACAGCGCCGACGAGGCCGTGCGCACGCTGCGCCTGGCGCGCGAACTGCTGGACGGCCATGAGCTGGTCAAGCTGGAAGTGCTGGGCGACCCGCAGACCCTGTTCCCCAACATGCCGGAAACGCTCAAGGCCACCAAGACCCTGGTGGACGAAGGCTTCAAGGTGATGGTGTATTGCACCGACGATCCCATCCAGTGCCGCATGCTGGAAGACCTGGGCGCGGTCGCCGTGATGCCCCTGGCCTCGCTGATCGGCTCGGGCATGGGCATCCTCAACCCCTGGAACCTGCGCCTGATCATCGAGCAGGCGCGCGTGCCCATCGTGGTGGACGCCGGCGTGGGCACCGCCTCGGACGCCGCCATCGCCATGGAACTGGGCTGCGACGCCGTGCTGATGAACACCGCCATCGCCGGCGCGCGCGATCCCATCCTGATGGCCAGCGCCATGAAGAAAGGCGTGGAAGCCGGCCGCGAGGCCTTCCTGGCCGGCCGCATGCCCAAAAAGCTGTACAGCGGCGCCCCCAGCTCGCCCAACGAAGGCCTGATCACGGCAGGCGCCCCCAAATGAGCAGCCGCCAGCAGGCCGCCAGCGGCCGTCCCATCCCCAACGCGCTGACCATCGCCGGCGTCGACCCGTCCGGCGGCGCCGGCATCCTGGCCGACGTGAAGGCCATGAGCGCGCTAGGCGCGTACGGCTGCGCGGTGATCGCCGCGCTGACGGCGCAGAACACCCAGGGCGTCACCGGCATCTCCGCCGTCCCGCCCGCTTTCGTCGGCCAGCAGATCGACACGCTGTTCGCGGACGTGCGCATCGACGCGGTCAAGATCGGCATGCTGGGCCAGCAGCCGGTGATCCAGGTGGTGGCCGAGAAGCTCGCCAAGTGGACCCCGGCCCACGTGGTGCTGGACCCGGTCATGGTGGCCAAGAGCGGCGACCTGCTGCTGGAGCGCGACGCCGTGGGCGCCATGCGCGAGGCCCTGCTGCCCCAGGCCACCCTGCTGACGCCCAACCTGCCCGAGGCCGGCGTGCTGCTGGAAGAACGCCCGGTCGAGACCGTCAAGGAAATGCGGCGCGTGGCCGAACGCCTGCGCAACAAGCTGGCGCATTCGGGCGAGCGCTGGGTGCTGGTCAAGGGCGGCCACCTGCCCGGCAACGAAACCATCGACCTGCTGCACGACGGCGACCGCATGATCGAGCTGCCCGGCCACCGCATCGAGACCGTCAATACCCACGGCACCGGCTGCACGCTGTCCGCGGCGCTGGCCGCGCTGCTGCCCCAAACCGGGGACGTGCCCGAGGCGGCGCGCCGCGCCAAGGCCTACCTCACGGAGGCCATCCGCCACGCCGAGCGCCTGTCGGTGGGGTCGGGCCACGGTCCGGTGCACCACTTCCACGCCTGGTGGTAGATCCGGGCGTCTGAAACATCTGTCGGCGGGGTCGGGCGTCACAGTGCGCTACGAATCGGTACAATGGTCTGTTGATTCCTCTGTTTTTTCTGACCGTCATGAACGCTTCGACCCTGCCCGACGTAGAACAAGCCCGCTTCAACATGGTGGAACAGCAGATCCGCCCCTGGGATGTTCTGGACGCCAACGTGCTGCAAGCGCTGTTCGATGTGCGCCGCGAACAATTCGTTCCGCCGGCCCTGCGCGCGCTGGCGTTTTCCGACCTGGAACTGCCGCTTGAGATCAACGCGGTCAACACCCGCCAGAACATGCTGGCGCCCAAGGTGGAAGCCCGCCTGGCGCAAGAGCTGCTGCTGACCAAGTCCGACTGTGTGCTGGAAATCGGCACCGGCTCCGGCTACCAGGCCGCGCTGCTGGGCTACCTGGCGCAGCAGGTCACCTCGGTCGAGATCGACAGCCGCCTGGTGACGTTCGCGCAGCAGAACCTGCAGATGAACAACGTCACCAACGTCAAGGTCGAAACCGGCGACGCCCGCAACGGCTGGGGTTCCACCGAATACGACGCCATTCTCGTCACCGGTTCCGTGCCGACCGTCCCCGACGCGCTGAAGTACCAGTTGCGCGTGGGCGGCCGCCTGGTCGTGATCGTGGGCCAGGCCCCCGTCATGACGGCCTGTCGCATCACCCGCACCACCGCGGCCAGCTTCGAAACCGTGAACCTGTTCGAAACCGTCATCAAGCCGCTGCGCGGCGTCACGGTCTCCCAGTTCAAGTTCTGACCCCCAACCCCGCCGCCGGGTGCCTGCCCCTCCGACGGGGCTGCGGCGTCCCGGACGGCCCGGCGTATCGTTGACCATCATGCGTGTCCGATTGCTAACGGCTTTACTGGTTTTTACCTGCGCCGCGAGCGTCGGCCCGTCGCTTGCCCGCGCGCAGAACCTGATCCAGATCTGGCAATCAGCGCTGGGCAATGACCCGATCTACGCCGCCGCGCGCGCCAACTACCGCGCCGGCCTCGAAAAAGAACCCCAGGCGCGCTCCCTGCTCCTGCCCCTGATCTCCGCCGAAGCGGGCGGGGCCTACCAGGAAACCCGCAGCACCCGTGGCATGGGCATCGCCTACAGCGGCGGACGCGGCGTGTGGGACCTGTCCCTGACCCAGCCGCTATTCGATTGGGGCCGCTGGCAGAACTTCGAGCAATCCAAGCTGATCGTCGCCGACGTCGAAGTGCAGCTGCAACAGGCCTACCAGGACTTGCTGCTGCGCGTGGCCGACGCCTATTTCAACGTGCTCTACGCCCAGGACACGCTGACCGCCACCGAGGCCGAGAAAGCCGCCGTGGCCGGGCAGCTGGAGTCCGCCAAGCGCAACTTCGAACTCGGCAACGCCACCATCACCGACACCTACGAGGCGCAGGCGCGCTACGACCTGGTGGTGGCGCAGGAACTGCGCCTGCAGAACGATCTGGAAGTCCGCCGCGACGAACTGGCCAAGATCATAGGCACGGCTCCCGGCGCCTTGTCCGAACTGCCCTATGGCGTGCAACTGCCCGCGCCGCAGCCCGCCCGCGTGGCCGACTGGAGCAACCAGGCCGAGTCCTCCAGCCTGGACGTGCTGCGCGCGCAGCTCCTGACGCGCATCGCCGGACGCGAGATCCAGATCGCCAAGAGCGGCCATTATCCGACCCTGAACCTGCGCGCCAGCAGCGGCAGCGCCAGCGACGCCGTCATGCGCAATGCCGCGCCCGGCAAGCCCATCGACAGCACCATAGGCGTGGTGCTGTCGATTCCGCTGTACTCGGGCGGCGGGGTCTCGTCGCAAGTGACCGAAAAGGTCCAGCTCGAACAGAAGGCGCGCCACGACTACGAGGCGGCGCGCCGCCAGGCCGTCCAGGCCGCGCGCCAGTACTACACCGGCGTCACCAGCGGCCTGGCGCGCATCCAGGCGCTGGAAGCCGGCGAAAAATCCAGCCGCGCCGCGGTCGAAGCCAACCGCACCGGCTACGAAGTCGGCGTGCGCATCAACCTGGACGTGCTCAACGCCCAGCAGCAGCTTTACGCCACCCAGCGCGATCTGGCCCTGGCGCGCTACAGCACCGTGCTCACCAGCCTGCGCCTGAAGGCCACCAGCGGCATCCTGGCCGAAGCGGACCTGGAAGCGATCAACCGCCTGCTGCGGGAACCGCGCTGAGCCAGTTGCGGCGCCCTGCTTACTGGTTCTGGATTTTCTTCACGAGCGCGGTGGTCGAGCGCTCGAACTCGAACGGAATCGCCACTGCGCGCCCGCCCCAGGTCTTGACCAGGGCGGTCTCGGGCAGCTTTTCCATGTCGTAGTCGCCGCCCTTGACGATCAGGTCGGGCTTGAGCTGGCCGATCAGGGCTTCGGGCGTGTCTTCATGGAAGGACGTGACCACGGTCACGAAGCCCAGCGCCGCCAGCAAGGCGGCGCGGTCTTCCATGCGGTTCAGCGGGCGCTCAGCGCCCTTGCCCAGGCGCCGCACCGACTCGTCGGTGTTCACCGCCACCACCAGGGTCGCGCCCAGTTGGGCGGCCTGGTCGAGGTAGGTCGCGTGGCCCCGGTGCAGGATGTCGAAGACGCCGTTGGTGAACACCAGCGGCCGCGGCAAGCGGCCGGCGGCGACGGCAGCGACGCATTCGTCGCGGGACAGGACCTTGGATTCGAAACGGGCGGCTAGCATGCGGCGATTGTATCGCCCCGGCTCAGGCGCCGCCCAGGATGATCTGCTTTTCCTTGGGCACGATCAGGGCCGTCATTTCCTTGCGGTAGCGGTTCAGGTCCTTCACCGTTTCAAAGCTGCGGTCCATCAGCTTGGACAGGATGTGCAGGATCCGGGTGGCGACCTTCTGCTCCCACTCGCCGTCAAAGCGGATCTGCGTGTCCAGCCAGTGCTCCAGCCAGCCCGGTTCCGGCAGGCGCGACTGCACCGTGTCGTTGGGGAACAGGTCCTTGTTCACGTGCAGGTTGGTCGGGTGCAGGGCCTGCTGCGTGCGGCCGGCCGAGGCCATCAGCACGCCGATCTTGGAGAACGCCAGGCGGGCCTGCTCGCTCGTGTCCTGGCCGCGGTCGTGCAGCGCGCGGCGCATGTACTGCAGGTAGGCGCCGGCGTGGCGGGCTTCGTCCTGGGCCACGGTCTTGTAGATGGCCTTGATGACCGGTTCCGTGTGCCATTCGGCGGCGCGGCGGTACCAGTGGTTCAGGCGGACCTCGCCGCAGAAATGCAGCATCAGGGTTTCGAGTTCGGGCGCTTTGTCGAACTCGAAGCGCACGTTGTGCAGCTCTTCCTCGGTGGGCACCAGGTCCGGGCGGAAGCGGCGCAGGTATTCGATCAGCACCAGCGAATGCTTCTGCTCTTCAAAGAACCACACCGACATGAACGCGCAGAAATCGCTATCGCCGCGGTTGTCGCGCAGGAACATTTCGGTGGCCGGCAAGGCGGCCCATTCCGTGATGGCGTTCATCTTGATCGTGTGGGCCTGCTCGTCGGAGAGCTTGCTGCGATCGAAATCACCCCAGGGAATGTCATGCGCCATGTTCCAGCGCACGGCTTCCATGGTCTTGAAGAGTTCAGGATAAAGCATGGTCTGCCCTTGTATTCGTCCCGCTAGTGGGGCTATAGATATAGAAATTAAGAATGGCGCGCGCGCTGCCGGCAAGGGCGCTGCATTCATCCACCGCAGCGCTATTTTTCGCCGTGTACCGCGAAGCTATGATGACCGTTTCATGAATGAAACATGACAGATACCGTCTAGATCATCGCGCCGCCTATCGGGTCAAGGCCCATATCGCGACCCCGATGGCGACCGCCGCCACCCCAACCAGCGCTGCAACCAGCCGGTTGTTCTGTTCCTGGGCCCGCCGCAACTGGATCATCTCCGCCAGCAAGGCGGGCGACACATTGGGACGGCTCAGATGGTCATGGACCAGCCTGGGCAAGGCGGGCAGCATCTGCGACCACTGCGCGGCCTCCTTTTCCAGGCTCTGCCGCAAGCCCTTGAATCCGACGCGCTGACGCATCCAGCGTTCCAGATAGGGCTTGGCGGTTTTCCAGAGATCCAGGTTGGGATCGAGCTGGCGGCCCAATCCCTCGACGTTCAGCAAGGTCTTCTGCAACAGGACCAGCTGCGGCTGGATCTCCACATTGAACCGGCGCGAAGTCTGGAACAGCCGCAGCAGCACCTGCCCCAGCGAGATTTCCGACAACGGCCGGTCAAAGTACGGTTCGCAGACGGCGCGCACGGCGCCCTCCAGCTCTTCTTCGCGCGTATCGGGCGGCACCCAGCCCGACTCGATGTGCAGCTGCGCCACGCGGCGGTAGTCGCGGTGGAAGAAGGCCAGGAAATTCTGCGCCAGGTAATTCTTGTCGAACTCGGACAGCGAGCCCACGATGCCGAAGTCCAGGGCGATGTAGCTGCCCAGCGTTTCCGGACGGTCGGACACGTAAATGTTGCCCGGGTGCATGTCGGCGTGGAAGAAGCCGTCGGTGAAGACCTGGGTGAAGAAGATCTCCACGCCGGTGCGCGCCAGCGTCGGGATGTCGATGCCCGCCTGGCGCATGCGCTCCACCTGGCCCACCGGCATGCCGTACATGCGCTGCATGGTGAACACCGTGGACGCGGTGTATTCCCAGATCACCTCGGGCACGATCAGCATGTCGCCGCGGCCGGACTCGGGGCCGAAATTGCGGCGCAGCTGGCTGCAGTTGGACGCTTCGCGCACCAGGTCCAGTTCGTCGTGCAGGTATTTGTCGAACTCGGCCACGACTTCGCGCGGCTTCAGGCGGCGGCCGTCGGCGCCCAGGCGCTCGATGATGCGCGCCACGACCTTCAAGAGCGACAGGTCCTTCTCGATGATGCTGAGCATGCCCGGGCGCAGCACCTTGACCGCGACCTCGCGGCCGTCATGCAGCACCGCGAAGTGCACCTGGGCGATCGAGGCCGAAGCCACCGGGTCCACTTCGAACTGTGCGAACAGCTTCTCGGGCGGCGCGCCCAGCGCGGCCTCGATGCAGGCCGCCGCCTGCGCCGAGGGGAACGGCGGCACGCGGTCCTGCAAGAGCGCCAACTCGTCGGCGATGTCGGCGGGAATCAGGTCGCGGCGCGTGGACAGCACCTGTCCGAACTTCACGAAGATGGGACCCAGCGATTCCAGCGCCAGGCGCAGCCTCAAGCCCCGCGGCTTGCGCGGACGCGTGCCCAGGCGGATGACGCGCAGCAGGCAGGTGGCCAGCGGATGGTTCAGGCTGGAGAGCACCAGCTCGTCCAGGCCATAGCGCAGCGAAACCACAATGATGCGAAAGAGGCGCAGCAGGGGAAACATGTATCAGGCGCCCCGCTTTGCGCCGGCGGATGCCAGACGGGTTTGCAGCGCGGCAGCCGAACGGGCCAGCGCGTCGGCGCGGGCGTTCAGTTCGGCCAGGTCCAGGCGCCATTGCTCCAGCGCCGGGCGGCTGGCCAGCATGCCGCTTTCCTCGGACAGGTATTCCGACACGTTCTCGGCCAGGCGCAGGCCGGCCGTGCGCGCACCGCCGGCGGCGGCACGCGCCCCGCCCACCAGGCGCAGCGCGGCGATGTCGCCCACCACCCGGGCCAGCGCGTCCTCCGGATCCCAGCGCAGTTGCTTGGACAGATCGGAAACCACCTGCGCCAGCGCCGCGTCGCCCGAGATATGGGTGGCCTCGGCGAAATCGGGACGCTCGCGGTCCGCGCCCAGCCGCGGCAACGGCAGTTTTTCAGGCGCGACCGTCAGGGTCACGTCGGGCACCACGGCCGCATCGGCCTGGGCCGCCAGGCCGTCGCTGTCGATGGTCAGGCCCAGGCTGAAGCCGCCCAGCGCGAAACGCACCGTTTTGCCCGCATGCCGGACCAGACGCGCGCGCGCCCAATCCTCGCGCCGCAACAGGGCGTTGAGCGCGCTTACAGCCAGTCGCGAGGGGGTGGGCAGGAACGGAAAAGGCAGCATGACGGTCTGCAACGGCCCCGGTTACCGGGGTGGCCGAAGTTAATGGGTAAATCGGGAGTGTAACGGGTTAGATGACTGGGTGTTTTGCGCAAGCACATGGAAAAACCGGCCCTGTGAGGGCCGGTTCAAACAGATGCCTTGCGGCATCCGCAACGGAGGTGGGGATCGGCCCCGGCCGGCCAGGCTTAGCTGGCGAGATCCACCGGGATCTGCTGGATGCCTGCCAGCAGCCAGCCGCCATTGGCGGGCTTGAACAGGTTCCAGACTTCCTCGAAGCGGAAGGCCTCGGCGCCCGGCGCTTCGCGCAGCATGCCGGAGAAGCGCACGCTGGCCAGGTGGCCGTCGGAGACGGTTTCGATGCCCAGCATTTCAGCGTTCAGCAGGACCACTTCGGTCTTGTTGGGCGCCGCGCCGCGCTCGGCCAGCTGCGGCTTGAGCTCGGTGATCAGGTCGTCGGTCAGGAAGTCGCGCAGACCTTCGGTGCTGCCGCTGTCCCAAACGGCCTGGATGCGCACGAACTGCTCCTTGGCCTGCTTCAGGAAGTTGGGCGTGTCGAAGTCACCCGGCACGAACCAGTTGTTGTCGTCGCCCGCCTTGGGCATCGCGGCCGGCGCCGCAGCGGCGGCGACCGGAGCCGCTGCCGGAGCGGCGGGAGCCGCCGGCTTCAGCGCTTCGCGCCACATCGGCTGTTGTTGCTGCTGGCCCGGAGCGTTGTTGGCCCCGTTGAACGCGCCCTGCGTGGCAGTGCGCGGACCGGCGCCGCGCAGGCGGCGGATGATGAACATGACGGCGAACACGACCGCGGCGATCAGCAGCGCGGAACCGAGGAACTCGGCGAAAGCGCCCGACAGGCCCATGCTGGAGAGCAGCGCGGCGATACCCAGGCCAGCGGCGATGCCGGCAATGGGGCCGAGCCAGCGCGAAGCGCCGCTCTTGGCGGCGGCGCCCGCGGTGGCGGCGCCGGCCGTGGCCGCGCCGGCGGCTGCCGGAGCGGCGGTGGCGCCCGCCGTGTTGTTCGCGGCGGCCGGCGGCGTGGTCGCCTGGCGCTGCTGGGTCACGTTGGAGGATTGCCGGCCGACGCTGCTGCCGCCGCCGGCGCGGCGGGCTTCGGCGTCAAACGACGCCGTCACCAGTGCCGCGCCGGAAACGGCGATCAGCGCCGCGGCGACAAACCGCGAAAGACAGAATTTGGACATAGGTTTGCTCCCTCGTACTCGCGCCCCTGCCGCCCCGAGCAGCAGGAAGTCCCACGGACCGCGGGACCTTCGTCGCGACTTTTCTTACATTAATCTGAATACCGTAAGAATAACGGACAAGACGCCGCCCCACAAGTTCCCGCAGGGGCGGTGAAATCTCCGGATGGCTGGCGCGGATCAGCCCAGTTTCACGCCTTCGTGCAAGGCGGCGATGCCGGCGGTCAGATTGAAGTACTGCACCCGGTCCAGTCCGGCCGTGCGCAGCATGTCGGCCAGGGTTTCCTGGTCGGGGTGCATGCGGATGGATTCCGCCAGATAACGGTAGCTGGCCTCATCCTTGGCGACCTTCTTGCCCAGCCAGGGCAGCACGTTGAAGGAATACCAGTCGTAGGCAGGGGCCAGCGGCTTGGCCACGCGCGAGAATTCCAGCACCAGCAGCTTGCCGCCCGGCTTCAAGACCCGGGTCATTTCGGCCAGGGCGCGATCCTTGTGGGTCATGTTGCGCAGGCCGAAAGCCACGCTGACGCGATCGAAATGGCCCGTGGGGAACGGCAGGCGCTCGGCGTCGCACACGGCGGTGGGAACCAGCAGGCCGGCGTCCGTCAGGCGGTCGCGGCCGACGCGCAGCATGGAGTCGTTGATGTCCGTGAGCCAGACCTCGCCCGTGGGGCCGGCGCGCTTGGCGAAGGCTTTGGCCAGATCACCCGTGCCACCGGCGATGTCCAGCACCTTCATGCCGGGACGGATGGCGGCGCGGCCGATGGTGAACGCCTTCCAGACGCGGTGCAGCCCGGCCGACATGAAGTCGTTCATGACGTCGTAGCGCTGGGCGACCGAATGGAAGACTTCGGCGACTTTGCGGGCCTTTTCGCCTTCCGGCACCGTCTGGAAGCCGAAATGGGTCGATTGCGAGGCGGAATCCGCGGAATGTTGCGATTCGGAGGGGTTTTGCATGGTGAATTCCCGATATATCGTTCAATGGTAGCCTATCGGGCTCCCTCGGGCGGCCGCTGGACGCCGACGATGACGCCCGGCGGTCACATACCTGAAATATTGCGGCCATACTATCGCAATGTTCGCGCCGCGCCGGCGCTCAGAAGTGTGCCCAATCCGCCATGTCCAGCACCATCCTCGTCGTCGAAGACGAACCCGCCATCCAGGAACTGATCGCCGTCAACCTGTCCTTCGCCGGACACAAGGTGCTGCGCGCCTTCGACGCCGACCAGGCCCAGACGCTGATCCGCGCCGAACTTCCCGACCTGATCCTGCTGGACTGGATGCTGCCCGGCACCTCCGGCCTCGCCATGGCGCGCAAGCTGCGCAACGACGAGCGCACCCGCGCCGTCCCGGTCATCATGCTGACCGCCAAGGGCTCCGAACAAGACAAGGTGGACGGCCTGGAAGCCGGCGCCGACGACTACATCACCAAGCCCTTCTCGCCCAAGGAGCTGATGGCGCGCATCAAGGCGGTGCTGCGCCGCCGCGCGCCCCAGCTGACCGACGACGTGATCGACGTGGGCGGCCTGAAGCTGGATCCGGTGACGCACCGCCTGTCGGGCAACAGCCAGTCGCTGCAGATCGGCCCCACCGAATTCCGCCTGCTGCATTTCTTCATGACGCACCCCGAACGCGTGTTCTCGCGCTCGCAGCTGCTGGACCAGGTCTGGGGCGACCACGTCTTCGTGGAAGAGCGCACGGTCGACGTGCACATCCGCCGCCTGCGCAAGGCGCTGGAACCCAGCGGCCACGACGCGCACGTGGAAACGGTCCGCGGCAGCGGCTACCGGTTTACGGCCCAGCTCCCCACGCGGTAAAACTCCCGCACGATGATCTGGCTGCGCACTCTTTTCCTGGTCGCCCTGTGGGCGGTTGCCGCATTGCTGGCCCAATGGCTCATAGGAGACCCGGCGGGCTGGATACTGTTCTCCTTCGCGCTGGCCGCCATGCTGCTCTGGCGCAGCTGGCGGCTGCACCTGGTGTCCCATTGGGCGAACCACCCGGACACCTCGCCGCCCGCTTCGGTCGGGCCCTGGGACGATATCCTCGCCCCGCTGTACCGCTACACCCGCGCCCGGGCCCGCGAACTGAACGAAACCCAGAACACCATGCAGGGCATGCTGGCCGCGGCCCAGGCGCTGCCGGACGGCGCGGTGACCCTGAACGAGGATTTCCAGATCGACTGGTGCAACCGCATGGCGCGCCAGCATCTGGGCCTGCGCCTGCCGGCCGACCGCGGCCATAACCTGCTGAACCTGCTGCGCGCGCCCGAATTCGTGGAATACGCGCACCGCCCGTCCTGGCCCGAGCCCATCCTGGTGCGCCTGGGCCAGCAAGGCCAGGAGCGGCTGATGATGATGCAGCTGACGGCCTACGCCAGCAACCAGCGCCTGCTGATCACGCGCGACGTCACCCAGATAGAACGTCTGGAAACCACGCGCCGCGACTTCGTCGCCAACGTCTCGCACGAATTGCGCACGCCGCTGACGGTGCTGGCGGGCTTTCTGGAAACCCTGCGCGACATGCCGGCCGACGCCCTGCCCGCCGAACAGCGCGAGCAGTACATCGACATGATGCACGAGCAGGCCCAGCGCATGCAGGCCATCGTCGAAGACCTGCTGACCCTGTCCACGCTGGAATCCTCGCCGGGCAGCGACCCGCGCGCGGTCAACATGGGCGCGCTGCTGCAGAAGGCGCGCCAGCAGATCGAGGCGCTGTCGGGCGGCCGCCACTTGCTGGAATGGCACATCGACGAGTCCCTGGACGTGCTGGGCGCCGAGACCGAGCTGACCTCGGCCCTGTCCAACCTGCTGACCAACGCGGTGCGCTACACGCCGGACGGCGGCACCATCACCGTGCGCTGGGAGCGCGAGGAAGACGGCGGCGCGCGCTACAGCGTGCAGGACACCGGCATCGGCATCCCCGCGCGCCACCTGCCCCGCCTGACCGAACGCTTCTACCGCGTGGACCGCGGCCGCTCGCGCGCGGTGGGCGGCACCGGCCTGGGGCTGGCGATCACCAAGCACATCGCCATGCGCCACGACGCCGAACTGGTGATCACCAGCGAACCCGGCAAGGGCAGCGTGTTCGCGCTGCGCTTTCCGCCCGACCGCATCGCCATCGACAGCCCGGCCTGAACCGCCAGCGCCGCACCGGGAACGGACCCTGGCGCGGCGCTGATGGTAAATTTTCGGCCATGCGCATCCTGGTCATCGAAGACGAACCCAAACTGGCCGACTACCTCAAGAAGGGTTTGTCGGAGCAAAGCCATGTCGTGGACCTGGCGCGCGACGGCGTGGACGGCCTGCATCTGGCGCTGGAAGGCGTCTACGACCTGATCGTGCTGGACGTGATGCTGCCGGGCGTGGACGGCTTCGGCGTGCTGGCCGCGGTGCGCGAACAGAAGGACACCCCCATCCTGATGCTAACCGCGCGCGACGCGGTCGAGGACCGCGTGCGCGGCCTGGAGGGCGGCGCCGACGACTACCTGGTCAAGCCCTTCGCCTTTTCGGAATTGCTGGCGCGGGTGCAGGCGCTGCTGCGCCGCGGGCGTTCGCAGGAACCCACCCTGCTGCGCCTGGCCGACCTGGAACTGGACCTGGCCCGCCGCCGCGCCCAGCGCGGCGGCCGCCGCCTGGACCTGACCGCCAAGGAATTCAATCTGCTGGCCCTGCTGCTGCGCCGCCAGGGCCAGGTGCTGTCGCGCACCACCCTGGCCGAGCAGGTCTGGGACATGAACTTCGACAGCGACACCAATGTCATCGACGTGGCGGTGCGGCGGCTGCGCAGCAAGCTGGACGACCCCTACGACACCAAACTGCTGCATACGGTGCGCGGCATGGGCTACGTGCTGGAATCGCGTCCCGCGGACAGCCGCCCCGCATGAAGCCGCTGCGCGTGCGCTCCATGCAGGCGCGGCTGACCCTGCTGCTGGGCGCCATCGCCCTGCTGGTGTCCAGCCTGGCGGGGGCCACGCTGTTCTGGGCGCTCAAGCGCGAAGTGGAGCGCCAGGAGATCACCGAGGTCAGCGGCAAGCTGGAATTGATCGATCACCTGATCGACATGCAGAACAACGCCCGCGGCCTGAAGGATCTGGCCGCCACCTTCGACGAGATGCGCGCGGGCGAAGGCCAGCTCGGCATCTGGATCGTGGATGCGCACGGCCACTCCGTGTACGGCGGCCCCGCTCCCGAAACGCTGGCGACGGGCGACGGCAGGCAGGTCGTGCTGCAGACCGCCGACGGCGGCCGCATGCGCGGCCTGCGGGTCGCCATGAACGACCGCATCCTGCCCGGCGCGCAACTGACCGTGGCGGTCAGCACGCGCACCAGTTCGCAGTTCCTTTACGCCTACGGCACTGCGCTGGTGCTGATCTGCGCGCTATGGGTAGGCGCGACCGTGGTGCTGGCGGCCTGGGCAGTCAGGCGCAGCATGGCGCCAGCGCGCAGGCTGTCCGAGCAGGCGGCCAGCATCCAGCCCGACAATCTGGCGCGGCGCCTGCCGCTGGAAGACACCGACCGCGAATTGCACGAGCTGGTCCGTTCCTTCAACCGCACGCTGGAGCGCCTGCAGGCCGCCTACCAGCAGATGGAAGGCTTCAACGCCGACGTCGCGCACGAGCTGCGCACGCCGCTGGCCACGCTGATCAACGGCACGCAGGTCATGCTGTCCTCGCCGCGCGACGCGGCCGAACTGCGCGACGCGCTGGAATCCAACCTGGAAGAACTGGAAGACCTGAAGACCCTGGTCAATGACATGCTGTTCCTGGCGCGCGCCGACCGCGGCGAACGGGCCGCGGACCTGGCGCCGGTGTCGCTGGCCGCCGAAGCGCGCCGCGTGGCCGAATACTACGAAGCCACGCTGGAAGAAAGCGGCGTGCACCTGCGCTGCGTGGGCGACGCCACGGTGGCCGCCAACGCGGGATTGGTGCGCCGTGCGCTGGCCAACCTGATTTCCAACGCCATCAAGGCCACGCCCCGCGGCGGCGAAATCGTGCTGACCTGCTCGGCTTCGCCCGCGGGCGCGCGGGTGGAAGTGCGCAACCCCGGCCCGCCTATCCCGTCGGCCGACCTGCCCCGCATCTTCGACCGCTTCTTCCGCTCCAGCCAGGCACGCGCGCCGCGCAGCGAAGGCCACGGCCTGGGCCTGGCCATCGTGCGCGCCATCGCGCGCATGCATGGCGGCGAGGTCGACGCGGCCTCGGGCGCGCACGGCACCGTGGTCGGCATCACGCTGCGCGCGCCCGAGGGCAGCTCCACTGCGGCCAACATTACAAAATCGTAATGTTCAGGACAGAATGGGGTCACTCCCGTTCCTCTACAGTACGCTTGCAACCACATCGTCCCGCAACGGAGCATCATGAACCTTACCCGCCTCACGCGCCGCCTGGCCCTTGCCGCAGCCCTGTGCGCGCCCGCTTTCGCCACCGCCCAGACGCCCGTCAAGGTCGAAGTCTGGAAGACCCCGACCTGCGGCTGCTGTGAAGACTGGGTCAAGCACATGCGCGACAACGGCTTCGCCGTCACCACCCACGACGTCCAGGACACCGGCCCCATCCGCCGCAACGCCGGCATGGCCAACTACGGCTCCTGCCACACCGCCGCGGTCGAAGGCTATGCGGTCGAAGGCCACGTGCCGGCCAGCGACGTGCGCCGCCTGCTGCTGGAAAAACCCGACGCCGCCGGCCTGGCCGCGCCCGGCATGCCGCTGGGTTCCCCCGGCATGGACGGCCCCGAGTACGGCGGTCGCAAGACGCCGCACGACGTGGTGCTGGTGGACAAGCAAGGCGGCGCCAAGGTCTTCCAGGCCTACCGGTAAAGCGCAATCCTCGAAGTCCTGTTCGGGCATCGCCTCCTTGCGGGCGATGCCCGAGTCGTTTGCGCACCTGAAACAATTCATCCACACCGCCCCAATGGCTACTCCTTGCACTGCAGCAAAAATGGGCCACAATCAATAAAACGGATTCCTCACCCACCCCTCAGGCTGTCATGGCACAAATCGTCCTGTTCGAGAACATCCACCCGAGCGCCCGCGCTGTTTTTGAAGCCGCCGGCTACTCCGACATCGTCACGCATGCCGCCGCTCTGCCGGCGTCGCAACTGAGCGACGCCCTGCGCGGCGCTCAGGTGGCGGGGATCCGTTCTCGCACGCACCTGGATGCCGCCCTGTTGTCCGGCAACCCCGACCTGCGCGTCGTGGGCTGCTTCTGCATCGGCACCAACCAGGTCGACCTGGACGCGGCCATGCAGCGCGGCATTCCGGTGTTCAACGCGCCGTTCTCGAACACCCGCTCGGTGGCCGAACTGGTGCTGGGCGAAGCCATCCTGCTGCTGCGCCGCATTCCCGAAAAGAACGCACGCGTGCACCTGGGCCACTGGGACAAGAGCGCCGCGGGCGCATTCGAAACCCGCGGCAAGACGCTGGGCATCGTGGGCTACGGCAACATCGGCTCGCAGATCAGCACGCTGGCCGAAGGCCTGGGCATGCGCGTCGTCTATCACGACGTCGAAGCCAAGCTGCCGCTGGGCAACGCCCGGCCCGCCGCCACGCTCAACGAGCTGCTGGAGCAGGCCGACGTGGTGACCCTGCACGTGCCGGGCGGCAAGACCACCGAAAAGATCATGAATGCGGAAACCATCGGACGCATGCGCCGTGGCGCCATCCTGATCAACGCCTCGCGCGGCACGGTGGTGGATATCGACGCGCTGCACGCGGCGCTGAAATCCGGCCATCTGGCCGGCGCCGCGCTGGACGTCTTCCCGACCGAGCCCAAGGGCGCGGACGAGCCCCTGGCCAGCCCGCTGATCGGCCTGCCCAACGTGATCCTGACCCCGCACATCGGCGGCAGCACGCAGGAATCGCAAGAGAACATCGGCCGCGAAGTGGCCGAGAAGCTGGTGCGCTTCCTGCAGGCCGGCACCACCAAGGGCGCGGTCAACTTCCCCGAACTGCCGTATCTGGAACCGGCCGGCGGCACGCGCATCCTGCACGTGCACCGCAACGCTCCAGGCGCGCTGGGCACGCTGGACAACCTGATGGCGCAGCACGGCCTGAACATCGTCAGCCAGACCCTGCAGACCCGCGGCCAGATCGGCTACGTGATCACCGACGTGGAAGGCGAAGTCAACGACGTCGTCATGACCACCTTACGCGACCATCCCATTACGGTCCGCTGCGACCGGCTGTAAGTTCGCCGAGATGGAAGGAGAGGGCCCGCGCAAGCGGGCCTTCTTGCTGCCGCGCTCCAACAGCAGTCCAGCTCCCCACGCGTATCGGCATTGCGCAATGCGGCAGACTTCAGTTATAAACGATAACCATTCCCACTCTTACCAAATGGGGCGCACATCTCGCGCCTGGGTTGCCCGATGTCCGCCGCCGATCTCCCCGTGCAGCAAGACCTGCACGCTCTATACAGCGATCATCACGGCTGGCTGCTGGGATGGCTGCGCCGCAGGTTGGGCAACGCCGCTGACGCCGCCGACCTGGCGCACGACGCCTTCCTGCGTCTGATCGTCCGGCCGGCGCCCGACGGGTTTGCCAGTGCGGGCGCCGCTCGCGCCTATCTGCGCACCATGGCGCAAGGCTTATGCACCGATCTCTGGCGGCGGCGGGAAGTGGAACACGCCTGGCTGGAAAGCCTTGCTGCGCAGCCCATGTCCTATGCGCCGTCTCCGGAGCACCAGTCGCTGGTCATCGAAACCCTGATGGAAGTCGGCGAATGGCTGGGGCGCCTGCCGGAAAAGGTGCGCACAGCCTTCATCCAGGCCCAGATACATGGGCTTTCCACCCGCGAGATCGCTGACCACATGGGCGTGTCCATGCGCATGGTGCAGAAGTACCTGGCTCAGGCCATGCTGCATCTCGCGCTGATCGACGCCGGGCTGGCTTCGTCCGGTATCCACAGGCCCTGACCATGCCTGCGCCGCCCCGGCCGGTCCTCGCGGACGGCCCCCTCCCCGCACAAGCAGATTATGAAAGCCTGAAAGCGGCGGCCGAGTGGTATGCGGTTTTGCAGGATGCCGAAGCCGGCTCCCGGCAGCACGCCGCCTGGCAATCCTGGCTGGATGCGCGGCCGGAACACCACCGCGCCTGGGCGCATGTCATGGCGGTCAGCCGGCGCTTTGCGCCGCTGCGCAACGACGGCGAGCGCGAAGCCGCGGAGAAAGCAGTACAGGTCGCCTCCCGCCGTACGCCCTCGCGCCGCCGGGCCGTTGGCCACGTCCTGGCGCTGGGCGGCGTGGGGATCCTGGCTTGGCTCGCCTGGCGGCGCACGCCTTTGCCTGCCATCGTGGCCGCTTGGCGCTCTGACTATGCCACCGGGGTCGGCGAACAACGCAACATCGTCCTGGCCGACGACACCCGCGTCTGGCTCAATACCCGCAGCGCGATCAATGTCGATTTCAACCAGGATCACCGTCTGTTGACGCTGGCCGACGGCGAAATCCTTGTCGAAACCGGCCACGATACGCAGCGACGGCCGTTCTTCGTCGATACCCGCTTTGGCCGCGTACAGGCATTGGGCACCCGTTTCACGGTGAGGCAGACGGACGACGATGTCCTGTTGGCGGTCTATGACGGACAGGTGGGCATCCAGAATCTGGCCAGCCGCAATGCGCTCGTCCGGGCCGGAGAGCAAAGGCGCTACACCGCGGACGATATTTCCGCGGCGGCTCCGGCCGATCCCGCGCGCGAAGCCTGGTCGCGCGGCGTGATCCTGGCGGAGAACCTGTCGCTCGCCGATCTCATCGCGGAACTGGGCCGCTATCACCTCGGGCATGTCGGCGTCGATCCCCGCATCGCCGGCCTGCGCGTGGTCGGCCGCTATCCGGCCAATGATTTGGAGCGCACCCTGGCCATGGTCGCGCGGGACCTGCCAATACGCATCCAGCGCACGCTGCCCTGGTGGGTAACGCTAGCGCCCCGGTGAGCACGCCCCCCGGAAAATTTTCACAGCGCGGTTCGCTTTTCTCGTGTTCGTTCGATCAACAAGGAAAGAGGACCCCGCCGGCCTTTGCCACACCCCTGCGGCAATACCGGTCAGTGACGGCCGGCTGACGCCCATGTCCGTAAGCGGTGGACCTCTCCTTGCCCAACTCCATTCCAAGGAAAGCCGTTCCATGCGCCGCCTGCCGCCACCTGCCCACCCCGTATCGTCCACTTCCCGGTTGCTGCGCCCTGCCGCCGTGGCGCGCAAGGCCTTGCTGGGAGCGATCCTGGTGGCAGGCGCCAGCACGGTCCACGCGCAAGCCGCCGGACCCGCCGCCGCAAGCACCTCGGTCCGCGCCTACGACGTCCCCCCTGGCCCTCTGGCGGGCGCATTGAGCCGCTACGCCGATCAGGCCAATATTCTTCTCAGCGTGCCCGCAGCCATGACTGCGGGCAAGACCAGTCCCGGGGTACGCGGCACCCATACGGTCGATGGCGCATTCCGGCTGCTGCTCAACGGCACCGGCCTGGAAGCCGTGCGCCAAGCTGACGGCGGCTACTCGCTACGGCCAGCACCCGTATCCGCCGAAACCACACTGCCCGCCGTGTTGGTGACCGGCTCCGCCACTGCGGCGTACAACGAGCCATACCCGGGCGGCGAGGTCGCGCGCGGCGCCAAGATCGGCCTGCTCGGCGACAGGGATTTTCTCGATACGCCCTTCAGCGTGACCTCATACACGTCCAAGCTGATCGAAGACCAACAGGCACAGAACATCGGCGACGTACTGCTCAACGATCCCTCGGTGCGCAATACCTACTCGCGCGGCGCGGGCCGAGACGAATTCAATGTCCGGGGCTTCACGCTGTTCAACTATGACGTCGCCTATAACGGCCTCTATGGCATTTCTCCCCGCAACTCCACGTCCCTCATAGGAATCGAGCGCGTCGAGGTGCTGCGCGGTCCGAACGCGCTGCTCAACGGCATGGCGCCGTACGGCTCGGTGGGCGGCTCGATCAACCTGGTGCCCAAGCGCGCCGACGCCGAGCCCCTGAACCGCGTGACGCTGTCCTATCTCGAGAACAGCCAATTCGGCCTGCAGGCGGACATCGCCCGCCGTTTCGGCGAGGACCAGCGCACCGGCGTGCGCCTGAACATGCTGCGCAGCGGCGGCGACATGAACATCGCCGGCGCTGGCGAGGACATGGGCGCGCTCTCTCTCGGCCTGGACTACCGCGGCAACCGCTTCCGCATCGAAGGCGACATCAACTACCAGAACCGCGTGACCGACGCGCGCAGCGGCCTGCTATTCCCGCCCCCCTCGGGCGAGGACATCGGCCATGCACCGGACCCGAAGCGCAATTTCTTCCCCGACTGGACCTACTGGAAAGCCAAGGAGTGGACCGGCGACGTGCGCGCCGAGTACGACCTGTCCGACGACTGGACGGTGTACGGCGCCTTGGGCGCGCGCAAGCACGACTTCGAAAGCCTGCAGACCACCTGGCTGATGCTCGACTCGGCCGGCATGATAGGCTCCGTACCCGCCCGCCTGAACGAAAGGCTGCTGAGCAAGACCGGCGAGGTCGGCATCCGCGGCCGCTTCAATACCGGCCCGATCAAGCATGAACCGGTGCTGTCGGCCAGCTTCCTCGATATCGATTACTCGTCGGCGCGGGTGCGCTCCACCACCACGGTTTTCTCCGACCTGTACGACCCGGCGGATCTGGCCAAGCCGAACATCCCCAAGCCCAACGATCTGGGCAAGACCAGCGAGACACGGTTGTACAGCGTTGCACTGGCCGACACGCTTTCGGCGATGGACGGCGCGGTGCAGCTGACCGGCGGCTTGCGCCAGCAACGCGTGCAATCGGTGAACTACAACCCCGCGACCGGCGAGCGCGTATCGGACTACGGCAAATCCGCACTCACCCCGGCGTTCGCGCTGACGGTGAGGCCGACCACGCAACTGGCGCTGTACGGCAACTACATCGAGGGCCTGAGCCAGGGCGGCACGGCGCCGGCCGAGGCCGTGAACGCAGGCGAGACCTTCAAGCCCGGCGTCTCAAAGCAATATGAAGTCGGCGCCAAGTACGACTTCGGCACCGTCGCAACCACCTTGAGCGCGTTCCAGATCGAGCAGCCCAGCGCTTACCTGGACCCGGTTACCTTGCGCTACCAGGCATCCGGCAGGCAGCGCAATCGCGGCGTGGAATTCCTGATTCAGGGCGAGCCGGCACGCCACGTCCGGCTCTTGGGCGGCGTGGCCTACACCGCTGGCGTCCTGACCAAGACGGAAGGCGGCGTCAACGACGGCCACGTCGCGCCTGCCGTGCCGCGCTGGCAGTTCAACGCCTCGGCGGAATGGGATACGCCTTTCGCGCAAGGCCTGACCCTGATGGCGCGCGTGCTGCGCACCAGCACCCAGTATGTCGATGCGGCGAACACACAGCAGCTGCCCGCCTGGACCCGCTTCGACGTGGGCGCGCGCTACGCGATGAATATCAACCGTACGCCGGTCACCTTGCGGGCGACGGTGGAGAACGTGTTCAACAAGCACTACTGGCTGTCGGCCGCGCGTGAAGGCCTGACGGTAGCCGCGCCACGCACGCTGCTGCTGTCCGTCACCGCGGAGTTCTGATGCGGCTGCTTGCAGGGAGCGCATCGCCCGCGCGGGCGGTGCGCAGCAAGACCTGGTATCTAGTCCACAAATGGACCAGCCTGGCCTGTACCCTCTTCATGCTGGTGGTCTGCGTCTCCGGCCTGCCCTTGATCTTCCACGACGAAATCGTGGAGTGGCTGGACGCTCCGCCGCCCTGGCCCAGCGTCGCGCCAGACCCGTCCGCGCCCGCTCTCGACGGCCTGATCGCGCAGGCTCTCCACCATCATCCGGCGCATCGCATCGTCGAGGTCGAAGTGGCCGCCCGCTCGCCCCGCGTCATCCTGGCGCTGGCCCCTGGCGACCAGGCTCCGTCCGGAACATCCTCGATCCAGCTGCACTACGACGCTCGCAACGGCTTGCTGCAGCAGTCGCTGGATAGCGCCAACGAAGGCCTGGGCACGCGCGCCATGACCATCATGACGCGCTTGCACATTGATCTCTACGCGCTCCTTCCCGGCCAGCTATTTTTGGGATTCATGGCCCTGCTCTTCGCGGTGGCGGTGATATCCGGCGCCGTCCTCTATCACCCCTACATGAAGAAAACCCCGTTTGGCACCGTCCGCGCCACGCGCGCCAAGCGCTTGAAGTGGCTGGACCTGCACAACCTCCTGGGAATCGTCACCTTGGTCTGGGCGCTGATGATGGGCGTCACTGGCGCCATCCACGAACTGGCCGTGCCACTCTTCCGATACTGGCTGTCCCACGACGTCCAGGCCGCGGTGGCGACGGCCGACGGCCATCCGACCGCCGACCCGTCGCAACTGGCCTCGACGCAACAGGCTTACGCCACCGCGCGGGCTGCCGTCCCTGGCCGTGTGGTGGAGTCCCTGCGCTTCCCGGACGCGGGCCTGGGCCTGCCCCACCACTACCTGCTGTGGGCCAAGGGTGAAACGCCGCTGGCCGCCGAGCTCTTCGACGGTGTCCTGGTGGACGCGCGGACGGGCCGCTTGACCGCGGTACTCGAAATGCCCTGGTACCTGCGCGTACTGCAATTTTCGCGGCCGCTGCACTATGGCGACACCGCCGGCCTGCCGCTGAAGTTGATCTGGGCCGCGTTGGACCTGATCACGATAGTGGTCCTGGGCAGCGGCCTCTACCTGTGGCGCAAGCGCAAGAACTAGCGAAGCAGACGATGCGAGCCATCGGCGGATGGCGCCGCGCGGACCAGGCATTCTGCCATCTTGCCCCTCACGCTTGCCGCGTCGAACGGCAGCCGCCCGATGATGCCGATCTCGCGGTAGAAGGCGGCCTCATCCAGGGACACCAGGCGCAAGCCGTCCAGATCCAGCCCCAACAAGCGCGGCAGCAGCGCCACCCCCAGACCATGCCGCACCATGTTGGCGATGGCCTCGATCTCGTCGAGTTCCACCGCCTCGTGCACCCTGATGCGTTGCTTTTTCAGAAACAGATCCACTCCCCGTCCGCCGAACGAGGCCCGGTCGTAGCGGATGAACGGCTGCGTGGCCAACAGCTCGCGCCAAGGCGCCGGCGCCATCGATTCTGGCATCGCCAGCACCATTTCCTCGCGCAGCAGCGGCTGCCAGCCTAATTCCGGCGGCAAGGCGAACGGCGGCCGGATCAGCAACGCCATGTCCACCTCGCCCGCATCCACCTGACCCAATAGCGACAGCGACACGCCAGGCACGATCCGCACACGCACGTCGGGATAGCCCGCCCGGAACTCTCCCAGCGCCTGCACCAACAGATCCTGCTGCACCGAGGCGATCGCGCCGATGCGCAGCGATCCACTGACATGCCCCGCGCCGGCCGTGGCCGCCATGCGCTCAGCCATCGCCACCAGTTCCTCCGCCTGCGGCAGCATTTCGCGCCCATGGATGTTCAGCACGGCCGCGCGGGCGCTGCGGTCGAACAGCGCCACGCCCAGGTATTCCTCCAGGCGCTTGATCTGGGCGCTGACGGCCGACTGGGTCAGCCCCAATTGAGCGCCGGCGCCAGTGAAGGTGCCGTCCCTCGCCACCGCCAGAAAGGTCTTGAACTCTTTGATCACGATCAATAATTTCGATGCTAAGAAAAGAAAAATATCGTTTTTCAATCAAAAAAACAATACTTAAACTAGGCACTGATGCCAAGCCTGCGCAGTCTTGCGATGGCCCGCAATCTGTTCGATCATTTTTCCTTTGCCTGACCCGGAGCCTTCCATGACCGCTCAAACCAACCTGCCGCCGTTCCACCTCGCCTTCCCGGTCCGCGACCTGGCCGAAGCCCGCGCCTTCTATGGCGAAAAACTAGGCTGTCCGGAGGGCCGCAGCTCGCCCGAATGGATCGACTTCAACTTCTACGGCCACCAGATCGTCGCCCACCTGGCGCCCAGCGAATGCGGCCACAAGGCCACCAGCGCCGTGGACTCGCACAATGTGCCGGTGCGCCATTTCGGCGCCGTGCTTTCCATGGAACAATGGGAAGCGATGGCGAAGCGTCTGACCGACGCCGGCACCGAATTCGTCATCGAGCCCTACATCCGCTTCAAGGGTGAAGTCGGCGAACAAGCCACCATGTTCTTCCTGGATCCGTCGGGCAACGCGCTGGAATTCAAGGCGTTCAAGAACCTGGATTCCCTGTTCGCCAAGTAATCCGTCTCTACAGGTTTCGTGTCGTTGAACGCAAATTCAGAACCTCCTTCTCCGGCCGAAACCTCGTGGCG
Organism: Achromobacter xylosoxidans; assembly: GCF_002192695.1. GTDB lineage: Bacteria > Pseudomonadota > Gammaproteobacteria > Burkholderiales > Burkholderiaceae_B > Achromobacter > Achromobacter xylosoxidans_C. The sequence continues at coordinate 65,795 of NZ_MTLG01000002.1, forward strand.
CATCCTGCCCCAGGGTGACCGCTGCCTGATCGTTTCCTTTGGCGACCAGATCGACGCGGGCGTGGGCAGAACCTGTCTGGCCGCGGCCGGCAAGCTGCGCGATGCGCGGCTTCCCGGCGTGACCGACGTGGTGCCGTCGTTCGTCGCGGTGGCGGTGCACTACCGTCCCGGCGCCAGCGGCGGCCCCACTTACCCGCAACTGGCCGAACGCATCGGCCAACTGCTGTCCGAAGGCATCGCCGCGGACGCTCTGGGCGGACGCGAGATCGACATCCCGGTCTGCTACGGCGGCGAACACGGTCCCGACCTGGCCGAGGTGGCCGAGGCCGCCGGCCTCACGCCCGAAGGCGTCATCGCACTGCACAGCCAGCCCCGCAGCATGGTCTTCATGCTGGGCTTCGCGCCCGGGCATGCCTATCTAGGCGTGCACGACGAGAAACTGAATATCCCCCGCCGCGCCTCGCCGCGCACCGCGGTGCCGTCCGGCGCCGTGGCGGTGGCCAACCGGCAGACCGTGATCTACCCGAACCGCCTGCCGGGCGGCTGGAACATCATCGGCGCCACGCCGCTCACCATGTTCGACCCGGCCCGCGACCCCGCCGCCCTGCTGCAACCCGGCGACTCGGTCCGCTTCGTGCCCATCGGGCCCGAGGAATTCGACCGCATCAGGGGAACCCAGGCATGAGCGTCGCCGTGATCAAGCCCGGCATGCTGTCCAGCTTCCAGGACCGCGGCCGCGAGGGCTACCAGCACCAGGGCATCCCGGCCGCCGGCGCCATGGACGAGCGCGCGCACCGGCTGGCCAACGCGCTGGCCGGCAACCAGGACGAACACGCCACGCTGGAAATGACCCTGACGGGCCCGACCCTGCGCTTCGACGCGGCGGCCTGTTTCGCGCTGGCCGGCGCCGACCTGGGCGCCACGCTCAACGGCCAGGACATCCCGGTCCACCGCCCCCTGGTGGCGCGGGCCGGCGACACCCTGGCCTTCGGCGCCAGGCCGGCCGTGGGCGTGCGCGGCTATCTCGCGGTGCACGGCGGTTTCGCGTTGCCGCGCGTCATGGGCAGCGAAAGCACTTACCTGCGCAGCGGCTTCGGCGGCTTCCAGGGGCGCGCGCTGGCCAAGGGCGACCAGGTGCCGCTGCATGCGCCTCTGGCCGCCGGCCGCGACCTGGACGCCTTGCAGGAAGCGTTGTGGAACCAGCGCGTCTACCTGCCGGCGGCGCTGGGCGCCAAGCGCCGCGAATTCATCCGTTTCCTGCCCGGCAGGCACTGGGAAGAATTCTCCGAAACCACCCGCCAGGCCTTCTGCGGCGACGCCGAATTCCGCATCAGCCCGCAGTCCGACCGCATGGGCTACCGCTTGCTGGGCCCGACGCTGTCCATGAGCCAGCCGCGCCAGATGTTGTCGGAAGCCGCCAGCTTCGGCACGGTGCAGGTGCCCTCGGGCGGCGAGGCCATCATCCTCATGGCCGACCGGCAGACCACCGGCGGCTACCCCAAGATCGCGCAGATCGCCACGGTGGACCTGCCCGTCCTGGCGCAGTGCGCGCCAGGCCAGACGCTGCGCTTCCAGCTGATCGAACTGGCAGAAGCGCAACGTCTGGACGGCGAACGCGAACGCGCCTTCACGCAATTGCAGGACGCGCTGGCGCCGTTGCGCGCGCTCCTGGCCTAGAAAGGAATTTGCCATGACCACCCGCATCGACATGAACTGTGACATGGGCGAAAGCTATGGCGCCTGGACCATGGGCAACGACGCGGCGGTGCTGCAGTTCGTCAGCTCCGCCAATATCGCCTGTGGCTTCCATGGCGGCGACCCGGCCACCATGCGCAAGACCGTGGCGGCCGCGCTGGCGCGCGGCGTGGCGCTGGGCGCGCACCCCAGCCTGCAGGACCTGGCCGGGTTCGGACGCCGCGTCATCCAGATCAGTCCCGACGAAGCCTACGACATCGTGGTCTACCAGATCGGCGCGCTGGCCGGCGTGGCCGCCTCCCAAGGCGCGCGGCTGCACCACGTGAAGGCGCACGGCGCGCTCTACAACATGGCCGCCAAAGACGAAGGACTGGCGCGCGCGATCTGCCAGGCCGTCAAGGACGTGGACGCCTCGCTGATCCTGTACGGGCTGGCGGGCAGCAAGCTGATCGACGCGGCCCGCGCCATCGGCCTGGCCGCCGCCAACGAAGTCTTTGCCGACCGCTCCTACCAGGACGACGGCTCGCTCACGCCGCGCAACCGCGCGGGCGCAATGATCGAAGACCTGGATCAGGCGGTGGCGCAGGTGGTGCGCATGGTGCGCGAAGGCAAGGTCCGCTCGGTCGACGGCAAGGACGTGCCGGTGCAGGCGGACACGCTCTGCATCCATGGCGACCAGCCCAACGCGCTGATTTTCGCCGACGGCATCCGCAAGGCGCTGGAACAGGCGGGCATCGAAGTCCGCACGCCCCCGAGGGCTTAGGCGCGGCCGGCTTTAGGCGCGGCCGGCTTAGGCGCGGCCGTAACGCTGCACCGGTTCTTCCCCGTCCTGCAGCGAGGCGTAGCGATACGCTTCCACCACGCTGGGCAGCACATCCGCCAGATAGCTGCGCGTCAGATTGGCCGCGCGCTCGACATCGCGGCCGGCCAAGGCCTCGATGACGCCGCTGGTGCAGGCCTGGATGCCGCTGAACGGCAGCGCCTGCCTGGCCAGCAGGTAGCGCAGCGGTTCGATCTGCTCGTAAAGCTTGCTGAGCATGTCGGCAAGCGGGGTATTACCCGTGCTGCGGGCCGCGGCCAGGTAGAACGCGCAGGCCGAGGCAATGGCGGCGCGTCCATCGCCCGAGGCCAGCGCGGCCCCGATGGCGGCATCATGGACGCGCAGTTCGGCCAGCAGCGGCGCCTGATCGGCCGCCTCTGCCGCCTGGCGGATGCAATAGGCCTCGAGTTCAGCGCGCAACTGGTAAAGATGGCGGATCTGCGCCTCGGTGTAGAGCGTGACCCTGAAGCCCTTGCGCTGAATATGGGTGACCAGGCCGCTCAGCTCCAGCAGGCGCAGCGCTTCGCGGATCGGGCTGCGGCTGGTGCCGAAACGCTGCTCCAGTTCTTGTTCGCGCAGGGGCTGGCCCGGCCGGATGGAGCCGTCCACGATCAATTCACGAATCTGTTCCTGCAGGAAATACGGAATCGTGGCGGGCGCTTTGACGTCCAATCGGCTCCCCTTGTACTGCGCAATGCATGGTATGAGACTTCGTGAAGATACTAGAAATCTCTTGAAACACAAATAAGAAAATTGTTGCAGGGCGTCCTGCCGCCCCGCCTCAGTCCCAGTCGTCCCGGTACACGAACTTCGGCATCTGCCAATTGAAGCGCAGGGCCAACAGGCGCACCGCCAGGCCCGCGGCCAGCGCGATCGGCACCGCGGCGTTGGCGGACAAGCCCAGAGCCTGCGAGCCCAGGTACAGTCCGCCGGTCACGAAGGACACGCTGGCATAGAGTTCCTTGCGGAACAGCAGCGGCACCTCGTTGCACAGCACGTCGCGCAAGACCCCGCCGGCGCAGCCGGTGATCATGCCGCTGATCAGCACCACCGTGATAGGCAACTGCATCAGCTGCGCCACCTGGCAGCCGATGACCGTGAACGCCACCAGGCCCAGCGCATCGGCCAGCAGGAACACGCTGCGCAGGCGCCGCATGACCGGCGCGATCAGGGCGGTGACGATCGCGGCGCCCGCGGTCATCCAGAGATACTCGGGATGGACCACCCAGGTCAGGGGGTAATGCCCCAGCAGCACGTCGCGCAGCGAGCCGCCGCCCAGCGCCGTCACGCAGGCAATGATGCAGACGCCCATCCAGTCCATGTCGCGCCTGCCGGCCGAAAGCGCCGCAGTCATCGCTTCCGCCACGATGGCGACGAGATACAACGTGTGCAGCAAGGCGGGAGACAGATCCGGAAACATGGGCAGGCAGGAAGTTGGACTGGCCCCATTGTATTAAGCCGGCGGCGCGGCGGGCGGCCATTGCCTGCGCGCCCGCCATCCCTTACGCTCGACTTTGCGTTGATATCTATCAAGTCCCCCTCCGCGCAGCCGCGGGACAATGGGGATAAGGCCCGCGAGGGCGGAACGGCTGGAACGCACGCATGCGGGAGTCGGCGGTCCAGCCACAACCGGGAGAGAACGTATGACACAGCAAACTGGCCCCATCCTGCTCGCCACCGACCTGAGCGCGCGCGGCGACCGCGCCCTGGACCGCGCGCTGCAACTGGCCAAGGAACTCGGCACCAAGCTCATCGTCCTGCATGTCATGGAGTCCCATGCCACGCCGGCCCGCCTGACCACGCCCGTGTGGCGGCGCCTGTCGACGGACCACAAGGCCCTGGCCGAGCGCGAGCTGGCCGACGACCTGGCCGCCGCCGACGTGCCCACCGAAGTGGTCGTGGTCAGCGGCGATCCGCTGGTCCGCATCATGGAAACCGCCGACAGCTATGGCTGCTCGCTGATCGTCACCGGCACCGCGCGCGATGAAACACTGGGCCGCCTGCTGCTGGGCACCACGGTCGAAAAGCTGGCGCGCCAGGCACGCCAGCCGGTGCTGGTGGTCAAGACCCGTCCGCGCCGTCCGTACCGCGACGTGCTGGTCGCCACCGACTTCTCCGCCGGCTCGCGCCAGGCGCTGCGTGCCGCGCTGCAACTGGTGCCGAACGCAGCCCTGACGCTGTTCCACTCCTATGACGTCCCCTTCCAGGGCAAGAACGTGCCGGACGACGCCATTACCCGCAGCTTCTACAAGGCTGCCGAGCAGAGCGCCCGCGAGTTCATCGCCGAAACCCCCGAACTGGCCCAGGTCGCCGCCCCCACGGTGGTGCTGGAAAGCGGCCAACCGGAAACCGTGCTGTCGGAATACTCGTTCAACCACCGCTCCGACCTGGTCGTGACCGGCACCCACGGCCGCACCGGCATCCTGCGCACCGCCATCGGCAGCGTGGCCGAACGGCTGCTGGAGTCCCTGCCCAGCGACGTGCTGATCGTCAGGCTGCTTGGCGACGAATAAGCCCATCCGGCAATGAAAAACGGCGCCTCGGCGCCGTTTTTTTTGCGGTGCTCTCCGAGCCGCCTGGCTGGCGCCGGATTCGGCCCTAGGCTTGTTCGCCCTGCTTCTCCATGGTTTCTATCGTGCCGCGCAGTAGGTGCAGCAGCACCAGGCCGGGCAGCGCAATCACCACGGTCAGCAGGAAGAAGCCAGGCCAGCCCATGGCTTGCACCAGCGGCGGCGTGAGCGGACCGGCCAGATAGGTGCGGCCCACGGCCGACAGCGCCGACAGCAGCGCGAACTGGGTCGCGGAAAAGCGCTGGCGGCACAGGGCCATCAACAGGCCGACGAAGGACGCCGTGCCCAGCCCGCCGCACAGGTTCTCGATGCCCACGCCCGCGGCCATCAGCCAGAGGTTCTTGGGGCTGATGGCGATCAGCCAGTACGCCAGGTTCGACACGGCCTGCAGCAGCCCGAACGCCATCAGCGAGCGGTACAGGCCCCAGCGCGACATGAGCGATCCGCCGGCCAGCGCGCCGATGATGGTGGCGGCCAGTCCCAGCACCTTGTTCACCGTGCCCACTTCCGTCGGCGTGAAGCCCGCGCCGCGGATCAGGAAGGTGGTGGACAGGGCGCCCGCGAACGCGTCGCCCAGCTTGTACAGCACGATCAGCAGCAGCACGGCCAGCGCCCCGCGCCGCGTGAAGAACTCGCGCAGCGGCTCGCCCACGGCCTCGCGCAGCGTGCGCGGCGGGCGGGCGACGTGCTCGGGCTCGGGCGCCCAGAACGTGGCCAGCGCACACAGCAGCATCAGCCCGCCCATCAGCACATAGGTGCTGCCCCAGCCTATCCACTGGTCCGCCAGGATCAGCGCCAGCCCGCCCGACACGATCATGGCCAGCCGGTAGCCCATGACCTTGATGGCCGCGCCCGCGCCGCGCTCGTCCTTGCGCAGCACGTCCGTGCAATAGGCGTCGAAGGCGATGTCCTGCGTGGCCGACAGAAACGCCACCAGCACGGCCAGCAGGGCCAGGGTCTGCAAGGCGGACGAAGGCGACAGCGCCCCCATTGCCATGATGGCCACGGCCAGCAGCAACTGCGTCAGCAGCATCCAGCCGCGCCGCCGCCCCAGCAAGGGCGGCGCATAGCGGTCCACCAGCGGGGCCCACAGGAACTTGAGGGTGTAGGCGCTGCCCACCAGGGTCAGGAAACCGATCTGCTGCAGCGGCACGTTTTCCACCGTGGCCCAGGCCTGCAAGGTGCCGCTGGTCAGGGCCAACGGCAGTCCGCTGGCAAAGCCCAGGACCAGCAAGGGGGCCACGCGGGGGCTGGTGTAGACGTTGGATGCAGCGGTAATGACGGTCTCCTAAAACAACGCGCCGGCGCGCCGCTGGCGGCTGCAGGCTTGCGGCATTTTAGGGCCTATGCGCCCGCGCCGCAGGCGGCAGGCGTGTCGGAATGTCAGGGAGACGCGAAACGGTACACCGCCAGGGTGCTGCGCCAGCTGGGCAGCAGCTTGACCTCGCGCCCTTCGTTGAAGGTGGCGCGTTCGAGGATGCTGAGGCGCACCTCGCCCGCCAGTTGCTCGAAGTCGCGCAGCGTGCACAGGTGGATGTTCGGCGTGTTGTACCACTGGTAGGGCATCTGGCCCGTGACCGGCATGCGGCCGCGCAGGATGGCCCAGCCATGCGGCCAATAGCCGAAGTTGGGAAACGACACCACGCCAAAGCGCGCCACCCGCGCCATTTCGCGCAGGATATGCTCGGTGCGGTGCATGGATTGCAGGGTCTGCGACAGCACCACGGTATCGAACTGCTTGTCGTCGAACAGCGCCAACCCGTCTTCCAGGTTCTGCTGGATCACTTCGACGCCGCGCCGCACGCAGGCGATGACGCAGTTGTCGTCCAGTTCCACGCCCGCGCCGCGCACCTGCCGGTGGTCGCGCAGATGCGCCAGCAGCGCGCCATCGCCGCAGCCCAGGTCCAGGACGCGGCTGCCGGGCTCGATCCAGCTGGCGATGCGCGCCAGGTCGGGCCGCAGGACGTTGTGCGCGGGTCGGGGAGTCACGGGAGTCATGCGGAACGTCCTTCGGTCTGGGCGGCATCGCCGAGCCCGAGCTCGCGCGCGATGCGTTCGTAATAGCCGCGAACCACGGCATGGTAGCGAGCGTCTTCCAGCAGGAAGGCGTCGTGGCCATGCGGCGCGTCGATCTCGGCGTAGGTCACCGGGCTGGCGTTCTTCAGCAGCGCGCGCACGATTTCGCGCGAGCGTTCCGGCGGGAAGCGCCAGTCGGTCGAGAACGACACCAGCAGGAAATCGGCCTTGGCCGGCGCCAGCGCGCGGGCCAGGTCGCCGCCGGTGGTGCGCGCGGGATCGAAGTAGTCCAGCGCGCGCGTGATCAACAGATAGGTATTGGCGTCGAAATAGCGGGTGAATTTCTCGCCCTGGTAGCGCAGGTACGACTCCACCTCGAACTCGACGTCATAGCCGTAGTGGTAGGCGCCGTTCTCGGCCGGCGCGCGCTGGGCGCGGCCGAACTTCTCGGCCATGTCGTCATCGGACAGGTAGGTGATGTGGCCGAGCATGCGCGCCACCGACAGGCCGCGGCGCGGCACGGTGTCCTGCGCGTAATAGTCGCCGCCGTGGAAATCCGGATCGGTGATGATGGCGCGGCGCGCCACTTCGTTAAAGCCGATGTTCTGCGCCGACAGGCGCGGCGTGCTGGCGATGACCACGCAATTGGCCACGCGGTCCGGCAGCGTGATGGCCCAGCTGAGAGCCTGCATGCCGCCCAGCGATCCGCCCATCACCGCGGCGAAGCGCTCGATGCCGAAGTGGTCCGCGACCCTGGCCTGCGCCCGCACCCAGTCCTCGACGGTCAGCACCGGAAAGGCGGCGCCCCAGGGCTTGCCGGTTTGCGGATTGATGCTGGCCGGGCCCGTCGAGCCGAAGCAGGAGCCCAGGTTGTTGACCCCGATGACGAAGAAGATGTTGGTGTCCACCGCTTTGCCGGGGCCCACCATGTTGTCCCACCAGCCCACGTCGCTGGGGTTGTCCGCCGCCTGGCCGGCCACGTGGTGCGAGGCGTTCAGCGCATGGCAGATCAGGACCGCGTTGCTGCGCTGGGCGTTGAGCGTGCCGTAGGTCTCGACGGCCAGCTCGTAGGCGGCCAGCGACTGGCCGCTCTGCAAAGGCAGCGGCTCATCGAAACGGATGAAGGTGGGAGCGACGAGGCCGACCGAACCGGGATCAACGGCATCGGAAGTCGTGACGGTTGCGGGTACGAACCCGCTGGCCGAATCACCGGCCAAATTCTGGGCAGGAGTGGTCATACGGACCTCTTTAGCTGGATTTATTGGAAGGCGCCCGCAAGCGGATCAGGCAAATCGGCGCCGAAAAATTTTGTACTGCAGCAGGAATTCTAGCACTGCTGAAGCGCGCCGCAACGGCGGGCGGCCTGCCCGCCCCGTCGGCGGCATGCGGCGGGCTTCAGGCGCCGGCCTCCCAGGGTTCCTGACCCAGGTACTCGTAGCGCTCCGTGTTGACGCGCGATATGCGCCATTCCACCGCCTGCCGCTTGTAGGAAAACGCCACGCGGCGGATCTCCAGCAAGGGGCTGCCTTCGGCCACGCCCAGCGCCCGCGCCTGCACGCGCTCGGCCACGCAAGTGCGCAGCCGCTCGTCGGTGGCGATCACGTTCACGCCGAAAACGTCCTGGTACAGCGCGTACAGCGTGCTGGCGCGGTCGCGCAGGTGCGCCTCGGTCATGCCCGGGAAGCACGATTCCGGCAGGCAGATCTCGTCCATCATCACCACGTCGCCATTGAGCGACAGCACATTGAGGAACTCGATCACCATGGCGCCGGCCTCCAGATTCAGCTTCTCGCGCGCGATGGCCGAGGCCCGCACGCGCCGAAAACGCAGCAGCTCGGTCATGGGATAGGACTTGTCGCCGTCCTGGCGCACGATGCGGAAGAACTTGAAGAAATGGTGGTTGCGCGTATGCACGGCCACATAGGTGCCGCGGCCCTGATGGCGCACCAGGATGTTTTCCGCGGCCAGCTCGTCGATGGCCTTGCGCAGGGTGCCGATGGATACGCCGAAGCGTTCCGCCAGCAGCTTCTCCGGCGGAATCGCCTCGCCCTGCTTCCATTCGCCCTGCGCCAGCGCGGCCAGCACGGCCTGCTTGACCTGCGCGTACAGGGGGCTGCCCAAAGGCACGGTCGTGGACAGGCTGGTGTTCATGGGTGCATCGCGAAAATCAGGAACCCACAGTGTAGCGGCGGGGACGGAACCTGCTCAAGTCATACAATTCATATATATGATTTAGTTGACATGCGCGAAACCCGGTCCTAAGATTTCCTGGCCGTAGTGATCCGCGCCCCGCCGCCGCATCCGCCGGGCGCCCCCAAAGCCCAAGAGAGGAAGACAAATGATTCACGCCGTATTGCACGATGCCAAGGACACGGTGGCGGTCGCCGTGGTGGAAGGAGTCACCGCCGGAACTGAACTGAACGCCTGGATCATGGATGAAGACAAGATCATCCACGTGCGCGCATCGCAGGACATACCCATCGGCCACAAAGTGGCGATGAAGGACATGGCCGTGGGCGACACCGTCTTCAAGTACGGCGTCGACATCGGCCGCGTGGTGGAGCCCATCAAGGCCGGGCAGCACGCCCATGTGCACAACATCAAGACCAAGCGCTGGTAAGCCCTTCAACCCGCACAGGAATCCGCCATGTCCATCATCAACGCCTCGACCACTTTCCAGGGCTACCGCCGCGACAACGGCCGCGTCGGCGTCCGCAACCACGTCATCGTCCTGCCGGTGGACGATATATCCAATGCCGCGGCCGAAGCCGTGGCCAACAACATCAAGGGCACGATGGCCCTGCCCCATCCCTATGGCCGACTGCAATTCGGCGAGGACCTGGAGCTGCACTTCCGCACCCTGATCGGCACCGGCTGCAATCCCAACGTCGCCGCAGTGGTGGTGATCGGCATCGAGGAAGGCTGGACCAAGCGCGTGGTGGACGGCATCGCCGCCACCGGCAAGCCCGTCATGGGCTTCAGCATCGAACTGCATGGCGACCACGACACCATCATGCGCGCCTCGCGCTGTGCCAAGGAATTCGTGCACTACGCCACGGCGCTCACGCGCAGCGAGTGCCCCATCGCGGATCTGTGGGTATCGACCAAGTGCGGCGAATCCGACACCACCTCCGGCTGTGGCGCCAACCCCACCGTGGGCAACGCGTTCGACAAGCTGTACGCGCTGGGCTCCACGCTGGTCTTTGGCGAAACCTCGGAGCTGACCGGCGGCGAGCACATCGTGGCCGAGCGCTGCGCCAACGACGCGGTGCGCGAACGCTTCATGTTCATGTTCGACCGCTACCAGGCCATGATCGACCGCTGGAAGACCAGCGACCTGTCGGAATCCCAGCCCACCAAGGGCAACATCGCCGGCGGGCTGACCACCATCGAGGAAAAAGCGCTGGGCAATATCCAGAAGATCGGCAAGCAATGCCGCGTGGACGGCGTGATCGACAAGGCCGAGATCCCCGACGGTCCCGGCCTGTGGTTCATGGACTCGTCCTCGGCCGCGGCCGAAATGGTGACGCTGTGCGCGGCCTCCGGTTACGCGGTGCACTTCTTCCCCACCGGCCAGGGCAACGTCATCGGCAACCCGATCCTGCCGGTCATCAAGATCTGCGCCAATCCGCGCACGGTGCGCACCATGTCCGAACACATCGACGTGGACACCAGCGGCCTGCTGCAGCGTGATATCGACCTGAACCAGGCCGGCGACAAGCTGCTGGAATGCATGCTGGCCACCGCCAACGGCCGCTGGACCGCGGCCGAAGCGCTGGGCCACCGCGAATTCGTCCTGACGCGCATCTTCGAAAGCGCTTAATCGCGCCTGTCGTCCCTGGCAACGGCGCGTCCGCAAGCAGGATTGCGGACGCGCCGTCCTGCCGCCAGCATCCCCCGCAGCATCGTCTCAGAACCACACCAGCAGACCCGGGCGACACCCGCCACGGCAGCACAGGCGGTTGCATTCCTACCCGGGCATCCCCCAAGGAGGAAGACAGATGAACAGCGAACACGATCACCACCCCGACGCCGCGCAACGCCGGCGCCTGCTCGGCGCCCTGGGCGCGGCCGGCCTCTGTGCCCTGGCGCCATGGCAGCGCGCGCTGGCGCAGAAAGCCTGGCCCGAACGGCCGATCAACTACGTGGTGCCGTTTCCGCCCGGCGGCCTGACCGACGTGGCCGCTCGCCAGGTAGGCAAGGCGCTCAGCGACGCCGAGCGCTGGAACGTGGTGGTGGAAAACAAGCCCGGCGGCAGCGCCAACATCGGCGCCGCGCACGTTTCCCACGCCGCCCCGGACGGCTACACGTGGCTCGCGATCACGCTGTCGCACGCGGCCAACGCCACGCTCTTTGCCGGCAAGGCGGGCTACGACCTGACGCGCGACCTCACGCCGCTGGCGGGCCTGGCGTCCTCGCCCATCATGGTGGTGGTCAACGCCAAGAGCGACATCAAGAGCATGGCCGACCTGGCGAAGGCGGCCCGCTCGAAGTCGCTTTCTGCCGGGTCCAGCGGCAACGGCACGCCGCCACACCTGACCCTGGCGCTGTACCAGAAGCTCACCGGCGTGCCGATGATGCACATCCCCTACAAGGGCGGCGCGCCGTCCCTCACCGACCTGATAGGCGGCCACCTGGACGTGGTGTTCTCCAATTATCCGGAATCGCTCTCGCACGTGAAAAATGGCTCGTTGCGGGCGCTGGCCATCACTACGCGCGAACGCAGCGCTGACCTGCCCGACGTGCCCACCGTGAAGGAAGCCGGCCTGCCAGACCTGATCGTCGAGAATTTCACCGGCGTGCTGGCACCCGCGGGCACGCCGCCCGAGCTGGTGCAGCGCATCGGCGACGCCATCGTCCGGCAGGTCTCGCAGCCCGCCATGAAACAGGCGCTGCTGCAGCTGGGCTTTGCGCCGCAGCCGCGCGGCCCGGCGGAGTTCGGCGCCTACCTGAAATCCGAGGTGGACCGCTGGGCCAAGATCATCCGCGACGCCAACATCCAGATCGCCTGAGCACCTTGGAGTCCCAATCGATGCATATCCTCATTTCCGAGTTCATGGACGCGCCCGCGGTCGACGCGCTGCGCCAGCGGTTCAAGGTGCGGTACGAGCCTGAACTGGTGGAACAGCGCGACGCCCTGCTGGCCGCGGCGGCCGATGCCGACGCCCTCATCGTGCGTAACCGCAGCAAGGTGGACGCCGCCCTGCTGCAGGCGGCCCCGCGGCTGCGGGCCGTGGGCCGCCTGGGCGTAGGGCTGGACAACATCGACCTGGACGGTTGCGCCGCGCGCAACATCGCGGTGATACCGGCCACCGGCGCCAATGCGCGCGCCGTCGCCGAGTACGTCGTGGGCGCCATGCTGCTGCTGCTGCGCGGCGCCTATGGGTCGACGGCCGAGGTCGCGGCGGGCGCATGGCCGCGCAACGCGCTCTCGCAGGGGCTGGAGGCCCACGACCGCCTGCTGGGCATCGTGGGCTTCGGCGGCATAGGCCGGCTGACCGCCAGCCTGGCGCAAGGACTGGGAATGCGCGTGGCCGGCTGCGACGCGGCGCTACCGCCGAATCATCCCGCCTGGCGCGAAACCGGCGTCACCGCCCTGCCGCTGGACGAACTGCTGGCCCAGGCCGATGCCGTCACCCTGCACCTGCCGCTCACGCCTGGCACGCGGCGGCTGGTGGATGCCGGCCGCATCGCGCGCATGCGGCGGGGCGCCGTGCTGATCAACACCTCGCGCGGCGGCATCGTGGACGAAGCCGCACTGGCGGATGCGCTGCGTACCGGCTATCTGCGCGGCGCGGCGCTCGATGTGTTCGAGCAGGAACCCCTGCCCGCCGGCAGTCCGCTGGCCGGCGCGCCCAACCTGATCCTGACGCCGCACATCGCCGGACTGACGCAGGAAGCCAACACCCGCGTTTCCGACATGGTGGCCGCCGGGGTGACAATGGCGCTTACCGGCGGCGACCGATGAAGCCACACGGCCCGGCGCGCGCCCTTGAAGAGAAGGATATGGCTCACATCTATCTGGACGAACTGCAACACCTGGCGGCGGCGGGCCTGGCCGCCGCCGGCGCCAACCCCGCCATGGCCGACAGCACCGCGCGCGCGCTGGTCTTCGCCGAAAGCCAGGGGCTCAGCTCCCACGGCCTGTCGCGCGTGCCTTTCTATGCCGGGCACCTGCGCGCCGGCCGCGCCATCGGTACGGCGGTGCCGCGCATCGTGCATGAGCGCGGCGGCGCGGCGCTGATCGACGCCGGCTCCGGCCTGGCCTTTCCCGCGTGCGCCATGGCGATCGAGCAGGCCGGCCTGCGCGCCCGCGAACACGGCGTGGCCTTCATCGGCGTCGCCAACAGCCATCACTTCGGCGAAGCCGGCTACCACCTCGAAGCCCTGGCCGACCTGGGGCTGGTGGGACTGGCACTGAGCAACTCGCCCGCCGCCATGCCTGCCTGGGGCGGCAAGCGGCCGCTCTTCGGCACCAACCCCATCGCCGCCGTCTTTCCGCGGCGCGGCGGCGCCCGGCTGGTGATCGACCTGTCGCTGTCGCAGGTCGCGCGCGGCAAGCTGATGATCGCGGCCCGCGACAACCAGCCCATCCCGTTGGGCTGGGCGCTGGACGCCGACGGCCAGCCCACCACCGATCCCAAGGCCGGCCTGGCGGGCAGCATGCTGCCCGCGGGCGGCGTCAAGGGCGCGATGCTGGCGCTGATCGTCGAACTGCTGGCTTGCGCGCTGACCGGCTCGCACTTCGGTTTCGAGACCGAATCCTTCTTCGTCGACGAAGGCGGCCCGGCGCGTCTGGGCCAGGCCTTCATGGCGATCGACCCCGGCGCCCTGGCAGGCAACAACACCTATCTGGACCGCGTCGAAGTCCTGGTCGACGCCATGCTGGAAGACGAAGGCGTGCGCCTGCCGGGCGACCGCCGCCGCAAGCTGCGCGACGAAGCGCTCAAGCATGGCGTGGCGATTCCGGACGCGTTGATGACGCAATTGCGCGCGATGTCGGGCGCGGCGTAGATCGTTTTCCGCAGCGCTCGCGGGGACACTCGATTGTCGCGACAGCGTCGCGACAATTGTCCCGATATCAAACCCCGCGGCTGAACCACAGCATCACCGGCGCCAGCAGCAGGAACGCCACCGTCGACACCAGCACCGCGCCCGCCGCGGTATCCCCTTGCGTCGTGTAACGCTTGACGTACATGTAGCTCACCACCGCGCAGGGCATGGCCATCTGCAGGCTCAGCGCCCCGGCCAGCACCGGCTCCAGATCCAGCGCCCACACGACCGCGAGCCCCGCCCCCAGGCCCACGGCCAGGCGGATGGCGGCGACCTTGGCGCCGTCGCGCAAGCCGTTGGACGGAATCAGGGCCAGCGCATGGCCCAGACTCAGCAGCATCAGCGGCACGGTCACCGCGCCCAGCATGCGCGAGGTCTCGATCAGCCACTCGGGCACCGGTACGTGCATGAGGCGCAGGGCCACGGCGACCAGCGAAGCCAGCAAAATCGGACTCTTCCAGCTGCCCTTGGTGTTCACGCCCGGCAACAGGCGCACCGCGATGGTGTGCATGACAAAGGAACTGACCGCGAAGAATGCGACCGCCACCGACAGGCCAGCGTCGCCGAAGGCCATCTGCGAAATCGGCAACCCCAGGTTGCCGGCGTTGGGCAGGAAGGCGGTGGGCAGCAGCGTGCGCACGGGCAGCTTCCATGCCTTGAGCAGCAGCGCGCATATCAATGCGCACAGCAACAGCGCCAGCAAGGTCGCCACCGCCACGTCGGCCAGCGCGCGGTCGTCCAGGCGGGTCGTGACGAAGGTGTGGAACACCAGGGCAGGCGTGGTCACCGAGGTCACCAGCATGGTGATGAAGGAACCGCCGAACGGCAGGTCCCGCTTGCCCCAATACACCCCTATGCCCGCGCAAAAGAGCAAAGGCAGCATCAGCACGATCGATGAGAAATAGAACTGCACGACGGCGGACATGCGCTTATTCCGTTAGAGATAAGAAGATCGATGCGCGAAGGCATCATCGCTTGCCGGACGGCCTACCCGGGCGGCAGCATGGGGCAACTCGTCAATCGCCGGGCTTTTGCCCCCAACCGCCATGCCTGCCACCGCACTTTCCGCCACGCCCCCGCATTCGGCCGCGAACCCGGCCCAGACATCCACGCTGCATGCAGCGCCGAGTCCCGCCCTGCCCATCAAACCCTTGTCGGAACGCCAGGCCAGTTGCCTGCACTGGGCCGCCATGGGCAAGACCAGCTGGGAAACCGCCCGCATCCTGGGCGTCAGCGAAAGCACCGTGAATTTCCACCTGTGCAACGCCTGCGAGAAACTCGGCGTGCGCGGCCGGCGCGCCGCGGTGGTCACGGCGCTGCGGCTGGGCCTGATCCAGCCCGTCACGGCTTGATGACGACGGAACGCAGGAACTCATGCGCCCGCTCTGCCGGCAGGCTTTCCACGGTGCCGGCCGCCACGGCCTCGATCAGCATGGTGTCGGTCACCCAGACCCTGGCCCGCAGCCAGCCCGGCTTGCCCATGGCCTTGCCCTGGACCTCGATGTCCTGTCCGTAGGCAGGCCATTCATTGGGCGGCGGCGACTGCATGTTGGCATAGAGCGAGTGCATCAGCGCCATGCCCAGCGCCTGCTTGGCGGCGGGATCCTTCGCAATGTCCGGGGGCAGGGGCGCCGAACCGACGGCGAAGACCGCCTCGCCCACGGTGGCGCTGGCCAGGGTAAAACGCAAGGTATGGGTGTCCAGCTTCAGGTCGCGGGTGTCCGTCGTCACCCGGTCCGGAAAGGCCGCGCGCGCGTGGCCGTCGGCCACGTCCACTTCGCGCCAGTTGTAACTGGGCGAGCAGGCCGTGATCAGCAGGGCCAGTGCGGCAATCGCTCCGGCTTTCTTGAACATGAAACGAAACAGCGATGAAATCGTCATTACCCGTGGACCTGGACTGTTTATTCATCTCGAGGAAGCCAGAAATTGTCGCCGATTTCCATGACCCCCGCGCCCGACGGCACGCCACTGGCCAACTATGCGTGGCCGGCCGCGCCCAACGTGCCCGCGCCGATCGCCGGTCCGGGCACTCCCAGTATCTACCTGCTGCACGGACTTAGCGAGCATGCCGGGCGCTATGACCGCCTGGCGCGCTGGCTGACCGCGCGCGGCTGGACGGTGGGCGCCCACGACCACCGCGGCCATGGCCGATCCGGCGGCCGGCCCGCGACCCTGAGCCACGAAGACGATCTGGTCGTCGACGCGGTCGACCGGCTGCGGGCCTGGACCGCTGCGCACGGCCGCCCGCCCATCCTGCTGGGCCACAGCCTGGGCGCCCTGGTCGCGGTCCGGATCGCCTTGCGCCGCCTGGCCGAGATCGACGGCCTGGTGCTCAGTTCGCCGCCCTTCGTGGTGCACGTGCCGCCCTGGGTGCGGCGCACGCTGACCTGGATGTCGCTGCATGCGCCCGACCTGCGCGTGCCCCACGGATTGGCGCCCGCCCGCATCTCCCATGACCCGGCCGTGGTGAAGGCCTACCGCAGCGATCCCCTGGTGCGCCGCCACATGACGGGGCGCCTGGCACGCTTCGTGGACGAAGGCGGCCGCGACTCCCTGCGCGACGCCCCGCAACTCGCCTGCCGCACCCTGCTGATGGTGGCGGGCGACGACTCCATCGTCGCCGCCGAAGGCAGCCGCCAGTTCGCCCAACGCGCGCCCGCCGAACTGCTGACGCTGCGCTGGTACGACACCGCCTGGCACGAAATCTTCAACGAAACCGCCCCCATCGCCGACCCGGTCTATGCCGACCTCGACGAGTGGCTGGCGCGCACCGCACAGGCATTGTCCCTGTCCCCAGTATTGACTCCCTCGGCACAGGAGGCCAGCACCCCGTAAAATCCGGCGACAGACCCAAACGAGAAGAACCCGTGACTGATACTGCCGCCAACCGCCTCTCCCGCCTGGAGGCCAACCGATCGCTGCTGACCCAGACCCTGCGGGGCATCGAAAAGGAAGGCCTGCGCGTGGACGAACAGGGCGTCCTGTCCCGCAAGCCGCACCCCGCCGGCCTGGGATCGGCGCTGACCAACGAACACGTCACCACCGATTATTCCGAATCCCTGCTCGAACTCATCACGGGCACCCACAAGGACGTGGATGCGCTGCTGGCCGAACTGACCAACACCCACCGTCACGTCTACAGCGTGCTGGACCATGAACTGATCTGGAACCAGTCCATGCCCGCCACGCTGCCGTCCGAAGCCGACATTCCCATCGCCTGGTACGGCAAGTCCAACACCGGCATGCTCAAGCACGTGTACCGCCGCGGCCTGGCCGTGCGCTACGGCAAGACCATGCAATGCATCGCCGGCGTGCATTACAACTTCTCGCTGGCCGAGGACCTGTGGTCCGTGCTGGACACGCAGCCGGGCAGCGCCCAGGACCGCCGTTCGCGCGGCTACATCGGCCTGATCCGCAATTTCACGCGCTATTCCTGGCTGCTGATGTACCTGTTCGGCGCCGCCCCGGCGCTGGCCAGCGACTTCCTGCGCGGACGCGAGCACCCGCTGCAGAAACTGGGCGACAGCACGCTGTACCTGCCCTACGCCACCAGCCTGCGCATGAGCGACCTGGGCTACCAGAACAAAGCGCAGTCGCAGCTCAAGCTCTGCTACAACGACCTGGACACGTTCCTGGGCCGCCTGTACGACGCGGTGACGCAGCCCTGGCCCGACTACCAGAAGATCGGCACCCACCGCGACGGCGAATGGATCCAGCTCAACACCAACGTGCTGCAGATCGAAAACGAGTACTACTCCAGCATCCGCCCCAAGCGCGCCACCGGCCGCTGCGAACGCCCGATCACGGCGCTGGCCGAACGCGGCGTGCAATATGTCGAAGTGCGTTGCCTGGACATCGATCCGAACTCGCCGGTCGGCATCGACGCCGACACGGGCCGCTTCGTCGATGCGTTCCTGCTGTTCTGCACCGCGTCCGACAGCCCCTACTTCCCCGCCAATGGCTACTGTCAGCGCAGCGCCGACAACTTCTCCACCGTGGTCAAGGAAGGCCGCAAGCCCGGCCTGACGCTGGACCGCGAAGGCCAGCCCATCGACCTGGTGCAATGGGGCCACGAACTGCTGGACCAGATCGCGCCCTACGCCGCGCTATTCGACTCCGCCCTGGGCGGCAGCGCCTATGCCGAGGCCCTGGCGGCCCAGCGCGCCAAGCTCGACCAGCCCGACTCCACGCCGTCGGCGCGCCTGCTGGCCTCGCTTTCCGACAGCGGCCTGTCGTTCCATGACTATTCGCTGGACCTCAGCCGCAAGCATGCCGATGCGCTGCGCGCCCAGGCCTTGCCCGCCGACCTGGCGGCAGCGTACGAACAGGCCGCCGCGCAATCTACGGCGGAACAACTGCGCCTGGAGCAATCGGACACCGAGGATTTCGATACCTATGTGGCCCGCTACCACGCCGCACTGAAGGCCCCGCGCAAATAAGGCGTATCGTTAGGGTTTTGATCCGCGCCGCCGGCCCTCCGGCCGGCGCGGACCGCTCTGTCACATCAGGAGGTTTTCCCCATGCGCCGCACCGCAACATTCCTGTTGGCCTTGGCCACCAGCGTGGCGGGGATAGTCCATGCCGCGCCGCCGCCCATGCAGACCGTGGAATCGGTGGACCTGAAGCGTTACGCAGGCATGTGGTACGAGATCGCGAATTTCCCCATGTTCTTCCAGCGCGACTGCGTGGGAGACACCACCGCCGAATACACCGCGCATCCCGACGGCACGGTAGGCGTGAACAACCGCTGCCGCACCAAGGATGGCGACGTCGACTCCGCCTCGGGTACCGCCACCGTGGTGGAAGGCAGCAACAACACCAAGCTCGAAGTCTCGTTCTTCAAGCCGTTCAAGGGCGATTACTGGGTGATCGGCCTGGATCCCGAATACCGCTGGTCGGTGGTCGGCACCCCGGACAGGAAATACCTGTGGATCCTGTCGCGCTCGCCGCAACTGCCCAAGGAAGAACTGGACAAGGCCCTGGACGCCGCCAAGGCCCAAGGCTACCAGCTGGACGAACTGCGGTTCACGCCACAGAAGTAAGACGCGCCGCGGCGCCCTATCCTGCGTAGTCGCGCGCCAGCCGAACCACCGTCACGCCTGGCTTCAGCTGCCGCAGCGACGGCATGACCAACGTGCATTGATCATACGGCGTCACGATGGGCTGGCCATCGGCCCAGCCTATCGTCGAACCGGCCCGCTCGAACGTCTCCAGGCCCGTCCAGGGCTCGGAGAAGCGCAGGTCCATGGAGGGCGCGACCACCGCGTCCGTCACTTCCAGCACGCGCTGGTTTTCGGCATCCGGCAGCAGCCAGCCTGCTGGCACGTCCGTCGCATCCGCCACGCCCGACTCCAGCAGCATGCGCGCCACCATGTCGCGCGCCACGTCGCGCGCGGCCAATTCGCCATGGAAGCCGCATTCGATCAGCAAGGCGCAGGCGTCTTCGCGGGCGGGGTCGCCGAACTGGCCGAAGTCGCGCATGCGCACGCCGTCCTTGTGCCCCGCGTCCACGATCACGTGTTGCGGCGCCTTCAGCCGTCGCGCCAGCGCGATGTTGCGCGGCAGGACGCCGGTCAGCAGCAGGGGCGCGCCCGGCTCATGCATGGAATGCAGGTCCAGCAGCCAGTCCGCGCGTTCCACCCAGGGACGCAGCTCGGCGCCGCGCCGGCGGTCCGGCGTCGTCGGGTTGTCCAGGCGCTCGGCGCTCCAAACGCGGTTCATGTCCTCGGCGACGAAGCGCGAGGCATCGTGGTTGGCGTGGTCGAAACGGTCGAACGCGTCGAGATTGCAGAACGCCAGCGTCAGGCTGCCGCGGCGCGGCCGCAGGCCCGCCGCCAGCAGGTCCTTCAAGGCCCAGGCGCCGCACAGCTCATTGCCATGCACCAGCGCGGACAGCATCAACGCGCGCCCCGGAAGGCCTGAATCGAAATGCCACACGCCAGGAGTGCCGGTATTGCCGGCGCGCTCGGCGCTCAGGTCGGGTACGGGAAGCTTGAATTCCATGGATGTCGTCCGCTGCGGTGCTAGGGTGTTGCGATGATCCGGTTTCGGATCACTGGGCTTCGATCTTGGCGGCCTTGACCAGCGCGCCGTACTTCTTGGTTTCCTCGGCCTGATAGGCCGCCGGGTCCAGGCCCGGCTGCGACAGCACGCCGCCGGCTTCCTGCATCTTGGCGCGGAACTGCTCCGATTTCAGCGTGTCGGCCAGCGCGCTGCGCAGCTTGGCGGCCACCGGCTCGGGCAGGCCGGCCGGACCATAGAGCGCGAACCAGACGCTGATGTCGACGGACTCGAACCCCGGGGTTTCCGCCAGGGCCGGCAGGTCCGGCGCCACCGGCGAACGCTTCTTTTCGGTGACGCCCAGCGCCACGATCTTGTCGGCGCGCACTTGCGGCAGGCCCGAGGACAGCACCAGCATGCCGTAGTCCAGCTGGCCGCTCATCAGGTCCGTCACCAGCGGCGCCACGCCGCGGTATGGCACGTGCTCGGCGCGCGTGGCGGTCGACTGGTTGATCATTTCGCCGGCCAGGTGCAGGGTCGTGCCCACGCCGGAGGAACCGTAGTTGAAGCTGCCGGGCGCGGCGGCGCGCAGCTTCTGCAGATACTCGGCGGCGGTCTTCACGCCCGAATTCTTGCTGGCGGCCAGCAGCATGGGCTGCGAGGCGATCACGCCCAGCGGCGAGAAGTCCTTCACGCTGTCGTACTTGACCGCGTTGTTGATCATGCTGGCGATGACCATCTCATTGGTCGAGCCCAGCAGCAACGTGTAGCCGTCGGGCGCGGCGCGCGCTACGCGTTGCGCGCCGATGGTGCCGCCGGCGCCGCCCACATTCTCAACCACCACGCTCTGGCCCAGGCGCTTGGCCAGCTCTTCGCCAAACAGGCGCGCGGTCAGGTCCACGCTGCCGCCCGCCGGATAGCCGACCACCAGCGAGATGGCGCGTTCGGGATACTCGGCGTGGGCGGCAGGCGCCGCGGCCAGCGCGGAGACGGTACAGATGGCGGCTAGCGCGCCGCGCAACGGATGCAGGACGGATTTCATGTTTTCTCCCTGGGTACTGTGGCGGACGGCGTCGCCGTCTCATTTGACGTTTCGGGAGCTATTCTCGGACGTACACCAGGGATATTCCGTGCCGAATCGACACATTGCCGTGCGGATTTGGCACACGCACGCCAGGTGGCAATCGGATGTCAGGCCTTGCGGCTGGCCGTGGCTTCCCAGGCCGCCTCGGCCAGGTCGGCCAGGCGCGCCCGCGACCGATACAGCCGCACCTCGAACGAGATTTCCTCGCTACGCCCGCCCAGGGCGGCCAGCGCGCCGCGGCGGCAGTCCGCCGCCACCATGGACCAGGGCAGCCAGGCCACCCCCAGGCCCTTGGCGACCGCGCCATGCGCCGCGTCCAGCGAATCGCTGCGCAGGAATGGCGCCAGGGCGTAGGGCGTGGCCTCCAGGCGGTCGCCCACGATGCGCTCCATCGCCAGGCCGCCCGCATAGGTGATCAGGGGCACGGACGGCCCGCCTTCCTGCAGCACGTAGCGGGCCCGGCCGCGCGAATCCGCCTGGCTGACGGGCACGAGCTTGTCGGTGCCCAGCGTCATGTAGCGGTAGCGCCCGGGGCTCAACTGCACGGACAGGGCCGGATGCTCATAGCAGCACAGCAGGTCCACCCGGCCCTGCTCCAGCCGGGCCGCCATGTCCTGCATCATGCCGGTGGACAATTCGACCTGGGTGCCCTCGGTCAGCACCTTGGGCGTGCGGTGGCGCAGGCGCGCGATCCAGTCCGCCACCAGCGTGCGCGCCAGGCTGCGGCCGGTGGCGATGCGCAGCACGGCCTCGCCGCCCGCGCCGAAACTGCGGATGCGATGGCGCACCTGCCCCATCTGCTCCACCACCTGCGTCGCGGTCTTGAGCAGGGCCTCGCCTTCGGCGGTCAGGACCACCGGCAGGCGCTGGCGCTCGATCAGCGGCGCGCCCGCCCAGGCCTCCAGCGCGCGGATGCGCCGGCCGAACGCAGGATGGGTCACGTGGCGCAGCTCGGCCGCGCGCACGAAGCTGCCGGTCTGCGCCAGGGCAATCAGGTCCTCAAGGAGTTTCAGGTCGGCCATGGGCGTCAAGCTTACGCCATCGGCCGGCCCTTCACTTGGCGCCCAGCCCCATCATCGCCAGGGTGGCGCGGGTCAGGTCGCTATCTGGATCTTCCAGCTCGTTGACCAGGTCGAAATGGTTGCAGTGGGGCGTCGGGATGCGGGTGGAAGCCAGCCCCGCGGCATTCCAGGCGGCTTCGTATGCGGCCGTCTGGTTCTTGAAGCCCTGGGTCTCCAACCCGCCCACGGCCAGCAGCATCGGGCCTGCACGTTTCGGCAGATGGAAGATCGGGCTTTGGTGCGCCGCCTGCTCGGGCGTCAGCTGCAGCCAGGTGTTGGGCAGGACATCGCACAGCGGACGCAGATCGAACAGCCCGCTCAACGCCAGCGTACCCTTGATCACGTCGTCCGGCACGCCGTAGCGTGCCTGCCATTCTGGCGCCACCAGCATGCCGGCCAGATGGCCGCCCGCCGAGCTGCCGCTGACGTAGATCCTCTCAGGATCCACGCCGTAGGCCGCCACGTTGCGGTACAGCCAGGCCACGGCGGAACGCACCTCGCGCACCACCTCGCCCAAGGTGGCCTCGGGCACCAGCGTGTATTCGAGGGTAGCGACGGCGGCGCCCGCGGCATTGAAGGCCTCGGCCATCACGGGCGCGTCTTCCTTGCGCTGCGCGCGCCAGTAGCCGCCGTGGATGAACACGAACAACGGCGCCGGCGCCTGTGAGGCGGCGGGCAGGAACAGGTCCAGCCGTTCATCCTGGCCCATGCCGTAGCGCAGGTCCAGCACGCCGGGGCGGCGCGTGCGCACCCGGGCCGAGGATTCGGCATAGCGGCGCACGCAGGCGTCGAAATCCGGCACCGATTCGCGCGCGTTGTATTGCACCTCGCGCTCGGCGATGGTGGGAAAGAAGAGATCGATGTCGGTGTTATGCATGCCTGGCCTGCGATTTGGGCTGGGAAATGATGCGTTCGATGAACTGCGCGGTCTTGCGGTAGTGCGCGGCCAGCATGGCGACCGAGCCTTCCACGTCGCGCGAGATGGCGGCGTCCAGCAACTGGCGATGCTCGTCGTCGACGTTGCGTTCCGGTCCGTAGGCGGTTGCGCCGGCGCGCGCGGGACGGCGGTAGCGCTCGGTCTGCGCGTAGAGCTGGGTGGACAGGTCGAGCAGCCAATGGGAGCGGCAGGCGCCGATCAGCGCGTGGTGGAATTCCAGGTGGCGCGCCTCCAGCAGTTCGTCCAACTCTTCCGAAGGCTCGGCGGCGGCCTCGGCACGCTGCGCGGCCAGCGTCAACGCATGGTACGCGCCGACCAGGCGCGTTTCCCAGGCGTCGTCGGCGTTGGCGAGCGAACGGCGCAGCGCATCGCAATCGATTAGGATGCGGGTTTCACAGGCATCCCACATTTCCTCGACCGACAAGGGCGCGATGCTGAAGCCGCGCGAGGTGGTGCTGATGACCATGCGTTCGCTGCGCAGGCGGTTGAGCGCCTCGCGGATGGGCGAAAAGCTGCTGCCGTAGCGTTGCTTCAACAATTCCAGCCGCAAGGACTGGCCCGGCGCGAAGGCGCCGCGCATAATGTCGCGCCGCAGCAGGCGGTAGACCTGCTCGGACAGCGTGATTTCCTCAATGCCGGCGCTCCCGTCCGATCCGGGATCGTCCTGGCGGGAAGCTTTGATTCTAGGCTTCAAGATGGTCTCCAGATGTCAGCGGCCGGGGCGCGTATCCGCGCGCAGGCGGCCCATTCTACCCGCGCACTCCAGCCCTGGGCAGCGCACGCCGGCGCCCTGCCCGGGGCAATGATCCTCGACGCATGGCCTGTTCATATGCCCAGGTAGCGCTGCGCCAGCTCAGGCTGGGCGGACAGTTCCGCGGGCTGCCCCGACCAGGCCACGCGGCCCTTGTCCACGATGTAATGGCGGTCCACCAGCGTCGCCATTTCGGGCAGGTTCTTGTCGATGACCAGGATGGTCTGTCCTTCGGCCTTCAGCGCCCGCAGGCAGCGCCAGATCTCCTGGCGGATGAGCGGCGCCAGCCCCTCGGTGGCTTCGTCCAGGATCAGGAGCTTGGGATTGGTCATGAGCGCACGGCCCACCACCAACATCTGTTGCTCACCGCCCGACAGCGTCCGCGACGACTGGCCGCGGCGTTCCTTCAATCGCGGAAACAGCGTATAGACCCGCTCCAGATCCCATCCCCCCGGCGCCGCGCGCGAGGTCGCCACCAGGTTTTCCTGCACCGTCAGGGATCCGAACACGCGCCGGCCTTCGGGCACCAGTCCCACGCCCAGGCGCGCCACGCTGCTGGGCGCGGAGCGGCCCAGCGTCTGGCCGCGGAACTGCACCGCGCCGCCGGTGGCGGGCAGCATGCCCATCAGGGTCTTGATCGTGGTGGTCTTGCCCATGCCGTTGCGCCCGATCAGCGAGATCACCTCGCCCTCGCTGGCCTCGAACGACATGCCAAACAGGACCTTGCTGGAGCCATAGCCGCCCGTCAGGCCTTCAACCTTCAACATGCTCTTCTCCCAGATAGGCGGCGCGCACTTCCGGATGGCGGCGCACTTCCTCGGGCGAGCCGCTGAACACCACGCGGCCGTAGACCAGCACGCTGATGCGGTCGGCCAGCGCGAAGACCGCGTCCATGTCGTGCTCCACCAGCAAGATGCCGTAGTCGCCCTTCATGCCTTGCAGCAGCCGGGTCATGCGCGCCGATTCCTCGGGTCCCATGCCGGCCATGGGCTCGTCCAGCAGCAACAGCCGCGGCGCGCGCGCCAACGCCACCGCCAGTTCCAGCTGCCGCTTCTCGCCGTGCGCCAGATCCGCCGAGCGCACGTGGCGGCGGTCCTCCAGCCCCACATGCGTCAGCCACTGCATGGCCTCGGTCTTCAACGCCGCGTCATGGCGCGGATTGGACCAAGCCTGGAAGGCGCGGCCGCCCTTGAGCATGCGCGACAGGATCACGTTCTCCAGCGCGGTGTACTCCTGGCACAGCTCGGTGATCTGGAACGAGCGGCCCAGCCCCAGGCGGGCGCGCTCAAAGGCGCGCAGCGCGGTCACGTCCTGCCCATCCAAATGGATGGTGCCGGAGTCCGGCCGGATCTCGCCGCAGATCTGCGCGATCAAGGTGGACTTGCCCGCGCCGTTGGGGCCGATGATGGCGTGGATCTCGCCGGCGCGCACGTCCAGGTCCACGCCGTTGGTGGCCACCACCGCGTCGAAGGCCTTGCGCAGCTGCGTCAGGCGCAACAGGCTGGCGCTTGCGTCAGTCGGCATGGCGCGTCTCCAGCAGCTTTCCGAACAGGCCCTTCTGGCCCCACAGCACCACCAGCACCAGGATCGGTCCCATGTACAACAGCCAGTGCTCGGTCAGGGACGACAGCATCTGCTCCAGCCCCAGGAACACCGCCGCGCCCGCGATCGGCCCGAGCAAGGTGCCCACGCCGCCCAGGATGACGATGGCCATGAGTTCGCCGGACTTGGTCCAGGCCGCCATGTCGGGCGTCACCAGCCCGGCATAGTTGGCCCACAGCACGCCGGCCAGTCCCGTGCCTACCGCCGACAGCACGAAGGCGCTGAGCCGGTAAGGCGTGGGCGCCACGCCCAGGTTGATGGCGCGCCGCTCGCTCTGGCGCAGCGCCTGCAGCACCATGCCGAAGCGCGAGTTGGTCACGCGGATGCACAGCAGCGTCCACAAGGTCAGCAGCGCCAGGCACACGTAGTAGAAAACCATGGGGCTTTCCAGATTGATGCCAGGCAGCTCATTGCGCTGCGGAATCATCAGGCCATCGTCGCCGCCGTAGAACTGCAGCGACACCAGCACGAAGTACACCATCTGGCCGAACGCCAGGGTAATCATGATGAACTGCACGCCGCGCGTGCGCAGCGCCAGATAGCCGAACAGCCAGCCGGCCAGCGCGCACACGATGAGCGCTATCGGCCACACCACCAGCGCGGCGTTGCTGCCGGCCCAGCCGAAGATCGGCCCGGCCTCCGCCGTATGGAAAGCGATGATGCCCACCGCATAGCCGCCCAGCCCGAAGAACATGGCGTGGCCGAAGCTGACCATGGCACCGTAGCCGATCACCAGGTCCAGGCTGACCGCGGCCAGGCCGTAGATCAAAAAGCGCGTCACCACGCCGATCAGGAACGGCGAGCCCGAGGCCAGCGCCGCGGCTGGCAGCAGGATCAGCACCGCCAGGCCGCCCAGCCCCCAGCGCGCGCGGTTCGTAAGTGTGTATGCCATCTTCATCCTCGCGCCGGGAACAGCCCGCCCGGCTTGGCGATCAGCACGATCGCCATCAACACATAGATGCTGGCCGAAGCCAGGCCCGCAGCCAGCGGGTCCGCGGTGGCGGGCGAGAACATCGTCGACAACAGCTGCGGCAGGAAGGCCCGCCCCAGGCTGTCCACCATGCCCACCAGCAAGGCGCCGGCCAAGGCCCCGCGCACCGAACCGACCCCGCCGATCACGATGACCACGAAGGTGGTGATCAGGATGCGTTCGCCCATGCCGATTTCCACCGCCAGCAGCGGCGCGGCCATCACGCCGGCCAGGCCGCACAGCAAGGCGCCCAGGCCGAACACCAGCGTGTAAAGCTTGCGGATGTCTATGCCCAGCGCGTCGACCATCTCGCGATCGTCGGCGCCCGCGCGGATCAGCATGCCGATGCGCGTGCGGTTGACCAGCCACCACAGGCCCACGGCCACCAATGCGCCGATGGCGATGAACGACAGGCGGATCAGCGGATACTGGAACCCCGGCGCCAGCGTCACCGCGCCTTCCAGGAAGCTTGGGATGCCCACCAGCGGCGGACGCCGGCCAAAGATCAGGCTGACCGCTTCGTTCGAGAACAGCAGCAGGCCGAAGGTGGCCAGGACCTGGTACAGGTGATCCCGCTTGTAGAGCTTGCGTATCACCAGCACCTCGACCGAAATGCCGTACAGGCCCGCCCCCAGCAACGCCGCCAGCACACCCGCCAGGAACGAGCCGGTGGTGCCGATGGCGTAGGCCGCGCAATACGCCCCCACCATGTAGAACGAGCCGTGCGTCAGGTTGACCACGCCCATGATGCCGAAGATCAGCGTCAGTCCGGCCGCCAGCATGAATAGCATGGCGCCGAACTGCAACCCGTTGAGCAGCTGTTCAAACAGAAGCGTCATGACGGCATCTTGCAGAGTTGCGCGTAGGCGTCCTTGTCATCGGACACCAGCTTGCGGACCAGCTTCGGCGACAGGCTGCCGTCGCTGCCCTTCTCGATGCGCATCAGGTACAGGTCCTGGATCGGATGCTGGTTGGTGTTCATGCTGAATTTGCCGCGCAACGACGTGAACTCGGGCTTGCGCAGCGCGGCGCGGAACTCCGCTGCCTTGGACAGGTCGCCGCCGGTGGCCTTCAGGCCGGCGCCGAT
Organism: Achromobacter xylosoxidans; assembly: GCF_002192695.1. Taxonomy (GTDB): domain Bacteria; phylum Pseudomonadota; class Gammaproteobacteria; order Burkholderiales; family Burkholderiaceae_B; genus Achromobacter; species Achromobacter xylosoxidans_C. The sequence continues at coordinate 93,441 of NZ_MTLG01000002.1, forward strand.
CAGCTGCGCGGTGTCGTAAGCCTGCATGGCGTAGTCCGTTGGCACGCGGCCGTAGGCGTCCTTGAACGCCTGCACGAAAGCCTTGGATTGCGCGTTGTCGAAGTCCTGCGACCAGATGCCGGTGATGTAGGCGCCGGCCGAGGCGTCGCCCGTGGCCTGGATCATGCGCGCGTCCATCGAGAAGCTGGGCATCAGCATCGGGATGCTCTTGTTCAGCCCGGCCGCCGCGTACTGCTTGACGAAGTTGATGCCGGTGCCGCCCGGATGGAACTGATAGATGGCGTCGGGCGCCAGCGAACGCAGGCGCGCCAATTCCACCGAGAAGTCCGACTGGTCGAGCTTGGTGTAGATCTCGGCGACCACCTCGCCCTTGTAGGTGCGCTTGAAGCCTTCGATCGCGTCGCGGCCCGCCTGGTAATTGGGCGCCAGCAGCACGACCTTCTTGTAGCCCAGTTCGTTGGCCGCCACGCCGCCCGCCGTATGGAAGGCATCGTTCTGGTAGGACGCGACGAAGTAATTGGGATCGCATTTTTCGCCCGCGAAGTTCGACGGGCCAGGATTCAGGCTGACGTAGAACGCGCCCGACTTCACCACGCTGGGCACGACGGCCGCCAGCACGTTGGAGAAGTTCACGCCGGTATAGAGCTTGACGCCCGATTGCAGCAGGCGGTCGGCCGCCTGCTTGGCGTTGGCGGGCTTCAGGCCGTCGTCCTCGATCACCAGCTGCACCGGCACGCCGCCCAGCTTGCCGCCGCCCTGTTTGATGGCCAGGTTGAACGCATCGCGCTCGTCCTCGCCGATGTAACCCGCCGGCGTGGACAAGGTGGCGATGAAGCCGATCTTGACCGGTTCCGCGGCATGGGCCGCCCCCATGGACGCCGCGGCGCCCAGCGCGACGGACAACGCGCCGCCCAGTATCTGTTTCTTGATCATGTTTTCCCCTTTGAGACTGCGTTGCCCGCCGCGGCGCGGCCAGGCGTTTTCTAGACGGCCACCACCGGATGGCGCAGCGTGCCGATGCCCTCCACGCACGCCACCACCACGTCGCCCGGCCACAGCCATTCCTGCGGCTTGCGGCCAGCGCCCACGCCTTCCGGCGTGCCGGTGGCGATGATGTCGCCCGGCTCCAGCGTGATGCCCGCGCTGATGTCCGAGATCAGGAACGGCACCTTGAACAGCATGTGGCGCGTGTTGGAGCCCTGCTTCTTCTCGCCGTTGACCGTCAGCCACAGATCCAGCACCTGCGGATCCGGGATCTCGTCGGCGGTCACGATGCAGGGGCCGAAGGGCGCATAGGTGTCCTGGCCCTTGGAATAGATCCACTGGCCCGCGCGGCGGCAATCACGCGCGCTCATGTCCAGCATCACGCTGTAGCCGAACACGTAGGACAGCGCATCGGCCTCGGCCACGCGCGAGGCGCGGCGGCCCATGATCACGGCCAGCTCCACTTCCCAGTCCAGTTGCTGCGTGATCTTGGCGTTGTGCTCGATGGCATCGCCCGGGCCGATGACGGTGGTGGGCGGCTTGGAAAAGATCACCGGCTGCTTGGGCAGGTCGGCCGAGGTATCCAGCGTGCGGCTGGATTCCGCCACGTGCTCCACGTAGTTCAGGCCGATGCCGAAGATGTTCTTGCGCGGACGCGGAATCGGCGCCAGCAGCTTGACGTTTTCCTGCGGCAGCGCGCTGCCCACGGGCCAGTTGCCGCGATAGGCCTCCATCAGCTTGCTGGCCTGCGCCACGGCCACGGGGCCCAGGTCGATGAAGGTCAGCATGTCGTCGGGCAGGTCCACGCCGCCGGCGCGGCCCAGCAGGGCCAGGTCGATCACATAGCCTTCGGCCAGCGCGCCCAATCGGGCAGCGGCGGTGGGATGGGCGCGAAAAGTTACCAGGCGCATAAGAACTCCATAAATTCAGGACGAGTTGAGTCAGGCGCGCGGGCCTGGCCCGCGCGGCGGAAAAAAATCCAATAGGGAACCGGTGACGCTAGATCAGCACTTGATGGCCGTCGTTTTCCTTGACCGCTTCTTCGCGGTAGAGCGCCAACGCGCGCATCACGGGCAGGTCGTTGAAGCTGAACAGGCAGGCGTCGTCGTTGGACGACAGATTGACGTGTTCATGGATGGCCCAGGACGGCACGCAGAAGATGTCGCGCTCGGTCCAGTCATAGCGTCTGCCGTCGATGATGGAATAGCCGCTGCCCTTGGCCACCTGGTAGATGAAGCTGCCGGTGTGGCGGTGGGCCTTGGTGTGTTCGCCTGGCCGCAGCAGCTGCATGCTGGCGCCTATGGTGGGCATGACCGGGCCGCCCGTGGCCGGGTTGACGTATTCGAGCAGGATGCCGTCGTAGGGGCTGCCCGCGGTGGTGCGCGCATAGCGGCGCAGCGCCTCGTAGGTGGGCTCCCATTCGTACTTGAAGAGCGGCGAATACGGCTTGGTCCAGCCGGACACTTGCGGCCTCAACGCCGCGTTGGCCCAGGCGGCGGTGGTGTCGTCCACCGGGTAGGTCACGGTCTGGTTCAGATCCGGATGCACGGCGTAGAACCCGGCTTCCATGGCGTTGACCAGCGGAATGTCCAGGCCGTCCTGCCAGATGCAGGTGGTGCCGTCCTCGGCCACGCCATGCTCGTGCCAGGTGCCGTTGGGCGTCAGCACGAAATCGTTCGCGCCCAGCGTCATCTTGTGGCCGTCGACCACGGTAAACGCGCCCCGCCCTTCCATGATGAAACGCAGCGCCGAATGCGAATGCTTGTGGGCGGAAGCGAGTTCGCCGGGCTTCATGACCTGCAGGCCCGAATACAGCCAGCCCACGGCGGCGGCCACATCGCGCCGGCCCGGGTTGTTCAGGTAGATCACGCGTCGGCCCGCCTCTTCGGGGGAAACCAGTTCAGCGGAACGCAGCACGTGGCCGCGCAGGTCCTGGTAGCGCCACACCACCGGCACCGAGACCGAGCGCGGCGCCCAGGGCTCGATCTTGTTCGCCACCGTCCACAGGGCGCCGGTCTCCAGGCGGGCCAGCTCCTTGTAGTAGGCGATGAGCTCGGGCGAGTCGGCCACATTGGCGCGGCCTATGGTGTCCTCGCGGTACGCGTCGTAGCGGTTCGCTTCCATCCCTTGCCTCTTTTTATAAAAATTTAAATATTTTCGAAAATAATAGAGGCGAGCCGGAATTCGGGCAACGAGCGCGCGCTAGGGGTTTTCCCAGGCCGGTTGAAAATTGTTGGCGCGGCACCAAACAATACTGTACAAAAACACAGTACAACGTGATACATTTCGCTCGCCCAAAAACTGTCGTCCAGGAGAATCCTGTGTCAGAAGCTGCCCATCTCGTCCAGTACATCGTCGTTCCCTACCGCGCCGCGGCCAATGGTGTTGCTCCCGGTGAAATCCGCCCCGCCAGCAGCGAGTTCGGCGCCATACGCATCGCCAACTCCATGGCGTCCAAGTTCGCCGGCGTCGCAGCCTATGAAGTGCTGATCGACAAGGAAACCGGCGACATGGAATCGCCGCGCATCCTCATGCAGATCGGGACGGTGCCGGCGCTGGACGATTGAATCCACAGCCCCCGTGTCGTCCGCAAGCGGGCGGCGCGGGGGTTCCCTGTCGCGAAAGTCAGGCTATAGATTTTCCTTGGTGGGTATGAATATTTATTAGCTTCACCGGAACAAGGATGTCCGGCAGGATGTTGTGCTTCGCGCAGCCCTCCCTTCCATCCTTGCCACCAAGCAGCAGCATGATTCGCCGACTTCCCTTGCGTTGCTCCGCCATGGCCGTGCTCTTGGCCATTGCTTGCGCCCTGATGCCCGCTGCGCGGTCGGCCGAGTCCTCCGACTGGCCCACCAAACCCGTGACGCTGGTCGTGCCTTTTCCTCCTGGCGGGGGCAATGACACCGTCGCGCGCCAGATCGCGGGCCCGGCGGGCCTAGCGCTGGGCCAGCCGCTGGTCGTGGATAACCGGCCGGGCGCCGGCGGCACCATAGGGTCCGCAACCGTGGTGCGGGCCCGCCCCGATGGCCATACCCTGCTGCTCTGCTCCACCAGCAGCCTGGTCGTGGCCACCGCGCTCTATCCCAGCTTGCCCTATCGTGTCGACGATCTGGTGCCCGTCGTCCACATCGCCAATACGCCCACGATATGGGTCGCCGATCCCGGCGCTCCCGTCTCCACGCTCAAGGAATTCATCGCCACGGCCCGGCAGGCTCCCGGCAGATACAGCTACGCCTCCGGAGGCACCAACACCATGCCCCACCTCGCTGGCCAGGAGGTCAAGGCGCGCAATGGGCTGGACATGCTGCACGTGCCTTACCGGGGTTCCACGCCCGCCTATGCGGACCTCGCCACGGGACGCGTGAACCTGATGATGGACAGCATCGTTTCGGCCTTGCCTTTTGTCGAGTCTGGCCGCGTCAAGGGCTTGGCCGTCAGCATGGCACAGCGCATGCCGCGGATTCCGTCCGTGCCGACCTTGGCCGAACAAGGCCTGGGCGACCTGGGTTTCGTGGGCTGGGTCGGCATATGCGCGCCACGGGACACGCCGCCCGCATTCATCGCCAAGATCGCCCGCAGCGTGCAGCAGGCCTTGGCCGAACCGGCGTTGCGGGAAAAGTTCGCCACGCAGATTGTGGAACCGATAGGCGCAGGCCCCGAAGCGTTTGCGCAGACGATTGAGCGCGATGCCCTGGCGTGGCGACAGATCATCGCGGCGTCCCGCGCGTCGGAACGAGATTGATGCCGCGCCCTCCGTCGTTCTCAGGACAGGTTCTTCATGCCGTCATCGACGGATCTTCCGGCACACTGTTCAAGACCTGCCGCGCGACCTCGCAGATGCAATCCACCATGGCGGTGCGCAGAGGAACCGCGGGCTGGTCAACATAAGAGGCGAAGTACGTCTGCGCCGGAAACCGCCTGGAAAATGGCAACTGCGCAAGCTTGCCTGAGTCGAGTTCATCGCGGATGAGATCGGCCGGCAAGACCGCGTATCCGGCGCCCGCGAGTACCAGGCGCAGCATGACCGACAGCGACCTCACCACGATCAGCTTGAAGCCCTGCATCTGTGGAGACGCAAAGTGGGCAGCTATCGCCGAATACAGCAGCGAATCCACCGGATAGCACAGCAGGGGAAGCTGCTTCATCTGGTCCAGCGTGGGTTCCGTGTCACAGTTGATCAGTTTCGGACTGCAGACCCAGACATAATCCAGTTCCAGCAACTTCCGGTTGACCACATTCGGCTCGTCGATGCTGCCCAGCAGCAGCCCTATGTCGAGCGCGCCGTCCAGCAGTTGCTGACGGATATCGGTGCTGGTCAACGACTGCAGGTGCACCGTAACGTCCGGCCACTGCCTGTAAAGCGTTGCCGCCATGGGTTCAAGTATGGCTTGCGCGACGGTTCCACTCATGCCGATGCTGACCTGCGTGAGCCTGACATCCGTGGTCCCAAACCTGCTGGTGAATGCTCTTGCATGAGCCAGCAATTCTTCCGCGGGCCCGAGCATTTCCGCGCCAACCGGCGTCAAACTCAGCTGCTTACCCTTTTCCCGTACAAATACTCTTACCCCCAGCTCTTCTTCGAAGGCTGCTATGCGAGCCGAGATGGCTGCCTGGGAAGCATGCAGCTCTTCCGCGGCCAATGTCATTTTCTTGAGCCTGGCGGCGCGAACAAACGTTTCCAGAAACCGGAGATTCATGCGGTGGATATCCTAAGCCTGAGACACAACCAAGTCCCCAGCCGCGCCGGGACAATCCCGGTTTGCACTGGGACGAGTTGCCAGAATCGGAATGGGGCTGGGTTTCCATGCTGCAACGCGTCATCACGCTCGCCGGATTGGCGAGCGAAGGCTGACTCTGGAGGAAAAAAGGGCTGTTAACCCGTTTCCACTCACGGCTCGCAAACGCTGGTACGGGTGTGCGAACCTGAATGCAAAGCGGGAGACGAGGCTCCCGCTCATAATCCCAAGCAATTGATTTTAACGAAATTTCCGGATTTTCCGCAGAAACTGACCCTATCAAAACTTCGTGTTTTTCCGCTCACCTCGACTTTGTAAAACTGCGCCAACCCATGTAAAACCATGGAATTTGATATTCGCAATATTCCGCATGGTTCGGTGCAACAAAATTAGCAATCGTCGCCCTCGGCCACGAGGGAATCGGGGCTTGGAACCGTCGTCCCAGTTGCTAATAATCAGTAATAAAAAATCGTTGCCGGAATAGGAAATCCGTCTCGCGCAGAGGCAAGCAAAAGTATCCAAACCGGGGCATCCAACGTTGTTCGATTGCACGCCGCTGCCGGTTTGCGAGCAAAAAACCGGACGACGCGGGCCTTACCCGCCGTCCGGCCTGGGCCTGGATATCGACGCGATCAGAAGTCCCAGATCACGGGCACCCAGCGAAACGCGTCGCCGTCGGCCGCGACACGGCCCAGGGACGGAAACGGCAGGTGGGCGGCGACCAGCAGCCCGCGGTTCTGCGCCAGCTCCTGGAACAGGCCGATGCGCACGCGCGCCGCTTCCTCGGGATCATGTTCGAAACCGTTTTGCCATTCGGGATGATCGAATGCGACCGGGAACATGGCGTCGCCGGCAAAGGTCAGCCGCTCGCCGCCCGAGACCAGGTCGACCACGCTGTGCCCCGGGGTATGGCCGCCAGTCATGCGCACGATGACGCCCGGCGCCACCTCATGGCGGTCGTCGAAGAGCCGCAGCTGGTCGCGGTATTCGTTGTAGAAGCTGGTGGCGGTGGACTTGAGCACCGCAGGCACCGGCTTGGGCATGACGGTGTGCGAAAAATCCGGCGAAGTCCAGAACGCCACTTCGGTCGCGGACACGTGGATGCGCACGTCGGGCCGCAAGCGTTCCTTGACGCCGGGGACGAGCAGCCCGCCCACGTGGTCCATGTGCATGTGCGTGATGATCACGTCGGTCACGGATTCCAGCGCGATGCCGGCGGACTCCAAGCGCTGGGGGAACATCCCGGCGCGGGGAAAGCCCGCAAACTGCCCGCCCAGTCCCGCGTCGATGAGGATGGTCTGATCACCGCTGCGGGCCACCATCACGTTCAGCGGCCAGTCGAACGCATCGGGAGGCATGAACATGTGCTCCAGCCAGACCGCGAGATCGGCGGGATCGGCATTGGTGGCCATCGTCGCGGTCGGCAGCGGCAGCACGCCATCGCTGACGACCAGCGCGTCGATGTCGCCGATCTGCAGCGCGTAGCGCGAGGGGACCAGGTCGATGGATTCAGTGTTTTCAATGGCAAACATGGCGGTATCTCCAGGAAGGTGCGCCCGTCAGGCGGTGGCGCGGATGAACGCGAGCAGATCGGCGTTGATGCGGTCTTGCAGGGTGGCGGTGAGGCCGTGCGGCGCGCCGGAGTAATAGATTTCGCTGGCGTGCTTCACCAGGCGCGCGGCCTTCTTCGCTGAATCGTGCACCGGCACGATCTGGTCGTCCTCGCCGTGCATGAACAGGGTCGGCACGTCGATCTTCTTCAGGTCCTCGGTGAAGTCGGTCTCGGAAAACGCCTTGATGCATTCATACGCGTTCTTCTGGCCGCTCTGCATGCTCCACAGCCAGAACTGGTCCAGCATGCCTTGCGAGACCTTGGCGTCCGGACGGTTGGCGCCATAGAAGGGAATCGCCAGCTCCTTGTAGAACTGCGAGCGGTCCCCCGCCACGCCAGCGCGGATGCCATCGAAGACTTCGATCGGCAGGCCCTCGGGGTTGGCGGCGGACTTGAGCATCACCGGCGGCACCGCGCCGATCAGCACCGCGCGGGCCACGCGTTTGCTGCCGTGGCGGCCGATGTAGCGCGCCACTTCGCCGCCGCCAGTGGAATGGCCGACCATGGTGATGTGCTTGAGATCGAGCGCCTCGATCAACTGCGCCAGGTCGTCGGCATAGCCGTTCATGTCATTGCCGGCTGACGGCTGCGACGAACGGCCATGGCCCCGGCGATCGTGCGCGATGACGCGAAAGCCATTGCGCGCCAGGTGGTGCATCTGCCCATCCCAGGCGTCCGCGTTCAGCGGCCATCCATGCGAGAAGGTAACGACGGGGCCCTCGCCCCAGTCCTTGAAGTAGATCTGCGTACCGTCGTTGGTGGTGAAGGTATTGCGGGTCATGGTCGTGCTCCGGTTGGATTGCGCGTTGCTCTGCGCGGCTGCTTCTGCGCGGATGGCAAATGCCCCCGCCGCCAGGACGGCACTGCCGGCGAGAAGACTGCGGCGGGCCGGGTCATGCGAGTCGTTCACGGGAACTCCTGTGTCGGGAAAGTGAGTGATGGCATGGTAGGTATGGGACTTCGTGCGCGGTAGGCACGCGGCGGGAAGCACGCTGTTGTGCGACGCGCACCAATGCGCACCGGTGCACCCGCAACGTGGCCGCGACGCACGCACCGCGGGCTGGGGCCGCGCTGGCCGCGCCAACTCGGAAGGGAAAGGGACGATTGTTGTCGCGCCGGCAACACCATGCGTCCTTGCATGGCCCTACCGCGTCACGCGCGGTGCTCTTAGGATGCCCTCACCCACATTGCCGGCGCCGCCACCTCTGACGCGCAGCCGCGCGCCGACCGGGGGCCGACATCATGCATCTGGGAAAATCCTATCGCCTGGGCGAGTTCGTCATCTGGACCCGAAGGAAGATCTACGTCCTGCTGGCGCTGGGCCTGGCGCCTGTGCTGCTCCATCAGCTTGCCGGGCTGACATGGCTGACGCTGCCCTTGTCGGTGGTGTCGCTGCTGGGCACCGCCACCACCTTTGTGGTCGGTTTCAAGAACGTGCAGACCTATGCGCGCACGGTCGAAGCGCAGAAGATCTGGATGAGCATCGTCAGCGCCAGCCGCTACTGGGGCATCATCAGCCGCAGCTACGCCGGCGATGACCAGCGCGGCGCGGCAATGGTGCAGCAGCACCTGGCCTGGTTGACGGCGCTTCGTTACCAATTGCGCGAAGCGCGCGTATGGGAGACCGTCGGCAGCCGCCCCAATGCCGAGTACCGCAGGCAGTATGTAATTCCGGAGCGCGCCGAGCCCCTGGAATCCGCGCTGTCGCGCTATCTGCCGCCGCAGGACGTCGCGGCCTTGATGCAGGCCGACGACAAAGCCGCGCAGCTGCTTGCCATGCAGGGCCGGGCGGCCCGCGGGCTGTTGGATGCGGGCGCCATCACCGCAGCCGAATGCGCCGAACTCAACAGCCGCATCCGGGAACTCCTCGATCTCCAGGGGCAGGCGGAGCGCATCAAGAATTTCCCGTATCCGCGCCAGTACGCCATCATCAACACCCTGTTCGTGCGCTCCTTCTGCGTGGCGTTGCCATTCGGCCTGACCGGCCAGTTCGCCCAGATCGGCCAGGATATCGGCGGCTACATGCAAGGCCAGATGACGTGGCTGGCGGTGCCTTTCAGCGTGATCATCTCGTGGATCTACACCTCGCTGGAGCAGGTAGGCGAAAGCACGGAGAACCCCTTCGAGGGCAGCGCGAACGATGTGCCCATCAGCCGCCTGAGCGCCATGATTGAAAGGGACCTGAAGCAGATGGCGGGCAGCGCCGACCTGCCCGCCCTGCCCACGTCGGTGATCGTGCTGTAGGAAACAGGGCCCATGGCACGCCGCCCGCCAGAGGCCTTTCGACGCTTGTCCTGACCGGGCTGCTACGGCAAAATACGCTGCCCTCCCGCTTCCCTTTCCCCTGGCGTTGGCCCACTTCATGACCGGCTCCGTGACCCTGTTCGACCGCCATCGCCCCCGCCTCTACGCGATCGCCTACCGCATGCTGGGCTCGGTGGCCGAAGCGGAAGACGTGGTGCAGGACGCCTGGCTGCGCTGGCATGGCGCCGAGCGCGCCAGCGTGGAGAACCCCGAGGCTTGGCTCGTCACCGTCACCACCCGCCTGTCCATCGACCGCCTGCGCGCCGCCCGTGCCGAGCGGGAAAATTACGTGGGCGTCTGGCTGCCGGAGCCGATGCTGATGGCAACGCCGTCCACGCCTGAACAGATCCATGAATTGGCCGACGATGTTTCGGTGGCGTTTCTGTTCATGCTGGAGCGCCTGTCGCCGGACGCCCGCGCGGCCTTCCTGATGCGCGACGTGTTCGACGCCGAATACGACGACATCGCGCAGACCCTCAACAAGACCCAGGCCGCGGTGCGCCAGCTGGTGCGGCGGGCCAGGCTGCAGTTGCGCCAGGGCGCCCCGCGCGAGGCCGTGCCGCGCGCCACGCTGCAGCGGCTGCTGCAGGCCTTCGCCGACGCGATGAACCGCAGCGACTTCCACGGCTTGCACGCGCTGCTGAGCGACGACGCCGAGCTCATCGGCGACGGCGGCGACAAGGTCAGCGCCTTTGCCAGCCTGGTGGGCGGCAAGCGGCTGGCGCAGCTGTTCTACGCCGGCAAGCGCCGCTACCGCGACGCGCTGCGCACCGAGGTGGTCCAGGTAAACGGGCAATGGACGCTGCTGCGTTTCATCGACGACCACCTTGAATCCGTGCAGTCCTACGAAACGGACGGCAAGCGCCTGACGCGGGTCCTGGTGCAGCGCAATCCGGACAAGCTGGCGCGCATCGCCGCCGCCCTGGCGCGGCGCTGAGGCCCGCTGCGCCCCCGTTGGTGCACGACAGGCAACATGGTGGTCCCTTGCACGGGCCTACCGCCGCGCCGCGCGCGCTTCTACGATGGACCTGTCACCAATCCACTCAGGACAGGCCATGCAGAAACTCACGAAACTCGCGTTGTCTTTCATCGCCGCCGGCGCGCTACTGGGCCAGCCCGCCCATGCCGCATCGCACCACGGCGCGCCTGCCGGCAAGCCGGCCGATCCCATCGTCACCGAAGTGATGAGTAAGGACCTGCCCGACATTCCCGGCCGGGATGCGGTGATGCTCGTCGTCGACTACCCGCCCGGGGCCGCCGACCCCTTGCACCGCCATGACGCTTCGGCCTTCGTCTACGTGCTGGAGGGCAGCATCGTCATGCAGGTCAAGGGAGGCAAGGAAGTGACGCTGACCCCGGGCCAGACCTTCTACGAAGGGCCGGACGATATCCACACCGTGGGCCGCAACGCCAGCCAGACCCAGCCGGCCAAGTTCGTGGTCGTGCTGATCAAGAAAAAGGGCGCTCCTGCCCTGATCCCGATCCAATAAGGGACAGGCTTTCGCCCCATCCTGGCCAGCCCCGGGCGCCTCGCGCCCGGGGCTGGCCATTTTTTTTCGGGGTAGCGTCACAAAATCGTCCAGCGCAACGTCTTAGCGGGTAGGATCAACCAACTAGCGGCGCTGCCACCATGCCTACCCCTATCCCCGCCTCCCCGGTTACCCCTCCCGCGAACGGCCCGGACTCCCTGGCCGACAGTTTCGCCACCAGCTATGCCGGCGTCATGGCCTTCCTGGCCGTCGCCGCCGAGGGCAACTTCGCCAAGGCCGGCGACCGGCTGGGCATAGGGCGTTCGGCGGTCAGCCGCAGCGTACAGAAGCTCGAAGACCAGCTGGGCGTGCGGCTCTTCGTGCGCACCACGCGCAGCACCTCGCTCACGGCGGAGGGGCAGCGCTTCTATGAACAATGCCATCCTGGCGTGGAACGGATCATCCAGGCCCTGGACGATATGCGTGAGCTGCGCGAGGGCCCGCCTTCCGGCTTGGTGCGCGTCTGCTCCACCGTGGGTTTTGGCCGCAAGGTCGTGGCGCCCCTGCTGAAGGAGTTCCGACTGGCCCATCCGAACATCTCGGTGGAGCTGCTGCTGGATGACGGCCCGACCGACTTCACCACGGATCGCGTCGACGTGTCGTTTCGCAATGGCCGCATGGAAGACAGCCAGGTGATCGCCAAGAAAATCATCCCTATGCAAATGATGCTGTGCGCCTCGCCCGACTATGCCGCCCGGCACGGGCTACCGCGGGACGTGGATGAACTCTCCGGCCACAGCTGCGTGAATTTTCTGCTGGCTTCGGGCCGCGTATACGAATGGGAGTTCAAGGTCGGCGGCCATCTGCGCAAGTTCGCGCCGCCCGCCATGCTCACCTTCAACGATGCCGACCTGGTGCTGCAGGCGGTGCTGGACGGCCATGGCATCGCGCAGATGGCGGCCTATCAGGTCTGCGAACATCTGCGCGCGGGTACGCTGGTCGCCTGCCTGCCGCAGCATGCCCCCGACGACCGGGGACACTATCTGTGCTTTCTCAGCCGCCAGCACCTGCCGGCGCGCATGCGGGTGTTCATCGATTTCATGACGGAACGCATCCGCGCGCTGGATCTGCACAGCATCGACAGCCTGCTGTTGAAGCAGGCCTGAACGCTACTGAGTCAGGGCCACCACGCTCCGGATCCCGCCCTGGGCCATCTTGGCGTACGGACACAGGCGTTCGGTGTTGCGCACCAGCTCTTCGGCGATGGGCTTGGGCACGCCGGGCAGGTGGATGTTGACGTCCGCGGTCAGGGCAAAAAAGCCGTCGACGGGGTCGCGACCGAACGAGATGGTGGCGGTCACGGAAGCGTCCGGAATGGCCAGGCCGGCACGTTCGGCCAGCATGCTGAGCGCACCGTGAAAGCACGCCGCATAGCCGGCGGCGAATAGCTGTTCGGGGTTGGTGCCCCCGCCCGTGCCGCCCAGTTCCACTGGCAGGCGCAGTTCCACGATCAGCTCGCCATCGTCCGAAATAGCCATGCCGGAAGCCCGCCCATGAGCGGCCTCCCCGCCACGCACCGTCACGCTGGTGGTGTACAGAGGATGGAAATCCCCGCCTCGGTACTTTTCCAGGAGGCTCTGGGAAGGAGGCCGCAGTTTGCTCATGAAGGTCCTTGTATCCGCCGCTACTTTCTTGCGCCCGAACGGCTGAACCAGGTTTCGAAGTCGATCTGGCCCAGGCGTGGGCCCGCGCCCGGAACCAGCGTGTCGTCGTCGAGCAGCGCGCCGAAATAGCGCGCGCCGGCGTCTGCCTGCACGCTGCGCGTGTCGCCGATCCTGGCCATGTAGCGCTGCGCCAGCTCGGCCAGGCGCACCCGCTCGGGGCCGGCGATTTCCACGATGCCGTTCACCGGCGGCGCCAGCGTCGCATCGGCCATGGCCAGGGCGACGTCGTCCGACGCAATGGGCTGGACGTAGGCCGGCGACAGCCGCACTTCCGCCCCTTCGGTCCCCGACTGCACGATACCGCCCAGGAATTCGAAGAACTGGGTGCTATGCACGATGGTGTACGGGATTCCAGCAGCCACGATCAGCGCTTCCTGCGCGATCTTGCCGCGGAAGTAGCCGCTTTCGGCCAGACGTTGCGTGCCGACCACCGACAGCGCGACGTGATGGCGCACGCCGGCGCGCGCCTCCGCGGCCAGCAGATTGCGCCCCGAGGTCTGGAAGAACTCCAGCACGGCCCGGTCTTCGAACGATGGCGAGTTGGCGACATCGACCACCGTATCGACGCCGGCGAGCGCGGCGTCCAGGCCCTCGCCGGTCATGGTGTTGACGCCGGTGGCGGGGGACGCGGCAATCGCCTGATGGCCGCGCTCGACCAGCAGTTTGACAAGTTTGGAGCCTATCAGGCCCGTGCCGCCAATAACCAGGATTTTCATGATGGTTCCTTAGTTGAACTTGGCCTTATCCAGGCCATATGCCTTGTCGGCCGAACCGGGCACGGTGCGGAAACCCACATTCAGGCGGTTCCAGCCATTGATCGCCATGACGGCGAAGCTGAGGTCCGAGATTTCCTTTTCGGACAGTTGCGTGCGGACACGTTCATAGATCTCGTCCGGCACGCCCTGCGCGCCCAGCGTGGTCAGCGCTTCGGTCCAGGCCAGGCAGGCACGCTCGCGCGGCGAGAACTCGCCGGATTCGCGCCAGATCGCCACATGATGCAGGCGCAGTTCGCCTTCGCCGTGGATCTTGGCATCCTTCACATGCATGTCCAGGCAGAAGCCGCAGCCGTTGATCTGGGAGGCGCGGATTTCGACCAGGCGCAGGATCGATTGTTCGATCGCCCCGGACTTCAGGAGCATGCCGAACTCGACGAATTTCTTGAACAGTTCGGGCGATTGCGCAAAGGCATTCAGGCGTTGACTCATGGTGACTCCTTCGATGGGTTGAACGACGGCCAAATCGTAGGTCTGCCCGCAAAACGGCAGTAGGCCCGCGGAGGGGACCATGATGTTGCCGCGGCGGCAACAATCGTCAGCGCGCGCTGACGGCCATGTTCAGGTTCAGGATTTCGGTTCGACCCCGAGTTGTTTCATGGCCCGGCCGATGGCCTGGGGCGCGTAATCGTCCCAAGGCTCGTTGCCCGCATCCAGGCGGGTGTGGATGTTGGCGATGGTCCATTGCGTCGAGCCTTTCAGCCCGTCCAGTTCGTCCCAGCGGACGGGTACGGACACGCCCAGGCCGGGCCGGGCGCGGGCCGACCAGGCCGCCACCGTGGTGGCGCCGAAACCGTTGCGCAGGTAATCGGCGAATATTTTGCCCACGCGGTTCTTGGGCCCGCTCTTGGCGACGAACAGCTTCGGCAGCGTTTGCGCCAGATGGCGCACCATGGCTTCGGAAAAGTCCTTCACGGCGTCCCAGCCGTACTGCTTGCGGATCGGCACGACCACATGCAGGCCCTTGCCGCCGCTGGTCTTCAGCCAGCCGCGCAGGCCGAGCTCCTGCAGCAGCACGCGCACCAGTTCCGCGCCCTGCTGCACCGCCGGCCAATCCACCCCTACTCCGGGGTCCAGGTCGAACAGCATCCGGTCCGGCTTGGTGATCGAGGTCTTGATCGCATTCCAGGTATGGAACTCGACCACGTTCAGCTGGGCGGCAGCGAGTATCGCTGCTTCGTTCGAGATTTCCATGAGCGGCGGATGTTCGGGATACAGGCGTTCAGGCAGCGCCAGCACCCCCGGGATGGGGGATTCCGAATGCCGCTGGAAGAAGTGCTGGCCCTGGATCCCCGCGGGCGCCCTGACGAACGAAACCGGGCGGCCGCGCAGGTGCGGCATCATCAGAGGCGCCACCAACCCGTAATAGCGCGCCAGGTCGAGCTTGGTCGCTCCCGAAGAGGGATCGATGACGCGGTCGGGGTTGGACAGCCTCATCCCCTTCGGAGGCGTAGCAGCGCCCTGTTTCATGGCCTTGGCGGGGCGTTCGCGGGTGGATATCTTCTCAGCCGGCATGGCAACCTCGCGCGTGATCTTCTTGGGTGATTTGTCGGTTCGCAGCCCGCGGAAGGTCGAATGGCGCACATGGCCGTCGCCAGTCCATTCGCCGAACGAAACCTCACCCACCAGCGTAGGCTGGACCCAGTGGACCTGCTTGAGGGCGCGCGGCTTGCCTTGGGTCAACGCGCTAGCTTTTTGTTCGATGCTGGCCAGCTTGCGATGCAGGTCCTGCAGCGTCCTGTCGTCGAAACCCGTGCCCACGTTGCCGGCGTAGCGCAGCCCGCCGCCCGGCTCATGCACCGCCAGCAGCAGCGCGCCAAAGCCCTTGCGGCTGCCCTTGGGCTCGGTGTAGCCCACGATGACGAACTCCTGGCGTTTGGTGCACTTGAGCTTGATCCAGTCGTCCGTGCGGCGCGACACATAGGGCGCGGACAGGCGCTTGCCGATGATTCCCTCCAGGCCCAGCTTGCAGGCCGAAGCGACCAGGTCTGCTGGCGACTTTTCGAAGGCCTCGCTGAACTTCAGATGCTTGCCCTTGCTCGTGGCGATGATCCGCCGCAGCAGATCCCGCCGCAGCCTGAGCGGCTCGTCGCGCAAATCGCGCCCCGTGACGTAGGGCAGGTCAAAGGCATACAAGACTATATCCGCCGTGCTCGCGGCATCGAAGGCGTTCTGCAAGGCCTGGAAGCTGGGCACGCCTTCGGGCGTCAGCACCACGATCTCGCCATCGATCCAGGCATTGGCGATCTGCAATGCCGCCAGCTCCTGGGCCAACCGCGGCATTTTGGCTGTCCAATCGTGGCCGTTGCGCGTGTACAGCTTCGCTCGACCCTCCTCCAGCCTGGCCAGGATCCGGTAGCCATCGAACTTCATTTCGTAGGACCAGTCGTCCGCGCCCCGTGGCACGCCCTCGACCAGGGTAGCCAGCTGCGGCTTGAGCGATGCAGGCAAGGCAGCGGCCTTGCCCGGCAAGGCCGTGACGGCTTCTGCGGCTTTCGCAGCGGCGCGGGCTTGCGGTTTGCTGCGCGCAGCCGCCTTCTTCTTCGTCCGCAGCGGCACCACGCTGTCCGGCATCTCATCCACGACGCTGAAATCCTGGTCTGGCCGCGCGTACTCGTCGTTTTCCTTGATCAGCAGCCAGGGCGGCTGGCGCTCGCTCTCTTTGCCCTTCATGCGGATCAGCGCCCAGCGCCCGCGCAGCTTCACGCCTTCGAGCGTGAACTTCAGATGGCCTGTCTTGTATCCCTTGCGCGGATCGCCTATGGGCGTCCAGCGCCCCTCGTCCCAGATGATCACCTTGCCGGCCCCATATTGCCCCTTTGGGATGGTGCCTTCGAACTGGTTGTACGCGATGGGATGGTCTTCGACCTGCACCGCCATGCGCTTGACGGAGGGATCGAACGACGGCCCTTTCGGCACCGCCCAGCTTTTCATCGCGCCATCCAGTTCCAGGCGGAAGTCATAGTGCAGACGGCTGGCCCAGTGCTTTTGCATGACGAACACCAGGCCGGCGCCGCCTGACTCGCCGCCTTCCGCCGGTTCCGGCGTGACGGCGAAATTGCGCTTCTCGCGGTATTTTTTCAGACTGTCCGCCATCGCTACGCCGCCTTTTTCGCCTGCCTGGCGCTCTTGGCGGCCTTCTTCGCGGGCGCCTTCTTCACCGCGGAGCTACGCGGCGCGGCTTTCTTCGCGGGCTTGGCACGCCCCTTGGACTCTCCGCCTCGCAGGCTGCGCTGCAGCAGCTCGGTCAGATCGATCACGTTATCCGCATACGCCGGCGCTTCCTCCTGCGGCTCGACCACGGTTTCCGTCTTGCCCGCCTTTACCTTCTTTTCCACCAGCCCCATGATGGCCGCCTTGAATTCGTCCTGGTAATCGGCCGGGTCCCACTGCGCCGACATCTCGTCCACCAGCATCTTGGCCATCTTCAATTCGGCCGCGCTGGGCGACATGCTCTTGGCGCCGGCCTTGGGTAGATCCAGATCCTCCACGGATTTCACGTCGTCGCCCCAACGCATCAGGTTCAGGACCAGCGCGTCGCCCATCGGAATCAATGCCGCCAGATGCTGCTTGGTCTGTATCACGACCTTCGCGATGCCGATCTTGCCGCTTTTCACCAGCGTGTCGCGCAGCAACGCGTAGACCTTCTGCCCCTTGTTGATCGGCGCGACATAGTAGGGGCGTTCCAGATAGACGAACGAGACTTCGGCCGCCTCGACGAATTGCTGGATTTCGATGGTCTGGGTCGTGCGCGGATAGGCCGCTGCGATTTCATCGGACGAGATGATGACGTACTGGCCGTCCTCGTACTCGACCCCTTTGACGATGTCCTTGGATTCGATCTCCTTGCCCGTGCGCTTGTTGATGCGCTTGTAGCCGACAGGGTCCATCGACCTACGGTCCAGCCAGTCGAAATCCACGCCCGATTCCGTCGTGGCCGTATGCAGGCCAACGGGGATATGAACCAGGCCGAAGGTGATCGCGCCTTTCCAGATGGTTCGCGTGGCCATGAGCATTCTCCCAGTGATGGGCACGCGGCCTCGCCTGCGGGCCCAAACGAGCCGCCAGGGTTCCGGCGGGGGAACGCTGTGCAGCAAATTCCGTGCCCGAGGCCTCGGTCGCGCCCGTCCAGTTGTCTCTGGATTATGGCCTCAGAGCGGCATGGCTGGGAACCATGCCGCCCGATCCCGCGTTCAACGATAGAAGCTTGCCTTGGTTACAGACGTGGAATTTACGCGCCCGCCTTGCGGCCCGGGAATCGCCGGTTTCTTGCCGTTTGCGCCGCCGCTGACTGCGTGGGTTTCCTCGGCGCTCAAGGGGCGGATCTGATCCCCGGCAGCCTGCTGCCGGTTCGGTTGCTCCGTTTTCTTCATGCCGTTCTCCTGCTGTGTGCTGACGAAGGAAGCCGCGCCAGCGTCGGCCAAGCGTCAGCGGACGGACGGCGTCAGCCCATGGTCCCGCGGACAGGAACACCGACGCACCGGCCGTTGAACGGCTCGACGCGGACAGTAGCAGTGGACCTGCGGCGCCGAATCGGTCTTTGGTCGTAGGCGCGAGGCCGCGCCGGCCAGAATGGCGAATTTCCGTCCCTACGACTAAAGACCGATGCGCCTGTACCGGTGCACTGCTACTGTCCGCCCCGAGCATGCCAGTGTTTGGGAGCTTGGCTTCCCGTTTGCAGCGCATCGCGACGGGCGCCTCGTTTCGGGCGATGCTCGGCCGACGCTGGCGCGGCTTCCTTCGTCAGCACGCAGCAGGAGATAGAGATGGAAAAAACTGAACAGCCCGATCAGCGGCACGACTCGGAACAACAGATCAGACCCTTGAGCGCCGAGGAAACCCAGGTGGTCAGCGGTGGCTGGGGACCGAACCGTACCAGCATCACCTTTGCCCCCCAGAAAAACAGCCTGGTCGCCGGCAAGACGCTTTACATGCCGAAGTAGTCAGTAGGGATCCTGGCCGCATCGGACGGATGCCCAGACTGGCATCCGATTTCATAGCGCGGCGGCGCGTTCGCCGCGGCTTTTTTCCCGTGCCGGCCGGCCTTTTCTCACCACGCTTTCCTGCGCTGCCTCCAACGCCGTGACGCTCTATCGCAAACAAGCGCTTGCCGCACAACGCTCGGTCGGGCTGGGCGATATCGTCCTGATCCGGCCAGTGTCGTTCGCATTGGTCACCGCCGTGCTGGCGGGCTTCGTGCTGGCCGTCTGCCTGTTTCTTGCGTTCGGCTCGTACACCAAGCGCGCAACCGTGAGCGGCCAGCTGGCGCCCGACACCGGGCTCATCAAGCTATACGTGCCGCAGGCCGGCATCGTGCTCGAACGTCGGGTCCGGGAAGGCCAGCATGTCGCCGCAGGCGAGGTGCTCTACGTGGTATCCGGCGACCAACAAAGCGCCCTGGGTGACACCCAGGAGGCGATCAGCGGCCAGATCCGGCAGCGCGAGGAAAGCCTGCGGCTGGCGCGCCAGAAGACGCTATTGCTGCAGCAGGGCGAACACGACAACCAGGCCACGGCAGTCGCCAGCCTGAAGGCGCAGCTGGCCGCCATGGACAGCCAGATCGAGGGGCAGCGCGCCCGCATCAAATTGGCCGAAGACAGCGCGCGCCGCTATCACGGCCTGATGGAAAAAGGCTATCTTTCCGCCGAGGAGGCCGACCAGAAGCGCGCCGAACTGCTGGAACAGCGCAATCAGCTGCAAGCGCTGCTGCGCGACCGCATCGGCCTGGCCATGGACCTGTCCAACCGCCAGGCCGCGCTGGCGGACCTGGCGTTGCGGCAACAGAACCAGCTGGCCCAGCTGGACCGGGACATGGCGGACATAGCCGTGGACCTCAGCCGCAGCGAAGCCAGGCGCCGCGTCGTCATCACCGCGCCCCAGGCGGGCGTCGCGACCGCCGTAACCGCCGCCGCGGGCCAGGCCGTCGACAACAAGCGGCCGTTGGCCACCATCGTGCCCGACGGCGCCCGCCTGCAGGCCGAACTGCTGGCGCCCAGCCGCGCGGTGGGCTTCGTCGCGCCCGGCGACCGGGTGCTCATGCGCTTCGCGGCCTATCCGTATCAGACCTTCGGGCAGCAGGAGGGCGTGGTCCAGACGGTGACGCGCAGCGCCCTGCCCGAATGGCAATTGAATGAAGCCGCCGCCAACGGCGGCGCCCACGAAGACCTGTACCGGATCACGGTGTCGCTGGACACGCCCGCGCGCGGACCGCAGGGCCAGACGCTGGCACTGCGGCCCGGCATGCGGCTGGAGGCGGACATCCTGCAGCAGACGCGCCGCCTGTACCAATGGGCGTTCGATCCCGCCTACCGCCTGTCGGGGAAACTATGAACATGCTCGAACGCCTGACGCTGGGGGTCAAACGGCGCGTGCCCAGGCTGCTGCAGACCGAAGCCGCCGAATGCGGCCTGGCCTGCGTGGGCATGATCGCGGGCTATCACGGCCATGAGCAAAGCCTGGCCACCCTGCGCGGCCGCTTTCCCGTGTCGCTCAAGGGCGCGACGCTGGCCACCTTGATCCATGTCGCCAGCCAGCTGGGGCTCGCATCGCGGCCGGTCAAAGTCAGCCTGGGCGCCTTGAGCAAGCTGAAGCTGCCCTGCATCCTGCATTGGGAGTTCAATCATTTCGTGGTGCTGACCGCCATCAACGGGCGTTCGGCCACGCTGATCGATCCCGCGTCCGGCACCCGCAAATGCTCCATCGGCGAGCTGTCCGCGTCGTTCACCGGCGTCGCGCTGGAACTCTGGCCCACGCCCGATTTCCAGGAAGCCCGGGACAACAAGCGCGTGCGGCTGCGCGAGCTGACCGGCAAGGTTTCCGGCCTGGGCGGCGCGTTCTCGCAGGTACTGCTGCTGGCGCTGGCGCTGGAAGTCCTCACCGTGGTCCAGCCATTCTTCCTGCAATGGGTGGTGGACCACGTGTTGAACACCGGCGACCGCGATCTGCTGACCACCCTGGCGCTGGCCTTCGGGCTGTTGATGATCATGAAGCAGCTGACTTCGGTGGCGCGCAGCTGGATGCTGATGGTCATGGGAACCACGCTGAACCTGCAATGGCGCACCAACGTCTTCACGCATCTGCTGCGCCTGCCGGTGGCGTACTTCGAGAAACGGCACCTGGGCGACGTGGTGTCGCGCTTCGGCGCCATCGACGCCATACAGCGCACCGTGACGACCTCGTTCCTGGAGGCGGTGCTGGACGGCCTGGTCATGCTGATCACGCTGGTGCTGATGTTCCTGTACAGCCCGCCCCTGGCATGGATAGCGGTGGGCGCCATGGCGTTGTATGGGCTGGCCCGCTGGTTCGGCTATGCGCCGCTGCACTACGCCACCGAAGAACACATCGTGCACGCCGCCAAGGAGCAATCGCATTTCCTGGAAACCGTGCGCGGCGTCAAGGCAATCAAGCTGTTCCAGCATCAGGACGACCGGCGTTCCCGCTGGCTGTCGCTGTTGGTCAACGAGATCAACGCCGATCTGCGCGTGCAGAAGTGGACGCTGTTCTTCCGCACCTACAACGGCCTGCTGTTCGGCCTGTCCTCCATCGCCATACTCTGGCTGGGCGCGAGGCTGGTGCTGGAAGGCCAGTTCACCGTGGGCGCGCTGCTGGCGTTCATCGTCTACAAGACCTTGTTCGACCAGCGCGTGGCGGCGCTGCTGGACAAGCTGGTGGAGGTGAAGATGCTGCGGCTGCAAGGCGAGCGCCTGGCCGACATCGTGCGCGAAACCCCCGAACCGGCCGACGAGGCGCCGCGCATGCAGGACGGGCACGCGCGCTCGCCCGTGATCGAAGTCCGCAATCTGCGCTTCCGCTATGGACCTCAGGAACCCTATGTGCTGGACGGCGTCAGCTTCAGGATCGAACCCGGCGAATCCATCGCGATCACCGGCCCCTCTGGCGGCGGCAAGACAACCTTGATCAACATCCTGCTGGGGATCCTGGCGCCCAGCGACGGCGAAGTGTTGATCGACGGCGTGCCGGCGCGGGGAGCCGGCGCGTCGTCCCTGCGCCGTATCGCCGGCACGGTACTGCAGGACGACGTGCTGTTCGCCGGATCCATCGGCGAGAACATCAGCTTCTTCGATCCGCAATACGACGCCGACCGCGCGAGCCGCTGCGCAGCGATCGCCGCGATCCACGACGACATCTGCGCCATGCCCATGGGCTACAACACGCTGGTGGGAGACATGGGCACGGTGCTGTCCGGCGGCCAGAAGCAGCGCGTGCTGCTGGCGCGGGCTTTGTACAAGCAGCCCGCCATCCTGTTCCTGGACGAAGCCACCAGCCATCTGGACCTGGAACGCGAACGGATCGTCAACACGGCAATCGCCAGGCTCGACATGACGCGCGTGATCGTGGCGCACCGGCCCGACACGATTGCAGCGGCCGGACGCGAGATCTCGCTCGTCGCCGGCAAAGTGGCCAGCGACAGCGGGCAGTTGCCTAGACCGGCTTCCCGAACACGCCGCCGCGCCGCGCCACTAGCGTCGCCTGCGTACGATTGAGCACGCCCAGGGTGCCCAGGATGGCGGACACATGTGTCTTGACGGTCTTCTCGGTCATGTTCAGCCGTTCCGAGATTTCCTTGTTGCGCAGCCCGTCGCACATCAGGCTCAGCACTTCGCTCTGGCGTGGCGTCAACGCACGCAGCAAGGCCGCCTCGTCCTGTCCGCCTGCGGACAGGGACAAGGACGCGCTGCGCTGCGGCGGCGGCGCCCCGCTGACCGCTTCCAGCGCGGCGGCCAGCTCCTGGCAGCTGGCGGACTTGTTCAGGAAGCCCTGCGCGCCGGCCTCGAGCGCGCGGCGCCTGTCCTCGGGGTCCTGCGAGGCCGACAGCACCAGGACGCGCAGCTGTCCGCGGCGCTGACGCAAGCGCTTGAGCAGGTCGGCGCCGGCCATGTCCGGCAAATAGAAATCCATGATCACATGCTGGATCGCCGCATGCAGCTCCAACACCTCCAGCGCCTCCTGGCCACCGGCTGCGGGGTGGATCGTCAGGCCAGGGACGGTCTGGCCCAGCGCCATGACCAGCGCTTCGCGAAACATGGCGTGGTCGTCAACCAATAACACTGCCGTCATTCGGCATCTCCAGCAAGGGACGCTGCCGCTTTGGCGTGCAGCAGGTTGGTCACGCGTTCGCGCAGGGCCTGGACCTGCACCGGCTTGTGCAAGAGCGGAACGCCGCGGGCCGCGGCCTCGGTCAGCCGCGCCGGGTCAGTGTCGCCACTGACCAGCAAGGCAGGCAGATCGGGATCGTTGTATTCCTCGCGCAGCCTTTCGATCACGTGGATGCCGGTCTCGTGTTCGCGCAGCCGGTAATCCGTGACGATCAGGGCAGGCGTTTCCGCCAGCGGCAGCACGCGCTCGAGCAGCGCATTGCCGCTGGTCGCGGCGATGACGCGGCAGCCCCAACTTTCGAACAGCATGGACAGGCCCGCCAGGTTCTGCGCATCGTCATCCACCAGCAGCGCCAGCTTGCCGCGCAGGCTGTCTTCGGTTGCGGGCCCCTGGGGCAGCCTCACGCCGGCATCGCCGACGGACAGACCAGCCGCGGCGGGATCCGAAGCCGGCACCGAGACCGTGAAAACCGTGCTGCGGCCTTCTTCCGAGCGCAGCGCCAGTTCGTGGCCCAGCAGCCTGGCGGTGCGGCGCACGATGGCCAGGCCCAGACCCAGGCCCTTGCTGCGGTCGCGCTCAGGATTGGCCAGTTGATGGAACTCCCAGAAGACCCGCTCCTGCTCGGCCTTCGGAATCCCGGAGCCGTTGTCCCAGACCTCGATGCGCAAGCGATTCCCGGCCCGGCGGCACCCCACCAGGACGCGGCCGCCTGCGGAGTGCACGATGGCGTTGCTGATCAGATTGCGCAGCATGCGTTCCAGCAGCACGGGATCCGAGCGCACGCTGGCCGCGCACGGACGCACGCACAACCGTATGCCTTTCTCGCCGGCCTGCGGCGCATACTCGGCATTCAGCTGGTCCAGCAGCGGCTGCATCCTGAACGTCTCGAAGCGAGGCTCGATGACGCCCGCGTCCAGCCGCGAAAGATTCAGCAAGGCGTCGAACAGATGGCCCATCGCGGACAGCGCGCTGGTGATGTTGTCGACCAGATAACGGCCGTGCCGCGACAAGGGCTCGTTGGCCAGCAGGCCCAGGAACAGGTTCACCGCGTGCACGGGCTGGCGCAGGTCGTGGCTGGCCGCCGCCAGAAAACGGGACTTCTCCAGGTCGCTGCGTTCGGCGGCTATCTTCTCCTGGCGCACCTGTTCCAGCAGCGCCAGGTTCTCATACCCCAGCCGCAGCGCATCGAGGTGGGTGCGGTTCATGCGATGGATGAAGGCCAGGGTCGCGATCAGGTAGGCCAGGCCGCCCGTCACCAGCGCCAGATGGATGGCGGAAGGCTGCGCCGCGAGCGCGATGAACATCGGCGCGAAAGCCGGCACCTCGAACGCGTACATCACCGGCAGCATCATGTAGTTCGAATAGATGGCGCCCGTGCCCAGTCCGAACAGGATGACGATGAAGAACAGCTGGTACTCCAGCGGAACAAAAAACGTCCAATAGGCCAGAGGCAATCCCCACAGGGTGCCGGAACAAAGATTGCCGGCCAGCATGCGGCGCACCCAACGCTGCGCCGCCGACGGATCCGCGCGACGGCGGTCGTACGCCACCACCGAGACCCAGCGCAGCACACCCACCATCAGCGTGGCGCCCAGCCACAGCAGGATCTCGTGCAGGGGCAGCACGCCGACCAAGGCGAACGCGGAGAAACAGGCGCTGATCAGCGACCCGGCCAGGGCGAACGGAAAGCTTCGGCGCAATGCGTCGACCTGCACCTGATGGATGCGGGCCGCATAGGACGAACTTGGCGGCGTGGAGGCGGAAGTCTGGCCGATGGCGGGCTGCAATGGAGTGGGATCTACGTGCGAGGAACCTGCCGCTTGGGCAGGCGCGGATCGAAACGTGTGCGGATTTTAAGTCTTATTGGGTGGTTTCGACAGACGCTGCGCAACTTTCCGGCGGCCTTGACCTTCCCACCGTGGAAAACCCCAGGATTTCCGCCGTGGCCCAGGCGGACCGGCTCCATGCCCACGCGCCTGCGGCCAGCACCGTGCCCGCGGCGTTCTGACGCGTCGGGCTCGAGCCGACGGCCTATTTGCAACGACTTGGTGAAAGGATCCCGATGAAACTGCCCGCATCCAGGCAAGAGCTCCTGCGCAACATCTGCGACCGCCACAGACAGTTCCGCATAGAAGCGGCCACCATACGCGCAAGCCTTTACCGCAAGACGGCGGAGGTGGGGCACGCCCGGCGCCTGCACACCGATGCCGCAACGGTGCTGATCGACGTGATGCTTTGGAACACGATGATTCTGCAGCTCGCCGCAGCCGGGACGAGGGGGGCCGGCGCCCCCTACTACAGCCGCGAGGCCGTACTGGACAGGGTCGGCCGCCTGGCTCGCCCGTTCAGGCGCGATTTCACCGCCTGCACGCTTCACAACCTGCACGAACTAACCAGACTCGGCCAGGAGCGCGTGGTCGGTTGCGTAGCCCGTCATTCGGACGCCGCTCTCTTCGCCCCCTCGGGCGAGAGAGCCGAAACCCTCGGCGGTCAGCTCCAGATCTTCACGGGCATGGCCTACGCCAACGCCTTGTCGAAGCTGCGCGCCTGGAAGCAGGCGGTATAGCCTGCATCACGGCAAGGCCCCGGGGGCCTGGCAACGTTCCCCCGGGGTTCACGCAATTGGCGGGTTCCTATGCTCCGGCAGGCGCCGGCACCGTCTGCTCGGACCACCCGCCTCCCAACGCCTTGTACAGGTCGATCAGGTTGTTCAAGCGCGTGAGGCGGGTACGCACCAGGATCTGCTGCGCGCCGTATAGCGAGCGATAGGCCTCGAGCAAGGTGAGATAGTCATCCATGCCTTCCTGAAAGCGCAGCTCCGCCAGCTCGTACGCGCTGCGGCTGGCGGCCACGGCCAACTGCTCTGAACGGATCTGGTCGTCGAGCGTGCGCTTGCCCGCCAATCCATCGGCCACCTCGCGGAATGCCACCTGAATGGCCTGCTCGTAGTTGGCGATCTCCAGGCGCTTCTTTACGTGCGCCACGTCCAGATTGGCCAGCAAGGCGCCTCCCCGGAAGATGGGCAGCGTGATCTGCGGCAGGAATGCCCAGGCCCGCGATCCGGAATCGAACAAGCCATCCAGGGAGGCGCTGGCGGTTCCCGCCGAGCCCGTCAGGCTGATCGCCGGCAGAAAAGCCGCGCGCGCCGCGCCGATATTGGCATTCGCTCCACGCAGCATCTGCTCTGCCGCGCGTATGTCAGGCCGGCGGACCAGCAGATCGGAGGGCAGTCCGGCCGGCAGATCCGGCGGAACAATACCGTCCGGCAGCGTCGTCGCGGCATCCAGCTGGCTGGACAGCACGGGCGTCAGCGGCTGCCCCAGCAGCAGCACCAGCGCGTTGCGGTCCCTGGAAACTTGGCGGGTGTAGGCGGAACGGTTGGCCTCTGCGTTGCGCAACGTAATCTCGGCCAGGCGCAGGTCGAGCTGCGTCGAGTGGCCGGCCGCGGCCAGGTCAGCCGTCAGATCGTACGAGCGCTGCTGCGTGGCCAGGGTATCTTCCGTCAGCCGCAACAGCTCCTGGTCCGCGCGCAGCGTCAGGTAGGCATTGGCCACTTCGGCCACCAGGCTCAGCTGGGTCGCGATCCGGTTCTCCTCGAGCGCCAGATACGAGGCCAAGGCCTGGTCGCTGAGGCTGCGGATGCGGCCCCAGAGATCCAGCTCCCAGGCGGTCGTCACGCCGGCCACGTCATAGCGTTTTGCGACCTGGCCGTCCCGCGCGGCTCCGAGGTCGCCCGGAATGCGCTCGGATGCGCCGCCGGCCGCGACGCTCAGGTTCGGCAGCAGTGCCGCGCGCTGGATCCGGTAGAGCGCCTGGGCCGCTTCGACGTTGAGCGCGGCGCGGCGCATATCCCGGTTGTTGAGCAGCGAGATTTCTATCAATTGCTGCAACAGCGGATCACGGAAGAAGTCGCGCCATCCTATGTCGGCCGCGGCCATCGCATCGGGACCTTGCCGCACGTCCTGGGCATCCGAGGAATAGGCTGTGTCGATGGGCGCAGCAGGACGTTCGTACTTCGGTGCCAGGGAACAGCCGGTCAACGCGACCGCCAGCGTCAGCGGCGCGAGCATCGAGCCGAGCCGGGAGCGGATGTAAAAGTGCTTCATGTGGATATTCCTCCTGGCCATCATGCGTGCTGCCTGCCTGAACGGCCTGAGACCCGCCGGGCTTCCCGGCGCAGCGCCAGCTTGCGCACCACGACGTAGAACACCGGCGTGAGCAGCAAGCCGAACAGGGTCACTCCCACCATCCCCGCGAACACGGCGATACCCATGGCATGGCGCATCTCCGCGCCAGCGCCCGTGGCAAGCACCAGCGGCACCACGCCGGCGATGAAGGCGAACGAAGTCATCAGGATGGGACGCAGGCGCAACCGGGCCGCCTCCAGGACCGCCGTCAGCGGATCGGCCCCTTCGTCTTCCTTGCTGCGGGCAAATTCCACGATCAGGATGGCATTCTTTGCCGCCAGGCCGACCAGCACCACGAAGCCGATCTGCGTGAAGATGTTGTTGTCCCCGCCGGACAGCCAGACGCCGCCTATCGCCGAGAGCAAGGCCATGGGCGCGATGAGCAGCACGGCAAACGGCAGCGACCAGCTGTTGTACTGGGCAGCAAGAATGAGGAAAGCCAGCAGCACCGCCAGGGGGAAGATGTACAGCGCCGAATTGCCGGCCTGCTTCTCCTGGTAGACGAGGTCCGTCCACGCATGGGTCATGCCTTCGGGCAGCGTCTCACGCACGATGCGCTCTATCGCATCGGTCGCCTGCCCCGAGGAATATCCCGGCGCGGGACCGCCGCTGATGTCCGCCGATGGAAAACCGTTGTAGCGAATGACCCTGTCCGGGCCCGACCCGCGTGTCAGCGTCACAAACGCGCTCAGGGGAATCATCTCGCCGCTGCCGTTGCGCACCTTGAGCATCCCGATGTCGCCGGCCTGCATGCGGAACGGCGCGTCGGCCTGCGCCATGACCCGGTAGGTGCGTCCGAAACGGTTGAAGTCATTGACATAGAGCGATCCCAGATTGATTTGCAGGGTCTCGAACACGTCCGTCAACGACACCCCCAGCGACTTAGCCTTCACGCGATCGATGTCCACCTGCAACTGCGGCGCATTGGTCTGGAAACTGGCCAGCATGTTGGCCAGTTCGGGCGCCTGCATGGCCTTCGCCATGATCTGCCCCTGCGCCTGCGCCAGCGCCTCGAACCCCAATCCTGCGCGGTCTTCGATCTGCAGCTTGAAGCCGCCCATGGCCCCCAGGCCCGGCACGGGAGGCGGCGGGAAGATGCCGACGAACCCGTCCGGAATCTGGCTGAACTTGCCCATCAGCTTTCCGGCGATGGCGTTGGCGGAAAGCGAAGGATCCTGGCGTTCGTCGAAGGGTTTGAGCATGGCGAACATCAGCGCGGAGTTCGGCACGTTCACCGGACCGTTGACCGAAAGCCCGGGGAAGGCAACCACGCTTTCCACGCCGGGTTCGGCCAGCGCGATCTCGGACATCTGCTTCACAACCGCTTCTGTGCGGTCGAGCGAGGCGCCGCTGGGCAACTGGGCGATGCCCACCAGGAAGTACTTGTCCTGGGCCGGCACGAAGCCGTTCGGCACCTGGTGAAAGCCCAGCCAGGTCAGGCCGACGAAGCCGGCGTACAGCAGCAGCACGATGGCGCTGCCGCGCACCGCCCGGCGCACCGTTCCGACGTAGGCATTCGAGGCGCCGTCGAAGAAGACATTGAAGCGCCGGAAAAACCCGCCCAAAGTCTTGCCCATGAGACGCGTGAGCCAGTCGGCCTTGGCCGTATCCTGATGCGGTTTCAGCAGGATGGCCGCAAGCGCCGGCGACAGCGTGAGGGAATTGATGGCGGAGAGTATGGTCGAAATGGCGATGGTCAGCGCGAACTGGCGATAGAACTCGCCTTGCAGCCCGGACAGGAAAGCCGAGGGAATGAAGACTGCCGCCAGCACCGAGGTGATCGCAATGATTGGCCCGGTCACCTCATCCATGGCCTTGATCGCGGCCTGCCGGGGGGATTCACCCAGGGCCATGTGCCGCTCGACGTTTTCAACCACCACGATGGCGTCGTCCACCACGATGCCGATCGACAGCACCAGGCCGAACAGTGACAAGGTGTTGAGCGAAAAGCCGAACATGTGCATCAGCGCGAAGGTTCCCACCAACGACACGGGCACGGCCACCAGGGGAATGATGGACGCTCGCCAGGTCTGCAGGAACAGCACCACCACGATGACGACCAGGAGGATGGCCTCCAGCAGCGTGACCGCCACCGATTGCAACGAGGCGCGCACGAAGACCGTGGGGTCATAGGCGATCCGGTACTCCACATCCTGCGGGAAGCCCTGCTGCAACTCCTGCATCCTGGCTCGGACCGCGTTGGAGACGTCGATGGCGTTGGCGCCGGGACTCTGGATAATCTGCAGGGCAGGCGCCGATTCGCCATTGATCAGGCTGCGCAAGGTGTAGGCGTCCGCCCCCAACGACACGCGCGCGACGTCGCGCAGCCGGGTGATCTGGCCATCGGCGCCCGTCTTCACGACGATCTCGCCGAACTGTTCCGCGCTTGTCAGGCGCCCCAGCGTGTTGACCGTCACCTGGTAGGCCGCCGAGGTATCCGGCTGCTGGCCCACCGACCCCGCGGCGACCTGCACGTTCTGCTCCCGCAGGGCGGCGACCACGTCGCTGGCGGTCAGACCGCGCGCGGCCACGCTGGCGGGATCCAGCCAGACGCGCATGGAATACTCCCCGGCGCCCCAGACCAGGACGTCGCCCACGCCGGGCAGGCGCGCGAGTTCGTCGCGTACCTGCCGGATGGCGAAGTTCGACAAGTAGAGCGAGTCGTAGCGCTTTTCCGGCGAAGCGAGGTGCACCACCATCAACACGTCGGGCGAGGTTTTCTGCGTCACCACCCCGATGCGCTGCACTTCCTGCGGCAAGCGCGGCAAGGCGCGCGAGACCCGGTTCTGCACCTGGATCTGCGCCATGTCCGGGTCCGTGCCCTGCTTGAACGCGATGGTGAGCACCATCTGGCCGTCGACCGCCATCTGGGAACTCATGTACAGCATGCCTTCCACGCCGTTGATCACCTGTTCCAGCGGCGCCGCCACCGTATCGGCGATCACTTCCGGATTGGCGCCGGGATAGCTCGCCGTCACTTGTACCGTGGGCGGCGTGACGGCGGGGTATTCGCTCAGCGGCAGCTGCCAGAACGCGATGCCGCCCGCCAGCAGCATCAGCAGCGACAGGACGATGGCGAAGATCGGCCTGGCAATGAAGAAGTGGGGAAATTTCATGGCCGGGCCTCCACGGCGGCTACCTGCTGCATGGGCACCAAGCGAGGCGTGACCGTCATACCGGGACGCACCAGCCCTTTGATGATGATCTTCTCTCCGGCCTGCAAGCCGGTACTGATCACGCGCAGGCCGTCCGCCATCTGGCCAAGCTCGACCACGCGGTACTGGGCCTGATTGTCCGGGCCCACGACCAGGACGTAGTTCTTGCCTTGGTCCGTGCCCACCGCCAGGTCATCGACCAGAATGGCCGCACGCTCGGCGCCAGTAGCCAGCCTGGCGCGCGCGAACAGCCCCGGAGCCAGCAGGCCATCGGGGTTCGGCACGACGGCGCGGGCGCGGATCGTGCCGGTGCCGCGGTCGATCTGGTTGCCCACGAAATCGAGCGCGCCCTGATGAGGAAAGCCCTGGTCCGTCGCCAGCGCCACGGCGACCGGCAGCGACGGCTTGCCGCTGCGGGAATCGGGCCGGGCCAGTCGCACGGCGTTGAGGTAGGTCGCTTCGTCTATGTCGAAGTACACATGGACGGGGTCGATCGACACGATCGTGGTCAGCAGATTGGCCACGCCCGCCGCCCCGCCGTTGACCAGGTTGCCTTCGGTCACCATGATCCGGTCCACACGCCCGGATATCGGCGCCGTGATGCGCGCATAGGACAGGTCGAGCCGCGCCGCCGCCACGGCGGCCTTGGCCACCAGGATCTCCGCCTGGCGGGCGTTGCGCGCGGACACGGCGTCGTCGTAGGTCTTGCGCGACACCGCGCCGGTCGCCACCAGCCGCTGGGCGCGGTCGAAATCGGCCTGGGCCTGGCTGGCCAGCGCCTCGGCCTGGCGCAGCTGCGCCGTGGCCGTGTCGAGCGCCACCTGGAATGGCCGCGGATCGATCTGGAACAGCTGTTGCCCTTTGCGCACCAGGCCGCCCTCGGGAACGCTGACGGCATCGACCGCGCCGCTGACGCGCGACCGCAGTTCAACCGTCTCCGGAGCCGCCAGGTATCCCGTGAAGTCGGTCGATGGCGCGATGACGCGCTGGATCACCTCGGCAACCGGTACCTGCGGCGCCATCGGCGCGGTCGCGGAAGGCGGCTTGCTTTTATCTCCGGACGATTCACCGGCCGCCCACGCAATGGTTCCGGCCGCCGCGATGGCTCCGACCGCGACAGCAATTCTGAATTTTCGACGCATCGACATGTCCCTTCTGTACAGCAGGGCTTCGGCCCTTCCGAAGCGCTCTGCAGGAATTCGGCAAGGCTAGGCATTCCAACGACAGGAAGGTCAAGCATGCGCTGGCGGATTCCGCGGGCTATTGACCTTGCAATCGTTGGAAGGAATAGATTTGGCCCGCCATCTGAAAGGCGAAGGGCATCTTGATGCCGCCCACACCCATCTGAAGCAATTGGAGCAACCATGCAGAACCGCTCTCGCGATGAGCATCAATCCCACACGGCGAGGCCCGCAATCACGGCTGCGCTCATTGAGGGAGCCTCGAAATGAGCAGCAAGACAGTGGATATCCGGCAAGCGCGAACCCGGCTACCGGTTCCGGACGGCCACACCATACTCGAAGCAGCGTTGCAAAATGGCGTTGCCTATCCGCACGGCTGCCGCTCCGGCCGCTGCGGCAGCTGCAAATCGCGCCTGATCGAAGGCGAAGTGGAAATGCTGCCGCACTCGCGCTACGCGTTGACGGAAGAAGAAAAGCGCAGCGGCTTCATCCTGGCGTGCCGCGCGGTTCCGAAGACCGATGCGGCGGTGGCCTGGCTTGGGGACGACGACGAAGCAGCCGCGGCGCCAATCCAGAATGTGGAAGGGACCGTCGTTTCCATGGACGAACTGACCCACGACATCAGGCGCGTCAGGATCCGGCCCGACGGAACGGACACATTGGCGTTCGCCGCCGGGCAGTATGCCGACATCACGTTCGGGCAGTCGCCAACTCGCAGCTACTCAATGGCCAACAGGCCGGGCGATTCCGTACTGGAATTCCACATCCGCCGTGTTCCAGGCGGCGTCACCTCGAACCATGTCCACACTGCGCTGAAAGCGGGCGAACGCGTCGCGCTGCGCGCCCCGCTCGGCGCCTCGCATCTACGCGAACAGCATCCCGGACCGATGCTCTGCATCGCGGGAGGATCGGGATTGGCTCCCATCCATTCGATCGTCGAAACCGCGCTCGCGCACGGCATGAGGCAACCGATTCATGTCTACTTCGGCGCTCGCATGGAGCGGGATCTTTACTTCGTCCGGAATTTTGAGGAATTGGCGCGCCGCCACCCCAACCTGAGTTTTGTGCCGGTGCTGTCCGAGGCTCAAGCCACGTCATACCGGACCGGCCACGTCACGCAAGCCGTCAGTGCAGACCTGGCGGACCTGAAAAGCTGGAAAGCCTATGTCGCCGGCCCTCCGGCGATGGTGGAAGCTGCGATGGCCCTGGCGTCCGAGCGCGGGCTGGACGCCCAGGATATGCATGCCGACGTTTTCTTTACGCCACAGTAACTCGCCGGGCTGGATGCCCAGCGGCCGCCGACACGCTTGACCTTCCCATGTTGGAAAGCCTTAGTCTTCTCTCAAGCCACTACCCTTTCCTTTGAGCAAGGAGACTCCCATGAACATCGGCGAAGCATCCAAGACCTCCAAGGTGTCGGCAAAGATGATCCGCTACTACGAGCAGATCGGCCTGATACCCGCGGCGCAGCGGAACTCGTCCGGCTACCGCGCCTACAACCGGATCGATGTTCACCGGCTGCACTTCATCCGCCGCGCCCGCAATCTGGGCTTTTCAGTCGCCGAGACCAAGGATCTGCTGGGCCTGTGGCATGACCAGTCGCGCCAAAGCGCGGACGTCAAGCACGTGGCCCAGGAACACCTGGCCGAACTGGACCGGCGCATCGAAAGCATGCGGCAGATGGCAGAAACGCTCAAGGCGCTGATCCGCTGTTGCGCGGGCGACGATCGTCCCAATTGCCCCATCCTGCACACGCTCGAGCAGCCGGACGACAAAGAGCAGGAACCCGCCGCCCGCACCGGCGCCGTGCCGCGGCGCCGTCGCGCCGGCACGTCGGACGAACCCGCATCAGCTTGCTGATCGCCAGGAATCAGATATGCCCAAAATTACCGTACTCCCGCATGCCGAGCTGGCGCCCGAAGGCGCCGAGCTCGAGGTGCGGGCCGGCATCACGATCTGCGCGGCCTTGCTGGCCAATGGTATTGAAATAGAACATGCTTGCGACATGAGTGCCGCCTGCACCACCTGCCACTGCATCGTGCGCAAGGGTTTCGAATCCTTGAACGAAGCGAACGAGTCCGAGGACGACCTGCTCGACCGCGCCTGGGGGCTGGAAGCGCAGTCCCGCCTGAGCTGTCAGGCGATCGTGGCGGAGGAAGACCTTACCGTCGCCATTCCCAAGTACACGGTCAACCATGCCAAGGAGGAGCACTAGGATCTGGCTGGGGTGTCGGGGATTTCGGCCAATGAGCCTCGCGTCCTATCGGCCGCCCGCCTCATACATGTCCCACGCCAGCCCGGCGCTGGCGTCGTCATGGATCATGGCCATCAGCGCCCGCACCACGGACGACGGATCGGCATGCTGGTAGACATTGCGGCCGTACACCAGCCCCACGGCGCCTTCATCCAGCAACTCGCGCGACCGCTCGAAGACCTGGCGCAGGTCTTCCCGGCCGCCGCCGCGCACCAGCACCGGGCAGCGCGCCGCCTGCACCACGCGGTGGAAATCGCGTGTGGCGGTGGTGGGGTCGGCCTTGACGATATCGGCGCCCATTTCGCGCGCCAGCCTGACCAGCGTGACGATCTTCTCGGCGTCGCCATCGACCATATAGCCGCCGCGCGCGGAGTGCGGCGCCATGACCAGGGGCTCGATCATCAGCGGCATGCCGTAGCGGTCGCAGTCCGCGCGCACTCGCGCGATGTTGGCGACGCATTGGCGGAACAGGTCGGGTTCGTCCGGCAGCATGAACAGGTTGACCACCACGCAGGCCGCGTCCATCTGGACCGCAGGCAGCACCGGGTCCTGCTCGTTCTGCAGCACGGCCCACATGACGCGGTGGGTCGTGGCGTTGTAGGGATTGCCCATGTCCAGGCGCATGACCAGCGCGGGCTTGTCGCGGCCCGGACGTTGCTGGAGCAGGTCGGCCTGGCCATAGTTCAGCTGGATGGCGTCGGGCCGCGCGGCGGCCAGTTGTTCCATCACGGCCGGCATGTCCTCCAGTCCGGACAGGAAGCTGGGTTCATTGCAGACGCCGTGGTCGACGGCGATATCCAGGCAGCGGCCGCCGTTCAGCAGCCGGTTCAGGCGCGCTTCTTTTCTGTGCAGCATGGGGATTCCTTGTTCAATCCAGTGTTTGCAGGTGGCGCCCGGCCGCCTGGTCGATGGCGGCAATGTCTTCAGGCGAGAGTTCCAGGGCGGCGGCGCCGGCGTTCTGCATGGCCTGCTGCGGGGTGCGGGCGCCGCACAGCGCCACGGACACGCCGCCTGGGCGCGCGGTCCAAGCAATCATCAGCTGCGAAGCCGAGCAGTCCAGCCGCTGGCACAGGGGCTCCAGTTCCGCGAAGAAACCTTGCAAGCGGCTGCGGTTGGCGACGCTGAAACGAGGGTTGCCGGCGCGCTGGTCGTCGCCGGTAAAGCGGCGCTCCGGATCGATGGGGCCGGCCAGCAGGCCGAGCGCCAGCGAGGAGTACCCGAGGATGCCGACGTTGTGGCTGCGGCACAGCGGCATCAGCGAGGCTTCGATCTCGCGGTCAATCAGGCTGTAGCGTTCCTGGATGGCGTCGACCTGGCCATGCCGCAGGTATTCGGCCAGGGTGCCGGGATCCACGTTGCTGACGCCGATGGCGCGGATCTTGCCTTGCCGCTTCAGGTCCAGCAAGGCGTCCATGGTCTCGGCGACGGGCGTGCCGGCGTCCTGCCAGTGGGTGATGTAGAGGTCGATGTAGTCCGTCCGCAGGCGCGCCAGGCTTTGCTCCACTTCATGGAAGATGGAAGCGCGGCCCAGGTGGCGATGCACGGCCTGACCCTCCTCGTCGAAAAAGTGCTCGCCCTGGCGGGTATGCCAGACCAGTCCGCACTTGGTGGCGATGACGGCTTGCTGGCGGCGCCCCTTGAGCGCCTGGCCGACCAGGCTTTCGGCGTGCCCCAGGCCATAGGCAGGCGCGGTGTCGATGAGCCGCACGCCCGCGTCCAGGGACGCCTGGATGGCGGCAATGGCGGCCGCATCGTCCCCGCCGCCCCACATCCAGCCGCCCATGGCCCAGGTGCCCAGGCCGACGGATTCGCAGGCGATGCCGGACATGCCCAGCGTTGTAGTCTTCATCGGGAAACCTTTTTGACGTTCATGAGATGGTCGACGGTGACCGCGGCCAGCAGGATCAGCCCCTTGACGACGTCCTGCCAGTAGGGCGACACGTCCAGCAGGATCAGCGAGCTGGTGACGACCGACAGCAGGGCCAGGCCCAGCACCGCGCCCAGCACGGTGCCCGAGCCGCCCTTGAGGCTGGCGCCGCCGATCACCACCGCCGCGATGACGTTGAGCTCCATGCCCACGCCGAAATTGGGCGTGGCGGCGCCGAAGCGGGCCGTGTAGACCACCCCCGCGACGCCGGCCAGGGTCGAGCACAGCACGGTGACCCAGAACTTCACGCGGCCGGTGCGGATGCCGGCATAGAGCGCCGCCTTTTCATTGCTGCCGGTGTAGAACACCTTGCGCAGCAAGGAGGCGCGGCGCAACGCGAAGTCGCTGACGACGACGATGGCGGCGAAGATCAGGATGACGGCGGGAATGCCCGCGATGGCTCCCTGCCCGATGAACTTGAACTGCGGCGGCAGGGAGAACAGCGATTGCGGCGTGCCCTGGGTGATGGCCAGGCACAGGCCGCGCACGATCACCATGAACGCCAGCGACGCGATGAAATGGCTGAGGCCGATGCGGGTGACGCAGCCGCCTATGAGCGCGCCCACCATCGTGCAGACGGCGATCGCGGCCAGGCTGGCGGTCCATGGGTCCAATCCCAGCAGGAACAGCTTGCCGGTGATGACCATGGCCAGGCAGACCACCGAGCCCACCGACAGATCGATGCCGCCGACAATGACCAGGATGGTCATGCCGACCACCACGATGCCTTCGATGGAAAACGACAGCAGCATGGCGCGCACGTTTTCCCAAGTCAGGAAATGCGGCGACGCGAAGCTCATGACGACGCACAGCGCGGCAATGATCAGCAGCAGCCCCGCTTCGCGGAAGCTGCCCAGCCGGCGTCCCGGGCGGGGACCTGTCGGCAGACCGGCGGCAGGTGGTATCAGGACCGCTTGCGCCGCCGGCTGGGTTTTCAGGTCGCTCGTCATGTCGCCTCCTCGGCGGTCAGGCCCGAGGCCAGCCGCAGCAATTTTTCTTCCGTCATCTCGCTTGCCGCCAATTCGCCGGCGAGCCTGCCGTTGCGTATGACCAGGGCCCGGTCACACAGGCCGATGATCTCGGGCAGCTCGGACGAGATCACCACCACGCCCACGCCCTGGTTGGCCAGGTCGCGCAGAAGGTGATGGATCTCGGATTTGGCGCCGACGTCCACGCCGCGCGTCGGTTCATCCATCAGCAGCACCGAGGGACGGGTCGCCAGCAGTTTGGCGATGGCCACCTTCTGCTGGTTGCCGCCCGACAGGCAACTGGCGTCGATGGCCACGCCGTCCGACTTGAGCCTGAGCCGGGCGCCCAGCTCAACCGCCAGGTTGCGTTCCGCTGTGCGTTTGAGCAGGCCGAAACGCGAGCTGATGCGGCCCAGCGCCATGGACGACACGTTCTGCTCGATCGGCATGTCCAGGAACAGGCCGGCGGCCTTGCGGTCTTCGCTCAGGTAGGCGATGCCGTGGCGCAGGGCGTCGGCATAGCGGCGCAGCCGCAGGGGCTGGCCCCGCAGCCGCACGGCGCCTCGCCGCGCGCGCCGCAGGCCGCACACGGTTTCGGCCAGCTCGCTGCGGCCCGCGCCCATCAGGCCGGAGATGCCCAGGATTTCACCCCGGCGCAGCTTGAACGAGATGCCGTGGACCGTGGCGCCATCGGCGAGGTCTTCCACTTCCAGCAGGGTCTCGGCCGGCGCATCGCCAGCCGCCTGCCGGGGCGGATAATAGTTGCCCAGATCGCGCCCCACCATGCAGCGCACCAGTGCGTCCGGGGAGAGTGCCGCAATATCGGCGCTGCGCACGTCGCGGCCGTCACGCAGCACCGTGACGCGGTCGCAGTGCTCGAAGATCTCGGCCATGCGGTGGCTGATGTAGACAATGCCGATGCCTTGGGCCTTGAGGTCGTGCAAGACGCGGAACAGCGCCACGGACTCGACTTCGGTCAGCGCGGCGGTGGGTTCGTCCAGGATCAGCACCTTGCAGTCTAGCGTCAAGGCGCGGGCGATCTCGACCAGCTGCTGGCTGGATATGCCCAGCGCATCCACCCGCAAGCCCGGGTCGATGTCCTGGCCCAGCCGCCGCAGCACGGCCGCGGCGCGCTCTTGCAGGCCGGCGTAATCCATCCAGGTCTGCGCGCCGGCGCTGATCATGGGCATGAAGATGTTCTCGGCCACGGTCGCGTCGCCGCACAGCGAGATTTCCTGGTGGACCAGGCCGATGCCCAGGCGCATCGCATGGGCCGGCCCGTTGATGACCACGCGCTCGCCTTCCAGGTAGATGTCGCCGCTGTCGGGCTGGTGGATGCCGTCGATGATCTTCATCAGCGTCGACTTGCCG
This sequence comes from Achromobacter xylosoxidans, assembly GCF_002192695.1. Lineage (GTDB taxonomy): Bacteria > Pseudomonadota > Gammaproteobacteria > Burkholderiales > Burkholderiaceae_B > Achromobacter > Achromobacter xylosoxidans_C. The sequence goes on from NZ_MTLG01000002.1 coordinate 131,203, forward strand.
GCGCCGTTTTCGCCGCACAAGGCATGGATTTCGCCCCGGCGCAGCGTGAAGCGCACGTCGGCCAGGGCTTTGGACGCGCCGAACTGCTTGCTGATGCCTTGCAGTTCCAGCAGCGCTGCGGGCGCCTTCATTCGTTGATGCCCTTGGTGCCGCGACGCGCCAGGTACTTGTCCCAATAGAAGTCGTCGGCGTTCGCCTTGCTGACGATGGACAGGCCGTTGTCCAGGAATGGCACGGCCATGGGGTTGGTGCCATTGCGCTTGGCGTCGTTCATCGGGTCGATCAGTTGCTGGTTGCGCGCCAGGAACAGCAGCATCATGCCCATATAGCCCTGCACGCCCTGGTTCGGGTTGACGGAGCCAAAGACCTCGCCCGACTTGATCATGTCCAGGATCTTGGCGTTCACGTCGCAGCACAGGACCTTGATGTTCTTCTTGGTTTCGATGGAGGCCTGCGCCGCGCCCAGCGCCGAGTTGGCTTCGGGCATGAACAGGGCGCCCAGGCCGGGGTTGGCCTGCGCCAGGCTCAGCGTGGCCTGGTAGGCCTTGTTCGGGTCCTGGTTGCTGGCCGCGCGGCCCACCAGCTTCATGCCGGGATGCTGGGTCTTCATGCGGTTGATGAAAGCGGCCACGCGGCGGTCATGGTTGTCCTGGCCGGGGTTTTCCAGCACCGCGTATTCACCCTTGCCATTGAGCGCGGCCGCGATGGCGTCGGCGGCCTGCGCGCCTTCGCGGTCGTTGTCCGAGGTGACAAAGGACACGCGCTTGGAATTGGGAGAGTCGGCCGCGAAGGTCACCACCGGGATGCCCATGGCCGCGGCGCGGTTGATGGGTTCGATGAAGGGGTCGGGGTTCATGGGATGCAGCAGGATGCCGGCCGGCTTGCGCGCCAGTTCTTGTTCGAACGAGGCCAGCTGCTTGTTGACGTCGTATTCGGGCGTGCCCGAATAGCGGGTGCGCACGCCAAGCGAATGGCCCAGCTGCTTCATCATTTCGTAGACAGGAAACCAGTACTCCACCCCGGACACCATCACGTTCATCACGTAGACGTCGCTCGCGTTGCCGCGCAGCCCGGGGGCCTGCGGGGTGTTCTGCGCAAAGGCGTTGGCGCTCGCCAGGCCGGCGCCCGCCGCCGCTACGGTCTTCAAGAAATCTCGTCTCATGTTCCGCTCCTTTTTTCGCATCGATCCAAGAACCCTGCAGTCCTCGGCGCCTGTTGTTCAACCTGTTTTGGTCGAATCGTTGTTATGACATCGACGAACTATATTGCAGACGGATTTTTTAGATTACTAGGGGAAACACTGCTATCCTGCCTGAAATTTCTGTAGACAATGTTATGACATGAAAACAGACATCTACCTGGGCATAGACATGGGCTCCACAGGCTTGAAGGCGGTTGCCTTCGAGGCCGGGAGCGGCGCCACACTGGCCGCGTCGGGCGGCGCGCTGCCCTATCGGCAATTGGCGCAAGGCGGTTGCGAACTGCCCGCGGACGCCATCCAGACGGCGCTGGCGCGGGCCTTGCAAGGCGTGGCGGCGCAACTGGGCCCGCGCGCGGCCGACGTGCGCGCGCTGTGCTGCACGGGCCACGGCGCCGGCTTGTATGCGCTGGATGCCAGCGGCCAATTACTGGAAGGCCGCGCGGTGGCGTCGACCGACCAGCGCGCCGCCGCCCGTGCCCGGGCGCTGGGCCACCGCATGGGCGACGCGCTGTATGACGAAGTTGGCTGCCGGCCATGGTCGGGGCAGTCGTCGCTGATCGCTGCCGAACTCTACGGCGCAGACCCCGCGCAACTTCGCCGCATCCGCCATCTGCTGTTCGCCAAGGACTATCTGGGATTCCTGTTGACCGGCGAGATCGCCACGGACGCCAGCGACGCCAGTACAGCGGGCCTGCTGTCGCTCGACGCCGGGGCCTGGTCCACGATGGCTTTCGAGGCCGCCGGCCTGTCCGGCTTGGCCGCCACGGCGCTGGCGCCCATCGCGCCCAGCGGCGCCGTAATCGGCCGGCTGCGGCCAGCCCAGGCGGCCGCCTTCGGCTTGCCGGCCGGCCTGCCCGTGGCGCTCGGCGCAATCGATCTGCTCGCCTCGCTGAAAGCGGTGAACGCGGAACGCCAGGGCCACGCCGTGGCCGTGCTCGGCACCTGGTGCGTGAATGCGGTAGTGGCCCCAGCCCGCGAACCGAAGCCGGAAGTCGGCGCCATCGTCAGCTTCGGCGATCCGGACCGCAGGCTCTACCTGGAAAACAGCCCCTCGTCGATGGCGAACGTGGCTTGGCTGGCTCGCACCTTGCAGTTCCCGGACGCGGCCGCGGCGGTGGATTGCGCGATGGGGGTGCCCTTGGGCGCCGAGGGCCTGCGTTTTCTGCCCTTCATCAATGGCGGCAGCTGGCCGGCGGGAGCCAGCGCGGGATACGTCGGCCTGCAAGGACATCACACCCGCGCGCACATGGCCCGCGCCGTGGTCGACGCCGTGGTGGCGCTGCACGCGCGGCACCTGAAACGCCTGGCGGCGCTTGGGTTGGGCGTGCCAGACAGGGTGGCCGCCCTGGGCGGCGGCGCCCGCGACCTGCGGCTGGCACAACTTCTGGCGGGCTTTCTGGGACACGCGGTGGAACGCTGCGGCGACGACGAAACCGGCGCGCGCGGCGCCGCCCTGTACGCCGCGCTGTCGCAGAACCCTGGCGGCAGCGACTTGCTGCCCGCCCCCTGCGAACGGGTCGAGCCCCTTGTCGCCGAGGCGCAGGCGCACGCCGACTTCTACGCCAGCTTCCACGGCTTGGTGGACAGCATGGCCCCCGCTTTCGACCATCTTGCGGGACCCGCCCGATGACCCCGCGCACCTCCCCCTTCGCGCGTCCGGCCTCGTTGGCGGGCCGCCATTTTTCGACGGTGATCGTTGGCGCGGGCATCAACGGCGCTGGCGTATTCCGCGATCTGTCCTTGCAGGGCGTGGATTGCCTGATCGTGGACAAGGACGATGTGGCCGCCGGCGCCAGCAGCGCGCCGTCGCGCATGATCCACGGCGGCTTGCGCTACCTGGAAAGCGGGTCATTTTCCCTGGTGGCGGAAGCCACGCGCGAACGCAACCTGCTGCTGCGCAACGCGGCGCATCTGGTGCAGCCGCTGGAAACCGTGGTGCCGCTGTCCAGCCGCTTCGGCGGCCTGTGGGGCAGCATGCTGCGCTTTGCCGGCCTGAACGCCTCGCCTGGCGCGCGCGGACTGTGCGTGGTGGGATTGGGCTTGCGCCTCTACGACAAGCTGGGCCGCAACCAGCGCGCCATGCCGGAACATCGCATCGAACGCGTACCGGCGGCGGACAGCGCGCTGTTCGGCGCGGCGGTGCGCTGGACGGCCACGTATTACGACGCCTGGATACGGCATCCGGAATGGCTGGTGCTGGAATTGATCGACGATGCGCATCGCGGCCACCCGGCCTCGGTCGCGTCGAACTATTGCAGCGTGACCGCTTGCCAGGGCCGCGCCATCACGCTGCGCGACGCGCTGACCGGCGAATCCGTGCAAGTGACTGCCGACACGGTGGTCAACGCGACGGGCGCCTGGCTGGACCGCGCGGCTGGCGCCCTGGAAGGCGACGGCTCGCGCGTCATGGGCACCAAGGGATCACACCTGATCCTGGACCATCCGGCGCTGCGCGCAGCACTCCAGGACCGCATGGTCTACTTCGAGGCGTCCGACGGCCGGGTGTGCATCGTCTACCCTTTCCTGGACCGGGTGCTGGTGGGATCCACCGACATTCCGGTGGACGATCCCGACCTCGCCGCGACCGAGCCGGCGGAGATCGACTACCTGCTCGACGTGTTGCATGAGGTGTTTCCCCGCCTGGATTTCAGCCGCAAGGACGTGGTCTACACTTACGTGGGCGTCAGGCCGCTGGCCCAGTCGGATGCCGACAAGCCCGGACAGATATCGCGCGATCACGCGGTGGTGATCGACCCGCCCAACGCGCGGCGCGAGGTGCCGATGGTGTGCCTGGTCGGCGGCAAATGGACCACCTTCCGTTCGCTGGCGCAACTGGCGGCCGACGCGGTGCTGCAGCAACTGAACCGCGCGCGGCGGCAGTCAACCGAGCAAGTGGCTATCGGCGGCGGGGCGGGCATGCCCGCCGATGCGGCGGGACGGCAACGCTTTCTGGACAGCATTCAGGCTGCCACCGCGCTGGACCGCGAGCGCGTCGCCGAACTGTTCATGCGCTATGGTTCACGGGCGGGCGCCGTGGCGGCGGATTTCGCGGCGGCGGGCGATAAGCCCTTGCGCCACGCGGCAGATCATTCAACAGCCGAGATCCGCTATCTGTGCCGCGAAACGTCTGTGCAGCACCTGGCCGACCTGGTGATCCGGCGCACCCTGCTGGCCATCCGCGGCCATGTCACGCCAGCGCTGCTGGCGGAACTGGCGGATATCGCCGCGGCCGAGCTGGGCTGGAGCCTTGCGCGCCGGCAAGACGAGTTACGGGCCTGCACCGCGACGCTGCGGGACCGGCATTGTGTTCAACTTCCTGCGGACGAGGCGCCCTGGGCAGAGCCCGCCGATTCCGCCTTGGCCGCAGGATCGATTTCCAATTCTTTGACGACATGAGCAGCCCCATCTCCACCGAAGCCATATTGGACCGCAGCGCCGACGCCCCGCTCTGGACGCAGTTCCGCGACGTGGTGCGCGGCAAGATCCTGCAAGGCGAACTGGCCGTGGGCGACAAGCTGCCTACCGAGGCCGAGTTCGGCGAACAATATGGCATTTCGCGCATCGTCGTGCGCGAAGCGCTGGCGGACCTGGTCCGCAACGGCCTGATCTACAAGATCCGCGGCCAGGGCGCCTTCGTGTCGGCGCGCGAACGCGACGAAGACTTCGTGTCCACCGTACTGGGCTTTTCGGACGAGATGGAACGCAAGGGCCGCACGGTGCGCACCCAGGTGCTGCTGCAGGAACTGCGCGCGCCCACGGCGCACGAAGCCAGCTCGCTGGGGCTGACCGAAGACAGCCAGGTCGTGGCGCTCAAGCGGCTGCGCAGCGTCGACGGCGAACTGCAATTGCTGGTGGAAACCGCCGTGCCCGCGGACCTGGTGCCGGGCCTGCACCGCACCCGCCTGGAAAACCGTTCGCTCTACGACGTGCTGCGCCGCCAGTACGGCCTGCGCATCGTGCGCGCGGAACGTTGGATAGACGCGGTGCAACCGGACGCCCAGACCTGCGAACTGCTGGGCATGAAGGAACCCGAACCCTTGCTGCGCATCGAGTCCATCGCCTATGGCGCCAACGGGCGCGCGCTGGAGCACTACCGCGCCTTGCACCGCTGCAAGTCCAGCCGGCTGCATGTGCAGACCACGACCTGAGGCGGCAGGAGGCTGGCCTGTTCGGCGATCAAATTGAGAAGATCAGTGCGCGGCTGCCGTCGAGGTCAACGGCCTAACGGGCGGCTGCTCATGCTGTAGCGCCTGCCACAGATCATAGTTAGCCTGCATTGCGACCCAAGCCTGGGCAGTACTGGCCCCGGCATGCTCCAGGCGAACGGCAAGATCCGGGCTGATGCCCGGCTTGCCGTTGAGAACCCGTGAAAGCGCCACCCGCGACATGGCCTTGAAGTGGCATATCCTGAAGCATCCGTCCACGCAGATGGGCGCAAGACGTCAAGATGCTCTTCGAGCGCTACTCGGAGTGGATCGACAAGATGGCAAATCAGCTAGGGGGAGACAAGATGCGCTGGCTTGCTGCGCGGCATCTTCCGGAGAGGCCAATCAGACCTTCTGAACCGGAGTCGGAACAGCCACATCAGGCCCAGTGTGGACCCAAGCCATTCCTAAGTCTTGGATTTGGTGGCGCGCCCGACAGGAATCGAATCTGTGCGGACGCAAATTAGCGCCAATTAGCGCGCAGAACGCATCATGAAGCATGCAAGATAGCCGCATTAAGTCGCACTAATTTGCGTGAATGGCCCCGCTTTTGGCCCCATCCCCGCTCGTGGCTGGCTACTAGTTTCTCCATCCCCCTCCCATGTTGAGGCCCCCTAGGAATGATCCATATGAGGTCAACGACCCTCGCGGGCGCACGCGTGCCTCGCCGCTTTGACGCGACATTTGAATACCCCTCCACCGCAAGGGCCGGGCGCCACGCCGCCCGACTGTGGTTTGAAGAACCGACGTCCCTCTCCCTGGCTCAGTTTCGAGATCATCACTTCCGCGATCACTGCCAGGGAAAGCAAGACTCCCCGAGCGAGCGAGCCGTCAGAAAGTCCGCGTTCCACCAGGCCTTTACGGAGGCCGTTGGCCACATCGTCGTTGAGGAGGGACGCTTCTATGCGCACGCTGCTTGAACGTCCGGTGAGTTTTCGTTTATCAGCGGAAAGCCATTCCAAGTACGAAGCGGCTGCGGCACAACTCGGCATGCGGTTGTCTCAGTACCTTCGCTTGCGTTTGGAAGTGGATGACTCTGTGTCCGAGCAGCTTTCGCAGCTGCGCCTGACGATGCTAGATGTTGCGCCGAACTCTGACGCCACCGCCCGCACCAATCCGGCGCTCGTGGAACTACTTCTGCTGGTACGCCGAGGCAGCAGTCCTGGTGAAGTGCGCGCCGTCCATCACGAGCTCGAGCGCCAAGGCTTAACGCCCTGGTCGCCAGAATCGGCGTAGTCACCGGCATCTACCGCGCCCTCGCGCACTCGAGGCGCTTCCCTCTACATCTCGGGCAGTCCTTGCCCCCCGGAGTCTTCCCCATGCACACCCCCGCCCTGGTGGCCGTCCTCGCGACGGCCTTCCTCCTTTCGGCCTGCGGTTTCGCCCCGCCCGCGCCGGCCCAACCGAAAGATACGCCCCGTGTGGCAATCAATCGCGTCGATCCTCGCCTGGTAGGCCCGGCCGCCCAGCCGGCAGCTTCGTCCGAGTCTCCCGGCGCTGCGGCAAACTCCATGCCGGCGTCCGATCTACCGGGTAATTCTGCCCCGCCCACTAAGACGCCAACCTCCCTTGCATCGGTCGCCGCAATACCAGTACCCGAAGCGCCGGGCAAGAGTGAATCCGCCCCAGGCCCGTCTCATGCCGGGGCCCCAGCCGAGCAAACAGCCAACGACCAGCCCGCCGCCATCAAAATTGCCGCCTCCCTCGTCGCTGGCCAAGAAATGCTGTCTTCCCTGCCGGCCGAATCGAGCGCCGCCGAAGCCATCCCGCAGGCAGACCCCGAGCCAGTCATCCTGAAGGAAATCTGGAAGATCAGCCCGGAAGACCGCACCGTGCGGCAGGCGCTGGCTCGATGGGCAGGCAAGGCCGGCTGGACTTTCGGCCCGGATCAATGGGAAGTGAACTTCGATCTTCCGATCCAGGCGCCGGCCGAATTCGAGGCCGCGAGCTTCCAGGAGGCAACCCAGGCCCTCTCCCAGGCGGTTGCCATGACCGAATCGCCCATCCGCCCGTGCTTTTACGGCAACCGCGTGCTGCGCGTGGTGCCCTTCACCCGAAGCTGCAATCGCTCCCCTGCCACGCAATCCTAGCCGTGGCATAGACCAGGAACCCCAATGACTGCATACCGCACTGTTGCGGCCGCGATCGCGCTTGCAGCGCTTGCCGGCTGCTCCGCACTCCAATCCACCGACCGAATCAATGCCCGCGCCGACAGCGAAGGCGCAACCCACACCCGAACGCTGGAATTGTTCAAGGACAGGGCCGGCGACACAGAACGGGCCAAGGGCCAGGTCGTCGATCTCCCATGGATTGCTGGCAAACCGCAGCCGTTGGCTCGCGACGTCACCTTGCCGCCTGCGTTGCGCGCCAATATCAACACCACTCTGCTCTTCGAAAGCAATGCCGCCGACCTAAAGACCCTGGCCGACCGAATCCAGATCGCGACGGGAATACTGACGCAGGTTTCCGGTGACGCTTTACTGCCGGCGGAGTACTTCCTTCCCCGCCTGGCCAGCGAACAAGGGACGGTCGCCGCTGCCACGCTCGGTGCATCCACGGCAGATACCCTTGTCCCAGCGCTGATCCCAGGCATCGCTGTTGACCGTATTGCCGGGCCGACCCTGCCCCAGGGCGTGGCGCGCACCAAGATGGCGCCGCTGCCCGCCGGCCAGGCCCCCCTTGCCTCGGTGCTGGATTCGATCTCGCTTCGTCTGGGGGTGTACTGGCGATACGACGAGAAGATCGGCGCAATCCGCTTTTATCGGACGGAAACGAAGAGCTATGTAGTCCGCGCTCCCACGCAGAACGCCGAAGAGAACCTGCAGCGGGACATGCGGTCCACCAACTCAACGCTCGCGGAGAAGTCGAGTACGACGTCCAAAGACGAGGCGAAGGACTTGGCGGCCGTGGTCAGCAAGGTGAGCCAGTTCCTCACCCGTGCCGGCGTCATCAAGTTCGCGGATGGCGCGTCTAACACCATCGTCGTGACGGATACGAAGGATGCCCAAGACCGCATCGCAGAGTTCCTTGAAGCCGAGAATCGTCAGATGACGCGGCGAGTTCGCCTGGTCTTCGAAGAAATTACGGTGCAACGTGATCGTCTGAACCAGGGTAGCGTCGACTGGAAGATCCTTTTCAATAGCCTGGGTCGCGACAACCAGGCGTCGGCGCTCGGCGTCGGTGCAATGCTGGACGCTGCGCAGGCTCCAGGCAGCATCGGTGCAACCGTTGGCAGCGGCCCCTTTGCAGGGTCCAACATCGCCCTTACCGCCCTGTCTCAGCTCGGGTCGATCATCAATCACAAGAGCGTGCCGATGCTCTTGCAGAACCGCCGACCGGGAAAGTACGACACGCGCAACACGTTCGAATACATCAAAAACCTGCAGCAGACGCAAAGTACATCCGACACCTCAGCGCCGACCGTCACCGTCACCCAGAACGAGAAGACCGTCGGCACATTCCTTACCGTGGTGCCGGACGCCCAGGACGACGGCCAGGTCTTGCTGACGATTGCCTACGACGACACCCGGCTCATTTCCCTGAAGAAGCAGCCGGTCGGATCCCGGGACGACCAATCGTTCGTACAGCAGGCCGACATTGGAGGCCAAGGACGGGTGCAGCAAGTCATGGTGCGCCCAGGCGAGCAAACAGTTATTGGCGGCTTTCAACAGGCAGCAGACACCTCCACCAGGCGGCGCCTCGACGATAACGCGCCCATGGTTGTCGGTGGCTCCGACGCATCACAGGAGCAGCAGGTGCTCACCGTCGTGCTCGTGACCGCCATACCAGAAGAAGGATTCTGATCGTGGCACTTCGCAAAAAAAGCGCCAGGAGGGTCACCTACCAGCTGGTGGCCATCCCTGGCAGTTCGAATCAGCTGGTGCTTGGAATCAGGTGGCAAACCGTCCTTGGGGAAGACCCCCAAAAGGAAGCCCTCAAGCTGGCACGCAAGGAACGGGCGACGCACTACGTCCAAAGTGACGCCCGCAGCCCTTCCGTGGGGCTACTGACTGCGAAGGGCAAGGAAAGTCGGGCGAAGACCCGCGCCAGTCTGTTCTCAGGCGCGGCAGCATTTGCCCAGCTGCATCGTCACGGCACCCACCTGGTGGCATTCACTCTGTCGGATGACACCGTATGGCTCGCCGTCGTGGCGGACGGGGTTGTACAGGCGGGCGGAGACACGATCTTCAGTGACCCGACCGCAGCGCAGGCGGGGATAGATGCAGCCATGGCGCGCCATCGCGACCTGCAGGTGCATAGCAACTACCTGCCAGCGGTCCGCCCGTTCTCACTGCAGCAGCTGACCGGCCACGCGAACACGCAATCTTCATTGCGGCGCGCCACCTTCAGCCTGACGATGGTGTCGCCTATTTGGTGGCTGGCAATTGCACTGATCCTCGGGTACGAGGCTTGGGACTACGGATCCAGTTGGTGGGCGGAGCGGGAAGCGCGAATCCAGCAGCAGCTCAAGGCGCAACAGCCCGAACTGGATGCTGCAGTCCTATGGAAGCAAGCGATCGCAGCTTGGGCAATGACGGCCAGGCCGATGGGCGAGACCGGGCTCACGATCCTGCTTCGCCAGATCGGCGCTGTACCCGTCGAACCCGGCCGCTGGCGATTAGCAGAAATTGATTGCCTGCCCAGGGCTGGGACCTGCACTGCGAAGTACCGGCGCACAGGACTTGCAGACAATCACACTCTATTCGCTGCGATTCCCTCTGCTGACTGGAGGGTCGTGCATACCGACCTAGACAGCGCACAAGGCACCTGGAGCATCCCGAAGGGACATTCACTGTCGGGACTGAAGCTGCAAGATCTTCCGACACAGACGAACGTCGTGCGGGACTGGGAACCCAGCTGGCAAGCGCTGCGCCCAGCCTTGCAAGATTTCACGTTATCGCCACCCGCCAAGGTACCGATCTCCGTACCCAACATAAAGCTTCCAAATGGTCTGGAGCAGCCCGTACCCATGCCCGCCGGCATGAAAGTGCCCGCAAGTCGCGCACTCGTCATCAATGCGCCGCTGCGCTCGCTACACGGCCTATCGCTACCCAGGACAACTGAAATCACGCAGTTGCAAGTGCGCTATGCGCCAGACACTTCGCCAGGCCTGGTTGCCAGCGCGTTCTCAGCCACATTGAGAGGAACCATATATGTCGAATCGCCGTAATCGCGCCCAATGGCGTGTGGCCGGGTCAGTCGCCTTGTGCCTGGCCTTCGCAATACCCGGCCAAGCCTGGACGCAGGTACCTGTGGTGGGCGTGCCCGCGACAACGATCCCCCAACCCGCCGTCCAGATGGTCCAGGAGTTGCTGGAGCAGGAGGCCGCTCGCGCTTTGGCCGAAGAAAAGCGCAAGTCGACCGCAGGGCCTTTGGGAGTAGCCCTTTCCTCCACTCCAGCAGGTGCGGCCGTCCCGCAAGCCGCTGACCCGTCTACGCCTGCGCCTGCTCCCGTGCCGCGGTTGCTCGCAATCACCGGCGTCGGGTCGCAACTCGGTGTGGCGGTCGACGTAGGAGGACGAAGAGCACAGTACCGAGCCGGTTCGGAAAAACCGATCGCAGGCTCGGACCTGGGTCTGCTCCTGCAGAACATCGTTCCGCCCTGCGCCAGCTTCCTCGACCAATCCCAAGAAACAGCAACCTACTGCCTAACCCAGAGGACGCCATGATGCCCAGCATCACGACCCTGATCCGACGCCTAAGGCGTTTGCTCACCGTAAGTTTCCGTGAGGCCGAAGACCTGCCGGTCCTTTCGATGACCGCCACAGCCCAACCGCAGGCGGACGGGAACATCGAGCACCTCGATTCCTTCAGCGACATCGAGGAAATGCAACCGCCATTCCACACGCTGAAGGTTGACTGGTGCGGGTCGGCCGCCGCCGTCACTGCATGCGTCGCGGAACTGGATGGCTCCCAGTACGCCGTATTCGTCAAGCCTGGCGAGCACGACTCCGACATCTATCGTGCGGTTCACCAGCGCGCCGTCCAGGCCGCGAATGGCAATTCGGTCGCCATCTACACGATCAATCCAGTCATCCTGCTGACGCTGGTCCGCGAGCGCATGCAGCTACAAGATGTCCGGGAGCGCAGCTCGCGGATTCGCGGCCTAGGTGATCGATCAGCCGTAAGACAGGGGTTCTATGACCTGCTCGCATGGTCCGTGCGCAATCAAGCAAGCGACTTGCACTTGAACATCGATACGACGAGTTCCGTCTCGCGCGTCAGCGCATCAATCGATGGTCTGTACACGACGCCCAAACACCTTGCCATGCCAACACAGCAGCTGCTCGATATGGTCAACGTGGGCTGGCTCGATGTGAGCGGCGGAAACGGTCTCTTTCTCGACATGGCAAACGAGCAGCAAGGCCGACTGTATGAGGTCGTCGACGATCGTGGCTACATGTTCCGCTGGGGCTCGTTCATCGCCGACACAGGTCCCGCAATTACATTGCGCGTGCTCGACGTCGATGCAAAGGTGCAGCAAGTCGACATGGAGACCCTCGGCTTCCTGCCCTCGCAAGTTGCGCAGTTCGAGCGAGCCATGCGCAGTATGGGAGGGGCCATCGTAATTGGCGGCGTTCCCGGATCCGGCAAGACGGTGACCAATTCGCAGCTCATCGTTCGGCTGCCGAAAACCCGGAAAATCATGTCGATCGAGGATCCTGTCGAGCTGACCATCACAGACGCGCTTCAGGCGAGCGTCTCCCGTTCTCTGGATGGATCTGACAAGAATGCCATGAAGGCCAAGCTCATGGCCCTTAAGCGAGCCGCGGCCAGCGACGTATTGCTCGGCGAAATTCGTGACCTGCTTACCGGCGAAGCCTTTGTGGATATCGTTCTTTCCGGCAGCAACCTGTTCACGACAACACACGTAGGGAACGCCTTGGGAATTCCTTTGCGCTTCGCATCTAGCGAGATCGGAATTCCGCGTGCGACGCTAGGTACGCCCAATGTATTAAAGCTGCTCGGCCATCAGACTCTTATGCCACGGCTGTGCAGTTGCGCCTTGCCCGCCAACTCCCTGCTGGACGGAGCACGCGACGGAATGGGCGTATACCATGACCGATCCACTTGGTCGAGATACCTCAGCAATATTGAGGAACTGTTCGACTTCGGACACGACTCGGTCAAGGTGCGCAATCCGGAAGGATGTGAACGCTGCCGGAAGAAGGGCATCCCCGAGCTATTCGGCTACGACGGGCGCACCGTGTGCGCCGAACTGTACGAACCGACTAATGATCCCGAGGCGCTGCGAGCCATCACAGAGGGAGACGAGATTCGGTTACGCCAGATCTTCGCCGGCCATCGCACCGCTCGATACGACCAGCCAGACATGGACGGAAAGTCCACCATGGACTGCGCCATCTACAAGATGAGCCAAGGGATGCTCGACCCGCGAGACATTGAGCCGCACTTCACGGCCTTTGAAACGCTGCTCCTTCGAAGGAAGCTTGAATGAAGATCCCATTCTTCTTTACGCGAGTCGGCCAGGCCGCGCAGAAGTTTGCCCGATCACGCGCAGACTGGTACGACTATCTCGCAGACATGACGGAGGATACGCAGGGGCGCAGAACGATTCTTAGCATTCTGGACGCCGATGCGCACCGCTATGGAAAGAGCGCCCGAGGCGTCCTCTCAGCATATTGGGCGCATCGCATCGTCGAGTTCGGTGACCTGGGTAGAACGCTGCACCGCACACTCCCCCCGAAAGAGGTTGCCGAGTTCGTATCGCTCCAGCGTCAAGGACAAGCAGCGTTCGCAGGCGGATTGCGTGATATGGCAAACGTCGTCCGACTGACGAGCAAGCTCCGTTCTTTGCTGGTTAGTACCCTGGCGATTGCATTCATCGTTGTCACGCTTGTCTGGCTCATGGTGATGGTGGCCGTACCTTACGTCACTGCACCAATGCTTTTGGACACGCTTCCCGACGTCAGGCCGGAGTTGCTGAAGCCAAGCACACAAGCATTCTTCGCGATGGCTCAGTGGATCCGCGACTACGGGGTGCGACTTTGGGTGGTAGGCCCAACAGCCCTGATCGCCTTCTATTTCTCGTTCTCGTACATGGACGGCAGAGTTCGGCGCTGGCTCGACACCTGGGGACCCTATCGCCTCTACCGAGATGTCCAGGCAATCGCGGTCGTCAGTACCGCTGCCACGGCAGTCAAGCCCAGAACGGGAAAGACAATGCAGATCAGAGAGGCCATCGACATGCAGATTTCCGGGGCATCGCGCTGGCTATCCCGCCGTCTGCAGGCAATTCAGGACCGTCTGGACGACGCAAAAAAAGGTGCAGCAATATTTGATGTGGGACTTCTTGACCGCGAATCCTTTTGGTACCTGGAGGACCTAACCAACACCCTTGGCCTTGACAAAGCGCTGCAAAGGACCAGACAGCGCATGGAGACCACGGTGTTAAAGCGCGTGGCATCCCGTGCCAATGTTCTCAAATGGATCTGCCTTCTACTTGCGGTCTGCGTTCTGATTGGCCTCTATTTCTGGCATCAAGGCGTGATCTCCGACATGCGCAACGCAATGATGATTGAGGTCATGTAGGCCCCCAACACAAAACTCGGTTTGGCACGACGCGGCTGCCAAAGTAACTCCAAAAATCTCTAAATCAGGAAAGACACATGCAACAAGATATGCGTAGCGCCCCGCGCGCCATCCAGCGCGTCCTGGCTAGCAGCCCCAAGAATCAAGGGGGTTGGACTCTGGGCGAAATCGCCCTGGCCATAGCGATCGTCATCCTTCTGTCGATCATCGCCCTGCCATCAGCGAAAGGCTACTTCGTCTCAGGTCGTGTTCCAGCCGCTGCCGGCGAGCTTCAGCGGTTCATGTCGACGGCACGCATCATGGCCGAAGGTGATACCGGCGCGCCGTACGCCGCGATCGATAACGCGAAGAATCTCGCGCCTTCACTGCGCGAATCCACTGCGTTCAAGGTGGTCGGCTCGACGGTCGCGCATCGCCTGGGCGGCTCTGGCGTTGGCACGAATGGCACGATCACCATCGCGCCTGCGGCACTCGGCGGTGGGCCCGCCGGTAGCGCCTTTTCGCTGACGCTGACAAACGTGAACCATCGAGCATGCCCGGTTCTCGCATCGACGCTGAATGGAGTCTCGGAGATGATCAGCGTCAACGGCACGGTCGCGAAGACGCTGGGTGCAAACAACGAGAACGGCACGTTCAACCCTGTCACCGCCCAAAACCTCTGCGTCGACGGGGACAACAACACGTTCGTTTTCGCTACGCGGTAAGCGCCTCAACCGAAGCTTGGGCGTGCCACAAGCACGCCCTGTCGGGTTCTACTGTGGAGTCCATTCTATGAGGCACCTCAACGCTTCACCGTTACGTCCCATTCGCCGCCAAGCTGGCTTCACGTTCATCGAGATCACAATCGCGATAGTGTTACTGACGCTGGCACTCGTACTCGGGGCCGCAGAAGTCAAGCGCCAGGCGGACGACAGCGCAGCGGAAAGCACTGGCCGATATCTCGCGCAGATTCGAGGCGCGCTGGTGGACCTGCAGATCAAGCATGAGGCTTGGATGCAAGGAGTGAACATCGCCAGCGCCCCACCCGGCGTCTATCCAGATCCACCGCCCCTTGCCTGGAACTCAGTAGCAGGGGTTCAGATTGCGCAGGGCGGAGTTGCCGATCTTGCGGCGTTGGGCCTGCTGCCGACAAGCATGCCTCTCTATCCGTCCCTCGGAGACACCGCGAGGTTCATCCTCGTGCGGGATGGGGCCTGCCCTGGCGAGAGTTGCAAGACCGGCGCTTACGTCTTTACTTGCCATCCCATCAGCAGCGTACGCACCCTGCGTCAGAACGGAACCTGCATTGCGCCGCTCGGTAAACGTGCGGAAGTCAATCAAGCGCTGCTTGCGAAGGTTATGCAAGGCTCTGACGGATATGGCGGCCATGACGCCAATGTCGGTGTGAATGTTCGAGGCCCGTTGATGGACATTCCGCGAGCCTGGTTTGGATTCGGTGCCGAGCGAGGTCATGCAGTTCTAGCGGCAGGCCTGGGCGCCACACCGTTCGCACAGTTTGTACGTCACGGCGAGACCCGCCCCGTCACACTAAACAGTACGCTGTCAGTTGGCGGCGCGATTGCCAGCAATACGGGCCTGATCTTGAACACAGCAGTCTGGCCTGGCGCCGCATGCTCTACCGAAGGCATGTACGCCTCCACCGCCAATAAGCTCCTGGCCGTCTGCACTGGCGGTGTTTGGTTCGTCCAGGCGGGGCAGACGATCACCGCCGCTTTGATCGACCTACCCAATGACGCCGCCATACCTGCCATCTCGTGCCCATCGGGCTTGACCCCATGGCGGCATGTGGCGCTGCAAGCAATTGAAGCGACAGCGCGCGGAGGAGACGTCAACATTGGCGGCGCGATCGGCGGAAGCATCCAGGGATCCGGCTATGTGAACGCGGCCGGCGCGGTCACAGTCGGTGGTTCTTTCAGTGGTTCTTTCCAGAACTCCGGTAATAGCTATGTCCGCACAGCCCAACGCGCCTCAGTTGCTGGCGACCGCATTGTGATATCGCCGCCCGACTTCAATGCGCGGGCATCCGTGATCCAAGGCTGCAAGAACTAGCCCTTCCACCTTGGGGGGCAATTCGCTCCTTTCGCGCAATGCGGGAGGGAGAACCTACATTGGAGAAAATCATGTTCCTACCCTCGTCACGAGGAAGGCGTGGCCTTTGGCTTGCCTTCTTGCTTCTGCTTGTGCCAGCGCTGGGCCAAGCTTCTTCCGCGAACCAGGCCGACATGCAGCTACAGACGGATCTCGGCAGTATGTTCGTCCGTGTGGACCAGGGGGCACCACTACCACTCGGCGGATGCGTCTCCGGGTATGCCTGGCACAGTGGGTATGGCGGATGCAGGCGCGCGGACACGCAGTCCGAGACGGCGGCGTGCCCCGCCGGCACCACCGGATCACGCATCCGCTATCGCTTGGCATACGTGCTGCAGGCCAATGCATATGACATCGCCTATGAGCCCTGGGGGGCTTGGCAGGACAGCTGCACCGCCGCAAGAGCAAGCGGTGTGCTCGATGTCGTGATCGCCAAGGCGCGTGGATCGGAAACGGGGGAGCACTTTCCCAACTCCCTCGCTGGCAACATCGCTGCGCAAATGCAGGTCACCTACGGGACGACATTCGGGGCCACGATCTATCGCCCGACTGCCGAACTGAACTGCATTTTTGCATCCGGTACCACCGGATCGGACGGCAACCGGATATGGATGGGTCAACTGTCCTCGCCTGGCGGCTCCGTCAACAAAGGTGCCGCGGGCAACTGCCAGCTATCCAACGGGAACCGGACAGCCACGCTGTACGGGAGCTGCGACACGAGTAGCGGCGGTGACGGCGACTTTTGCGTCGGCCGCACCTACTCCGTGAATATCACTTCGGTGGAAGGCTGCACCGTCCGAACGGAAACGCGGATCGGAAGCCAGCTCATCGACGTAGCCAACCATTACATCTGCCAGTAGCC
Organism: Achromobacter xylosoxidans; assembly: GCF_002192695.1. Taxonomy (GTDB): domain Bacteria; phylum Pseudomonadota; class Gammaproteobacteria; order Burkholderiales; family Burkholderiaceae_B; genus Achromobacter; species Achromobacter xylosoxidans_C. The sequence continues at coordinate 148,112 of NZ_MTLG01000002.1, forward strand.
TCGGGAGACAACTGATGCGATTCATACAGCGCCTCTTTCTAGTCGGCGCGCTTGCGCTCGCACAAGTGACCACGCCAGTCGCCGCGCAAGGGCCGGTCCCGCAAGCAGTATTGTCAGGAGCTGCGGCCCTTGCTTGCGAAGCCCTTCTTTGCCTATCCGGTAGCAGCCCTCCGCAGGAATGCAGCCCTGCACTGTCGAAGTTCTTTGGCATCAAAAAGAAGAAGCTCTCCGATACGCTTAGCGCCAGAGAGGCCTTTCTTGCTCTGTGCCCGGTGGTCGGCAGCATCGCAGGCATGAGCGATCTCGCAAAAGCACTGGCCCGCGGCGCCGGACAATGTGATGCCGCCACGCTGAACGCAACTTTGCGGCAGACCATCGGGCTCGGAGGCGATGCTGGCAGCAGCGGTACACGAATCTCGAATGTCATGCCAACGTACTGCTCCGCGTACATCCTGAACACGTACACAAACCTTAAAGATGACATGCCGCTGTATGTCGGAAAGCCGGATGAGGACGGCTTCTGGGTCGATCCCAAGAATTACCCGGGGGCATTGGCCCGCTACGAGCGCGAACAGGCTGCGAAGAAGGCCGCGAGGGAGAACACGGGCTGGGGAGGGAACTGAACCATGGACTTCCCCGAACTGGCTCGCCAGTGTGCTCCCGATGTTCACATCAGCACCCTGGCCGCCGTTGTGCGCCACGAGTCGGGTTTCAATCCTCTGGTAATCGGCGTCAACAGCAAGCCGCACAGAAGTATCCGGCCGGCGTCCAAGTCCGAAGCAGTCGACGAAGTACGCAAGCTGATGGACAAGGGCGTGGATTTCGACGTCGGCTACGGCCAGATTAATGTTCGCAACTGGAAGTGGCTCGGCGTCACCCCCGAAACGATCTTTGATCCCTGCGTGAATCTGGCATCTGCTCAGCGTGTTCTTGTGAACTGCTACAAGCGCGCTGCGGAACTTCACGGGCCAGGCCAAAACGCCCTCTACGCGGCCTTCAGTTGCTACAACACAGGAAATCTGACGGCGGGCTTCAAGAACGGGTATGTCGGCAAGCTTATTGCGGGCGCCGGTCTCCCTGTGCCCGCCATCGTCAAGAATGCGCAAGCGTCCAGAGCACCTCCGCCCAAGCAGCCCAAGACGCAGGAATCCGGCATCGCTTCCAAGCCGGACGCCTTTCAGAAAGGCCGCAAGGACGCTTTCAGCAATGCTCATCCAGACGCTTTCAACAAGCCCTCCGAGTCAGTGTTCGGTACGCCGATAAGCCGCCCGCGCGCCGACTCTCCCCGCTAGCAGTTCACCCGATGTTTAGCAGCTAAACGCCGCGCTCGCCCTCCCCGCTTATCTACCTATACCGCCCAGGCTAATCCTTGGGCGGGGTCTTCTATGGAGTTTGCAAATGCAAATCGCAGCACGTCCTTCTTCCCGCCTGTTCTCCCTGGCCGCGAACATAGCGCTTATCGCGCTCATGCTTCTTCACCCCGACCTGGCAATGGCGCAGTTGGCCAAGGTTACGCAAGCGGCAGACACATTGCGCGACTGGCTGTGGGTTCTCATCCCGGTTGCTGCACTGATCATCGCAGGCGTCCTAGGGCTTCTCTATTCGATGGAAGTGATCCGCAAGGACACCTTAATCCAGTGGGCCGGCGGCGTGATCTTCGCCGGCGCGCTGGCCGGCGGCATCATCAAGCTCTTCTTCACAGCATGACCGCGCGAGCGAAGGCGCTCGCCGAAAGGCCTGCAGCCACGTCTACACAGCCTTCTGCCGGATCCGCCGTGCCGCCCAATCAGTACCCTCTGTTCAAGGGTGCCACCCGCATCGCCACGATCAAAGGTGGCGTGCCGACCCGAGCGTTCGTGGCCCTGGTCTTTCTCACTGTCACCGCCGCCATGTTCACACTCTGGGGATGGCTACTCGGCCCGATCCTCTACCCGATCCTGGCGGTCCTGAGCCGCAATGATGATCGCGCGTTCTGGATATGGGAACTGTGGTTCAAGACAAAGCTCTTGGCCCCAAACAAACGTTTCTGGGGTGCCATATCGCTCACGCCGATTCCCTACAGCAAGCGCCGGCGCTGGTGCCGGATGCTCGGAGCCAAAAAGACATGACTCAAATCTCACCGGCGATGCCTGCCTACGAGCCGGCGGTCAGCCAGTATGTGCCGTTCTCACACCACGTCACAGACTCCGTAATCGCCACACGCAACTGGGAGTACCTGAGCGCCTGGCGGATTGACGGACGAACCTTCCAGGGATACTCCGAAGCCGAGCACAAGGAATGGATCGAAGAGCTCAACAACGTCCTGCGTGGTTGGCCCACAGGTTTTGGGCTTTGGTCGCATCTCGTCCGTCGGCGCGTCTCGGAATACCCCCAGAGCGACTATCCCGACGCCTTCTCTCGCGCCCATGACGCCGCATACAGCAAGGTGTTCGATGGCAAGCCCCCGATGATCAACGAGATGTACCTCACGATCTTGACGCGGGCTCAGGTCGATCCGACGTTGCGCCTTCTTTCCAGGTTCGAGAAGCGTACAGCGCGTCAAGCCCTTGCGTGGCAATCGCAGGCGATCGAGCAGCTTAACGACATCAATCGCAAGCTAGCAGGCACGCTAAAACGCTACGGACCCGAGAAGCTGACCATCGTCGAGCGGTCTTTTGATGTTGCCGGTGAGGAACGCACAGGGCACTTTTCTGAACCTGCGGAGTTCTTCGGTTTGCTGCTCAATGGGAAGCACTCGCCCGTGCCCGTCACCAGTGCGCGCCTCTACAACTATCTTCCCACCAGCCGTCAGTTCTTTTCAACGCACGGGGAGCAGGCCGAAATGCGTGGGCCTGACTGGACGAAGCGCTACGTAATGCTGGAGGTCCGCGAGTACAGCAACAACACGAAACCCGGCCACCTGAACAGTCTGCTGAATCAGCCATACGAGTTCATCCTTTCTCAATCCTTCGGCTCCATGTCGAAGGCCGATGGGCTCAAAGCCTTGTCCCGCCAGATCAAATGGCTCGAAGACTCTGGAGACTACTCCGAATCGCAGATCGCGGATCTGAAGAGGGCTCGCGACGATCTGTCCGCCGGCAAGTTCGTCATGGGGGATCACCACGCGACGTTGCAGGTCTTCGGCGACGATAGTGAGCAGGCCCTGCGAGCAGCGGCCGACATCAGCGGCGCCCTTGCCAGCAGCGAGGTCGTGGCACGCCTGGTTGATCGCTCCCTTATCGCGGCCTGGGCCGCTCAGCTGCCGGGGAACTGGAACTGGCGACCGCGCCCGTGCCCGATCACGTCGCCCAATTTCCTGTGCTTCTCGTCGATGCACAACTACCTCTTCGGGAAGCCGGCGGGCAACCCTTGGGGCCCAGCGGTCACCATGCTGAAGACCACCGGCGGCACGCCCTATTACATGAACTTTCATGCCTCGCTCGCGGAAGTCGATGAAACCGGCAAGCGTCGCCTTGGCAACACGTCCATCCTGGGGCAATCCGGGACGGGCAAGACCGTCCTGTTGGGGCATCTGGTCGCACAGGCGCGCAAGTTCGACTACACGGCTGCGGTATTCGACAAAGACCGGGGTCTACAGGTCACGGTCATGGCGATGGGCGGCAAATACTTCCCCATGCAAAGGGGAGTGTCGACCGGGTGGAATTACCTTCAACTCGAGCCAACCAAGAGCAATGTCACTTTCATGGCCAGCATGACGAAGCAGCTCGCCGCCAATGGGGCAGATCCAGCGACCATGGCGGAGCAAAAGCAAATCGAGACAGCAATCAAGAAGCTGGTGGAGTTTATCGACAGACCGCAACGCCAACTGTCGACGCTGCTGCAGTTCCTCCCCGCCGCACCGTCAGAGGGCATGTCCCTTAGCTTGCGCGACCGGCTCGAACGCTGGTGCGCGGGTCATGAAAATGGCTGGATGTTCGATAACAAGACCGACGAACTCGATTTGTCGAGCACCGATCTCTTCGGATTCGATCTGACGGAGTTTCTCGACAAGGGTGAAATACGTGATGCCGCGATCACGTACCTGCTCTATCGAACTGAACAAATGCTCGACGGACGGAGATTTGCCTACTTCTTCGATGAAGTGCAACACCCATTGAAGGTCCCGTACTTTCAGACCTTCATGCAGGACAAGAGCCGCACCATCCGCAAGGAGAACGGCGTGTTCGTCTTCGCAACGCAGGAGCCTGAAGCCATCAGCGGCAATCCAGTGGGACGGTCGATGATTCAACAATCTGCTACGCAAATCTACCTACCCAACCCCAAGGCCTCCGAGGGGGAATACGTGAATGACTTCAAGCTCACGCCATCGGAGTTCAAGCTGATCAAGGAACTGGGCGAGTTCAGCCGTCAATTCCTTATCAAGCAGGGCGAAGCGACGGTCACAGCAGAACTGGACCTCTCCAAGTGCCCCGATTCCCTTCTCGTTTTCTCTGGCTCCGCCGACATGGCTGAGCTTGCCGAAGAAGCCGTTCTGAAGCTTGGCAACGACCCTGAGCAGTGGTTGCCGCTGTATCTCAAACTCGCCGATGAGGCGACAAGGAGCTAACCATGTCCAAAGTGATTTCATCCCGGCGGAACAGCCTCGCCATCATCCTGGCAAGCGTATTTATTGCGAACAGCACGGCGCCCGCCCATGCCAGCGGGATTCCCGTCGTCGATGCAGCGAGCATCGGCGCGCGGGCCGCAGAGCATGCGGCCACAATCGCCAAGTACCTTGAACAGATCGCAACGCTCAAGGCGCAGCTCGACACCGCCCGCGCCCAGCTACAGGGCTTCTCGGGAACGCGCAATCTCGGGGACATCTGGAACGACCCCGAGATCCGAAAAGCGCTCCCGAAAGATGTTCAAGAGGTGCTCAAGAGCGCGGAGGAGTCCTATGGCTCGATTTCGCGCTCCGTGAAGCGGATCAAGAGCGAGGAAACGCTGTCCGGTATCTACATTTCCGACAAGCAGAAAGTCGAGGATCGGGAATGGGATTACCTCACCGCCGCAAAGGCGTTGTTGGAGAACATTGACTACGCAACGGCTGCAAGAAAGCGCCAGCTCGAAAAGCTCCAAGCGGAAATCAACCAGACCACGGATGCGAAGGGCATTTCTGAACTGAACGCCCGGATGCTGGTTGAACAGGCCAATGTGGCGGCGGATCAGATGCACATCGACAGCCTGCAGCGTCAGCTGGAGCGCGAGGCTGCGCTGATCGAAAAGCAGAAGGCGAAGTTGGCGGAGTCTTCCTTCAGCATCGACGCAATCCGCGCCCCGCTTCCAGGAGCACGCTAATGGCCACGACCGCGGTTGCCCTAACCAGTCTCGGAGAAATCGCCAACTGGATCGATCAATCGGTGACCACGATGCTTACCGGCGTCATTACCCCGATGGTAGCCTCGGTCACGGAAAAGATCCTGCCTGCCGTATCATTGGGCCTGTCAATCGCGCTGGTCTGGTATGGCTGGCTCATGATGTCAGGCGCCATTCGAACGCCAGTGCTTTCCGCCGCAAGGAGGGTAGTGAATATCGGTGTCATCGTGGGCATCGCAGGCACCGGCGGTCTCTATCAGCAACAAATTGCTGGTGCCATGCTAGACCTGCCGAGTTCCGTAGCGCAGATATTTACGGGAACTTTGAAGACACCCTCCGAAATGATGGATGACGCGGCCAACAAGGGAGCGGAAATTGGCACTAAGATTCAAGAACGTGCGCCCGATGGTGTCTCCAACATCGGACGGGCATTTGTGTTCGTCATCGTCGCCCTGATCATCACGGTCATATCCGCCATCATGAGTGCCATCGGCATGCTGGTACTCATAACTGTGAAAGTCGGAATGGGCTTAGTGGTTGTAATGGGACCCTTTTGCATCTTGGCATTGCTGTTCAATCCGCTAAAGGAAGTTTTCGTCATGTGGCTACGGCAAGCCCTGTATTACGGAATTTATGCGGGGCTCTTCATGGTTGTCTTCATGTTCATCATGGGGATGTTTGGCATGCTGCAGAAGGGCCTACTTGATCTCACGAAGGCCGATCAGATCAATATCTTCTCGATGCTCACGGCGCTCGTCTTTTTTATGATGTGCTCCAAGTACATGCTGGAGCAAGTGTCGATCGTGGCAGGCAAGGTTACCGGCGGTGGTGGCGGTGGAATTGCTGTTCCCGTAATCGGGAAGATCGGCTAAGATTAAACATGCTTTAGCAACGCGGATTTCCAATATATAGCCCGCAGACTTGAGGACTTTAGATGGCCCCGATCACACCACTGGGTAAGCCACTTTCGCAACAGTCCCTGCCAAGCGCAGATCTGCCCGCTCAAGTTCCTTCTTTCGGGAGCACGACCACGGGCGAGAAGCCTATCTCCGCCTTTCAGTGGATAAGTTTGGCTCGTGCCACGTGGACTTGGTTGATCCGGCCACTTTGGCTTTTGTGCGTGAAGTGGCCTGTGATGCTAATCCTTCCCTCGCAAGCATCTCGGAAAAGTAACGATGACCGCATGGATCGCTTTTGGAGAGAACATGCACAACAGCAGAGTGATGAGATGACCCGCAGAATGACGAATTCGCTCAAGCAATAGGATTTCGCGGAAGTCCGTATTCACTTGCGTTACTCGGGGCACAGCATTCGCTGTGCCTTTCTATTTCGATCTGGCACCTGCCAGGCCGCCCTGATTTAACTCCCCCCACTTTCTCTGCGGAGAACCGATGAAGCACGCCATTTCGGCCGCGCTTAGCGCGGCTCGCCTTCTGTCGTCCGTACTTTTCGTGCGACACACTCAAAACGTCCGTCTGGCCACTGGAGGCACCCATGTCCTCCGATGATCCCAAGCTCTCGCTGCAGCAAGAACTGGACCGAACGCGAGGCCTCGAGCGCGATCTGCTCACCATGCTTTTGGATTCCCGCAGTAAAGCATGGCGCCACAGCTGGGCTAGTTACTTCATCTCCTTGGTGTCAATTTCCATTGCGGCCCATGTGCTTTTCATGTTCGAACCACCGCCTCCGCTCGTCGTTCGCGTGAATGACGCCACTGGCGAGATTGAGCACGTGACGCGCCTGGGCGATGCGGTGGAAAGCTATGGCGAGCGCACCGACAAGGCACGCATCTTCGCGTACGTAATGGCCTGCGAAAGCTATGACTGGAACACCATTCAGAACACTTACAACCAGTGCGGCCTGTTTAGTTCTCCGGATGTCCAAAGGGCGTTCCACGCCAAGTTCCAAGACAACCCGAAGACAGGCTATGAGGCGTTGGACAAGCGCTACGCCAACCATACTCGCCTGAAGCCCAGCGTGACCAGTATCACCTTGGGCCCCAACAACACGGCGACCGTGCGCTTCACACGGGCCATCGAAGGCCCGGCCCAAACGCCGCCGCCCGAGCATCTCGTGGCCACGGTCGCATATCGCTACGTCAACTCGGACATGAAGGAAAAGGACCGGTGGCTCAACCCACTGGGCTTTCAGGTCGTCACCTACAACCCCGAAATCGAAGTGCTGAGGTAATCGCCATGAAAAAAGAGCAAATCAACGAACTCGCCAGCCGCCTCGAAAACGCCCATCGGCTGACGAACGCCGAGCGCGTCGCGCTTCTTCGCGATCTCGAGCGGTATGCCAAGGCTGACCTTTATGGCGCATCTCGCCTGGCAAAAGATCATTTGCACAAGCAAGCGGACCTGCGCCTGCCGACAGTCATGCTCGCAGCTGACCGAATCGGCAAACACTTCGAAGAGCGCACTCGTGAGCCCCGCCGGCCGGTTGAGCTCTACGGCGAGCAAGATCGTCAGATCCGCCAACCCGAGGATGGTCGGGAATATCGTGGGCCGGTCGTCGGAACGACGCCGAACTGCCTGGTGCAGCTCGACAAGGACACGGGCGACCTCATCGTTCATGCCCGCACCACGCTCAACCACTCGTTCGAAGTGACCGGCAAGGAAGAGGCACTGGCGATCAGCTATCCCTTCAAGGCGGTTGGCGGCGTGGGGTTGGTTCGCGACGTAGACCACGAAAAACAGTCGGAAATGGGTCTACAGCATGCGCACCATCACGCCCGCGAAAACAGTCACGGAATGGAACACAACCGATGAACAATCGCCTAAAGGCATTCTTGGCCATGGCGGTGGTCGCGCTCTGCGCGGCCGCACCGCCGGCCTGGTCGCTGGACAAGCCGCAGGCGTCGCCCAAGGATCAGCGAATTCGTTGGACCGACTATGACGCCGCCGATGTCATTCAAGTTGACACCACACTGGGCGTGGCCACCCACATCCAGCTCAACGACGACGAAGAGTATGTGACCCATGCTTTCGGGGATTCAGCGGCCTATGACTTCGCCCCAAAGGGCAAGCACCTGTTGCTCAAGCCGATCGTGGAGCAGGCAGACACAAACCTGCTCTACATCACGACCAAACGGAATTACTCATTCCTCCTGAAATACGCCAAGGAACGCAAGGGGCGCGAGGTATTCCGAGTGGTGCTGCGCTACCCTGAGGTCGATGAGGCCAAGACTGTCGCAGAGCAGGAAAAGGCACAGGTACAGCGCGACCTGGCCAGCGCCGACCTCGCGATCAATTGGCAAAGCTACACCATGAGCGGTGATACGGCGATCGGACCCGAAGCCGCGTGGGATGACGGCGCCCAAACGTGGCTGCGCTTCGCGCCTGGCCAGGATCTGCCGGCAGCCTACTTTGTCGATCCAGATGGCAATGAGGTGATTGCCAATCGCCACATGGAAGACGACCGCACGCTCGTGTTGCATCGCGTGGCTGCGCGCTGGCATCTGCGTGTTGGTTTGCACTGAAAACTGACCCAGCGTTTGCATCGAAAACTGAC
>NZ_MTLG01000020.1 GCF_002192695.1 Achromobacter xylosoxidans
GCACGCTGTCCATCAGCTACGAGGACGGAAGCCCGCATGTCTGGCGAACCATCCACGTGAGCCAACAGCACCTCTCCGATGAGGAACTGGTTTCTTCCCCCTGCATCGTCACCAGCGAGTTCGCGGTGGTCAGGAATGGCACTGAACCTGTCAGCGCCGAACTGATGGCCGAATGCAATGCTGTTGAAGGCGTCAGCGAAGGCGTAGTTGGTGCCGTGGTCTATGCCATTCATGGCGACGACTTCGACGGCCGCCCGGTCCACGTCGGTGACACCTATTCGGCCGAAGCCGCGCGGGAAGTCGTGCAGCGTCTGAGTTTCGAGACCAGCTACTACAGCCGGTGCTGGGAAATCAGCAGCGCGCACATCAGCCGGGAAACCGGCCAGTACCTCGCCAACCTGGCAGACCTCGCCACGCCGGAGGCCTTTCTGTTCATCGCCTTCCGGGTTCCGTACAGCCCGGCGATCGGCGTCAAGCTGATTTCCACGCCCTGGACGGACCAGAACCTGGAGCATGCCGAGGGCATCGGCGCGGAGCAGCTTCGACAAGAGCACCGGAACAAGGGCATGCCGGACGACCTGGCGAACATCCTTGAACTGGCTGGCCAGGCCGATGTGCGCATTCTCATCCTCGACGCTGATGCGCCCGCGCTACTGGGCTTGCCGCTGGCCGAGTCCTAGCAGTCGCGCCACGCACCATTCTTCCTCTTTGTTCTCCCCCATGTCAGCCCGTCTCCCACCCGGAGCTGGGCTGATCCATTTTCATAGGAGCAACCTTATGTTCCCCGACCTCATCTCGCATGCACCCGACTTCGAGCACCAGCTCGGAGCCTGCGTCAACGCCATGAGCCAGGACGACGCCATCGGCCAGATCCTGGTATTCGAGCGCACGAGAGGCATGCTACACATGCGCCATATCGCCAGCGCCGACCTGGTGGACAGCGACATTGACGACTACGAAATGGTCGTCTTCGACGGTGGCAACACCAGCGGCGACACGTGGAAGCACGTGTTCTTTCCACGTCAGCGCGAACACT
>NZ_MTLG01000021.1 GCF_002192695.1 Achromobacter xylosoxidans
CGGCGACACGTGGAAGCACGTGTTCTTTCCACGTCAGCGCGAACACTACTTCGTGTACCAAGCCTGACCACCCAGCCCCTTTCGAGGGGCCTTTTCTTGTCCCGGCGCAGGAAAGCGGGTGCGGCGCGGTGCGGTTTGCTGAGCGCAGGCCGCTCACTCAAGGGCCATCCTTACCCCATGTCCGTCGGCGTTGCCGACACATGCCCAGGCAGCCAAGACCTTCAAGGCTGCAAGCGCGGGAAACCGTGCTGGTTGTTTCTTCCTACGGACGCATCGCGCCCATTCACCCACAAGGGATCTCTCCCTTGCGGGCGGGAATCCCTTGTTCTTCCTCAAGGAGATTCACATGGATCGCTCTCTCATCAAGACCCTGATGCCTTCGCTGGTCGCAGGCCATGTGCCGCGCAACGTGCGGTCGTTCAAGTATCGCGTGTTCGATGATCAACCACAGTCCTCGACACTGGGCTTCGTCATTGATCCCCAGCCTTTCGACGGCAAGGTGGTAGCAGCCAGCGAAGACGCCATCGTCGTCAAGCTCAAGCCCAGCGAGTTCGCGGTACTCGATCCCAGCCTGGTGACCACCGTTCCCAGCGAGGGCACCAAGGTGCATGTCCAACCCTATGCCCGTCGCCGTTTCGACGGCCTGCGTGCGGACACGCCAGAAGAGCGCACCGAGATGATGTCCGACGGCACTCCCTACACCGTCAAGACACACATCCTCGGCTCCGCGCCGGCCAAGCTGCCCATTCCCGAGCCGCAGTGCTTGGAACTGGGTCAGCTCATCGAGCAGTTGGAGGAAATGCCGGCGCCCGACGGGTTCCGGCGCATCACCCACATGCTGGTCGATGCGGGCGCCCACGACTTCACCTGGGTCGATCCGAAGCCGTCCAGGATCATCGAAACGCCCCCGGCGATCAGTTTCACGGTTTCGACCGCGAAGTTCGCCGGCCAGGTGACGATCCTCTACCAGCGCGGCAGCGATACCTATGCGGTGGAGCTGCGCCGCGACGGCGAGTTGGTCGATCGGCACGACGAGGTGTACTTCGACATGCTCGGCGAAGTGCTGGAGCGGCTCATCGACGACGGACGCTGGCGTCTGATCGATGTGAGCGTGATCGGCGCGGAGACGTCCCGACGGCGCCGCGCTGTACCTGCGTGACACCACGAAAAAAACCAGGCGACATGCCCCCACAGGCTCTCCCTCCATTCGGAAGGAGGGCCTTTTTTCTGCCTGGGAGATTCATCAAAGGGAATCGCCCGGATGCCGATTGATGGCTGCCTCGCGCGCGAGGCGAGGCCATGCTGAGCCCATGCCTGCTGACGTTGTCAGCGACATGCCAGGCAACCATCGGTCTTCGAGGTTGCGGCGCAGCTCCCACTGCGTGACCGAGCCAGCTCGCACCGCATCCATCCGCGAGCGGCCACCAGTCTCTGGTGGTGGATGCTTTCGCCTTATCAACCCATCGCGGGGTTACGCACCTTTCCCCGCAGCGTGGGACTGGTGTGTCTCCGCTTCATCCCTATGGAGATTCACCATGAGCACCACGTCCAACGAGAAATCGTATTTCGACCTTCACACCTCGGGCATCGGTTACATCCAGCGTGTCCGTGAAGTGCCTGTTCGGGGCGGCCGCCGTGCGCAGCCTTTTCTGGCATGCACCATCGCCGCGCTGGTCGGTTCCGCAAAGGACCCCAGCTATCGCTATTTCGACGTCAAGGTCTCGGGTGCCGAGGCCAAGAAGCTGGTCGAGCGCTGCATCGGCGTTGACGATCCCAAGCAGCGCCCGCTGGTGCGCTTTCGCCT
>NZ_MTLG01000022.1 GCF_002192695.1 Achromobacter xylosoxidans
CGGCGACACGTGGAAGCACGTGTTCTTTCCACGTCAGCGCGAACACTATTTCGTGTACGAAGCCTGATCCATCCAGCCCCTTTCGAGGGGCTTTTTCTTGCCCGCAGCGCAGGAAACCGGGTGCGGCGCGGTGCCGTTTCATGCGGGTGAGCCGCCCATTCCGAGGCCATCCTTGCCCCATGTTCGTCGGCGTTGCCGACACATGCCCAGACAGCCGAGACCTTCAAGGCTGCAAGTGCGGGAAACCGTGCTGGTCTTTTTTCTTATCGGACGTTCCGCGTCCATCCACGCCACCCACAAGGGATCTCTCCCTTGCGGGCGGGAATCCCTTGTTCTTCCTCAAGGAGATTCCCATGGACCGTTCCCTCATCAAATCCATGATGCCTTCGCTTGTCGCAGGCCATGTGCCCCGCAACGTGCGGTCGTTCAAGTACCGCGTGTTCGATGATCAGCCGCAGTCCTCGACGCAGGGCTTCGCCATCGATCCCCAGCCCTTCGACGGCAAGGTGGTCGCGGCGACTGACGATGCCATCGTCGTCAAGCTCAAGCCATCCGAGTTCGCCGTGCTCGATCCCAACCTTGTGACCTCTGTTCCCAGCGAAGGCGCCAAGGTGCGTGTCCAACCCTACGCACGGCGCCGTTTCGACGGCCTGCGCGCGGACACCCCGGAAGAGCGCCCGGAGATGACGTCCGACGGCATTCCCTACACCGTCAAGACGCACATCCTTGGCTCCGCGCCCGCCAAGCTGCCCATCCCCAAGCCGCAGTGCATGGAACTGGGCCAGCTCATCGAACAACTGGAGGAAATGCCGGCGCCCGATGGCTTCCGGCGGATCACCCACATGCTGGTCGATGCAGGTGCACGGGATTTCACTTGGGTCGATCCCAAGCCATCCAAGATCATCGAGACGCCTCCGGCGATCAGCTTCACGACCTCGACCGCGAAGTTCAAGGGTCGCGTCACGGTGCTGTACGACCGCGGCGGCGACGCCTACGTGGTGGAACTTCACCGCGATGGCGAATTGGTCGATCGGTACGACGAGGTGTATTTCGACATGCTTGGCGCAGTGTTGGAGAGGCTCATCGACGATGGTCGCTGGCGCCTGATCGACGTGAGCGTGATCGACACCAAGGCTCCCCGGCAGCGCCAAGCGGTGCCGGCATGACGCCTCGAAACGAAGCCAGGCAACTCCACGGCTGACCCGAGGTTCCCGCCACGGCGGTTCAGTCCATCCGGCCACGTGCCGCACAGGCTCTCCATCCATTCGGGTGGAGAGCCTTTTCTCTAATCCGTACAGGAGATTTCAACCATGTCACTGCGATTCAAGGGCGCCGACCTGCGCCCTGTGTTGACCGAAGCGATCGCCAACCAGTGCCGAGCCGTCCTCGTCAAGGACCAAGGCGTGTACATCCTCGCCGAGTGCGGGGAACGCCGCCCGGACGGACGCCAGAAGTTGCTGGCCTATGCAGTCGGCTGCGACCCGGATACCGATCCGTTCGATGACTGGTGGTTCCTCGCCCAACGCGAGCTGGGCGGCGACGACTTCGCCGAGTACTTCGACCCGAAGGACGGCGTATTCACCCGCATCTTGCACACAGCGGACGATCTGATGCTGTCGGCCACCGCCACCCACTTGTCGTTGGAGGTCGTGCCTCCCGTTTAAAGCAGCAGCACGTCCTGCTCAGCCCCCGGTTCCCCGGGGGCTTTCTTTCCTCCGCACAGCGGCTATGTCCCCGCGTGCGCGCTCGTCTCCGGCCGCCAAGGCCTGCCTCGCCGGCCAGCCCGCCGGCATGCCACTGGAGACGACGCATGCACGACCCGTTCAAGATCACCCAGCCCACCTGCATCAGCTTCAGCGGCGGGCGCACGAGCGCATACATGCTCTGGCGCGTGCTGCAGACCAATGGCGGCCTGCCTGCCGATACCGTGGTCTGCTTCGCCAACACGGGCAAGGAAGTCGAAGCGACCTTGCGCTTTGTGCGCGATTGCGCCGAGCACTGGCAGGTGCCGATCCGCTGGCTCGAATACGTGCCCATGGAACCGGGCTTCGCTCTGATCGACTTCGATCGGGCCAGCCGCCAGGGCGAGCCGTTCGAGGCGCTGATCCGCAAACGCCAGTACCTGCCCAATCCCGTTGCGCGGGGCTGCACGACCAGCCTGAAGATTCGCCCGATGCACCGCTTCCTGCGGCATCTGGGATGGACGGACTGGGACCAGATGATCGGCATCCGCGCCGATGAGCAGCGACGCGTCTCCAAGATTCGTGCGCGCGGCCACTCCACCGAATCGTCCCACGAGACCATGTGCATGCCGCTGGCGGATGCCGGCGTTACCGTGCGCGACGTGAGCGCGTTCTGGCAGGCGCAGCCGTTCGACCTCGACCTGCTGACGGTGAACGGACGCACGCTCGAAGGCAACTGCGACCTGTGTTTCCTCAAGCCGCGTGGGCAGCGCCTGGCCCTTATCAAGGCCCGGCCCGAGGCCGCCGTGTGGTGGATTCGCATGGAGTCCCTGAACCTGGCGAGCAAGCCCAGCGGCGCCCGGTTCCGCGCCGATGGCCCCAGCTATGCCGATCTGGCGCGCTTCGCTGCCGACCAAGGCGATCTGTTCGATGGCACCGAGGAAGCCATTGCCTGCTTCTGCGGCGACTGATGCGCATGGACAGGCCATTGATCGCGCCACGGCTGCAACTCCTGCCCGTGTCGCTACGGGTCGCTAATGGCTTTGTGCAGGACCACCACCGCCACCACCGCCCGGTCCAAGGGGCGAAGTTCGCCCTGGCCGTTGTCCCGCGCGGCAGCGATTGCATCTGCGGTGTGGCCATCGTCGGTCGCCCGGTCGCGCGGCACTTGGACGACGGCTGGACCCTCGAAGTAACGAGGCTATGTACCGACGGTGCGCCGAACGCCTGCAGCAAGCTCTATGGCGCCGCTTGGAAGGCGGCCAAGGCCCTCGGCTACACGCGGCTGATCACCTATACCTTGCCCGAGGAAGGTGGTGCCAGCCTGCGCGCCGCCGGCTGGCAGTTGGTCGGCACGCGCGGCGGCGGCGCTTGGAGCCGTCCCAGCCGTCCCCGCGCCGACACCCCCGACCACCTGCGCGGCCCCAAGTGCCTGTGGCAGGCATCGGGCGGCGTGGACAAAGGGAAACGTCCGGGTGCCGATTGATGGCTGTCGCGCGCGCGAAGCCCGGCCATGCTGCCCCCATGCCTGCTGACGTTGTCAGCGACATGCCAGGCAACCATCGGTCATCGAGGTTGCGGCGCAGTTCCCACTGCGTGACCGAGCCAGCTCGCACCGCATCCGTCCGCGAGCGGCCACCAGTGATGGTGGCGGATGCTTTCGCCTTTTCAACCCACCGCGGGGTTACGCACCTTCCCCGCATGCGTGGGCCTGGTGTGTCTCCGCTTCTTCCAATGGAGATTCACCATGAACACCACTTCCAACGAGAAATCATATTTCGACCTTCACACCTCGGGCATCGGCTACATCCAACGTGCCCGTGAAGTGCCTGTCCGGGGCGGCCGCCGTGCGCAGCCCTTCTTGGCATGCACCATCGCCGCACTGGTCGGTTCCGCCAAGGACCCCAGTTACCGCTACTTCGACGTCAAGGTCTCGGGTGCCGAGGCCAAGAAACTGGTCCAGCGCTACATCGGCGTTGACGATCCCAAGCAGCGCCCGCTGGTGCGCTTTCGCCT
>NZ_MTLG01000023.1 GCF_002192695.1 Achromobacter xylosoxidans
TTCCAGGAGCGCGGCCTTCGGGTTGCAGTGATCGACCTGGACACCCAGGGCAATGCGAGCTGGACGCTGGCCGGCCACGACTCGGGCTATCCCGCCAGTCGCATGTTCACCGCCGGCGGCGACGAGCTGCGCGCCTGGTTCGCTGGCCGGGAAGATGACGGCCTGGCGCTGATCGCGGCCGACGCCAGCCTGGCGAACCTGGACAAGATGGACTTGGCCCAGGCCGCCGGCGCGCTGCGGGCCAGCATCGAGGCGCTGGGCGAGTTCTTCGACGTGTGCCTGATCGACACGGCCCCTTCCCTTGGCGTTGCCATGACGGCGGCCGTGCTGGCCGCCGACTACATGCTTTCGCCGGTCGAAATGGAGGCGTATAGCTTGCAGGGCATGAAGAAGATGGTTGCCGTCATCGGCAACCTGCGCAAGCAGAACCCGAAGCTGCGCTTCCTCGGCATGGTGCCCAACAAGGTGGACGCGCGGAAGCCGCGCCACGTCAGCAACCTGGCGACCTTGCAGCAGGCATACCCGCAACTGATCTTGCCGTTCAGTGTCGGCGCGCGAGACAGCATCGCGGAGGCGCTGGGCGAGCAGATGCCGGTGTGGAAGATCAAGAAAACCGCCGCGCGCAAGGCCACGCAGGAAGTGCGCGCCCTGGCGGATTACGTGTACACGAAGATGGAGATCGCGCAATGACCAGCGCCGTAAAGACCAACGCCACGAAGAAGGCCCCGCAAGCGGCCGCAGAGAAGCCCAAGGGCGGCGGGCTGGGCCTGGATGGCCTCGGCGACCTGTCGAGCCTGCTGGACGAGCCACAGGCCGCGAATGCGGCCCCTGGCGGCGGCCCCCAGGAGCTGCTGCTTGACCTGATTGACGAAGATCCACACCAGCCGCGCACGGCCGACAATCCCGGCTTCTCGCCGGAGTCCATCGCCGAGATCGGCGAGACGATCAAGGCCCGAGGCGTGAAGTCGCCCATCAGCGTGCGCGAGAACCCGGACGCGCCGGGCCGCTACCTCATCAACCACGGCGCACGGCGCTACCGTGGCTCGAAGTGGGCCGAAAAGACCAGCATCCCGGCCTTCATCGACAACGACTACAACGAGGCCGACCAGGTAATCGAGAACCTGCAACGCAACGAGCTGACGGCCCGCGAGATCGCGGACTTCATCGGCCGCGAGCTGGCGAAGGGCAAGAAGAAGTCGGAGATCGCCAAGGAGATCGGCAAGTCGCCGGCATTCGTCACGCAGCACGTCACGCTGCTGGACTTGCCGGAGCCGATTGCCAGGGCGTTCAACGCTGGCCGCAGCAAGGACGTGACCGTTATCAACGAGCTTGCCACGGCGTACAAGAAGAACCCCGAGGAAGTGCGCGTATGGCTGGAGGACGACAGCCAGGAGCTGACGCGCGGATCGGTCAAGATGCTGCGCGAGTACCTGGAGGACAAGCGCAGCCAGGACGGCGAGCGCGACCCCAACACCGTCGATGCCTTCACCGGCAAGACGGACGGCGAGGCCGAGGGCGACGGCGACGGGCAAGGCCCGGATGATGACGCCAAGAAGAAGGAGCCGAAGGAACCCGACCCGGACAAGCTCAAGAAGGCGATCATCCAGGTCAAGCACGATGACCGCCCTGCCCGCCTGATCCTCAACCGCCGGCCGCCGGCCGAGGGCTGGGCCTGGCTCAAGTACGAGGATGACGGCCAGGAGTTCGAGGCCGACCTTGGCACCGTGCAGCTTGTCGCGCTGCTGGAGGGCTAGACGCCCCTGCACGAGACCCCGCCGACCCCCCACACCCCTGCGCCCCGCCATCGAGCGGGGCTTTTTTTGCCTGCGTGCCCAGCGCCGGGGCCGGCCGCGTTTTAGCCGCTAAAAAAGTTCAGCTAAACCCTTGCGCCTTGTTGTATGTTGTAGTATGCTACACGCTACAACATACAACACCGGCCAAAAGGAGGCCCAATCATGGCAATCACGAAAGAGCAGATATTTGCGGTCGCCGACGACCTGGACGCCGCCGGCCAGAACCCCACCCTGGCGAGCGTGCGCAAGCAGCTCGGCGGCGGGAGCTTCACGACCATTTCCGAGGCGATGAACGAATGGCGGGCGCGCAAGGCCAGCCAGGCGGCCCCGATCCGCGAGCCGGCCCCGGCTTCGATCACCGAGAAGCTGGCCGAGCTGGGCGGCGACTTGTGGGCCGTGGCCCTGGACATGGCGAACAACCGGCTGGCCGCCGAGCGCGAGGCGCTGGAAGCTGTCCGCCAGGAAACCGAGGCCGCGCGCCAGGAGGCCGCAGAGCTGGCCGACCAGCTCACCGTCGAGCTGGACGAGGCCAAGGGTCGTATCGCGGCGCTGGAGGCCGCAGAAGCCACCGCCAAGGCCGAGGCCGAGGCGCTACGCGAGAAGCTGGCAGCGGCCGGCGAGAAAGCGGCCACGGCCGAGGCCCGCGCCGGCGAGCTGCGCACGGAGCTGGATCACGCCCACCAGGAGGCGCGCCAGGTGCGCAGCGAGCGCGACAAGGCCCAGGAGAAAGCGGCGGCCAGCGCCGACCAGGTGGAGGCCCTGCGGGCCGAGCTGGCGGCCGCGAACAGCAAGGCAACCGAGGTCGAGCGCCGCGCCGGCGAGCTGCGGGCCGACCTGGAGCGTGCGAACCAGGCAGCGACCGAGCAGCAGAAGGCCGCCCAGGCGCTGGCCGGTCAGCTTGACCAGGTGCGCGGCGAGCTGGCGAAGGTGCAGGCCAAGGCCGACGCCGCCGACCAGGCGCACCAGGAGCAGCGCAAGCAGATCGCGGCCGAGGCGCACCGCCAGGCCGAGCGACTGACGGCTACTCAGGCCGAGCGCGATGCGGCGCGCAAGGAGGTCAGCCAAGCCCGCGAGGAAGCGGCTACTCTGCGGGGTCGCCTGGAGGCCCTGGAGACCGTCATGGCCGCCGGGAAGGGCAAGGGCAAGGGCGATAGCACGAGAAACGCCTGACGGCTATGCAGATTTTCAATAAAATGTAGCTTTAGTCGTATCTCCCCGGCCCCAAGGACGAGCCGGCCTCGCGTGCCGAGGTCGGCTTTTTTATTGCCGGAGACGGAACACCTAGAAGGCCAAAGGAGGGATTCCAACATTTTGCGAAACACTAACGATAGGAGCGCCCTATGAAACAACGCCTCTTGGTCATGAACGGACAGCGGATCGTTCAGACCGAGCAAGAAGGGGCTTGGGCCAATCAGAAGGTTGATAAGGCGGGCGCGTTAAAGCCTGGCATCTACAACCTATACATGGCCCAGCAGGCCGACAAGAAGCAGACTCATGATGGCGTGATCGTTCATGCCGACAACAATCAGGTGTTCCAGCAGATCGGCAAGAACTTTGTCATGCACGCCCGGTCAGATTTCGATAAAGTACCTGAAATCGGGAGTGCGAAGAGCATCAGCTACAGCGCACAAGGCAAAGCAGTAGTTGCCGCCGAGGCCCCGAAACTCACGCGAGGCCGATCCCGATAGCTTTTAGCGGCTAAAAGGAGGGCCACGCCTTGAGACGACTCACACCCACCGCCGGCCGGGCAGACGCCCGCCGCATTCAGCCGGCATCCGCCGGCTTCACGACCAGCACGACCAGCAGAACCGACGCCACCGGCGACGGCCTGCTGGCTGCTGCCGAGGCCACCGAGGCCGAGCAGCAGGCGGCCTTAGAGGCCGCGCCGCTCGACCAGACCTACCAGGAAGCCCTTGCCCTGTACGTTCAGGCCAAGCACGACCAGGTGGAGCGCATCGAGGATCGCCTTGAAAACCTGATCGACCGGCAGCAAGCGCGCTTGCAGCAGACCCAGGCCAACCAGCCGGGCCTACTGTCCCGGCCGGGCGCGAAACGCGCCTGGCAGAACCAGCAGATGCAGCAGCAGGCGCGCTTGCAGTCCCTGCACGTTCGCCTGGAGGCCGTCCGCGAGATCAAGGAAGGGATGGGCCTGCACTCGCCGAAAGTCGAAGAGCTGGCGACCCGGAAGATGCGCGCCGAGAACCCCGAGCTGGCATCCGATTGGGATGCCATGCGCGAGGCGGCACGCCGGCACCAGGCGCTGCAACGCCGCGAGGAACAGGAGCGCAAGCAGGCGCAGGCCCTGGAGCAGCGACCAGGCCGGTCGCAGAGCTTGGGCCTCACCCGGCCCGTCTAAAGCGAAAGCCCGGCAACTGCCGGGCTTCTTTCTCGAGCCTCGCCGTTTCCGACGATGCAGGCCCGCCGACGGCGGGCATCCTGCAGCATCGTCATTCCCGACGATGCAAGGGGCTGGCCAGCCTCGCCAGTTCCGGCGATGCCGCCGGCGCGGTCGACCATCGCCATTTCTGACGATGAGATCCCGCATCGCCATTTACAGCGATGCCCACAGCGCCAAGGCCGCCGCGAAAACGGCCATGCCGGCGGCGACGATGTTCATGTACGCGACCCGCCGCGCCTCGCGCACCGGGGCCGCGAACTGGACGGCTGCCGCTTCCAACTCGCGGCGCACGGCCTCGGCCGCCGCCTTGCCGCCGTCCTGCATCCCCTTCGCCATTGCCTCTTTGGAGGCCGTCAGGGCCGCGTTGAGCGTCCTTTCGGCCTTCCCCTTGGCGTCATCTCCCCAGCGGTGTGCGATGGCTTCCAGCTCTTCCTTGAAGCGATCCAGGATTTCTTGCTGCGCGGCCTGGCTGTCCTGCATCAAGCGGGTGTTGATCGTCTGGAGAATCAAGATCGGGTCATCGCGGCCCACGGCGATGCCGTGCTTGACCGCGATTTCCCGTATCAGCTCTTCGATCTTGTCGTCGCTCGCCATCAGAGCACCGCCGCGTTGTCGAGCTGCTGGAAGAGCTGCGACTTCACGATCTTGAGCCGCTGCCGCGTCATGATCGTGAGCGCCGAATCGGCCAGGGCCTCATCGAACGTCCGGCGATCCTGGAGCATTTCCGAGAAGTCGCGGCCGTAGGTTTCTTCCTTGAGCGCCGGAATCTGGATG
The DNA here is from genome assembly GCF_002192695.1 of Achromobacter xylosoxidans. Lineage (GTDB taxonomy): Bacteria > Pseudomonadota > Gammaproteobacteria > Burkholderiales > Burkholderiaceae_B > Achromobacter > Achromobacter xylosoxidans_C. The sequence continues at coordinate 4,966 of NZ_MTLG01000023.1, forward strand.
ATGGCCGACACGCGCGCCTTGTTGTCGGTGTACGCCTTCATCTTCTCGAAGCCCTTGCCTTCGTGCTCGATAGGCCCCCAGTACGGGTTCAGCCAGACCACGAACACGCATTCGGCCGGGAACTGCCTGGCGAGCGTGCTAAAGCCGTTCAGGGTGTCGAGGAAGGCTTGCCCGCCGGTGACGACCGTATGCACCACAAGTTCGTGCCCCATGTCCTGGAGCAGCGCCGGCACCTGGTTCCCGATCAAGTAGCTGGACAGCGGCACAAACGAGCTGGCCCCGTTGTCGATGATGACGTCGCCCTTGGTCGAGGCGATTTGCTCCACCAGGGCATCGAAGTTCCGGGTGTTGATCTCGTCGCCGTCCATGATGTTCAGACGCTGCACGTTCAGGGCCTTGTACCCCTCGAAGGTGCTGTTGACCGGATCGGTGTCGATGCAAAGCGGCGTCTGCCCTTTGCTCGCCTTGTACTGCGCAATGGTGGCCGCGATCATCGACTTGCCGACGCCGCCCTTGCCCTGCAAGACCATGTGAATTTTCGCCATTACAGTAAATCCTCTTTATTCGGTTTCGGGTTGAAGTTGAAGCCGGCGATCCCTGCCGGCTCGGGTTTCTTCGGCTCGGGTGCCTTCGGCTTCTTCGCCTTCGACCCCCCTTCCTGTTGCGCCGGCTTTCCCCCCTTGGCCTGGTCGGCCGCCGTGGGGGGCACCGGCGCGGGTGCTGCTGGGGCCGCCTTGATGAACCGCTGGACGTGCTTGCGGAACGTCTCGTAGCTGCACTTCACCCGGCCGGTTTCGCGCATGTGCTCGTAGATCGTCGTCACCGCATAGCCCGAGTCCATCGCGGCCTTCACATCCCCACGCACCGCCAGGAACGCGACTGCGGCCGCGTCCTGTCGGCGCTTCTTGGCCGCTCGTTTCTCGATCCACGCGGCCAGCTCGTCGGGGTAGCTGCTTTCTGCCATCGCCTCGCTTCCGTGGTTTGTAAATAGCCGTCATTTTCATGTATCGACCCGTGGAAAGTCTATGTAAAGCGCGTGGATAGCAGCCTGACACCGCTGCATCTAGCGCGCTTTCCAGGCATTGTACGCCTTCATTCGATATATCCGCCATCTTTTCGCGCTGAATGCAGACAGATGCGAAGGTTTCGGTATAGACTTTCCTTGGTGTTATCAACGCCGTAAGGCGGGCAGGATAGGCGAAGTTAGCTAACCGGCGAGCCGGTTATCTATCTTCGCTGTCCCTTATTCGCGCCTGCGGCACTCAACGGGCATCCTGCTCTGCGAGGCGGCCGGCTACCGCCGGCAAGAAACGAGAGACGAACGACATGGGCTACATCAATCCGCTGCTGGAGCTTCCAGCAGGCCGCGAACTCCAGGCGCTGCCGGTGGCCGACCGGCAGCGCCTCGCCCGCGTGCTGCGCGAGCTGCGCACGCAGGCCAACGACGAAGCCGAGAAGGCATGGGCACGCCGCAAGGGGCCGATGGCCGCCTACTGGCGAGCCGTGGCGACCTACGCGCGGCACACGGCGCACGCGCTCAAGGGGTGACGACATGGAAGCCGACGAACAGCCGACAGCGAAGCGGCGGCAGCACCTGCGGGTGCCGGTGTTCCCCGAAGAGAAGGAACTGATCGAGGCGAACGCCAAGAGGGCCGGGGTCAGCGTGGCGCGCTACCTGCGCGACGTGGGCCAGGGCTACCAGATCAAGGGCGTCATGGATTACGAATACGTGCGCGAGCTGGTGCGCGTGAATGGCGACCTTGGCCGGCTGGGCGGCTTGCTCAAGCTATGGCTGACCGACGACCCGCGCACGGCTCGCTTCGGCGACGCGACGATCCTTGCCCTGCTGGGCCGGATTGAAGCCACCCAGGACGAAATGAGCCGCCTCATGAAGTCCGTGGTGCAGCCGAGGGCCGAGCCTTGAGCGTTTTAGCGGCTAAAACGCCGGAGGCCGGCCGATGATCGTCAAGCACGTACCCATGCGCTCGCTGGGCAAGTCCGACTTCGCCGGCCTGGTGAACTACGTCACCGACGCGCAGAGCAAGGATCACCGGCTGGGCCAGGTGCAGATCACGAACTGCGATGCCATGTCGGTACAGGACGCCATCACGGAGGTTCTGGCGACCCAGCACACGAACACGCGGGCCAAGGGCGACAAGACCTATCACCTGATCGTCAGCTTCCGGGCTGGCGAGCAGCCCAGCGCCGACACCTTGCGGGCGATAGAGGAACGAATCTGCGCTGGGCTTGGCTTCGCCGAGCATCAGCGCGTCAGTGCCGTTCATAACGACACGGACAACCTGCACATCCATATCGCCATCAACAAGATTCACCCCACGCGACACACGATGCACGAGCCGTTCGGCCAGCACCGGACGCTGGCCGAACTTTGCACGGCCCTGGAGCGCGACTACGGCCTGGAGCGCGACAACCACGAACCACGCCAGCGCGGGGCCGAGGGCAGGGCGGCCGACATGGAGCGGCACGCCGGCGTGGAAAGCCTGGTCGGCTGGATCAAGCGCGAATGCCTGGACGAGATCAAGGGCGCGCAGTCCTGGCAGGAGCTGCACCAGGTCATGCGCGACAACGGCCTGGAGCTGCGCGAGCGTGCGAACGGCCTTGTGATCGAGGCCGGCGACGGAACGATGGTCAAGGCAAGCACCCTAGCCCGCGACCTTTCCAAGCCGAAGCTGGAGGCGCGGCTTGGCCCGTTCGAGCCTTCGCCCGAACGGCAGACACGAACCAAAGCGAAGCGGCAGTACCAGAAAGACCCGATCCGCTTGCGCGTGAACACCGTCGAGCTGTACGCCCGGTACAAGGCCGAGCAGCAGACCTTGACCGCGACACGTGGGCAGGCGCTGGAGCAGGCCCGCCGCCGCAAGGATCGGCTGGTCGAGGCCGCGAAGCGTTCCAACCGCCTGCGCCGCGCGACGATCAAGGTGGTCGGCGAAAGCCGCACGAACAAGAAGCTGCTGTACGCCCAGGCCAGCAAGGCCCTGCGCGACGAAATCCAGGCGATCAACAAGCAGTACCAGCAAGACCGCCAGGCCCTCTACGACAGCCACAGCCGCCGCACGTGGGCCGACTGGCTCAAGAAGGAAGCGACCCACGGCAACGCCGAGGCGTTGGCTGCCCTGCGCGCCCGAGAGGCCGCGCAGGGCTTGCAAGGCAACACCATCCAGGGCCGGGGCGATGCACGCCCCGGCCACGCCCCGGTGACGGACAACATCACCAAGAAGGGCACGATCATCTTCCGCGCCGGCCTGTCGGCCGTCCGGGACGATGGCGACAAGCTGCAAGTCTCGCGCGAGGCCACGCGCGAGGGCCTGCAAGAAGCTCTACGGCTGGCGATGGAACGCTACGGCAGCCGCATCACCGTCAACGGCACCACGCAATTCAAGGCGCAGGTCATCCGCGCGGCCGTTGATTCCCAGCTACCCATCACGTTCGCCGATCCGGCCCTGGAGAGCCGGCGGCTTGCGCTATTGAAGAAGGAGAACACCCATGAGCGACCCGACCGAACCGAGCGAGCCGACCAGCGACCCGCAGAACATCGAGGACGAGCTGGACGCGGCCCTGGCGGCCCTGGACAGCGAGCCGCTGCCCACGACGACGCTGCCCGACCCGTCGCCATCGCCCGAGCAGGCTTCGGGCGACCAGGTGCCGGGCGAACCGACGCCGCCGGCGTTCACGCCGGAGCCGTCCACCGGAAGCCCGACATTGGACGCATTGGACGAGTCCCGCCGCCCCAAAGCCAGCACCGTTTGCGAACGCTGTCCCAACTCGGTGTGGTTCGCATCGCCGGCGGAAGTGAAGTGCTATTGCCGCGTGATGTTCCTCGTCACCTGGAGCAGCAAGGAACCCAGCCAGATCACCAACTGCGACGGGGAATTTCTCGGCCAGGAACAGGGGTAGCAACCGCGCCGCCGGGCCTTGCTGCGGCGGATAAGTACATCGCGGAACGCGAGGCGAAACGCTCAAAAGGTTTCGATATACCGAAGCACGCGCGATATACTGACGGCGACGGTGCCCTTGCTTTCCAGGGCGTCCGCAACATCGAGGGCCAGGCGCTGGCCCTGTTGAAACGAGGCGATGAGGTCATGGTGATGCCCATTGACCAGGCCACGGCCCGGCGCTTGTCGCGCATCGCGGTCGGCGATGCCGTGACGATCACGCCGAAAGGCTCCATCAAAACGTCGAAAGGAAGGAGTAGATGAAAAAAGCACTGTTGCTTGCCGTTCTCGCGGCGGCCCTGCTGGCCGGCTGCGATAGCAAGCCGACCGGCTCGCCGATGCCCGAGGTCAACGATGCCAATTGCCAGATCGAGGCGATCAAGAGGATCGAGGACAGGGCGACCCGCGAGAGCTTCGCCGGTCTATGCGCGCGCCGTTCGCCTGCTGGCGGTGGCATCGCGCCGACCGAGAACCCGAAGAACTGGCTTGAACTGATCGACAAGAACACCCCGAAGGGGCAGGAGGCGAAGCCATGAAGATCAAGATGAACAACGCCGTGGGGCCGCAGGTTCGCAGCGCAAAGGCAAAGACCCCCAAGCTCTTGCCGATCCTCGGCGGGGTATCCCTGGTCGGCGGCCTCCAGGCCGCGACACAGTTCTTCGCCTACACGTTCCAGTATCACGCGAGCCTCGGGGCCAACCTTGGGCACGTGTACGCGCCCTGGTCGATCCTGAACTGGTCGGCGAAGTGGTACAGCCAGTACCCCGACGAGATCATGCGGGCCGGCAGCATCGGCATGGTGACTGCCACCGTGGGCCTGCTGGGCGTGGCCGTGGCGAAAGTCGTCACGTCCAACAGCTCGAAGGCGAACGAGTACCTGCACGGTTCGGCCCGCTGGGCCGAGAAGAAGGACATTCAGGCCGCCGGCCTGCTGCCGCGCGAGCGGAACGTCCTGGAGATCGTCACCGGCAAGGACGCGCCCACCGCCACCGGCGTCTATGTCGGCGGCTGGCAGGACAAGGACGGCAATTTCTTCTACCTGCGACACAGCGGCCCCGAGCACGTGCTGACCTACGCCCCGACCCGAAGCGGCAAGGGCGTCGGCCTGGTGGTGCCGACCCTGCTTTCGTGGGGCGCAAGCAGCGTCATCACCGACTTGAAGGGCGAGTTGTGGGCACTGACCGCCGGCTGGAGGCAGAAGCACGCCAAGAACAAGGTGCTGCGCTTCGAGCCGGCCAGCAGCTCGGGCGGCGTGTGCTGGAACCCGCTGGATGAAATCCGCGTCGGCACCGAGGCCGAAGTCGGCGACGTGCAGAACCTAGCAACTCTGATAGTTGACCCGGACGGCAAGGGCCTGGATTCGCACTGGCAAAAGACCGCCTTCGCGCTCCTGGTCGGCGTCATCCTGCACGCGCTCTACAAGGCCAGGAACGAGGGCGGCACGGCCACGCTGCCATCGGTCGATGCCATGCTGGCCGACCCGAACCGGGACATTGGCGAGCTATGGATGGAAATGACCACCTACGGGCACGTGGACGGTCAGAACCACCACGCCATCGGATCGGCGGCCCGCGACATGATGGATCGGCCCGAAGAGGAAGCGGGATCGGTGCTGTCCACGGCCAAATCCTATCTGGCCCTGTACCGCGATCCCGTGGTGGCGCGCAACGTGAGCCGGTCGGACTTCCGCATCAAAGACCTGATGCACTCCGACGACCCGGTGAGCCTGTACATCGTCACCCAGCCCAACGACAAGGCCCGCCTGCGGCCGCTGGTGCGCGTCATGGTGAACATGATCGTGCGCCTGCTGGCCGACAAGATGGACTTCGAGAACGGCCGGCCGGTGGCCCACTACAAGCACCGCCTGCTGATGATGCTGGACGAGTTCCCGAGCCTCGGGAAGCTGGAGATCATGCAAGAGTCGCTGGCCTTCGTCGCCGGCTACGGCATCAAGTGCTACCTGATTTGCCAGGACATTAACCAGCTCCGCAGCCGCGAGACGGGCTACGGCCACGACGAAAGCATCACGTCGAACTGCCACGTGCAGAACGCCTACCCGCCCAACCGCGTCGAGACAGCCGAACACCTGTCCCGACTGACCGGGCAGACCACCGTGGTGAAGGAGCAGATCACGACCAGCGGCCGCCGCACGGCGGCCATGCTGGGCCAGGTGTCGCGCACCTACCAGGAAGTGCAGCGCCCCTTGCTGACGCCCGATGAGTGCCTGCGGATGCCGGGGCCAAAGAAGAACGACAAGGGCGAGATCGAGGAAGCCGGCGACATGGTGATCTACGTCGCCGGCTACCCGGCCATCTACGGCAAGCAGCCGCTGTACTTCAAAGACCCGGTGTTTCAGGCGCGGGCCGCGATCCCCGCGCCGAAGGCCACCGACCGGCTGCGTCAGGTTGTCGAGGCAGGGGAGGGCATCACGATATGAGCCGCATCCTGAAACGCATCACGACCGGCGTTGCCATCGCCGGCGTGGCCGCCCTGGTGCTGGCCGCTGGCGGCTATGCCGCCGGTGCCCGCATCAACACCACCAAGAGCATTCCGGTCGGCCTGTACTGGACGAGCAGCGCGCCGGTGGAGAAGGGCGCTTACGTGCTTTGGTGCCCGCCGAAGGTCGGCGTGTTCGATGACGCCAAGGAAAGGGGCTACATCGGGGCCGGGTTCTGCCCTGGCGACTACGGCTACATGATGAAGCGCGTTTTAGCCGCTAAAGACGATGCCGTATCGGTGGCCGATGACGGCGTGCGTGTGAATGGCGAGCTGCTGGCCCACAGCAAGCCGATCCAGGCCGACAAGTCCGGGCGGCCCCTGCCGCGCTTCCAGGCCAGCACCTACACGCTGGGCAGCGCCGAGCTGCTGCTTATGTCGGACGTGAGCGACACGTCTTTCGACGGGCGCTACTTCGGCCCCATCAACCGTTCTCAAGTTCAGACCGTGATCCGTCCGGTCATCACCTGGTAGGGGAGGAAACCACCATGCGACTGTTCATCGCGGAAAAACCATCTGTCGCCAAGGCCATCGCCGGCGAGCTGGGCGTCACCGGCAAGGGCGACGGCTACATCGAATGCGGCGGCGACAAAGTGACCTGGTGCTTCGGGCACATGCTGGAGCAGGCCGACCCGGACGAGTACACGCCCGACGACGTGCCGACCGGGAAATCGGGCAAGAAGCTATGGCGCGTCGATGATCTGCCCATCATCCCGCAGACCTGGATTCTTCACCCGAAGGACGATGCCAAGAAGCAGCTCGCCGTGATCGGCAAGCTGCTGAAAGAGGCCAAGGAGATCGTCAACGCCGGCGACCCCGACCGTGAAGGCCAGTTGCTGGTCGATGAGGTGCTGGAGCACTTCAAGAGCAGCAAGCCGACGCGCCGCTTTTGGGTGTCCGCCCAGGATTCGGTTTCCGTCAAGCGCGGCCTGGCCGCCTTGAAGGACAACACCACGTACAAGGGCTGGGCCGACGCCGCACGCGGCCGGCAGCGGGCCGACTGGCTGATCGGCATGAACCTAAGCCGCGCCTACACCTTGCGGGCGCAGCGCGGCGGTTCCAGGGCCTTGCTGACCGTGGGCCGGGTGCAGACCCCGACGCTGGCCCTGGTCGTGAATCGTGACCGTGAAATCGAGGCTTTCAAGCCGGTGCCGTATCACACGATCCGCGCAGCGATTCAGCACGAAGGCGGCACGTTTATGGCCGCCTGGAAGGCGAAGGAAGATCAAGCCGGCCTGGACAGCGAAGGCCGCCTTGTCGATACCGCCGTCGCCGATGCCCTGGTGGCCGCCGTCAAGGGCCAACCGGGCACCATCGCCACCTACAAGCAGGAAGCCAAGAAGAAGAACCAGCCGCTGGCCTTCGCGCTGTCGGACATTACGGCGCTGGCGTCCGCGCGGTACGGCTACAGCGCCGAGGACGTGCTGAACACCTGCCAGGCGCTCTACGAGACGCACAAGCTGACCAGCTACCCGCGCACCGACTGCGCCTACCTGCCGGAGTCGCAGCACGCCGACGCGCCGCGCGTCCTGGAGGCCGTCAAGCACGTGAACCCCGAGCTGGCCGGCCTGGTCGATGGTGCCGACCCGCGCATCAAGTCCAAGACGTGGGACGACTCGAAGATCACGGCGCACCACGGCATCGTGCCGACCATGCAGAAGGGCAGCAAGGCCGGCTTGAGCGAACGCGAGCGCAACATCTACGAGCTGATCGTCCGCGCCTACCTGGCGCAGTTCTATCCGCTGCACGAGTACATGCAAACCACGGTCGGCGTGGAGATCGCCGGCGAAAACTTCGCCGCGTCCGGCAAGGTGGTCACGCGCAACGGCTGGCGTGACGTGTTCGACCAGGCCGACGAAGAGGACGCCAAGGAAGGCGACGACGAAAACGGCGCGCAGACCCTGCCGGTGATGAAGCAAGGCGACGGTGTGACCTGCACCGAGGCCACCCGGCGCGATGCGAAAACCAAGCCGCCGGCGCGCTTCACCGAAGGCACGCTGATTCGCGCGATGGAGAACATCCACAAGTTCGTGAGCGACCCGGAGCACAAGAAGATGCTGCGCGAAGGCGACGGCATCGGCACGTCCGCCACGCGCGCATCCATCATTTCCGAGCTGAAACGCCGCGCGTTCCTGGAAACCAAGGGCAAGCAGATCGTCAGCACGACGCTGGGCCGCAGCGTCATCGACGCGCTGCCCGAGGTGGTGCGAAGCCCGGTGCTGACCGCCCTTTACGAACGCATGTTGAAGGGCGTCGAGCTGGGCACGGCGGCCCTGGACGCCTTCATCACGAAGCAAGAGCAGTTCATCCGCGACCAGGTGACGAAGGCCAACAGCGGAGCCGTGAGCATCGCCGGCGGCAAGGAAGCCGCGCCGGTGTCGTCCCTGCACAAGTGCATGGCCTGCGGCACCGGCTTGTCGCGGCGGCCCAGCAAGAAGAAGGGGCAATTCTGGTGGGGCTGCGCCAACTTCCCCACGTGCAAGCAGACCTATCCCGACCTGAAAGGTCGGCCCGACTACAGCAAGGGCCGCAACGGCCCCGCTGCCGAGTAACCACCGAGACGAAGGAGCATGACCATGAACCAGCAAACCACCACCCAGGCCGATGACGTGCTGCCCGAGCTGCCCGCCATTGACGACAACGCAGCAGCCGCCGGCGCGCTGCGCGAGAAGCTGACCGACGCGGCCACGCCCGGCTATCAGGCCGAGTTCGACCCGGAGGAAGCGGAACGCGCCGGCGCGTTCGTGGAGGACGCCTTGAGCGAGCAGGACGCCGCCGAGAGCGGCGACGACCTGGCCGCCCTGGCCTCGCAGGGCGACGACCAGGCCCCGGCCTTCATCACCGAGGGCGAGCCGGCGGCCGACCTGCCCGCCTTCGTGGATACGGCCAACGTCCGCAGCCTCTACGACTGGAAGCCGGGCGAGTCGCTGGACGAGGCCATCGCGCGCAAGAAGCCACAGGAGGGCTAACCCATGCCAATCATCCAGGCCGAGGCGCAGGCCGCCACCCTGGCGTTCACCCGAGACTATCCGGGCGCGTTGGAGCTGATCTACCACTTCCGCGAGAGCACCGGCGAGCTGTACGGCCACCGCGCAGCGGAAGTTCCGGCAGACCTCAAGGGCGGCTATCTGTCGAAGGAGCAAATCCACAACGGCCGTTCGTACCGTGGCCGCGTGGACGTGCCCCTTGGGAACATGGACGACGCCGCCGACCTGCTGGTGACATTGCGGCATGAAGTGCTGGGCCACTACGGGGCCAACACCTTCGCGCCGGCCGAGAAGCGCGCCCTGCTGGACGGCATCATCGCCGCCCGCGAACAGCCCGGCATGAAAGACCGCTGGGAGGACATCAACCGCCGCTATGCCGGCACGTCGATGGACGTGCGGGCCGAAGAGGTATGGGCGCTGCATTGCGAAACCCTCGCGCCCGGCCAGCACGTGGGCCAGGCCCACGTGCGCGAGCGCGGCGAGCAGTCATTCATGGAAACCTGCATCGCCCGCGTGAGGCCCATGCAATCCGCCGACCTGCACAACATCGTGTGCATGGTCGCCGATGGCCTTCACGACCGTTCCAGGACGCAGCAGACCTTTCCGCAGATCAACGAACTATTCCGAAGGGATGAAACTATGGAACCGAAGAAGCCATTTCATGAAGTCGTTGCCGAAAAACTGATCGAGCAGCTCAAGGCCGGCACCGCACCGTGGCAACGACCGTGGGAGCCTGGCGAGCCGAACGCCTACTTGCCGATGAACCCGACCACCGGCAAGCGGTACAAGGGCATCAACGCCATTCACTTGATGGCCCAGGGCCGCAGTGATGGCCGTTGGATGACCTACAAGCAGGCCGCCGCCGTGGGCGCGCAGGTACGCAAGGGCGAGAAGGGCACGCCCGTTCAATACTGGAAATTCAGCGAGGAACAGAACAAGGTCGATGAGAGCGGCCGGCCCGTTCTCAACGCGAAGGGCGAGCCGGTCAAGGAAACCGTGCAGCTCGAACGCCCGCGCGTGTTCTTCGCCACGGTGTTCAACGCCGAGCAGATCGACGGCCTGCCGCCGATCCAGAAGAAGGAACAGACCTGGAGCGCCGTCGAGCGCGCCGAGCACATCCTGAAAGCGTCCGGCGCGTCGATCACGCACGCGCCTGGTGATCGCGCCTTCTACCGGCCGGCGACCGACAGCATCCACCTTCCCGACCGGGGCCAGTTCCCCAGCGCCGACAACTACTACGCGACGGCCCTGCACGAGCTGGGCCACTGGACGGGCCACGCCTCGCGGCTTGACCGCGACCTGGCGCACCCGTTCGGGAGCGAGGGTTACGCCAAGGAAGAGCTGCGGGCCGAGATCGCTTCGATGATCTTGGGCGACGAGCTGGGCATCGGCCACGATCCGGGCCAACACGCCGCCTATGTCGGTTCTTGGATCAAGGCGCTGCAAGACGAACCGCTGGAAGTGTTCCGCGCCGCCGCCGACGCCGAGAAGATTCACGATTACGTGCTCGCCTTCGAGCAAAAGCAGGTTCAGGAGCAAGACCAGCAGCAGAGCCAGGCACAGCAGCAGCCGCACGAATTGACCCTGGCGCAGTTTGCCAGCCAGGCGACCGCGCAGGAATTGATGAACCACGGCCGGAAGTGGGAAGTGAGGCACGGCGACTATTCGGCCTTCTCCGATGCCGCCACGGCCGAGGAAGCCATCGCGGACGTGCATCGCGGCGCGGTGAATAACGCCCTATACCTCAACACGCCCGAGAGCCGCAGCGCGAACCTGCCGGGCAGCAGCTTCCCGCCGGCGGCGGTGTTGGCCGAATACCCCGACCTGGTGGAGAAGTTCCCCGACGCGGTGCCCGCGCCCGAGCTGGGCCATCAGCCGGGCGACCAGGTGCAGACCGTGGCCGAGCGCACGGCAAGCCAGTACGAGGCTATGAAGGCCGCCGACGAGGCTTTCCAGCGTGAGCTTGTCCGGGCCTATGGCGAGGACAACGCCGGGGACGCCCGCTACAAGCCTCGCCACGACGATGAAGCCGTGCAGAAGGCCGGCGATGCCTTCGTGGCCGCGTCCGACACTTGGCGCGAAGCCGTGCGGGAGGCCCGCGAAACCGTTGCAAGTCAGGAGGCCAGCATGCAGACACCGGAAGCGCAGAACGAAGCCGTGGCGACCGCCCTGGAGGCGGCCGGCTGGCAGCGTGGCGATGGCATCGCCATCGCGTCCAAGCCCTTCGACACGGTGAACGGCCGCAATGACGCGCTGGCCTTCATCACCGACGGCGACGGGATCAACCGCACCTTGCAGTTCCAGTACACCAGCGAGGGCCGCAACGTCACCGGCGCGGACGGCGTGCTGATCCCGGTCGGCGCGACGGCGGCCCAGGCGGCCGAGCTGGCGACGAGCGCCGCCGCCAGGGCCGAGAAGTCGATTCAGGATTCCTATGGCGTCAGGATCGCGGCCATGCAGCAGGCGGGCAAGCAACAGCAGGACGCCGAGGCGTGGGCCTTGAAGCACGTCGAGCAAGGCACCATCGGGCGCTTGCTCGAAAGCGCGAGCCTGGAGCAGATCGACCGCGCCCTGGACGTGCTGGACAGCATGCAGCCCATGAACACCCAAAACGAGTTCTGGACGCGCCACGAACTGCCCTTCGACCCCGAACCGCTGCAAGACAAGATCAACGCGGCGATGAATGACCTCATCGAGAACCGGCGGCCCGATGCCGTGGTGGCTGCGACCTTCCTTGACCTCAAGACCGGCAACACCAATTCACGCGAGCGCGACCGCCAGGCATTCGACACGGCGGCCGACAACGCGCTGGGCTTCACCCTGCCCCATGACTGGACGGGTGAAGTGCGGGTTGTCGGCGTGATCGAGCGCGACGGCGAATTGCAATCCGCCGCCGTGGGCGACACGCCCGAGGCTTACCACCTGTACGCCCGCAAGGGCGATGCGCAGCCCGGCGAAGATGCGTTTGCCTACCTCACCGCGACCCGCACGCTCGGCGAGGCCGACGAGCTGGCCGACCGCCTGGCGCTGATCGACGCCAACGCCCAAACCGACCAGTACGAGAAAGCCACCCGCGTTGCCCGCGTGCAAGAGGATCGCGTTCGCCGCGATCCGAACAGCACCGACGAGGACATTTCAGCCGCTAAAGAGGCGCGCAAGGCGCTGGAGGCCAGGGCATTCGTTGCGGCCGAGCAAGCCAAGACCAGCCAGCGCGATGCCGAGCAGCCCAAGGCCGCGCAGAGGGCCGCAAGTGGCGAACGCCAGTTCATCAACGTGCCGTTCAAGGAGAAGGACGAGGCCAAGCAGCTCGGAGCGCGCTGGGATCGCAAGGAACAGTCCTGGTACGTGCCGGCGGGAGTGGATGCGGCCCCCTTCGCCAAGTGGGCACAGGGAGCCGCTACGGCGGCCGTGGAGCCTCGCAAGGCCCAAGAGGCTCCGCAAGCCCATGCCGGCGGCCAGAAGGCCGCCACGGCCCCGCAGGAGGCCCGCCAGTACCTCGCCGTGCCATACGAACAGCGCAACGCCGCCAAGGCCGCCGGTGCGCTTTGGGACAAGGCCGCGAAGTCCTGGTATGCCGGCCCGCGTGCCGACATGGCGAAGCTGGAGCGGTGGAAGCCCGAGAACGTGCAGGCCCAGCAGGGGCCAGCGATGACGCCAAGGGAAGAGTTCGCCGAGGCCATGCGCAGCGCCGGCCTGTTCACCGGCAGCAACGCCCAGGGCGATCACCCGATCATGGACGGCAAGCGGCATCGCGTGCCGGTCGAGGGTGGCAAGAAGGGCGCGCTCGATGGCTTCTATGTCGGCCACCTGGACGGCCACCCGGCCGGCCGGATCATCAACAACAAGACCGGCACGGACATTACCTGGAAGAGCAAGGGTTACGCCTTGAGCGACCAGGAGAAGGCCAAGCTCCAGGCCGAGGCGGCCGAGAAGCTGGCCCAGCGTGCGGCCGAGCAAGACAAGCTCCAGGAAGCCACCGCGCAGCGCGTAGGCCGCCAGATGGCCGACCTGGTGCCGGTCGAGCAGCCGACGCCCTACCTGCAAGCCAAGGGCATCGAGGCCCACGCCGGCGTGTTCACCGACCGCGAGGGCCAGAAAACCTACATCCCCGCCTTCGACGCGGACGGCAAGCAGTGGACGATGCAGTACATCCAGGAGGACGGCACCAAACGGTTCGCCAAGGACAGCAAGAAGGAAGGATGCTTCCACCCGGTTGGCGGCATGGATGCGCTGGCCGCAGCGCCGGCGCTGGTGATCTCCGAGGGCTACGCCACGGCGGCGAGCCTGGCCGAAGGGCTGGGGCATGCCACCGTGGCCGCGTTCGACTCGGGCAACCTGCCGCACGTGGCCCGCGCCCTGCGCGAGAAGTTCCCCGACAAGCCCATCGTGATCGCCGGCGACGACGACAAGGCCCAGGAGATCGAGCGCGGCCACAACCCCGGCCGCGCCAAGGCCGAGGAAGCCGCGAAGGCCGTAGGCGGCAAGGCCATCTTCCCGATCTTCGCGCCGGGCGAGCAGCAGGCGAACCCCAAGGGCTTCACCGACTTCAACGACCTGGCGAACAAGAGCGAGCTGGGCCGCGATGGCCTCAAGCGCCAGGTCGGCGCGGCCGTGGGCCAGGTGCTGATCGAGGAAGGCCGCCGGCAACAGCAGGAGCAGCGCCAGGAGCGTGCGGAGAAGCAACAGCAGCAGCCGGAACGCCCTCGCCGCGCTGCACGCATCGGCTAAAGTCCGGGAAGGCTGCAACCACACAGCGCGGTTTCCTCCCTCCCTGACCGCCGGCAGTCATCGCCGCCTCGCACCCCGAGGCGGCTTTTTTTTGCTCGAGCATCGCCGCATCCGACGATGCCACCAGGCCCGCGCACGTCGAGCTGCAGCATCGCCATTTCCGGCGATGGCGGCCGCCCTGCCCGCCTGGAGCTCGCATCGCCATTTCTGACGATGAGATCCACAGCGGCCATTTAGACCCGGCAAAAACGACCCGGCCAAGATAATGTCGTTTTCAGAAGGCGACTGCACGAAATATCAGGAGTCGGCTGCACTGCCAGAACTGGCCGCCTGCAAGGCAGCGTAGAGAGCGGTTTTTCCTACCTTGAGGCGTGCGGCGGCCTCGCGGACATTCAAGCCGTTGGCGACAAGCTCCCGCGCTCGTTGCAACTTGTCGGCAGTGACAACCGGCTTGCGTCCGCCTTTGCGCCCGCGTGCGGCGGCAGCGGTCAACCCGGCCTTGGTGCGCTCGCGGATCAGGTCGCGCTCGAACTGGCCCAGCGCACCGAACACATGGAAGATGAGCCGTCCGCCCGGCGTGGTGGTGTCGATGTTTTCAGTCAACGAGCGGAAGCCGACGCCCCGTGCTTCCAGCTTGCCGACCGTCTCAATCAGGTGCGGCAGGGAGCGGCCAAGCCGATCCAGCCGCCAGACGACCAGCACATCGCCATCGCGCAGATAAGCCAGCGCATCGGCCAAGCCGGGCCGGTCTGCCTTGGCCCCGGATGCCGTGTCCTCGAAAACCCGTTCGCAGCCTGCATTGCGCAGCGCATCCGTCTGCAAGGCGGTGTCCTGTTCCGCCGTCGATACCCGCGCATAGCCGATGAGTGCCATTTCCGCCCATTTGTCCGTTATACCGTCCGCCTATCTTATTGTCCGTCATCCCGTTGCGCAAGATGTTTTCGGACAGGTGTCCGGTTTGGCCGCCTAATGATCGTTTGGCGGACAAGGCGACTGGCATCAGCCGAACAGCTCGCTATGGGAGCCAAGCCGCGCCAGTCGCAGGGTGTCGGCGTCGGACTTGCGGTAGATCAGCAGCAGGTCGGGCTTGATGTGGCATTCGCGGTAGCCCGCCCAATCGCCGGAAAGATCGTGGTCGCGGTATCGCACATCCAGGGGCTGATCGGTCGCCAGCGCGACCAGAACCGGCTTGAGGTCATCATTCGTGCAGCGGACTCCTGATACTGTTCGTTCAATAGACGACTGCACAACAGCCTTCAAACCGCGTTGTCTGGTGCAGTCGTCTTCTGAAAATGACAAGGGCATGGCGTGTCGCAAAACTTAGGATTTATGCGACGTGATAGCGATTTTTTGGATACACAATTGTGTATCCATGCGATACTGTCGCCTTATGTCGAGCAAAGACGTTGGCCTCCGTATCCGTGTTGAAAAGGAACTCCGAGAGGCGTTCCAAGGGGCCTGTCTGGCTGAAAACCGGAAGGCGTCGGAAGTGCTGCGCGAGTTCATGCAGGCGTTCGCCGACAGGCACCAAGGCGGCTTACAACCGGATATGTTCGCGGCACCGGCAGCCAGAAAGCCACGTCAATCAACCAAGAGAAAAGCGATATGAGCCAATTCAATTCTTTGGAAATGTGCGCAGGGGCAGGGGGCCAGGCGCTCGGCCTGGAAATGGCTGGCTTCGATCATGCGGCCCTGGTCGAACTGGAACCGGCCGCTTGCGCCACGCTGCGGCTGAACCGTCCCGCCTGGAACGTCATTGAGGACGATTTGCGCCGCTTCGATGGCCGCCCCTATCAAGGCATCGACCTGGTAGCCGGTGGCGTGCCATGCCCGCCGTTCTCCAAGGCAGGAAAGCAGCTCGGTGCGAAGGATGAGCGCGACTTGTTCCCCGAAGCTATCCGCCTGGTCGATGAGTGCCGCCCGCAAGCCGTGATGCTGGAAAACGTGCGTGGCCTGCTCGATGCCGTCTTTGACGACTACCGGAACAAGGTAGAAAAGCAGCTCAAGAAATTGGGCTATGTGCCCGGCTGGCGGCTGTTCAACGCCTCGGATTACGGCGTGTCACAACTGCGCCCGCGCGTGGTGTTCGTCGGCATCCGCAAAGACCTGGCTAGCGGCTTCTCCTGGCCGGAACCGCTGCCAAACAACCCGCCGACCGTGGGCGAGCTGCTGCACGATCTCATGGCCGCGAATGGCTGGCGCGGCGCTGACCGCTGGCGAGAACAAGCAAATGCCATTGCACCTACGCTGGTTGGCGGCTCCAAAAAACATGGCGGGCCTGACCTTGGGCCGACCCGCGCAAAACGTGCCTGGGCCGCGCTAGGCGTCGATGGCATGGGCCTGTGGGACGATGCACCGCCCCGCGACTTTGTGGGTATGCCGCGCCTGACGCCGCGCATGACGGCCCGCATTCAAGGCTTCCCCGATGATTGGCAATTCTCCGGCCGCAAGACAGCCGCCTATCGCCAGATCGGCAACGCCTTCCCGCCACCAGTGGCCGCCGCCGTGGCCCGGCAAATCTTCGCCGCTCTGTCCGTCCAGCGCATCTACAAGGTGGCGTGATGAGTGCAGAGGCCGATTTCCTCGAAGCCCGCAAGGCGTTCCATGCTTCGCTGCTGCAAACAACGCTGACCATCAACAGCGCGGGAGTGGTGAGCAACGCCGACAGCAGCAACACCACAAGCAAGGCGATTGCCAAGGGCATTGCCGATCTGCTCAAGGCCGAAACCATTGGCGAGCGCATCGCGGGCCAGACTTCGGGCAACCAGTTTGAAGGCACCTGCGCGGCCTTCGTGCGTGAAACCTTCCTAAAGCTCGGCCACCTTCGCCCCGGAACCTGGGATGTGCATCAAGTCTCCGGGCGCAACCGCCTGGAAATTGCCCGTTATGAGCAATACGCGCATCTGGTCGCGCTCGACCGGGCCGCCAAGGCCGATGCCGAACTGGCGGCCGCCCTGGGCAGCGACTACACCATCACGCCGGATATTGTGGTGGTGCGCGACACCGAGGACGACAGCGCCATCAATGCGCCCGCGTTCTTGGTCGATGACAACGTGACCACGCTTGCCAGCCTGCGCAAGAAAAACGGCGGCCTGCCGCTGCTGCACGCCAGCATTTCATGCAAATGGACGATTCGCAGCGACCGGGCGCAGAACGCCCGTTCCGAAGCGTTGAACCTGGTGCGCAACCGCAAGGGCCGCCTGCCTCATGTGGTGGTCGTCACGGCCGAACCGACACCAAGCCGCCTTGCTTCTATCGCCCTGGGAACCGGGGACATTGATTGCGTTTATCACTTTGCCCTGTATGAGCTGCAAGCCACGGTAGAAGCCTTGGGCATGACAGACGCGGCCGACATGCTGGCCGTGATGGTCGATGGCAAGCGCCTGAAAGACATTTCCGATTTGCCGCTGGATTTGGCCGTATGAACCAGGTCGCCACCATCAGCGCCGCCGTTCCTGCTGACGTGAAAGCCGAAGCTGCCGCCGTCGCGGCAGCGCACGGCATGAGCCTGGCCGCCCTGGTGCGCGAGCTGGTGGCCCGCGTGGCCGCCCGCGAAGCTGAAACGCTGGCCTGGCTCGATGAGGCCCGCCGATGAGCCGCGCGCGCTACACGCTCGATGAGCTGCTGGCCGAATCCGACTATTCGCAGCCGCTACCGCCCGAAGAACGGGAATGGGTCGATGCGCCAGCCGTTGGCCGCGAGTGGCCAGCCTGCGAAACCTTGGAAGGCGAGGAGCTGGCCAGCATCGCCATTTCCGGCGATGGCGGCCGCCGCGGTGGATCTCATCGCCATTCCTGACGATGCAGGCCCGGACGTGAAAAGGGCGGCCAACTGGCCGCCCTTTTCATTACTGGTTGTGCCTTACCTGGTGGCGTTGAAGTCGGCCATCTTCAACTGCGCAAGGGCCGATTCCGCCTGTAGCTTGCCCAGCGCGGCCGCCTCGCGGGCGCGGGCTACTGCAAGCGACACCGCCAGCAGCTCGCGGCGTTCGGCCGTCACGGGTTCGCGTAGCTCGGCCTCGATGCTGTCCATCGTGTTCTGCGTCCGGCTTGCCGTGGCCTGGTAGGCGTCATAGGCGGCCTGCACCGGGGCCATGATCGAAAAGCGGGCGGCGGCGGCAGGGAGTCGAGCTGGCGAAGAGCGCCGGCCGCTTCACCGGCCGCAAGCCGAACACGAAGGTGCATGATCGGATCGTGGCCCTGCGCACGGCAGGCCACAGCATCCCGGAGACGGCCAGGCTGGCCGGATGCAGCGAAAGCCAGGTCAAGCGGGTGTGGGCGATGAGCCAGGAGCAGTCTCATACAAGTGCGAAAACGGTTCCTCGCTGATGCCTAGAGCCGCGCGTTTTCGGCGCACCATCCATTCCGGGATTCCAAAGCGGTCGGCAAGATAGTGGTCGAACCGCTTTCCAAGCTCTGCCAGTAGCTCAGGCGGCCATTGCATGTTCTCAAACGCGCGATCTTCTTTTTCCTGTTTTCTGGCGCTAACCTGATCCGCGAACGATGGGATGCCAAGCTCTTTTCTACGGGCCTTGACGGCCTGCGGGTCGATGTTTCCGAGCGCGGCTGCTGTTTCGGTATCGGGCATGCTTCCCAGCATGGCGTCTTGCTCTGCTGTCCAGGTTGCCGGAGCTATCGCATAGGTAGGTTTACAGGCTGCGATGCCGTGTCGCTCACGATGCTTTTTAACTTGAGCAATGGGAACGCCCCACAACGCGGCTAATTCACGATCCGGTTTTGTGCCGAGCTGGGCGCGACGCTCTTCCCAAAATTGAGGGGGTGCGATGAAGGTCATAGTCAATCTCCTGTTTCGTCCATTTTGTAGATCGACCGAGCGGCGATCTACCGAATAATTGGCCGTTTTGGTTGACACCTACTCGGCAGCTTCCAGCTCGCGCAGGCATTCCATGATGGCGGCCCGCTCCAGCGGGTCGAGCTTGGCGAGCTTCGCTTGCCAGCGGGCTTTCTTCCGCTTGATGCGCTCGCGCTCGCGGAAGTTGCTGCCCAGGTAGCGCAGATCGTGCAGGGCGTCCGGCTCCGGGTAGTTCATCCAGAGCCGTTCAATGGCGATGCCGCCGCGCGTCATCGCGTTGAACTCGATGGTGCGCCAGGTCGCCAGGGGCGAGCTGTCGTAGATCGGAGAGTCGTAGCCCGACACCATCACAGCACAGGGCAGGCCGGCCAACACGTCGAGCAGCCGCACGTGGTCGGCGTCGTCGTACTCGTGCCGGTACAGCTTGCCGCCGCGCCGGCTGTCCATCACATAGGGCGGATCGACATAGACGAACTCGCGGCCGGTGAAGGCGTGGCCTTCCAGCCAGGCCACCGAGTCGCCGCAATGCAGCTCCAGGCCGGGCATTTCGCGCTGCTGCCACGCCTGGATCACCTCGCGGTCAATGTCGATCCCGATGCTACGCGCAGCCGGGCGCTTGCGCTCCAGGATGTTCCCGCCGCCCAGGTGCGTTTCGATGTACGTGTCGTGAGGCGGGATGTTGTTGATGATCGTCTGGTAGACGCCGGCACCGCCCTTGCCGCCGGGGTATCTCATGGCCTTCTTCCTGGAGTAAATCGGGGACTTGGCCAGCATCGTCAGAAATGGCGATGCTGTCAAGGGAAGCCGGCCGGGCCTGCATCGTCAGAGACGACGATGCCGAGCTGCTGGAGCGACCTGCAGCACCGCCAAAAATGGCGATGCCGGATCGCTCAGTAGGTGGGGATGTAGACCACCTCAATGTCCACGCGCTGGTTCTCGCGCCGGCCCTCGGCCGTCGAGTTGTCGGCCACGAAGTCGGCGGCCGATGCGAAGTTCACCATGATCTTGAGCGGCGAGACGCCGCGCGCCACCAGGTACGACCTGGCCGACAGGGCACGGCGCAGTGCAAGGGCCTCGTCGGCCGCGCTAGGCCGTAGCGTGCTGGTGCGCCCGCTGATGTAGATGATTGCCGCATTCCTGGCGTCGGCCAGCAGCTCCAGGGCCTCGGGCGTCGGCTGGAACGTCGCGCTGCTGTCGGGGAAGGACACCGACACGCCCGACTTGATCGGCGTGCCGAAGTTGCCGGCGTCGCCGGCGGCCAGTGCGCTTTGCGCGCTGACCAGGAACGCCAGGGAGAGGGCCAGAAGAACGGGTTTTCGCATGGGGCAGGACTCCAATCAGAAGAACAGGTAGCCGGCCTTGCTCATGGGGATGCGGATCAACCAGAGCGCGGCCAGGTGCAGCGGGTAATAGGCGTAGAAGGCCCAGCGCAGGCGCGGCAGGCGCACGTCCACACGCGAGGCCAGGAAGAGCACCGGCAGGGCCGCCAAGGCCCACAGGTTGCGATTGATGAACCACAGGGCCGCGCAGGCCAGCACCGCGACCGCCGCGGCCGCCCAGCTCGGCCGCCGCGTGTACGACCACACCGCCAGGCCGAAGGCCACGGCCGGCCACCAATATTCGACCGAGCTGCCGCCGACCAGGAACACCACGCCGGCGGCCGCCAGGTGCAGCTTGCCGCCACGTTCGACCAGGTAGGCCGTTGCCGTGACGACCAGCAGCGTGAACATCACGTTGAGCGGCCACCAACCGGCGTACAGGCCGCCGAGGGCCACGAAGGGCACCGAGGCCAGCGCGCCGAACACCGCCAGGCGTGACATGG
The DNA here is from genome assembly GCF_002192695.1 of Achromobacter xylosoxidans. Classification (GTDB taxonomy): domain Bacteria; phylum Pseudomonadota; class Gammaproteobacteria; order Burkholderiales; family Burkholderiaceae_B; genus Achromobacter; species Achromobacter xylosoxidans_C. Next base: position 25,764 of record NZ_MTLG01000023.1, read on the forward strand.
TGCGGCCGTAAACGCCGCGTTCGAGCGTGCCCGGCCGGGCCAGGTTGTAGGCCAGGACGAACACGAAAAGAGGGAGCGCCACGCGGCCGGCCTCGAACAGCACCGGCAGCGTCGCGTTAAACAGGTACTTGTTGACGTGATCGCCGGTCATCAAGGCCAGGGCGAGCCACTTCAACGCTTCGACGGTTCCATCAGGAACCCGCAGAGCCTTCATCAGCGCCGGCCCCCGCGAATCGCGTAGGCGCGCAGCACCAGGAAGATGATGTAGAGCGCCGGCAGCGAAAGCACGAACGCGATGGGCTTGCCAATCCATGCTGGCAGCGCCCACAGCAGCAGCCCGAAGGCGAAGATCGGGCCAAGGCCCAACAGAAGCAAATCGAGCTGGTTCTTGGCCTGTCCTTCTGCCCACTTGCAATAGGCTTGAAGCACCCGGCCGAAGCCCAGCGTGTACCGCATCATGAAGGCGTGGAATTTGTCCATGTTTAGCCGCTAAATCGGAAGGGCCGGCCTACTCGGCCGACCCCTCGCGTGAAGTGTTGAAAGACACCGTGCGAGGCACATAGCCGGCCATCGTCACGCTGCGAGCTGCTGCGGCCGCCGGGGCGGCCTGCCGGGGTGCTGGTGCCGGCCTGGCCGCCGGCGTGGCTTGCTGGGCCACGGTGGCCGCCTGGCTCGGCATCGAGGGCGTGGCACCAGCCTTCGTCACGTCGAGCGTGACGAACCGGGCTTCGAGCCAATCGGCCCACTTCGATGCCTTGCGCATCAAGTCGGCCCGATACACCGCGTTGTACTGCGGCGTGCGCGAGTGGTAATTCGCCGCCTTCGTCCAAAGATCGCCCTTGTCGTTGCGGATGTGCATCCGCAGCCGCCAGGCGGCCAGGTCGAACGAGTAGCAGCCAGCGGCCGCCACATCGTTCGCCGTGATGCCGTACCGGGCCAGGTCGCCCAGGTACGCGGTGTTGAACTGCATCGGGCCAACGTCATGCGTGCCATTCGAGTTGCGCACCCACTGGCCCGGCTTGCCGCCCTCTTTCTCGGCGACGGCCAACACAATGTTGACCGGCACCTCGTACTTCACGGCGGCCGAGATCGAGCAGACGACGCGCTCCTGGAGCTGCGGCGGCAGATCGGCGAAGAACGGCATGCCCTCCCCTCCCTCAGTTCAGCCAGGACTGACGGCGGCGCTCTTCGTCCTCGCGCCGGATGCGTTCGTTGTACTCGGCCAGGGCGCGGTCATAGTCCCGCGCTTCGACCCAATAGCCGCCCCGCTCTGGCGTTCCGACATAGCGCGGCAGTGTGCCGCTGCTGGTGAAGTCGGTGTAGGCGTGGCCGGTGTAGGCCGCGCAGAAGTCGGGCATCTGGTTGCTGATGTACGTGCGGCCGTCATCGCCGCCCGTCCAAACCAGCATGGTCGAGTTCAGCGACTGCGCATCGCAGCGGCCGGCACCTTGCGAGATCGCCGACACGAGCGACTGCATCTGCGGCGTCTGGTTGGCGACCGGGCAGAGCTGGAGGAAGTTCGCGCGTGCGCGGATCGTGTCGGAGAGCTTGCGCTTCGTGATGTTGAAGTACCGCGACAGCGAAGGTGTGCATTCGCTCGGGCGCGTGCCCGACGACAGGCACAGGATCGCCTCGCAGGCCAGGCGCGTGTCGCCGGTCAGCACGTCTTGCGCGCTGGCCGGGCCGGCGGTCGATCCGAGGGCCACCACGAGGGCGGCCAGGGCAAACAGTTTTTTCTTCATGATGGACTCTCCTTGGTTACGCAGTTGTGCCGTCGCGGCCTTGCTCGCGGTTGGCGAACGCGGCTACTTCGGACTCGGGATCGGCATCGGCTGGGCCGCCTGCCAGGCTGTTGTCGCCGAAGCTCGGCGCGGGCTGCTGGTCGGGCACGTCGATGTTCTCGGCCGTGCCGCTTCCTTGCGCCTTGATCGCGGCGGCGATCTTTCCGCCGGTGGTGTCGGCGATCCGTTCGGCTGCGGCTTCGCGCAGGCTCGCGGCCTTGGCCTTGGCAACATCGGCGGTTCCCTTCGCCAAGTTCGCGCCGGCGTCGGCCGCGATGCGGCCGGCCGTGCCGAGCGCCGAGGCGGCCGACGCGAGCAAGCCGGGGCCGGTGCTGCCCGGCGCGGCCTGCTGGCCGCCCTGCTGCCCCTGCCCTGCCCCGCCGGCGGGCTTGGGTTCGTTCTTGGCGGCCTTGTCCGCACCGTTGCCGGTGCTGGCGGTCGAGCCGCTGCCCTGGCCGCCGGCGCCGGCCTTGTCGCCGCCCTTCTCGCCACCCTTCGAGCTGCCCGAGCTGCTGCCGGTCGAGGTGCTACCGCCACCCGACGACGAGCCGCCACCGGAGCCGCCGCTAAAGCCCGCAGCCTGCGCGAAGGGCGTGCCGCCGGTGCCGGCGTCGCCACCGCCACCGCCTGAACCACCGCCCGAGCTGCCGCCACCAGAGAAGGCCGACATCACGTCCGTGCCTGCCGACACGTTCTCATTGGCCTTCGAGAAGGCGGCCATGACGGCCGAGGCACCGCCGGCGGCCGAGGCCGCGCCGGCGGCCAGAGCTGCGCCGCCAGTGGCGGCCGCTGCTGCTGCCATGCCTGCGGCACCCAGCGCAGCGCCTGCACCGAACTGACCGATGCCGGCACCGCCCACGCTCGCGCCGGTGATGATCCCGGCGATGAGCGGCGGAATCTTGTTGGTCAACGCCAGAAGGATGATGACGACGATCAGCATCACGCCCATTTCCTTGAGGCTGATGCCGGCGCTCATGCGCGCGTAGTAGTCATCGAGGAAGGTCTTGCCGATGCCCACCAGGAGCACCATTGCGAAGAGCTGCGCGGCCACGCCCAGGACGACCTTGTAGTAGTTGATCGCCATGTCGGAAGTCCAACGCGAACCACCGAAGCCGAGGAAGAACACGCCGCCGTAGGCCAGCACCCAGCCCGACGCGAGCAGCAGGAGCATGTTGACGCCGACCAGGGCCAGGATGACCAGGATCGCCACGGCCATGAGGATGCCGGCCATGCTGTCCACCGGCGACCACACCGAGGACTGATCCATCACCTTGTCGAAGATCGCAAAGCCCACGTCCACGATGCCCGAGGGCGATAGCGCATTGCCCAGGCCCGTCGCGTTGCCGGCGAGCTGCCGCAACGACGCATAGATGGACGATGCGAAGTTAGGGCCGTTGGTCAGCGCCCACCAGAAGAAGCCGGTAAAGATCGTGAAGCGGACGAACTCCGCGAAGAACTCGCCAATGTCGGCCTTGCGCAAGGCCATCATGCCGAACGTCCAGACCATCGAGATCACAACCAGCGTCCAGAAGAGCCAGGTTGCGGCCGTGGTGATGACACCGGCCCAGCCGCTCGCGGCGGCCTGGTAGCGATCCAGCACGCTATCGAACACGCCGGCGTTGTCGATGGCCGCGTGGGCATCGACCGCGAAGAACGCCAGCCAGACGAACAGCGGCAGGGCGAGGGTTTTTAGATTGGCTGGCATTCTCATCGTCAGCACCTCACCATTCGCGTTTCGGGCTGGGCTTGAACTCCCCACCACGACGCAAGCACAGCGACGAGAAAGCCTGCTGGACGCCCTTGTCCTCGATCTTGGCGATGTTCTCGGGCTTGCAGTTCTCGTCGTTCACTTCCGGCATGGGGGCCGTGGCCGGCTTGTTGTCGCAGCCGGCGACCAAGGCCGCCACGAGGGCGGCCGAGGCCAAGGACAGAGCCTTGATTGCTTTCATGAATCCCCCTTACCAGGTGCGCGCCGGGCTGGCCCGGTAGCTGCCCTGGCGCAGTTGTGCGGCCGCTGCCGCCTGCTGGGCTTCCTTGTCGGCGTCGGCCTGCATCTTGGTTGCCACCGCGTTCTGCTGCGCGATCAACAGGCCGCGAATCTGCAAGAGCTGGTTGGCCTGCTGGCTGGCGAGCTGGTTGGCGTAGCCGATGGCCTGCATCTGCCCGGTTGCGCCCTGCGCCGAGGACTGGAGCCGCTGCAACGTCGCCGCGTCGGCGGTCAGGTTGTCTTGCTGCTTGTCGAGGCCCTTGAACAAGGCATCGTTGGCCTTCTTCTGCGACTCGCTGGCGAGCTGCTGCACGTTCTTCATGGCCGTCCACTCGGCGGCCGAGCAGCCGGTAGCCGAGAAGCACGGCGACCCCTTGTAGTAGTTCACGTCCTGGAACTTGCCGATGTAGCTGTCCAGGCTGCCGAGCTGGTTCTTGTAGTAGTTCAGCGTGTTGGTCGCATTCATCAACCCGTTGATGGTCGATTGCGCCTGATCCCAGATATACGCGGCCGGGGCCATCGTGTTCTGGAGCTGGTTTTGATACTGCTGGAGCTGGGTGCTGTACTGCTCAATTTGCTTGAGCGTTTGGGCCACCGATTCGATAGCCGTCATGATGTTCTGCGACAGGTTGGTGCCGTCGATGACGGGGATACCAGCCTCCACAGGCGTGACCATCAACGTGCTCGAAACAGCGACGACGAGGGCCAATTTAGCGGCTAAAAACTTCTGCTTCATGGTGCTCTCCTATGGCGTTAGTAGTCGAAGGAACGGTAGGGCTTGGAAAACGTCATGTCCTTCGTAACCACGACGTTGAAGCGATAGCCGGGCCGGATTTCCAGCGTGGGCGAAATGCTCAGGTTCTTGGCGATGAGCTGCGCCGTGACTTGGCCGAGCTGCTGGCCGAGGGCTTCGCTTAGGGCACTGCTGGCGCTCGGTGCGCCGTAGGTGTTTTGGGCCTGGTTCTGGCGTTGGCTGTAGGTGATGCCAGCCGTCACCCCGGACATGAGGAAGGCCGAACCGAACAGGCGCACATAGTGGTTGTTCACCTGATCGTTGAAGCCCGCGTACCCGGCGCTGTCCGCGCCCGGCATCGCGCCAATGTCCATCGCCTTGCCATCGGGGAACACGATGCGCTGCCACGCGACCAGCACGCGCGCCTGGCCGTAGGCCACATCGCTCGAATACGAGCCGACGAGCCGCGAGCCTTGCGGGATCAACAGATGCTTGCCGGTCGGCGTGTCGTACACGTCCTGCGCGACCTGGGCCATGATTTGGCCCGGCAGATCGGAGTTGATGCCCGAAATGAGCGTGGCCGGCACCACGAAGCCGGCGCGCAGCTCGAACGGCGTGCGCGGCGCTTCCGGCTGCGAATCCAGCTTCCAGCGGTCGCCCTGCCCACCCTGGCCGAACTGCGCCATGCTGTTGCGCCCGCCGCCGCTGGTCGAGGTTTGCAGGAGCTGCGGCGCACCGCCCGCGCCCATGCCGCCGGCGGCCGGGGCCGCGCTGCCACCGACGCCCATGCCGCGAATCTGCGCCAGGCGCGCTTGATAGGCGGCGGTCGGATCGTTGCTGCGCTGCGCGTCGATTTGCTGCTGCACCGCTGCGATGCGGTTCAGCATTTCATCGCGCGTCTGCGGCGTGCTGGTGTAGGTGCTCGGGCCACCAGGCGCGGAGCCGTTGCTACGCGGAGCATCCACGCGCACGGTGGTCTTGGCTTTCACGGCCTCGCCGAACATCTGCATCTTCGCCATGCGGATGCGCTGGGCCTCGTCGTCGTTCACCGGCTGGCCGGGGTTGCCAGGGTTCGCCGGCGGGGCCGGCGGCGCGTCCGGGTTGGACGGCCGCGCGATCTCCAGGGGGGCCGAGGCGGGGCCGGTCGGCATGTCGGGCACCTTGAGCGGGCTTGCCGGCTCGATCAAGCCGCCGGTCTTGTCGCCCGCGATCTCCTTGGCGAACATCGACGTGCTGCCGGCCTTCTCCTTCGGGCCATCCGCCGGCGCGTTCTGCTTGGCCGCGCGATCCGCCGCGACCAGGGCCATGACCAGCACGAACGACAGCAGGACGCCGCCGAGGATGTACATGGGCATGTTGTTGACGCGACGGACGCCCGCCTTCTTGGACACTTCGCCAGGCGAAGCGTCAGGTGCCATCTGATCGGCGTTTTCAGTCATGGCGTCACTCCTTGCGCACCCAGTACCCGGCCGGCGCGAACGTGCCGTTTTGCGCCAGGTACGGGCGGGTGATGGATTGGTTGCCGACCATCAAGGTCAGGCGGTACAGGTTCGAGTCGCCGGCCTGGTCGAGCACATAGCGCAGCGGCAGGCCGCCCGGCGCGGCCGTGGTGGCCGGTGCGCTCGGCTGCGATGCGGCCGAGGCCGGGGCCTGCGCGGAAGCGCCGGCCGGGGCGAACTCCAGGAGGGCATAGCCCTTGTCGCGCAGCGACTTGACCAGGGCCTGGCCGAACGGGTCGGGCGTCGGCTGTTGCAGCTCCAGGCGCGTGCGCGCCGGCGCGTACAGCGTGGCGAGCTGCTGCACCGCGTCGGCGGCGAGCTTCTGCTGATCGAGCGCGGCCGACTGGACGAAGTTGCCGTACTGGCCGGTGGTGGCGCAGCCGCCGAGGCCCAGGGCGAGGGCGAGCAGCGCGAGAGAGACGATCTTGCGCATGGTCACTTCCTCCGGCTGATGGTCACGCGGTCTTGGCTGCTGCCAACACCGGCAATCAGGATCGCGCGGTCAAACACCGTGTCCACGATGTAGCGATTGCCCTGCACGCGGTAATTGACCAACACCGTTTCGTCGTCGGTGAACAGGCCGCCCTCTTTGCGCACGACCAGGAGCGTCGGCGCTTCGGTCTGCTGCATCGTGCCGGGCATTTCGATGATGGTCTTGCGGCCATCGTTGTAGACGCGCACAGGCTTCCAGCTCGCCGACCCGGACAGCTCATAGTCGAACGAGAGATCGCCCAGGTACTCGCCGGTGGCCGGCAGGGTGTTGTCGGTGCGTTCCTGCTTCTCGCGGCGCTGGATCGCGTCCCACTTGGCTTGCGCTTCCTCGGGGTACGTGAACGAGACTTGCGGCATGTACTCGGTGCGATGCGAGCGCAGGCGGAAGTGGTAGCTGCGGCGGTTCGTGGTCACGACCAGGCTGGTTTCGAGGCCCACGTCCATCGGCTTGATGATGAGGTGCTGAACCTCGGTCGCACCGCTGCCGGTGATGGCCGGCTCGACCGTCCACCGGGCCGTGTCGCCCAGGTTGATCGAGTTCACCTGTTCGCCGGCCTGCAAGGCCACGTCGCACACCTGGAGCACCGCGCAAACGATGCTCGGCTGCTGCGCGCCGTACACGAACTTGATGGCACCGCCCGAGCCGGCCACCGGCTTGATGCCGGTCGCCGACCCCGCTTCCCACCGCTTGGCGATGGCGAGCGCCGCGCGCTCTTGAGCGGTCAGCGTCGGGTTGGTCTTGTTGAAATACTTGTCGGCAATGTCGTCGCCAGGGGCGGCCAGGGCCAGGGAGGGCACCGCCACAGCAGCGCCCACGATCAAAGCGGAGAGGGTTTTCTTCATGGTGGATGACCTCGAATTCATTGGATGCGGGACCAGGAGTAATCACGCACGTAGATGCTCAACGGGTTGTTCCTCAGTTGCTCATCGGTGGTGTTGGGCGTGACCTCGGCGATGTAGGTAGTCACGAGCGCGCGCCAGGTGACGGGCTGGCCTTTCAGCGTGCCTTGGCGGTCGCGGGTGGTTTCCACCCACTCGACTTGCCAGGTGTCGGGCGTCTGCGGGATGACGGTCTTGATCTCGACGCTGACCATTTCCTTCTCGGCGCGCTTGAACGGGCTGGAGTCGGGCGTGCCGTTCAGCCACTCATTCATCTTTGGCGTCGCCGGATCGTTCGGGGCGAGCATCGAGTACGCCTTGAACACGCACTTGCGCTGCATAGCCACGTCAGGCGACACCATGCGCGCGCAGCTCATCCAGTCCGCGACAGCGGCATGGATGACGCGCGGATCGGCCTTCCCGGCGGCCTGCACCGGGCCGGCGGCCACGGTCTGGCCCAGCTTGTCCACCTCGACCACGTAGGGGATGAACTTCGACTGGCTGCCGATGTGGATCACGCCGCCAACGCCGGCCAGCGCGATCAACAGCGACAGGATGCCGATCACCTGCCAGGTCTGGCGCTGCGAGACGACGCCGCCCACGTGATCGTTCCAGGTGCGACGCGCGGCCAGGTAGGGGTTCTCGGCCTCGCCCGAGCGGCGACCGCCGGCGAGCGGTTCCTTCGAGCGGCGCGGATCGCGCGGCTCGGAGGGGTTGGCGGGCTTCTTGAAGATCAAGCCCTTGAGGGTGTCGGCGATGCTCATGCGGCCTCCAGGTAGTCGTTGAGATTCAGCCCACGGCCGGCCAGCCACTCATGCACCCATTCGTGGCCGAACTTGGCTTCGAGGCTCTTGATGGTGGCGACCGATTCCTTGTCGGACGCGCCGACGAAGGCCAGGGCCATCGGCCCCAGGGCAAGGTCATAGAGACGGCGGCCGTTCTCCGACACGTAGTAGTACTGACGCTTCGGAATGGCGGTCGCCAGGATTTCGATCTGCCGCGCGTTGAGGCCCATGCGGCGATAGAGCGCCGAGGTGTCCTCGTCCCTGGCGTAGACGTTGGGCAGGAAAATCTTGGTCGCGGTCGATTCCACGATCACGTCCAAGATGCCCGAGTTGGCCGCGTCCGAAAGGCTTTGCGTAGCCATCAGCACAAGGCAGTTGGCCTTGCGCAGCACCTTGAGCCATTCCCTGATCTTGGCGCGGAACGCCGGGTGGCCCAGCATCAACCAGGCTTCGTCCAGGATGATGACGGAGGGCTGGCCTTTCAGTGCGCGCTCGATGCGGCGGAACAGGTAGAGCAGCACCGGGAGCGCGAACTTCTCGCCCAGGTTCATCAGCTCTTCGATCTCGAACACCGTGAAGTCGGACAGCGACAGGCCGTCCTCTTCGGCATCGAGCAAGTGGCCCATCGAGCCGTCCACCGTGTACTGCCTGATCGCCTCGCGGATCGCCGCGTCCTGGATCGTCACCGAGAACTCGGAGAGCGTTCGCGCGCCGCTGGCGTGCATGCTCATGATCGCGTTGCCGATCTCGTTGCGCTGCGCCGGCGTGGTGTTGACACCGTTCAACGTCAGGATGGTGTCGATCCATTCCATCGCCCAGGCCCGATCCCCCTTCGTTTCGAGGAACTGGAGCGGGCAGAAGGCCAGCCGGTCATCGTCGGCGGCCACCGTGAAGTGCAGGCCGCTCTTGCCCTTCGTGGCCGCACGAATGCCGGCCGCGAGCGGGTACATCGACATGCCCTTGTCGAAGGCGTAGATCGACATGCCGGCGTAGCGACGGAGCTGCGCGGCGATGATCCCCAGGTGCGTCGATTTGCCCGCGCCGGTCGGGCCGAACATGAAGGTGTGGCCCAGGTCGCGCACGTGCAGGTTCAGGCGGAACGGCGTAGCGCCCACCGTCACGCAGTGCATGAGCGCCGGCGACAGCGGCGGGTACATCGGGCACGGAGCCGTGGCGCTGCCCGTCCAGATGGAGCTTGTCGGCAGCAGGTCGGCCAGGTTCATCGTGTTGATGAGCGGCCGACGCACGTTCTCGACACCGTGGCCGGGCAAGCTGCCCAGGTACGCATCGAGCGTGTTGATCGTCTCGATACGGGCCGCGAAGGCCAGGCGGTTGACTGCCTTCTCGACCAGGAGCGCGGAGGCCGCCAGGCGCTCCCGATCCTCGTCCATCAGCACGACCACGCTGGTGTAGTAGCCGGCCGCCACCAAGCCGCTGTTGACCTCGGCGATGGCCGCCTCGGCGTCGCCGACCATCGCGGCCGCGTCCTGGTTGATGGAGCCGGTATTCGTGTTGAACACCTGATCGAAGAAGCCGCGAATCTTCTGCTTCCACTTCTTGCGGAACTTGTCCAGGTGCTTCAAGGACTCGTGCTGATCCATGAAGATGAAGCGGCTCGACCAGCGGTATTCGCTGGGCAGCTCGGCCAGGGCAGAGAGCACCCCAGGCGTTGACTCCAAGGGGAAGCCTTCGATGGCGACCACCTGGATGAACTTGCGCCCGATCTTGGGCACCACGCCGCCCCACAGCTCTTGCCCGCCGATGACCGCATCGAGGTACATCGGATTGCTGGGCAGCATGACCGGGTGATGCAGGCCCGTCACGCAGAACTGCAACCAGCTCAGGAAGTCATCGTGCGTGACCTCCCTGCCCTCTTCCGAGACGACCTTCTGGCCGCGCAGGCGCGTCAGCTTGACCGCCGAGGACAGGCGAGATTCCAGGCTGGTGATCTCGCGCTTGAACTGCGCGATAAGGCCCGTGGTGCGCGCCGTATGGTCGGGAGCCACCGCATCGTCATCGAACATGAGTTCGACAAACTTGCGCTGGGCCAGCACCGGCGGGAACCACGTGACGGTCAGGACAAAGTAGCCCTCGAACATCGCGCCCAGGCCCTCGAACAAGCGCCGGCGTTCCTCGTCAATGGCCGAGGACACAGAGTCGGGGAACGACGAGACGCCGCGCTCCGAGTAGTTCGGCGCAGGCCGACGCACAGCATCGACATGCACCATCCAGCCGTTCCCCAGGCCCGCCAGGGCCTGGTTGATGCGGAACGACACCATTTCCCGCTGTTCCTCGGTGCTGCTGGCGTTGTCATCCCCCTTGTACAGCCATGCGGCCATGAAGGAGCCGTTCTTACCCACGATCACGCCGTCATCGACCACGGCGGCGTAATTGAGCAGATCGGCCAGGCCGGCATCCTTGGCGCGATGCTTCTTGAGCTTCAGCTCGGCATCGACGGCCCGGATGCGGGCAAAGAGGATGAGCAACAGAACCGCACCGAGCACAGCAATGGCAATTGCGATTGCTTCGATCATTTGTATTGCTTCCCTTGACTCGGCGTGTTGTCACGGAAGGGCGTGCTGCGAGCCGGGTAGTACGGCTTGTACCGGCGGTGCCGCAGGTACACGTGTCGCAGCTTCGGATCGGCTTTCGCCATGAGGCGCAGCGCGAAGAGCGCGCCGAACCACAAGGCGATGCCGAACACCGTTGCCCTCACTTCTTGGGCGCTGAAAATCAGCGCGCCGGCCAGCAGGCCCGAGAACATCACCAGCTCACGATCCCCGCCCATGAACAGGTTTTCTCGGTTGCCGGCCCTACGGATGGGGATCGCGCGCAGAGCCATGATTTACCCCGCGATGTGGCCGCGTTCGGCCCAGCGCATGACGGCCTCACCGGGGAAGCCGGCCACGTCCAGCGCGGCAACCTTGACCTGGTGCAGCGCGCCATCGGTCAGGGCGGCGATTTCCGCGCCACGGCCGAAGAACGTGCTCATCATGTTCTGCGCACCGACCAGCAGGGCCATGACCAGGACGATGAAGATCAACGTGCGGAAGAAGCCGTTGAGTTCACCGCCGAAGATCAGGATGCCGCCGGCGACCACGATGCCGATGATCGACAGCGCGAAGGCCACCGGGCCGGTGACGGAGTTGCGGAGGTTGGTCAGCCAGCTTTCATAAGGCAGCGAACCGCCGGTGCCTTCGGAGGCGAAGGCGGGGTGCGGGGCCAGCATCATGAACGCCAGGAGGGCGAACAGGCCCAGGTAGAACATGGCGCTGCGGTTGAAGCGGAACGCCGACAGAGAGGCTTGCATTGGTCTAACTCCTTAAAGGGACTTGGTGATGTACTGGCCGTTGACGTAGCCGGAAACCTCAAGGATTTCCTGCACACGACGCGAGCCGTCCGGGGTTTTGGCGATGTGAACAACGACATGAACCGCCGCGCCTATCAGCGGTTCAATTTCGGATGGAGCCGACTTATTCCGGGAAACAAGCGACTTCAAACGAACTAGGCCCTCTTGCGCGCTATCGGCGTGGAGGGTGGCTGCACCGCCTGGGTGGCCGGTGTTCCAGGCGTCAAGCAGGTCAAGTGCTTCTTCGCCACGGACTTCGCCGACCAGGATTCGGTCGGGGCGCATACGGAGGGTGGTTTTCAGCAGCATCGTCATGCTCACTTCGATGCTGGTGTGGTACTGGACGTAGTTCTCGGCGGTGCATTGAATCTCGCCGGTGTCCTCGATGATGATGAAACGCTCCAAGGGATCGTTATCAACCATCGCTTGGATGATGGCGTTCACGAGGGTGGTCTTGCCGGAACTGGTGCCACCAATGACGAGGATGTTTTTGTGAGCCGCAGCAGCGCGCTCGATGGCCTGCTTTTGGGCCTCGGTCATGATCCCGCGCTCGACGTATTGAGCCAGCGTGAAAACGGCGATGGCCTTCTTGCGGATCGCAAAGGTCGGGCCGGTGACGACCGGGCCGAGCTGGCCCGCGAAGCGCGAGCCATCAATGGGAAACTCGCCTTCGAGTAGTGGGCTGTCCCGCTTGACTTCCTTGCCGTGGTAGCCGGCCACTGTTTCGATGATGGCCTGCGCTTGTGCGCGGCGAAGGGTGCCGATGCAACGCAGCCGCTTGCCCTGGCTTTCAAGCCAGAGCTTGCCGTCCGCGTTGAGCAGAATTTCTTGCGTCTTGGGATCGTGCAGAGCCTCAAGAAGCGTCGGCCCCATGTCCCGTTCGAGCTTCTTTCGCGCTCGCGTTTTGATGCTGTCGTGTTCGGTGTCTTGGTCGCTCATGTCGTATGCCTGTATGCCGTTGCGTTCTGCGCATTCTACACAGGTTCATACGATATACCGAACTAATTTCGACCGCAACACCGAAGCGCACAAGGGCGACTTCGGCCGCGACGTTGCGTCGCGGATTGCAGGGACGAAAGAGGCGACAACGCGGCGCATGCTCCGTGCGCCCTCGCGCCGAACCCGTGGCGTTTGCGTTATGGGTGTTGTCCGGGGGTTGAGCCACCCCGGCGGGCTTTAGCGGCTAAAACTTGGCTGGCTCTTGTGGCTCAGTTCCGTGCCGCCCCCCTTCCCTTCTCACATCCTGGCGTCAACTCCCTCTAAGTTTCTTCCGTGCCGCTTCGCCCCACTTCTTGACGATGAACGCCTGGTGCTCGGGCAGCACAGCCGCCACGCGCTCGAAGCCTGGCGGGAGGCTTCGCGGTGCCTTGCCACCGGCTAGGGCGTCAAGGGCTTCTTTGTCCAGGTCGGTCGATTCAAGCAGGAGCGGCAGGGGAGTTTCAAGGGCCTGCGCAATGTCCTCCATCACCTTTAGGGAGGGGTTGGCTTTGCCAGTAGTGAGATCGGACAGGAAGGAGATCGAAACCCCCGACCTGTCCGATAGCTCCTTTTTCGTCATGTGGCGCTCATCGAGCAGCCGGAGCACGTTCGTGAAGAAGATGTAGTTATACAAAGGCGTCGCCTTGCGCGTGGGCCGCTCAAATTTTAGCGGCTAAAGTCCTTGACCTCGGAATTAGGTTTAGCTAAACTCTAGGCTTCATCACAGCCTGGAGAGCTACGCATGAGCCATAACCAATTCCAGTTTATCGGCAATCTTACCCGTGATACCGATGTTCGCCATAGCGAAAACAGCGTCCGCGCCGTTTTCGACCTGGCCGTGAACCGCGTATGGCGCGACCGCGCCGGCGAGAAGAAGGAGCAAACCGACTTCTTCCGCATCAAGTCATTCGCCGGCCTGGCCGAGAACGCGGGCAAGTACCTTGGCAAAGGCTCCAAGGTGTTCGTCCAGGGCCGCATTGAGCCGACGAAGTTCGAGAAGGAGGGCCAGACCGAATACGGCTTCGACTTCATCGCCGACGTGATCGAGTACCTGGACACCAAGGAACCCGGCGGCAAATGAGAAACGCGCCCGGCCAAGGCCGGGCGTTATGCTAGGAGGACGAAGATATGCCGGACAGTTTCGACGAGCAGGGCTATCGCCGCAAGCTCATCGAAGGCGGGTTGAGTGAGGCCGACGCGACGGCGCTTGCCCGCCGCTACGCGGCCGAGCGCACCACGCAGGCCGGCACCGCTGGCGGGGCTTTCCGCCCCGCCGGTTCCCTCTTCGAGCTGCCGGACGGGCCGGCAGCGCCGGAGCCGCCGCCACCGCCGCCCAGCGCGGCCGTGGCGCGCTCCGAACAGATGGCGGCCGAGTCGGCCGAACTGGCGCGGACTATGGGCCTTCCGCCCGAGCCGCGCACCGTGGTCAATGCCCTGGCCGAGAAAGTCAGCGGCGTGACCGCCGAACGGAGAACGCAGCAGATGGCGACCAAGAAAACGACCGAGAAGCCGGCCGGTGCCACCGGCGAGCTGGCCGCCCAGGTCAGCCAGGCCAAGCAGGCCGCCTTGCTCAAGCACACGAAGCAGCAGATCAAGGACATGCAGCTTTCCTTGTTCGACCTCGCGCCGTGGCCCGACCACATGCGCGCGATGCCCAACGACTTCGGCCGGTCGGCGATCTTCACGACCAGGAACAAGAAGGTGCCCCGCGCCGCCTTGCAGCGCGAGCCGATCTACCACATCAGCAAGGACGTGGAGATCACCTTTACCGGCGTCGAGCTGCGCGCCGACAGCGACGAGCTGGTGTTTGCCCAGGTGCTCGAATACGCGAAGCGCACGCCGCTGGGCGAGCCGGTCACGTTCACGTTCTACGAGATTTGCCAGGACTTGGGCTGGTCGATCAATGGCCGCTACTACAAGCAGGCCGAGGACTGCCTTTCGCGGCTGCAAGCGTCCGCGATGCAGTTCTCGTCCCAGCGGCTGGGCCGCCTGGAATCCGTGTCCCTGATCCGGCGCTTCCGCATCCTGGATCGCGGCAAGCGCACGTCGCGCTGCCAGGTCGAGATCGACACTGAAATGGTGGTGCTCTTCGCCGGCGACCACTACACGAAATTCGTGTGGGAGAAGTACCGCAAGCTGTCGCCCACCGCCCGGCGGATGTTCGACTACTTTGCCACCCACCGGGAGCCGTACCCGCTCAAGCTGGAGACGTTCCGGCTCATGTGCGGCTCTGATTCCACCCGGCCGAAGAAGTGGCGCGAACAGGTCAGCGAGGCGTGCGACGAGCTGCGCAGAAACGGTCTGGTGGACAGCGCCTGGATCAACGATGACCTGGTGCATTGCAAGCGATGAACGCCGCCCTGCCCCCGGAGAGCCGCCCGAGATCGAGGCGGCTTTTTTTCTCGAGCATCGCCACTTCTGGCGAGGGAGTAAAAAAGCGTGAAATCGAGAGCCCAGACGGCCGGTAAGTGACGCTCCTATGCCCTGAGCAATTCTTGTTACCCAAACCGGGGAGCCCGCAGAATTCGGAAAAAATCGTACGCTAAGGTTTTCCGGGCAACCGTAGCGGCCTGAACTTCCCGTCCTCCAGCCTGCGGCTCTGCCGCCAGACGTAATCGCCGGTCAGGTTGATGTGTTCCCAGCCCAGCGGCGACAGGTATTGCAGCAACTCACCGTTCACCGGCTTGCCGACCTCGACCAACCCCTGAGTGGCGCGCTCCAGGTACACCGTGTTCCACAACACAATGGCGGCCGTCACCAGGTTCAGGCCGCTGGCCCGGTAGCGCTGCTGCTCGAAGCTCCGATCCCTGATCTCGCCGAGGCGGTTAAAGAACACCGCCCTGGCCAGGGAGTTGCGCGCTTCACCCTTGTTCAGTCCAGCATGCACTGTTGATTTCCATGCAAACCTGACCCACCATTTCCATCGAATCTTGACCCACCCTTGTTCGTGAACTTCACGCTCACGTTGTGGATAAGTTCTTGGTCGCCTTCTCCTTCTTGGTGGTGTGTGGTGGTTGCTGTGCGGAGCTGTTCTTGAACCTGTAGCTGTCGTTGCCGGTTTCCAGAATATGGCAGTGATGCGTAAGCCGGTCCAGCAATGCCGTAGTCATCTTCGCATCCCCGAACACACTGGCCCATTCGCTGAAGCTCAGGTTGGTGGTGATCACGACGCTGGTGCGCTCGTACAGCTTGGACAGCAGGTGGAACAGCAAGGCGCCTCCTGACGTACTGAACGGCAGGTAGCCCAGCTCATCCAGGATCACCATATCGGCATAGGCCAGGCGGTGGGCCAACTGTCCGGGCTTGCCGTTGGCCTTCTCCTCCTCCAACGCATTGACCAGCTCCACCGTGGAGAAGAACCGCACCCTGCGGTGATGGTGCTCAATGGCTTGCACTCCGAGGGCTGTGGCAATGTGGGTCTTGCCCGTACCCGGTCCACCCACCAGCACCACGTTGTTGGCGTTCTCCAAGAATTCGCAGCGGTGCAGCTGGCGCACCAGTGCCTCGTTCACCTCGCTGTGGCTGAAGTCAAAGCCCGCCATGTCCCGGTACGCAGGGAACCTGGCCACCTTCAATTGGTAAGCCACTGAGCGCACCTCCCGCTCGGCGGTCTCGGCCTTGAGCAGTTGGGACAGGATGGGCTGTGCTGCGTCGAAGGCCGGCGCACCTTGCTCGGCCAGTTCCGCAACCGCCTGGGCCATGCCGTGCATCTTGAGCTCGCGCAGCATGATCACGATGGAAGCGATGGCAGGGTCATGACGCATAGCGCACCTCCCTCAATTGGTCGTAGCGAAGCACATTGGCCTGGGGTTCCACCGCCAGCTTGAGAGCCTGGGGCGAGGTGACCGGTGCTGGAGCGGGCTTGCCGTCCAGCAGGCGGTGGAGCACGTTCAGGATGTGGGTCTTGCTGGCAGCTCCCGACTCTATGGCCAGCTCCACTGCGGCGAGCACAGCTTGTTCATCGTGGTGCAGCACCAGTGCCAGAACCTCCACCATCTCCCGGTCGCCGCCGGGTTGCTTGAGCAAGGTGGCCTGCAGGCGCTTGAAGGCGGGCGGCAACTCCAGGAACGGCGCGCCATTGCGCAAGGCCCCGGGCTTGCGCTGCAACACCGCCAGGTAGTGGCGCCAGTCGTAGACGGTCTGTCCCGCACCATGGTGGTTGCGTTCGATCAGGCGCCGGTGCTCGCAGACGATCTGGCCTTCGGCCGCGACCACTAGGCGATCCGCGTAGACCCGCAGGCTCACCGGCCGATTGGCATACGGCGCTGGTACGCTGTAGCGATTGCGCTCGAAGTGGACCAGGCAGGTGGGCGAGACCCGCTTTGTGTGCTCCACAAAGCCATCGAAGGTCCTGGGCACCGGCATCAAGGCAGCCCGCTCCGCGGCCCAGACGTCCGCGACGGTGCCCGGCAGCTTGCCATGCTCGATCTCATTCCATAAGGCCACGCAGCGCTCCTCAAGCCAGGCATTGAGCTCCGTCAGGCCACGGAATGGCGGAACGACCTGCCACAGGCGATGACGGGCATCGCGCACATTCTTCTCCACCTGGCCCTTCTCCCAGCCGGAGGCAGGGTTGCAGAACTCGGCCTCGAACAGGAAGTGACTGACCATGGCCGCAAAGCGCGCATTGACGTCGCGTTCCTTGCCACGGCGCACCCGGTCTACAGCGGTGCGCATGTTGTCGTAGATGCCACGGCGGGGCACACCGCCCAGGACTGCGAATGCATGGTTGTGGGCATCGAACAGCATCTCGTGCGTCTGCAGCGGATAGGCGCGCAGGTAGAACGCTCGGCTGTGGCTGAGCTTGAAGTGGGCTACCTGCAGCTTGGTGCGCACTCCGGCCAGCACTGCCCAGTCTTCGCTCCAGTCGAACTGGAAGGCCTCGCCCGGGCCGAAGGCCAGGGGAACGAAGGTGCCGCGGCCGGTGGTCTGCTGGGCCACCACGCGCTGCTCTTGCCAGAGACGGGCAAAGGCGGCAACCCGGTTGTAGGAGCCGGTATAGCCCAGGGCCTGCAGATCGGCGTGCATCTGCTTGACGGTGCGCCGCTGCTTACGGGATCGGCCTGCTTCTGTCTTGAGCCAGCCCGAGAGCTTCAAGGCAAAGGGATCGAGCCCGGAACGGCTGACCCGCTTGGGGTAGCGCGGCTCGGCCTCGCCTGCTCGCAGGTACTTGCGGATGGTGTTGCGCGAGACGCCCGTGCGGCGGGCGATCTCCCTGATGGACAGCTGCTCTCGCAGGGCCCAGCGCCTGATGACACTCAGTGTTGCCACGTCTATCACTCCTGGTCTCCTGCTGCTCAAAGAAGCAGCAGGTTAGGGTTAGTACGTGGGTCAGGTTTAGATGGAAATCCTGGGGGTCAGTGGGTCACTTCTGCGTGGAAATCAACAGGCGGTCCTGGATCGCTGGTCGAACCGCCGCCAGGTCATTCCACCGTAAGCGGCTGCCCATCCCACCTTGAACGCCGCGTCCAACTGCGCACGATTGCTGTCCATCAAAGTTAGATGGACAGCAAATGGATGATTACCGCAATGCCCCGCGCCGCCGCCACGACGTGGAGTTCAAGGTTGAAGTGGTGCGTGCCTGCGGCGAGCCGGGCGCATCGGTGGCGGCAGTGGCTCTGAGGTACGGACTGAATGCCAACCTGGTGCGCCAGTGGGTGCGTGGCCGCGGCTTCAAGCGAGGCGGCGCCCTGGTGGCGGTAGCTGCTGCTGCGCAGCCGAGTGCACAGCGCTTTGTCCCGCTCGCGTTGCCGAAGTCGGCTGCAGCGACGCCGGCGCAGGCCTCACCCACTGGCGACATCCGCGTCGCGATCCGCCGCGCCGCATTGCACGTCGATGTGAGCTGGCCGCAGTCGGGCGGGGCCGACTGCGCTGCGTGGCTGCGCGAGCTGCTGCGATGATCCGCATCGACGCGATGTGGCTCGCCTGCGCGCCGATCGACATGCGAGCCGGTGCCGATCGCCTGCTGGCCGCGGTGGTGCAGGCGTTCGGCGCTGCGCAGGCGCACCACGGCTACCTGTTCGCCAACAACCGCGCGACGCGGGTGAAGCTGCTCGTGCACGACGGCTTCGGCGTGTGGTGTGCCTCGCGCCGGCTGAACCAGGGCCGCTTCCAGTGGCCCGCCCCCGGCTCCACGGCGCCGATGTCATTGAGCCGCGAACAGTTCGATGCGCTTGTGCTGGGCCTGCCCTGGCAGCGCCTGGCGCAGATGCAGCGCATCTCTCACGTCTGAGGCACTCGCGCGCGTTCGGGGCAATGCGCACATGCCCCGATGCGCGGCATTCACATGGCCGCGCACAATCCACTTCCAGATGGTGGACCTCACGCAACTGCGAGCCGAAGACCTCGAGGACCTGCCGTCCGAGGCACTCACCCAGCTGGCCGCCCGCCTGCTCGCGCAGGTGAACGCGCAGGCCGGCGAGCTGCGCCAGCACGAGCAGCGCGCCGAGCGCTACGAGCGCGAGATCAAGTTCAAGGACGCGAAGCTCGAGCGCATCACCTTCGAGCTCGCCCGCCACAAGGCCTGGAAGTTCGGTGCGAAGACCGAGCGCATGAACGCGATGCAGCGCCAGATGTTCGAGGACACCGGCGCCGAGGATGAGGCCGACCTGCAGGCGCAGCTCGATGCGATCAGGGCCGCGCAGGGCAAAGCGCCGAGCGCCGACACACAGAAGCGAGCGCCGCGGCGCGAGAAGCTGGCCGAGCACCTGCGGCGCATCGAGCATCGCCACGAGCCGGCGGATACCACCTGCGGGTGCGGCCAGCCGATGCAGCGCATGGGTGAAGACGTGAGCGAGCGGCTGGACATCATCCCGGCCGAATTCATCGTGCACCGGCACGTGCGCGGCAAGTGGGTGTGCCGCTGCTGCCAGACCCTGGTGCAGGAGCCGGTGGCCCCGCACGTCGTTGACAAGGGCCAGCCCACCGCGGGGCTGGTCGCCCACACCCTGGTGTCGCGCTTCGTGGACCACGTGCCGTACTACAGGCAAGAGCAGATCAACGCCCGCTCGGGCGTGCACACGCCTCGATCGACGTTGGCGGGCTGGGCCGGAGCGGGCGGCGCGGCGCTGGCGCCGCTGTACGAGGCATTGCGCGAATTCGTGCTCAAGGCCAAAGTGCTGCACGCTGACGAGACGCCGGTGGCGATGCTCGACCCCGGCGCGGGCAAGACCCGCAAGGCGTACGTGTGGGCGTATGCGCGAGGCGCCTTCGATGCGCTACCGGCGGTGGTCTACGACTTCGCGCCGGGGCGTGCAGCGCGCCATCCGATCGACTTCCTCGGACGCTGGTCGGGAACGCTCACCTGCGACGACTACGCGGGCTACGGTTCGGTGTTCAAGCTGCACGGGCGCGTCGAGGCCGGATGCCTCGCGCACGCACGGCGCAAGTTCGACGAGCTGGCCAAGTCGGGCGCAAGCCCGATCGCGGCGCAGGCGCTGCAGCGCTTCGCGTGGCTCTACCGCATCGAGCAGGAGGTGAGCGGCGCAAGCAGCGCCCAGCGCCTGGCGGCACGGCGCGAGCGAAGCGCCCCGCTGTGGGAGCAATTGCACCTGTGGCTGCGGCAAGAGCGCGGCAAGGTGCCCGACGGCGGCGGTATCGCTGCGGCGATCGACTACAGCCTGCGAAGGTGGCAGGCACTGGGGCGCTTCCTGCACGATGGAGACGTCGCCATCGACAACAACCACATCGAGAACCTGATGCGGCCTTGGGCGATGGGGCGCAAGGCGTGGCTCTTCGCCGGCAGCGAACTCGCCGGCCAGCGCGCCGCGATGGTCATGAGCTTGGTGCAGTCGGCGCGACTGAGCGGGCATGAGCCGTGGGCGTACCTGAAGGACGTGCTCGAACGATTGCTCGAATATCCGAATCATCGGATCGACGAGTTGCTGCCGCATCGCTGGACGCCAAACGTCGCCTGACGCCGGCCTCGATGAAGAATATCGAGGCTTTGATCGACGAAGGCGGCCACATCTCGATCGGCGCCCTGGAAACGTATGAATGCGTCGCCGTCGCCAGCGATCACCACAACAGTCTGGCCATGCTGGTACGCCGGGATGGCGAGACCCTCGCAGCGTTGGTGAAGCGCCTCGACAAAGCAATCGCATTGGCGTGGAGCGACGAAGTGTTCACCGACGAGGTCAACCCGGCGAACTGACACCAAGTTCGTCGTCAAGACGGCATCGCTGGTCGCTTACATTCCACCGGAACTGATCGGGAAGATTGCGCCCACCAGGCTGGAGAGCATCAACTTGCGGGGTGTGTTTCGCTTCCCGGTTGACCGCTATGCTGACCAAATCCTGCCTTCGCGGCCAAATGCATCGATAACTGGCACCAATGGATGAAACCGACCACGGTTTGACGCCACGAATCGCAGATTTGAAAGTGAACAGGAAAGTCAATGAAATCAACGATCTACCAACACCACCTCCGCGCCAGTGCTAGCTTTTCGTACCGTCACTTATTGCACTGAAAACGAGGAGACCCCTCACCGGGCCGGTGGCCCTCGCCGCTGGGCTTTGCGGCCCTGACGGGCCTTCCTGGCCCGTTTCCGGGGCCTTCCCTGCCCTGCCCCACCGGCGCGGCCGTTGTGGACAGTTCCGAGACAAGTCGGCCGGCTCCGGCCGGCGCAGCCCTGACGTTGACACTTGAGGGGCAGCGGGGCCGGCGCGATGTTGACACTTCGGGGGCAGCGGCCGATTTCGGCCTGGTCGAGCCGTCCAGGCGGCCGCCGAGGCGGCCTAAGTGCCTGATCGGCATGGAGTTATCCACCGAAGTTGTGGATAACCCTGTTAGGAACCCTGCCCCGGTATTGACACTTGAGGGGCGGCCCTACTGACACTTGAGGGGCGCGGTTCTTGACACTTGAGGGGCAGCGTATTGACACATGGGGGGCTTATCCATTGACACTTGAGGGGCGGCCTCTTCGCGCTTTTCCTTGGCGTGACAACGGTTTACGCGCGTTTTTCGGTCATGCTAACCAGGTTTTTAACCGTCTTTATAACCTTTTTATATAACCAGGTAGTTTTAACCAGAGGCTGGCGAAAAAAACGGCAACACGGCCCAAGCTACCGCGCAGCATGACCGGCCGCCGAAGGGGGGAAACCCCCCTTCTCGATCCCACCCGGCCGCAAGCGGCCTCCCATCCCCCCAGGGGCTACGCCCCTCGGCCGCCTTGCGGCCTCACCCCACAATGGAGCGCCTTCGGCGCTACGGCTTAGGAGAGCCAGGCGCAAGCGCCTGGCGGAAGGCAGTAAGTTCGAGAGCTTGCGAGGGGGCAAAGCCCCCTCACACTCCCCAACCAGGTCGCCGCGGTTCGACCGGCCGCGCGATCCTCAAGCATCGCAGCAGCTCCACCGCCGCAGGTTTTACGCCAAGGAAGGGGGTCGGCCAGCTCGGCCGGTGGCGCGGAAAGCGCCCCTCAAGTGTCAATGAAACGTGAGACGCGGGGCCAGGCCCGCGCCGATCACAAGCCGAGTTCGGAGTGAGAGCCGAGGCGCACCAGGCGCAGCGTGTCGGCGTCGGGCTTCTGGTAGATCAGCACCAGGTCGGGCTTGACGTGGCAATCCCGGTGATCCTTCCAGTCCCCGGTCAGCGCGTGGTCGCGGTGCCGAGGTTCCAGCGGCTGGTCGTCGGCGAGCGCGACCAGGACGGGCACCAGGTCGGCGTCGAGCGTGGCCCGGTGCTGCCCTTTCGCCTCGCGCTTGTAGTCGCGCTTGAACTGGCCGGTGCGCTCAATCTGCCGCATGCAGATCGGCCATCAGATCGTTGACGGTGGCGAAGCGCGGCAGCTTGCCCTTGCGGGCTTCCTTCATCGCCTCGATGGTGGTGGCGTTCGGAATCAGCGGCTCGAAGGGCAGCGCCTTGTCCTGGGCCACCTTCGTGAGCAGCAGCCGCACCGCGTCGGACACGGTAAGGCCCATCGCGGCCAGGACGGCCGCCGCTTCTTCCTTGATCGCGCCGTCGATGCGCGTTTGTACGAGCTGGTTTGCAGCCATGATTGGTTCTCCGGTTGGGTTCGTGAATTACATTGTAATGCACGCCAAGGGAAAGGGCAAGGTTTAGCGGCTAAAACGTTTAGCTAAAGTGCTTGACGATTAGGACATTTTGCCCTAATATAGCACTTGAAGGCCGGGCATTTCGCCCAGGTCAACTACCGGAGAAAGTCCGATGAACACCCAAGAGCAACCCGTTACCGCTTCCCTGGTCGCCGAGGCCCAGCGCCTCGACTTCCTGCCCGCCTACTTCGGCCCGCGTCTGATGATGCGCGGCGAGGCCCTGGTGTATGCCTGGCTTCGCCGGCTCTGCGAACGCTACAGCGGCGCGTATTGGCACTACTACACCTTGTCGGACGGCGGTTTTTACATGGCCCCCGACCTGGCCGACCGCCTGGAGATCGAGGTGGACGGCAACGGCTTCCGAGGCGAGTTGTCGGCCGACGCCGCCGGCATTGTCGCAACCCTGTTCGCGCTGGGTCAGCTCGCGGCCGAGGCCGCCGACACGGACGCCGGCGATGCCCTGATCGACCGCTATCACTTCCTGCGCGGCTTCGCAGCCAGCCACGCCGAGGCGGCCGCGATCTACCGGGCTATTGACTGATGAGGGGCGGCCCCGGCTTCGGCCGGGGCTTCCAGGAGGCGACCATGACCAGGAACAACGCTCCCCAGGCACCGACGAACAGCTACGCGACGGACGGCAAGTGCCACAACGCCGAGCCGGGCACCTACGGCCACGAATGCGGCAAGCCGGCCGCATGGATCGGCACGAACCACAAGGGGTTCAGCTCGGGATTCTGCGACGACTGCAAGCGCCACGGCTACGAAGCCCGCGACGTGATCGCGTGGCGGCGTGCTGACACTTGAGGGGCCGGCCGATGGCGAAGAAACGCAAGACGCCGGCCCAGCCGGGCCAGGACTGGAACGCGCCGGCGGCCGAGCTGCTGGCCGAGCTGCCCACCGACCGCGACGAGCTGCTGGCCGCCGCCGTGGCGGCCGTGGTGGAGATCGACGCGGCGATCATGCGCGGTGACGGTGCGGCCGCCGAGGCGGCCAGCGACCGATACGAGGCCGTCATCTGGAAGATGAACGGCGGAACGCACGTGGGCAGCATGGCCGACCACGACGCGCCCGGCCAGGTCATCGAGCGCCATTGCGCGGCGGTGCCTGGCGACGTGCCCTTGTGGGGCCAGCGCGGCCAGTTCCTGGTCGCGGATGGCGACATGCGCGCCCTGGTGGAGTACGAGGCCGGCTACGGCGGGCCGCTGGGTGCCCACTTCCAGTTCCACGTCATCGACCTGGACAGGCCGTTTATCTCCGAAACGGGCTACCGCTCGCACTTCGACACGGCGCAGGGCGCATGACGGTGGACGAGGTTGCGCGCGGCATCCTGGCTGCGCAGCGAGCCGAGAAGAAGGGGTCGTCTCAGAATTCGGAAAATAAAGCACGCTAGCGGTTGATCTGTCAGGTTGAAGCCTGAGAGGCCGAGCGCAGATCGTCAGAAAAGGCGAAAAACGATCCTAATCTGACGCAACATAGGTGGGGTGCCTGACGCCCGGTTGAGGCGTACTTCAACTGGACACCATTCCAGAAAGACCAAGCATGGCATGGCCTGCCGCTGTCTTACCGTGCTTTATTTCCCGTTTTCTCTATCGACCCCAAGAAGCGCCCGGTGATGGTCGAGGCCAGCTACCGCGACCGCCTGGCCGATGCTCCCCTGCCCGCTTGGCTGGCCGGCTTGGAGCCGCCGGCGCGGCGCGCACCGGCGACCGTCCTGGTGCCGCCGGGGTTCGTCCTGGTCGATGTGGTGCTGCCCTCGCATCGGGCCTTCATCGCCAGGCGCTGGGCGGCCGAGGCCGCGACCAGGATCAAGGCGGCCAGGGCCGCCGGGTTGGACGCCAAGGGAAAAATCACCGGCGCAGGCCCGGAGCGAGATCCCGCATCGCCAGAAACGACGATGACCTGCAGCATCGTCAAAGCCGACGATGCCGAGCCGGGCGAGGGCGGGCCTGTATCGCCGGAAACAACGATGCCGCGAGCGAGCGCGGCAACCTGCAGCATCGCCAGGAATGGCGATGGAGGCCCGGCCGACCTGGTGGAGTTCAAGCCCGGCCAGCGGTGCGAGATCGTGAGCGTCCATCACCCGGTTTTCGACCGCTACATCGGCAAGCGCATCATCATCGTGAAGGTGCATCCCGACACCCGCCAGGTGTGGGCGCACGACGACAGGCCGGTAACGTACAAGACCAATCGCGCAGGCCGGCGCGTGGTCGATTCAGACCCGAGCTGCATCCAGTCGATCTACGGCTTCGACCAGTTGCGGCTTATCACTTGACCAGGAGAACGAACAAATGACGAACGACGCCAATATCCGGCTGGAGTGCTTGAAGCCGGCCGAACGCTGGGCGCAACCGACCGGCGAGGAAGTCCGAGAGGTGCTGCGCCTGGCCGGGTTCAGCGGCAGCAAGGCCGCGAAGGCGCTGGGGCTGGGCGCGAAGGGCGACCGCACGATCCGCCGCTGGATCGGCGAGGACACCCCGATTCCCTATGCGGCATGGGCGATCCTGTGCGACCAGGCCGGGCTGGGCGTGATCTGGAAAGAGGATTGACGCCAAGGGAAAGGTTTTAGCGGCTAAAGTTTAGCCTTCGGATTCCGGTAAAGCGAAAAAAGTTTAGCTAAAGTGCTTGACAGGTTAGGGCATTTTGCCCTAATATAGCACTTGAAGGCCGGGCACATTGCCCAGGTCAACTACCGGAGAAAGTCCGATGAGCGACAACAAGATCATGCCCTGGATTGACGAGCTGGAGGGCGCGGCAGCGACCGACTTCCCGGCCCGCCGTGACGAGATCGCGGCCATGATGGCCGAGGCGGCCGAGCTGGTGTGCAAAGCCGAGGAACTGCGCGGCAAGGCGTACTTCGCCGGATGCTCCCTGGAGGGGCAGGCCAAGGGCCATTGGTCGATGGAAGCCGTCGAGCAGGCCAAGCGCCGGGCCGGCTGGTAAGAGCACATGGCCCGGTCGGCAACGGCCGGGCCTATCGAGGACGCCAAGAAGGAGTATTGCGTGAGCCGAGGCAAGATCAAGGGCGGCCCCAGGTGGAGGAACGCCCCGGAGTGATCCGGGGCGCTTGGCCTGGTGCTGGCACACCGTAACCATGCTTCCGAGTGGGAGCACCCAGCATTCAACACGTAAGCGCGTGGAGGGTCAAGCTATGTCCAACATCATCAAGTTCCCCAAGGAGATCGAGCAGCCCGCCGCGCCCGCGCCGGTGGAGCCTGCCGCCGCGTCTGCTGCCCCCAACAAGGCCCCCGGTGCTGGCCTGCTGGCCGGCCTGGTCAAGTTCGTATGGGTGGCGACCGTGCTGGTCTGGCCGATCCTCAAGTGGGTGCTGTCGATTGCCACCTTCTTCCAGTTCGTGCGGATGCTCTACCACTGGAACACGCCTGGCGTGTATGCCGGTTGGTCGTTCCTGGCGTACTTCGCGGTGCTGACCGCGATCACCTACTTCGTTTCGATCTACAAGCCGAAGGGGCTTTGACATGAAAAAACAGACCCTACCCTACCCGCCGGGATTCGTGGAGCCGAACACCGGCCGGGTGGCCGTCCTGGTGCGCGAGTACGCGGCCAGCGACTTGAACGGCGATGCGCCGGCCTATTGGTACAGCGCGCAATCCGAGGAATGGGGCCTTGACCCCTGGCGACTGGTGGAAGGCGTCGATCCGCACACCGCCGGCGGTCAGTTCGACGTGTGCTTTGCCAACGGTTCGAGCCGCACGGTCGGCCCGCTGATGACGTTCTTCATGAGTGCCGCTGACGCGGCCAGGTTGAACGCCAAGGAAGGAGATCATGCGCCCATTTTTAGCCGCTAAAAGGCTTGACGCGGGTGGCAAGTTTAGCTAAACTTCTGCACATGGTCGGCGGCTGGCACCGCCTTTTGTTCAACAACCGGGTGTGGAGTTTATATGGGTGTTCTCCATGAAGAAACGGCTAACCGAAGCCCAATTTCAGGCGGCGATCAAGGGCCTGGAGATCGGGCAGCAGACCATCGACATAGCGCGCGGCGTGCTGGTCGAGGGAAGGCCCCAGGCCGAGTTTGTGGCCTCGCTGGGGCTGTCCAAGGGGGCGGTGTCGCAAGCGGTCAGCCGCGTGTGGGCAGCAGCGGGGGGAGTGCTCCCCGAGGGATTCGAGCGGGTGACGGCGGTACTGCCGGAGCATCAAGCGTTCATCGTCAAGCGTTGGGAAGCCGACGCCAAGGGAAAGAGGAAACAGGAACCCAACTCATGAAAACACTGGTCACGGCAATTCAGAAAGGCGGCCAAGGCAAGACGTTCGCAACCTGCCACCTGGCATTCGACTTCCAGGAGCGCGGCCTTCGGGTTGCAGTGATCGACCTGGACACCCAG
>NZ_MTLG01000024.1 GCF_002192695.1 Achromobacter xylosoxidans
TTCGGCCTGGCGGCTCCACTCCTGCGTCTTGAAGTCCAGCGCGTAGCCAAGTTCGCCCAGGCGAACGATCTGCGCGCGCAGGGTGCGGCGGTCGATGGTCGAATCCAGCTTTACGGATTCTCCCAGCGGCCACAGCAGGCCGAACAGTGGAGCGTCGCCATCTTCGGTGCTGCCGGGGGCAGCAGCCGCAGTGGGTGTCGGCGCATCCACACCGAAGGGCGTGGTATCGACCAGCGGGTCCGCGGACGCCAGCACGGGGGCGGGCTTGGCGGGCCTGGATGTTTTGGCAGGTTTGGCCGGCGTTGCCGCAGGCTGCGTCCCTTGCTCTTCGTCAAGGGGATCGACCTCCTGGGTGGCGAAGCTGCGGGCCTCGTCACGGCTCAGTTTGTCGATGCCGTTGAGCGTCATACCGTCGAGGTTGGCGCGAACTTCAAACCGCGCGCCGCCCGCGACCGGATAGGACTTGGCGAAGATATAGCGAATGACGAATTCCCCGTCGTACTTGCCTTCGGGGTACTGCTCCAGCTCCGCGTCCTTGACGGCGAACTCGCCGATGGGGGTGGTCAGACGACCGACCGTGAACGGGCCGTTCTTGCCGCGGATGGTCCGCAACGTGAGCTGGCCCGGGACGACGATGGGCAGGACTGATCTCGTAGGTGCCGATGTGGCTGCCATGATGGTTCTCCTTGGGAAATAGGAAAAAGGCAAGGCCCCGTGAGGGGCCATGCCGGATCAGAACGAAGCAGCCAGTTCCGGCTCCTGCTCCTCGGCTTCACCTTCCGGCTCGCGCTCGGCGGGTTCGGCAGGCTGGTCGGCAGCGGTTTCGGCGGCAACCTCGGCTTCGGGCGCGGGTGCGTCCTCGGCCTGCGGCGCCTCGGCTTTCGCCTGGCTCGTCGGATAGACCTGGGTGCCGTCGATCTTGATGAGACCGATGTGGACCAGTGTCGATTCAAGGCTCGCTCCCGGTTCCCCGGCGCGCTCGCCTTTGGTGCGGATGTACGGATCGATCTTCATGTCGTTCAGACGGAAGGCGATCAGCACCTTGCGGTCCCCTTCGATGGCCTGCACGCACCGGCGAACCAGGTGCTCGGCTTCAGGGGTAGCGACGATGGTGTCGAAGTACCGATATTCCGGTTCACCGACAGGCCCGGCCAGCGCCGCGACGCTGCACGACAGGAACGGATCGCCATCCTTGCGGGTGACGTCCTTCGGACGGCTGAGGTAGCCGATGCCGCGGGTGATCAGCTCGTGCTGCTTGATCGAAGCCAGTTCGGCCCGGTCGAGCGGCTCGGCCTTGAGCAGTCGCGCCTTGAGGGACGCGGCGGCCTGGCCCTTGTGCTCACCCTTGTCGCGGATGTACGCATCGCCCCACAGGTCGCCGAGGCGAAAG
>NZ_MTLG01000025.1 GCF_002192695.1 Achromobacter xylosoxidans
CAACGCGCGCGAGGGCGGTGCCATGCTCAAGCGCTGCCACTTCAACGGGTTGTCGGACTTCGACGGCCTCGATCTGCCTCGTCGCCAGGTGATCGCCAACCTGCTGCTGAACTACAGCGGTTGGTGAGCCGGTCCCTGGCACATCTTCATCACTGCGTTCACGCGACCCCATGAGGGACATGCGCCTCGTCCGAGGCCATGTCCCTCGCATTTTCTCCCCGCCCAGTGCCATCTGGCATCAGGCGGTTACTCTGCGGATGCCATCGTCCGCAAGGGCTGGCTCCGTTCATTCATCGAAAGGAGCCTTCATGGCCAACAACTACTACGAAGCCACCGGCGTTCTCGTGCTCGACCGAGTGACGCCCGTCATCCAGGCGCTGTTCGGCACCTTCGCGCTGGACGAGAGCCACCCCTGCAACGGGCAGGCCTACATCGCCCAGATCGCCGAGACCACCAATCCGCAATGGCCGGACGTGCTCGATGGCCTGGAAGGCTTTGCCACGCAACTCGGCATTCCGATGCCGGACGACGAAGGGTTGTCGATCCCGCCGCTGCTCGAATTGCTCGCCGTGCACTTCGGTGCTGATGAGGACGACGAGCTGGCGAACTTGATCGAGCGTCATTCGTTCGAGGGCACCGCCGATCTCGATGCGTTGTTTCTGATCGCCACCCGGTTCGATGACGGCCACCACCTGACCGCCATCCAGTTCGAGGGATGCTGGTATTGCAGCAAGCCGCGGCTATTCGAGTTCGGCGGCAACGGCTGCTACCTGAGCCGCGCGGTTCGCGTCATCAGCTCCTCCTCCCAGGCCCTCCAGCTCGGCGACCAATTGCGCAAGGCCATTGTGGCCGCCGACATCGAAGAGGCTTCGGCCCTGCTCGCGCTGGAGACCATCAATCTGCTGGCGGGCGTCAGCGACGAGCCATTCCGCATGAATTTGCGCCGGCGCGTCGCCGAGCGATTGGCCCAAACGCCAACGATCAGCGCCACCTGACGCTGTTCCCTTTCTTTCCACCCACCGGGGTCAATTCCCGGTGGCGGGGATTGGCTCCATCATTATTCTGTTGGAGAAATCCCATGTCCCAGAATCCCAATCCCTTTCTACGCGGCTACTGGAATCTGAAAATCGTCCGCACGCTGTCCATCAGCCACGAGGACGGAAGCCCGCATGTCTGGCTAAACATCCACCCGAGCCAGCATCACCTCTCCGACGAGGCACTGGTTTCTTCCCCCTGCATCGTCACCGGCGGCTTCGCGGTGGTCAGGACTGGCACCGAACCTGTCGGCGCCGCACTGATGGCCGAATGCGATGCCGTTGAAGGCGTCAGCGGCGAAGGCGTGGTGGGTGCCGTGGTGTACGCGATCCACGGCGACGACTTCGACGGCCGCCCCGTCCACGTCGGCGACACTTATTCGGCCGAGGCCGCACGGGAAGTCGTGCAGCGGTTGAGCTTCGAGACCGGCTACTACAGCCGGTGCTGGGAAGTCAGCAGCGCGCACATCAGCCATGAAACCGGCCAGTACCTGGCCAACCTGGCGGACCTCGCGACGCCGGAGGCCTTTTTGTTCGTTGCGTTCCGGGTTCCCTACAGCCCGGCGATCGGCGTCAAGCTGGTCTCCACGCCCTGGACGGACCAGCACCTGCAGGACGTCGAGGGGATCACCGCCGAGCAGCTTCGGCAGGAGCACCGCAGCAAGGGCATGCCGGACGACCTGGCACAGATCCTTGCACTGGCCGGCCAGGCCGACGTGCGCATCCTCATCCTCGATGCCGACGCACCCGTGTTGCCGGGCCTGCCGCTGGCCGGCGAATAGCTGCCAGACACATCTCCAGCCTTCCTTTTCATCACCGCATGCCGGCCCGTCTCCCACCAGGGAGCCGGGCCGGCGCACTTTCACAGGAGCGATCCCATGTTCCCCGACCTCATCACACCCGCATCCGACTTTGAGCACCAGCTTGGAGCCTGCGTCAACGCCATGAGCCAGGACGATGCCATCGGCCAGATCCTGGTATTCGAGCGCATGAGCGGCATGCTGCACATGCGCCATATCGCCAGCGCCGACCTGGTGGACACCGACGTGGATGACTACGAAATGGTCATCTTCGACGGTGGCAACACAAGCGGGGATACGTGGAAGCACGTGTTCTTTCCGCGTCAGCGCGAGCACTACTTCGTGTACCAAGCCTGACCCCTCCAGCCCCTTTCGAGGGGCTTTTTCTTGTATGCAGCACAGGAATGCGGGCGTGGTGCGGTGCCGTTTCCTGCGGGCAGGCCGATCACCCCGGGGCCATGCTTGCCCCATGTCCGTCGGCGCTGCCGACACATGCCCAGGCAGTCGAGACCTTCGAGGCTGCAAGCACGGGAAACCGTGCTGGTCGTTTCTTCCTACGGACCTACCGCGTCCGTCCACGCCACCCACAAGGGACCTCTCCCTTGCGGGCGGGGAATCCCTTGTTTTTCCTCAAGGAGTTTCCCCATGGACCGTTCCCTCATCAAATCCATGATGCCTTCGCTGGTCGCAGGCCATGTGCCCCGTAACGTGCGATCGTTCAAGTACCGCGTGTTCGATGATCAGCCGCTGTCCTCAACGCTGGGCTTTGCCATCGACCCCCAACCCTTCGACGGCAAGGTGGTCGCTGCGACCGACGATGCCATCGTCGTCAAGCTCAAGCCTTCCGAGTTCGCGGTGCTCGATCCCAGCCTGGTGACCACGGTTCCTGCCGAAGGCGCCAAGGTGCATGTCCAACCCTATGCCCGTCGTCGCTTCGACGGACTGCGCGCGGACACGCCGGAGGTCATCACCGAGAAGACTTCGGACGGCACGCCGTACACCATCACGAGGCACATCCTCGGCTCGGCGCCGGCCAAGCTGCCCATTCCCACGCCGCAGTGCATGGAGTTGGGCCAGCTCATCGAGCAGTTGGAAGAGATGCCGGCCCCCGATCGCTTCCGGCGCATCACCCACATGCTGGTGGATGCCGGTGCCCGCGACTTCACCTGGGTCGATCCCACGCCCTCCAAGATCATCGAGACCCCGCCGGCGATCAGCTTCACGGTCTCGACCGCGAAGTTCGAGGGCCGGGTGACGATCCTCTACGACCGCGGCGGAGACACCTACGTGGTGGAACTGCACCGTCAGAACGGTGAATCGGTCGAACTGGTCGATCGGCACGACGAGGTGTATTTCGACATGCTCGGCGAAGTGCTGGAGCGGCTCATCGACGACGGGCGCTGGCGCCAGATCGACGTGAGCATCCTCGACGCGAAGGCGGCCCGTAAGCGCCAAGCCGTCCCGGCATGACGCCCCTCGGCTGACCCGAGGCACCCGCCACGGCGTTCCAGCCATTCCGGCCGCGTGCCCTACAGGCCCTTCATCCCATCGGGTGGAGGGCCTTTCTCTTTTTTCACACAGGAGATTTCATCCATGTCACTGCGATTCAAAGGCGCCGACCTGCGCCCCGTGCTGACCGAAGCCATCGCCAATCAGTGCCGCATCGTCCTGGTCAAGGACCAGGGCGTGTACTTCCTCGCCGAGCGTGGGGAGCGTCGCCCGGATGGACGCCAGCAACTGCTCGCCTACGCCGTCGGCTGCAACCCGGACACCGACCCGTTCGATGACTGGTGGCACCTCGCCGGCCGCGAGCTGGGTGGCGACGATTTTGCGGAGTATTTCGACCCGAAGGACGGCCTGTTCACGCGCCTCCTGCACTCGGCGGACGATCTCGTGCTGTCCGCCACCGCCACGCACCTGTCCTTGGCCGTGGTGCCTCCCGCCTGAAGCGGCAACCGCCGCGCAGCCCTCGCAGCCCCCGCACCGGGGGCTTTCTTTTGTTCGCACCGCGGCCATCGCCGCGCATGCGCGTTCGTCTCCAGCCGCCAAGGCACGCCCCGCGGGCCACAGCGCCGGCATGCCACCGGAGACGACCGCATGAACACATCATCGACCTCGCCGAGGCTGCACCTGCTGCCGGTGTCGCTGCGCACGGCCAACGTCTTCGTGCTGGCACACCATCACCGTCCGGTCCAGGCTGCGAAGTTCGCCCTGGCCGTCACGCTGGTCGACAGCGACCTGATCCGCGGCGTGGCCATCGTCGGCCGGCCGGTCGCGCGGCACCTGGACGATGGCTGGACGCGGGAAGTCACACGGCTGTGCACCGACAGCACACCCAACGCCTGCAGCAAGCTATACGGCGCGGCCTGGCAGGCGGCAAAGTCGCTGGGCTACATCCGCCTGATCACCTACACCTTACCCGACGAAGGCGGCGCCAGCCCGCGCGCCGCCGGCTGGCGGCTGATTGGCGCGCGCGGCGGCGGCGCCTGGAGCCGTCCCAGCCGCCCCCTCGCCGATACCCCGAGCACCTGCGCCGCCCCAAATGCCTGTGGCAGGCGCCGGGCGGCGCGGACAAAGGGAAGCACCCGGATGCCGATTGATTGCTGCCGCGCGCGCGAGGCCCGGCCATGCTGACCCCATGCCTGCTGACGTTGTCAGCGACATGCCAGGCAACCATCGGTCTTCGAGGTTGCGGCGCAGCTCCCACTGCGTGACCGAGCCAGCTCGCACCGCATCCATCCGCGAGCGGCCACCAGCCTCTGGTGGCGGATGCTTTCGCCTTATCAACCCACCGCGGGGTTACGCACCTTCCCCGCATGCGTGGGCCGGTGTGTCTCCGCTTCATCCCAATGGAGATTCACCATGAACACCACGTCCAACGAGAAATCGTATTTCGACCTCCACACCTCGGGCATCGGCTACGTCCAGCGTGTCCGTGAAGTGCCCGTCCGGGGCGGCCGCCGTGCGCAGCCTTTCCTTGCTTGCACCATCGCCGCGCTGGTCGGCCCCGCCCGGGACCCCAGCTACCGCTACTTCGACGTCAAGGTCTCGGGTGCCGAGGCCAAGAAGCTCGTTCAGCGCTACATCGGCGTTGACGATCCCAAGCAGCGCCCGCTGGTGCGATTTCGCCTCGGTGACCTGTGGGGCGATGCGTACATCCGCGACAAGGGTGAGCAGAAGGGTCAGGCCGCCGCGTCCCTCAAGGCGCGACTGCTCAAGGCCGAACTGATCGACCGGGCCGAACTGGCTTCGATCGAGCAGCACGAGCTGATCACCCGCGGCATCGGCTATCTCAATCGTGTGAAGGACGTCACCCCAAAGGCTGGCGACTCGTTCCTCTCTTGCACCGTCGCAGCACTGGCCGGGCCTGTCGATGAACCGGAGTATCGGTACTTCGACACCATCGTCGCCACCCCGGAAGCCGAGCATCTGGTTCGCCGGTGCGTTCAGGCCATCGAGGGTGACCGCAAGGTGCTGATCGCCTTCCGTCTGAACGACATGAAGATCGATCCGTACATCCGCACCAAGGGCGAGCACGCCGGGGAACCGGCCGCAAG
This sequence comes from Achromobacter xylosoxidans, assembly GCF_002192695.1. Lineage (GTDB taxonomy): Bacteria > Pseudomonadota > Gammaproteobacteria > Burkholderiales > Burkholderiaceae_B > Achromobacter > Achromobacter xylosoxidans_C. The sequence continues at coordinate 5,392 of NZ_MTLG01000025.1, forward strand.
CCTGGAATCGACGCTGGTCCACATCGGTCTGATCAAGATCGACGGCACCCAGGTCTATCCGACGAGCCAGGCGCAACCCGAGGCGCCGCCGGCCGAAGACGCATCCGCGTCCGAAGCCGACGACGCCATCGACACGGCCACCGAGCCCGCCGAGCGCGAGCCCGAGGCGCAAGTCGAGGAGCAGGAGCCGGCATTGGCTGCTTCGTTCTGATACGGCATGGCCCCTCACGGGGCCTTGTCGCTTCTCTTCCCGCATCCGCCGCGTCCCCATGACGCGCGCTTGCGCATTTCATCCCCCGAGTTCCGCGTGGTCTCACCGCCGCGCGGTTACCGCATTTCTCAAAGGAGATCAGCCATGTCTCTGGCATCCCGTTTTGCTCCGCAATCCCCGATCCTGCGCTCCGATCGTCCACTCTCGGACGACCGCATTCGTGCCGTCGTTCCGTCGATCTTCGCCGACGCTCCGCATGGGAGCCGGTCCGATCGGTATGCCTACATACCGACCTCGACCGTGCTGACCAAGCTGCGCCAGGAGGGCTTCGAGCCCTTCATGGTGTGCCAGACACGCGTGCGCAACGAAGACCGGCGCGAGTACACGAAGCACCTCATCCGACTTCGCCATGCGAGCCAGATCAACGGCGACGAGGCGAACGAGATCATCCTGCTCAACAGCCACGACGGCACGAGCAGCTATCAGATGCTCGCCGGCATGTTCCGGTTCGTCTGCCACAACGGCCTGGTTTGCGGTGACACCACCGCCGACATCCGCGTTCCCCACAAGGGCGACGTGGCCAGCCAGGTGATCGAAGGTGCCTACGGAGTCCTCGAAGGCTTCGAGCGCGTGCAGAACGCGCGCGATGCGATGCGCACCATCACCCTCGATGAGGGCGAAGCGGAGGTCTTTGCAAACTCCGCGCTCGCACTCAAGTACGACGATCCAGCCAAGTCCACGCCTGTCACGGAGAGCCAACTGCTGGCACCCCGGCGATGGGACGACCGCAAGAACGACTTGTGGGCCGTCTTCAACCGCGTCCAGGAGAACCTCGTCAAAGGGGGCCTGAACGGACGCACGGCCAACGGCCGCAATCAGCGCACCCGTCCGGTGCAAGGCATCGACCAGAACCTGCGCCTGAACCGGGCGTTGTGGCTGCTGGCCGAAGGCATGCGCCAGCTCAAGGCGTGATGCCACGCGGACCTCGCCCACCTCGGGCGAGGCCATTTCCTCTCATCCACCGGGTGCCGTCGGCGGCCCGTCATTCATCATCAGGAGAACCATCATGGCAACCCCATCGGCTTCCGAGAAATCGGTTGCGCCCATCGTCGTCCCCGGCCAGCTCACGCTGCGTACCATCCGCGGCAAGAACGGCCCGTTCACGGTTGGCCGCCTCGCCACGCACCTCGGTACTTTCGAGGTCAAAGACCCGGAGCTGGAGCAGTACCCCGAAGGCAAGTACGACGGGGAATTCATCATCAGGTACATCTTCCCGAAGTCCTATCCGGTCGGCGGCGGCATGCGGTTCGAGATCCGTGCCAGCCTCGACGGCATGACGCTCAACGGCATCGACAAACTCAGCCGCGACGAAGCCCGCAGCTTCGCCACCCAGGACGTCGATCCGCTCGATGAAGAGCAAGGGGCGCAGCCTGCGACAACGCCGGCCAAGCCGACCAAAGCGTCCAGGCCCGCCAAGCCCGCACCCGTGCAGGCGTCCGCGGACCCGATGGTCGATACCACGCCCTTTGGCGTGGATGCGCCGCCACCTGCTGAGGCTGCTGCCCCCGGCAGCACCCAAGACGGTGACCCCGCGCTCTTCGGCCTGCTGTGGCCGCTGGGCGAGTCCGTGAAACTGGATTCGACCATCGACCGCCGCGCTTTGCGTGCACAGATCGCCCGCCTGGGCGAGCTGGGCTACGCGCTGGACTTCAAGACGCAGGAGTGGAGCCGCCAGGCCGAA
>NZ_MTLG01000026.1 GCF_002192695.1 Achromobacter xylosoxidans
CGGGCACGAGTAGTAGTACGGGTGCATGGACTCTTCCAGCGGCTTGTAACCCCACTGGCTTCCGCTGCGTTCAAGCAGATCGCAGCGGATGTAGCGCAGGGATTGACCCGGTGCGAGATCACGATGCACGCCTTCGACCTTGGCCGTCACTTCCGCGACGGACCAGAGGACGTTGCCACGCAGCGCGTGGGCGATGACCTTGACGCTGGCGCGCTCGGTCTCTTGCGGTGCGATCAGTTCCGCGATCAGTTCAGATCGCGATTGGGGGGAGAAATACCAGCCCATGAAAGGCCTCCTGAAAAGTGGAGCCGGAGGCCTCCCCGCGGGGGAGAACCCCCAGCGGGTGATGGAATGCCGCGTTAGCAGCGATGAAGTCGCGTGTCAGTACTCAAGATCACCGCAACCGGCCGGGCAGCAATCCCGATCGATGCCGTGCATGCAAATGCCGTTTTCGGCATTCCAGTCCTGAGTCGCCTGCCTTTCGGCGGGTGTTGCGTAGTCCCCGTATTCCTCTGCTATCTGCAGGGCATATGCCTGCTGATGCTCGGGTAACCGATGTACTTGCGCGTCAACTTCTGAACTGAACCGTTCCACGTACCAGTCGTGAGACTGTCCGCAGCCATGGATGGCTTGCTTGGCAGCCGTCTCGCAGACAGCCCGCCACGCGGTTTCATCCAGTGCGGAACGGTGGGTATCTGAAGCGATGTTGGACATGATGGAGACCTCCAAAGAAAAGGCCGGGGTCTCCCCCGCGTGGGGAAAGAACCCCGGCGGGTGGATGAAGAACACCGCGGATGCGGCGTCTGCGATCACGCAGGTTGCAGTTCGGCCTGGCGGCTCCACTCCTGCGTCTT
>NZ_MTLG01000027.1 GCF_002192695.1 Achromobacter xylosoxidans
CGGGCACGAGTAGTAGTACGGGTGCATGGACTCTTCCAGCGGCTTGTAGCCCCACTGGTTGCCGCTGCGTTCCAGCAGATCGCAGCGGATGTAGCGCAAGGACTGGCCCGGCGCGAGATCACGATGCACACCTTCGACCTTGGCGGTCAGTTCGACCACTGACCACAGCACGTTGCCGCGCAATGCGTGAGCGATAACCTTCGCGCTGACGCGCTCGGTCTGCTGTGGTGCGATCAGTTCCGCGATCAGTTCAGACCGCGATTGGGGAGAGAAATACCAGCCCATGAGAGGCCTCCTCGAAAAGTTGAGCTGGAGGCCTCCCCGTGGGGAAGAACCCCCAGTGGGTGATGGAATGCCGCAGGTGCAGCGAAGGAAAACCTATGCCTTACCCTTAGTCCCAGTCGTCATCGTCGCGATCACAACCGGCCGGACAGCAGCCGAACTCGATCCCATGCGAGCAATAGCCATGCTCCGCATTCCAGTCCTGGGTTTCCTGCCGTTCGGCCGGTGTTGCGTAGTCCCATTCCTGTGCGATCTTCAGCGCCTGTGCGCGCTGTTCTTCCGGCAATCGACCGAGTTGCGCGTCGATCGCCGAACTGAAGCGTTCGACGTAGTAGTCGTGAGACAGTCCGCAACCCTTGGTGGCTTGTGCGGCTGCCGTCTCGCAGAGAGCCCGCCACGCGGGTTCATCCAGCGCGGAGCGGGGGATATCGCAAGCGATGGTGGACATGATGAAGACCTCCAGAAGATGGCCAGGGCCTCCCCCGCATGGGGAAGGAACCCCGGCGGGTGGATGAAGAACACCGCGCATGCGGCGTCTACGATCACGCAGGTTGCAGTTCGGCCTGGCGGCTCCACTCCTGCGTCTT
>NZ_MTLG01000028.1 GCF_002192695.1 Achromobacter xylosoxidans
CTCGTGCCCGCTGTCCTATCTGGACCTCGCACCGGAGCAGTCCGCCGACTGGCGTGCAGGCGTTCGCGCCTACCACGCACGGCGGCGCACACCCACGGCTGTCACGGCTCCCGCCGCGACGCTGATGGCCTGAGCCAGGAGGAACCAACATGGACCCGATCCTGGCTGCGCTCTCACCCTCGCTGCTGGCACTCGTTGAAGGAAGTTTGTCCAACGACGAAGTGTCCTCCGACGAGGAGATGCTGGAGTACTTCATCAGCAACGGCCTCACCGAGGAACAGGCACGGCAGGCACTGACCTACCGCGATCAGTACCTCAACAACATCTACCTGGACGGCTTCACGCCGATCACGGCGGTGGACGAGGCGCTTCACTTCAACCCGCACACCCGGCAATTCGAGCCGGACTGAGCGTTTTTCTTCCACCCCCTGGGGCAGTACTTGCCCCAGCGGGCGGTGCTGTTCCCGTTAATCCGAGGACACCACCATGCTCGCAAACACTTCTTCCACCACGCTGTACCGCATCGACGAATGCCCGGACGTGATGGCCGACGCTTGCGTCGGCGATGACCAGGGCAACCTGATCTTCCTGTCCATCTGGGCGCGCGACACCGCCGTCCAGCAGTTCCTGGCTCGCCTGACCCTCGGGCGCGACGAGCAGGGACTGGACCAGTTCCACATCATCACCGACCAGGGCGGCAGCGTCCCGGTGTTCATCGGCAACGTCGATCGCCTGGAAAAGCGCGTCACGCGCGCCTATCGGCGAACGCTGTTCGGTTCGCTGTCCAACGTGTGGCTGTTCGACCGCCGCTGCGTCAAGCCCGACAAGGCCAACGCCAGCGCACTGGCACTGCTGCCGCGCGACAGCGCCCACCGGCTCGACCGCCTGTGGATGCTGGTGCGGGACACCTGCCCATTGCCGCTGCTCGACCACTGGCGCGAGACCGTGCTGGAACTGCTGCAAAGCCGCGAGATGCTGGCCCGCCTTCCGTTCGCCCTCGGGCCGCTGGAAGGCCATCGGCTAGCCATCGACGTGCCGGCGCTGACCTTGGCGCTGGGTTCGCTGATCCGCAGTGATGTGCTCACCGCCTATCCATACCCGGCCAAGATCTGGACGCCGGAAGTGGTAGCGGCCTGACCCACCCACGGAGGCACGCCTTGGCGTGCTTCCGTGTTTCCTCCCCGCCAACCAGGAGACTTCCATGGCCCTCATGTTCCCGCGGCTCG
>NZ_MTLG01000029.1 GCF_002192695.1 Achromobacter xylosoxidans
CTCGTGCCCGCTGTCCTATCTGGACCTCGCACCGGAGCAGTCCGCCGAATGGCGTGCAGGCGTTCGCGCCCACCACGCGCGGCGGCGCACACCGACGGCTTCCACGGCACCCGCCGCAGCGCTGTTGGTCTGAGCCAGGAGGAACCGACATGGACCCGATCCTGGCTGCGCTCCCGCCCGCGTTGTTGAAGCTCGTCGAAGGGAGTCTGTCCAACGACGAAGTTTCTTCCGACGAGGAAATGCTGGCGTACTTCATCAGCGACGGCCTCACCGAGGATCAGGCGCGGCGGGCACTGACCTACCGCGACCAGTACCTCAACAACATCTACCTGGACGGCTTCACGCCGATTACCGCGGTGGACGAGGCACTTCACTTCAACCCGCACACCCGGCAGTTCGAGCCGGACTGAGCGGTTTTTCTTCCACCCCTTGGGGCAGTACTTGCCCCAGCGGGCGGTGCTGTTCCCGTTCATCCGAGGACACCACCATGCCCGCAGACACTTCTTCCACCACGCTTTACCGCATCGACGAATGCCCCGACGTGATGGCCGACGCTTGCGTCGGCGATGACCAAGGCAACCTCGTCTTCCTCTCGATCTGGGCGCGGGACACCGCCGTCCAGCAGTTCCTCGCTCGCCTGACCCTCGGGCGCGACGAGCAGGGACTGGACCAGTTCCACGTCATCACCGACCAGGGCGGCAGCGTCCCGGTGTTCATCGGCAACGTCGATCGTCTGGAAAAGCGCATGACTCGCGCCTACCGACGAACGCTGTTCGGATCGCTCTCCAACGTGTGGCTGTTCGATCGCCGCTGCGTGAAGCCCGACAAGGCCAACGCCAGCGCGCTCGCACTGCTGCCACGCGGCAACGCCCACCGGCTTGACCGCATGTGGACGCTGGTGCGGGACACCTGCCCGTTGCCGCTGCTCGATCACTGGCGCGAGACCGTGCTGGAACTGCTGCAAACCCGCGAGATGCTGGCCCGCCTTCCGTTCGCCCTCGGGCCACTGGAAGGTCATCGGCTCGCCATCGACGTGCCGGCGCTGACCCTGGCGCTGGGCTCCTTGATCCGCAGTGACGTACTCACCGCCTATCCCTATCCGGCCAAGATTTGGACGCCGGAAGCGGTAGCGGCTTGACCCACCCGCGGAAGCACGCCTCGGCGTGCTTCCGCCTTTCATCCCCGCCAACCAGGAGACTTCCATGGCCCTCATGTTCCCGCGGCTCG
>NZ_MTLG01000003.1 GCF_002192695.1 Achromobacter xylosoxidans
GCACGCCATTTCGATCTTGGCGTCGACCCAGACGGCGATGCCGGGTAGTCCAAAAGCACCGGGCCCGACGAACGTGATGTTCGTCGGGCCCGGGTAGGGGGGCTGCGCAGGCGGCGTATTCAACGGCCGCCAGCGGGAAAAAAAAAATGCGGCCTATGAAGCGACACGGTCTTCGCCCGCAAACCCGCAAACCCGCAAACCTACGAAGCCCCAAGAAGCCCCACCTACTTCCCCGCGCTATCCGCCCAGCCCTTCGACAATTCCACAGCCTGCTTCCACCGCTTCATCCGAGCCGCCCGCACCGACTCCGGCCAAGTCGGCTCAAACGTCCGCTCCGCCTGCCACTTCGAGGCAAACTCATCCAGTCCCGACCAGAATCCCACCGCCAGTCCTGCCAACCCCGCAGCCCCCAGCGCCGTCGACTCCGACACGCGCGGGCGCACCACCGGGACGCCCAGCAGGTCCGCCTGCATCTGCATCAGCAGGTCGTTGCGGGCCGCGCCGCCGTCCACGCGCAGTTCGGTCAGCGCGATGCCGCTGTCGCCGTTCATGCAGGTCAAGAGTTCGGCGCTTTGCAGCGCGATGGATTCCAACGTGGCGCGGGCGATGTGGGCGCGGGTGGTGCCGCGGGTCAGGCCCACCAGCGTGCCGCGCGCATATGGGTCCCAGTGCGGCGCGCCCAGGCCGGCGAAGGCCGGGACCATGAAGACGTCGTCGGTGTCGGCCACGCTGGCGGCCAGGGATTCGATTTCTTCCGAGCGCTGGATGATGCCCAGCCCGTCGCGCAGCCATTGCACCGCGGCGCCCGCCACGAACACGCCGCCTTCCAGCATATAGGTCGGCTGCCAGCTGCCGTCAGCGGCCTGGGGCAGGCCCCAGCCCACCGTCGACAGCAGGTTGTTGCGGGATTGCACCGGCTTTTCGCCCACGTTCATCAGCATGAAGCAGCCGGTGCCGTAGGTGTTCTTGGCCATGCCGGGCGTGAAGCAGGCCTGGCCGAAGGTGGCGGCCTGCTGGTCGCCGGCGTTGCCGGCGATCGGGATGGAGCCGCCCAGCCATTCGGGCAGGGCTTCACCCACCACCGCGCTGCTGGGCGCGATCTTGGGCAGCACGCTGCGGGGGATCTTGAGCAGCGCCAGGATGTCGTCGTTCCAGTCCTGCGTGTGCAGGTCGAACAGCATGGTGCGCGAAGCATTGCTGGGGTCGGTGCTGTGCACCGCGCCGCCGGTCAATTGCCAGATCAGCCAGGTGTCCACGGTGCCGAAGGCCAGTTCGCCGCGGTCGGCCATCTGGCGCGCGCCGGGCACGTGGTCCAGCAGCCAGGCGAGCTTGGTGCCCGAGAAATAGGCGTCCAGCACCAGGCCGGTGCGCGATTGCAGGAAATCGGCGTGGCCGTCCTGGCGCAGTTGATCGCACATCGGCGCCGTGCGGCGGTCCTGCCAGACGATGGCGCGCGCCAGCGGGCGGCCAGTGGCGCGTTCCCAGATCAGGGTGGTTTCGCGCTGGTTGGTGATGCCGATGGCGGCAATGTCGGCGGCGGTCGCGCCGGCGTTGCGCAGGGCCTCGCGGGCCACGTCCAGCTGGCTGTGCCAGAGTTCGCTGGCGTCGTGCTCGACCCAGCCCGGGCGCGGATAGTGTTGGCGGAATTCGCGCTGGCCTACGCCGCGCACCACGCCTTCGCGGTCGAACACGATTGCGCGGGAGCTGGTCGTGCCCTGGTCCAGGGCTAGGACAAATTCATTCGTCGTCACTTTGTTTGGCGCCGTTCAGGTGTGCCCCGGCCAGAGGGTCGAGGCGTCTAAAGGAGAAGGTCGAGGCCATGCACAGCAGGCCGACGACGATGAAGCCCGCGACGACGTCGCGGATTGCCAGCGTTTCCGCGCCGCGCAGGGACATGCTGATATTCAGCGTCACCGCGGCCACGCCCACGCCCAGGCTGATGCCGAGTTGCTGCGCCATGGCGGCGAAACTGCTGGCGCGGCTCATCTTGGACGGGGGGATGTCGGCATAGGTTAGCGTATTTACCCCGGTGAACTGCAGCGAACGGAAAAAGCCGCCGACCAGCAGGATCGCGATCATCAGCCACACCGGCGTGGTGGGCGTGAAGGCGCCGCAGACCACGATGAACGCGCCGGCCAGCAGAGCGTTGACGGTCAGGACCCGGCGAAAGCCGAAGTGCTTCACGATGGGGGTGGCCACGAACTTCATCAGCAGCGCGCCCGCGGCGCTGGCGAAGGTGATCAGGCCGGCCGCGAACGGCGTCAGGCCGAAGCCCACCTGCAGCAGCATGGCCAGCAGGAAGGGCGTGGCGCCCACGGCGAAGCGGCACAGATTGCCGCCCAGCGTGGAGATGGCGAAGGTGGGGATCCGCATCAGCGACAGGTCGATGATGGGGTGTTCCGTGCGCTTGGCGTGCCAGCCATAGAGCAGGCCGCAGACCGTGCCGACCGCGATCAGCCCCAGCAGCATGGGCAGCGGCATGACGTCGCGGCCGATGGCTTCGAAGCCGCTGACCAGGGTCGCCAGGCAGACCGCGCTGAGCAGGAAGCCCGGCCAGTCCAGGCGCGGGGCGGCTTCTTCGCGGATTTCCGTGACATGGCGCAGCACCAGGAAAATGCCCAGGATGCCGATCGGGATGTTGATCAGGAAGATCCAGTGCCAGGACATGTAGGTGACCATGAAGCCGCCCAGCGGCGGTCCGATCACCGGGCCCAGCAGGGCCGGAATGGAGAGGAAGGACATGGCCTTCAGCAGGTCCTGCTTGGGCACGGTGCGCAGCAGGATGATCCGGCCCACGGGCACCATCATCGCGCCCGCCATCCCCTGGACGATGCGGGCCAGGACCAGCTGTGGCAGGTCCTGGGATAGCGCACAGGCCACGGAGCTGAGCGTGAACAGGCCGATCGCCGCCACGAACACCCGCCGCGCGCCGTAGCGGTCGGCCGCCCAGCCGCTGACGGGCACGAAAACCGCCACTGACAACAGGTATGACGTGATGGCCACGTTCAGCCGCACCGGGGTCGAGCCCAGGGCGCGGGCCATGGCCGGCAGGGCGGTGGCCACCACGGTGGCGTCCAGCATCTGCATGAACAGCGCACAGCCTACGATGAAGGGGATCATGCGCGCCGCGCGCGCTGCTTGCTCCGTGGAGAGCGGGGCGGGACGGGCTGCTGCTGCGGATTCGGCGGACATGGCGGGAGGGGGCGATGGGTGCCGCGAGATTGTAACGCCGGGGGGGGGGCCGCCGTGAAGTAAACTCCCCTCATCCGAAACCCATTGAAATTGGTGCCATGGCGACCAACTACGAATCCGAGATCACCCTTTTCCTGAAAGACTTCAAGCAATCGCACCCTGGCACCGAAGAGCGCCAGCGCGAAGGCCGCGCCCGTCTTTGGGACAAACCGCAGGACTCGGAGCTGCTGGAAGGCTTCCGCGCGGCCCGCGTGCCGCAAAAGCCGTACGTCTACCAGGCCGACTGAGCCCGTTGCGGCAACCATGGCCCAAAACGCTTCCGTTCCTAGCGACGCGCTGGCGGCGCTAGTGGCGCCGCCTGTCGACAGCACGCCTGACACGATCGACAGCGTGGCGTACGCTCGCCTCTATGGCGAGCCCTTGTTCCAGATGCCCACGGACCTGTACATCCCGCCGGATGCGCTGGAAGTGTTCCTGGAAGCGTTCGAAGGGCCGCTGGACCTGCTGCTCTACCTGATCCGCAAGCAGAACTTCAACGTGCTGGACATCCCCATGGCGGATGTCACGCGGCAGTACCTGTCGTATGTGGACCAGATCCGCATCCACAATCTGGAACTGGCCGCCGAGTACCTGCTGATGGCGGCGATGCTCATTGAGATCAAGTCGCGCATGCTGCTGCCGGTCAAGAAGAGCGACACCGGCGAAGAAGCGGAAGATCCTCGCGCCGAACTGGTGCGCCGCCTGCTCGAATACGAGCAGATGAAGCTGGCGGCCAAGAAGCTGGATGCGATACCGCAACTGGGCCGCGACTTCGTCAGCAGCCAGGCGGTGGCCGACCTGAGCGTCGAGCGCATGCTGCCCGAGGTCAGCGTGGACGACCTGCGCGCGGCCTGGGCCGACATCATGAAGCGGGCCAAGCTGAACCAGCATCACCACATCACGCGCGAACAGCTGTCCGTGCGCGATCACATGACGCACATCCTGCGGCGCCTGAACGACGTGCGCTTCATGGAATTCGGCGACCTGTTCATGGAGCGCGTCCGCGAGGGCGCGCCCGCGGCGGTGGTCGTCGTGCATTTCATCGCCATGCTGGAACTGGCGCGCGAGTCCCTGCTGGAAATTACGCAGGCCGAGCCCTATGCTCCCATCTACGTGCGCCTGGCCTACACCAGCGTGGCGGCGGTCGCGGCCTGATCCTCACCGGGCTGCCCCCAACCCCGGAGATTCCTCTTGAAAGTCGTACACACCATCCAGGAATTGCGCGATCACCTGCGCGGACAGAATCGCGTGTCGTTCGTGCCCACCATGGGCAACCTGCATGAAGGCCACCTGTCCCTGATGAAGCTGGCGCGCCAGCATGGCGACCCGGTGGTGGCCAGCATCTTCGTCAACCGGCTCCAGTTCGGACCGAACGAGGACTTCGACCAATATCCCCGCACGCTCGCCGCCGATATCGAGAAGCTCGAGCGCGAGCGCGACGTCTACGTGCTGTTCGCGCCGAACGAGCGCGAGATGTACCCCGAGCCGCAGAACTTCCGCGTGCAGCCGCCCGACGACCTGGGCGACATCCTGGAAGGGGAGTTCCGCCCCGGCTTCTTCGAGGGCGTCAGCACCGTGGTGCTGAAGCTGTTTTCCTGCGTGCAGCCGCGCGTGGCGGTGTTCGGCAAGAAGGACTACCAGCAGCTGATGGTGGTGCGCAACATGTGCCGCCAGTTCCAGCTGCCCGTGGAAGTGCTGGCGCACGAGACCGTGCGCGCCGACGACGGCCTGGCGTTGTCCTCGCGCAACCGCTACCTCAGCGACGCCGACCGCGCCGAGGCGCCCGCCCTGTACGCCGCGCTGCGGCATGCCAACGAGCGCCTGGCCCAGGGCGAACGCGATGCCGCCGCCCTGGAGCGCGAAGCCGTCGAGACCCTGACCCGGCGCGGCTGGCAGGTGGACTACGTGGCCTTGCGCCGCCAGCGCGACCTGAAGCGCCCCGAGGCGGCCGATCTGCAGGCTGGCGAACCGCTGGTGGCCCTGGCGGCCGCCAAGCTGGGCACGACCCGCCTGATCGACAATCTGGAACTGGCCTACACGGCCTGAGACGGCATGGCCCCGGGGGGTGGCGTCCATGTCCACCCCTGAAAGAATTGCCAGCTTACGTGGTGGCGGGCGGCGGATCAGACTCGGCGCAATCCTACATTGCAAGCGAGCCGCCCCATGCAAGCTCCCCGTTCCGACCTGGAAGCCGTTCTTTCCTCGCTCACGCCGCGCGAGCGGCAAATCGTCACTTATGTGGCCGCCGGCCGGCCCAACAAGGTCATCGCCATAGACCTGGGTATTTCGCTGCGCACGGTCGAGGCCCACCGCTCCCGCATCTTCGCCAAGCTGCAAGTCCGCAACGCCATGCAATTGGCTTGCCGGCTGTGCGAGCACGGCCGTTCCGGCGCTTCGCCCGTGCCGGGCGCGGCTGGGCCGGACCGCGGGCATGCGCTGGCTTCCATGCCCTTGCCGGGCAGCGCCAGTCCGAGCTACGTGCTGCATGAGCCGCCCGGGCCAGCGTACCGCCCATGCCTGGCAAGTCCCGCAGCACGCCATTTCGATCTTGGCGTCGACCCAGACGGCGATGCCGGGTAGGGGGGCTGCGCAGGCGGCGTATTCAACGGCCGCCAGCGGGCCTTAGGGGCACTTCCCTCAAGGGCACTTGGGCGCGGTCGCCTTGGCCAATTCGTCGATCGGGTCCAGGTCCGGCTGGCGGGTCAGGTTGTAGTTCAGGTTGGGCGTCTGGCCGTCGATGGAACGCACGCGCAGCACGTTGTTCGCGGCCACCACGAATTCAGCGCGGCCATTGCCATTGCCGTCCATCAGGATGACGCGCGGCGGGCGCTCTTCGGTGGCGTCCCAGCAGCCTTGCTCGGTGACCGGCGGGCCTTTCTTGGGATCGTTTTCCAGGTAGGCCACGCGGCCACGCCAGCGGCCATTGGGCGCCAGCGTCAGCGTCACGCGCTGCGCCGTGCACTGCATGGCGGGCGAGAAGCACGGCAATGTGCCCATGTAGGTCTGCGGTTGCGGCACCAGGCTGTGCACGGCGGCGCTGGGCGCGGCGGAGCTGGTAGCGATGGGCGCGCTTGCGGCCGATGCGGTCGTTGCGGTGTGCTCGGTTTCCGCCGGAACGGTCTGGCCGTCTTCGGTGGTCTGGCCACCGGCCGCCGCAGCCTGGGCGGCCTGGTTCTTGCGGGGAGCGTCGGGCTTGAGCGCGATCTGCACTTGCGACGGCGCGCGGATGACGCTGCGGTAGCCCGCGCCCGAGCCCTGGTACTGGGCGTCGGTCACGGTGCTTTCGGCCGGGGGGTCGTAATAGCCTTCGGTTTTTTGTTGGGCACAGCCGGCTGCGCCCAATGCGGTGCCGGCGAGCAGCAGCCCCATGACGCTGAGTTTGCGGGAGCGGGTACCGATTTCTACGCGCGCGGTCATGGCAGCTTATCCGTGTATTGAGTCTGTCTCCGATTTTACGCACTTATGCGAAGATTCGATACGTTCCCCTTAGCCGCTCTTGGGCATCGTCAACACTTTATGCACTATTTACGACACGGCCGCCGCTGGCCCGCCCCGCGTACTGCCGCCAGCTCCTGGCGCGGCGCTGCCGTGGCTTGGCGCCACGCGGGCGGATGACGGTGATGCGGCATGTCTTCGATCTGCCTGTGGGCGTCTTCATCGGCCTGGCGGCGCTGGCCGGCCTGTTCGTGGGCAACTGGCTGACGCTGCTGACGCACCGGCTGCCGCGCATGATGGAACAGGAATGGCAGGCGCACTGCCAGGAAGCCTCGGGCAAGCCGCCTGCCGCGGGCCGCTATGGCTTGTGGTCGCCCGCCTCGCACTGCCCCGCCTGCGATACCGCCGTGACAGGCTGGCGGCGGCTGCCGCTCTTGGGCTGGCTGCTGCTGCGGGGTCGCTGCGGCGCCTGCGGCGCGGCCATAGGCTGGCGCTATCCGGCCATCGAATTGCTGACCTGCGCGCTGTTCGCCGCCTGCGCCTGGCGCTTCGGCGCAACGCCGCTGGCGCTGTCCGCCATGGGCTTGTCGGCCATGCTGGTGGCGCTGGCCTGGATCGATTTCGAATCCACGCTGCTGCCCGACGCATTGACCCAGCCGCTGCTCTGGGCCGGGCTGCTGGTCAATCTGTTCGATGCCTACGCCAGTTTGCAGATGGCGGTGGCGGGGGCGGTGGCGGGCTATGTCTTTCTGTGGGTTATCTTTCATGTATTCCGCCTGTTGACGGGGCGCGAGGGCATGGGCCATGGCGACTTCAAGCTGCTTGCCGCGCTGGGCGCATGGTTCGGCGTGGAAGCCCTGCCGACGCTGCTGCTGAGCGCGTCGCTGCTGGGCGTGCTGATAGGCGGCGCGCTGACCTTGAGCGGCCGCGCCAGTCGCGGCCAGCCGTTGCCCTTCGGCCCCTATCTAGCGCTGGCGGGCGTCGTGACGCTGCTGGTGGGGGGCGAACACGGCTTGGGGCAGTTTTTGCAATAGGGCGGTTCATGCCCTGCATGGGATGGGCGGTATGTTGAAGATTGGTCTGACGGGCGGCATCGGATCGGGCAAGACCCGGGTAGCGGACCTGCTTGCGGAGTGGGGCGCCACGCTGGTCGATACCGACGAGATCGCGCGCGAGTTGACCGCCGCAGGCGGCGCCGCCATGCCTGCGATCGAACGCGAGTTCGGCCCGCGCGCGCTGACGCAGGATGGCGCGCTGGACCGCGCATGGATGCGCGATCAGGCGTTCTCGGATCCGCAGGTGCGCTTGCGGCTGGAAGCCGTGCTGCATCCCGTCATCGGACAGGAGACCGAGCGCCAGGCCGCCGCCGCGAATGGCGCATATCTGGTCTTCGTGGTGCCGCTGCTGGTGGAGTCGTTGCCGCGCTGGCGCTCGCGCCTGGACCGCATCTGCGTGGTGGACTGCGACCCCGACACGCAGGTGGCGCGGGTGCGGCAGCGCAGCGGGCTGACGGAGCCAGCCATCCGGCGTATCATGGCGGCACAGGCTGCGCGGGCAAGCCGTCTGGAAGTTGCCGACGACGTCATCGTCAATGACGCAGGCACCACGCCAGAACAACTGCGCGCGCAGGCGAAGACCCTGCATGACCGCTGGCTGACGCTGGCGAGCACGACGGGCCGGCAAGCCCCGGGCTAGGCCGGCACCCCTGAATAACATTGGCCAGCCGGCCAAACACAGATGGGCCTGTAAAGAAGCGTGATCGTTTACGAATACCCCTTCAATGAGCGCATCCGCGCTTATCTGCGGCTGGAATACCTGTTCGACAGGCTGTTCTTCTTCGCCCGCGAGGGGGACTCGCGCCTGCACCAGGTCGCCGTCACTTCCCTGTTCGACCTGCTCGACGCCTGCGAGCGCACCGATGTGAAAGGCGCGGTCCTGCAAGACCTGGAGCGCCAACGTATGGCGCTGGTCGGACTGCGCGATCATCCCGGCGTGGCGCAGGATGCGCTCGAAGCCATGCTGCGCGAAATGGAAAAAGTGACCACGGCGCTGGCCGCGCCGGGCAAGACCGGCCAGTCCCTGCGTGAAAGCGAATGGCTGACCAGCCTGCGCGGACGCCTGTCGATGCCGGGCAGCGCCACGCAGGTCGACATGCCTTCGTACTTCGCCTGGCAGAACAAATCCGAGGCCGCCCGCTGCGCGGACCTGCAGGCCTGGGTGGCGCCCTTCATCCCTTTGTACGATGGCCTGACCCTGGCCTTGCGCCTGCTGCGCGAATCCGGCCGCAAGTCGGATACCGTGGGCGAGCAGGGCGCGTATCAGCAGATGCTGGGTGGCAAGCAGTTCCAGCTGCTGCGGGTCTGGCTGGACCCCGCCCAGGGCGTATTTCCCGAGATCAGTGCCAATAAGTACATGATCTGGATACGTTTTTCCACCCAGGACGGTGACTTCAAGCCGCAGCAGGTCGCTCGCGACGTGCCCTTCCAGATGACCCTTTGCAGCTCGTAGGATGGGTGTGGCGCGAGGCTTTCCGCGCAGGAACACCGTGGCCCGATGCGCGTAAGCCAGCAAGCACCGCTTGGGCGGTAGGACCTGCCAAGCACATGGGATAAGGCGGCCCCCGCTTCCCGCCCGCCCAGATTCCTGTTGCTCCCAGTTTCAACTGGGGATCGCGGCGCTGGAAACCGGGACGGTCTGGTACACAATACGGCTTTCCTCCGCCCGTGCCGGAACCGTTCCATGCCTGAAAGCCGTCCCGTATCTCCGCCCACCCGTTGGACCCGCCGCCGCCTGATCGGGCTGGCGCTGGTATTGCTCGTCGCGGCGGGCATAGCCTGGCTGGTGCTGCGGCCCGCGGCCAAGCCGGGCGGGGCAGGCGGGCCGGGAGGGCGGCCTGGCGGCCGGCCGCCGGCGGGCGCCATGATGAACCCGGCGGTGCCGGTGCGCATCGCCACCGCCGCGCAGCAGGACATCGACATCTATCTGAAGTCGCTGGGCACCGTTACTGCCTACAACACCGTCACCGTGCGCAGCCGGGTCAGCGGCGAACTGGTGGAAGTGGCCTTCCAGGAAGGCCAGCAGGTGAAGGCCGGCGACCTGCTGGCCCAGGTCGATCCGCGGGCGTTCCAGGTGGCCCTGGACCAGGCGCGCGGCACGCAGATGCAGAATCTGGCGCAGCTGGAGAACGCCCGGCGCGACCTGCAGCGCTATCAGGCGCTGTACAAGCAGGACTCGATCGCCAAGCAGCAGGTCGACACGCAGGCCGCACTGGTGCGCCAGTACGAAGGCACGGTCAAGAGCGACCAGGCCAATGTGGACAACGCCCGCCTGCAGCTGGACTACGCCCGGATCACGGCGCCGATCAGCGGCCGCCTGGGCCTGCGCCAGGTGGACCGTGGCAATCTGGTGTCCAGTTCGGATACCAATGGCCTGGTGGTGATCACGCAGACCCAGCCGATTTCCGTGGTGTTCACGCTGCCCGAGACCCAGCTGCCCGAAGTGCGCGCCGAGATCGCCGCCGGCAAGACGCTGGCGGTGGATGCCTATGACCGCGCCGACACCCGGCGCATCGCCACGGGCAAACTGGAAACGATGGACAACCAGATCGACGTGACCACCGGCACCCTGAAGCTGAAGGCGCGCTTCGAGAACGCCGACGATGCACTCTTCCCGAACCAGTTCGTCAACGTGCGCCTGCACGTGCTCACGCGCAAGGACGTGACCGCGATCCCGACCGCCGCCATCCAGCAGGGCTCGGCCGGCGCCTTCGTATTCCTGGTGCAGCAGGACAACACGGTGCAGGTGCGCCAGGTGAAGCTGGGCGCGGTCAACAATGGCATGGTGGCCGTCAACGAAGGCTTGCAGCCGGGCGACCGGGTGGTGGTCGAAGGCACCGACCGCCTGCGCGCCGGCGCCAAGGTGGAAGTGGTGGGGGGCTCGGACGTGATCCCCGCCGCCCGTGACAAGAACCTGGGCGCGGGCGCGCCGGCCGGCACCACGCCGCCGTCGAAATAAGCCGGGAAACATCGTGAGCCCGTCGCGCCTGTTCATCCTGCGTCCGGTGGCCACCACGCTGTCGATGGTGGCCATCCTGATCGCCGGCTTCATCGCCTACCGGCTGCTGCCCGTTTCGGCCCTGCCGGAAGTGGACTACCCGACGATCCAGGTGGTGACGCTGTACCCCGGCGCCAGTCCCGATGTGATGACTTCGCTGGTCACTTCGCCACTGGAGCGGCAGTTCGGGCAGATGCCGGGCCTGAACCAGATGTCGTCCACCAGTTCGGGCGGCGCCTCGGTCATCACGCTGCAGTTCAACCTGACCCTGCCGCTGGATGTGGCCGAACAGCAGGTGCAGGCGGCCATCAACGCGGCTTCGAACCTGCTGCCCAGCGACCTGCCGGTGCCGCCGACCTATAACAAGGTGAACCCGGCGGACGCTGCGGTGCTGACGCTGGCGATCACGTCGCCCACCATGCCCTTGCCCCAGGTGCGCGACCTGGTGGATACGCGGGTGGCCCAGAAACTGTCCCAGATCCCCGGCGTGGGCCTGGTCAGCGTGGCGGGCGGGCAGCGTCCGGCGGTGCGGGTGCAGGTCAATCCGCAGGCGCTGGCGGCCAACGGCCTGTCGATGTCGGACCTGCGCACGGCCATCGTCGGCGCCAACGTCAACCAGCCCAAGGGCAATCTGGACGGGCCGCAGCGCTCCACCACCATCAACGCCAACGATCAGCTCAAGACACCCACCGACTACAACGACCTGATCATCGCGTACAAGAACAATGCGCCCCTGCGCCTGTCCGACGTGGCGCGCGCCGTCGAAGGCGCCGAGGACACGCGCCAGGCCGCCTGGGCCGGCGACAAGCCCGCCATCCTGCTCAACATCCAGCGCCAGCCGGGCGCCAACGTGATCGACGTGGTCAACCGGATCCAGGCGCTGTTGCCGCAGCTGCGCGCCGCCTTGCCCGCGACCCTGGACGTGAGCGTGGTGTCCGACCGCACCCAGACCATCCGCGATTCGGTGGCCGATGTGCAGTTCGAGATGATGCTGGCCGTGGCCCTGGTGGTCATGGTGACCTTCGTGTTCCTGCGCAGCCTGACGGCCACGCTGATTCCCAGCGTGGTGGTGCCGCTGTCGCTGGTGGGCACCTTCGGCATCATGTACCTGGCCGGCTTCTCCATCAACAACCTGACCCTGATGGCGCTGACCATTGCCACCGGCTTCGTGGTGGACGACGCCATCGTCATGATCGAGAACATCGCCCGCCACATCGAGGAAGGCGAAACGCCGCTGCAAGCCGCGCTCAAGGGCGCCTCGCAGATCGGCTTCACGCTGATCTCGCTGACTTTTTCGTTGATCGCGGTGCTGATCCCGCTGCTCTTCATGACCGAAGTGGTGGGGCGCCTGTTCCGCGAGTTCGCCATCACGCTGGCCGTGTCGATCCTGATATCGCTGGTGGTCTCGCTGACCCTGACGCCCATGATGTGCGCGCGCCTCTTGCGCGCCGAATCCGAGCAGAAGCACGGCCGCTTCCATCAGGTCACGGGCGCCTTCATCGACCGCGTGATCGCGGGCTATGACCGCTGGCTGCAGGTCGTGCTGCGGCATCAGCCGCTGACGCTGATCGTGGCGCTGGCGACCTTCGCGCTGACCGTGCTGCTGTACCTGGTGATTCCCAAGGGCTTCTTCCCGCAGCAGG
This sequence comes from Achromobacter xylosoxidans, assembly GCF_002192695.1. GTDB lineage: Bacteria > Pseudomonadota > Gammaproteobacteria > Burkholderiales > Burkholderiaceae_B > Achromobacter > Achromobacter xylosoxidans_C. The sequence continues at coordinate 12,363 of NZ_MTLG01000003.1, forward strand.
ACACCGGCCTGATCCAGGCCATCACCCAGGCGCCGCAATCGATTTCCTTCCCGGCCATGGCCGAGCGCCAGCGCACGGCCGCGCGCCTGGTGCTGGAAGATCCCGACGTGCAGGCGGTGTCGTCCTTCATCGGCGTGGACGGCAGCAACGCCACGCTCAGCGCCGGACGCATGCAGATCGCGCTCAAACCGCAAGCCGAGCGCAACGGCGACCTGCGCACGGTGATGGGGCGGCTGGAGCAGGCGCTGGCCAAGCAGGACGGCCTGACCGTCTACATGCAGCCGGTGCAGGACCTGACCATCGAAGACCGCGTGAGCCGCACGCAGTACCAGATGACCCTGTCCAATCCCGACCTGAAGGTGCTGAGCGAATGGACGCCCAAGCTGGTGAACCGCTTGCGGCAGGTGCCCGGCCTGAAGGACGTGACCGACGACCTGCAGGACGACGGCCTGCAGACCTGGGTCGAGATCGACCGCGACGCCGCGTCGCGGCTGGGCATCACGGCGGCGGTGATCGACGAGGCGCTCTACAACGCCTTCGGCCAGCGGCTGATTTCCACCATCTTCACGCAATCCAACCAGTACCGCGTGGTGCTGGAGGTCGAGCCGCAGTTCCAGGTGACGCCGGCCTCGCTGGGCCAGATCCACGTGCCGACCTCGACCGGCGCGCAGGTGCCGCTGTCATCGGTGGCGCATATCAGCGAAGGCAAGACGGTGCTGGCCGTCAACCGGCTGGACCAGTTCCCCATGGTGACGGTGTCCTTCAATCTGGCGCAGGGCGCTTCCCTGTCGGGCGCGGTGGAGGACATCATCGCGGCCGAGGCCGATATCGGCCTGCCCACTGGCGTCGAGACGCGCTTCCAGGGCGCGGCGCTGGCGTTCCAGAATTCGCTGTCCAGCACCTTGTGGCTGATCCTTGCCGCCATCGTGACGATGTACATCGTGCTGGGCGTGCTGTACGAAAGCTATATCCACCCCATCACCATCCTGTCGACGCTGCCTTCGGCTGGCGTGGGGGCGTTGCTGGCGCTGCTGATCAGCGGTACCGAGCTGGACATGATAGGCATCATCGGCATCATCCTGCTGATCGGCATCGTCAAGAAGAACGCCATCATGATGATCGACTTTGCGCTGGACGCGGAGCGCAAGCGCGGGCTGAGTCCGCGCGCGGCCATCCATGAGGCGGCGCTGCTGCGCTTTCGGCCCATCCTGATGACCACGCTGGCCGCGCTGTTCGGCGCGCTGCCGCTGATGCTGTCGACGGGCACCGGCGCGGAGCTGCGCCAGCCGCTGGGCCTGGTGATGGTGGGCGGGCTGCTGCTGTCGCAGGTGCTGACCCTGTTCACCACGCCGGTCATCTACCTGATGTTCGACCGCATGTCGCGCCGCTGGCGTGGCGTGGAGCAGACGCAGGCGGGGGATGCGTCATGATCCTGTCGGCACCCTTCATCGCCCGGCCGGTAGCGACCACGCTGCTGAGCCTGGCGGTCGTGCTGGCAGGTTTGCTGTCGTTCTTCCTTTTGCCCGTGGCGCCGCTGCCCCAGGTGGACATTCCTACCATTTCGGTCTCGGCCAGCCTGCCGGGCGCCAGTCCGGAAACCATGGCGTCCAGCGTGGCCACGCCGCTGGAGCGTTCGCTGGGCAGCATCGCCGGCGTGACCGAGATGACCTCCAGCAGCTCGCAGGGCTCCACCCGCATCACGCTGCAATTCGATCTGTCGCGCGACATCAACGGCGCGGCGCGCGACGTGCAGGCCGCCATCAACGCGGCGCGCTCGCTCTTGCCGACCAGCCTGCGCAGCAATCCCACGTACCACAAGGCCAATCCGTCCGCCGCGCCCATCATGACCCTGGCGCTGACGTCCGACACGCTCAGCCAGGGCCAGCTCTACGACATCGCCTCGACCATCGTGGCGCAGAAGCTGTCGCAGGTGGACGGCGTGGGCGAGGTGACGGTGGGCGGCAGTTCGCTGCCGGCGGTGCGCGTCACCGTGCTGCCGGGCGCGCTGGCCAACCGCGGCGTGTCGCTGGACCAGCTGCGCACCACGCTGGCCAATGCCAACGCCAACCGTCCCAAGGGCGTGCTGGAGAATGACCGCTATCACTGGCAGATCATGGCCAGCGACCAGCTCAGCCGCGCCGAGCAATACCGGCCGCTGATCGTCGCCTGGAAGGACGGCGCGCCGGTGCGCGTGTCCGACGTGGCCCGCGTCGAGGACTCTGTCGAAGACCTGTACCAGACAGGCTTCTTCAACGAGCGCAAGGCCATCCTGATGATCGTGCGGCGCCAGGCCGACGCCAACATCATCGAAACCGTGGACGCGGTGCGCGCCCAGCTGCCCATCCTGCAGGCGCTGATGCCGGCCGACGCGAACATGACCGTGGCGCAGGACCGCACGCCCAGCATCCGGGCCTCGCTGCACGAGGCCGAGCTGACCCTGATCATCGCGGTGGGCCTGGTGGTGCTGGTGGTGCTGCTGTTCCTGCGGCGCTGGCGTGCGGCCATCATCCCCAGCGTGGCGGTGCCGGTCTCGCTGATCGGCACGTTCTGCATCATGTACCTCAGCGGCTTTACGTTGAACACCATTTCGCTGATGGCGCTGATCGTGGCGACCGGTTTCGTGGTGGACGACGCCATCGTGGTGCTGGAGAACATCATGCGCCACGTGGAGCGTGGCATGTCGCCCATGCGCGCGGCGCTGCGCGGTTCGCGCGAAGTGGGCTTCACGGTGCTGTCGATGAGCCTGTCGCTGGTGGCGGTGTTCATCCCCATCCTGCTGATGGGCGGCGTGGTCGGGCGCTTGTTCCGCGAGTTCGCGGTGACGCTGTCGGCCGCCATCATGGTGTCGCTGGTGGTGTCGCTGACCTTGACGCCGATGATGTGCGCGCGTCTCCTGCGCCAGGAAGCCCCTGAAGAGAAACCACCCGGACGGCTGGCGCGCTGGTCCGAGCGCGGCTTCGACGCCATGCTGGACGGCTACCGCCGCAGCCTGCGCTGGGCGCTGACCCACAGCCGCCTGATGATGCTGATCCTGGCGGTGGCCGTGGGCCTGAACGTCTATCTGTACACCGTGGTGCCCAAGGGCTTCTTCCCGCAGCAGGACACGGGCCAGCTGCTGGGCTTCTTCCGCGTGGACCAGGGCACCTCGTTCCAGGCCACGCTGCCCAAGCTGGAGGCGCTGCGCAAGGTGGTGCTGGCCGATCCGGCGGTGCAGAGCATGACGGGTTATGCGGGCGGACGTGGCGGCAGCAACAGCAGCTTCATGCAGATCCAGCTGAAGCCCCTGGAAGAGCGTCAGGTCTCGGCGGACGTGGTCATCAACCGGCTGCGCGGCAAGCTGCAGAACATGCCGGGCGCGCGCATGTTTCTGGTGTCGCAGCAGGACATACGCATCGGCGGGCGGCAGAGCCAGGGCTCCTACGACTACACGCTGATGGCGGGCGACCTGCAATTGCTGCGCACCTGGATGCCCAAGGTGCAGCAGGCCATGGCGCAGATTCCCGAGATCACCGACGTGGACACCGACGTCGAGGACAAGGGCCGCCAGATCAACCTGGTGATCGACCGCGAGGCCGCGACTCGCCTGGGCGTGAGCATGTCCACCATCTCCACGGTGCTGAACAACTCCTTCAGCCAGCGCCAGGTGTCGGTGATGTACGGGCCGCTGAACCAGTACCACGTGGTGCTGGGCGTGGATCCGAAGTTCGCGCAGGACATCGAATCGCTCAGGCAGGTCGAGGTCATCACCGCGGCCGGCGCGCGCGTGCCGCTGTCGGCCTTCACCCGCCTGGAAAACGCCAACGCGCCGCTCAGCGTGCAGCATCAGGGGTTGTTCGTGGCCGACACCATCTCGTTCAGTCTGGCGCCGGGCGTGTCGCTGGGCCAGGCCACCAGCGCCATCGACGCGGCAGTGGCGCGCATCGGCCTGCCATCGGACCAGATCCAGGCCGGCTTCCAGGGCACCGCCGCGGCCTTGCAGCAGACGCTGGCGCAGCAGCCCTGGCTCATCCTGGCCGCGCTGGTCACCATGTACATCGTGCTCGGCATCCTGTACGAAAGTTTCGTGCACCCGCTGACCATCCTGTCGACCTTGCCGTCGGCCGGGTTGGGCGCGCTGCTGGCGTTGCTGCTGGTGCGCTACGACTTCACGCTGATCGCGCTGATCGGGGTGTTCCTGCTGATCGGCATCGTCAAGAAGAACGCCATCATGATGGTGGACTTTGCGCTGGATGCCGAACGCGCCCAGGGCATGAGTCCGCGCGAGGCGATCTTCCAAGCCTGCCTGACGCGCTTTCGCCCCATCATGATGACGACCATGGCCGCCATCTTCGGCGCGCTGCCGCTGGTGCTGGCTACCGGCGCCGGGGTCGAGATGCGGCAGCCGCTGGGCATTACCATCGTCGGCGGCCTGATCCTGAGCCAGATCCTCACGCTGTACACCACGCCCGTGGTCTATCTTTACCTGGACCGCTTCCGTCTCTGGGCCGCGCGCGGGCGCGCGTCCAGGAACGCGTCCTCCGATTCCATAGAACCTACATGATGCGCAACGCCAAGCCTGTTCCGAACCAGTTCCTTCCCCGCAGCCTCGCCGCGGCCGCGCTGTGCGCGCTGCTGGGCGCTTGCGCGGTCGGTCCCGATTACCAGCGCCCGGCGCTGGACGTGGGCGCGGCCTACAAGGAAGGCCAGGGAGAAGTCGAAGGCTGGAAGCTCGCGCAGCCTTTGGACCAGGCCGAACGCGGCGACTGGTGGCGGGTCTATGACGACGCCACGCTCAACGGCCTGGTGGCGCGCCTGAACGAGTCGAACCAGACCGTGGCCCAGGCCGAGGCCAATTACAGGCAGGCGCTGGGCCTGGTGCGCGGCGCGCGCGCCGGTTTCTTCCCGACCGTGGGCGCGGGCGCGGGCATGACGCGCTCGGGCAGCGGCGGCGGGCAGAACGGCTCCTCGACCTCGTCCGGCAGCAACGTCTCGAACCAGTATTCGCTGACCGGCAACGTCAGCTGGGAAGTGGACCTGTGGGGCCGCGTGCGGCGCAGCGTGGAGTCCTCGGAAGCCAGCGCCGCGGCCAGCCTGGCCGACCTGGGCGCCACGCGCCTGAGCGCGCAGGCCGCGCTGGTGCAGGCCTACCTGCAATTGCGCGTGCTGGACGAGCAGAAGCGCCTGCTGGACGCCACCGTGGCGGCTTACGAAAAGTCCCTGCAGCTGACGCAGAACCGCTACGCCGTGGGCGTGGCGGGGCAGGCCGACGTGGCGGTGGCGCGCACGCAGGTGGAAAGCACGCGCGCGCAGTCCATCGACCTGGATTGGCAGCGCGGCCAGCTCGAGCACGCCATCGCCGTGCTGATGGGCCAGGCGCCGTCGCAGTTCAGCCTGCCGCCTGCCGTGTTTGCGCTGCAGTTGCCGCAGATTCCGGTGGGCTTGCCGTCCGAGCTGCTGGAGCGCCGTCCCGACGTGGCGGCCGCCGAGCGCCGCGCCGCCGCCGCCAATGCGCAGATCGGGGTGGCGCAGGCCGCGTGGTTCCCCAGCCTGACGCTGTCGGCCGACGGCGGCTTTCGCAATGGCCAGTTCGCGGAACTGCTGACTGCGCCGGCGCGCTTCTGGTCGCTGGGGCCGGCGCTGGCGCTGACGATATTCGATGGCGGCGCGCGCGAGGCGCAGGTGGAACAGGCGCGCGCGTCCTATGACGGGCAAGCGGCCGCCTATCGCCAGACGGCGCTGACCGGATTGCGCGAGGTCGAGGACTACCTGATCCAGTTGCGCGTCATGGAGAACGAGCAGGTGGTGCAGCGCCGCGCGCTCGAAGCGGCGCGCGAATCGCTGCGCCTGACGCAGAACCAATACAAAGCCGGCCTGGTCGATTACCTGAGCGTGGCGGTGGTGGACGCTACCGCGCTCAACAGCGAACGCAATGCGCTGAGCCTGCTGGGCAATCGCTTCGCGGCCAGCGTCAATCTGATCGTGGCCCTGGGCGGCGGCTGGGAAGGGTTGCCGGCCGCAGGGGCGCAAGCGCGCGCGGACAATCAGGCCGCGCCTGCGGGCGCAGCGCCCGCGCAGCCCTGAGCTTGGGCCGCGCGGATGCGTGACGGAGCGCTGGCGAGGTCAACGCTAGCGTTTTACGCGCGCGGCAGGAAGGCGATGACCAGCCAGGCCGCCGCCGCGGGCACGGCGAACACCAGCAGCAGGATGGGCAGTTCCTCGCGCACCGTGTAGCCGGCGCGCGTGACGCCGACCCACATGTTGACGATGGCCATCAGCAGCCACGCGGGCAGGAACAGCTTGGCCGCGGCGATCGAGCCGGCGGCGTCGCCGCCCCATTGCTTGCCGAACAGCGCAAACACGGCCAGCAGCAGCAGGCCTCCGACGATGGTCAACAGTACGTGCATGGCGCCGCTCCTATTTGGTGGTGTAGCCGCCGTTGATCAGCACCGTCTGGCCGGTGATCCACCAGCCGTCCGACACCAGGAAGCGGATGAAGGGCACCACGTCCTCGATATCGGTCAGCCCGGTTTTCGAGAACGGCGACAAGGCGGCCGCAGTCTTATGGTACGCCACCGCGTCGGCGCCTTCGGCCGGATAGAAGAACGGCGTGTCCATGGGGCCGGGACCTACCGCCGTCACGGAAATACCGCGCGCGCCGAACTCCTTGGAGGCGGCGCGGGTGTAGTGCTCCACGGGCGCCTTGGTGCCGGCGTAGGCGGCATAGAAGGGCGTGAACGCACCCAGCAGCGAGGTCACCAGCGTGCAGATCTTGCCGTTGTCGTTGACGTGGCGGCCGGCTTCCTTCAGGAAGAAGAAGGCGGACTTCGAGTTCACCGCGGCCATCTCGTCGTATTCCGCTTCCGTGATTTCGGTGAAGGGCTTCTTCAGCACCTTGCCGACGGTATTGATCGCAATGTCCGGCCGGCCTACCGCGGCCACCGCATCGGCGAACAACTTTTCCATTGCGCCGGCCGAGCTCAGGTCGGCCTGCAAGGCGACGGCCTGCGCGCCGGCGGCCTTGACGGCGGCGACCGTCGCCTCCGCATCGGCCTTGGTGGCCGCGCTGTTGTAATGCACCGCCACCGCGCGCGCGCCTTGCTGCGCCAGATCCCGTGCGATCAAGCCGCCCAGGTTCTTAGCGCCGCCCGCGATGATGACGGTTTTGCCTTTGATTCCGTGGTCTGCCATGGTCCTCTCCGCTATCGGGCCGCCGGATGCAAGCCCTAGTGCAGACGATGATATATTCCACAAAATACGCATAAAACTACTATTTCTGGTATCTCTATCCAGAAATTACGAACAGTGAGGCCAGCCCTTGCAGGAGCCATCCGCCCCATGGACCGCATAGACCTGTTCCGGGTTTACGCCCGCGTGGTCGAGTGCGCGAACTTCTCGCGCGCGGCGGACACGCTGGGTCTGCCGCGCTCCACGGTGTCCGCCGCCGTGCAGGAGCTGGAGGGCAGGCTGGGCGCGCGGCTGCTGAACCGCACCACGCGGCAAGTGGCGCCCACGCAGGAGGGCGCGGCTTTCTATGAGCGCTGCCTGCGCCTGGTGGCCGACATGGAAGAGGCCGAGAACCTCTTTCGCCATACCTCGGTCGGCCCCAGCGGCATGCTGCGCGTGGATGTGCCCGGACGCGTGGGCCGCCTGATCGTGGCGCCGGCGCTGCCGGCGTTCCTGGAGGCCTATCCGCAGATCGACGTCACGCTGGGCGTGACGGACCGTGCCGTCAATCTGATCGAGGAAGGCGTGGACTGCGTGCTGCGGGTCGGCGTGCTGCCGGACTCGGGCCTGGTGGCGCGGCCCATAGGCATGCTGGGACTGATCAATGTCGCCAGCCCGGCCTACCTGGCGCGCCATGGCGTGCCGGTGGCGCCGGACGACCTGGCGGCGGGGCATGTCTGCGTGAACTACGCCTCGCCGTCCAGCGGCCGGCTGGCGCCCTGGGAATGGCTGGACGGCAGTGTGTCCCGGACCGTGCCCTTGCGCGGGCGGGTCACGGTCAACAGCGCCGAAGCCTATATCGCCAGCTGCGTCGCGGGCCTGGGCCTGATCCAGATTCCGGCCTACGACGTGCAGCCGCAGATCGCCGCGGGCGAACTGGTCGAAGTGATGCCGGACCACCGCCCCGCGCCCATGCCGATGACGCTGCTCTATCCGCAGCGGCCGTCGCCATCGCGGCGGGTGCAGGTGTTCGCGGACTGGCTGGAAGCGTTGCTGCGGCCGGCTTGCGGCCTGGGTTGAACGAAAAAAGCCGGCCGTCGCGCTGACGGGCCGGCCTTGCTGGCGCGGGGTTTGGAACCGTTGGCCTACAACTGGATCGCAGACAGATCCGGACGCCGCAGGTGCCAGTCGGTCGCGGCCTGGAAGGCCATGCCGATACGGCCCAGCGCGTCTTCGCCGTTGGCTTTCCCCAGCAGTTGCACGCCGATGGGCATGCCGTCCGCGGAAAAGCCGGCGGGCAGCGCCAGGCCCGAGGCGTTGACGTAATTGCCAGGACGGGTGAAGGCCGCCAGCGGCGTAGCTGCCTCGTCCACGTCTTCCAGCGGGCAGGCGGCAAACGGCAGGCAGGGCGCCAGGACCGCGTCGTAGTCGCGCATCCAGTCCTGCCACGCTTCGCAGGCGCGGGCGTGGGCCTGCAGCGCCAGCACGTAGTCGGCGGCGCTGATCTGCTTGCCGCCCAGCACGCGGGCGCGCACATAGCGGCCCAGCGGCAGGCTGTCGTCCTCGATGTAGTCGCGGTGCTGGGCGTAGGCTTCAGCGGCGATGATCAGGCCGTTGCGCAGCATCATGTCGTGGAAATCGAAGGGGAAGGGCGCTTCCACGCATTCCGCGCCCAGGTCCGCCAGCGCGCGCCGCGTGTCGTCCAGCGCGCCCTGCACCGCCGCGTCGATGGCGATGGGGTATTGCGCCTGAGGCATGAGGGCGATGCGCACGCCGGCCAGCGGCTTTGCGCCCGCGCGCGGGTCGCGGTAGCGATAGGCGGGTACGCCTCGCGTCACCGGATCGCGCGGGTCGGGGCCGGACATGGCCGCGGTCAGCAGCAGCGAATCGCGCGTGTCGCGGGTCAGCGGGCCAATGGAATCCAGCGTGTGGGACAGCGCCACCGCGCCGTACAGGCTGATGAGTCCGCGCGAGGTCTTCAGACCCGTGATGCCGTTGAGCGCCGCGGGAATCCGCACCGAGCCGCCAGTGTCCGAACCCAGCGCGGCGGGCGCCAGGCCGGCGGCTACCGCCACGCCGGAACCGCTGGATGAGCCGCCGGGAATGCGGGCTCGCACCAGGTCCCAGGGATTGCGCGGGGTGCCCATGACGGGGTTGGTGCCCCAGCCGCCGAAGGCGAATTCAACCATGTGGGTCTTGCCCAGCACCACCATGCCGGCGTCGAGCAGGCGGGTCACGGCCGTGGCCGTGGTTTCACTGCGCCGTTCGCGCCAGGCTTGCGAGCCGGCCGTGGTGATCTGGCCTTCGATGTCGCACAGGTCCTTGACCGCCACGGGCAGGCCGTCCAGCGGACCAAGCAGGCCGTAGCCGGCGCGGCGGCGCGCGTCGGCGGCCTCGGCCAGGCGCAGCGCGCCCTCGCGGTCGACGCTGACGTAGGCGCCCAGCACCGGGTTGGCGCGGTCGATGCGGTCCAGGTAGTGCCGCGCCAGCTCCACCGAACTGTAGCGGCCTTCGGCCAGGCCTTGCGCAAGTTCGCCGAGCGTGGCAAATGCAATGTCAGACATGTTTTCCTCGGGTGATGTCAGCGCGGCGCGCGGGCTGCCGCGCGCCGCCTTCCTGCTTGCGCGATCAGCGCTTGTTCCAGTCGGGGGCGGGGTACACCGGCTTTTGCGTGGCCACGTCGGCCGGCCAGACCGGGACCATGCCCTTGCCCGGCAGCAGCTGCACCACGGGGAAGGGCATCAGGAGCTGCTTGCCCGTTTCGTCGATGGCGTAGGGACCGGCCATGACGGTGAGCTTGCCCGACAGGTCCAGCGAGGCCTTCTTCAGCGCAGCCGCGTCGGTCGAGCCTGCCTGCTTGACGATCTCCTCGGTCAGCGCGCCCGCGCCGTAGGCCAGCGCCGTCTGGAAATCGGGCGGGAACTCGGCCTTGGGAAAGCGTTGGTCATAGGCGGCGGCGAACTGCTCGCGCGTCATGCCGGCGTTGACCTTCCAGTTGATCGCGGGGTGGTAGTTGGTGTGGCTGTAGATGTAGTTGGAATCCGCGCCGATGGCCTGGAATTGCGGCGTGGACGCGTAGACCATGAAGACATACGGGAAGTTGATGTCCAGCTGCTTCATCTGGCGCGTCATGCTGATCAGGTCGCCCTCGTACGAGGTCGGCACCAGCGCCTCGGCCCCGGCCGCGCGGGCCTTCTGCAGAATGGTGCTGAAGTCTTTCTGACCCTTGGGGTACTTCTCGAACAGCACCACCTGCATGCCGTTCTTGGCCGCTTGCTCCTTGCCGCCTTCGGCCAGGCCCGCCGGGAACGGTTCGTCCGAATACAGGATGGCGACCTTCTTCACGCCCTGGTTGGCGGCCAGCTCCATGTTGGCGCGCAGCATCGCCGACACCGGCATCTGCGTGCCGGACACCATGTTCTTGAAGCCCTGCTTGTACAGGTCGTCGCTGGCGGCGGACCAGACCATCAGATACTTGCCCAGGCGCTCGGTCACCGTGGCGGCCGCGGCGGTCAGCGTGGAGCCGAAGGGCGCGAACACCAGATCCACTTTTTCATCGACAATCAGGCGTTCGTAAACGCGGGTCACCATCTGCTTGTCGCTGCGGTCGTCCAGCTTGACCAGCTCGACGGGGTATTTCTTGCCTTTGACTTCGATGCCGCCGCGGCGGTTGACGTCGTCGACCCACAGTTCGACGCCGCGCACGCCCGACTGCGAGGCGAGCGCGAAACTGCCGGTCGACGATACGGTCATGCCGACCCGGATCTTGTCCGAGGTCTGGGCGGCGCCCAGGGCAGGGGTCAGGGCGGCGACGGCAAGGGCCAGCGCCGGTAAGCGGGACAGCCAGGGTCTAGCGTGCATGGGGAGGTCTCCTATCGTTTTTGGTATGCGGCCCCGCGTTCCGTGGCGAACCATCGGACACTGGCCAGATGTTGGGCAATGTTTGCTCAACATGCGAGATAGCGTATAACAAATAGGCATGGAGCGCACGCCTTGAATAAATTGAATTACCGACAGACCGAAATGTTGTGGGCCATCGTCATGGCCGGGTCCATCAGTGGCGCCGCCCGGCTGCTGAATATTTCCCAGCCGGCGGTCAGCCGGATGCTGGCGCATACCGAAAAAGCCATGGGCGTGACGCTCTTCGAGCGGGTTCGCGGCAAGCTCAGGCCGACCTCGCAAGTGCAGAGCCTGTTTGAGGAAATCGAGAAAACGCAGCGCATGATGCAGCGCGTCAATGATTTGGCCGACGCGTTGGCGGAACACGGTACGGGGGTGCTGCGGCTGGCGTCCATTCCCAGTCTGGCCCAGTTCCTGGTGCCGCGCGCCGTGGCACGCTTCCAGCAGCGCCGTCCCGAATTGCTGCTGCGGCTGAACACGACAGCGCTGCCCACGCTGATCACCGACGTGTTGCAGGGCGAGGCCGAGCTGGGCTTGGTGGTGATGCAGGCGGATCATCCCTTCCTGATGTCCCAGCCGCTGCACGTGGGGAAGATGGTGGCCGCCATACCCAAGGCGCATCCGCTGGCGGCTCGGGCCGAGGTCAGCCTGGCCGATCTGTCGCCGCATCCGCACATCGTGGTGGGCACGCGCATGCCCTTCGGCATGCTGGTGCTGGGCGCTTTCGAGCAGGCGGGCCTGCCGTGCCGCATGTGCGCCGACGTGCCCTGGAGCCAATTGGCCTGCGCCCTGGTGAACGCCGGGGTGGGCATCGCCATCGTGGATGAATTCACCGTCATGCAGAACACCATGCCGGACGTGGTCATCGTGCCGCTGGCCGAGCGCATTCCCCTGAATATTTCGGCTGTCTATGCCAGCAACCGCGAGCCCTCGGCCATCGCGCTGGAGTTCATCAAGGAGCTGCGCGGGGTGCTTGCCGAGGCCTTTCCTGCCGAAAATAAGGGTTAGTCCTTAACTTGCAGTTATGGTTTGAACTGTTCATAATCGCCTCCAAATAAAGCGGCCGTCCAACCCGGAAACGGCCCGGAGGAAGACATATGAGCAGCAGTCCCGTCCTGGCGGCGGGCGCCGCCTCGCATCGCGCGCAGGATCAGCGCGCCTTGCGGTTGCGCACCCGCATCGCCGTCATCGTCTTTGCCGCCCTGGCCGCCGGCCTGGCCCTGATCCCCATGGCCACGTCGAACATTTCGTTCGCGTTCTACCTGATGCTGTGGATCACCATGGCCAGCGCCATGAACATCTGCGTCGGCTTCACCGGCTATCTGCCGTTCGGCTACGTAGTGTTCTACGGCGTGGGTTCGTACGCCACCGGCATCTGCTACAAGATCCTGGGCTGGCCCATCCTGCCGTCGCTGCTGGCGGCGGGCGGCGTGGGCGTGGCGATCGCGCTGCTGCTGGCGCCCACGCTGAGGTTGCGGGGGGTGTACTTCGGCATCGTGAGCCTGGCGCTGGCCACCATCGTCAAGCTGATCATCTCCAATCTGCCGCAGTCCTTCACTGGCGGCAGCATGGGCATCATCCTGTCCAGCGCCAACAACCCCACGCACAGCTACTACGCCATGCTGGCCGTGATGGGCGCGACCCTGGCCACCGTCACCTGGCTGTCCGTGTCCAGCCTGGGCCGCGCGCTCAAGGCCATCCGCGACGACGACGGCGCCGCCGCCTGCGTCGGCATCCACGTGCCCAACACCCGGCTCAAGGCCTGGCTGCTGGCCGCGCTGTTCCCGGCGCTGGCCGGCGGCATCGAGGCCTGGTACACGAACGTGGTCGATCCGGAATACGCCTTCCACGTGCTGATCACCGCCAAGAGCATCATCTACGCGATGGCGGGCGGCTTCGGCACCATTCTCGGGCCGGTCGTCGGCACGCTGGCGCTCCTGGGCATCGACCACATGATCTGGCAGAAATTCCCGGTGGTGAACCTGCTGCTGCTGGGCCTGATCATCGTGCTGTTGATGCTGTTCCTGCCGCGCGGCATCGTCGGCAGCCTGATCAAACGCAAGCCGCAACTGCGCCGCTACATCGCCTGAGGAACCGCCATGACCGGACTGATTATCCAAGGGCTGATCAACGGCCTGATCCTGGGCGCCATCTACGGCCTGATCGGCGTGGGGCTGAACGTGATCTTCGGCGTGCTGCGCGTGGTCAACTTCGCGCACGGCGAATTCCTGGTGCTGGGCGCGTACTTTGCCTTCTATCTGATGGAGTACGCCGGCATCAATCCGCTGGTGGCGCTGCCGCTGGCCTTCGCTGCGTTCTTCCTGGCGGGCTACCTGCTGTACTTCGTGCTGATTCCGCGCTTGTCCAAGGCGGACGATCCCGAGATCAGCTCGCTGCTGCTGATGTTCGGCGTGTCCATCATGCTGGGCGCCATCATGCTGCTGGTGTTCGACGCCGACGCGCGCTCGCTGCCTTATGAAATCGAGCCCGTGTTCCTGAAGTTCGGGCCGGTGCTGATCCCCACCGTGCGCCTGCTGGCGCTGGTCATCGCGCTGGCCATCATCGGCGCGCTGACGGTGTTCCTGTACCGCACCCAATTGGGCAAGGCGCTGCGCGCCATCATCATGAACCGCGACGCCGTGCGCATCGTGGGCATCAATGCCGAACGCCTGTCGGCCGTGGCCTTCGGGCTGGGCATAGGCCTGGCCGCCGCCAGCGGCGTGCTGGTGGCAATGGTGTTCCCCGCGTTCTCGCCGTTCATGGGCAATGACTACACGCTGATCGGCTTCATCGTCATCGTGCTGGGCGGCCTGGGCCATCCGGTGGGTGCCCTGGTCGGCGCGCTGCTGTTCGGCGTCACGGAGCAGGTATCGGTGGTGTTCTTCAATCCTTCCATCGCCACCACCTGCGGCTTCACGCTCATGGTCGCCACCATCTTCATCCGGCCCAGCGGACTCTTCGGCCGCCAGGCGCTGCGCTAACAGGAGCCGGACACATGTTGAAAGTCAGCAATCTCAAGAAGCGCTTCGGCGGGCTGGTCGCTTTGCAAGGCGTGGACCTGGACGTGCCGCGCGGCTCCATCCTGGGCGTCATCGGCATGAACGGGTCGGGCAAGACCACCATGCTCAACTGCATCAACGGCATCTACACGCCGGACGAGGGCCGCATCGAACTCGACGGCCAGAACATTGCCGGCAAGCAGATCCACGAAGTCGCCCGGCTGGGCGTGGGCCGCACCTTCCAGGTGCCGCGCATCTTCCGCCAACTGACCCTGCTGGACAACCTGGAAGTGGCGCAGCAGCAGACCGGCCGCAGCGCCGACGAACGCTACGCCCAGTCCGAATACTGGCTGCACAAGGTGGAGCTGCACCGGCTGCGGCACAACTACGCCGAGGAGCTGTCCGGCGGACAGCAGAAACTGGTGGAGCTGGCGCGCATCATGGTGGCGCGGCCCAAGGTGGTGCTGCTGGATGAGCCCTTCGCCGGCGTCAATCCGGCGCTGGCGCAATTGCTGATCTCGGTCATCCGCGAACTGCCCGGAGAGCACGACTGCTCGGTGGTGCTGGTGTCGCACGACCTGACCTCGATCTACCAGCTGTCCCACCACATCATCGTCATGAACGAAGGCGCCATCCTGAGCCAGGGCAACGCCGAGCAAGTGCGCGCCGACCCCCGCGTGGTCGAAGCCTATCTGGGAGCCTGACATGAGCACGTCGATACTCGCGCTGGAAGACGTGACCGTGGCCTACCACGGCGACATCACCATCCTGAACCACGTCAACATCCAGGCGCGCGCGGGCAAGGTGACCGGCGTCATCGGCCCCAACGGCGCCGGCAAGTCCACGGTGTTGAAGACCATGTTCGGCTTCCTGCCGCCACGCACCGGCCGCATCACGCTGCGCGGCGCGGACATCAGCGCCCAGCCCTCGCACGAGCGCGCCAGCAACGGCGTGGCTTTCGTGCCGCAGCACCGCAGCCTGTTCGGCGAACTGTCGGTGCATGACAATCTGCTGCTGGGCTGCTGGCCGTTCCGCAAGGACAAGGCTCGCGTGCGCCAGCGCATCGATTCGGTCTACGACCGCTTCCCGATCCTGGCGCAGAAGCGCGACGATCCCGTCTCCAGCATGAGCGGCGGGCAGCAGCGCTTCGTCGAGTTCGGCCGGGCCTTGCTGATCGAGCCGTCCGTCATCCTGCTGGACGAGCCCACCGCCATGCTCGCACCCAAGATCTCCAAGGAGATCTACACGCTGATCCGCGGCTTTGCCGACGAAGGCATGACGGTGGTGCTGGTGGACCAGAACGTGCGCCGCTGCGCCGAGGTGTCCGACTACATGTACATCCTGGAACTGGGCCGCAACAAGGCCGAGGGCGGGCGCGAGGCCTTCGACGATGGCGGCGGGCTGCGCGAGATGGTTGCGTCGTGGATGGATTACAAGATTGATTGACGACGGGGTAGTAACTAGGGATCAGGGCGGCCGTTTGCACGACACTGGTACGACAGCGGGGCGGCGGACGCCTGCCCAGGCTCAGTGTTTCAGCGTCCAATCGTCCAGCCGCAGCCCGGGCACGCGGGAAAATTCACGAGTGTTGTTGGTAACAAGTACCAGGCCCCGGGAGCGGGTGTGGCCGGCGATCATGGCGTCGTAGGGGCCAATAGGGGTTCCGGCGCGCGCCAGTTCGGCGCGAAGCTGACCGGAATCTGCTGCCGCATCGTGGTCATAGTCGAGCACTTCCAGGCGCTTCAGGAAACCGTCGACAACGGCATGATTGCGTATGGGCGCGGCGGACTTTTCAGCGCCATAGGCGAGTTCCATGGCGGTGATCGCGCTGATGCACAGCTGGCCCTGCCGCCGGTTGAACGCCTGCTGCACTGCGTCTGGCTTGTTCTTGATGGCAAAGATGCAGGTGTTCGTGTCGAGCACGAACTTCAGCGGCATGAGCGGCCTCCTGCTCTGTCCATGGGCTGATCGCGGTCGTTGAGAAAATCGGACGTAACCGACTCGCCTGCGAACCAGGCGTCCCAGGACCTGTCGGTCTGCGCTGGTACTGGCGCAGGCCGTTGGTTGATGGCGATGACGTATCCCAGTGCCGGGCTGGCAGGCGGGGCGGTGGTTTTGCGCTGGCTTGCTGGGCGGCCATGATGTGGTTTGCAGACGGATGCTGATTTCATGGCGTTCTCCTCGGTAGATGTATGGCACCCGTCGTTTATAGCGCGCCACAGGTGGCCCGCCTATGACGGCTTACCGCAAGTCGCTGCCAGCCTTGTTCGGCCTGGGCCGGGTTTTGTGCTGCTACGAGCGGCTGGTCAGGCCGGGCGTATCCGGCGCGTGGCGCCGCCGCCACGCCCGCCAGGCTTTGCATTCTTTGACGATCCGGCACGACCTGCCTTGCGCTAATCTGGCTGCGCCACCATCCCCAAGGCGAGGCCCATGCCATGACCTTTCTCGCAAGCGCCAACCTGCTGCGCCGCCGCGACGGCCACGAAGCCCGCGTCACCTTCGTCGAACTCTTCTTCGACCTGGTGTACGTCTTCGCGGTCACCCAGATCTCGCACAGCCTGTTGCACGATCTGACCTTGATGGGCGCGCTCCATTCCCTGGTGCTGTGGTTCGCCGTCTGGCTGGGCTGGCAAT
This sequence comes from Achromobacter xylosoxidans, assembly GCF_002192695.1. Lineage (GTDB taxonomy): Bacteria > Pseudomonadota > Gammaproteobacteria > Burkholderiales > Burkholderiaceae_B > Achromobacter > Achromobacter xylosoxidans_C. The sequence continues at coordinate 29,039 of NZ_MTLG01000003.1, forward strand.
ACACCTGCTGGGTCACCAACTGGTTCGATCCTGACGCCGTGCCCATGCGCGTCATGCTGTTTGCGGTGATGCTGGCCGGCCTGGTCTTTGGCGCCGCCCTGCCGGGCGCGTTTGGCGCCACCGGGCTGGTGTTCGCCGTCAGCTACGCGCTGATCCAGGTGGGGCGCACGCTGTTCATCGTGCTGCACCTGGGACCCGCGCATCCGCTGGCGCCCAACTTCCGCCGCATGCTGGCGTGGCTGTGCGTGTCGGCGGTCTTGTGGATCGCCGGCGGACTGTCCCAGGACGGCACGCGGCTGGCGCTGTGGGCATTGGCGGTGGCCTGCGAATACCTATCGCCCATGATCGGCTTCCGTTTCCCCGGCCTGGGGCGATCCGCGACCCGCGAGTGGACCATCGAGGGCGGCCACCTGGCCGAGCGCTGCCAGCTGTTCGTCATCGTGGCGCTGGGCGAAACCCTGCTCATCACCGGCGCCACGCTAGCGGGTCTGGAGCGCTGGAGCGCGCCCGCATTGATCGCGCTGCTCGTGGCCTTCCTGGGCACGGCCGCCATGTGGTGGGTGTATTTCGACACCAGCAGCCGCGACGGCAGCGAGGCCATCGTGCATAGCGACGATCCAGGCCGCATCGGCGCCTGGTTCCATTATGTGCATGTCATCCTGATCGCCGGCGTGATCGTGTCGGCCGTGGCCAACGAGCTGGTCATCCTGCATCCGGACGGGCACATCGCCATGCCGGCGGCTGCCGCGCTGATAGGCGGCCCGGCGCTTTACCTGATAGGCAACGGTATCTACAAGACGGTGGTCTATGGCCGCTTCCCGCTGTCGCACGTGGCGGGCTTGGTGCTGCTGGCCGTGCTGGCGCCGATTGCCTTCGTGACCGACAACCTCATGGTGGGCGGCCTGACCACCTTGATCATGATTCTGGTGGCGGCTTGGGAGAGCGTGTCGCGGCGCAGGGCGCATGCCGGCGTTCCGCAAGGAATCGCGGAGTAGCGTCAATCCTGTGAGGGCCGGAGGCCGCCGCAGAGGGGGCCGTTGGATGCTCCCGCGGAGCTGGCAGGCGGCGGCTTTCCACAAAGCCGCCGCGCGGCTCAGATCAGCCCGCGTATCCCCGCGATGCCATGCGCGCCGTGGCGCAATGCCTGCGACACGGTCTGGGTGGACTGGCCGCCCAGTGCGAATACAGGGATGCCGGCGTCGCGATTGCCTGCGACGAAACCTTCCCAACCCAGCGTCGCCGCGCCGGGGTGGCTGGGCGTGTCCAGCACCGGACCCAACACCGCAAAGTCGGCGCCAAGTTCACGCGCGTGGACGACCTGGTCGTTGTCGTGCGCGGATACGCCGACCAGCGCGCCTGCGGGGAGTTCAGGGCGCGCAGTGAGCCTGGCGGCATCGGCCGCGCGCAGATGCACGCCGTCGGCCTCGCGCCACCAGGCGGCGGGATGGACGCTGTTGACCAGCACCCGGGCGCCCGCGGCGCGGCAGCGCTTCTGCACCTGCTGCAGCACTTCATGCAGCGAAGGGGAGGCCACGCCGTCCGGCCATTGCGGTTCGCGCAGCTGCACCAGCTTTACGCCGCGCGCCAGCGCGGCTTCCAGCCGGCCGAGGAAGGCTGCCACGCCCGCCCGCGAACCCGCGGAGCTGATGCCGTAGGACGTAGGCAATTGCAGCCAGCGCAGGGGGGGCAGGGTGGCGGGCAACAGATCGCCCACCGATGCCGCCTGCGCGGGGTTTACCCATTCCAGGCGCTGGTTCTCCAGGCTGCGCGGCTCGCCTTCCCAGCCGGTGACGTGGCAGAACGCCAGGCGCACCGTGGTGTGGGGGTAGGCGTGCACATAGGTGACCCAGGGGCGCGACTGCGTGACGCGGATGCCGATTTCTTCCTGCAGTTCGCGCGCCAGCGCTTGCAGCACGGTTTCGCCCGGTTCCAGCTTGCCGCCGGGCAGTTCCCACCAGCCAGCCCAGGGCTTGCCTTCGGGGCGCTGTCCCAGCAGCAGCATGCCGTCCGGACGCAGGATCAGGCCGGCGGCGACGTCGACGATCTTTTCAGACATGACGGGCTGCCCAGTCGCGCGCGAACTGGTACGCCACGCGGCCCGAACGCGAGCCGCGCTCGATGGTCCATTGCAGCGCCTCGGTGCGCGACGGCTCGATCTGCGCTTCAGGGCAACCCAGTTCGCGCAGCCAGTGGTAGACGATGTCCAGGTAGTCGTCCTGCTTGAACGGATAGAACGACAGCCACAGGCCAAAGCGCTCGGACAGCGAGATCTTTTCCTCGACGGTTTCGCCGGGGTGGATCTCGCCGTCGGGCTGGTGCTTGGCCGCCAGGTTCTCGCTCATGTATTCCGGCATCAGGTGGCGCCGGTTGGAGGTGGCGTAGATCAGCACGTTGTCGCCCGAGGCCGACACCGAACCGTCCAGCACCGACTTCAGCGCCTTGTAGCCGGCCTCGCCTTCCTCGAACGACAGGTCGTCGCAGAAGACGATGAAGCGTTCGGGGCGCGAGGCGACCAGTTCGACGATGTCGGCCAGATCGCCGAGGTCGGACTTGTCCACCTCGATCAGGCGCAGTCCGCGCTCGCCGTAGGCGGCCAGCATGGCCTTGACCAGCGAGCTCTTGCCGGTGCCGCGGGCGCCGGTCATGAGCACGTTGTTGGCGGGCTTCTTTTCCAGGAACTGCAGCGTGTTGCGGTCGATGATGCCCTTCTGGCGCTCGATGTGCTGCAGGTCCGCCATGTCGATGCGCGCCACGTGGCGCACGGCGTCCAGCCAGCCGCGGGCGCCGCGCTTGCGCCAGCGGTAGGCATGGGCGGTCCAGTCGATTTCGGGCGTTGCGGGCGGAAGCCAGGCTTCCAGCTGCGCCAGCACGCGTTCGGCGCGCTGGATAAGGGTGGAGAACTCGGTTGCGGTCACGTGAAGTCCCGGAAGTTTCGGATCAGGAGCGGTAGTCGGCGTTGATCGACACGTATTCGTGCGAGAAGTCGCAGGTGTAGACGGTGTCGCTGACCTGGCCGCGGCCCAGCGCGATGCGCACCTGGATCTCGGCCTGCTTCATGACGCGCTGGCCGTCGGCTTCCTGGTAGGCGGGGTTGCGGCCGCCGTTCTTGGCCACCAATACATCGTCCAGCCACAGGCGGATGTTGGACACGTCCAGGTCGTCGATGCCGGCGTAGCCCACGGCGGCCAGGATGCGGCCCAGGTTGGGGTCCGAGGCGAAGAAGGCGGTCTTGACCAGCGGCGAATGGGCCACGGCGTAAGCCACCTTCAGCGCTTCCTCGGTGGTGCCGGCTTCCTCGACGCGGATGGTCATGAACTTGGTGGCGCCTTCGGCGTCGCGCACGATCTTGGTGGCCAGTTCCAGCGCGGCCGCCGTCAGGGCTGCGCGCACGGCGGCGTAGGCCGGATCGGACTCGGCATTCACTTCGACGCCGGACTTGCCGGTGGCGGCGATGATGAAGGAGTCGTTGGTGGAAGTGTCGCCGTCGACCGTGATGCGGTTGAACGAGGCGTCGGCGATTTCGCCGGCCAGCTTGGACAGCAGCGGCTGGGCGATGCCGGCGTCGGTCGCCAGGAAGCTCAGCATGGTGGCCATGTTGGGCCGGATCATGCCGGCGCCCTTGCTGATACCGGTGAAGGTGACGGTCTTGCCGTCGATCTGGACCTGGGCCGAAGAGATCTTCGGCAGGGTATCGGTCGTCATGATGCCGTGGGCGGCGCTGAACCAGTGGTCGGCGCCCAGGTCGGCGATGGCGGCGGGCAGGCCGGCGACCAGGCGGTCCAGCGGCAGCGGCTCCAGGATGACGCCGGTGGAGAAGGGCAGGACTTCGGCGGCGGGCACGCCCAGCAGCTGGCCCAGCGCGTCGCAGGTGTCCTTGGCCTTTTGCAGGCCTTCCTCGCCGGTGCCGGCGTTGGCGTTGCCGGTGTTGATGACCAGGGCGCTGATCGGGCCGCCGGCGGCCAGATGAGCCTGGCAGACCTGCACCGGCGCGGCGCAGAAGCGGTTGCGCGTGAATACGCCGGCCACGCTGGTGCCCTGCGCGAAGCGGAACACGGTCAGGTCGCGTCGGTTGGCTTTGCGGATGCCGGCCTCGGTAACGCCGATTTCAACGCCGGCAACAGGAAAAATTTCGGACTCGGAGGGGATCTGCAGATTAACGGCCATGACTTCGTCTCATGTATGAGCAGGACGGAATCGCCGCCAGGCGAGGCGGCGCGCGGGGGAAAGCTTCGTATTATCCCACCGGATTGGGACAGCGTCCGGTCAGGGGCCGATCCGCATGGCCGCCACGTCCAGCACGCCGGCCTCGCGGTTGCTGAGCACGCTGCGCACGGCGCCGTCCGGCGCTTGCAGCACCGACTTGCCCGCCGGCACGTCCTCGCCGCCCGCGCGGCGCGCCGAGCGCCCGCGCGACGGCGAGAACAGCAGGTCGCCCGGCTGGACGCCCGGCAGGCGGGCGTTGGCGGCCAGCACCCGGGTGCCGGGCGGGTAGGTCATGTCGCCCAGCACGGTTTCGCGGGCCAGCAGGCCCTCGAAATCCAGCATGCGGCGCTGGCTGTCCAGCTGCATGTCCACCTTCAGCATGGGCATGCGAGCCACCTCCAGCGCCTCGCTGCCTTCGGTGCGCAGCAGCCAGCGCGGCGCGTCGGCGGCGCCGCCATTGACGACCTTCAGCCAGGCGCCGGGCGGCACGGGCTGCTGGTTCAGGGTGTTGCCGATGGCCAGGTGGCAGCTGGCAAAGCGTGGACGGCCATCGTGCAGCACGAATTCAAGGCGATGCCCATGCGCGCACAGCCAACCGTCCTGCGCCTGGTCGCGCGCGATCTCCACCGACAGGGTCTCGGCCTGCTTGCTGCTGGCCGGGTAGCGGAACATGCGCGTGGCCGCGACGCCCTGGATGGAGGCGGGGTGGGTTTCGGGGAAGACGGCGAGATCGAACGAAGCCAGATCGCCCGGCTTGGCCAGGCTGAGCACGGTGCCGGCCGGCATCTCCACGCCCGCCAGCTGGGTGGACTGGGCCAGCACGGTCTTGCGCTCTGCCTCGGCCTGGGCGCTTTGCCGGGCCGAGAACCACAGGCTGAACTGCTGATAGGGAAAGATGGCGCCAACGATGGCGAGGAACGCCATCAGGATGGCGCCGCCGCGCCGGTGGCCGCCCAGCCATTCCCGGGCGCTGGAGGTGGTGGCCAGCACGGCCAGCCAGGTCAGCAGCGTGGCGAGGCAGGCCAGCGAAGCTGCCATCAGCACGTAGAAATTACCGCCAGGAAGGGAAACCGGAATCATGGCGGCAATTATGCGCCAATCCGCAGGCGCTCACCGGCGCGGACGGGCGCTCAGGTCTTGGCGGATTCGGAGCGGGTCGCCACCACTTGCAGCTTGAGTTCGCCCAGGGCCTGGAATAGCGCGTTGCGGGTGCCTTCGGGCAGATCGCCGAACATGGACTTGACCCAGGATTCGTGGGCGCGGGCCATGCGGGCGAAGCTCTTCTTGCCCAGCGGCGTGAGCTTGATGAGCGAGCTGCGGCGATCGGACTCGACCTTGGTGCGCACCACCAGGCCTTCCTTTTCGAGCTGGTCGGTGATGCCGGTGATGTTGCCGTTGGTGACCATCATGTGGCGCGACAGCTCGCCCATCTTCATGCCCTTGGGCGCGCGCTGCAATTGCGCCATCAGGTCGAAGCGCGGCAGCGTCGTGTCGAATTCATTGCGCAGGCGGCTGCGGATCTCGCTTTCGACGAGATTGGCGCAGGTCAGCATGCGCAGCCACAGGCGCAGCGCATGATGGTCGTCGGGCGCGGCGCGGGATTCCAGGTCGGGAGTGTCGGTCATGGCTATGGAAATTACCGGGAATGAGGGGCGGGCGCCAGATGCTTCTGATCAAGGATCGCGCGGATCGGCATACGCGCATTGGCGTAGCCATCGGCGCGCTTCTTGAGTATCGGCGGGATGTCGGGTACTGTCGCGCGAACGTCGTGCCGGGTATTGGGCACGCCGCTTTCATAGTTTTGGTGGAGGGTAGCCATGGCGGTAGCTTATTAGTAAAAACCCTTTGGTAAAAACCCTAGACTTGTTTTGCCGAATACTTTAAACCTAAACTATGAAGCACGCCAGCCTTGGCTGTGCTGCACGAAGTCTTTCGAATCGCGATTTCAAAAAAGAACACCCTCTGCGCGGGCTCGCGCACGGAGCACACCACCATGCGTTTGATCACTTCCCTTCTGGCCGCCGCCGCCCTGGTGCCGGCATTGGCCAGCGCCGACACCATCAAGGTCGGCATCGCCAACGATATCTCCGGCCCGTTCTCGGCGCTGGGCGCGGAAGCCCGCGACGGCTTCAACCTGGCCATCAAGCAACTGGGCAGCAAGCTGGGCGGACAGCCCGCCGAATTCGTGCAGACCGACATGGGCGGCAACCCCGACCAGGCCCGCCAATTGGTGACGCGCTACATCCAGCGCGACAAGGTCGATTTCTTCACCGGTCCCATCGGTTCGAATGTGGCGCTGGCCGTCGGTCCCGCGCTGTTCGCAGCCAAGGTGCCGTACCTGTCGAATAACCCCGGCCCCAGCCAGTTCGCCGGCTCGCAGTGCAATGCGTACTGGTTCGGCACTTCCTATCAGAACGACGCCTTCCACGAAGCGGCCGGCAAGGTCGCGGCGGACCGCGGCTTCAAGAAGATGTTCATCATGGCCCCGGACTATCCGGCGGGCAAGGATGCCTTGAACGGCTTCAAGCGCGGCTACAAGACCGCCCCGGGCGACGAGGTCTACACCAAGCTCGGCCAGATCGACTATGCGGCGGAAATCGCGCAGATCCGCGCCGCCAAGCCGGACGCCGTCTATATCTTCCTGCCGGGCGGCATGGGCATCAACTTCGTCAAGCAGTTCGTCTCGGCCGGCCTGTCGCAGAGCGTCAAGCTGATCGGCCCGGGCTTCTCAGCCGACGAGGACGTGATCCAGGCCGTGGGCGAGCCCATGCTGGGCATGTACAACACGGCGCAGTGGGCGCATGACCTGGACGTGCCGCAGAACAAGACCTTCGTCGAAGCCTTCCGCAAGGAATACAACGGCCGCTACCCCTCGGTGTACGCCGCCCAGGCCTACGACGTGATCATGGCCATGGACGCCGCCGTCAAGCAGGCCGGCGGCAAGGCCTCCGACCGCGAAGCCATCGTGCGCGCGCTGGAAAAAGCCGACTACCCCTCGGTGCGCGGCAGCTTCACCTACGGCAAGAACCACTATCCCATCCAGTCCTATTACCTGCGCGTCGTCGACAAGGACGGCAGCGGCCGCATCACCAACAAGCTGGTGGGCAAGGTGTTCGACAAGTACCAGGACGTCTACGTCGGCGAGTGCAAGCTATAGCCCACCCCCGAAGCGCTGCGCGCTTCCCCCTCAAGGGGGCATGCCT
>NZ_MTLG01000030.1 GCF_002192695.1 Achromobacter xylosoxidans
AGGAGACTTCCATGGCCCTCATGTTCCCGCGGCTCGCCCGCAATTTCGCTAAGAACGGTTACTACCCGACTGACGAACCCACGCTCGAAAGAGCCCTCAACGCACTGATGCCCAGCGACGGGCCCATGTGCATCCTCGATCCCTGCGCCGGCGAAGGCGTGGCGATCGCCGAAGCCGCCCATGCCCTCGGGCGCGAGCAGGCCAAGGCGTTCGCGGTCGAGTTCGACGCGGAGCGGGCACGCCATGCCCGCGGCCTGGTCGATCACTGCCTGCACGCGGACCTGATGGACACGATGGTCTCCAAGCAGTCGTTCGGGCTGCTCTGGCTCAACCCGCCGTATGGCGACTTGTCCAAGGACGTCAACGGCAACATCGGCTATCAGGGCCAGGGCCGTGCCCGCCTCGAAAAGCTGTTCTATCAGCGTTCGCTGTCGCTGTTGCAGTACGGCGGCGTGCTGGTCTTCATCGTCCCCGCCTACGTGCTCGATGCGGAGCTGGTCGGCTGGCTGACACGCCACTACACGGACCTGCGCATCTACCGAGCGGTGGAGACGCAGTTCAAGCAGGTGGTGATCTTCGGCCGAAGGGTGCGACAGCGTGAACAGGCTCCCGATGGCGTCAAGGCCGTGCGCAATCTGCTGCTGCAGGTTGGGCTT
>NZ_MTLG01000031.1 GCF_002192695.1 Achromobacter xylosoxidans
AGGAGACTTCCATGGCCCTCATGTTCCCGCGGCTCGCCCGCAATTTCGTGAAAAACGGATACTTCCCCACGGATGAACCCACGCTCGAAAGAGCCCTCAACGCACTGATGCCCAGCGACGGGTCGATGTGCATCCTCGATCCCTGCGCAGGCGAAGGCGTGGCGATCGCCGAAGCTGCTCATGCCCTCGGACGCGAGCAGGTAAAGGCGTTCGCGGTCGAGTTCGACGCCGAGCGGGCACGCCATGCCCGCGGCCTAGTCGATCATTGCCTGCATGCGGACCTCATGGACGCGATGATCTCCAAGCAGTCGTTCGGGCTGCTCTGGCTCAACCCACCGTATGGCGACCTGTCCAAGGACGTCAACGGCAATATCGGTTATCAGGGACAGGGCCGTGCCCGCCTTGAAAAACTGTTCTATCAGCGCAGCCTGTCGCTGTTGCAGTACGGCGGCGTGCTGGTCTTCATCGTCCCTGGCTACGTGCTCGACGCGGAGCTGGTCGGCTGGCTGACGCGCCACTACACCGACCTGCGGATCTACCGAGCGGTGGAAACGCAGTTCAAGCAGGTGGTGATCTTCGGTCGCAGGGTGCGTCAGCGCGAGCAGGCACCCGATGGCGTCAAGGCCGTGCGCAATCTGCTGCTGCAGGTTGGGCTT
>NZ_MTLG01000032.1 GCF_002192695.1 Achromobacter xylosoxidans
GAGCCGTCTTCGCGTTCGGTGAATTCCCGCTGGAGCGTCTTGTCCTTGTGGGTGTCACCTTTGACGACGAGCACGCGCCCGGTCTTGGAGCGCACAACCCCCGAGATCGCACCCGCGGCCAGAGCCAGGGCGAGATGCCAGTGGGACAAGGCACGCGCCGGTGGACGCAGCGATTGCTGCGCGGCCCCCAGGTGCGTGTCCAGCGACGGCCAGAGGCCTTGCAGCCGACCAACCTCATCGGCGAACTGCTCCGGCTCCATCGTCACGCGGAAGAAATGCTCCGGCTCGGCCGGACTGGCGGGGACGATGTACGGCAGGAACGGCCAATCGCTCGGCAGTTCCTCGGCTTCGACTTCGCCAAGCCCAACCTGCAGCAGCAGATTGCGCACGGCCTTGACGCCATCGGG
>NZ_MTLG01000033.1 GCF_002192695.1 Achromobacter xylosoxidans
CAAGGACAAGACGCTCCAGCGGGAATTCACCGAACGCGAAGACGGCTCGATCGCCGAGACCCGCATCCTCACCGACAAGTTTGTTCCCGTCATCCGCGCATGGGACATGACGCCTGGCTCCCCGACACGGGGCGAGGTGCTGACCATCCGCTAATCCCCCGGACGCCTGACGTCCCGCTGCACTTCATCGAAGGAGAAACACCATGTTCCCCAATCCGTTCAAGCGGCCCGCGCCGCACAAGCAACCCTTGTTCGCACCGGCCTCGTTGCAGTTGAGCGAGAAGGTGCATTGGCTGGCCCGCCGAGGTCTCATCGATCCCTTGTCCTATGTGCAGCGCCACGTGCGCGGCGACTGGGGCGAGATCGACGAGGCCACCCGCCAGGCCAACGATGTCGCACTCGATCAGGACAACCTGATGATCTCCCAGTACCGGATCACGCCGGAACTGGTGTTGATCGTGAAGACCAGCGAAGACCACCAGACCACGGTGGTCCAGCTTCCCGAAGAGCGCGACCTGATCTGAAGGCACCGCCTCGTCATCCCATCCACCTGACGGAGCCACTTCACTCCGCCAGGGGTGTCGTGGCTCAATAACCAAGGAGGAGCCCATGGCATCGCATCGCATCGAAACCTACTGCCAGAGGCTGGCGTTCCCCATCGGGGCGCTTATCTTCAGCAGAGCCGTTGACCGCCTGGTCCGCGCGGGTCGCCTCGACCCAATCCCGTACTTCAGGCGCCACACCCGTGGCGACTGGGGAGACGTCAACGTCCAGCAATGGCAGGCCAACAGCACCGCGCTTCAATCAGGTGCTTCGCTGGAGTCGCACTACGTGATCCACCCAGGGCTGGCCATTCGCATCGTTACCGACGCGCAGCGCAGCGCCACCGTCATCGTGTTGCCGTCCGAGGACTGAGCACGGTTCACTCGCAGGCCACCCAGGCCCGCACCTTCAACCTTCGGCCACGCGCCGATTCTCTTCCCACTCCGGGGCATGCCATTGCCCCGTTGGGGGTGGTGCATGCCCCATTTTCTTTGGAGCATCACCATGTCCCTCGATCTCGACACCACTACCGCTGAAGCCACACCCGTGCAGGGCGAACTGCTCGACGCGGAATCCAACCCTCTGACCCTGAGCCTTCAGGATTTCGTTGGCGAGTTCGGCGACGAACTGCTCGACGCCCTCAACAGCGCCAATCCGCCGGTCTATACCGGCCAACCGCAGGCGCACCGGCAACTCATCGTCGCCAGCCTCAAGCGCAAGCTG
>NZ_MTLG01000034.1 GCF_002192695.1 Achromobacter xylosoxidans
CAAGGACAAGACGCTCCAGCGGGAATTCACCGAACGCGAAGACGGCTCCATCGCCGAGACCCGCATCCTCACCGACAAGTTCGTGCCTGTCATCCGCGCGTGGGACATGACGCCTAGCTCCGCTACGCGGGGCGAGGTGTTGACCATCCGCTGATCGCTTTTCACCGACGGTTCGCCGTCTTTTTTCCCACCACGGGGCATGCCATCGCCCCGTCGGGGGTGGTGCATGCCCCATTTTCTTTGGAGCATCACCATGTCCCTCGATCTCGAAACCACCACCGCCGAAGCCACGTCCGTACAGGGCGAACTGCTCGACGCGGAATCTTCCCCACTGACCCTGAGCCTTCAGGATTTCGTCGGTGAGTTCGGCGACGAACTGCTCGACGCCCTCAACAGCGCCAACCCGCCGGTCTATTCCGGCGAGCCGCAGGCGCACCGGCAACTCATCGTCGCCAGCCTCAAGCGCAAGCTG
>NZ_MTLG01000035.1 GCF_002192695.1 Achromobacter xylosoxidans
CTTTCGCCTCGGCGACCTGTGGGGCGATGCGTACATCCGCGACAAGGGCGAGCAGAAAGGCCAAGCCGCCGCGTCCCTCAAGGCGCGACTGCTCAAGGCCGAGCCACTTGACCGAGCCGAACTGGCTTCGATCAGGCATCACGAGCTGATCACCCGCGGCATCGGCTACCTCAGCCGTCCGAAGGACGTCACGCCCAAAGATGGCGACCCGTTCCTCTCTTGCACCGTCGCCGCGCTGGCCGGGCCTGTCGATGAACCGGAGTATCGGTACTTCGACACCATCGTTACCACCCCTGAAGCCGAGCATCTGGTTCGCCGGTGCGTGCAGGCCATCGAAGGGGACTGCAAGGTGCTGATCGCCTTCCGTCTCAACGACATGAAGATCGATCCGTACATCCGCACCAAGGGTGAACGCGCTGGGGAACCGGCCGCAAGCCTGGAATCGACGCTGATCCACATCGGCCTGATCAAGATCGACGGCACCAAGGTCTATCCGACGAGCCCCGCGCAAGCCGAGACGCCGCCAGCCCAGGACGCATCCGCGTCCGAAGCCGAGGACGCCGGCCCCGCTGCCGATCAGCCTGCCGAGCCCGCCGAGCGCGAGCCCGAAGGTGAAGTGGAGAAGCAGGAGCCGGCATTGGCTGCTTCGTTCTGATCGGCAAGGCCCTCGCGGGCCTTGTCGTTTTCCCAATCGCTAAGGAGAACCATCATGGCAGCCACATCGGCATCCGATAAATCGGTTTCGCCCATTGTCGTCCCCGGCCAACTCACGCTGCGCACCATTCGCGGCAAGAACGGCCCCTTCACCGTCGGTCGCCTCGCCACGCACCTCGGTACGTTCGAGGTCAAGGACCCGGAGCTGGAGCAATACCCCGAAGGCAAGTACGACGGGGAATTCATCATCAGGTACATCTTCCCGAAGTCCTACCCGGTCGGTGGTGGCATGCGTTTCGAAATCCGCGCCAGTCTGGACGGAATGACGCTCTACGACATCGACAAACTGAGCCGTGACGAGGCACGCAGCTTCGCCACTCAGGACCTCGATCCACTTGACGAAGAGCTGGGCGCACAGCCTGCGGTAACGCCGGCAATACCGGCCAAACCAGCCAAATCGTCCAGGCCCGCCAAGCCCGCACCTGTGCAGGCATCCGCAGACCCGCTGGTCGATACCACCCCCTTTGGTGTGGATGCGCCGACGCCCGCTACGGCGACTGCCTCCGGCAGTACCGAAGAGGGCGATGCCGCGCTGTTCGGCCTGCTGTGGCCACTGGATGAGTCCGTGAAACTGGATTCGACCATCGACCGCCGCACCCTGCGCGCGCAGATCGCTCGCTTGAGCGAACTGGGTTATGCGCTGGACTTCAAGACGCAAGAGTGGAGCCGCCAGGCCGAACTGCAACCCGCGTAGTACGGAACGCTGCATCTGCGGTGTTCCTCACCCACCCGCCGGGGGCCTTCCCCTCGGGGGAAGCCTCCGGCTTCATTTCTCCCGGAGGCCTCTCATGGGCTGGTATTTCTCCCCCCAATCGCGGTCTGAACTGATCGCGGAACTGATCACACCGCAAGAGACCGAGCGCACCAGCGTGAAGGTCATCGCCCACGCACTGCGTGGCAACGTCCTCTGGTCTGTTACGCAAGTGACGGCCAAAGCCGACGGCGTACATCGTGATCTCGCGCCAGGTCAGTCCCTGCGCTATATCCGCTGCGATCTGCTGCAACGCAGCGGCGGCCAGTGGGGCTACAAGCCGCTGGACGAATCCATGCACCCGTACTACTACTCGTGCCCGCTGTCCTATCTGGATCTCGCACCGGAGCAATCCGCCGACTGGCGTGCAGGCGTTCGCGCCTACCACGCGCAGAGGCGCATACCCAAAGCAGCCCCGGCTACGACGCTGACGGCCTGAACCAGGGCGTTTGCCCTACCACCCCAAGGGGCAGCAATTGCCCCAGCGGCGCTGCTGTTCCCGCTTATCCGAGGACACCACCATGCCCGCAAACCCTTCTTCCACCACGCTGTATCGCATCGACGAATGCCCGGACGTGATGGCCGACGCTTGCGTCGGCGATGACCAGGGCAATCTGATCTTCCTGTCGATCTGGGCGCGGGACACCGCCGTCCAGCAGTTCCTTGCTCGCCTGACCCTCGGGCGTGACGAGCAAGGCCTGGAGCAGTTCCACGTCATCACCGACCAGGGCGGCAGCGTCCCGGTGTTCGTCGGCAACGTCGATCGCCTGGAAAAGCGCATGACCCGCGCCTACCGGCGAACGCTGTTCGGTTCGCTGTCCAACGTGTGGCTGTTCGATCGGCGCTGCGTCAAGCCCGACAAGGCCAACGCCAGCGCACTGGCATTGCTGCCCCGCGATAGCGACCACCGGCTTGACCGCCTGTGGACGTTGGTGCAGGACACCTGCCCACTGCCATTGCTCGACCACTGGCGCGAAACCGTGCTGGAACTGCTGCAAAGCCGCGAGATGCTGACCCGCCTGCCGTTCGCCCTCGGGCCTTTGGTGGGCCATCGGCTCGCCATCGACGTGCCGGCGCTGACCCAGGCGCTCGGCTCGCTGATCCGCAGTGACGTGCTCACCGCCTATCCCTATCCGGCCAAGATTTGGACGCCGGAAACGGTAGCGGCTTGACCCACCTGCGCAGGCACGCCAAGGCGTGCCTGCGCCAATCATCCCCGCCAACCAGGAGACTTCCATGGCTCTCATGTTCCCGCGGCTCGCCCGCAATTTCGTGAAAAACGGGTACTTCCCGACCGACGAACCCACGCTCGAAAGAGCGCTCAACGCATTGATGCCCAGTAACTCTGAATCCAATGGGCCGATGTGCATCCTCGATCCCTGCGCCGGCGAAGGCGTGGCAATCGCTGAAGCGGCTCATGCCCTGGGGCGCGAGCATGCCAAGGCGTTCGCCGTCGAGTTCGACGCAGAGCGGGCGCGCCATGCCCGTGGTCTGGTCGATCACTGTCTGCACGCGGACCTGATGGACACGATGATCTCCAAGCAGTCCTTCGGTCTGCTCTGGCTCAATCCGCCGTATGGCGACCTGTCCAAGGACGTCAACGGCAACATTGGCTATCAAGGTCAGGGCCGAGCCCGCCTCGAAAAGCTGTTCTACCAGCGCACGCTGCCCCTGTTGCAGTACGGCGGCGTGCTGGTCTTCATCGTCCCCGGCTACGTGCTCGATGCCGAGCTGGTCGGCTGGCTGACACGCCACTACACCGACCTGCGGATCTATCGAGCGGTGGAAACGCAGTTCAAGCAGGTGGTGATCTTCGGGCGACGGGTGCGTCAGCGTGAGCAGACACCCGATGCCGTCAAGGCCGTGCGCAGTCTGTTGCTGCAGATTGGGCTTGGCGAAATCGAAGCCGAGGAGCTGCCGAGCGAATGGCCGTTCCTGCCGTACATCGTCCCCGCCAGCCCGGCGGAGCCGGGGCATTTCTTCCGCGTGACGATGGAGCCGGAGCAGTTCGCCGATGAGGTTGGCAGACTGCAAGGCCTCTGGCCGTCGCGGGATACGCAGTTGGGGGCCGCGCAGCAGACGCTACGTCCACCGGCGCGGGCCTTGTCCCACTGGCATCTCGCCCTGGCTCTGGCCGCAGGCGCGATCTCGGGAGTCGTGCAATCCAAGACGGGGCGCGTGCTCGTCGTCAAAGGTGATACCCACAAGGACAAGACGCTCCAGCGGGAATTCACCGAGCGCGAAGACGGCTCGATCGCCGAGACGCGCATCCTCACCGACAAGTTTGTTCCCGTCATCCGCGCGTGGGACATGACGCCTGATTCCCCGACACGGGGCGAGGTGTTGACCATTCGCTGATTGTTTTTCACCGCCGACGGTTCGCCGTCGATTTTTCCACCCACCGGGGTCCAGTCGCCCCGATGGGGTGCCGTGGCCCCTCCATATCCAGGAGCCTTCCATGGCAGCCCAAGCACTTTCCATCAGCCAGACACCGAGCCTGCGCTTCTCGCCAGGCCAGGTGGTCATGACCTGCGGCGTCGATGACCTGGTCCGACAGGGCCGGCTCAACCCGACTCCCTACCTGCGTCGCCACCTCGGCGGCGATTGGGGCGACCTCGACGACAGCGACAGGCGGCAGAACGATGCCGCGCTGAAGTCCGGCGAGGATCGTCTGTTTTCTTCTTACCAGGTCACACCCGGCCTGAAGATTTGGATCATCACCGAATGGGATCGCAGCGTCACCACGCTGTTGCTGCCCAACGAGTACTGACCGCGAGTTGTCACCGCAGGCCAAGGAGCGCCTGTACTGTCCAACCACCGACGGTTCGCCGTCTCTCTTCCCACCACGGGGCATGTCATCGCCCCGCTGGGGTGGTGCATGCCCCATTTTTCTTGGAGCATCACCATGTCCATCGATCTCGAAGCCACCGCCGCTGAAGCCACGTCCGTCCAGGGCGAGCTGCTCGAAGCGGAATCATCCCCTCTGACCCTGAGCCTTCAGGATTTTGTCGGCGAGTTCGGCGACGAACTGCTCGACTCTCTCAACCGCGCCAACCCGCCGGTCTATACCGGCCAAGCGCAAGCACAGCGGCAACTTGTCGTTGCCAGCCTCAAGCGCAAGCTGTTCCAGGCCCAGGCCGACGTTGTCCATGCTGCCGCCGAGCTGCTGGTCGATCAAGGCGAACGCGCTGCGATCGTCAATGGCGAAATGGGCTGCGGCAAGACGACCGTCGGCATCGCCACGGCCGCGGTGCTCAACGCCGAAGGCTACCGCCGCACGCTGGTACTTTCGCCTCCCCACTTGGTCTACAAGTGGCGGCGCGAGATCCAGGAGACGGTGGCCGGCGCCAAGGTCTGGGTGCTCAATGGCCCGGATACGCTGGTCAAGCTCATCAAGCTGCGCGAGCAGTTGGGTGTGCAGCCCACGGGCCAGGAGTTTTTCATCCTGGGCCGCGTCAGGATGCGGATGGGGTTCCACTGGAAGCCGGTCTTCACCCAGCGGCGCACCCGCCACGGCGACGTGGCAGCGTGCCCGAACTGCGGCACGGTCATCACGGACCTCGACGGCGAACCGGTCAACCCGATCTCGCTCGAAGCCGAGGAGTCCCGCAGGAAGTGCAGCCACTGCGCCGCGCCCCTGTGGACGCTGATCCGCCCGCGTAGTCTGTCCGGCAGCGACCAGTCCTCGGTCGTCCTCAAAGCCTTGAAGCGTATCCCGACCATCGGGGAAGTCACCGCGCAGAAGTTGATGCAGAAATTTGGTGACGGCTTCCTGGCCTCGATGCTGGGTGACAACATTCATGAGTTCATCAACCTCATGGATGGCAACGGCGAGCTGGTGTTTTCCGAC
>NZ_MTLG01000036.1 GCF_002192695.1 Achromobacter xylosoxidans
AGGCGCACCGGCAACTCATCGTCGCCAGCCTCAAGCGCAAGCTGTTCCCGGCCCAGGCCGAAGTCGTCCACGCTGCTGCCGAGCTGCTGATCGACCGTGGCGAACGCGCCGCGATCGTCAACGGCGAGATGGGTTGCGGGAAGACGACCGTCGGCATCGCCACGGCTGTCGTGCTCAACGCCGAAGGCTACCGCCGCACTCTGGTGCTTTCGCCACCGCACCTGGTTTACAAGTGGCGGCGCGAGATCCAGGAGACGGTAGCGGGCGCCAAAGTGTGGGTGCTCAACGGGCCGGATACGCTCGTCAAGCTCATCAAGCTGCGTGAGCAGTTGGGTGTCCAGCCCACGGGTCAGGAGTTCTTCGTCCTGGGCCGCGTGAGGATGCGGATGGGCTTCCACTGGAAGCCCGTTTTCACCACGCGGCGCACCCGCCACGGCGACGTGGCAGCGTGCCCGGACTGCGGCACGGTCATCACCGACCTCGACGGCGAGCCGGTCAACCCGGTCGCGCTCGAAGCCGAGGAATCCCGCAGGAAGTGCGGCCATTGCGCTGCGCCCCTGTGGACACTGATCCGCCCGCGCAGCCTGTCCGGCAGCGACCAGTCCTCGGCCGTGCTCAAAGCCTTGAAGCGCATCCCGACGATCGGGGAAGTCACCGCGCAGAAGCTGATGCAGAAGTTCGGCGACGGCTTCCTGGCCTCGATGCTCGGCGACAACATTCACGAGTTCATCAACCTCATGGATGGCAACGGCGAGCTGGTGTTTTCCGAC
>NZ_MTLG01000037.1 GCF_002192695.1 Achromobacter xylosoxidans
AGGCGCACCGGCAACTCATCGTCGCCAGCCTCAAGCGCAAGCTGTTCCAGGCCCAGGCCGAAGTCGTCCATGCCGCCGCCGAGCTGCTGATCGACCGTGGCGAGCGCGCCGCGATCGTCAATGGCGAAATGGGCTGCGGCAAGACGACCGTCGGCATCGCCACGGCCGCCGTCCTCAACGCCGGAGGCTACCGCCGAACCTTAGTTCTTTCGCCACCCCATTTGGTTTACAAGTGGCGGCGCGAGATCCAAGAGACGGTGGCAGGCGCCAAGGTCTGGGTGCTCAACGGCCCGGACACGCTGGTCAAGCTCATCAAGCTGCGGGAGCAGATGGGTGTGCAGCCCACGGGCCAGGAGTTCTTTGTCCTGGGGCGCGTCAGGATGCGGATGGGATTCCACTGGAAGCCTGTCTTCACCACGCGGCGCACTCGCCATGGCGACGTGGCAGCGTGCCCTGACTGCGGCACGGTCATCACCGACCTCGACGGCGAGCCGGTCAACCCGGTCGCGCTCGAAGCCGAGGAGTACCGCAGGAAGTGCAGCCATTGCGCCGCGCCCCTGTGGACGCTAATCCGCCCGCGGAGCCTGTCCGGCAGCGACCAATCCTCGGCCGTGCTGAAAGCCTTGAAGCGCATCCCGACCATCGGGGAAGTCACCGCGCAGAAGCTAATGCAGAAGTTCGGCGACGGGTTCCTGGCGTCGATGCTGGGCGACAACATCCACGAGTTCATCAACCTCATGGATGGCAACGGCGAGCTGGTTTTTTCTGACCGCCAAGCCACGCGCATGGAACGTGCGATGGCCAACATGGAGTTTGGATTCGGTGAGGGTGGCTACCAGCCGTCCGAGTTCATCAAGCGCTACCTGCCACAAGGCACGTTCGACCTGCTCATCGCCGACGAGGCGCACGAGTACAAG
>NZ_MTLG01000038.1 GCF_002192695.1 Achromobacter xylosoxidans
GGCGTGCTGGCGGCGAAGGCTCGCAAGACCTTGCTGCTGACCGGCACGTTGATGGGCGGCTACGGCGACGATCTGTTCTACCTGCTGTTCCGAGCCCTTCCCGGGCGGATGATCGAAGACGGCTATCGCCCGACCACGAGCGGCAGCATGACCTCGGCCGCGATGGCGTTCATGCGCGATCACGGTGTCCTGAAGGACATTTATTCCGAGAGCACCGGGACGGCGCACAAGACCGCGAAAGGCACGAAAGTCAGTGTCAGAACGGTCAAGGCCCCGGGCTTCGGCCCGAAGGGTGTGCTGCGCTGCATCCTGCCGTTCACGATCTTCCTCAAGCTCAGAGACATCGGCGGCAATGTCCTGCCGCCGTATGACGAAGAGTTTCGTGAAGTCGCGATGGACACGGCGCAAGCCGCGGCCTACCGCGATCTGGCAGGTCGGCTGACCGCGGAGCTGAAACAGGCTCTGGCGCGACGCGATACTACCTTGCTCGGTGTAGTCCTCAATGTGCTGCTGGCCTGGCCGGATTGCTGCTTCCGGTCGGAGACCGTTGTGCATCCGCGTACGCGCAACACCCTGGCGTTTGTCCCGGCTCAGTTCAACGAGTTCGAGATCAGCCCCAAGGAGCGTGAGCTGATCGACATCTGCAGGGAAGAGAAAGCACAGGGCCGCAAGGTTCTGGCCTACACCGTCTATACCGGCACGCGCGACACGACTAGCCGGTTGAAGGTATTGCTGGAGCAGGAAGGCTTCAAAGTGGCGGTACTGCGCGCAAGCGTGGATGCCAGCCGCCGCGAGGACTGGATCGCCGAGCAGTTGGACCGTGGCATC
>NZ_MTLG01000039.1 GCF_002192695.1 Achromobacter xylosoxidans
CACGTTCGACCTGCTCATCGCCGACGAGGCGCACGAGTACAAGAACGGCGGTAGCGCCCAAGGCCAGGCCATGGGCGTGCTGGCGGCGAAGGCTCGCAAGACCTTGCTGCTGACCGGCACGCTGATGGGCGGATACGGGGACGATCTTTTCTATCTGCTGTTCCGCGCCTTGCCTGGGCGGATGATCGAAGACGGCTACCGCCCGACCACGAGCGGGAGCATGACCTCGGCCGCGATGGCGTTCATGAGGGACCACGGGGTCCTCAAGGACATTTACTCCGAAAGCGCCGGCACGGCGCACAAGACGGCCAGGGGCACCAAGGTATCGGTGCGCACGGTCAAGGCTCCCGGCTTCGGGCCGAAAGGGGTCTTGCGGTGCATCCTGCCGTTCACGATTTTCCTCAAGCTCAAGGACATCGGTGGCAACGTCCTGCCGCCGTATGACGAGGAGTTTCGTGAAGTCCAGATGGACGTGGCGCAAGCCGCGGCCTACCGTGACCTGGCGGGTCGGCTGACCGCGGAGCTGAAACAGGCTCTGGCGCGACGCGACACGACGCTGCTGGGCGTGGTGCTCAACGTGCTGCTGGCCTGGCCGGACTGCTGCTTCAGGTCGGAGACCGTGGTGCATCCGCGCACGCGCAACACCTTGGCGTTCGTCCCGGCTCAGTTCAACGAGTTCGAGGTGACGCCGAAAGAGCGCGAGCTGATCGACATCTGCAAGGAAGAGAAGGCGCAGGGCCGGAAGGTCCTGGCCTACACGGTCTATACCGGCACACGCGACACCACGTCGCGTCTGAAGATGCTGCTGGAGCAGGAAGGCTTCAAGGTCGCGGTGCTACGCGCGAGCGTGGACGCCAGCCGCCGCGAGGACTGGATCGCCGAGCAGTTGGACCGTGGCATC
>NZ_MTLG01000004.1 GCF_002192695.1 Achromobacter xylosoxidans
CTTCGGATTCCGTCGGGCGCATCGAGGTTGCTCGCCACCCAGCCGTCCACGCCGACGTGCTACTAAAGTCTTGGTTTGTTGCGCTGCTGGAGCCGTGGTCAGGGGCGAGGCTTGAGTTGCCCGTCATTGTCGGCCGCGCGGGCGGCCGACAATGACATACGTGATTTCTTGGATTGCTATTGTGCTCGCTGGCGCGAATGCGGTGAGCGGTTTGCTGATGGTCTCCAGCTTTTGGGGGTGGGCGGTGATGGGTGGCGCGCGATGGACGGCGGTTTACGCATGCGGACTCGGACGCGCGCCACCCATCCAGCATCTGCGTTGAATTGACGATTATTGGGCGGTCTGCCCCTTCAAGTTCCACCCAGCAGCTGCGTTGAGTCGACAATTATTGGGTGGTCTGCCCATTCAAGAGCCATCCACCCAACATCTGCGTTGAGTCGACGATTATTGGCCAGTCTGCCCGCTCAAGTTTCAGACACCTGCCCACAATCACCCCCACCGGCGCGCAGCATCACCAATCATCATTTCAACCCCAATGCCGGATGGGTGGCGCGCGCGAGGATCTTCATGCGCAAGCCGCCGTCCATCGCGCGCCACCCATCACCGCCCCTCCCCCCGACGGCGACGCCATCAGAAAACGGCTGTCCGCATTCGCGCCAGCGAACACCATCAACATTTAAAAAATCACGTATGTCATTTCCGGCCGCCCGCGCGGCCGGAAATGACGGGCAACGCAAGACTCGTCACTGTCCACAATTCCAGCAGCGCAACAAGCCAAGACGGCGGCAGCCCGTCGGCGCGGGCGGCGTGGCGGCTCGCAACCTCGATGCGC
>NZ_MTLG01000040.1 GCF_002192695.1 Achromobacter xylosoxidans
CTCGGATGCGGGTTCGATGACCGCGCTGTCGGCGGGCCGTTCGAAGCAGATTTGCCGTGCGCGGTCATCCGCGTGCAGTTCCCAGGCCGGGCCAGCCAGCGTGAGCAGCGCATCGCGCAAGGTCATGGGGCCGAGGTGCAGGTGCGCCGCCGGCAGCGGCAGCGCGTACAGCTCGATTACCGCGTGTGCCGTCTGGCACAGGCTGTAACCGCTACGCTTGAGCACATGCCGCAGCCCATCGCCGACGGTGGCACGGGCATCTTCGGGCATGGACACG
>NZ_MTLG01000041.1 GCF_002192695.1 Achromobacter xylosoxidans
GCAGACGTTCCCGCTGGAGCCTTCGGTTTCGGGAGGCCAGCCATGAGCGCCCCACAGTCTGCCCGGCGCCCGGCCGCCGTCGTGGTGGTGCAGAGTCTTCTGTGGCTCTGGCTGATCGGCCTCAGCGTCTTCGTAGCCTTGGGCTACCAGACCATGAACGACCAGGCCGACCAGGAACGGCTGGATTCCCGCCTGCAACGCCTGGAAGCCCGGGCGGCGGGCCTGGTCGAGTCGATCGAGGCTATCCAGCAGCGTCCGGCCATCGCAACGGCGGCGGACCTCAAAGACACCCGCCAAGTCTTGGAAGCACGCGCTGCCCAGGTTGAGAAATCGCTGAGCGGCTATGCCGCTGCCGACGACCTTCAGGCGCTGCGCGCGGAGGTCGAGCAGATCAAGGCGCGCCAGACCGCTGCGTCCGTTCCGCGCGCCGCAGCACCCGCCCAGCCGCGCGCATCGGGCAAGGCCGCCGCTAAGCCCGAACCGCCACCGCTGCCGTTCCGCGTCGTCGGCGCCGAATTGCGCGCTGGCCAGCGCAGCGTGTCCGTTGCGCCGAGCAGTGCGGACTTCACGCCCGACCAGCTTCAGGTGCTGCTGCCAGGTGATGCGCTCGGCCCGTGGCGCTTACAGGCGATTGAGGGCAACACCGCCGTGTTCCAGGCCGGCGACCAGACCCGTCGCGTGGCGATTCCCTGACCGGAGCACACCACATGAAGCCGTCGATCATCCTTTCCGCGCTCCTGCTGGCATCCGCCCAATTGCCCGCCTGGGCGCAGCAGCCGGTCACCGCCCCGGCCCGCAATGCGCAGAACCAGGAGCGTCCGCTGGTCGCCCGAACCCCGGACGACCAGGTAACAAGCGACTGGGGCCTCCAACCGCAGGAATGGGCGCGCTATCGTGAGCTGATGGACGGGCCATTGGGCATCTACTCGCCCAACCTGGACCCGCTGTCCGCGCTGGGCATCGAGGCCCGCACCGATGAAGAACGGCGGCGCTACGCAGAACTGCAGGTGCAGGTCGAAGCACGCCGCGTCGAGAAATTGCTCGCCTACCAGCGCGCCTACGACGATGCCTGGCAGCGCCTGAACCCCGGCATGCAACGGGTGAACCTGCCTGACGACAAGCCCGGCGCAGTGCGCAGCAGCGGCCGTATGGCGGTGTTCGTCAGGGACGGCTGCGTGGCCTGCGGGCAACTCGTGCAGCGCCTGCAATCCTCGGGTACTGAGTTCGACCTGTACATGGTCGGCAGCCGCCAGGACGACGCGCGCATCCGCGACTGGGCCAAGCGCGCGCAGATCGACCCGGCACGGGTGCGCAGCGGCAGCATCACGCTCAACCATGACGGCGGCCGCTGGCTGTCGCTGGGCCTGCCCGGCGATCTCCCAGCGGTCGTGCGCGAGGTGAACGGCCAATGGCAGCGCCAACCCTGACGGCGCCGTTGCGCGCACTGGTGCTCGCTGCTGGCCTCTGCGTCTGCGCCGCCCAGGCCCAGGAAATTCCACCACCGGCCTACCAGCTTGCCGCCCAGCGCGCGGGCATTCCCTCGGCGGTGCTCTACGCCGTGGCCTTGCAGGAGAGCGGCATCCGGCGTAACGGACGCATCGTCCCGTGGCCTTGGTCCCTCAACGTCGCCGGCCAGTCGCGCCGCTACGCGACCCGCGCCGACGCCTGCGCCGGTTTGCAGCAGGCGATGCGCTCCACGCCGCACACGCGCATCGACGTGGGCCTGGGCCAGATCAACCTCGGCTACCAACAGCAGCGTTACGCCAGCGCGTGCGACTTGCTCGACCCGTACCGCAACCTCGCCATCGCTGCCGAGATTCTGAAGGAGCAGCACACCGCCGGTGAGGACTGGTTGCTGGCGATCGGCCGCTACCACCGTCCGGCGGGCGGTGAGCCCGCTGCCCGCTATCGCCGCAGCGTGTCCCGCCACCTCGCGCGCGTGCAGGGCACGCACCCAACCGCCGCGGTCCTCGCCGCGCGCCAGGAGACCTCCCCATGACGAAATCCCATCTGGCCCATCTCGCGGCGAAAGGCCTGCTCGTGCTGCTGGCTGGTCTGCCGCTGGCCTCGCGTGCCGGCGAGCCGCTGATCGTGGTCGAAGACCGTGGCGGCACGTCGGCGCTGCCGTACTACGAAGCACTGAACCTTCAGCCGCGCGCCAACGCTCCGGCCCGGTCGCCCGTCCCGGCGCCTCAGATCCCTGCCACACCGGCGGACGAGGCCGCGATGCTGCCGGTGCGTAGCGCCAAGCTCACGTCCGGCACCGTCGCGCGGCGGGTGATCGAGGCCCCGGGCCTGCGTCCCTTTGTGGTCGTGGGCGACGACGAGGCTTCCCAGGCCTGGTTGCGCCGCCATGCAGCCTCATTGCGCGAGCGCGGCGCGGTCGGTCTGGTGGTCAACGTCGAGACCGTCCAGGGCCTGGAGCGGCTGCGCGCACTGGCACCCGGCGTCCCCCTCGCGCCCGTGTCCGGTGACGACTTGGCCGAGCGCTTGGGCCTGCGGCACTACCCGGCGCTGATCACGGCCACCGGCATCGAGCAATGAAGCCATGTCGGGGAAACAGCCGGTCGAGGTGCTGCTTCGCCCAGCGGTGGAGCTATATACCGTCGCGGCGTGTGCGGGCGCCGCGTTTCTGTCCCTGGTGGCCCCGTGGTCGCTCGCGCTGAGCCCCGCCATGGGTGTCGGCAGCGCACTGGCGTTCGGGGCCTATGGCGCGATCCGCTACCGCGATGCCCGCGTCATCCTGCGCTACCGGCGCAACATCCGCCGCCTGCCGCGCTACGTGATGACCAGCAAGGACGTGCCGGTCAGCCAGCAACGTCTGTTTGTGGGGCGCGGCTTTTTGTGGGAGCAGAAACACACCCATAGGCTCATGCAGACATACCGGCCGGAGTTTCGGCGCTACGTCGAGCCGACGCCGGCCTACCGACTGACGCGGCGCCTGGAGGAACGGCTGGAGTTCGCGCGGTTCCCGCTTTCCCGGCTGCCGAAACTCACCGGCTGGGACATGCCTTTCAACCCAGTGCGCCCGCTGCCGCCCGTGGGCGGACTGCCTCGGCTGCACGGCATCGAACCCGAGGAGGTGGACGTCAGCCTGCCGCTCGGCGAGCGCGTCGGGCACTCATTGGTCTTGGGGACAACCCGCGTGGGCAAGACGCGGCTGGCCGAACTGTTCGTGACCCAGGACATCCGGCGAAAGAACGCGGCGGGAGAGCACGAGGTCGTGATCGTCATCGACCCCAAAGGGGATGCCGATCTGCTGAAGCGGATGTACGTCGAGGCGCAACGCGCGGGCCGCGAGGGCGAGTTCTATGTCTTCCATTTGGGCTGGCCGGACATTTCCGCGCGCTACAACGCCGTGGGGCGCTTTGGACGTATCAGCGAGGTGGCGACCCGCATTGCAGGGCAACTCTCCGGTGAAGGCAACTCGGCGGCTTTCAGGGAATTTGCCTGGCGCTTCGTCAACATCATCGCCCGCGCCTTGGTGGAACTGGGGCAGCGTCCGGACTACATGCTGATCCAGCGGCATGTCATCAACATCGACGCGCTGTTCATCGAGTACGCCCAGCACTACTTC
>NZ_MTLG01000042.1 GCF_002192695.1 Achromobacter xylosoxidans
GTCGATGTTGATGACGTGGCGCTGGATCAGCATGTAGTCCGGGCGCTGGCCCAGTTCCACCAGGGCGCGGGCGATGATGTTGACGAAGCGCCACGCAAACTCGCGAAATGCCGCGCTGTTGCCTTCCCCGGAGAGCTGCCCTGCAACACGGGTGGCCACCTCGCTGATGCGCCCAAAGCGGCCCACAGCGTTGTAGCGCGCGGAAATGTCGGGCCAGCCCAAATGGAAGACATAGAACTCGCCCTCACGGCCCGCGCGTTTGGCCTCGACGTACACCCGCTTCAAAAGATCGGCATCGCCCTTGGGGTCTATGACGATGACGACCTCGTGTTCGCCGTCGGCGTTCTTGCGCCGAATGTCCTGGGTCACGAACAACTCGGCCAACCGCGTCTTGCCCACGCGCGTGGTGCCCAGCACCAGCGAATGCCCGACGCGCTCACCCAGCGGCAGGCTGACGTCCACCTCATCGGGTTCGATGCCGTGCAGGCGCGGCAGGCCGCCCACAGGCGGCAGCGGGCGCACCGGGTTGAAAGACACATCCCAGCCCGTGAGCGCGGGCAGCCGAGACAGCGGGAACGGCGCGAACTCCAGCCGTTCCTCCAGCCTGCGCGCCAGCCGGTAGGCCGGCGTCAACTCGACGTAGAGGCGAAACTCCGGTCGGTACGTCTGCATGAGCCGATGAGTGTGTTTCTGCTCCCACAGAAACCCGCGCCCCACGAATAGACGCTGCTGGCTGACCGGTACGTCCTTGCTGGTCATCACGTAGTGCGGCAAGCGGCGAATGTTGCGCCGGTAGCGCAGGATGACGCGGGCATCGCGGTAGCGGATGGCACCGTAGGCGCAGAACGCCAGCGCACTGCCGACGCCCATGGCCGGACTCAGCGCGAGCGACCACGGGGCCACCAGGGACAGAAACGCGGCGCCTGCACACGCCGCGACGGTATAGAACTCCACCGCTGGGCGCAGCAAAACCTCGACCGGCTGTTTCCCCGACATGGCTTCATTGCTCGATGCCGGTGGCTGTGATCAGCACCGGGTAATGTCGCAGAGCCAGGCGCTCGGCCAGCTCGTCACCGGCCACAGGCGCGAGGGGTACGCCCGGCACCAGGGCGCGCAGCCGTGCCAGGCCCTGCACGGTCTCGAGGTTGACCACCAGGCCGACCGCGCCGCGCTCGCGCAGCGAGGTAGCATGGCGGCGCAGCCAGGCTTGCGAAGCCTCATCGTCGCCGATGACCACGAAAGGCCGCAGGCCCGGTGCTTCGATCACCCGCCGCGCGACGGTGCCGGGCGTGAGCTTGGCACTGCGCACCGGCAACATCGCGGCCTCGTCCATGGGCGTGGCGGGCACCGGGAGCATTGGGATGGGCGGTCGGGCCGGACCATCGGCGCGCGGCTGAAGGTTCAGAGCCTCGTAGTACGGCAGCGCCGACGCGCCGCCACGGTCTTCGACCACGATCAGCGGCTCGCCGGCACGCGAGGCCAGCGGCAGAGCCGCCAGCAGCATGAGCAGACCCTTCAGCGTGAAGTTGCTCAGAGGGAGGTTCGTCATGGGGATGTCTCCAGGCGCGCAGCGAGGGCCGCGGTGGTTGGGTGCGTGCCCTGCACACGGGCAAGGTGGCGCGACACGCTCCGCCTGTAACGGGCGGCAGGTTCTCCGCCCGCAGGACGGTGGTAGCGACCGATTGCCAGCAACCAGTCCTCGCCAGTGGTGTGCTGCTCTTTCAGGATTTCAGCGGCGATGGAAAGATTGCGGTACGGGTCGAGCAGGTCGCACGCGCTGGCGTAGCGCTGTTGGTGGTAGCCGAGGTTGATCTGGCCAAGGCCCGCGTCGATGCGCGTGTGCGGCGTGGCGCGCATCGCCTGCTGCAAACCGGCGCAGGCGTCGGCGCGTGTTGCGTAACGACGCGACTGGCCAGCGACGTTGAGCGACCACGGCCACGGGACGATGCGTCCATTGCGTCGGATGCCGCTCTCTTGCAAGGCTACGGCGTAGAGCACCGTCGAGGGGATGCCTGCGCGCTGTGCGGCAAGCTGGTAAGCCGGTGGCGGAAGCTCCTGGGCATGGGCGGCGCAGGCGCACAGGCCCGCCACGAGCGCCAGTGCGCGCAAGCACTGCGAAACGGAGGTGGCCGTTACGGCTGGCGCTGCCATTGGCCGTTCACCTCGCGCACGACCGCCGGCAGGTCGCCGGGCAAGCTCAGCGACAGCCACCGCCCGCCATCATGGTTGAGCGTGATGCCACCGCTGCGCACGCGCGCCGGATCGACGTTCGCACGCTTGGCCCAGTCGCGGATGCGCCTGTCGTCCTGGCGGCTGCCGACCATGTACAGGTCGAACTCGGTGCCGGAGGATTGCAGGCGCTGCACAAGCTGCCCGCAGGCCGCGCAGCCGTCCTTGACGAACACGGCCGTGCGGCCTGAACCGCGCAAGGGGTTGGCGCTTGTGCCGGCGCCGGGCTTGTCGTCAGGCAGGTTCACGCGCTGCATGCCGGGATTCAGGCGCTGCCAGGCCTCGTCGTAGGCGCGCTGGTAGGCAAGCAGCTTCTCGACACGGCGCGCCTCGATCTGCACCTGCAGTTTGGCGTAGCGGCGCCGTTCATCGTCGGTGCGCGCCTCGATGCCCAGGGCGGACAGCGGGTCCAGGTTGGGCGAGTAGATGCCCAGCGGCCCATCCATCAGTTCGCGATAGCGCGTCCACTCCTGCGGCTGCAGGCCCCAGTCGCTTGCCACCCTGTCGGTCAAGGTGCGAGTGACCAGCGGACGCTCCTGGCTCTGGGCATTGCCGGCGGTGGCCGTGGCCGGCTGCTGCGCCCAGGTGGGCAACTGGGCAGACGCGAGCAGAAGCGCGGAAAAGATGATGGCTGGCTTCATGTCGTGTCCTAAGCTCAAGGGATCGCCACGCGACGGGTCTGGTCGCCGGCCTGAAACACGGCGGTATTGCCCTCGACCGCCTGTAAGCGCCATGGGCCGAGCGAATCGCCGGGCAGCAGCACCTCAAGCTGGTCGGGCGTGAAGTCCCCGTTGCTCGGCGCGACGGACAGGCTGCGCTGGCCGGCGCGAAGTTCGGCGCCGACTATGCGGAACGGCAGTGGCAGCGGTTCCGGCTTGGCGTTGGGCCTGCGCGGTGTGCGCGGCTGAGCGGGTGCTGCGGTGCGCGCAACGGTCTGGCGCGTCTTGATTTGCTCGACCTCCGTGCGCAGCGTCTGAAGGTCGTCAGCAGCGGCATAGCCGCTCAGCGTTGTCTCGACCTGGGCAGCGCGTGCTTCCAGGAGTTCGCGGGTGTCTTTAAGGTCTGCCGCCGTTGCGACGGTTGGACGCTGCTGGATGGCCTCAATGGCCTCGGCCAGACCTACCGCCTGCGCTTCGAGACGTTGCAGGCGGGAATTAAGCAGCTCCTGGTCGACCTGCTCGTTCACCGCCTGGTAGCCGAGAGCGACGAAAACGCTGAGGCCGATCAGCCAGAGCCACATCAGGCTCTGCAACATCATGGCGGTGATCGGGCGACGGGGAGACTGCGCGGCATTCATGGCTGGCCTCCCGAAACCGAAGGCATCAGCGGAAACGTCTGCACCGCCTCGGCAGCAGGCGGTTCGTGTGCGTGCTCGGCGGTCGCACTGCCTCCAGCCTGCTCAAAGCAAATCTGCCGTGCCCGGTCATTCGCGTGCAGTTCCCAGGCCGGGCCAGCCAGGGTAAGCAGCGCATCGCGCAAGGTCATGGGGCCAAGATGCAGGTGCGCCGCCGGCAGCGGCAGCGCATACAACTCGGTCACGGCGTGGGCCATCTCGCAAAGCTGGTAACCACTGCGTTTGAGCACATGCCGCAGGCCATCGCCCACCGTGGCACGGGCATCCTCCGGCATGGACACATCGATGGTCTGCAACAGCAAGTCACGCTGCGCTGCCGAGGGTGCCAGCTCAACCAGCGTGTAGCGGCCATAGCGCACGACGGGAATGAACTCGGGTGCCTCGGGTTGGGGAACGGAGGCGATTTCCTCTATGGCGTCTGGTGCCAGTGGCGCGGTCGTGGTGGCGCAGCCGCTGGCCAGGGCAGCGGCCAGGAGACCAGCGCCGACCAGACGCCGGGATACATGGATGGCGGGCATGGCATCGGCTCTTCTGTTGCGATGCCGATACATTGGCGGCGCGATGCCGTGCGGTCAGCCAGGAATGCGAACTGGGTGGTGCCCGGTTTGCTGCCTTGGGCAAGCGCTCGGCCTTCACGGGAACACTTTGGAATGAGAGAAAAACGCAGCCCCGCCCACGAAGAACGCGGACGGGGCTGCAAGGTGGGAAGAACAGAAAGCCGGCGGCGCTAGGCCGGCTTGTGGCGTGGAAATCAGGCGGTGACCAATTGCCGGGCCAGCGCCACTTCGACGGAATCACCGTCCTGGTTCAGGACATCCAGCCCCGATTCGGGCACATCGCCCGAGGTGGACTGCGAGACCATGATCTTCTTGGCCATCAGTTCCAGGCAGGTCATCTGCGAGGAACCGGCATAGCCGAGGTAGATCACGCGCACGGGTTGCTTCTGCCCGATGCGCCAGGAGCGGCGTGCTGCCTGTTGGAGCGAGTACACGTTGTAGCCACTTTGCATGAACACAATCGTCGGGAACTCCAGCAGGTCCAGCCCCGTCTTGACCAGCTCGGGATTGGTGACGAGCACGTCGATGCCACGGTCCAGTTGCTCGGCGATCCAGTCTTCTCTGCGGCTGGCATCCACGCTTGCGCGCAGCACCGCCACCTTGAAGCCTTCCTGCTCCAGCAGCCCCTTCAGGCGCGACGTGGTATCGCGCGTGCCGGTATAGACCGTGTAGGCCAGAACCTTGCGGCCCTGTGTCTTCTCCTGCCTGCAGATCTCGATCAGCTCACGCTCCTTGGGGCTGATCTCGAACTCATTGAACTGAGCCGGGACAAACGCCAAGGTGTTGCGCGTGCGTGGATGCACCACGGTCTCCGACCGGAAGCAGCAATCCGGCCAGGCCAGCAGCACGTTGAGCACCACCCCCAGCAAGGTCGTATCGCGTCGCGCCAGAGCCTGTTTCAGCTCTGCGGTCAGCCGACCCGCCAAATCGCGGTAGGCCGCAGCTTGCGCCACGTCCATCTGGACTTCACGAAACTCCTCGTCATACGGTGGCAGGACGTTGCCACCGATGTCCTTGAGCTTGAGGAATATGGTGAACGGCAGGATGCAACGCAAGACCCCTTTCGGGCCGAAGCCGGGAGCCTTGACCGTGCGCACCGATACCTTGGTGCCCTTGGCCGTCTTGTGCGCCGTGCCGGCGCTCTCGGAGTAGATGTCCTTGAGGACGCCGTGATCGCGCATGAACGCCATCGCAGCCGAGGTCATGCTGCCGCTCGTGGTCGGGCGGTAGCCGTCTTCGATCATCCGCCCTGGCAGTGCCCGGAACAGCAGGTAGAACAGATCATCGCCGTAGCCGCCCATCAGCGTGCCGGTCAGCAGCAAGGTCTTGCGAGCCTTCGCCGCCAGCACGCC
>NZ_MTLG01000043.1 GCF_002192695.1 Achromobacter xylosoxidans
GTCGATGTTGATGACGTGGCGCTGGATCAGCATGTAGTCCGGGCGCTGCCCCAGTTCCACCAGGGCGCGGGCGATGATGTTCACGAAGCGCCATGCGAACTCGCGGAACGCCGCGCTGTTGCCTTCGCCGGAGAGCTGCCCCGCCACCCGGGTCGCCACTTCCGAGATCCGGCCGAAACGGCCCACGGCGTTGTAGCGGGCGCTGATTTCCGGCCAGCCCAAGTGGAAGATGTAGAACTCGCCTTCGCGGCCAGCGCGCTGGGCTTCGACGTACATCCGCTTCAAGAGATCGGCATCCCCCTTGGGATCGATGACGATGACGACCTCATGCTCGCCGGCGGCGTTCTTACGCCGGATGTCCTGGGTGACGAACAACTCGGCCAGGCGCGTCTTGCCCACCCGCGTGGTGCCCAGCACCAGCGAGTGCCCGACGCGCTCGCCCAGCGGCAGGCTGACGTCCACTTCGTCGGGCTCGATGCCGTGCAGCCTTGGCAGGCCTCCCACAGGCGGCAACGGGCGCACGGGGTTGAAAGGCACGTCCCAGCCGGTGAGCTTCGGCAGGCGCGAGAGCGGCAACGGCGCGAACTCCAGCCGTTCCTCCAGGCGTCTGGCCAGCCGGTAGGCCGGCGTCGGCTCGACGTAGCGCCGGAACTCCGGCCGGTACGTCTGCATCAGCCTATGGGTGTGCTTCTGCTCCCAGAGGAACCCACGCCCCACGAACAGCCGCTGCTGGCTGACCGGCACGTCCTTGCTCGTCATCACGTAGCGCGGCAGGCGGCGGATGTTGCGCCGGTAGCGCAGGATGACGCGGGCATCGCGGTAGCGGATCGCGCCGTAGGCGCCGAACGCCAAGGCGCTGCCGATGCCCATGGCCGGGCTCAGCGCGAGCGACCATGGGGCCACCAGGCACAGAAACGCGGCGCCTGCACACGCCGCGACGGTGTATAGCTCCACCGCTGGGCGTAGCAGAACCTCGACCGGCTGTTTCCCCGACATGGCTTCATTGCTCGATGCCAGTGGCCGTGATCAGCGCCGGGTAGTGCCGCAGGCCCAGGCGATCGGCCAGGTCGTCGCTGGCAACGGGGGCGAGCGGCAAGCCTGGCGCCAGCGCGCGCAGCCGCGCCAGGCCCTGCGCGGTCTCGACGTTGACCACCAGGCCGACCGCGCCACGTTCGCGCAAAGCGGCGGCGCGGCGCTGCAACCAGGCCCGGGAAGCCTCGTCGTCGCCGATGACCACGAACGGCCGCAGGCCGGGCGCTTCAATCACACGCCGCGCGACGGTGCCAGGCGTGAGCTTGGCGCTGCGCACCGGCAGCATCGCGGCTTCGTCCGCCGGTGTGGCAGGAAGCTGGGGCGTCGGGATGGACGGCCGCGCCGGTGCGTTGGCGCGCGGCTGGAGATTCAGGGCTTCGTAGTACGGCAATGCCGACGTGCCGCCACGGTCCTCGACAACGATCAGTGGCTCGCCGGCACGCGAGGCCAGCGGCAGGCCTGACAGCAGCATGAGTAGGCCCGTGAACGCGAGATGGGCGGGATGGGGTTTCGTCATGGGGAGGTCTCCTGGCGCGCCGCGAGGACCGCGGCGGCTGGTCGCGTGCCCTGCACGCGGGCAAGGTGGCGCGACACGCTGCGCCGATAGCGGGCGGCGGGCTCGCCGCCTGCGGGGCGGTGGTAGCGGCCGATCGCCAGCAGCCAGTCCTCGCCGGGGGTGTGCTGCTCCTTCAGGATCTCGGCGGCAACGGCCAGGTTGCGATACGGATCCAGCAGGTCGCACGCGCCGGTAAAGCGGTGCTTGTGGTAACCGAGGTTGATCTGGCCCAGGCCCGCATCAATGCGCGTGTGCGGCGTGGCGCGCATCGCCTGCTGCAGGCCAGCGCAGGCGTCGGCGCGCGTGGCGAAGCGGCGCGACTGGCCGGCGACGTTGAGGGACCACGGCCACGGCACCAGGCGCCCGTTGCGCCGGATGCCGCTCTCCTGCAAGGCCACGGCGTAGAGCACGGTCGAGGGGATGCCTGCGCGCTGGGCGGCAAGCTGGTAAGCCGGTGGCGGAACCTCCTGGGCCAGGGCGGCAACGGCATACAGGCCGGCAGTGAGCACCAGTGCGCGCAGGGGCATGGCTACGGCTGGCGCTGCCATTGGCCGTTCACTTCGCGCACGGCGGCGGGCAGATCGCCGGGCAGGCCCAGCGACAGCCAGCGGCCGCCGTCGTGGTTGAGCGTGATGCTGCCGGCGCGCACGCGCGCCGGGTCGATCTGCGCGCGCTTGGCCCAGTCGCGGATGCGCGCGTCATCCTGGCGGCTGCCCACCATGTACAGGTCGAACTCCGCGCCCGAGGATTGCAGGCGCTGCACGAGCTGTCCGCAGGCTGCGCAGCCGTCCTTGACGAACACCGCCATGCGGCCGCTGCCGCGCAAGGGACTGCTGGATGTGCCGGCGCCCGGCTTGTCGTCGGGCAGGTTCACGCGCTGCATCCCCGGATTCAGGCGCTGCCAGGCCTCGTCGTAGGCGCGCTGGTAGGCGAGCAGCTTCTCGACGCGGCGCGCTTCCACCTGCACCTGCAGTTCCGCATAGCGGCGCCGTTCTTCGTCCGTGCGAGCTTCGATGCCCAGGGCGGACAGCGGGTCCAGGTTGGGCGAGTAGATACCCAGCGGCCCATCCATCAGCTCGCGGTAGCGTGCCCATTCTTGTGGCTGCAAGCCCCATTCGGTTGCCACCCGGTCGTCCAGCACGCGGGCGGCCAGCGGGCGCTCCTGGCTCTGTGCGTTGCGCGCCGGGGTCGTTGCGGGCTGCTGCGCCCAGGCGGGCCATTGCGACGACGCCACCAGGACCGCGAAAAGGAGGATCGACGGCTTCATGGGGTGCTCCGGTCAGGGAATCGCCACGCGGCGGGTGTGGTTGCCGGCCTGGAACACTGCGGTGTTGCCCTCGATCGCCTGCAGGCGCCACGGGCCGACCGCATCCCCGGGCAGCAGCACCTGAAGTTGGGCGGGCGTGAAGTCCCCGGTGCTCGGCGCGACGGACACGCTGCGCTGGCCGGCGCGCAGTTCGGCGCCGACGACGCGGAATGACAGCGGCGACAGCTCGGTCTTGGAGGCGGCGGACGTGCGCGATGCGCGCCGCTGGGCGGGTGCGGTGGCACGTGCGGCGGCTTGGCGCGCCTTGATCTGCTCGACCTCCGCGCGAAGCGCCTGGAGGTCGTCGGCCGCTGCGTAGCCACTGAGAGATTTCTCGACCTGGGCCGCGCGTGCTTCCAGGATCTGGCGGGTGTCTTTGAGGTCAGCGTCCGTCGCGACGGCCGGGCGCTGCTGGATGGCCTCGATCGTCTCGGCCAAGCCAGTTGCCTGCGCTTCCAGGCGTTGCAGGCGGGAATCCAGCCGCTCCTGGTCGGCCTGGTCGCTGAGGGCCTGGTAGCCCAGGGCCACCAAGACGCTGAGGAAGACCAACCAGAGCCACAGAAGGCTCTGCACCACCACGACGGCGCCCGGGCGCCGGGCAGACTGTGGGGAGCTCATGGCTGGCCTCCCGAAACCGAAGGCTCCAGCGGGAACGTCTGCACCGCCTCGGCGGCGGGTGGCTCGGATGCGGGTTCGATGACCGCGCTGTCGGCGGGCCGTTCGAAGCAAATCTGCCGTGCGCGATCATCCGCGTGCAGTTCCCAGGCCGGGCCAGCCAGTGTGAGCAGCGCATCGCGCAAAGTCATGGGGCCGAGGTGCAGGTGCGCCGCCGGCAGCGGCAGCGCGTACAGCTCGATCACCGCGTGCGCCGTCTGGCACAGGCTGTAACCGCTGCGCTTGAGTACATGACGCAGCCCATCGCCGACGGTGGCACGGGCATCTTCGGGCATGGACACG
>NZ_MTLG01000044.1 GCF_002192695.1 Achromobacter xylosoxidans
GGCCAAGCTCAACGAGAAGAACATCCCGCGCAACATGATCGGGCGCGAGAAGCGCGTGGTGGCGCTGGAGCAGTACCTGTCCCAAGCCCGCAACTACGACCCTGTGCTGGACGGTTTGCGCTCTGCCGTGCGGTACGACAAGACGTATTTCGACAAGATCGTCGCCAGCCTCTTGCCTCTGCTGGAAAAACTCACGAGCGGCAAGATCGCGCAGCTCCTGGCCCCGAACTATTCCGACCTGGCCGACCCGCGCCCGATCTTCGATTGGATGCAGGTCATTAGGAAGCGGGCCATCGTCTATGTGGGCCTGGACGCGCTGTCCGATGCCGAGGTCGCTGCAGCGGTCGGCAACTCGATGTTCAGCGATCTCGTCTCGGTCGCAGGCCATATCTACAAGCACGGGATCGACGATGGCCTGCCGGGCGCTTCGGCCGGCGCGCGCGTGCCGATCAACGTCCATGCCGATGAGTTCAACGAGTTGATGGGCGACGAGTTCAACGGATAGGAAATTCAACCGCATGAGGCCAAGTATGGCACGAGTTTTGGGCCTCGAAACACGTTCGGCCAAGGAAGGTTGAGCGCTCGCTTGCCGCTCAATGGCAAGAGCTTGGGAGGCAGTATGCATTTGGGCCTGGCGCGCGCGCAGCTGCTTCCCCGCAGCGATGGATACCGCCGCTTCACTGGGTCACCAATTGACGCGCTGGTCTACCTCGTCGGGTTGAGCTGCCAGATCCCAATCCGGCTCGCCTTGCGCACCATCATCCACCGGCGCGTCGCAGCCCTCCCACAGCGGTGGCCCGCGTGCCGGGGTGATGTGCGGGGGGGCAGACTCCACCCCGATGTGGTTCAGGATGTGGCGGATTTCGGCGCTGTGGGTGATGAAGGCAATGATGCGCATCTGCCCACCGCACATGGGGCACAGCAGCGGAAATGCCTCGTAGATGCGGGCAATCAGCACCGCCCACAAGTAATGCGCCGCTCGCTTCGGGCGTGCTTCAGGTTCGGGTGTGGGTGTGGCCGCGTTGCCCGGCGCCGCCACCCCAGGTACGCCCGCGCCAGGTTGTGCAGTCTCCACCGTGGCTGGTTGCGACGCAGCAGGCTGAGCCAGCGCCGTTACCGCCGCTCTCAGCGGCGAGTTTGGTGCCAGCACACCAAAGTAGCGGTGCCGGTGGGTGCGTGGCGGTGGCACCAGCGCGGCGATGCGGTCGATCAGTTCCAGCGGTGTGAGGTGCAGCTCATCTGCCTTGGCACCACGCTTGTCACTGGTGGGCTCGCTGCGCTGTTTGGCACAGCGGTACACCAGTTTGCTTCCCTCTTTGCGTAGGCGCTCCATGGAAAACGGTGGACGCGCGCAATAGCGCAGCAGCCGCTCCAGCGCAGCGCGGTCGTGGGCTTCGATGCAGACACCGGCGTCCACCGAGAAGCCGCTGTGTTTGTAGCCCAGCATGTCTTTGGCGTCACAGTTCTCCAGCAGGCCCCGAGCAACGAAGGCGCGCAGGATACGTTTTTGCAGTGTGGTCTGCACTGGGGCCACGGTAGCCGCATCGATGCCGGTGGCCGCGTGAAAGATGACACCCGGCGATGAGATTCGAGGGGTCGCATCAGCATCGCCCTCGCCCTCCACTTCCTCAAACACCCCGTCCACCACACAAACGTGGAAGTGGACGTGTTCATTGAGGCCGGAGCCGAATCGGTGAATGAAGGCGATGGCACCGATGTGCAGGCCTGCCTTGTCCATATGGGCCGCACCGGGGCTGTGGGTCTGCAGAGTTTGTGCGATCACCCGCAGAAAGATGCGCAGCACCATGCTCAGCACCGCTCCGTCGCGTTGCATGAAGTACCGAAGCCGCTTGGGCACGGACAGCACCCACTGGCGCACCGGCAGGCGGGGGAAAACGTGGTCGCTCAGGTGTGCCGCCGTCTCCACCATGCGCCGGGTGGTGCACGAGGGGCAGACTCCCCGGCCTTTGCAGGAGAAGGCTACAAAGTAGTCGTGCCCACAGTCGCCGCAGCGAGCGCGGGCAAAGCCATGGGCAAAGATGCCGCACTCAAGATACTTGGCAAACGCTTTGCGCACGAAGGGCTTGGGGGTGTGGTGGTCGCCCTGGCCGTCGAACTGACCCGCGCTGGCCAACTCTAGCCAGGTCTCGTAGTGCTCGGCTACCGTTTGGTAGAGCAGCGTGCGTTCGGGGTGGCGTGGGTTGTAGAGCTTGGGCTTGGAAGTGGCTGACATGAATACTGTACAAATGCAAGGGGTATCTATTTAGCTCCAGTGACGTGAGAATAGCTGGATGGAAACCCAGATGCTAACGCCAACTCCTGGAGGGGACTACCCCCGCACCTGGAACGAATTTCTTGACTGGTTTGCCACCGAAGAGGCTTGCCAGGCGTTCCTGGAGAAGCTTCGGTGGCCCCAAGGCTTCGTCTGCCCGCGTTGCGGCAACGCTGGCGATGTGTACCGCGCCAGCCGCACCCGCCTGATGTGCCGCTCATGCCAGTACCAAGGCACAGTGACATCTGGAACCATCTTTGACAAGACGCGCACACCGCTGCGTGTCTGGCTGGCTGCAGCTTGGTACCTGACCAATCAGAAACAAGGCGTGAGCGCCCTGGGGCTGCAGCGCGTATTGGGTTTGGGGAGCTACCAGACCGCCTGGACCATGCTGCACCGGTTTCGACGTGCCATGGTCCGCCCGGGCCGGGACAAGCTCAAGGGGCTTGTGGAGGTGGATGAAACGTACCTGTCCATCACGGATCGCAAGAATCCCGCCACCCCTGCAGGGCGCAAGAGCAGCACCACCAAAGTGTTGATGGTCATGGCGGTGGAGATCGTGGAGCCCAAGGGGTTTGGGCGCATCCGGTTACGCCGCATTGACCGAGACGCCGCCACCCACGTAATCCCCTTTGTGCAGGAGGACGCGCCGGCTACGCTGCTCACGCTACCGCGATGCGTTTTCGAGTGAACGTGCCACGCGGTTGACTGCGCCGTGGGTTAGATGCGACTCGACCATCGCACGGCTGAATTCTCCAAGTGGGCGGCAGCCTCGAAACAGCGTAGCACCCGCTAGGAAGGCTGACGCGTACCGGAAGATGTCGAATTCAGTTCTCCATTATTGGCCGGAAAGATCGATATTCCTTCACGTTGATTTTGAATATCATCTGCCTTAATTTCATTGTTTCCGACCGGATACGCCAATGACCGAATTAATAGCTGTCGTCACAATCACCTTGCTGGCCGTCATCAGCCCTGGGCCGGACTTTGCAACGGTTACGCGCAATAGCTTGATGCTGTCGCGCCGCGCGGGCGTGCTGACCGCATTGGGCATAGGCTTAGGCATACTGGTACATATCACCTATACGTTGATCGGCGTGGGCCTGCTAATCCAGCAATCGCTTTGGTTGTTTAACACCATCAACTGGTCGGTGCTGCCTATCTAATTTATCTCGGCATAAAAATGCTGTGCACGAAAGCTGGCGGCGCACTGACCGAAAAGCGTATGGCGCCGCTCTCGGATGGCGCTGCGCTGCGTACCGGTTTCCTGACCAATACGCTGAACCCCAAAGCCACGGTATTCATCGTCAGCCTGTTTATGCAGGTGGTGCGGCCCGACACTCCGCTGGCAGTGCAGATTGGCTATGGCGCTTTCATCGCTGCGGCGCACATGGGCTGGTTTAGCCTGGTGGCCTTATGCTTCTCTGCCGGTGCCGTGCGCGATCGTCTGCTGGCTTTCCGCCATTGGATCGACCGTGCCTTCGGCGGGCGGCTGGTCGGCTTCGGAGTACTGATAGCGGTGGCCCGGCGCTGATTGCGTCGGGCATTGCCCTCGCTGCGCGTGCCTTCCTTTTAGCGTGAGCCATGTCGCAGTAAGAGTTGGAGTACAGCGATTGATGCCCGCTTTACGGCCAGTGTTATGCCGAATTGCGGGCTCGACAACCTAACGATTGGCATCTATTGCGATTCTCGAATAGGTAGCAAGTTCAAGAATGTTTTCAGAATCGGCGCAATGTGATCGTGACGGTAGATACAACTGACCGGTACAGTGGCCTTGGAGCCCACGAGTTCAGTGAAGCCGAAGTCAGGCCACGAAATCATGGCTACTGTCTCGGGAACAATTGTCACGCCGACGCCGGCCAACGCCAGAGCCATGGCTGCATTGACGTCTTCAACTATGGCGACAACCTTTGGCTCCACTCGCGCGTTTTTGAATACGCCGATGACTTCGTCTGCAAAACTGGCGTCCTTCTCGCGGGAACAGGATCAAGGGCTCGTTACGAAGCGCGCTGCAATGAACTTGCTCACCAAACGAGCGAGCGCGCGACTTTTGCGCACCCAGAAATAGCCTCTCATTGGTTACGTTTCGGACAACTACACCCTCCTGATAGGGGTAGAAACGCCCGAACCCGATATCGATGGTGCCAGCGTCCAGCGCTTCAATCTGGCGGTTCTTGCTCATCTGCGTCAAGGACACAGTTGCCGAGGGAGCAACCGACAAGAGTTGCCGCAGCAGTAGCGGTAGCGTATGCAAAACGACGGTTCCGAAATAGGCGACGCGCAATTCCCCGATTTCACCGCGCGATGCTGCACGTGATCTCACCCTTGAGATCTCGGTAACGTGCAGTAGGCGCCTGGCATCCTCTAAAAATGTTGTACCCGCTGCCGTCAATTCGACGCCGCGGTGCGTGCGTTCAAACAGCACCACGCCGAGATCCTGTTCCAGGGCCTGTATTTGGCGGGTAATGGGCGGCTGGGAAATATGCAGGCGTCTTGCCGCAGCACCGATATTTCCCTCTTCTGCGACCGCGATGAAATAGCGAAGCTGCCGAAATTCCATTTAAGACCTCTGGTTTTCCCTAGGGGTGGACACCGCTAAGCCATACCGATCCCGTATTGCAAAGGCTAAAAAAAGGTATTGGACCGCATGACACGCGAATCTTAGCATTCATGTTTGAAGCACCAACTCATCGGTGTTTCAACTTGAAAGGAGACGAGTCATGGATAAACGAGTTGCCGAGGTCGCAGGCGCGATCGTCGAGGCAGTACGCAAAATTTTGCTGGACAAGCGCGTCACGGAAGCCGAATACCGCGCGGGTGTCGACTATCTCACCGAGGTCGCACAGACGCGGGAAACCGCGCTGCTTCTGGACGTTTTCCTGAACAGCACCATCATCGAAGGCAAGGCGCAGCGCTCGCGGACCTCTGCGCCTGCGATCCAGGGGCCGTACTTCCTGGAAGGTGCTCCTGTAGTTGAAGGCGTCCTCAAGACCTACGATACCGACGACCACAAACCGCTGATCATTCGCGGTACGGTGCGCTCGGACACGGGCGAGTTGCTCGCTGGCGCTGTCATCGACGTGTGGCACTCGACGCCTGATGGCTTGTACAGCGGGATCCACGACAACATCCCCGTGGACTACTACCGCGGAAAACTCGTGACGGATTCCCAGGGCAACTTTCGCGTGCGCACCACGATGCCAATGCCATACCAGATCCCCTACGAGGGGCCGACTGGGCGTCTGCTGGGCCACCTGGGCAGCCATACCTGGCGTCCGGCGCACGTGCACTTCAAGGTGCGCAAGGACGGTTTCGAACCGTTGACCACGCAATACTACTTCGAAGGGGGCAAATGGGTGGACGATGACTGCTGTCACGGCGTCACCCCCGACCTGATTACGCCCGAGACGATCGAGGACGGGGTGCGGGTCATGACCCTGGACTTCGTAATCGAGCGTGAGCAGGCCGAGCAACGCAAGTCGGCTACGGAGACAGTGGCATGAAGATCGAAGCGATCGATGTGACGCTGGTGGACGTCCCAGCTTCGCGTCCCATCCAGATGTCGTTTACCACGGTGCAGAAGCAGAGCTATGCGATCGTGCAGATCCGTGCGGGCGGGCTTGTCGGCATCGGCGAGGGCAGCAGCGTAGGTGGGCCGACTTGGAGTTCCGAATGCGCTGAAACCATCAAGGTCATCATCGAAACGTACTTGGCGCCGCTCCTGATCGGCAAGGACGCGACAAATCTGCGAGAGCTCCAGCACTTAATGGAGCGCGCCGTAACCGGAAACTATTCGGCCAAGGCGGCCATCGACGTTGCGCTGCATGATCTGAAGGCACGCTCTCTGAACCTGCCGCTGAGTGATTTGATCGGCGGCGCGATCCAGCAGGGTATCCCCATTGCCTGGACCTTGGCGAGCGGCGACACGCAGCGGGACATCGCAATCGCCGAGGAAATGATCGAGCGGCGTCGGCACAACCGGTTCAAGATCAAGCTTGGCGTGCGCTCCCCGGCAGATGATTTGCGCCATATCGAGAAGATTATCGAGCGCGTCGGTGACCGTGCTGCGGTGCGGGTCGATATCAACCAGGCCTGGGATGAGAACACGGCATCGGTGTGGATTCCGCGCCTGGAGGCGGCCGGTGTCGAACTGGTCGAACAGCCGGTGGCACGCAGCAACTTCGATGCGCTTCGGCGCCTGTCGGCCGACAACGGGGTGGCCATCCTGGCCGATGAAAGCCTGAGCTCGCTGGCGTCCGCCTTCGAACTGGCGCGCCATCATTGCGTCGACGCCTTCTCGCTGAAGCTGTGCAACATGGGCGGGGTGGCAAATACCCTCAAGGTCGCCGCGATCGCGGAAGCCTCGGGCATTGCGTCCTATGGGGGCACCATGTTGGATTCATCAATCGGCACCGCTGCTGCTCTCCATGTGTATGCCACATTGCCGACGATGCCCTTCGGATGTGAACTGCTAGGGCCCTGGGTGTTAGCCGACACGCTTACGCAGACCCAACTCGAGATCAAGGACTTCGAGATTCGGTTGCCCTCGGGTCCTGGGTTGGGTGTTGATATCGATCCGGACAAGCTGCGCCACTTCACCCGCGCGGGTTGATTGAAGTCAGTTAGGGGAAAATCACCATGTTGTCTCGTTTATCAATTCGTTTGGTCGTCTGGCTAGGCTGCGTAGGCTTGAGCTTGCTGGCAGTAACGGCGAGTGCTGCAGACTACCCGAGCAAGCCCATTCGATGGATCGTTCCATTCCCGCCGGGCGGTGCAATCGACATGGTTTCTCGTGTCTTGGCCCAGCGCGTGTCGCAAACGCTGGGGCAGCCGGTGACAGTGGAGAATCGTCCGGGCTCGGGCGGGATCATCGGCAGCGCGGAGGTCGCGCGCTCCCCGGCTGACGGTTATACGCTGCTGGTGAACTCGACAGGGCTGGCAGTGGACAAGTGGTTTTATCCGAACGTCGCCTACGATGCTCGGAAAGCATTTGCCCCCGTGGCGCTGTTGGCAACTATCCCCAGCGTTCTAGTGGTGCCGGCTGATTCCCCATACAAGGATGCCAGGAGCCTACTAGCGTACGCAAAGGCCAACCCCGGTAAGGTGTCATTCGCCTCTGCAGGCATGGGGACGTCGATCCATCTGGCGGCCGCTCTGCTGGCCGCTCAGGTCGGGGTTGACCTGCTCCACGTGCCCTACAAAGGGAGCACGCCAGCTGCCGCCGACCTGATCGCGGGGCGAGTCTCCATGATGGTCGATTCGATCGCCGCACAGCAGTCGTTTATCAAATCTGGACGGGTGCGTGCGCTGGGTGTCACCAGCTTGCAACCCGCGCCCTCATTGCCTGGGATTCCTCCCCTGGCGCAAGCAGCCGACCTTCCGAAGTTCGAGGTCCTGACATGGTTTGGCTTATTTGTGCCGTCACGTACCTCGCCGGACATCGTCAAGGTGCTCAACACAGCAATGAATGAAGCACTGAAGACCCCGGAGGTACAAAAGGCGCTGGCGGATATCGGCGCTTCAGCGCAGGGGGGAACATCGCAAGCTCTGGGCGTCTTATGGGACAACGAGATCGACCGATGGGGCCAGTTGATCGTCCACCATCGACTCAACACCCAATGAACTGTAATCGGAGAGATGAAGATGTTGACTGAAGGGATATCGATTCAATCGTATGACGGGCATACATTCGGCGCGCTCGTGGGCTCGCCGGCCAAAGCGCCCGCTCCCGTGATTGTGATCGCTCAAGAAATATTTGGTGTGAACGCGTTCATGCGAGAAACGGTGTCATGGCTGGTCGACCAGGGGTATGCGGCAGTTTGCCCTGATCTGTACGCGCGCCAGGCGCCAGGTACAGCACTCGAT
This sequence comes from Achromobacter xylosoxidans, assembly GCF_002192695.1. Classification (GTDB taxonomy): domain Bacteria; phylum Pseudomonadota; class Gammaproteobacteria; order Burkholderiales; family Burkholderiaceae_B; genus Achromobacter; species Achromobacter xylosoxidans_C. The sequence continues at coordinate 8,138 of NZ_MTLG01000044.1, forward strand.
CCGCAGGATGAGGCGCAGAGAGAGCAAGCCTACAAGCTCTGGCAGGCCTTCGACATGGAGGCCGGCGTGGGCGATCTGGAGGCTGCTATCCGCTATGCGCGACACCAACCCTACAGCAACGGCAAGGTGGGATTGGTGGGGTATTGCCTGGGCGGTGCGCTTGCCTTTCTAGTGGCCGCCAAAGGATACGTGGATCGCGCCGTAGGCTACTACGGTGTTGGACTGGAGAAGCAACTCAACAAGGTCCCGGAAGTCAAGCATCCGGCGTTGTTTCACATGGGCGGCCAAGACCACTTCGTGCCCGCGCCAAGCCGCCAGCTGATTACTGAAGGCTTCGGTGCCAATCCATTGCTGCAAGTGCACTGGTACGAAGAGGCCGGACACTCGTTCGCCAGGACGAGCAGTCCGGGCTATGTGGCGAGTGCCGCGGCGTTGGCCAACGAACGTACACTGGATTTCCTGGCGCCCTTGCAGAGCAAGAAGCCATGAATTTCATTCACGACTATCGTTCCCCGCGGGTCATTTTTGGACCCGATAGCCTCGCCCGATTGCCGCAGGAACTGGAACGTCTCGGCATTGACCGGGCGCTCGTGTTGACCACGCCTGAGCAGGCGCCCCTGGGACGGCAAGTGGCCGAGCCGGTCATCGGCCACGTGGCAGCCTTCTACGATGGTGCGACCATGCATGTACCCGCTTTGGTGGCTGAGGAGGCCTGCAAGATTGCGCGCACGAGTGAGGCTAATGGCGTCATTGCGATTGGTGGGGGATCTACTATCGGACTCGCTAAGATCGTGGCGCTCCGTACAGAGTTGCCCATCGTCGCTGTGCCCACGACATATGCAGGTAGCGAGATGACGTCCATCTTCGGTATCACAGAGGGTGGCGTCAAGAAAACCGGCCGCGACGCGCGCGTCATGCCCCGTGCAGTTATCTACGAGCCCCGGCTGACCCTAGAGCTACCCCTTAGCATCAGCGTGACCAGCGCGATCAATGCAATAGCCCATGCAGTTGAAGGCCTGTATGCGCCAGATGCCACGCCGCTGCTTACCATCATGGCCCAGGAAGGAATCGCAGCGACGGTACGCGCGATTCCCAAGTTGTATCAATCACCAAGAGATCTTCAGGCTCGCGGCGACGCGCTTTATGGCGCTTGGCTCTGCGCGAGCGTGCTTGGCAACGTCAGTATGGCATTGCACCACAAGCTGTGCCACACGCTGGGAGGAACGCTCGATCTCCCTCATGCCCAGACCCATACGGTCGTGCTGCCCCACGCGCTGGCCTATAACGCGCGCGCGGTGCCAGACGCAATGCGTGTGCTGCGCATTGCCCTGGGGCATGACGATCCACCCACGGCCTTGTACGAATTGGCTCGCGACAATGGCGCACCCGTGGCCTTGCGCGATCTCGGAATGCACGAGGAGGATATTGAGCATGTTGGCGACCTGGCATTGCAGGACCGCTATCCCAATCCGCGGGAACTGGATCGAGACGCATTGCTTGCATTGCTGCGCGATGCGTACCACGGACGCCCGCCTTCCGCTTGAGGAGGTTGGCATGGAATTTTCTTTTGATACAAGTTGACGCCCCAGGCGTTGGCCACTCCAGCCGCACAGCCGGGCGGAGTGAACACAACAACACCACCACGAGGTTGCGATGGCGCATCTGTCCTACTCTCCTCCGAGGAATTTCCACGCCCTTTACCGACAACGTGTATTCCAGTCCCATCAGGCCGTGCGCATGCATGACGCGGCAGCGCGAGAGTTGGCCGACCATAGCCTGACATGGCGTTCGGGCAACGTCGATGCGGCTTTGTACAAGGCACGCGCGCGGCGCCTAACCCTGTTCTCCTTTCGCTATGGTGCAGAGGTCGAAATTGCACCAAGACCGAGCGAGGAGTTCATCGTGGTGCATCATTCGATCAGAGGCGCCGCAGAATTGACCGTTGACGGCCAGTATATGGTATTGCCACAAGGGCGCACCGGCTGGATGGCGCCACGGCGAAATTGGCGCATGCGCTGGGAGGCAGGATGTGAGCAACTTATCCTGAAAATCCCGCGCGACATGATCGAGTCAGATGACGTCGCACCGATCGCACCGCTTGCGACTTTGCCAGCAGGGCTGGATGCGCAGTGGCTGCTGCTAGTCCAGGTGTTGCTGGGTGCGTCGTCCGCACCGACCTGCGCGGGAGAGTCCGCCGCGTGGGTGGAGCATATCGAGCAGGGCTTGGCTTCGCTGCTGCGCGCGGCCAGTTCCTGTAGTTTGCCGCGCGAGTCGAGCGATCGGAACTTCGTTACGCGCGACCCCATCGCCCGGCTTCAGGCCATGGAAGACTATATGCGTGAGCGCCTTGGGGCGCCTATCGGACTGGCAGACCTATCAGGTGCGGCCGGCGTCAGCGCCCGGGTCCTCCAGCAGACTTGTCAACGTCACCGGCAGATGAGCCCCATGGAGTTGCTACGAGACATGCGCCTGGATGCTGTCCATGCGTGGCTATCCGAGCACCCGAGTGCCAACATCACCGAGACAGCCCTGTTCTACGGATTCGGCCACCTCGGCCGATTCGCCGCCTACTACCGGCAACGCTTCGGAGAGTCACCGCACCAGACGGCGCAGCGTCGGTGTTGCGCTCTCTCCTGACTGCGATATCGCAGCGTCAGTGCATGCCGAACGCTACGGCGTAGCGACGGCCGGTATGTCTCTCGCGAGCACGACTGGTTTGCGCGCTGCAGGATCTGCAGGATGGGCTGCCGCTGTTGCGGGGCCGAACCGTTCGAGGCCTTGGCACCGTCCTTCCAGACCGGCTCAAATCCTTGCTGACCCGCGTGACGGCAACTGGAGTCAATGTTGCCTGACGGATGGGCTGTGGCGTCTTGCCTGGTGTTAGCGAACCGGATTCCCCCATCCATCGCTTCATCGCTTATCTCGGTGCCGCAGACGTGGTGATCCTGATCCTGCCCTTGGTCTATGCCCCATGCTTACGCAGGCGGCGGAGGCAGCCAACACAGCACCTTAGCAGTACCAGCCTGAGAGCGTGTGTGGACGCCCCGGAGTGCCAAGCCCTCAGTTCGTTAAGGCAATGGATCGCGTTGCGGAGCGTCCTCGGCCATGAAGGCAAGCAAGGTACGGCGCAGCAAAGCTCCACTCTTCATCGCTGACATCCGTCTGATACGGCCTTCTTGGCGCCGCTCCAAGGTACGGAATCGCCCAGCCGATCAATTCAACAATTAAGAAAGTACGCGCACGCGCTAAGGCCGGCCGCATGGCATGTCGCCTGGGGTCTTTCTATTTTCACCAGTTTCGGACTCTGGGGATATCCCTTGGATTTTCGCAATCCGGATTCTGATTCATATACATATTCGCGCAGCGGATAGCTGAGATGAGCAGGCGTTCCTAGACTCCATTCAACGCAATGTTGAAAAAGGAGACTAAGCCATGTCCGAAATGGTCGCCAAGCCGTCTGCGCATGCCGAGCGCACAGTGTCTTTTTTACAGCCCAATGGTTCCGAAGTGCCTTTTCGGGTCTTTAGTTCGCAGGAAGTGTATGACCGCGAGCAGGAGCGAATCTTTCGCGGTGCGACCTGGTCCTTCCTCGGCTTGGAGGCGGAGATCCCGAACGTGTACGACTTCAAGAGCACTTTCATCGGCGACACGCCGGTAGTCGTGACGCGCACGCCCGATGGGTTGTCATGCTGGGTCAATCGATGCGCGCACCGCGGCGCGCAGGTCTGCCGCGAGCTGCGGGGCAACGCCCGCTCCCATGCGTGCGTGTATCACCAGTGGGGCTATTCGGCCAAGGGCGATCTGCTGGGCGTCCCGTTCCGCCGGGGCCAGAATGGAATGGCCGGCATGCCGGCTGACTTCAAGACCGAAGAGCATGGTCTGCAGCAGGTGCGCGTCGCCAGCTATCGTGGGCTGGTGTTCGGCACCTTTCGCCAAGACACGCCGTCGCTGGAGGACTACATCGGTCCGATGATGCGCCCCTGGATTGACCGCATCTTTCACAAGCCGGTGGTCTATCTCGGCTGCACGCGGCAGTATTCCAAGTCCAACTGGAAGCTGTACCTGGAAAACGTCAAGGATGGCTACCACGCGAGCCTTCTGCATCTGTTTCACACAACCTTCAACATCTACCGCGTGGGGATGAAGGTGCGCCAGATGGCGGATGTGGGCGGCCTGCACAGCCTCTTGACCTCGACCAAGCCTGAAGTCGATACCAATACCGCTGCGGCCTACGAGGCCCAGAAGGTGCGCACGATGAACAACAAGCTCGTGCTGGAAGACCCAACCCTGCTCGGGCAGATCCAAGAGTACGAAGAAATCACCACCAACAACATCCAGGCCATCTTCCCCCAATTGGTGATCCAGCAGATCCACAACACGCTGGCGGCGCGCCAGTTGCTCCCCAAGGGTCCGAACAACTTCGAGCTGATCTTTCATTTCTTCGGCTACGAGGACGATACCCCGGAGTTGCGCGAACTGCGCCTCCTCCAGGCCAACCTCGTCGGTCCCGCAGGCTACATCTCGATGGAGGACACGGAGGCCACAGAACTGGTGCAGCGCGCCACGCGCATGGACCCGGACAGCCATTCGTACATCGCTATGGCCCAGGACGTTCCAGAGGAGACGGACTCTTCGATCACCGAATACATGATCCGACGCTTCTGGACCAGCTACCAGGCATTGATGGGGTACTGAGCATGGATACGAACAACGCACAACTCTGGACCGAAATCGCAATCTTGCAGCACCAGTACGTGAGCGCGCTCGACAGCGGAAACCTTGAGGCGTGGCCGCAATTTTTCACAGAGGACTGTCGATACGAAATCATTCCAAAGGAGAACGTGGATGCAGGGCTGCCGGCGCCGGTCATCTACTGTCGCAATCAGAAGATGCTACGCGACCGGGTGACCTCGCTGCGCAATGCCAACATCTACGAAAGCCACACCTACCGGCACCTGGTTTCGGGCCTGGTTCTGACGAACGTGGCACAGGACACCGTGCAAACGACGTCAAGTTATGTCGTGGTCATCACCGGCCTGACTGGCGAGTCCTCTATCTATCAGGCGGGGGCCTACCAAGACGAAGTAGTCAAGGCGAACGGCGTTTGGCGTTATCGCGCCAAGCGTGTGATGTACGACACCTTGCGCGTACAGACTCTGCTGGCCACTCCGATCTGAGACTTGGCGGCGATGTTGAGAATGCTGATTTCCGTATGCAACCTCTCAATGCAGGCCGCCACTCAAACGGTGAGGCAATGACTATTTTGTGAGAACGATGAATACTGCCTTCCTTCCCGATCCTGCTTCATTGCGTGTTCGTGTCGTGCGCAAAGAGGCTCTAACAAAGGACATTGTCCTGATTGAGTTGGCCAGTGTGGACGGCCAGCCTCTTCCCACGTTCACCGCGGGGGCACACATCGATGTGCAACTGCCGGGCGGCCTGACGCGCCAATATTCGCTCTGCGACACCGCTGCAGAAACCTACCAGATCGCCGTTCTCAAGGACCCGCAGGGACGAGGGGGATCGGTGGCGATGCACGACCTTGTGCATGCAGGCAGCGAGCTCGTTGTCGGTACGCCAAGAAACCTCTTCGAGTTGAGTGCATCAGCCCAGAGCAGTCTCCTGCTTGCAGGAGGAATCGGAATCACGCCATTGCTTTGCATGGCGCAATCACTGGCGACTGCCCGCCGGCCGTTTTCTTTGCATTACTGCACTCGCTCTGCCGAAGCGACGGCCTTCCGCGGCGCGCTCGCGGCAGCGCCTTACGCGGCGAAGGTGCACCACTACTACGATGATGGCACGCCCGAGCAAAAGCTGGATCTGCCTGCTCTGCTGTCCTGCCCTCAGCCTGGGATGCATCTGTACACCTGCGGGCCATCCGGCTTTATGGATGCGGTCCTCGCAGCGGCGCGGGCCTCGGGCTGGCCCGAGTCTCAGTTGCACTACGAGTTCTTCAAAGCCGAGCCTCCGCAATCAGAGAACGATGGCAGCTTTGAGGTCCAGGTGGCGAGCACCGGCGAGGTCATCCCTGTAGCCGCCGATGAGACGGTGCTAATGGCTTTGGCCGCACACGGGATCGAACTGCCCGCCTCGTGCGAACAAGGCGTCTGCGGTACTTGCCTCACGCGTGTACTGGGTGGCGAACCCGATCACCGTGATATGTACCTCACCCCGGAGGAGCAGGCCCAGAACGACCAGTTCCTACCGTGCTGTTCCAGGTCGAAGTCCGCTCGTCTGGTGCTCGATATCTGAGTTCAGGAGCAATCGCGTAGCACGTGGCCACTGCCAGGCGATTGCCTTTGATCCAGAGTGTCCTGGTGGATCGAAAACGGAGCCTCGATCCGATATCGCGCGTCTGCGTTCAGTGCACCCCCAAAAGCAGGGACTGCAACAACGAAGAGGATGGGGTCGAAAAGGTCCTCATGAGCCCACGTAAATTCTTAACCGGAGAATCGGATGCGTACGATCAACCTTGCCTCCCTCACCGCGGAAGCGAAATTCAACCGATTCCATCTCAGCATATTGCTGTGGTGTGCATTGATTATCGTCATGGACGGCTACGACCTTGCCGTCGCCGGAATTGCGCTACCGAGCATCATGCAGGCGATGTCGATCGAGCCGGCGCATGCCGGTTTAATGGTGAGTTCGGCGCTCTTTGGCATGTTGTTCGGAAATCTGCTCTTCGGCACGTTGGGTGAGCGCATCGGCCGCCCCAAAGCCATTGCGATCTGCGTGTTTTTGTTCAGCGCGTTCACGGCCGCGGCCGGCCTGACCAACGACCCCAAGACCTTTGCGCTGGCCCGCTTCGTGGCAGGCCTGGGCATCGGTGGAGTGATGCCCAATGTGATCGCGCAGATGACGGAGTACTCGCCAAAGCGCATGCGAGCCATGTTGGTCGCGCTGATGTTCAGCGGATATTGTGTTGGTGGGGTGCTGGCGGCAGTGCTTGGAAAATCGCTGATTGAGGTCCATGGCTGGCAGTCGGTCTTTCTCTTGGCCGCCGCGCCGATCGTGTTGATCCCGTTCATCCTCCGCAGCATGCCCGAGTCGGTGCCGTTCCTCATTCGGAGGAAGGACGCGCGCGCGTTGCAACAGCTCGCCGCGAAAATTGATCCCACGTACACACCCCATCAGGATGACACCTTTGTCGGCATCGGCGCCGAGCAAGCCGGTGCAAACGCGCCGGTCAGGCAGCTCTTCCAGGACGGTCGCACGCTGAGCACCGTACTGTTTTGGCTGTCATGCGTGATGTGCCTGTTCATGGTGTACGCGCTAAGCTCCTGGTTGACCAAGCTGATGGCTTCGGCGGGCTACAGCATCGGCTCAGCCTTGACTTTCGTGATCGTGATGAACCTGGGAGGAATTTTTGGCGCGATCGCTGGCGGCTGGCTAGCGGATCGGCTCCACATCAAGTACGTGCTCGCAGGCATGTATCTGATTGCGGCAGGCTCGTTGGCCATGCTGGGGCAGGAGGTCAGCACTAGCCTGCGTTATGTGCTGATCGGTCTTGCAGGCGGAACGACCATCGGTACGCAGATCGTAGGCTGCGCCTACGTGGGCCAGTTCTACCCGAACACGATTCGTGCAACCGGGCTGGGATGGTTCCTTGGTGTCGGGCGTGTGGGAGCCATTGTGGCGCCGATCGTGATTGGTGTGCTTGTGGGCGCCGAATTGCCTCTGGGGCTCAACTTCGTTGCCATCGGCATTCCAGGCTTGCTGGCGGCGATCTTGATCTTCTGCATTGACCATGCGAAGTCGGCATCGAATGAAAAGGAGGCGGCCAAGGAATCGCGGGCGACAGGGCGGCCTGCTGCAGGCGTGGTATTGGGCCGCGACTCTTGATCGCTGTGATCTAACGACTCTTCATAGAACATGCCCCACCCCAGCTCCGAGAGAACTCGCCATGAATGCCAATCAGCCAGCATCGCCGGAAGGCGCGCCTAGTATTGCTTCTTTCTTCATCGTCATTGCAACCGATCATCCTGGCATGTCTGAAGTGCGTGCGCGGGTACGGCCGTTGCATCGCATTTGGCTGCGCGAGCATCCGGGCCACGCGATCAATGTTGTCCATGGGGGGCCGTTGCTGGACACGCAAGGCGCCATGGATGGCACGCTTCTCGTTGTGCAGGCGGCGCATATCGACGACGTGCACGCCTTCGTGGCCCACGACCCCTACGTACAGGCAGGTCTGTTTGCCGAGCTGTCGGTTCGCACATGGGAATGGACCTTGGGGCGGGGGACCTCATAAATCCTGGGTACAGGCCTCCTACCACGCCACTCAAGGAACGGACATACGGACGCTGAGGTGAATTGAGTTCCTTCGCGTGAATCGCCCCGGCGTCTCTGGACACTTTTGAGCCGTTGGAAATGGCGCAGCTCGAACTCTACGGGCGACGTGTTGCCAGCAGTGTTGTGGTGACGCCTGGGCGTTATAGAACATCTCGATGTAGTTGAAGACATCGGCCCTGGCCTCATCGCGCGTCGAATAGATCTGTCGGCGAATGCGATCTCGCTTGAGCAATTGGAAGAAGCTCTCTGCGACGGCGTTGTCATGGCAGTTGCCGCGCCGGCTCATGCTGCGCACCAGCTTGTGGTCGCTCAGGAAACCTTGCTAGTCATGGCTGGTGAACTGGGCGTATTCAACCGGTCATCGCAACACCTTCAATCATGGAGGTGTTATAGGAACACCAGCAGGGTGGATGCAAAAGTTAACGGGACACGGGGCAATGCGTTCACCCGATGCTCCTTCGCTTCGGCGAGAGGTGGAGCGGCAGTTCTGGAAGCAGATTGCCACCGGAATCACGAGTGAGAAGGCGGCCGAAGCCGTTGGCGTGTCACAGCCGGTTGGCACGCGTTGGTTCCGTCATCGTGGTGGCATGCCATTGTTCATGTCGAACCCCATATCGGGAAGGTATCTGTCATTCGCCAAGCGAGAAGGTATCGCTCTTCTGCGTGCTCAAGACGATGGAGTTCGGGAGATAGCTCGCCGTCTGGAGCGAAGCCCATTAACCATTTCACGAGAGCTGACCCGCAACGCTGCGACTCGCGGTGGCAAGCTCGAATATCAGGCTTCAGTTGCGCAATGGAAGTCCGATCTGGTGGCCAAGAGACCCAAGCCAGCGAAGCTGCTCACCAATCTGCAGCTGCGCAAGTATGTCCAAGACCGCCTTGAGGGCAAGATTCACGATGCTCGAGGGCGGGATGTCGCCGGGCCTCAGCAAGCTCCGTTCATCGGCCGCAACAAGCCTCATCGTGGTTACCGCAAATGGGTCAATAGCTGGTCGCCGGAGCAGATTGCCAACCGTCTGCAGGTCAACTTCCCGGATGAAAAGTCCATGCGCATTTCCCACGAAGCTGTCAACCAGGCCCTCTACATTCAGGGGCGAGGGGCCCTCATGCGCGAGCTGGTGAGCGATCTGCGTATGGGCCGTGCGTTGCGAATGCCAAGGGCCAGGGGCCTGGGTCCAGGCCAAGGCATGGGCTCATGTTAGCGAGGAGGTGATGATCTCCAGTCGGCCTGCAGAGGCAGAAGGTCGTGCCGTGCCGGGACATTGGGAAGGTGATTTGATCATCGGCCTGGACAGCTCCGCCATCGGGACGCTGGTGGATCGATCGAGCCGCTTCACCATGCTCGTGCATTTGCCTCGCGAGGTGGGCTATGGAGTAATTCCTCGGGAGAAGAACGGTCCTGCGCAGGCAGGCTACGGGGCCATCACCATGGCCAACGCGCACAAAAAAAAACCGCGACCACGCTGCCTGCCCAGTTGTGCCGACCCTAATAGCCCACGGCAGCGCGGCACGAATGAGAACACGAACGGTCTGCTACGCCAATACTCCCCCAAAGGCACTAACCAGTCCCGCTGGAGCGAGCAAGAGATTCAAGCCATGGCCCGGACCTTGAACAACAGGCCGCGTAAAACACTCGACTGGAAAACACTGGCTGAGACCTTGAACGAGTATCTAAAATCCGTTAGACAACCCGGTGTTGCGACGACCGGTTGAATCCGCCCTGAACGTCTCGGGCTTTCGCCCCTTATTCAATGATCTACATACGTCAGTGAAAGTCTGTGAATCAAAATTTGGAGCGGGATGCGCCCCTGCACATGCTGCTCGCATCAGTGTAAGGTGAGAACGGCGGCGCTCTTATTGCCGCGATATTTTTTTGCTTTACGATCTGGATGCCGAAAATTATTCCAACTTCGCCCCATGACACGAAAAACAATGGACTACTACGCTGCAGTACGCGCATTTCTTTGTGCCGCTGATAATGATAGCTTCAGCAAGGCGGCACTGCACCTCGAAGTCAAGACGTCCACGGTATCGAGGTACATCGCTCAACTTGAAGCCGACCTCGGCATCGCTCTTTTCAACCGATCCACGCGCGGATTGGTCCTCACGGAGGGCGGAACTGTCTTCCGCGAACAGGTTGCGATCTCCATTCAAGCACTTGAAGACGCCCGTCATATGACTGCCTCACTAAATATGTCGCCCCAGGGTCATTTACGGGTGACCATGCCGGTTTCATTCGGGCGGCGCCATGTGATGCAGCATCTTCCACGGTTTCTGGAAAGATATCCGGACATAACTATCGACGCAGTCATCACTGATGAGGTGGTGAATCTGATTGATTCTGGTATTGATCTGGCGATTCGTGTTGGATCACTAACCGATTCCCAGTTGATGGCGCGCAAACTAACGGAGCATCGCCGCATCGTGTGCGCAAGTCCCAGTTACGTGGCTAAGCACGGCGCACCTGCTGCGCCGGCTGAGCTAAGCACGCACCAAGCTTTGCGTTTTACGTTGGTCGGCGACGACAGATGGCTCCTACGCAGAGTGAACGAGGGCAAGGGGGGCGCAGAGGCCCCCATACGTCTACAGGGCGCTATCCGGGCAAACGATACCGAATCACTTATGAGTCTTGCCGTCGCAGGAGCGGGTATTGCGTTGCTTCCAAGCTGGACTGTCAACGAAGCACTGAAGACTAAAGAGCTGGTCCATCTTCTTCCAGACTGGGAAGCGCACGTCGGCCGCAATCCGAGTTCCGTTTGGGCAATCTATCCTCCAAAGAAGAAAGTGTCCTCCAAGGTACGAGCGTTTGTCGATTTCTACGCAGAGCTTTTCGAAGCACCTGACTATTGGGGAGTGTCAATCCAGTAAAATTAAGAGGTTCGCGGCTATATCTATGTGCGTTGAAATAACGCTTAGAGAGCATCACTGGTTTCGTAAAAGAGTGCCGTTGGCACGTTTATTTCGGTAGCCATAAGAAACACTACTGCGGTTCCTGGCAGGATCGGCTTACCGGTTAATTTTTACCTAAGGATGCTCTGCACAGCCTCCCTAATCCACGACAATAGGCTTCATTGAA
>NZ_MTLG01000045.1 GCF_002192695.1 Achromobacter xylosoxidans
CGATGCCGCTGTTGGCTTGAAATGCCGAGACCTGGGCGCCGTTCATGGTCTGCCCTGCGCAGTCGTCGGCAGCGATGGCGGGGCAGCCCGCTCAGTGCGGTACTCGCCAGTCAGTTCGGAGAGGTCGCGCGGCTGGGCGCGCGACGGTGTGAGATGGGCCAGGATGCCAGCGCGCACACGCTCAAGGTCAGCCAGTAGTCGCGGGTAATCGAAGTGGTAGCGCTCGCCCGGTGTGATGGGGGTATGCGTCGCGCTATCTGCGACGGTGCGCTCCAGCGCGTCGAGCTGACGCAGCGCGGCAACCAGCTCCTGACGCTGCATCGGGGATTCGGCCAACGCCATCGAAGACTGCCCCATCAGTAGGGCCGTCACGAGAAAAGTGGGCACGCCGCGATGCGCGGCGCGCAGCCAGATCGGAGCCAACATCGCGCCATTCCTGTGTGATCAGCAATGGCTTGATCGTGGCGATCAGAGGCGTTTCAGGCCGCAAACAATAGGAACCCAACCACTACCCGATTGATCGGAGAGGTACTTCCCAGAAATGAACAAGGTCAATTGATGTACGATTGACGTACATCGTCAAGAACCTTATCGTCGGTGGGAATAGCCTGGCCATTCCGAGGCGCAATATGACCGCAGCAGTCCATCATCCGGGAGGAGTTCTCGCCCAGCGTCTTGAAGCTGTTGGTGTGTCGCCGACTGAGTTGGCGCGTCAGCTTGCCGTCCCTGCTAATAGGGTCACTCAGATAATCAACGGCAAACGTGGGATCACTGGTGACTCTGCGCTGCGGTTTGCTCATTGGTTCGGTGACGCCCCAGAGTTCTGGATGAACTTGCAAGCACGGTACGACTTGGAACTTGCAGAGGTTGAATCGGGACGATCTATCAGGTCGCTCCCTACCGGCCCAGTCGTTCGCGGCCATAAGACTAACAAGCATGTGAAAGCTACGTAGGGAAGGTCTTTTATGACAAAAGGGAGCAAAGACTTTTCTTACGTTGGTGAGGGCGTTTGGAGGAGGAGCGGCGCATGACTGATGCACCGACAGACATCACATTCCACTATCCACCAGAGCTGTTCAATCTACTGGTGGATGTCGTGCCGCTGCTCAATCGCTCGAAGCAGGATGTGCTGGTGTTCTTCCGGGGCGCAGGAGTGCCTGACAACATGACTTCTGACATTGCCGCTCACTTGAGGGCTGCATCGAAGGACGTCAACAAGTACCAGATGGTTCGCACGGTGCTTGACCGCCTCAACGCAAAGGGGGAACACGCTCTCCGTGAACGGCGGGAAGTACTGCGGCGCGTGGTGGACTTTGCGAACTTCGATTCGTGCTGGCCCGCCGACCAGCTCAAGGCCAAGGGCCTTGTCGCTAGTATCCGCGAAGTCGTTAACCAGAAAGACGCTTTCACGCGCATGAACAATGCCCGCGAAGAAGAACGACAAGCTCGCCTCGCCGAGTCGAAGCGGATCGCAGCAGAAAATCGCGAGCGCAGTTCCAGGATCGAGAATGCCAAGCAGGGTTTGTATGCATTGTTTGGCACCGCCGCGACGGCGCAGGAACGCGGGAAATTGCTGGAAACGGCCCTCAATAATCTATTCCAAGCCTACGGCGTTCTCATCCATAAAGCCTTCCACTTGGTTGGTGAGGCTGGCGCAGGGATTGTCGAGCAGATTGATGGGGTCATTGAACTCGGCGGTGTTCTGTACTTCGTGGAAATGAAGTGGTATCGCAATCCGGTGGGAAAACCAGAGATTGCAGAGCATCTTGTACGTCTCATGTCGAGGGCCGAAGTTCGAGGTATCTTCATCTCTGCCAGTGATTACACGGAACCTGCGATTCACACGGTACGAGAGTTCCTGCAACACAAAGTTCTGGTTCTCTCGACGCTTCAGGAGGTCGTACGCCTGCTTGAGCGACAGGACGACCTCACGGATTTTTTCACAAAAAAAGTCCAGGCAGCACAGATACACAAAAACCCGTACTTCTGCCCTCATGGTAACCAGGGACAAGGTGCGTCATGACAGCAAGTTGGAAGGATATCAATAAGCCGCCGATCCCCGCGACCGTTGTTACGGCCGCACAGGTGGCGAACGGCCCTGTGATGCCGCCGCAGCAAAGGCTACTGACCTACTCGCCAGGAGAGTGGGAGGGGTTCGTCGAGGAGTGGGCTTATTACTGCCTCACGACGAAGTACGAACACGTTCAGCGCTTCTCAGGTGCTGGTGATATGGGTATCGACGTCGCTGGGTTCGCTGACGGAGAACGCCTTCAGGGTATATGGGAAAACTTCCAGTGTAAGCACTACGACCATGCCATCAGGCCCAGCGATGTATGGACTGAGTTCGGTAAGGTCATCTGGTACTCGTACAAAGGTGAATACGCGGCCCCCCGTCGCTACTATTTTGTTTCGCCGCTCGGTGCTGGCACGTCGCTTAGCCGCCTATTCTCGAATGCAACGAAGTTACGCGAGGAACTGTTTGCGAACTGGGATAAGCATGTGAAAGGTGCGATCACTAGCACGCAAGAAGTGCTGCTCGATGCGGAACTCCGGGCCTATGTGGACACCTTCGACTTCTCCATCTTCGACGCCAAGACTGCGCTTCAGCTTGTTGATGATCATCGTGCCACACCGGTCCACACAGCGCGTTTCGGTGGTGGACTGCCAACGCGGCCTGCATCCGAAAAACCTCCCCAGGAAGTCGCTGTCACCGAGAGTCGCTATGTGACGCAGTTGTTTGGCGCATACAGCGAGCACACAAAAACAATTGTGACTGACCCCTCGACCTTGTCCGTACCGAAGCTCAAGGATCATTTCCGCCGTCAGCGCGAAGCGTTCTATGAGGCGGAGTCGCTGCGCGTCTTCGCACGCGACAGTGTACCGCCCGGCACATTCGAGTCCTTGCTAGACGACATCCACGATGGCGTTATCGACACACATGACGGGAACCACGCCGATGGCTACGAAAAAGTCTGCGCCGTCACCAAGGCGGCCCGCGACATGCAGATTACGGCAAACGCTCTCATCACTTGTACGAACCCCAAAGACCGGGATGGGATCTGCCATCAACTCGTGAATGAAGAGCGCCTTCGGTGGACACGATCATGAGCCAAGAACATAAGCCGATCACCTTCAATGGCCCACTTGAGGCCGGTATTCGTGCGGTCTCGATTCTGGGTGCCGCCTATCCGCAAACCTACGACCTCCAGCGGCTTGTCGCCCTTGACTACCTTCTTGTTCATACCGGCGATATCGACGGCCCCGACAATTTGCACCCACCGACACCAATGCACTCGGCTGAATTGCTCGTGCGCCGGAAATTGATCGAGCAATCGCTGCTTCTAATGATGACCCGCGACCTTGTGGAGCGTGAAGTTACACCCGAGGGAATCAAGTATGGTGCAGGCGAGAATGCTGCGACGTTCCTGTCGTCAGTATCTTCCAACTATCTGCTGTCTCTAAAGGATCGCGCTGTATGGCTTGTCGAAACCATTGGTGACCTAACGGACGAACAGTTCAAAGGTATGATGCGCCGCTTCTTCGATAAATGGGTCGAGGAATTCCAGCGCGTCGAGCAAAGCCTGGGAGGCGAAGCATGACGTCAGTAACTCCCGGCTTTCGCTTGCGCTTCCTCGGTTTTTTCGGCCCACAGAAGCCGCCCGCAACAGTGACCTTCGGCGCCGGTCTCAACGTTATTTACGGCGCGTCGAATACTGGAAAGTCTTTCATTGTCGAAGCCATCGACTTCATGCTCGGTGGCAAACCACCCCTGCGAGATATCCCTGAGCGCGTCGGCTACGACCTCGTTCTCTTGGGAATTGAGACCCTTGATGGGAAGTCATTTACGCTCTGGCGCAGCGTGGATGGTGGTGGTTTCCGGCTCTACGAAGACTTGCACCAGACACCGCCGACGCCCGACATCCCGTACACGCAACTTGACGAGAAGCACAGCGATAGGAACAGTGCGAATCTTTCCTCATTCTTGCTGAATCTATGTGGCCTTGGAAGCAAGCGTGTCCGAAAAAACTCCCGGAACGAAACCATCAGCCTGAGCTTTCGCAACATTGCGCGCTTGATGATCGTCGATGAGACGGAGATCACACAACAAAGCTCTCCGCTCGTTGATGGCAATCCCACCGCCAATACGCCGAACTTGGCGACGTTCAAGTTACTTCTAACCGGAGCGGACGACTCCGCATTAGTCGCCAGTAATAAGAGTGAGCCGGAGGAGTTGTCGCGTGAGGCGCAATTGCATCTTCTCGATCAGCTTCTTGACGACTATCGCGATCGGCTCAAAGAGTTGACCAAGAGTCCGAAGGAGTTGGAGGAGCAGCTAGAGAAGATCGACACCTCGCTTCACCAACAGGCGGCTCAGGTAAACACCACGGAAGCTGAATTTCAGGAGGCTGCCGGGAAGCGGCGAGAACTGCGCAAGAAACTGGAGGAAAGCCGAGAGCGGCGTGCAGAGGTCGGCGCGATGCTTGAACGATTCAGACTGCTCGACAGACATTACGTGTCCGATATTGAAAGGTTGCGTGCCATTGAGGAAGGCGGGACGCTGTTTAGCGTACTTGGCGCCGGGCATTGCCCTCTCTGCGGCGCGAACCCCGATCATCATCGCGCCGATGCTGGGTGCAATGGAGACACTGATGCCGTCGTTCAGGCTGCACGAATGGAGATCGCCAAGATCGAAGTTTTGCGCGCTGAACTTGTAACGACTGTCCAAAGCCTTGAGCGCGAAGGTGCCAACTTTGATCGCAGGATGCCTACTGTGGTTCGAGAGTTGGAGTCAATCTCAGAGTCGGTTGAAGAATTGATCGCACCTAAGCTTTCGACCCTTCGCAAGTCCTATTCAGATTTTGCCGACAAGCGGGCCCAGGTGCGCGAAGCACTGGCACTCTACGCCACTGTGCAAGACATGGAGCGCCGTCGCGCCGACCTTGAAAAAGGCACCGAAGAGGAGAAGGCTGGCGCGGTTGCAAACGCAGACCTCTCAACCACGGTGACCCACAGTTTTGCCAAGACTGTCGAGGGCATACTGACTGGTTGGCACTTCCCAGAGGCTGGGGATGTTTACTTCGATTCCAAGACTCGGGATCTTGTCATTGCTGGAAAGTCGCGTAGTGCTTTTGGTAAGGGCCTTCGCGCCATCACGCATGCAGCCTTTACCCTCGGACTGCTTGCTTTCTGTCGTGCTCGCCAGACGCCGCACATGGGATTCGTCGTGCTCGATTCTCCTTTGCTTGCATACCGAGAGCCAGACGGAGCGGAAGATGATTTGACTGGTACTGACCTTCAAGAACAGTTCTATGCATATCTTGAAGCGTTGCCTAGCGACACACAAGTCATCGTTGTTGAGAACACGGATCCGCCTGCTGCAATTATGCAGCGCGAGCAGTCCCTTATGTTCGGCAAGAACCCGTATCATGGACGGTACGGATTGTTCCCTTATGCAACGGACTCCGCTCAATAAATGAGCATAGAAACGGGAAAGATACAATAGCATGAGGTGATCGCGAGAATACCCGACCGTTGAAGCTGGGCGTTTTCGTATGGGGATTCGATTACAGGTACTTCTTGAAGCTCCCTGCAGTCAGGCTCACGGCCAGTCCCAGCAAGGCCGCGCTCGGCAGCAGGATCAGCAGCGGATGTACCGAGATCGGCAAGGCCAGGTACGTGACCCAGGGCAGCACGGCCAGCGGCATCAGACTGGCTTTTGCTCGGTGGTAGATAAAGCCGGATTCGCGGCCCGCCCCGAACCGGCGTACATCGCGGCGCACCAAACCGTCGATCAAACCGACAAATGCCGCCGTGAAAATCAGCGGCAGCGTGAGCGCCAGGACCAACAAGCGCACCAAAAAAGTGAGTGTGGTGAAGGCAGCGGCGATCAGGTAGCTCTCGGTCCAGACATAGACCTGGCTGATGAAGTAACGGAAGTTCCGCGCCTGTCCTTGGCTGAGCGCACGGGCGCGCTCTGCGGTCTGGCTCATGCGCTCCAGCAGCCCTGATCGCACGAATACCCATTCATAACCGGTATCCACCAGCGCATGCGCCGTGCGCCCCGGCTCCTGCACGACCAAGCTGCGCGTGAAGTGCTCGGACAGGTGCCCCAACTCGTACTGCAACATCTGCTGGGAGTGCTGCCAGCCCTGGTCTTTCCAGAACAGGTGCATGCCGACGCACTCCACGACGATCGAGAACAGCAGCGAGCCGATCAGCACCCCGAGCAGCCGGAACGGCAAGGTGATGGTGCCGACGATCAGGCCCTGGCGGCGGTTCTGCTCGCGCTGCGCAGTGGCTGCGGCATCGCTCATGGCGCGGTCTCTTCGTTGGCCGTGCCGCCCGTGTCGGTGATGGGTGTGGCGTTGGCCGCCTCATCGAGCAGGTCGTCCGGCAAGGCCGCGTCCTGCAAGACCGGGGAGCTGGTGAACTCCCACCACTGCGTCGCTTCGCTGTAGCTCTGACGCATATACCCTGCCAGTTGCTGCAAGTCCGCCGGCATCACCTCGTCCGGGTCCGGCGCCGGCAGTGGCATGCGCACTTTCCAAAGCTGACCGCCCTGCAGCAGCGCGAAGCACTGGCCCTTGGGCAGGCCGACGACGTGCGATGGCTCGATCATCGGCACGCTGGACATGCTGATGCGGTCTTGGGTGTTCGACGTAAAGTCTGTCGCGCCGCGAATGTCCGAGCTGTCGGTCGCGCCGCTGACGATGGTGGCCGTATAGACCTCGACCTTCGGCAATTGCCGGGTCAGCAATTCAGCGGTAGCCGTCTCGCGCACGCGCAGCATGAACAGGTTGTTGAAGTTGCCGATCACCTGACCGGCCTTCGCCCGGTTGCCGATGCGGGCTTCGATGTCCGAGAGGGTCTGCGTGTACGCGGTGACTTGCAGTCCAGCGCCGCCGCCCTTGTTGATCAGCGGCACGAACTCGTCGCCCATCAATTCGTTGAACTCGTCGGCGTGGACGTTGATCGGCACGCGCGAGCCAGCCGATGCGCCCGGCAGGCCGTCGTCGATCCCGTGCTTGTAGATGTGGCCTGCGACCGAAACCAGGTCGGAGAACATGGAATTACCGACCGCTGCGGCGACCTCGGCGTCGGACAGCGCATCCAGGCCGACATAGACCACGGCGCGCTTTCGGATCACCTGCATCCAATCGAAGATCGGGCGTGGGTCGGCCAGGTCGGAGTAGTTCGGGGCCAGAAGCTGGGCGATCTTGCCGCTGGTGAGCTTCTCCAGCAGCGGCAGCAGCGATGCGACGATCTTGTCGAAGTAGGTCTTGTCGTAGCGTACTGCCGAGCGCAGGCCATCGAGCACCGGATCATAGTTGCGCGCCTGCGAGAGGTACTGCTCCAGCGCCACCACGCGC
>NZ_MTLG01000046.1 GCF_002192695.1 Achromobacter xylosoxidans
CGATGCCGCTGTTGGCTTGAAATGCCGAGACCTGGGCGCCGTTCATGGCTTGCCCTCCGCAGGCGTCGGCGGCGATGGCGCGACGGCCCGCTCCGTGCGGTAGTCGCCGCCCAGTTCGGAGGGGTCGCGGGGCTGGGCGCGTGATGGCGTCAGGTGGAACTGGATGCCGGCGCGAACACGTGCCAAGTCAGCTTGGAGCCGCGGGTAGTCGAAGTGGTAGCGCTCGCCCGGCTGGATCGGCGCATGCGCGGCGCTGTCCGCGACGGTGCGCTCCAGCGCGTCGAGTTGGCGCAGCGCAGCGGCCAGTTCCTGGCGTTGCACAGGGGACTCGGCCAACGCCATCGGGGACTGACCCAGCACGAGGGCCGTCACGAGAAAAGTGGGCATGCCGCGATGCGCGGCGCGCAGCCAGATCGAAGCCACCATCGCGCCATTCCTGTGTGATCAGCAATGGGTTGATCGTGGAGATCAGGGCGGTTTCAGGCCGCAAACAATAGGAACCCGGAAGCGACCGGATTGATGACCTAGAGGTACTTTTTGAAGCTGCCTGCGGTCAGGCTCACGGCCAGTCCGAGCAAGGCCGCGCTGGGCAACAGGATCACCAGCGGATGCACCGAGATCGGCAACGCCAGGTAGGTGATCCAGGGCAGCACGGCCAGCGGCATCAGGCTCGCTTTCGCGCGGTGGTAGATGAAGCCCGATTCCCGGCCCGCGCCGAACCGACGCACGTCCCGCCGTACCAGGCCGTCGATCAAGCCGACGAAGGCCGCGGTGAGGATCAGCGGCAGCGTGAGCACCAGGACCAGCAGGCGCACGAGGAAAGTCAGCGTCGTGAAGGCCGCGGCGATCAGGTAGCTCTCGGCCCAGACGTAGACCTGGCTGATGTAGTAGCGGAAACTGCGCGTCGGCTCGTGGCTGGGCGCACGGGAGCGCTCGGCGGTTCGGCTCATGCGCTCCAGCAACCCCGAGCGCACGAACACCCACTCGTAGCCGGTATCGACCAGTTCGTGCGCCGTGCGCCCCGGCTCCTGCACGACCACGCTGCGCGTGAAGTGGTTGGACAGGTGCCCGAGTTCGTATTGCAGCATCTGCCGGGAGTGGCGCCAGCCCTGGTCCTTCCAGAACAGGTGCATGCCGACGCACTCCACCACGATCGAGAACAGCAGCGAGCCAATCAGCACCCCGAGCAGCCGGAACGGCAAGGTGATGGTGCCGACGATCAGGCCCTGGCGCTGGTTCTGCTCCCGCTGCGCAGTCGAGGCGGCGTCCTTCATGGCGCGGCCTCGTTGCCCGCGCCGTCATCGGCGCCGGCGGCCAACGCGCCAGGCTCGGCCAGAGCAGCATCATCCAGCAGGTCCTCGGGCAAGGCCGCGTCCTGCAAGGCCGGGGAACTGGTGAATTCCCACCACTGCGTCGCCTCGCTGTAGCTCTGGCGCATGTACCCCGCCAGTTGCTGCAGATCCTGCGGCATCACTTCGTCCGGGTCCGGCGCCGGCAGCGGCATGCGCACCTTCCAAAGCTGCCCGCCCTGCAGCAGCGCGAAGCACTGGCCTTTGGGCAGGCCGACGACGTGCGACGGCTCGATCATCGGCACGCTGGACATGCTGATGCGATCCTGCGTGTTGCTGGTGAAATCCGTGGCCCCACGGATGTCCGAGCTGTCGGTCGCGCCGGAGACGATGGTGGTCGTATAGACCTCAACCTTCGGCAACTGCCTCGTCAGCAGTTCGGCCGTGGCCGTCTCGCGCACACGCAGCATGAACAGGTTGTTGAAGTTCCCGATGACCTGGCCTGCCTTGGCCCGGTTGCCGATACGCGCTTCAATGTCGGAAAGCGTCTGCGTGTAGGCCGTGACCTGCATCCCTGCGCCGCCGCCCTTGTTGATCAACGGCACGAATTCGTCCCCCATCAACTCGTTGAATTCGTCGGCGTGGACGTTGATCGGCACGCGAGCGCCAGCCGATGCGCCCGGCAGGCCGTCGTCGATTCCGTGCTTGTAGATGTGCCCAGCCACCGAGACGAGATCGCTGAACATCGAGTTGCCGACCGCTGCGGCGACCTCCGCATCGGACAGCGCGTCCAAGCCGACATAGACGACGGCGCGCTTCCTGATCACCTGCATCCAGTCGAAGATCGGACGCGGGTCGGCCAGGTCGGAGTAGTTCGGCGCCAGAAGCTGGGCGATCTTGCCGCTGGTGAGCTTTTCCAGCAGCGGCAACAACGATGCGACGATCTTGTCGAAGTACGTCTTGTCGTATCGGACAGCGGAGCGCAGGCCATCCAGCACCGGGTCATAGTTGCGCGCCTGCGAGAGGTACTGCTCCAGCGCCACCACGCGC
>NZ_MTLG01000047.1 GCF_002192695.1 Achromobacter xylosoxidans
GTTCTCGATGCGCGCAGCCGAGAGCACGCCCTTGTTGCCTTCGTCGGCGCCTTCCGCACGGGCCTTCAACCACTCCTGCACGATGATGGCGACGAAAGGCAACGCGAATACCCCGCTGGATACCAGCACCGCCCAGATGCCGTTATGGACGATCCAAGACACCAGCGTCAGATAGTACTCCAGGTAGTCGGTTGTAAAAAGCGTCATGGCCTCGATCCCCTCAAGCGGCCTGCATCAACAGGCTGGCTTCCAGCGCCACGATGGCAACAATGCCGGCGACCTCAGCGCGAATCAGCCGGCGTCGGGCCAGCGTGCTGTCCTCGCGCGCCAGCAGCCGTCGCCGCATCCAGACCCAGCCGTAGGCCGTCGCCCCGTACAGGCACAACCGCCACACGAAGAAGTAGCCCGATGCGGCCCCGAGCCACCGCTCCCAGCCGGCCACGCTGCCGACCAGGTAGATGCCGGCGATGTTGGCGCCCACCGCAGCGGCGACGATCGCGGCCGTCCACAGCAGCGCCTTCGCCGCGCGCCGGCTGAAGAGCCAGCGCAAGGGGCGCCAGGCCATGCGCTCCGCGCTCATGGCCGACCTCCCGGATTGCCCTTCTGCAACTGGTCGAGGCGGTCGGGTACCGGGTCGCCCTCATAGATGCCGCGGGAACCCGCCGCCCGCGTGCCATGGCGCTGGATGATGGCCATCGGCGAGTTGTTTGCCAGTTCGCGCCGCAGCTCCAGCTCGGTCTTCAGGTTGCGGATCTCGCGGTCGAGCGTGTCGCTCTCGTGGTTCACGGCCTCGACCGCCAACTCGTTGGCTGCCACGTTGGGCTCTTTCTTGCCGGTGAGAAGCGTGCGCTGGAGCAGCAGTGCCTTCTCCAGCACCGACGACAGCGCCACCTCGGACGCGAGGCGCCGCGCTAGCAAGTCCTGGTCCGGCTCGTCGCGCAGCGCCTCGATGACGCCGCGCGTGATCGGCAGCGACGTGCTACCAGCCTCACGCAAGTTCTCGAAGGTGGTATTGCGCGTGCCGGAAACCAGCTCCTGCAGGACCTCCAGCTTGGTTTCGTACTCCTCCTGGATCAGCGGCGTCAGCCCGACGCCGGGAACGGTCTCGGTCTTGGTGCATGAGTCGCACGTGCGCTGCACCTGTTCACCAAGGACCCGCGTGGCCCATTCGGTCGCCTGCTGCGGCGACGTCCAGGTCTGGCAGGACAGGCTCGCGCAACTGGCGGGCGAGATGGAGGACGTGTCGGTCACGCCGCGCCCGTTGACCAGGTTGTAGCCCGCGCGGGTGACATCGCTGACCACCCGGATGGCGGACTGGCCCGCGCCACCGGCATTGCTGCCGCCCACCCAGGGAACGCCGTCGTTGCCGCGTCGCGTCTCGGCCTGCTCGACGGCCGACACGGCATCGTTGCTGCCAACCGCGTCACGCAGCGCCATGCCTTCGGCCATCTGGCTCCAGCCAAGCTGTCCGCCCGCCGTCTCGGCCATCTTCTCGGCCATCGCGCGGCACGTCAGCTTCGAGCGGTCGAAATCCAGCCGCGCCTGCAGCACGCCATTGGTCAGCAAGTTGTACAGACCCGGATCGGCGCGCTGGATGATCAGCGCCGGCAGCGATGCGACCGCGCTGGTCGCGCTCTGGATCACGTTGCTCATGATCTGCTGAAAGCCATTGGTGATGCCGTTCAGTTGATTGCGCAGCGTGGTCTGGATGCTCATGTCGCCGCAGATCAGGTTGCTGTTCCACCCCACGCCGACACCGATGGAGCGCATGCCGGCCGCGCGGCCCATGGACACCGCGCTGCCGCCGCCGATCGAGTACATGACGTCATCCCCGAGGACGGGACCGCTGTTCTGGTATCCGACCTGCGCCCACGCCAGGCCGCAGACCAGGGCGAGCGTGCTGGCCAGCGCCGTCGGCCGCAGCAGGCGGCATGCCTTGGTGGACAGGTTCATCGGTTCAGGACGCTTCATCGTGGCACCTCAGAGGAAATCGACGCTGCCGAGGAACACCTGGCCCCGGCGTTCGCAGCACGCATAGGGACGCCACAGCGCCCAGGCGTAGTCGCCTTGTTGGGCCTGTGTCAGGAAGCCGTTGCGCGGGAAGACCGTGCAGGACGAGGACAGGACGGGCGTGAGTTCCTGCCACTTGCCGGTCGAGGCATCGCCCTCCATCAGCGCGCCGGCCGGCCAGTAGCCATCGCGGGAGTTGGCGAGCAGCGGCTGATAGACGTGGATCTGCCCGCGGCGCGTGACCACATCGCCGGCCCGTTGGGCCACCACGGCACCGGCCTTGTGGTCGTCCGTCTGGTGCAGGAAGCCGCCGCGCGGATAGACGTTGCCCCAGAGGTTCAGGGTCGAGCGCGCGCCGACCTCGCGCATGCCCGGGATCAATGCCTCCGGGTACACCATCTCCGGTACGTTGTAGCGCCAGGCCGGCGTGTCCAGCGTACTGAGCAGGTACGGCATGAAGGCCGTGCCTGCGCCCTCGCAGAAATAGCCCGAGGACGAGACGAACTGGTTGAACACCTCGACGCCGGGGTGGCCGATGACGTCCGCGTTCTTGAACTTCGCGAGATTGTTTTCGTGATCTTCATTGGTGGTGCCGTCCCCGCCGGCCTGGGCCGAAGGGTTGGGCGTGCTCATGGCGCGCACTTCGACCCAGGGGTTCTCGCCGGTGTTCGAGTAGGACGAAACCACCGCATCGGGGATGTAGTGCCTGACCTTGACGGACGTGCGCACCGTGCAGCCGGTCCAGGTGCAGTAGAGCCAGTAGCAGATACCCACCACCCGGTACTCCAGGCAATCGGGCGAAGCCACTGAACCCACGATGGTCGCCGTGTTCAGGGCGTAGCTGCCCGTGGCGCTGAGCAGCAGCACGGAGGTGACGGCAGCCCGCATGCGGCGCAGAAGGTCGAATGAGCGGATCACGGTTCGGCCCTCCGGTGCTGTTCGATGCGCGCGATGGCGCGGGCCACGTCAGGCTCGCCATAGACCACGTAGCGCTGATCCACCACGACAGCCGGAATGGTGGTGATGCCCAGGCTCCATGCGTCGGCAACGCCCTGGTATGCGGTGGCGATGCGACGCTGGAGGTCAGCGCCCCCCTGGCTCAGCCGGCGCTTCACGATGGCTGTTGCCTGTCCGGGATCGGCGGGCAGCGCCGCAGAAAGCTCCGCTTCGATCCGGGGCGCTTCATCCAGCTCGATCAGCTGCTCGCCACCCATGGTCCTGACCGGGTGACGGCTGTCGGTGATGATCACCACATCGGCGGCGAAGCTGGCCGGGCTGAACACGGCCAGGGAAGCCGGCAGCGCAACGGCCAGGCCAAGGGTTCGCCAGCCCGATGCGAACCTGGATGAAGATGCTGGCATGTCGAGCGCCCCCAAGAGTTGTCAAGGGCCATAGTCAAACGCCGAACGCCATGCGGCCCCAACAAACAATGCGCATCGCGGACTGCCCGCATACCTGCTTGTCTTGCGCCAATGAAAAGCGGAGGCCGAAGCCTCCGCGTGGATCAAGGAGCCGGTGCCATTGCTACAGCAGGCCGGATTCCGCAAAGGAGAACGGGGCACCCTGGCCGACGATGATGTGGTCCAGTACCCGCACATCGATGAGCGCCAGCGCGGCTTGCAGTTGCTGGGTCAGCATGCGATCCGCGCTGGACGGCTCGGAGACGCCCGAAGGATGCTGGTGGGCGAAGACCACCGCGGCGGCATTCAACTCCAGCACACGCTGCACGACGACACGCGGATAGACCGAAGTCGCGTTGATCGTGCCCCTGAACAGCGGCTCGTAGGCCAGCACCTGGTGCAGGCTGTCCAGGAACACAGCGGCGAATATCTCATTGGGCTCAGCGACCAGTTTCAGACGCAGGTAGTCCCGTACAGCGGCCGGTTGGCTGAGGCACGGTCCAGCTTTGAAGACCCGTCTCTCCAGCAGCACGATGGCTTGCTGGATGATCCAGTCCTCGTGTTGGGCAGCGATGGCGGAAAGCGACTCCAGGCAGGAGTCATTGACGGCGAAAGACATGGCGAACCTCCAGACGGTGAGATCGGAGGGCACTCGCCCTGGGAGGGCAAGCCCTCCTGGGGAACGAACAAGGTGCATCCATCACCGCGGCAGCGGTGATCGTTCGCGGCCAGGATGCGAGGCGAACGGGGTTGTGGTCAGCGCAGCGGACTGCGCCGTAGCCTTGAAGACCGGGGCTACCTGGGCATGTCGCCGACGACGTCGGCAGGCATTTCCGATGTGGGTGTGGCGGCGGGATCGCCGGCCGCGAGCATGTCCATGGCCGACAGCAAGGCATCGCCCTCGATCGGGCCCTGCAGCAGGATCGCCTTGCCGGTTTCGCGATCGTGCAGCCGCAGCGACGGCGTGGCGGTCACGCCGCTGTTCGTGGCTTCCGCAGTTTGGGTACGAATCGCCGCGTCGGGCCGCTCGCTCGCAATGCACTGTTCGATGGCTGGCGTCAGGGCGGGGTGGCGCAGGTCTTCGGGCAAGCCCTGGCCGTCGCTGTGTGTGTGGACATAGACCCACTCGACAGCCTGCCAGAAGGCGGGATGGCCGCCGGCTTCGCCCGCGCATTCCACCAAGCGCGCTTCGGCGGACGCGGCCGGCTCATGCGCGGCCAACGGCAGGTGGTGCCATTGCAAGGCCACGTCCGCATTGCCGGCTACCCAACGCTTGAGGACAGGGAAATAGGACCGGCAGAACGGGCATTCGAGGTCCGCGTAGAGCGTCAGCGTGAAACGACCTGCCGGGTTGCCCATCTGCCAAGGAGGCCCGGCCACCTGCGTCTCGCTGACAGGCGCCGAGGTTTGGGGCGTGGACTCGCCTGGCGAACGGGACACGAGCCAGATCAGCAGCAGCGCAACCAGCACTGCGCCTAACGCCCATGGCCAGCGGGCCCGCCAGCGCCGACGGCGGAACGCCTGGACCTGCATCGGAATGGATGAGCGTTTCTGTTCCATGGCGTTCTCCGGTGCACGGCAGATTCAGGGCAGGGCCAGGGCCGGCGACTCGATGCCGCGTGCCCGGTCGATCTTCTCGGCCACCTTGAAGGCGGCATCCAACTCGCTGACGCCGTGCTGCTGCATGAGCTGGTAGCGCTCGGCCTTCTCTTCGGGTTCGGTCTGCGCGAGCGCGAGATACAGGCTCGGCGGCACGGCGCGGAAGAGCACCTCCATGCTCTTGGAGAGGATGACGCCCTCGGTGAACTTGCCCGCTTCCTTGCGTGCCGAAAGCATCAGCGCCTTCTGCGCCGGCGAGAGTTCGCGGAATCGTGCGATCTTCTCCACCTCGTCCGGCGGCATCGACAGGCAGATCCACCACTCGATCATGTTGAGCATGGGCTCTGCGGCGCGCGGCAGATCGTCGATGTTTTGCGTCGCCAGCCAGAACCAGGCGCCCAACTTGCGCCACATTTTTGTAATTTTCACGACATACGGCGCGAGCAGCGGGTTCTTCGTGATGATGTGGCCTTCGTCGGTCACGTTGATGATCGGGCGGCCGAGATACTGGTCACGCTCCGCGATGTTGTTCACCGTGCTGATGAGGCTGATGTACGCGATCGAGAGCTGCGCGTTGTAGCCCTCACGGGCATAGGTCGCGAGATCCACCAGCGTGATGTCGGCCTCGGGCCACGGCGTGCCGTCGCGGTCGAACATCTCGCCGTCCGTGCCTTGGCAGAACATGTCCATCGCGTCCGCCATCTCCAGCAGCCGCACGCGCCGCATCTCGGGCAACGTCGGGTCCTGGCCGCGGGTGCGCAGCGCATTGCGCACGTCGCGCGTGAGCACCGTGCGCTTCTCGGCCACGCAGTGCTCGGCGGCGTCGAGGATGCACTGGCGGATCAGCGAGCGGTCGGCGCGCGTCATCCTGGCTTCCTCCTTGTCCTCGCCGCCAGTGATCATCAGCCGCGCCGTGATCTCCAGTTCGCCCAGCACGTCGCGCTGTTCGTCCGCCTCCATGGCTGAGGCATCGGGTGGCAGGTCTTCGTCCAGCGCATCGGCATCGAGCGTTTGCACATCGCTGGGCGTTTCGATCAGCCGGCGCGCGTCGGCGAACGGCGCTAGGCTGATGCCCGATCCGGGGGCCAGCTTGACCCGATTCACGGTCAGGCCCAGGCGCCTGGCGAAGTCGCTGAACAAGCCGAAGCTATTGCCGGCTTCCACGATGAAGAGGCGCGGCCGATAAATGGCCGTGACCTGGTTCAGCAGATTGTTGAGCGTGGCCGATTTGCCGGAACCCGTCGGGCCGAACAGGAACAGGTGGGCGTTCATCTGCCGGTCCAGGCGATTGAGCGGATCGAAGGTGATCGGCCCGCCGCCGCGGTTGAACATCGTGATGCCTGGATGCCCCGTACCCTGGGCACGGCCCCACACCGGCGACAGGTTTGCCGCGTGCTGGGCGAACATCAGTTGCGTGTACCACCGGCGCCGATCCTTGCCGGGGTTGTAGCAGCACGGCAGCCAGCGCAGGTAGCTGTTGAGCGGCGCCACCTCATCATCCTCTCGCACCGGCTGCAAACCAGCGTTGAGCATCACGTTCGCCAGGTCCAGGCCGCGCCGATCCAGTTCCGCCTCGTCGCGCCCGCGCAGGTAGAACGCCAGCGTGCCCCGGTAGAGCTTGTGCGCGCTGCCGATCAGCGAGCGGGCTTCATGCACGTCCTTGAGCGTCTGCTCCGACGCCAGCGTCTCGCCCACGGCCTTCTTCGCCAGGTGGTTCAGATCCGATTCCAGGACATCCTGGGGCGTGGCAACCATCGTGAGACAAAGCAAGGTGTCTTCCGGCATCTGGTCGAACAGCGTGTTGATCGCATCGCCCTTGCGGGTCTCGCCGGTTAGATGTCCCGTGCCGGGCGGCATGCGCAGCCGGTCGGTGATCAGCACACGGTGCGGCATGCCGTCGAAGTACCAGGTGCCGTGCTCCACGTCGGAGCGTGGCTGGCCGAAGAACAGCCGCTGGCTGAAATCCCGCCCGCTCGCCAGTTCGATCTCGCCGGCCTCAGTCTCGTCCGGGTAGCGCGCCAGTGCGTAGAAGCGCTCCCGGTCCTCTGTACTGGGCCCGAGCATCGCGGGGCGCGGATTGAGCCACCGCAGCAGCCAGTCGTGGACGTCGGCTGCGACCATGCGCCGTGCCTGGATGCCGGCGTTCGCCAGCCCGCCACACAGGCGGTCGCAGACGATGTTCAGCATCTGCTCGGGCGTCTGGCCGCGGCGGCTTGCCTGCCCGGTGGCACGTCGATAGACCACCATGCGCACGCGCCGCGTCTGCCCGCGCCAGCGCAGCCGCGTGACCACCGTGTCCTCGAACAGGCCGCCGGGCTTGGCCACCGCACGCAGATGGTGGCCGAAGAAGCGCAGGTAGAACTCGGTGAACGCTGTCCCGCGGGCACGTGGCTGCACGTAGTCACGCAGGGTCTGCATGTACTGGTCGAAACTCGGCTCGTCCTGGGCATAGAGCTGGAGCACCCAGGGGTTCTCGTCCAGCTCATCGAAGCTGTCCTGCAGCGCGTTCTCCAAGGCGTCGCGGGCGTGGGCAAGCCAGCCCGGTTCCCGGCCCTCGGTCCCCAGCGGCACCAGCTCGAAGAAGGCCGCCACCGATTGGCCGTCCTCCAGCAACATGGACCTTGACTCGGGCAAGAACTCGACCCAGGGCAGCAGTTCCACGAAGGACGGTGCGACCTCGTACAGCGCCTGCTCGTCGGCCTCCGTCGCCGGTTTGCGGCCCCGGACTGCCGAGCCGGGTTCGGGGATGCCGGCTTGGCGCAAGGCCTCAATGTGGCGCTGCCAGCCGTCCGGCTGCTCGTCATCACCAGCGCCGGATGCGGCCAGCTTCAGCGCGGCCGGCTTAGGCCAGGGAAGTTTCCAGCGCATCAGTAGTCCTCCACGCGCTCACCCGGCATCGCGTACTGAATGCGCTGGTACAGCGGGAAGACGGTCGTGTAGCCGGGCACCGGCACGGGATCGGTGCCGGCCAGGTGCGGGTACACGTACATCACGAGATCGGGATTGGGCAGGCGCTGGAACTGGCGATGGACCTCGTTGCGCGCGGTGCGCGTGTAGCGCATCTGCTCGGCAGGTGCGGCCTGCATATCGGCGTCGGTCAGCGGCCGACGCAGGCTCTGGCGCGCATCGAGCAGTTGGCCGCCGGCGTTCCGTCCGGCTGCGCCACCGCCGTCCCCGGCCTCCTGCTGCCAGATGTCCATCATCGTGCGGTCACCGTGGGTCAGCAGCTTTTCCTTGCTGGTGGCGCAGCCGGCGAGCGCCGCGACGGCGAGGACCAGCGCCAGGCCACGGGCCAAGCTATTCAAGTTCGAGAGCATGGCTTTCTCCTGTGCGGTGATCGACCTTGCGGCCTTCGGGATCGAAGTCGATGGCGAGCGGCTTTTCGAGGTGGACGGCGACCTTCGCGCCGGGCTGGACATAGACGGCGGCGAACGCTTGGCCGTAGAGCTTGTTGACCCAGGCCGACATGTCCCGCACGCCGCCCGCCAGAATCTGGCCGACCGCCTCCTGGCCGCTGATGCCCACGGTGCCGATGGAGCCGTCCGAGCCGACATAGGACATGCGGCCGCTGTCGCTCTCGATGAGCGAGGCCACGCCGGCACCGGCCGCGGTGATCAGGGCCTGCGAGCCGAGGTACTGCTGGGCGTTGCTGCGCCGCTCGCCGCTGACGCAAGGAATGCCGTGGGGATCGCTGATCCAGCCCAAGCCATCGCGCTGCTGGTTGTTCTGCTGGTTTCCTTCGCGGTCTTCGGGGATCGTGCGAATCGTGCCGTCGTTGAAGACGAACGTGATGCTGCGCACCTGGCCGCGCACGCAAGAAAGCGTCCAGTCGCCCGAGGCGGTGCCGCTGAACACGGCGCCGGCCACATCGGGAATGTCGATGCCGTTCGCCGTGAGGTTGTCCGGCCCCACCAGCACCTTGAAGGGGTACGGGTCGTTGACGGTGCCGTCGATCGGCACACGCCCGATCAGCGCTGTCATCGCCACCGAGCCCATGAGCGTGGAGTTCGTGGGGACGGTATAGACGGGCTTTGCGGTCTTGACGCCCGCGGCGCGTGCCCCGGCGTTCGTCACGGTTTCCGCCGTGGTTTGCAACGTGCTCTGCTCGGGGCCGAAGCTCGTCGGGAAGCTCATGCCGCCAGCCGTGCCGCGCCCCCTGTTGCGTCCCTCGGCAGGCTTCGCGTCATCCGGTTCAACCCAGCGCATGCCGCCTTCCATCCCGGCCTCGTCGCCCCCCTGCAGCCCCAGGCCCACGGGCAGATCGGCATGGCTGCCACCGCGCCCACCAATGCTGTCCAGGCGCCGCTGCAGGTCAGCGAGCAGCCCCTCGGTCTGCTGGCGCTCGCTGGCCGCCTGCTGCTGGTCGCGCCGCAGGTTGGAGCGTTCGGACTCCAGCGCAGAGTTGATGCGCTGGTCGATCGAGCTCTCGCGCTGACGCAGCCGCTGGTTTTCCTCACGCTGGGATTTGTTGTCCGAGAGCGCGGTCTGAAGCTCGGTGCGCAACTGCTTCACTTGGGCAACGAGCGTCGCCACGGTGTCGCGCGGGGTATCCCCCTCGATGCCCAACGCTTTCATTTCCGCAGGCGTGAGCTTGGCGCCGGCATCCGCGGCCGGTGGTGCCGAAGTGCTGCCACCCGAGAACAGCCGGATGGCGACGAACAGCACCAGCAAGGCAACCGGGATCATCAGCCACTTCAGGAGTCCATTACTGCGCATCGGGGGCCTCCTTGGCGTCCGTGGGCCTGTCTTTCGGCAGCGGGAGATGTGCGGCGGGGTCGAAGCGGTGGATCGCGGGCAGCAGCGACTGCGCAAGGCCGCGACCGCGCGTCACCAGGTACAGGACGGTCGTGTCCTCGGGTGTTCCGCGCGGGCCAAGCGCCTCATGTTGGAAGGTGGCGGTGAGGAAGTCGCCTTGCAGCACGCGCGGATCAAGCGTGACCCAGCCCGCGCCCGTGTTGGTCAAGCGCACGGCGGTGACCCACTGGTCTTCCAGGCGCCACGACGCGAGCGCGAGTGCGCGCACGGGCAATGTCGGCATCAGCGTGCCGAGGTCCATGTCGCGGCGCAGGTTGACCCGCATGACGCCCGGCAGCGGTTCCACAGTGCGCAGCGGCGCGTAGAGGTTCTGTGCGGCGAAGCGCGTCAACACGACCGGGACCGGGGTTTCGCGCCGCGCTGCTCGCGTCCCTGCCTGGTCCTGGGCGCGCGCCGGGGTCTCGTCGGCACCACCGGACTGATTGCCATAGCGCGCTGGAGTGCTGTTGCCTTCGACGATTCGCACCGGCTCCAGTTCGGCTTCCCCGTCCTTGGGTGGTTCGGCGGCGATGTCCAGCAGGATCAGCGCGCCCGTGTCGGCGTCCTGCAATTGCAGCCGTGTCGGCTCGATCGGCTCGCTGGCGCGCAGGTACACGGCGCCGCCCGCACTTTGAACGCGCAGGCGCTCGCCCACGCCCGCAGGCACGCCGACGCGGACGTTGCGGTCGATGAACACGATGCGCTCCTGGCCGACCTTCAGCGGCACCGCCAGCGGCATGCGCTCCCAGCGCAGGATTTCCACCGCCTGGGCGATGGGTGCGGCGGCCACGGCCAGCAGCCCCAGCAGCGCGAGTACAGGATGCTTCATGGGGTGGTTCCTCCTTGAGGCGCTTGCGGAGACAGGCCGCCGGATGCCGGGCGCGTCGGCTCCGGGGTGCTGATGCGCTGGGGCGTGCCGGCGTAGCAGTCGAGCGCCAGGCCGAACGGATTGCGCGCGGGGTCGATGTCCACTTTGGTGACTTTCACGGGGTAGCGCACCAGGGCGCGCTTGACTTGTTCCGCGCCGTAGTACTCGTCCGCGGTGATGTCCAGCGTCACCACCCAGTCGCGATCGGAGACCGTGCGCACGCGCGCCGTAGGGTCGTCGCCGTAGCCGCGGCCAGGGATTTCGTAGATGCCGCGCACGCGCTGGCGCAGCTCGCCCGTGCTGCGGCGGTAGTCGTAGTCCGCGCGCAGGAAGGCTTGGCAGGACGGCGTGAGGTACGGCGAGAGCGTGTGGAGGTTGCGCGCGTAGTCCTCTTCGCCATTCGTCGGCCAGCGATTGAGGGTCTGGAACACGTAGAACGTGAACGCATAGACCGATTCGGGCGGCACCTCCCACCACTTGCGGGTGCTGCCCGAGCGCAGGTCAGGCGGGACGTGGATGGTCAGGTCGCGCGGCGCGCTCCACCAGCCGCCGCCCATGACCAGGGCGACGATGACCAGGGCACCGGCACCCAGGCGAAGCGTCTTGATGTGCGCCTGCAGGTGGGCGATCTCGTTCTTGAAGCGGCTCATCGTGCGCTCCTTGAGGCAGACCGTCGGGTGGTCCAGAAACCGGAGCGCGAGATCAGCACGTGGCCGCCCACCCAGCCCGCCATCAGCGGATGCAGCGTGGCGATGCGCCATTGCAGTTGCCGATACAGCCAGGTGTCGGGGCGCCCACGCTTGAGGCGGCGCAGGATGCCGCCGCCGATGAACACGCCCAAGGCCACGCCCAGGACAACGAACGTCGGTGCGATGGCAATGGTGCGGAGCATCCACGAAAGCGGCGCGCCGACCAGCAGGCCGGCCGCGCCGGACAAGCCGCAGCAGATCCACAGCTCGTCGGCGGTGAGGCCGCGCACGACAACGGGGTGGCGGTTAAGCCGGTGCGGAAGGAACGTCACGGTCCCGTCCGCACGGACGTGCTGCTGATCGGACATACCGGCCTAGCCTTACAGGATGCCGGTGGCTTCGGTGAGCAGCCAGATGCCGATCACGAGCAGCACGGCGCCGATGGCGACCGTGAGGCCGAACTGGCCCCACGTCTTACGGCCGGTGTGGATTTCCGCGTAGGTGCCGTAGGCGTGGTAGCAGACGCCGATGAACATCGACGCCACCACCAGCAGGGCCACGAGCATGATGATGTCGTAGCCGTAGTTCCTGATGGTCTCCATGATGCCGTTGCCGGTTCCCCGCGTCGGGTTCTCCAACTGCGGCAGACCTTGTGCGAACGACAGCGCCGGCAGCGCGGCGGCGCCCAGTACCACGGCGGTGCGCTGGGCAAGATGGGAATTGAGGATGCGGTTTTGCATGGTCAGGCCTTTCAGGTCAGGAGAGGAGGAAGAAGGTCAGCACGAGATACATCGCCAAAAACCGGACGACGACGCCGAGGAACTGGCGCTGGTTGAGGCGGCTCTCGGACCACCCCACGTAGGCCGTTCGGATGGCCCAGACGCCCCAGACGAGCAGGACCGCGAACACGACGCCGACCAGGACGGTCGCCATCGCAGAAGGCGCGATGCCGCTGTTGGCTTGAAATGCCGAGACCTGGGCGCCGTTCATG
>NZ_MTLG01000048.1 GCF_002192695.1 Achromobacter xylosoxidans
GTTCTCGATGCGCGCAGCTGAGAGCACGCCCTTGTTGCCTTCGTCGGCACCCTCCGCACGGGCCTTCAGCCATTCCTGCACGATGATGGCAATGAAAGGCAGCGCGAAGACACCGCTTGCCACCAGTACCGCCCAGATGCCGTTATGGACAATCCACGACACCAGCGTCAGGTAGTACTCCAGGTAGTCGGTCGTAAAAAGCGTCATGACCCCGATCTCCCCTCAAGCGGCCTGCATCAACAGGCTGGCTTCCAGCGCCACAATGGCGGCGGCGCCAGCGATCTCGCTGCGCAGCAGTCGCCGCCGCGCCAGCCTATCCGCCCCGCGTTGGGCCTCGCGCGCCAGCAGGCGGCGACGCATCCAGACCCAGCCGTAGCCGGTTGCGCCGTACAGGCACAGTCGCCACACCAGGAAGTAGCCCGCCGTGGCCGTCAGCCACCGCTCCCAACCGGCCACACTGCCAACGAGATAAATGCCGACGATGTTGGTGCCCACCGCGACGGCAACGAGCACCACCGTCCACAGCAGCGCTTTCGCCGCGCGTCGGTTGAGCAGCCAGCGTGGGCGCAGCCAACTGGCGCGCGGCAGGTTCATGGGTTGCCTCCCGGATTGCCCTTCTGGAGCCGGTCGAGGCGGTCGGGAATGGGATCGCCTTCGTAGATGCCACGCGAGCCAGCCGCGCGCGTGCCGTGGCGCTGGATGATGGCCATGGGCGAGTTGTTCGCCAGCTCACGGCGCAGCTCCAGCTCGGTCTTGAGGTTGCGGATCTCTTGGTCGAGCGTGTCGCTTTCGTGGTTCACGGCCTCGACCGCCAACTGGTTCGCCGCGACGTTGGGCTCCTTCTTGCCGGTCAGCAGGGTACGCTGGAGCAGCAGTGCCTTCTCCAGCACCGACGCCAGCGCGACCTCCGAGGCCAGGCGCCGCGCCAGCAAGTCTTGGTCAGGCTCGTCGCGCAGCGCCTCGATGACGCCGCGGGTGATGGGCAGCGAGGTGCTGCCGGCCGCGCGCAGGTTCTCGAAGGTGGTATTGCGCGTTCCCGAGACCAGTTCCTGCAAGGCCTCCAGCTTGGCCTCGTACTCCTCCTGGATCAGCGGCGTCAGCCCGACGCCGGGCACCGTTTCGGTCTTGGTGCAGGCATCGCAGGTGCGCTGCACCTGTTCCCCAAGAACCCGCGTGGCCCATTCGGTCGCCTGCTGCGGCGAAGTCCAGGTCTGGCAGGACAGGCTCGCGCAACTGGCGGAAGCGATGGACGACGTGTCGGTTACGCTGCGACCGTTGACCAGGTTGTAGCCCGCA
Organism: Achromobacter xylosoxidans; assembly: GCF_002192695.1. Taxonomy (GTDB): domain Bacteria; phylum Pseudomonadota; class Gammaproteobacteria; order Burkholderiales; family Burkholderiaceae_B; genus Achromobacter; species Achromobacter xylosoxidans_C. The sequence goes on from NZ_MTLG01000048.1 coordinate 1,297, forward strand.
CGGGTGACGTCGCCGACCACGCGGATGGCCGACTGACCTGCACCGCCCGCGTTGTTGCCGCCTACCCAGGGCACGCCGTCGTTGCCACGGCGCGTCTCTGCCTGCTCGATCGCCGACACGGCATCGGTGCTCGACACCGCATCGCGCAGTGCCATGCCTTCGGCCATCTGGCTCCAGCCAAGCTGTCCGCCCGCCGTGTCGGCCATCTTCTCGGCCATGGCACGGCAGGTCAGCTTGGAACGGTCGAAATCCATCCGTGCCTGCAGCACGCCGTTGGTCAGCAGGTTGTACAGGCCCGGATCGGCGCGCTGGATGATCAGCGCAGGCAGCGATGCCACCGCGCTGGTGGCGCTCTGGATCACGTTGCTCATGATCTGCTGAAAGCCGTTGGTGACGCCGTTGAGCTGGTTGCGCAGCGTGGTTTGGATGCTCATGTCGCCGCAGATCAGGTTGCTGTTCCAGCCCACGCCGACGCCGATCGAGCGCATGCCGGCCGCACGCCCCATGGACACTGCGCTACCGCCGCCAATCGAATACATCACCTCGTCGCCGATCACGGAGCCGCCGGTTTGAAAGCCGGTCTGCGCCCACGCCAGGCCGCTGCCAAGAACGAGCGCGCCAGACAGCACCCCGGTCAATACCCCAGTCAATACCGTGGGACGCAGCAGGCGGCACGCCTTGGTGGAGAGGTTTGTCAGTTCAGGACGCTTCATCGCCGCACCCTCATTGGAAATCGACGCTGCCGAGGAATACCTGGCCGCGACGCTCGCAGCACGCATAGGGCCGCCACAGTGCCCAGGCGTAGTCGCCTTGCTGCGCCTGAGTCAGAAAGCCGCTGCGGGGGAAGACCGTGCAGGACGAGGACAGGACGGGCGTGAGTTCCTGCCACTTGCCCGTCGAGGCATCGCTTTCCATCAGCGCGCCGGCAGGCCAATATCCGGGCCGCGAGTTGGCGAGCAGCGGCTGATAGACGTGGATTTGCCCACGGCGCGTGACGATATCGCCGGCGCGCTGGGCCACCACGGCGCCGGCCTTGTGGTCGTCGGCCTGGTGCAGGAAGCCGCCACGCGGATACACATTGCCCCAGAGGTTCATCGTGGTACGCGCGCCGACCTCGCGCCTACCCGGAATCAGCGCCTCCGGGTAGGCCATCTCGGGCACGTTGTAGCGCCAAGCCAGCGTGTCCAGGGTGCTGAGCAGGTACGGCATGAACGCCGTGCCCGCACCCTCGCAGAAGTAGCCCGAAGACGAGACGAACTGGTTGAACACCTCGGCGCCGGGATGGCCGATGACGTCCGCGTTCTTGAACTTGGCGAGATTGTTTTCGTGGTCTTCGTTGGTGGTGCCGTCTCCGCCGGCCTGTGCGGACGGGTTGGGCACGCTCATCGCCCGGACTTCGACCCAGGGGTTCTCGCCGGTGTTGCTGTAGCTGGAGACGACCGCATCGGGGATGTAGTGGCGGACTTTGATGGACGTGCGCACCGTGCAGCCCGTCCAGGTGCAGTAGAGCCAGTAGCAGATGCCGACGACGCGGTATTCGAGGCAATCTGGTGATGCCACTGAGCCAACGATGGAGGCGGTGTTGAGTGCGTAGCTGCCCGTGGCGCTGAGCAGCAGCACTGAGGCCACGCCCGCGCGCAGGCGGCGCATCCGCTCGAAGGCTCGGGTCATGGCTGCGACCTCCGATGTTGTTCGATGTGCGCGACGGCACGGGCCACATCCGGCTCGCCATAGACCACGTAACGCTGATCCACCACGACCGCCGGAATACTGATGACGCCCAAACTCCAAGCGTCGGTGACGCCCTGGTAGGCGGAAGCGATGCGGCGCTGAAGGTCGGCGCCACCTTGATTCAGTTGGCGCTTGACGATGGCCGTGGCCTGCTCGGGATCGATGGGCAGTTGTGCGGAAAGCTCGGCTTCGATGCGCGGGCCTTCATCCATCTCAATCAGCCGCTCGCCACCCATGGTCTTGACCGGGTGGCGGCTATCGGTAATGACCACCACATCGGCGGCGAAGGTGGCTGGGCTGAAAACAGCCAAGGACGCCGGTAGTGCAACGGCCAGGCCAAGGGTTCGCCAGCCTGCTGTGAAGCGGAGTAAAGATGCTGGCATGTCGCGTGCCCTGGAAGTTGATCAGAGCCATAGTCGAACGCGAACCCGCTGCCGCCCCAACAAACAATGCGCATCGCGGGCACCCCGCATACCTGTTCGGTGCTGCCGTATGGAAAAAAGCGGAGGCCGAAGCCCCCGTTGTGATCAGTGAACCACGTGCTTTCCTACAAAAGACCCGACTCGGCGAACGAGTACGGCGTGCCCTGACCAATCACGAAATGGTCGAGTACGCGCACGTCGATAAGCGCCAAGGCGGTCTTCAACTGCTCGGTCAGCACGCGATCCGCATTGGATGGCTCGGTGGAACCCGAGGGGTGCTGATGGGCGAAGATGACCGCAGCGGCGTTCAGTTGCAAAGCGCGCTGCAGCACGACCCGTGGATAAACCGAGGTCGCATTGATCGTTCCATGGAACATCGGCTCCACGGCCAGCACGTCGTGCATGCTGTTCATGAATACAACGACGAAGATCTCGTTGGGCTCGGCGACCAGCTTCAAGCGAAGGTAGTCCCTGACCGCAGCGGGCCGTTCAAGACGTGGCCCGGCTTTGAAAACCCGTCGCTCCAGCAGCACGATGGCTTGCTGAACGATCCAGTCTTCGTGCTGAGCGGCAATATCGGAAAGTGACTCCAGGCAGGAGTCATTGATGACGACAGACATGGCGAACCTCCAGACAGGGAAATCGAAGGGCGCACATGCCCCAGGAGGGCAAGCCCTCCTGGGATAGGAAAAAAAAATAAGGGAACAGGGTGCATCCATCACCGCTGCTGCGGTGATCGTTCGCGGCCAGGATGCGAGGCGAACGGGTCGCGGTCAGCGCAGCGTGCTGCGCCGTAGCCTCAATGACCGCAGGCTACCTGGGCATGTCGCCGACAACGTCGGCAGGCATTTCGGTGGTCGGTGGAGCGGCGGCATCCTCAGCCACCAGCATGTCCATGGCCGACAGCAGTGCATCGCCTTCGATCGGCCCCGGCAGCACGATTGCCTGACCGGTTTGGCGATCCTGCAGACGAATCGAAGGCGTCGCGGTCACGCCGCCCTTGGTGGCTTCCTCGGCCTGAGCGCGAATCACCCTATCCGGTCGCTCGCTGGCCAAACACTGCTCGACGGCTGGGTTGAGGCCGGGATAGCGCAGACCCTCGGGCAAGCCCAAGCCGTCGCTACGTGTGTGCGCATAGATCCATTCAATGGCCTGCCAAAAGGCCGCATGCCCACCTGTCTCGGCGGCGCACTCGGCCAGGCGTGCCTCGGCGGAGGCGGCCGGTTCGTGCGCGGCCAGCGGCTGGTGGTGCCATTGCAGGGCTACGTCCGCGTTGGCATCCACCCAGCGCTTGAGCTGCGGGAAGTACGCTCGACAGAACGGACATTCGAGGTCGGCATAGAGCGTCAGCGTGAATCGGCCCTCGGGGTTGCCCATCTGCCAGGGAGGCCCGGCTACCTGCGCAGCACTGACCGGCGCGGGAGGCAGCGACGCGGGTTCGCTGGGAATGCGGGACACGATCCATATCAACAGCAGCGCGATCAATCCAGCGGCCAAGAACCAGGGCCAGCGCTTGTGCGAGCGCCGACGGCGGAACGCCTGCACCGGCATAGGAATGGAAGGACGTTTCGGTTTCACGGCAGTCTCCGGCGGCTATTGCGGCAGGCCCACGGCTGGCGACTTGATGCCGCGCGCCTGGTCGATTCTCTCGGCCACTTTGAAGGCCGCATCGAGTTCGCTGATGCCGTGTTGCTGCATGAGCTGGTAACGCTCGGCCTTCTCCTCGGGTTCCGTCTGCGCGAGCGCGAGATAGAGGCTCGGTGGCACGGCCCGAAACAGCACTTCCAGGCTCTTGGAGAGGATGACGCCCTCGGTGAACTTCCCGGCTTCCTTGCGCGCGGAAAGCATCAGCGCCTTCTGCGCAGGCGAGAGTTCGCGGAACCGCGCGATCTTCTCCACCTCATCGGGCGGCATCGACAGGCAGATCCACCACTCGATCATGTTGAGCATGGGCTCTGCAGCGCGCGGCAAGTCGTCGATGTTTTGTGTGGCGAGCCAGAACCAGGCCCCCAGCTTGCGCCACATCTTGGTGATCTTCACCACGTAGGGTGCGAGCAGCGGGTTCTTGGTGATGATGTGTCCTTCGTCGGTGACGTTGATGATCGGGCGGCCCAGGTACTGATCGCGCTCGGCAATGTTGTTCACCGTGCTGATCAGGCTGATGTAGGCAATAGAGAGCTGCGCGTTGTAGCCTTCGCGGGCATAGGTCGCCAGATCCACCAGGGTGATGTCGGCTTCGGGCCACGGCGAACCGTCGCGGTCGAACATTTCGCCGTCCGTGCCTTGGCAGAACATGTCCATGGCGTCGGCCATCTCCAGCAGTCGCACACGCCGCATTTCCGGCAGCGTCGGGTCCTGGCTGCGCGTGCGCAGCGCGTTGCGCACATCGCGCGTGAGAACGGTTCGCTTCTCGCCATCCTTGCTGTGGCAGTGCTCGGCGGCATCGAGGATGCACTGACGGATCAGTGAGCGGTCGGCTCGCGTCATCCGGGCTTCTTCTTTATCTTCGCCGCCGGTGATCATCAGCCTCGCGGTGATCTCCAGTTCACCCAGTACGTCGCGCTGCTCATCTGCCTCCATGGCCACAGCATCGGGAGGCAGGTCTTCATCCAGCGCATCGGCGTCGAGCGTCTGCACGTCGCTGGGCGTCTCGATCAGCCGGCGCGCATCCGCGAACGGCGCCAGGGTAACGCCCGAGCCCGGAGCGAGCTTGACCCGATTCACGGTCAGGCCCAGGCGCCGGGCAAAGTCGCTGAACAAGCCGAAGCTGTTGCCGGCCTCGACAATGAACAGGCGGGGACGGTAGATCGCCGTGACCTGATTCAAGAGGTTGTTGAGGGTCGCCGACTTGCCTGAACCTGTCGGGCCGAACAGAAACAGGTGGGCATTCATCTGCCGATCCAGGCGGTTGAGCGGGTCGAAGGTGATCGGCCCGCCGCCGCGGTTGAACATCGTGATGCCGGGGTGCCCCGTACCTTGGGCGCGGCCCCACACGGGCGAGAGGTTCGCCGCGTGCTGGGCGAACATCAGTTGGGTGTACCACTTGCGCCGATCCTGGCCGGGGTTGTAGCAGCACGGCAGCCAGCGCAAGTAGCTGTTCAGCGGTGCCACCTCGTCGTCTTCGCGAACCGGCTGCAAACCGGCGTTGAGCATGACGTTCGCCAGGTCGAGGCCGCGCCGATCCAGTTCCGCCTCGTCGCGCCCGCGCAGGTAGAACGCCAGCGTGCCACGATAGAGCTTGTGCGCGCTGCCGATCAGGGAGCGGGCTTCATGCACGTCCTTGAGCGTCTGCTCGGATGCCAGGGTTTCGCCCACGGCCTTCTTCGCCAGATGATTGAGATCCGCTTCGAGAACATCCTGCGGCGTGGCGACCAGCGTCAGGCAAAGGATGGTGTCCTCGGGCATCTGGTCGAACAACGTGTTGATGGCGTCGCCCTTGCGCGTCTCGCCGGTCAGGTGTCCCGTGCCTGGCGGCATGCGCAGGCGGTCGGTGATCAGCACGCGGTGCGGCATGCCGTCGAAATGCCAGGTGCCGTGCGCCACGTCGGAACGCGGCTGGCCGAAGAACAGCCGTTGGCTGAAATCCCGTCCGCTCGCCAGCTCGATCTCGCCGTCCTCGCCTTCCTCCGCACTGTCGGGATAGCGCGCCAATGTATAGAAGCGCTCCCGGTCTTCGGCCCCAGGCCCGAGCAACGTGGGGCGCGGGTTGAACCAGCGCAGCAACCAGTCATGAACATCTGCCGCGACCATGCGCCGGGCCTGAATGCCGGCGTTCGCCAGTCCGCCGCACAGGCGGTCGCAGACGATATTGAGCATCTGCTCGGGCGTCTGCCCGCGACGGCTGTTTTGCCCTTGCCCGGTCACGCGGCGGTAGACCACCATGCGCACGCGCCGGGTCTGGCCGCGCCAGCGCAGCCGTGTGACCACAGTGTCCTCGAACAGGCCGCCCGGCTTGGCCACCGCGCGCAGGTGGTGGCCGAAGAAGCGCAGGTAGAACTCGCTGAACGCTGTATCACGGGCGCGCGGCTGCACATAGTCGCGCAGGGTCTGCATGTACTGGTCAAAACTGGGCTCGTCCTGGGCGTAGAGCTGCAACACCCAGGGAGTTTCGTCCAGTTCATCGAAACTGTCCTGCAGCGCGTTCTCCAAGGCATCGCGGGCCTGCGCGAGCCAGCCGGGTTCCCGGCCTTCGGTGCCCAGCGGCACCAGCTCGTAAAAGGCCGCCACCGATTGCCCGTCCTCCAGCAACATGGCCTTCGACTGCGGCAGGAACTCCACCCAGGGCAGTAGTTCCACGAACGACGGCGCGACCTCATACAGCGTCTGCTCGTCTGCCATGGTCGCCGGCCTGTGACCTTGCACCGCCGTGCCGGGTTCGGGGATGCCGGCCTGGTGCAGTGCCTCGACGTGGCGCTGCCAGCCGTCCGGCTGCTCGTCATCGCCAGCGCCGGACGCGGCCAGCTTCGGTGCGGCCAGCTTCGGCCAGGGGAGTTTCCAACGCATCAGTAGTCCTCCACGCGCTCGCCTGGCATGGCGTACTGCACGCGCTGGTACAGCGGGAACACAGTCGTATAGCCCGGAATCGGCACCGGGTCGGTGCCCGCCAAATGGGGATACACGTACATAACGAGGTCGGGGTTGGGCAGGCGCTGGAACTGGCGATAGACCTCATTGCGCGCGGTGCGCGTGTAGCGCATCTGCTCGGCAGGTACGGCTTGCACGTCGGCCTCGGTCAGCGGACGGCGAAGGCTCTGGCGCGCATCAAGCAACTGTCTGCGCGCCACCTGGCCGGCGCCACCGCTGCCATCACCGGCGTTCTGTTGCCAGATGTCCATCATCGTGCTGTCGCCGTGGGTCAGCAGCTTTTCCTTGCTGGTGGCGCAGCCGCCGAGCAGCGCGACGGTCAAGGCCAGCGCCAGGCCTTGAGCCCAGCTATTCAAGTTCGAGAGCATGGCTTTCTCCTGCGCGGTGATCGACCTTCCGGCCTTCTGGGTCGAAGTCGATGGCGAGCGGCTTTTCGAGGTGGACGGCGACCTTGGCACCGGGCTGCACATAAACGGCAGCGAAGGCCTGGCCGTAGAGCTTGTTGACCCAGCTCGACATGTCCTGAACGCCACTGGCGAGAATCCGGCCCACGGCTTCCTGGCCGCTGATGCCCACGCTGCCGATGGAGCCGTCGGCACCGACATAGGACGCCCTGCCACTGTCGGATTCGATCAGTGAGGCCACGCCAGCGCCAGCCGCCGTGATCAGCGCCTGGGTGCCGAGGTACTGCTGCGCATTGCTGCGCCGCTCGCCGCTGACACAGGGAATGCCGTGCGGGTCGCTGATCCAGCCCAGGCCGTCGCGTTGTTGGTTGTTTTGCTGGTTGCCCTCGCGATCCTCGGGAATGGTGCGGATGGTCCCGTCATGGAACACGAAGGTGATGCTGCGCACCTGGCCGCGCACGCACGAGAGCGTCCAGTCGCCTGATGCGGTGCCGGAGAACACGGCTCCGGCCACATCGGGAATGTCGATACCGTTCGCGGTCAAATTGTCCGGCCCGACCAAGACCTTGAAGGGGTACGGATCGTTCACCGTGCCGTCGATCGGCACGCGGCCAATCAGCGCTGTCATTGCCACCGACCCCATCAGCGTTGAGTTGGTCGGCACGGTGTAGACGGGCGTCGCGGTCTTGACGCCAGCGGCGCGTGCGCCCGCGTTCGCCACGGTTTGCGCTGTGGTTTCCAGCGTGCTCTGTGCGGAACCGAAACTGGTGGGAAAATTTATGCCGCCATTCGACCTGCCTCGTCCATCGCTTTGTTTCGCGTCATCAGGCTCCACCCAGCGCATACCGCCTTCCATGCCGGCCTCGTCGCCGTCACGCAGGCCCAGCCCCACCGGCAAATCGGCATGGCTGCCGCCACGCCCGCCGATGCTGTCCAGGCGCTGCTGCAGGTCGGCGAGCAGCCCCTCGGTCTGCTGGCGCGCGCTGTCCGCCTGCTGTTGGTCACGGCGCAGGTCGGAGCGTTCGGATTCGAGGGCCGAACTGATACGCTGGTCGATGGCGCTCTCGCGCTGGCGCAGTCGCTGATTCTCCTCGCGCTGCGACCTGTTGTCGGACAGCGCGGTCTGAAGCTCGGTGCGCAACTGCTTCACCTGGGCAACCAGCGTCGCCACGGTGTCGCGCGGGGTATCGCCCTCGATGCCCAGCGCCTTCATTTCCTCCGGCGTGAGCCTGCCGCCGCCATCTGCGCTGGGCGGCGCCGACGCACCGCCTCCAGAGAACAGCCGGATGGCGACAAACAGCACCAGCAGGGCCACGGGGATCAGTAGCCACTTCAGGAGTCCGTTACTGCGCATGGCGGGCCTCCCTGTCGTCGCTGGCGGCTGCTTTGGGCTGCGGAAGATGCACTGCGGGGTCGAAGCGATGGATCGCCGGCAGCAGCGACTGCGCGAGGCCGTGCCCGCGCGTCACCAGGTACAGGACGGTCGTGTCCTCAGATGTTCCGCGTGGGCCGAGCGCCTCATGCTGGAAGGTGGCGGTGAGGAAATCGCCGTGCAGCATGCGCGGATCGAGGTTGATCCAGTCGTTGCTGCTGTTGGTCAAGCGCACGGCAGTGACCCACTGGTCTTCCAGTCGCCACGAGGCGACCGCGACCGCGCGTGCCGGCAAGGTCGGCATCAGCGTGCCGAGGTCGAGGTCGCGGCGCAGGTTGACCCGAATAACGCCTGGCAAGGGTTCCACGGTGCGCAGCGGCGCGTAGAGGTTCTGTGCCGCAAAGCGTGTCAACACGACAGGGATTGGCGTTTCGCGCCGCGTCGTCCGGGTGTCCGCCTGATTCTGGACGCGCGTCTGGGGTGTATCGGGTCCGTCAGGCTGACCGCCATAGCGCGCCGGGTTGCTGTCGCCTTCAACGATGCGCACCGGCTCCAGCTCAGTTTCGCTGTCCTTGGGCAGTTCCGCCGCAATGTCGAGCAGGATCAGCGCGCCCGTGTCGGCGTCCTGCAATTGCAGCCGTGTTGGCTCAATTGGCTCGCTGGCACGCAGGTACACCGCGCCGCCCGCGCTCTGCACGCGCAGCCGCTCACCGACGCCCGCAGGCACGCCCACGCGGACGTTTCGGTCGATGAACACGATGCGCTCCTGGCCGACCTTCAACGGCACCGCCAGCGGCATGCGCTCCCAACGTAGGATTTCCACCGCCTGGACGGCGGGGGGCGCGACCACTGTGGCGGCCACGGCCAGCAGCCCCAGCAGCGCGAGTACAGGATGCTTCATGGGGAATTACCTCCTTGAGGCGCTTGCGGCGTCATTCCACCAGGCACTGGGCGCGTCGGCTCCGGTGCGCTGATGCGCTGGGGCGTGCCTTCGTAGCAGTCGAGCACCAGGCCGAAGGGGTTGCGGGCGGGATCGACGTCCACCCGCGCGACCTTTACGGGGTAGCGCACCAAGGCGCGTTTGACCTGCTCGGCGCCGTAGTACTCGTCGGCGCTGATGTCCAATGTCACCACCCAGTCGCGGTCGGAAATCACACGCACGCGCGCCGTGGGGTTGTCGCCATAGCTGCGACCGGGGATTTCATAGATGCCGCGCACGCGCTGGCGCAGTTCGCCGGTGCTGCGGCGGTAGTCGTAGTCCGCGCGCAGGAAGGCCTGGCAGGACGGGGTGAGGTACGGCGAGAGCGTGTGGAGATTGCGCGGGTAGTCTTCTTCGCCATTCGTCGGCCAGCGGTTGAGGGTCTGGAACACGTAGAACGTGAACGCATAGACCGATTCAGGCGGTACTTCCCACCACTTGCGGGTACTGCCGGAGCGCAGGTCAGGCGGGACGTGGATGGTCAGGTCGCGCGGTGCGCTCCACCATCCTCCGCCCATGACCAGGGCGACGACGACCAGCGCACCCGCGCCGAGGCGCAGCGTCCTGATGTGCGCCTGCAGGTGGGTGATCTCGTTCTTGAAACGGCTCATCGTGCGCCCCCATGCCTGCCCCTGCGGGTAGTCCAGAAGCCAGAGCGCGAGATCAGCACATCGTCGCCCACCCAACCGGCCATCAGCGGATGGCGCGTGGCAATCCGCCATTGCAACTGCCGGTACAGCCAAGTGTCGGGACGCCCACGCTTGAGGCGGCGCAGAATGCCGCCGCCGATGAACACGCCCAGCGCCACGCCCAGGACAACGAAGGTCGGCGCGATGGCAATCGTGCGGAACACCCAGGACAACGGAGCGCCGACCACCAGGCCGGCGGCGCCAGACAGGCCGCAGCAAATCCACAACTCGTCGGCGGTGAGGCCGCGCACGACCACCGGGTGCCTGTTGAGCCGGTGTGGAAGGAACGTGACTGTCCCATCGGCACGGACATGCTGTTGCTCGGACATGGCCCGTCCTCGCTTACAGGATGCCGGTGGCTTCGGTGAGCAGCCAGATGCCGATCACGAGCAGGACAGCGCCGATGGCGACCGTGAGGCCGAACTGGCCCCACGTCTTGCGGCCAGTGTGGATTTCCGCGTAGGTGCCGTAGGCGTGATAGCACACGCCGATAAACATCGACGCCACCACCAGCAGGGCCACGAGCATGATGATGTCGTAGCCGTAGTTCCTGATCGTGTCCATGATGCCGCTGCCAGCGCCGCGGGTCGGGTTTTCCAACTGCGGCAGGCCTTGCGCGAACGTCAGCGCGGGCAATGCGGCGGCACCCAGGACGACGGCGGCGCGTTGGACAAAACGAGTAGTGAGGATGCGGTTTTGCATGGTCAATCCCTTCAGGTCAGGAGAGGAGGAAGAACGTCAGCACGAGGTACATCGCGACGAAGCGGATGCAGACGCCGAGGAACTGGCGCTGGTTGAGGCGGTTCTCGGCCCACCCCACGTAGGCCGTTCGGATGGCCCAGACGCCCCAGACGAGCAGAACCGCGAACACGACGCCGACCAGGACGGTCGCCATCGCGGATGGTGCGATGCCGCTGTTGGCTTGAAATGCCGAGACCTGGGCGCCGTTCATG
>NZ_MTLG01000049.1 GCF_002192695.1 Achromobacter xylosoxidans
CGAAGGCAACAAGGGCGTGCTCTCGGCTGCGCGCATCGAGAACCGGGTCTTCGTCGCCATCGTGGTGGTGATGTTCGCTGGCATCCCGTTCATCGACGTGGACCTCAACACCATCCAGTACGACAGCTCGCGCTCGGCCCAGTGCCAGGTCAGCGTGCCGCAGCCCACGGATACCGGCTGGTCGCAGTCCTTCAGCACCATCAACAACCAGTCGGCGAAGGTGCCGGTCTGGTGGGCTTTCATGCACGCGCTCTCGCGCGCCGTCACGAGCGCCTCGGTGGCGGCGATCCCATGCGGCACGGACCTGCGGCAGATGCGCATGGAGATCGACGCGACCCGCATTGACGACCCGGTACTGGCTCAGGAAGTAGCGGATTTCTCGCGGGATTGCTATGGGCCTGCACGGGCCAAATTGTTCATGCAGCGCCCTCAGCTTGATGAGCAGCAGATGCACGACGTGACCTGGATAGGGTCGAGGTTTTTCACGGACACGGGCGGCTACTACGACACCTACCGCTCAAGCACGCCGCGCGACGACTGGCCCTACGACAGCACCCGCGATGCGGGGCTTGCACAGGTGGGCAGCGGTGGCGGCTACCCGACCTGCAGGCAGTGGTGGGCCGATGGCGGCAATGGCCTGCGGGCACGCCTGCTGGGACAGGTGGACCCGAACCTGTTGAATCGCCTGGCAGGCTGGGCCGGGTTCCTGAGCAGGGCCGAGGTGGACGACTCGGTGATCCGCGCCATCGCGTCACCGCGGCAACAGAAATTGAACCAGGGTAGCGTCTATACGGACTATGGCGGCCAGATCGACAAGACCTTGCCGAACATCGTGACGCGGGCCACGGGAGACGTTGGGATGGCCGTCGGCGCGATTGCCGCGTTTCCCGCCATGGACGTCGTGAGACAGTCTCTGCCCATGGTCCTCGCCTTGCTCAAGATGGCGCTGGTCATCTGCATCCCGCTTGTGCTGGTCGTAGGCACCTACGATCTGAAGACGGTCGTTACCGTCAGCGTCGTGCAGTTCGCGCTCTTCTTCACGGACTTCTGGTTTCAGCTTGCGCGCTGGATCGATTCGACGATCCTGGATGCGCTCTATGGCTGGGGGTTCGGCTGGAATCGGCCGCACACCAACTTCGACCCGCTGGTGGGGCTGAACAACGCCTTCGGAGACATGCTCCTGATGTTTGTCACGGGCACGATGTTCATCGTACTGCCTACGTTCTGGATCATGGCCTTGGCTTGGGCGGGCGTTCGTGCCGGCAACGTGTTGCAAGGCCTCGCAGGAGCCACCGGAGATGCCAAGGCTGCTGGCGGAAGGGGAGGAAGCATTGCGATCAATGCAGTGTCGAAGAAGTGATCGCTGCTAGTCGTCCTCGACATGAGGATCAATGCGGAAACCGTCGTAGGTGTATAGGCCGAATCCTGCTGGTCCGTTTCGCCACTCTGGCTCGGGCAACTCCTCGCCCAAGTCGGTGTTGCGGGCCATCCAGGCAACCACCATGACGCACACCATCACCAGGGCCAGCCAGAAGGTGGTGTACAGCAGCACCCCGAGCGCAGCCAGCTTAACCATCCACACGAGCGCGGTGGCTCCAGCCGTCGGCATGCCCTTGGAAACCAACCAGTTCGACGCCCGCCGTTCACAGCGCGCGTAGGCACGCCATCCGCGGCCAAAGGCGCGGCCGAGGCGTTCTGCGGTGCTGGTGCGAGTCGTGGTGTTCATGGTCGTCTCCTACTGCTGAGGGATGCCTATTTCAGTTTGGTCCATTTCATTCTGTTTAGGGCTTCAATGTGTTCTCTTGCTGCTTCAGGACGCTTCGTCATCCGGTTCCAACGGGCCAGGGTCGGGCTCCACGCCGATGCGGTATGTAGCAACGAAACGCGGCCAGTCCACATGGTCAACGAGATCGATGTCCTCGATGACACTGACCTTCGCGCTGGCACGCTCGAACAGCGCGATGCTCTTGGCGGGATAGTTGTTGCGCGACGGATAGAGCACCCCGTCGAACAGCACCTGGCCGTCATCTCCAAGCATCGCATGCACCTGGGCCGACACCTGCTGCGTGTGCGTGTAGTCGCGGCTGGCCAACTGCTCCAGGTTCAGGCCGAAGTAGCCCGCCATGACGCCCGGCGCCGTGAGGTCGGCCAGAAGCACGTCGTCCATCACGCCCACTGCGCGCACCATCCGGCTCTGGACTTCTTTCAGCGCGATCGAGCGCTTCGTGTCCGCAAGCCACTGGTGCTTATGAAACACCGACTCCATCAGCGCCGTGGGCAGGTCGCGCCCCAGGTAGAGCACCCCGTAGGCCTGGGCCGGGTCATCGTAGCGATTGGTGCTGCTGCGGCCATAGTACAGCGGGCTGCCCCGATAGACGACGCGGCTCACATGCTGGAGCAGCTCACCGGCATCGATCAGGAACGAAGGCAGCTCGTGGCTCATGGCGATCTCGCTTCAATGCACCTGAACGCCCAGCACGTTGAACACGGCCTCGGCCACGTCGTCGATCGTGCCATGCGTCACCGCATCCACTGGCGAGCGGCCGCCCAAGCCTTCGAGCGGTTCGGACAGTGCGCGGTAGATCGTCCAAGGGTCGATGCCCTCGACCTCCTGAAGCACGGTTTGGGTCAACTGCTGCTTCACCGGGTCGAGCTGCCAGTCGGGCAGTTTCTGGCCTCGCGGCCCCACGTTCAGCGCCAGCAGCCGACGGGCGAGGATGTCCTTGTAGATCTGCTGGCGCGACTTGTCCGCCAGCTTGGCGTACTCCGCGGGCGGCAGGTTGTGCGGCTGGTTGAAGGTTTCCAGCAGCACGGCGCGGCCTCGCTGGACGTCGGTTTCAGTCGGCGCCCAGCGCGTCTCAGCGCGCAGCGCAGCCGTCTTACGCTTCAAGGCGTGCTCCACCGTTTCACCTTCGAGGTTGGCTGGCAGCTTTACCGCCTCCACGCGCTCGTGAATGAACGCCTGCAACTCGGCCGCGAAAGCCGGCGCATCCCGGATTTCGACGGTATCCGCGAAGCGGCGCACATCCTCCACGGTGACACGCGGCAGACGGTCGGCAATGAATTCAATGGCGGTGGGCATGGTCATCTCCCAGGTAGGTTTGAGACAGGACTTACTCTAGTCGCCTTTGTCGCATTTGTCAACTTTGACGCCTAGAGAGCAACCTACCTGGCGAAAACAGCGTCTCCGCAGCATAGGCCGAGGCCAGCGGCTGGTCGCCGCGCAATCCATTCGTGCGGGTTCCACATTGACGCTGGAACCGCAACCCAGGCCCCGCTATACCGAAACGGTTAAAGGCCAAAGGGCCGAAACGGCAAGGGAATGGGGTGCAAGGGGAAAGGCCCTACCTCGAAAAGGCAAAAAGGCCTCCCGGTCGGCCCGCCACAGGACACCCGCATGCTCTCCCTGTTCCAGCGAAAACGGCCCCCGGTCGCCGGCGCGCCACCGCCAGCACCCGCCACCGTCCTCCCGAAAGGGTTGATGCGGCCCGAGTCGGCCGCATCGCTGCTGGCCACCCCGCGCCGGCAGAAGCTGCTGGAGCACATTTGGCAGCGCACCTCGCTGTCGCGCAGGCAATTCGCCACGCTGTACCGAGCGCCCCTGGAACGCTACGCCGAGCTGGTCCAGGCCTTCCCGGCCTCCGAGGCGCATCACCATGCCTATCTGGGCGGCATGCTCGACCACGGCCTCGAAATCGTCGCCTACAGTCTGAAACTGCGGCAGTCCCATCTGCTGCCCATCGGCGCCAGCCCCGAAGACCAAGCGGCACAGTCCGAAGCCTGGACCGCCGCCGTCGCCTACGCCGCGCTGCTGCACGACATCGGCAAGATCGCCGTCGATC
>NZ_MTLG01000005.1 GCF_002192695.1 Achromobacter xylosoxidans
GCCGCCCGCGCGGCCGGCCTGGGGCGGGCCCCGCAAGACACGCCACCAACCACCGCTCTAGCGGCGCAACAAGCCAAGACGCCCGTAGTCCGTCGGCGCGGGCGGCGTGGCGGCGAGCAACCTCGATGCGCCCGACGGAATCCGAAGGAGTCGCCGAAGGCGAGGACGAGGATGAGGAAGGGGAAGTCCGGAGCGAACGCTCCGGACCGCAATCGTGGGCGCTCGCCGCCACGCCGCCCGCGACGACGGACGACCTACCAAATAAACGTAATGGCAGCAGCCACAGAAACAACGACAACCATGAGCACAGTCATAGCTAGAGAACGCTCAAGATGGCATCCCGCGCCTGATGAGACAACTCCAGCCGCGTAGGCAGGCTCCCATCCGGATGCCGCGCCGCCAACGGCGGCAAAAACACCACTTCAACGGCCAACCCCGTCACTCCCAGCACCCGCCAGAGATTCGCCACCAGGGACTCCTCCCCCACGAACGCCGCATAGCCGCTGCGCTTGCCATGTTGCAGGAAGCGCAAGGCCACGGGCTGGATCTCAATGGCAGCGGAACGCGCCGGTTCGAACAGGCTGGCGTGGAAAGGCAGCAACTCGAAACCCTCGGTCGTCGTGCCTTCGGGGAACAACCCCACCGCATCGCCCTGCTTGAAGCGGGCCTGCATGGATTCACCCATGGCGTGCACCGCGTGGCGCTGGCCGCGTTCGATGAAGAGCGTGCCGGCGCCGGCCACCAGCCAGCCGATGATCGGCCAGCTGCGGATCTCGCTCTTGGCGACGAAGGACGTGGCGCGCGCCGAATTCAGCACGAAGATGTCGATCCAGGACACGTGGTTGGCCACCAGCAGCACCGGACCGGTCAGGCGCGGCTCGCCCTTGAGGACGACCCGCAGGCCACAGAAGGCCATCAGGCAGCGCGACCAGCGGCGGTTCAGCCAGGCGCGCGATTTGTGGCCGATCAAGGGGTACACCAGGCCCACGCACAAGAGGCCGAAGAGAATCCAGGGCACCACGAGGAACAGCCTAAGGACAAAGCGCAGCAGCTTCAAACCGGAGTCTCCCAGGCCAGGCTGCCACCGACCACGGTGGCGCGTACACGGCCGGGCAGCATCATACCCGCGAACGGGGTGTGGCCGCTGCGGCTTTGCAGGGCGCCAGGCCGCACCAGCCATTCGGCGTCCAGGTCGGCCAGGCACAGGTCTGCTGGCGCTCCCACGCCCAGATGGCCGGCCGATGCGAGCTGCGGCGCTATCTTGTCCAGCACCGCGGCGGGACCGCAAGTGACTCGCGCCAGCGCTTCGGCCAAGGGGCGCCGGTGGTCGCGCGCCCACTTCAGGGCCAGGGACAGCAGCAGCTCCAACCCGGTGGCGCCGGGCTCGGCCATGGGAAATGGCACGGCTTTGGCGGCGTCGTCGACGGGGGTGTGGTCGGAGCACAGCGCATCGACCGTGCCGTCGGCCAGCGCCGCCTGGATCGCGTCGCGGTCGCGCTGGCCGCGCAGCGGCGGGTTCAGGCGGAAGTCGGTGTTGAAGAAACCGATGTCCACGTCGGTCAGGTGCAGGTTGTGGGCGGACACGTCGGCGGTGACCGGCAGGCCCTCGCGCCGGGCTGCGCGCAGCAGCTCCAGTCCGCCGGCCGTGGACAGCCGCGTCAGGTGCACGCGCGCGCCGGTGGCGCGCTGCAGTTCGAAAATGGTGTGCAGCGCCACGGTTTCCGCCTGCGGCGGCAGCCCTTCGAGGCCCAGGCGTTCGGCGTAGGCGCCGCTAGCCGCGACCGCGCTGCGCGCAAGCCACGGGTCTTGCGGGCGCAGCCACAGCGCCAGGCCCATGCCGCTGGCGTAGCGCATCGCGCCCCAGAGCACGCGCGTGTCGATGATGCCTTGCTCGCCTTGCGCATAGGCCAGGCAGCCCGCCTGCGCCAGCAGGCCCATCTCGGCCAGCGTTGCGCCGGCCAGCCCCACGGTCATCGCGCCCAGCGGATGGATCCGGCATTGGCCGGGCTCGGCGTGGCGCATCAGCGCCTCGGCCTTGCCGGGCTCGTCCAGGGGCGCGCCGGGGTCCGGCGGCAGCACCAGCCGGGTGACGCCGCCGGCCAGGGCCGCGCGCAGCTCGGAGGGCGCAAACGCCGCCGCGCCGGGCTGCGATACCCGCGCCGACAGATCGATCAGACCCGGCAAAACTGCCAGCCCGCTTGCGTCCAGGCGACGGTCCGCGTGAAAGCCGTCGGGTTCGCTGCCCACGGCGACGACATGGCCGCCGGCAATGTAGAGGTCGTGCCGCCCGTCCAGCGCATTGGCGGGGTCAATCAGCCGGCCATTGGCGATGTGCAGCCTCATGGCGCGTCTCCGGTCAGCAGGTCCAGGGCGGCGAGGCGCAAATGCCGTTCGATATCCGCCAGCCGCGCCTCGAAGGGCGCAAGGCTCGCGGACACGTCGCCGTCGACCTCGACGCCGGGAGTCAGCGCGCCTGCCGGCAGCAGCAAGGCATCGGGGCGGCACGCGGCCATGGCATGCGGCGTCAGGCCATAGGCCTGCGCGTATTCGCGGGCGGAAGGCAGCTGCGCGCCGCTGATGCCTTCCACCTGCAAGGGCAGCACGATGACCACGTCGGCGTCCTGCAGCCCTTCCCGCAGCGAGGCGCAGGCGCGCACGCCTAACTGCGGCAAGCCGTCAGGCAACAGGGTGCGCGGCGCGGCGGCGCGGACTTCGGGCACGCCCAGCGTAGTCATGGCATGGATGACGGAGCGCGCCACGCGCGAGTGGCGGATGTCGCCCACCAGCGTGACGGCCAGGTTGGTCAGGTCCTGCCGCGCCTCGAGCATGGCTTGCACCAGCGCCAGGGCCGGCAGGGGGTCGGCGTGGCAGCCGTCGCCCGCGTTCAGGATGCGCAGGCCCGGCGCCGCGTGCGCGGCCGCGCAATGGGCCGCGCCGCTGGCGCCATGGCGCAGCACCAGCACGCCCGGCGCCAGCCGCGCGACGGTTGCGGCCAGCGCCTGGCCGGCTTGCGGCTCCAGCGCCACCGCCGACAGCGACAGATGCTGCGCGGCGGCGGTAAAGGCGTCGCGCTCCTGCGCGGCCTCGTCGGGCAAGCACAGGAACACCGGCAGCGCGGACGAGCGACGGGCGGGCGTCTCGCCTGCGGCGTGGCCGCGCGCCATGTCCAACAGCCGTTCGACATGCCGGCGGGGCAGCCCTTCGGTGGTCAGCAGGTGTATCAGTTCGCCGCGGCGATCGAGTTGCGGATTGAGCATAGGCAGGCCGGACCGCGCGCCTCAGGCCGCAGGCAGGGTGTCCAGATATCGTTGCAGGATGACGGCCGCGGCCATCGCGTCGTCGGCGGCATGGGTGCCCAGCAGGCGCTGCGCCTCCATGCTGGAGCCGCGTTCATCGACCAGCTCGACCGCCAGGCCGAAGCGGCCGTGCAATTGATTGGCGAAGCGGCGGCAGCGCGCGGTGGCCGGCTGTTCGCCGCCCTCGGCGTCCAGCGCCAGCCCCACCACGACGCGATGGGGCTGCCACTCCTGCAAGAGCGCCGCGATGCGGCCGAAGCGCGCCTCGCGGACTTCGCTGAAGATGATTTCCAGCGGACGCGCCTGGCGCGTCAGCGTATTGCCGATGGCGATGCCGATTTTCTTCTCGCCGAAATCGAAGGCAAGCAGGGTCTCTTCAGGCATGGCCGGCATCGCCCGCCAGCATCACCGGGTCGATGCCCAGCAGCTTCAATGCGGCCGGATAGCGTTCCTCGGGGGGCACGTCGAAAATGATGCTGTCGTCCGCGCCCACGCTGAGCCAGGCATTCTGGGCCATCTCGCTTTCAAGCTGGCCCGCGCCCCAGCCGGCGTAGCCCAGCGTGACCAGCATGCGGGCCGGCCCCTTGCCGTCGGCCACGGCCTGCAGCACGTCGCGCGAGGTGGTCAGCGCCATGTCGCCCAGCTTGATGCTGGAGCTATAGTCGCCGGCCGGCGCGTGCAGCACGAAACCGCGGTCGGTCTGCACCGGACCGCCAAAGAAGACCAGGGTGTCCTTCACGGGACCGATCTCGAGCGTCAGGTCGATGCGCTCGAACAGGGTGCCCAGCGTCAGGTCGGTGGGCCGGTTGATGACCAGGCCCAGCGCGCCGCGTTCGGTGTGCTCGCAAACGTAGATGACCGAGCCCGCCAGGCTGCCTTCCACCATGCCCGGCATGGCGATGAGGAATTGGTTGGCGAAGTTGGCTGCCTGCGTCGCGGCGTCTTCGTGGTGTTTTTCCGTCATGGCAACCCCTACATGGGTAATCTGAAAGAACCGTGGGGAGGCTGCGCGTGCCCAGCAAGCATCATGCCTGGCGGCGGTCCGTCCCACGGTTGCGAAGGATGGGGCGTAGTCCCATCTTACGAGCCTTGGCGGAATATGTCGGCGCTGCGGCCTCAGATTTCCATCAGTTCGAAGTCCTCTTTGCGGGCGCCGCATTCAGGACAGACCCAGTTCGGCGGCACGTCTTCCCAGCGGGTGCCGGGAGCAATGCCTTCGTCGGGCAGGCCGGCCTCTTCGTCGTAGACCCAGCCGCAAATCAAACACATCCAAGTACGCATAGTTCTCTCTTACATCAATTCCAGGCCCTTGCCCGGCGTCAGGGCAAAGGTAAGGGGCTTCCATTAGAATGGGGACAATCTTACCGAAACCCAATAGGGGTTCCCCTGATTCACCGCAAATGAGTCCGGGCGCCCCTCCACTCTAACGCTGTCCAAGTGGCCCCCGTTACTCCCCCTCTCGTTTTGGTCTTCGGCCCGCTCGATCCCTCGGGCTCCGACGGCCTGCCGGCAGACGCCGTCACCTGCGCCAGCCTGGGCTGCCACGGCCTCGCGGCCGTGACCGCGCTGACCGTGCGCGACACCGCCGGCATTGAAGAAATCCATCCCGTCACGCCCGACCTGCTGGACGACCAGGCGCGCTGCCTGCTCGAAGACATGCCGGTGCAGGCCATCAAGGTGGGCGGACTATACACCGCGGAAACCGCCAGCGTGGCGGCCCAGGTCGCCGCCGACTACAGCCAGGTGCCGCTGGTGCTGCATCTGGGCCAACGCGCCCAGCCGCCGGCCGACGCCGCCGACGAGGACGACGCCGACGACCTGCTGGCCGCCACCCTGGAGCTGGTGCTGCCGCAGACGGACCTGCTGGTCATCGAGCACCTGCGCCTGGCGCAGTGGCACGCTGACGGCGACATCGATATCGGGGACGCACCAACGCCCATGCACGCCCTGCTGGCGGCGGGAGCCGAGTGGGTCCTGGTCCTGGGCAGCCCGCAGCGCCCCGGCCACTATGCCAACATGCTGCTGGGCCCCAACGGCCAGACCGCCACCCTGCCCTGGCAGGCGCCCCCGGACCGCAACGGCGACGCCGGCGGCGTGGCCGCCAGCGCCATCGCCGCCATGCTGGCCCGCGGCCTGGAAATGCCCGAAGCCGTGCGCCAGGGCCTGGCGCACGCCGACGCGGCGGTGGCCGCCAGCTTCCTGCCGGGCATGGGCCGGCGCATTCCCAACCGGATGCCTCCCCAATGACAGCGCTGCGTTTCCCCACCGGCCTGTATGGCGTCACCCCCGAATGGGACGACACCGATCGCCTGCTGCTGGCGGTGCGCCAGGCCGCCGAGGGCGGCATGCGCTCGCTGCAACTGCGCCGCAAGAACGTGCCCGACGCCGTGCGCGCCGCCCAGGCCCGCGCGCTGGCGCCGCTGTGCCGCGAGCTGGGCGTGGTCTTCCTGATCAATGACGACTGGCGCCTGGCGCTGGACGTGGGCGCCGACGGCGCGCACGTCGGCCGCGAGGACGAAAGCCTGGCGCGCATCCGCGCCGAGGCCGGCCCCGACCTGATCCTGGGCGGCTCCAGCTACGACGACCTGGGCCGCGCCCGGGAATTGCTGGCCGCTGGCGCCGACTA
This sequence comes from Achromobacter xylosoxidans, assembly GCF_002192695.1. Classification (GTDB taxonomy): domain Bacteria; phylum Pseudomonadota; class Gammaproteobacteria; order Burkholderiales; family Burkholderiaceae_B; genus Achromobacter; species Achromobacter xylosoxidans_C. The sequence goes on from NZ_MTLG01000005.1 coordinate 5,923, forward strand.
CATCGCCTTTGGCGCCATGTACGCCTCCACCGTCAAGCCCGACACCGTGCGCGCGCCGCTGTCGGTCCTGACCGAAGCCCGCCGCCTGACTGACAACTACGACGGCCCGCGGCCCGCGGTGGTCGCCATCGGCGGCATCACGCCGGACAACGCGCCGCTGGTGGCGCAGGCCGGCGCCGACGCCATCGCCGTCATCACCGCGCTTTTCGAGGCGCCCAGCATCCGCGCCGCCGCGGCCGCATGCTCCGCGCCCTACTCCGCCAACCCCAACCGCAAGCCTTGAACGCCATGTCCAGTAACGCTCAGCTTTTCGAACGCGCCTGCCGCAGCATCCCCGGCGGCGTCAATTCGCCCGTGCGCGCCTTCCGCTCCGTGGGCGGCACGCCGCGCTTCATCAAGCGCGCGCAAGGTCCGTACGTGTGGGACGCGGAAGACAAGCAGTACATCGATTACGTGGGCTCCTGGGGCCCCGCCATCCTCGGCCACTCGCATCCCGAAGTGGTGCGCGCGGTGCAGGAAGCCGCCGTCAACGGCCTGTCCTTCGGCGCGCCCACTGAAGCAGAAATCGAGCTGGCCGAAGTGCTGATCTCGCGCCTGCCCTCGCTGGAGCAGGTGCGCCTGGTCAGCTCGGGCACGGAAGCGACCATGACGGCCATCCGCCTGGCCCGCGGCGCCACCGGCCGCGCCAAGATCGTGAAGTTCGAAGGCTGCTACCACGGCCATTCGGACAGCCTGCTGGTCAAGGCCGGCTCGGGCCTGCTGACCTTCGGCAACCCCAGCTCGGCCGGCGTGCCGCCGGAATTCGTGTCGCACACGCTGACCCTGGAATACAACAACCTGGATGCCGTGCGCGAGGCCTTTGCCCAGCATGGCGCCGACATCGCCTGCATCATCGTCGAGCCGGTCGCCGGCAACATGAACCTGATCAAGCCGGCCCCGGGCTTCCTGGAAGGCCTGCGCGAGGTCTGCACGCAGCACGGCGCGCTGCTGATCTTCGACGAAGTGATGACCGGTTTCCGCGTTGGCCCGCAAGGTGTGCAGGGCCTGACCGGCGTCCAGCCCGACATCACCACGCTGGCCAAGGTGATCGGCGGCGGCATGCCGGTGGGCGCCTTCGGCGGCAGCGCCGAAATCATGAAGAACATCGCCCCGCTGGGCGGCGTCTACCAGGCCGGCACGCTGTCGGGCAACCCCGTGGCCGTGGCCGCGGGCCTGGCCACGATGCGCCTGATCGCCGCTCCCGGCTTCTACGACACGCTGGCGGCCCAGACCGCCAAGCTGGCCCAGGGCCTGCAGGAACGCGCCCGCGCCGCCGGCCTGGCCTTCTCGGCCGATTCGGTGGGCGGCATGTTCGGCATCTACTTCAGCGACAAGGTGCCGACCTCGTTTGCCGAGGTCTCGGCCTGCGACACGGCGGCGTTCAATCGCTTCTTCCATGCCATGCTGGACCATGGCGTGCACTTCGCGCCGTCCGCCTTCGAAGCCGGCTTTGTTTCTGCCACGCACGACGACGCGGTGATCAAGTCCACCCTGGACATCGCCGAAAAAGTCTTCGCGTCGCTGTAACGACGCCGGGGAGCCGGCCCGCGGCCGCTCCCCTCAGGGCGCCTTGTAGTGCTCGTACAAGGCGGTCACATCGCGGACGTAGGCCTGGGTTTCCGCATAGGGCGGCACGGCGTCGTACTTGCGCACCGCCCCTTCCCCGGCGTTATACGCCGCCAGCGCCAGATCCAGCCGGCCCGGGTACTGGTCGATCAGCCGGCGCAGATGGCGCGACCCCGCGTTCACATTGGTCGCCGGATCCACCAGCGCCGTCTCCACGTCCGCCACCGACAGCAGCGGCGCGGCCGTGGCCGGCATCAGCTGCATCAGGCCCAGCGCCCCCTTGGGCGAACGCGCGTCGCTGCGAAAGCCCGATTCGATCGCGATCACCGCCGTCAGCAAGGCCTGGTCCACGCCCGACTCCCGCGCCGCCCGCGCAATCAGCCCGTCGTGGGCGGCAGGCACCTTGAGCTCGCCCCAGCGCTGCGCGCGCGAAGCGGAGGCCAGGGTCACCAGGCGGGCGCCGTCGCCAGACTTGGGCTCGCATTCCAGACAGACCTTCATGCCGCTACCACGCCAGGCGGTCCTGGCCTGCGCCCGCTTGTAGTACTTGGCGTAGCCCGTGGGCACCTTCATGGACCGCCACACGCCGTAAGGATCCTTGTAGCGGTAGATGTCAGCGGCCTGCGCGGGGCTGGCGGGCGCCAGCATCAGCACGCCGGCCACCATGGCCGCCAGCGCCGCCATGCCGCCGGCGCGCGCCAGGAGCGCGCGCAGGGCCGGCAGGACGGGACGGGGGTGGCGGTGCATGGAATGGCGCTCCGGCGGCGTCCGAGGACGCATGGTGGAGGTCCTATGCTGCGGCGACTGCGCTGTTTTGTCGCTAGTACCGACGCCCTAGTCCTGGCCTGTCGGTCGCCATCCCAGGGAAAAACAGGGGCGGAACTAGGACATGCGGCGGAATTTGTCGATCCTACTTTCCAATAGTTGTGGAAGCTTGGGATAGAATATGACTTAATATTTCCTATAATTACCAAATGAGTGAACTTGGCGGCTAGCGCCAAGGGCGGGAGACGCTGAGATGGACGCAGAAAACACGCTCCAGTTGATGCTGGATGCCACGACCAACGTCCTGACGGCGGTCTATACGCCGCCTGCGTGTCCCGAGCCGGCGGATTCCTCCGCCGAGGCCGGCTCGCCTGCCCCCGGGGCCGAGGCGGACGGCGCGGCCGATCCCGACCACGACGCTAACGTGGCCATCGCCGCAGAAACCGCCGAACCGCGCGCCCGGATCAACCCTGACTTGCCCAGCTGGGACGCCCTGGCGGCCGCCGCCGTCGCCCAGGGCTGGAGCGCCGAGGCGCTGGACAGCCAGGCCGTCCTGAGCTTCATCGACCTCTGCCGCCACGCCACGGCAACCGTGCAGGCCCCGGTCGGCCAGGTCATCGACGGCTCGCTCGAATTGGAGATGGACGCCACGCGCATGTCCGCCCTCCTGACCCTGCTGCCGCCCGTGGGCGGCAAGCCTGTAACACTGGAAGCCGTGCGCCAGGTGCTGGCCGAACGCGGCATCGTACACGGCATCCTGGAACAGGAACTGACCGACGCCGTCACGCAGGGGCGCCGCGAAACCGTACAGATCGCCCGCGGCACGCCGCCCACCCGCGGCACCCCGACGCGCTTCGAAAGCCTGCTGGACCGCCTCAAGCCGCGCGGCCAGGACATCGACGAACTGGCCCAGGTGGACTACCGCGACCTGGGCAGCCTGCTGCTGGTGACGCCCGGCATGCCCCTGATGCGGCGCACGCCACCCCTGCCCGGCGTGGACGGCACCACCGTGCTGGGCGAGCCCATCCTGCCCGACGAACTGCCCGACACGCCGTTCGCCAGCGACCTGTCCGGTGCGGCGGTGGATCCCGAAGACCCGCTGCTGCTACGCGCCACCATCGCCGGCACGCCTACCCTGGTCAGCCACGGCGTGCAGGTCAATCCCATGGTCGAGGTGGACGCCGTCAACCTGAGCACCGGCAACATCCATTTCGAGGGCTCGCTGCTGGTGCGCGGCGACATCGCCGCCACCATGGAAGTCCACGTGACCGGCGACGTGGTGGTCAACGGCACCATGGAAGCGGCGCTGGTCGAGGCCGGCGGCAACGTGACAGTCAAGGGCGGCATCATCGGCCTGGCCGAAGCCCTGCAGGACGCCGCGGCCGCCGCGCGCACCGCCCGCGTCGTCTGCGGCGGCGCGCTGCGCGCTAAGTTCATCGAGAACGCCGTCATCAGCGCGGGCAAGGATGTGGACGTGGAGCGCGAGGTCCGCCAGAGCAGCATCGCGGCCGGCGGCAGCGTCAATGTCGGGCCGCCCAACACCCAGCAAAGCGCCATCACCGGCGGCCAGACCCGCGCCATGCAAGCCGTGCGCGCCGGCACCTTGGGCTCGCCTTCGGGCATCCCGACGCTGGTGCAGGCCGGCCTGGATCCGCATGCCGACATCAAGCGCACGGCGCTGGCGCGCAAGCGCCAGAAGATGCACGAGGAAAAATCCAAGCTGGAACAGCTGCTGATGTTCCTGAAGGCCAATCCGCAACGCGCCCCCGGCGACGTCGCCGACCGCGCCCGCAACACCCACGTCAAGCTCAGCCAGGACATGCTGGCGCTGGACGCGGAGGAAGCCCAGCTGATACAGGACCTGCAGCCCCTGGCCAGCGCCACCATCCAGGCCGCGCGCCGATTCTGCGGCGGCGTGACGATTCAGGTAGGCAACAAGATGCAGGAATTCCTGGAAGATCAGATCGGCGGCAAGGCCGCCGTCGAAGAAGGGCAGATCGTCATCCGCTGACCCCGCCCGCCGGCGCCCTCAGGGCGCCAGCTCCTTGAACCAGGCGCGAGGCGAAATGCCGCGGTCCGGACCCAGGATGGAAAAGCCGCCGTCCACGGGAATGTCCACCCCCGTCATCCACGACGCCGCGTCGGAGCAGGCGAAGCACACGGCCGCGGCGATCTCCTCGCCCGAGCCGACCCGCCCCAGCGGATGGAAATGCGCCCCCACCGCGTCCGCCGCCGGACGCGAGCCGCCCGACAACTGCTCCACCGACGGCGACCAGGTCCAGGCGGGCGACACCGCCAGCACGCGCACGCCGGCCGGCGCCAGCTCCACCGCGAAGTTCTTGGTGATCTGCAGCAGCGCCGCCTTGGACGCCGGGTAAAGCGCGCGGCCGGCCGCGCCGAACTTGCCGCCCGTGCTGCCCATGTTCACCACCACGCCCCCTCGCCTCAACAGCGGCGCAGCCAGTTGCGTGAAGATGGCCGCCGACACCAGGTTGGTATCCAGCGTGCGGTGCCATTCCTCGCGCGTCGATGCCAGGCCCCGGTCCGCGTACTGGCAGGCGTTGTTGACCAGGATGTCCAGCCTGCCGTAGCGTGCCGCGGCGGCGTCGATGCAGCGCTGGATCTGGTCGTCCTGCCCGATGTCGGTTTCGCAGTACAGCGCGCGGCCGTCCAGCTCCTTTTCGAGCTCGCGGCCGGCCTCGGCATTGCGCCCGACCAGCACCACGTTGACGCCCGCCGCAGCCAGGCCGCGCGCGATGTCCGCGCCCAATCCCTGGGTGCTGCCGGTGACGATGGCGGTCTTGCCAGCCAGCCCGGGAAAGCCTGTGAAGTCCATGATGAATCCTTGATCAATGAGGCGCGGCGGCCCAGCGCACAGCTTCCGCCACCGGCCCGGTTTGCGCAATCAGGCGCATGCTGGCCAGCGACGCGTTATGCACCGCCGGGTCGGCGGATGCGCAGGCGTCCTGCGCCACCATGACCTCGAAGCCGATGTCGGCCGCGTGGCGCACCGTGCCCTCCACCACCGAATGCGTGGCGACGCCTGCCACCACCAGCCGGCGCGCGCCCAAGAGCCGCAGGGTCTCTTCCAGCGGCGTGCCGTAGAAAGCGCTGATGCGGGTGTGCTTGACCACGAACTCGCGCGCGCTGCCGGCCAGCGGCTGCAGCCCCTCGTAAAAGGCGCTGCCCCACTGCCCCTCCGGCACCGCGCCGATGGCGGCCACGTTGCGGAAGATGGGGCAGTTGGCCATCAGGTCGGCGTAGTCCGGCCGGAACGCGATGCGCACGTGCACGATGGGCAGGCCATGGGCCCGCGCCCCGGCCAGCAGGGCCGCGGCGTTGTCCAGCAGGCGCTGGCGCGCACCGCTGTCCGCATCCAGGCCGACGCGGATCTTGCCCTCGGGGTGCAGCACGTCGTTCTGGAAGTGCAGCGCCAGCACCGCGGCGTCGGTCGCGGTCACACGAACACCTCGAACACGTCGTGCACGTCGTCGCAATTCACCAGGTCCACCCGCTTCATGCGGATACGCCAGCTATCGCCCTCGGCGGCCAGCTTATGGGTATAGCGGCCCGCCAGCTGGCGCGGCTGGCGCTTGCGCCATTCGGTCATCTGGAAGGTGGAATGCACCACCAGATTGCCGCCGGCGTCCACGCCCTCGATTTCCACCGCGCCCACCAGCCGCGCGCTGCGCGTGGGCGGCTGCTGCGACCAGTTGCGCGGATGCTCCAGCCGGCGGATGCGCACGTCGCGCAGCATGCGGTCTTCCCAGAACAGCGAGATATGGTCATACGGACTCTGCTGGCCCGGCACGCGCGGCATCCAATACATCCCGTCCGTCGTCCACAGCGCCTGCCAGTCGTCGTAGCGGCGCTCGTCCAGCAGGCGCGCTTCCCGGTACAGGAACTGCGCGATGCGGTGATAGGCGTCGGCCGGCACGTCGGCCGGCGACAGGCCCTCGGTGCTCACGTCGAAATCAAGGTCTAGCAGCATGAGCGCTCTCCGGTGGCGGCTTCCGTGGCGGCGGGGCCGGCTTCCATATAGGTCTTCCAGGCGTCGAACTGGTTGCGCATGGGCAGCTCGCTGGTGCCGTTGACCGACACCAGGCCTTCGCTATCGCTGCGGTCGCTGCCGTGGTAGCGGTGCATGCTGACCCATTCGCCGCCGCGCGTGGCATTGCCTTCCTGGCAGCGGTTGTAGAGTTCGATGTCGTCCGGCATGACGTTGGACGACGGCGAATTGATGACGTTGGCGTACAGCATGGCGCGCTTGAACACGCCGTCCGGCGCGCCCTTGCAGCGGAAGGTCTGGATCTCGATCATGGTGCGGTCCACGGCGATCGGGCGGATCACGCGGAACTGCTGGAACACCGTGTGGGGCGAACCGCTGCCGTAGATGACCGTGTTGTGCCGGTTCATGCCCAGGATCTCGCGGGCGCGGGTCTCGCCATAGGCGGCGGCCAGGGTTTCAAAGTGCGCGCGCGACACCGGGTCGCGCTCGGCCGCGCCCGGATTAAAGATGCCTTCCATGTAGCCGTGGCCGTTGGCATAGGCGCGCAGCTCCAGCTTTTCCCAGAACTCGTAGGGTTCGCCGTTGCCGTCCATGATGTGCAGCTCCAGCGGCATCTCGCCCATTTCCTTGGCTTCGTCGCGGGCCGCGGCATACGACGATTCATGCGTGACGCGGGCGTGCATGGTGTCGTGCAGGTTCTCGTAGAACACCTTCCAGTTCGAGCGCTGCATGACGCGGAAGATGCCGCCTGCAACTTCCACCTCGCCCACCGGCGAACGGTCGCAGAGGTTGTCGATCGACGAACGCACGCCGCCCAGGAAATCCTCCAGCGCCGGCCCTTCCTTGGCCTGGCTGGCGAACACGAAGCCGCGATAGCTTTCCACCCGCGCCACCCGGCGCATCGAAAAGGACGGATCGGCGGGATCGTAGGCCGTACCCTCCAGCCCCTGCTTCAACGGCACGCCCAGATGGCTGCCGTCCAGCTTGAAGGTCCAGGCATGGTAGGGGCAGCGGAAAAACTTGCCGACACAGCCTTCGCCGTCGGCCACCACCTTGGCGCCCTTGTGCGGGCAGCGGTTGTACAGCACGTGCACGCGGCCGTCGGTGGCCCGCACCATCAGCACGTCCTGGTCGCCCAGGCGCGTGGTGTGGTAGTCGCCCGTCTTGGGCACCTGGCTTTCATGCCCCACGTAGATCCAGGCGCGGCCGTAGATACGCTGCATCTCCAGGTCGAAGATGGCAGGGTCGGTATAGACGCCGCGGTGCACGCTGTCGCCGCGCACCATCGCGGCCAATTGTTCTTCGGTGTATGACATGTCCGGCTCCTACTTGTTCTCGCTTTCTTTCCAGCGCGCCATCAGCGTGTTCGACGGCAGGGTCTCGTCCAGCAGCTTGGCGGCGGTCTCGCGGCCCGCCACGGGCAGGCCCTTGGGGTCCAGCAGGCCCACCTGCACCAGCACGCTGGCCTGGTCCCAATAGATGTGTTCGTGATAGAGCTTGTCGCCGCGGAACTTGACGATGGCGATCAGCGGGATCTCCACATACTTGCCGGTGGGCTTCACGCCCGGCAGCAGCCAGTCGATCTCGGTGGTGTGCGTGAAGCAGAACAGCAGTTCGTCCACGATCTGCGTGGCGCCCACCGTGCGCGACAGCGGCACCAGGCGCGTGTCCGGCGGATTGCTGTTGACGAAATGGTGCTGGTAGAAGCGGCTCAGCTCCTTATGGCCCACCCCACCCGTCATGGTGGGGATGTGATTCACATAGGGCTCGGCCACCATGGTCGCCATCGTCGCCGCCACGTCGCGCGTGCCGAATTCGTATTCGCAGTGCTTGTCCCACAGATACGAATAATCGAACTCCGGTCCGATGGCGCGCTGCAAGGCCGCCATGCTGCGCTGATGCGCCATCAGCGCCGAAGGCTTGTCGTAGTGGTCGCCGCCCGTGCGCGCAAACGCGTGGTCCATGCCCGGATAAACATAGATCTGCACCCCCGGCTTGTTGCCCAGCGCCTCCAGGATGCGCTGGCGCGCCTCGGGCGGACAGAAGCCGTCCTGCTCGGCAATATGCAGCACCAGGCGACCGCGCAGTTGCGACGCTTCTTCCAGGCTGTTCTCGATGCCCACGCCGTAATAGCCAATGGCCACGTCCACGTCGGTGCGGCAGGCGGCCAGGTAGGCCAGTTTGCCGCCCAGGCAATAGCCCAGCACGCCCACCCCGCCCTGCCTCTCGGGCAGATCGCGCAGCGCGGCGATGGTGGATGCGATGTCCTGCAGCCCCAGCTCCACGTCGAACTTCTGGTAGAGCTCGAAGGCGCGCGGCATGTCGGCCGGGCCATCGGTCAGCTGGATGCCCGGCTGCTGGCGCCAGAACAGGTCCGGCACCAGCACCACATAACCTTCCTCGGCCAACAGCTGCGCCGCGCGGCGCATGAAGTCGTTCACGCCAAAGATCTCCTGGCACAGCACCAGGCCCGGGCCATGCCCGGACGCCGGCACGGCCAGATAGGCGCCGAAGGACTTGCCGTCATGCGAGGCGACCGTCACTTCGCGCGTCGTGATGTTCTGGGTCATACGTATCTCCTTGAAGCAAACATCCGCTTTATTTCATCTGGCAGGCAGCGGCGAAAGGATCCTGGTACTGGGTCAGCACGGTGCCCGACAATTTGTTGGACAGCTTGCCTCCCGCCCCGGCCTCGACGATGCGCAGGTAATAGTTCTGCACCGGATACTGGTTGCGGTTGAACTTGAAATCGCCCCGCACCGACTTGAAATCCGCGCGCCGCAGCGCCGGGCGCAGCGCGTCCGCCTCCAGCTTGCCGCCGGTCTGCCGCACCGCGCTGTCCAGCAGCATGGCCGCGTCATAGCCCTGCGAGGCATACAGCGTGGGACTGCGGTTATAGGTCTTCCGGAAGTCCTCGACGAACTTGCGGTTGGCCGGGTTGTCCAGGTCCGAGGCCCACTGCGAGGTATTGCGCATGCCCTCGATGGGCGCGCCCACCGCCGCGATGGTGTCCTCGTCGCCCGAGAAGCCCGGCGCCAGCAGCGCGATCTCCTTGGACAGGCCAGCGCCGTTGAACTGCTTGATGAAGTTCACGCCCATGCCGCCCGGCAAAAAGAAGAACACCGCATCCGGCTTGCTGGCGCGCAACCGCGTGATCTCCACGCCGTAGTCCAGCTGCCCGAGCTGGGTGTAGATCTCTTCGGACAGCCCGCCCTTGTACAGGCGCTTGAAGCCGTTGAGCGATTCCCGTCCGCCCGGATAGTCCGGCGCGATCAGCGCCACGCTCTTGTAGCCCTGGTCCGTGGCGTACTTGCCCATCGCGGCCGGAATGTCCTCGTTCTGCCACGCCACCGCGAAGAAATTCGGATTACAGCCCGCGCCCGCATAATTTTCCGGCCCGGTATTGGTGCTGAGGTAGATCGTTCCAGACTGCAGGATCGCCGGCATCACCGGCAGCAGCACGTTCGAGAACACGATGCCCGTCATCACGTCCACGCGGTCGCGCTTCAACAGCCGCTCCACCGCCTGGCGGCCGGTGTCGGCCTTTTGCTGGTCGTCCGCCACCACCACTTCCGCCGGCAAGCCGCCCAGCTTGCCGCCCGTATGTTGCAGCGCCAGATTGAAGCCGTCGCGGATCTCGTTGCCCAGCGCCGCGCCCGGCCCCGACAGCGTCGTCAGCAAGCCGACCTTGACCTTGTCCGCCGCCGTCGCGCCCGCCGCCGCCGTCATGCACACCAGCGCAGCCAGCGCGCGCCGGCTCCATAGATTCCGATTCATGAGCCACCCCGTTATCCCCGCCTGGCCATGCCGGCGGAAAGCTGACAGATCCCGTCTGCCGTCGGTAAACGCATGCTGCCGAACAACGCCGCCAGCTTACGCGCCGCGGCGGCGCCCTCCAACCACCACGCGAAGGGCCTGCCGGCTAGATTAGGCCGCGCCCGGGGGCCGCTCTATCCGGATTCCGTCAGCCTTATCCGGGAATCACTTAATTCCAAGTCCTTGACGTTTAAATTACCCTCGGCAGTAACACGGGAGCGTTCCCGTCCCGGAGGCATCCATGCACGGCTGGTCCCGACTCACGCTTGCGCCCCTGTTCAAGCGGCGCGTCTTCAGCTCCACCCAGCAGGACGAGACGCGCACCCTCGTCTCCGAAGCCCTGAAGGAACACCGCCTCACCTGGAAAGGCGGCCGCGTCGATGCCGAACTGAACCGGGGCCGCTTCGGCTCGCTAACGGTCTGTACCTTGCGCTACGGCGCCGAAGTCCACATCGAACCCGACCGCCTGCAAGACTTCATGCTGGTCCAGGTCCCCCTGAGCGGCCGCGCCTGTATCGAATGCGGCAACGACCGCGTCGACGCCGACCCCGACTGCGCCGCCGTCATCGCCCCCAACCGCCCGCTCAAGCTGCACTGGGAAGCCGGCTGCGAACAGCTGCTGCTCAAGATCCCCCGCGGCAAGCTCGAAGCCATCGGCCAGCGCGCCTTCGGCGCAGCCGCCACCCGCCCGCTCGACTTCAGCCCCGCCCTGCGCCTGGACAACCCCGTCGGCGCCGTCTGGCGCAGCATGGTCGAAAGCCTGATCCACCTGCTGCCCACCCTGGACGACGGCGCCCCGCGCCCGCCCGCCGCCTGGCTCGAACACCTGGAAGACACGCTGGTGCTGCACCTGCTCTACAACCAGCCCAACAGCTGGCAGGCGCACGCCGGCATCGCCCCCGCCGTCCCGCGCCGCCTGAGCGCCGCCGAAACCTATATGCGCGACCACCTCGCCGCCCCCCTCACCCTGGCCGACATCGCCCGCCACGCCGGCGCCAGCGCCAGCGCGCTGACGCGCCTGTTCCAGGAACACCGCAACACCACGCCGATGAACGCGCTGCGCGCGCTGCGGCTGGACGAGGCCAGGAGCCGGTTACGGACGCAGGCAGCCGCCAGCGTCACGGAAGTGGCGCTGGGCGTGGGGTTTGGACATTTGGGAAGGTTCTCGGAGTACTACCGGGAACGCTTCGGAGAATTGCCGCGCGAAACGCGGCGAGTAATGGAATAAAAACGAGTCGACAACGACCTGCGCGCCCCCTGGCGACGCAAGACACCGCACAAGCCCCAAGAGGCCGCCCGCGCGGCCGGCATGGGGCGAACCCCGCAAGATATTCGGCGCCACACAGGCCCCAAACAGAACCCTACGAACACCACCCGCCCCAGCTGACGCCAACGGTAACTGACAGAGCTCGGCGCGGTGGTGGCCCGGGAGGCGCGGGGCGTCGATAAGCCCGACGGAATCCGAAGGCAGCCGCCGCAGGCGGCCACGAGGATGAGGCAGGGGAAGTCCGGAGCGAAGGCTCCGGACCGCAATCGTTGCCCCGCGCCTCCCGGGCCACCGCCGCGCCGGGCGTCTCAAGAACCAGCAACCGCCAAGCGCAACGGTCACGTACGAATCCGCACGCCGGATCATCTCAGCAGCAGACGCATCAAGAACCCAAAGCCCACAAAAAAAAGCACCGAAGGTCAGCAACAAAGCAACCCTCGGCGCCCAGGAGCAACCGGCAATTACTGCGCCGGCACCACGGCAGTAACCTCAATCTCCACCTTGGCCCGATCCTCAACCAGATCGGCCACTTCCACCGCCGTCATCGCCGGAAAATGCCGGCCGATGTACTCCCGGTAGTGCTTGCCGATGGCCGGATAAGCCGCCACGTACTCGTCCTTGTCCGTCACGTACCACGTCATCCGGACGATATGCTCAGGCTTGGCGCCCCCTTCGGCCAGAATCGCAACAATGTTCGCCAACGTCTGGCGCACCTGCTCGGCCAGATCGTCGGTTTCGAACTGCTGCTGGCCATTCCACCCCACCTGCCCGCCCACGAACACGAGCTTGCTGCCCACCTGCATCTCGGTGAGCACGCCATTCGAATAGCCCCGGGGCGCCATCCAATCCGGCGGTTGCAGAATTTTCATAACGTCATCCTATATTTAAGAAAGCAAACGATCCCCGCCGCTTACGCCGCGGGAACCAGATAAGCCTGCATGCGTTCCCGCAGATCCGCAGGCAGCGGCATGGACTTCATCGTCCGCAAATCCACCGTCACGATCGTCAGCGTCGCCGACAAGCGCAACTGGCCATCCGGCCCCTCGAAACGCACCAGCGCCTTGAACGACGCGCCGCCAATGCGTTGCACCTCCAGCACCTGGCGCAAACGCTCGTGCCAGCGGCTGGGCGCGCTGAAATCGCACTGCACCGACGCCATCGGCGTACCGATGTGCCGCTCCACGTGCAGCGCATGAAACGGCAACCCCATGCCCTTGTCGAACCACTCCTCGACAAAGTCATTGATCATCTCGAAATAGCGAGGATAGAAAACGATGCCCGCCGGATCGCAATGACGGAAGCGGACTTCGACCTGGCTGATGAAAGGAGCTGCCATGGAATTTCCTTGTTGCCGGTTCAGGCCATCTTGCGCAGCGCGAAACGCTGCAGCTTGCCGGTTTCGGTGCGCGGCAGCGCCTCGACAAACTCGATGGCACGGGGATACTTGTAGGGCGCAATATTGGCCTTCACGAACTGCTGCAGCGCCGCGACCAGCTCGCTGCCGGCCTCATAGCCCGGCTTGAGCACCACGAACGCCTTGACCACTTGGCCACGCTCGTCGTCCGCCGCCCCCACCACGCCGCACTCCGCCACGGCCTCGTGGCGCAGCAGCGCGTCCTCGACCTCGGGACCCGCGATGTTGTAGCCCGCCGACACGATCATGTCGTCATTGCGCGCCTGATAGAAGAAATAGCCGTCGTCGTCCTGCAGAAACGTATCGCCTGGCAGGTTCCAGCCGTCCTGCACGAAGCGCCGCTGGCGCTCGTCCGCCAGATAGCGGCAACCGGTGGGACCCTTGATCGCCAGCCGCCCCACCGTGCCGTTGGGCACCGGCTTCATGTCGTCATCGACGATCTGCGCCACATAGCCCGGCACCACCCGGCCGATGGCGCCGGCCTTGACCGACTCCGGCGGGCTGGACACGAACACGTGGATCATTTCCGTGCCGCCGATGCCGTCGATCATCTCGATGCCGCTGGCCTTCTTCCATAGCTGACGGGTGGCATCCGGCAGCGCCTCGCCCGCCGACACGCTCTTCTTCAGCGAAGACAGATCGAACTTGCCCACCAGCGCCGACATCTGGCGATAGAACGTGGGCGCCGTGAACACGATGGTGGCGCGGAAATCCTGGATCAGCTGCAACAGGCTTTCCGGCGACAGCTTCTCAGCCAGCACCGTGCTCGCACCCACGCGCAGCGGGAAGCACAGCAAGCCGCCCAGGCCGAACGTGAAGGCCAGCGGCGGCGTGCCGCAGAAAATGTCGTCCGGCCCCGGCTTGATGACATGCTTGGGGAACAGGTCGCACATTGCCAGCACATCGCGGTGGAAGTGCATGCAGCCCTTGGGCGCGCCGGTAGTGCCGCTGGTGAAGGCGATCAGGCAGACATCGTCGGCCGCCGTATCGCAAACATCAAAGGTATCCGGCTTGGCCGCGGCCAGCGTATCCAGCGCGTCGGGCGCCTGGTCGTTGAAATACATGACCTTCTTCAGGCCGGGGCAATGATGCTCATGGCTGGGCTGGGTGCAGAACTCAGCTTCGTCCTTCAGCCGCGCATCGCACAGCACGGCCTGGATCTGCGCCTTGTCGATGATCTGCTTGAGCTCCTTGGCGCGCAACAGCGGCATCGTCGGCACAGTCACCAGCCCCGCCTTGATCGCAGCCAGCCACGACGCGGCCATCATCGGATTGTTCGGCCCGCGCAGCAGCAGGCGGTTGCCCGGCACCAGCCCCATATCTTCGGCCAGCACGCGCGCGATGCGGTTGGTCAGCGCGGCCAGCTCGCGGTAGGTCATCGTGGCCTGCTTGCCGTCCTGGCTCCAACGCAGCGCGACGCGCTCGCCGTGGCCGCGCTCGACCATGGCGTCCACCAGTTCGACCGCGCAATTGAAACGCTTCGGATAGGCCACGTCGGGACCGTCGAGCAGAAACTCTGGCCATTGTTCGCCCGGGGGCAGATTGTCCCGGGCGAAAGTGTCGATGTGGGCGGATGCTTCCATGGAATTCCCCTTGCTATTGCGGTGTTTTTGCTGTGCCGGGACGACGGAGCTCGATGGCTGCCTTACGCCTTCAGCAGTTCACGGGCAATGATCAATTTCTGCACTTCTGTCGCGCCTTCGTAAATCCGCAGCGCGCGTATTTCCCTGTAAAGCTTCTCCACCGGCATCCCCGACACCACGCCCGCGCCGCCGAACATCTGCAACGCGCGATCGATCACGGTCTGCGCCGATTCCGTGGCCGTCATCTTGGCCATGGCCGCTTCGCGCGTGGTGCGCTGCTTCAGCACGTCGCGCATCCAGGCCGCGCGGTAGGTCAACAGCGCCGACGCATCGATCGCGGTCGCCATGTCGCCCAGCGCGGCCTGCGTCAACTGCAGGTCGGCCAGCGTCTGGCCGAACATGCGGCGCGACTTGGAACGCGCCAGGCCCTCGTCCAGCGCGCGGCGCGCAAAGCCCAAGGCCGCCGCCGCCACCGAGGCGCGGAAGATGTCCAGCGTCATCATGGCCAGCTTGAAGCCCTGGCCCGCATCGCCCAGCCGGTGCGACACCGGAATGCGGCAGTTGTCGAACGTAATGGTCGCCAGCGGATGCGGCGCGATCAGCTCGATGCGTTCGCTGACCTCGAAGCCCTGCGTATCGGCATCCACCACGAAGGCGCTGATGCCGCGTGCGCCAGGGGCTTCGCCGGTGCGCGCGAACACGCAATAGAAGTCCGCGATGCCGCCGTTGGAGATCCAGGTCTTGGCGCCATTCAGCACGTAGTGGTCGCCGTCCAGCCTGGCCTCGCAGGCCAGCGCGGCCACGTCGGAGCCGGCGTCGGGTTCGGACAGCGCAAAGGCGGCGATGGCTTCACCGCGGGCCACGCGTGGCAGGTAGCGCTGGCGCAGCTCGTCCGAGCCCATCAGCGAAATGGCGCCGCTGCCCAGGCCCTGCATCGCGAAAGCGAAGTCGGCCAGCCCTTCGTGGCGCGCCAGGGTTTCGCGCAGGATGCAGACGGCGCGCGAATCCACTTCCGGCAGCGCGCCGCCCCAGGCGCCGCCTGGGCCGCCCGCGACCGCATAGCGCAGCCAGCCGGCCTCGCCCATGGCGCGCACCAGCTTCTTGCAGGCGCCATCGGCGTCATGGTGATCCACGTCCCCCAGGGACGCCTCGCACCAGGCGTCGACCTCATGCGCCAGCTTGCGGTGCGCATCGTCAAAAAACGGCCAATCCAGCCAGCTTGCGTCGCGCATGCTCAATCCCCTTGGAAAACGGGCTTTTGCTTGGCTACGAAAGCGTCGTAGGCGCGGCGGAAATCGCGCGTCTGCATGCAGATGGCCTGGGCCTCGGCTTCGGCCTCGATGGCTTCGTCCACGCCCATGTTCCATTCCTGATGCAGCAGCTTCTTGGTCACGCCGTGGGCGAAGGTCGGGCCCGCGGCCAGTTGCGCGGCCAGCGTCTGCGCGGCGTCGGCCAGCACGCCCGGCTCATGCAGGGCGTTGAAGAAGCCCCAGCTGGCGCCCTCTTCCGCCGTCATGGCGCGGCCCGTGTAGAGCAATTCGGAAGCGCGGCCCTGGCCGATCATGCGCGGCAGCAGGGTGCAGGCCCCCATGTCGGCGCCGGCCAGGCCGACTCGCGTGAACAGGAAGGCGGTGCGCGCGGCGGGCGTGCCCAGGCGCATGTCCGAGGCCAACGCCACCATGGCGCCGGCGCCAGCGCAAATGCCGTCGACCGCCGCCACGATGGGTTGGGGGCAGGCGCGCATGGCCTTGACCAGGTCGCCCGTCATGCGGGTGAAGTCCAGCAGCTCCGGCATGCTCATCTTGGTCAGCGGCCCGATGATCTCGTGCACGTCGCCGCCCGAGCAGAAATTGCCGCCTGCGCCCGTCACCACCACGACCTTGATGTCGGTGGCATACACCAGCGCGCGGAACAGATCGCGCAGCTCGGCGTAGGAATCGAACGTCAGCGGATTCTTTCGCTCGGGGCGGTTCAGCGTCACCGTGCCGATCTTGCCGTCGGCCGACACCTGCCACAGGAACGTCTTGGCCTGATAGCCGGCAAACGGACGCTTGTGGTGTTTCATGGTGTGTTCTTCGGGCTGGGTGCTCATGGTGTCTCCGTTCGTGGATTGGGGTGGATGGGGCGCCGGCTTCAGCCGGTCATCACTTCGCCGCCGTCTACGGCGATGGCCTGGCCGTTGACCGAGGCCGAGGCCGGCAGCGCCAGCCAGGCGACCGTCTCGGCCACTTCCTCGGGCTGCACCAGGCGGCCCTGCGGATTGCGCTCGGCCAGCTTGGCGCGGGCGGCGTCCGGCGTCATGCCGGTCTTGTCGACGATGTTCGATACCGCGCCGCGCACGATGTCGGTCTCGGTGTAGCCGGGGCACACGGCGTTGACCGTGACGCCCTTCTGCGCGGTTTCCAGCGCCAGCGAGCGGGTCAGGCCGATCACGCCGTGCTTGGCGGCGCAATAGGCGCTGACGTAGCCGTAGCCGATCAGGCCGGCCGTGCTGGCCACGTTGATTACCCGGCCCCATTTTTCCTGCAGCATGCCCGGCAAGGCCGCCTGGATGCAGTGGAAGGTGCCGGTCAGGTTGACGTCCAGCATGGACTGCCACAGCGCCGCGTCGGTGCGGTCAAAGCGCTGGCTGACGGCCTGGCCGGCGTTGTTCACCAGCACCAGCACCGGTCCGAACTCGGCCTCGGCCTGGGCGAAGGCCGCCCGCACTGAAGCTTCGTTGGCGATGTCGGCGCTGACGGCCTGCACCTGGCCCAGGCTGGCCAGGCTGTCGGCCGCGGCGTCCAGCGCCGCGCCGTCGCGGCCCAGCAGCGTGACGCGGGCGCCGCGCTGCAACAGCGCCCGGGCGCAGGCCAGCCCGATGCCGCGGGCGCCGCCCGTCACCAGGGCGTGGCGTCCCGCCAGCGGGAGCGAAGTTGCGTTCATTTGATATCCAGTTGCGCCATGGCGGCGGCGCGTTCGAAGTTGGTTTCCAGTTGGCGCTTGCCGGCGAAGTACTGGCTCGGCCACGAAACATCACGGTAGCCCACTCGCGCCGCTTCGCGTAGCGTCCAGGAGGCGTCAGCCAAATGGGGACGTGCCAGCGCGCAAAGGTCGGCGCGGCCCGAGGCGATGATGCCGTTGGCGTGGTCGGCCTCGAAGATGGCGCCCACCGCGATGGTCGGGATGCCGGCCTCGTTGCGCACACGGTCGGCGAACGGGGTCTGGAACATGCGGCCGTAGACCGGCTTTTCTTCCTTGCTGACCTGGCCCGACGAGCAGTCGATCATGTCGGCGCCGGCGGCCTTGAAGTGGCGCGCGATCTCCACCGCGTCATCGGCGGTGATGCCGCCTTCGACCCAGTCGCTGGCGGAAATCCGCACCGACATGGGCTTGTTCTCGGGCCAGACGGCGCGCACGGCGTGGAACACCTCCAGCGGGAAGCGCAGGCGGTTCTCCAGGCTGCCGCCGTATTCGTCGGCGCGCTGATTGGTCAGGGGCGAGATGAAGCTGGACAGCAGGTAACCGTGGGCGCAGTGCAGCTCCAGCCAGTCGAAACCGGCCTGTTCGGCGCGGCGGGCGGCGGCAACGAAGTTGTCGCGCACGTCGTCCATGTCGGCGCGCGTCATGGCATGCGGCGTCTGCGACACGCCCTCGATGTACGGCAAGGCCGAGGCCGACATGAGCGGCCAGTTGCCTTCGGCCAGCGGATGGTCGATCTTCTGCCAGCCCAGCTGGGTAGACCCCTTGCGGCCGGCGTGGCCCAGCTGCAGGCCGATGCGCGCATCGCTGTTGCCATGCACGAAGCCGACAATGCGGGCGAACGCGTCGCGCTGCTCGTCATTCCAGAGGCCCGGGCAGCCCGGGGTGATGCGGCCGTCCGGCGACACGCAGGTCATCTCGACCATGACCAAGCCCGCGCCGCCCATGGCGCGCGCGCCCAGGTGCACCAGGTGGAAGTCGCCCGGCACGCCGTCGGTGCAGGAATACATGGCCATCGGCGACACCATGACGCGGTTCTTCAGCCGCACGCCGCGCGCCTGGTAGGGCGTCAGCATGGGAATGGCGGGCCGCTGGCCCGGTTCCGCTGCGGCGCCAGCGCGTTCCGCGATCCAGCGCTCGAAGCCTTCCAGCCAGGCCGGGTCGCGCAAGCGCAGGTTTTCATGCGAGATCCGCTGCGAACGGGTCAGGAGCGAATAAGCGAACTGTTCGGGTTCCAGGTCGGCGTAGCGCTCGACGTTCTCGAACCATTCGGTGGAGTTGCGGGCGGCGTTCTGGATCTTCAACACTTCGACGCTGCGCACTTCCTCGTAGTGCTTCAAGCCGGCTTCCACGCTGCCTTCGGCGCCGCTCAGGCAGCGCGCCAGCTCGATGGCGTCTTCCAGGGCCAGCTTGGTGCCGGAGCCGATCGAGAAGTGCGCGGTGTGGGCGGCGTCGCCCATCAGCACCACGGGCACGCGGCGCTCGCCGCGGGCGGTGTCCAGATTGTTCCAGTGCACCCAGGTATTGCAGATGACGCGCGGGAAGCGGATCCAGATGGCCGAGCCGCGCAAGTGCGTGGCGTTGCTGATCAGCGGATTGCCGTCCAGCCAGGGCGCGAACAGTTTTTCGCAGTAGGCGATGCCCTCTTCCTGGCTCATCTGCTCGATGCCGGCGGCCTGCCAGGTCTCCTCGGGCGTCTCCACGATGAACGTGGACATGCCGTCTTCGTAGCGGTAGGCGTGCGCCTGGAACCAGCCGTGCTCGGTCTGGACGAAGGCAAACGTGAAGGCGTCGAACACCTTCTTGGTGCCCAGCCACACGAAGCGGCAGCGGCGCTGGTCGATGTCCGGGTGGAAGGTGTCGGCGTAGCGGGTGCGGACCTGGCTGTTGATGCCGTCCGAGGCGATGACCAGGTCGGCGTCGTATTCGCGGGCAATGGCCTGGTCGTCCTGCACGAAGTTCTCGAACACCAGTTTCACGCCCACGTCCTCGCAGCGCGCCTGCAGGATGTTCAGCAGCTTCTTGCGGCCGATGCCGATGAAGCCGTGGCCGCCGCTGCGGATGTTGCGGCCCTTGAAGTTGATGTCGATGTCGTCCCAGTGGTTGAAGGCGTCGCCGATGGTCTGGGCGGAAACGGGGTCGGCTTCACGCAGGTTCTGCATGGTCGCGTCCGAAAACACCACGCCCCAGCCGAAGGTGTCGTAAGGGCGGTTGCGCTCGATCACGGTGACTTCGTTGGCGGGGTCCTGCAGCTTCATGAGCAGACCGAAATACAGGCCGGCGGGGCCGCCGCCGATGCAGACTATTTTCATTGCCGTAACGCTCCGTGGTAAGCGACTACCGCTCTGAATTCCTGGAGCTGGGGCCGCAGATATTTAAACCTGGATAGTTTAGGCTTGAAATATATACCTGAAGGTGCCGGGGTGCAAATGGGGAAAGTATCTAGATACTTGGGGGAGGATAAATGGGGACGATCTTTGGATTCTTTGGGGGGCTTTCGTTGGGTTCGCTGTTGATACTTTTCGGGTTTTTGGTCACCGCCGTGCGGCCGTAGGCCGCTCGTCGGCGCAGGCGGCCAAGAATGACATACGTGATTTCTTGAATTTCTATTGTGTTCGCTTGCGCGCATGCGATCAGGGGCTTGCTACTGGCATCCAGGCTTCAGGGGGTCGGCGGTGATGGGTGGCGCGCGATGGACAGCCGCTTGCGCATGCAGACCCGGACGCGCGCCACCCATCCGGCATCCGCGTTGAAGTGACGATTACTGACCAACCCGTACTTGGCCAATGCCGCTACTGCAGCCCCCCCACCACGTTCAGACCCGATTCTCACCCGCCGTACTTGTCACCAGGAGAACACCTCGCCACCAGCGCGCAGCGCCATCACACGACGCAAGACACCGCGTAAGCCCCAAAAGGCCGCCCGCGCGGCCGGCCTGGGGCGGGCCCCGCAAGACACGCCAC
>NZ_MTLG01000050.1 GCF_002192695.1 Achromobacter xylosoxidans
CGAAGGCAACAAGGGCGTGCTCTCAGCTGCGCGCATCGAGAACCGGGTGTTCGTCGCCATCGTGGTGGTGATGTTCGCCGGCATCCCCTTTATCGACGTGGATCTCAACACCATCCGCTACGACAGCGCGCGCTCGGCGCAGTGCCAGGTCAGCGTGCCACAACCCTCGGCGACCGGCTGGTCGCAGTCTTTCAGCACGCTCAACAACCAATCGGCGAAGGTGCCGGTCTGGTGGGCCTTCATGCACGCGCTCTCGCGCGCCGTCACAGGGGCCTCGGTGGCAGCGATCCCATGCGGCACAGACCTGCGGCAAATGAGGATGGAGATCGACGCGACGCGCATCGACGACCCGGTGCTGGCTCAGGAAGTGGCGGATTTCTCGCGAGACTGCTACGGGCCGGCGCGCGCCAAGCTGTTCATGCAGCGCCCAAACCTCGATGAGGCGCAGATGCACGACGTGACCTGGATCGGGTCGAGGTTTTTCACGGACACCGGCGGCTACTACGATAGCTACCGCTCCAGCACACCACGCGATGACTGGCCCTACGACAGCACCCGCGACGCGGGGCTTGCGCAGGTGGCCAGTGGTGGCGGTTATCCGTCCTGCAGGCAGTGGTGGGCCGATGGCAGCAATGGCCTGCGCGCACGCCTGCTGGGGCAGGTAGACCCAAGCCTGCTGAATCGCTTGGCGGGCTGGGCCGGCTTTCTGAGCCGAGCCGAGGTGGACGACTCGGTGATCCGCACCATCGCCTCGCCGAGGCAGCAGAAACTGAACCAGGGCAGCGTCTATACCGACTACGGCGGCCAGATCGACAAGACCCTGCCGAACATCGTAACGCGGGCCACTGGCGACGTCGGCATGGCCGTCGGGGCGATTGCCGCGTTTCCGGCCATGGACGTGGTGCGCCAGGCGTTACCCATGGTGCTCGCCTTGCTCAAGATGGCGCTGGTCATCTGCATCCCGCTGGTGCTGGTTGTGGGCACCTACGACCTGAAGACCGTCGTTACTGTGAGCGTCGTGCAGTTCGCGCTGTTCTTCGTCGATTTCTGGTTCCAGCTCGCACGCTGGATCGACAGCACCATCCTCGATGCGCTCTATGGCTGGGGCTTCGGTTGGAACCGGCCACACGCCAACTTCGATCCACTGGTGGGGCTGAACAACGCCTTTGGGGATCTGCTGTTGAACTTCGTCACGGGGACGATGTTCCTTGTACTGCCGGGATTCTGGCTCGCGAGTCTTACCTGGGTTGGAATTCGAGCCGGGCACGCCATCCAGGGGCTTTCAGACGGCAGCAAGAGCGCTGGCCAAGCGGGCGGTAAGGGTGCAGGGGCGCTTGCCGGAGGTAAGCTGAAGTAGCGCAAGGCCGGTCAGTCGTCGGTGTATAGCTCGTGGGACGTGTCGTTGTACAGATTCGGATCGTAGCCCGGCGTCTTGCGCAATTCTGTGAGATCGGTGAAAGACCACTCGTCGTCATCCGAGGTATTGGCAGCAGCAGCCCATCCTGCCGCCACAACGCCCAGCAACACGAGGGCGAACCAGAACGCAACGTATAGCAGCAGCCCCAGCACAGCCAGCTTGACCGCCCACAGCAGCACGGTGGTGCCGGCCACCGGCACTCCCTTGGATACCAACCAGCTCGATGTGCGCCGCTCGCCCCGCGCATAAGCGCGCCATCCACGGCCAAGGGTACGTCCGAGGCGTTCTGCGGTGCTGGTGCGAGAAGTGGTGTTCACGGTCGTCTCCTGCTACATGAGGAATGCCTATTCCAGTTTGCTCCAATCCTGCTTGCTTGACTCTACCAATGCGCTCCAGTCGTCCGGCGGGTTCCCGCGCCCGAGCATCTTCTCGAACACGGCATAGGGGTCTGATTTGCTCCCCGAAGACCGCAGGGTCTGCTCATCGTTGACCCAGGCGTACACGATGATCTTGGCCTTCGAGTCGTAGCGGAAGAACAGCCTGTATCGCCTTCCGAGCTTGGCTCGCCGCCAGTGGCGATAGACCGGCCCCATGGTATTGCCTTGACGGTACTCGTCGCGTGCTGGATCACTCGGCACCACATCCTGTATCAACTGAACCAAGGCCCGGAAGAACTTGACGTTGGCGTTCGATCCAAACCCTTCCGGGTCGTTCTCCTGGGCGCGCAGCACAGCCGCACGCAGCTTCATCATCTGCTCGATCAGGTTGTCGTGGAACAGCAGTGTCCAGCCATGCTGTCGCATCAGATTTCCACGTCCTCATTGAAATCATCGCCCAGCTCCACCTTGTGGCCCGCGTGCTCCAGCATGGTGCGAGCCAAATCCTCGGGCAGGCCGCGCACATTCCGGCCCGCTTCAATGTCGTGGGCCAGCAGGGTCAGGAACGCGGCAATGGCAGGGTCCTCGTGCTCGGCATCGGCGCGGGTCACGATGACTTCACTGCCACGAAGCTCGAACGCGAGCTTGCTGCCGGTATCGGCACCCAGCGCCTGCCGGATGGATTTGGGCAGCGTGATCTGACCTTTGGAGGTCAGCGTGGCAACTTCGTGAATGGCAGGCATGGCGGCTCTCCTGATCGCAATGCCTGTATTGTAAGGAAATATCCTTACTTCGTCAATCTGTGGTCTCACCGCGGCTCTCCAGCATCCAACAATGGATCGCATCGTAGAGCGGGAACAGCCAGCCTTCCCGCATCAATCCGGCCCCGCCATACCCGCATTGACGATGGACGACACATGCTCACCGCTCTATATCCAAAGGCTTCTAAAGGCCAAAAGGTCAAGGGGGCAAGGGAATGGGGTGCAAGGGGAAAGGCCCTACCCGAAAAGGCGAAAAGGCCTCCCGCTTGGCCAGCCACCAGGAAATCCATATGCTCTCTCTGTTCCAGCGGAAACGGCCTGCGGTCGCTGCCGCTCCATCGCCAGCACCCACCACCGACCTCCCGAAAGGGCTGATCTGGCCGGAATCGGCCGCATCGCTGCTGGCGACACCGCGCCGGCAGAAGCTGCTGGAACACATCTGGCAGCGCACCTCGCTCTCGCGCAAGCAGTTCGCCGCGCTGTACCGTGCGCCGCTGGAACGTTATGCCGAGCTGGTCCAGGCTTTCCCTGCCTCCGAAGCGCATCACCATGCCTACCCAGGCGGCATGCTCGACCACGGTCTGGAAATCGTTGCCTACAGCCTGAAGCTGCGCCAGTCTCATCTGCTGCCCATCGGCGCCAGCCCGGAAGACCAAGCTGCGCAAGCCGAAGCGTGGACTGCTGCCATCGCCTACGCCGCCCTGCTGCACGACATCGGCAAGATCGCCGTCGATC
>NZ_MTLG01000051.1 GCF_002192695.1 Achromobacter xylosoxidans
TAGGGATGCTCTGCACTGGCCCTGATTCTGAAATCAGCCGATGTGCATGAGCAGGAATTCGGAAAAGCCGCCGTCATTGAGAACGCCGTCTGGCTTCCGAAGTGCCTGGAAATAGCGGTTTTCCGCCCTTCTTCGCTTATCCGGCGGTACATGGACGCACCTCTCCCGTTGGCATCAATCGATGCCGTGCCTGAAACAGGTTCGCCAGCGCGAACAGCGTGACGAGTTGCGCGGTGTTCTTCTTCAAGCCGCGATAGCGCGTCTTCAAAAAACCGAACTGGCGTTTGATGATGCGGAACGGATGCTCGACCTTGGCGCGGATGCTGGCCTTGGCATGCTCGATCTTTTCGAGAAGCCGGCCCAGCCGTGTGTCGGGCAGCGCCTTGCGTTTCCCGGGCTTCATCGCCACGTGCCAGGTCACCGCCTTGTCGCGATTCTCGGCACGCTTGGCGACGCCCTGATAGCCGGCATCGCCGAACACGTCTACCTCTTCTCCGTGCAGGCACGCATGCGCCTGGGTCACGTCGTTGACGTTGGCCGGCGTGGTCACGACGGTGTGCGTCAGGCCCGATTCGGCATCGACGCCGATGTGCGCCTTCATGCCGAAATACCACTGGTTGCCCTTCTTCGTTTGGTGCATCTCCGGATCGCGCTCGCGATCCTGATTCTTCGTCGAGCTCGGCGCGTTGATCAGCGTGGCATCGACGATCGTGCCTTGGCGCAGCAGCAGCCCGCGCTCGCTCAGCAGAGCGTTGACCTCGGCCAGCAGACGATCCGCCAGACCGTGCTGCTCCAGCCGATGCCGAAAGCGCAGGATCGAACTCTCGTCCGGAATCAGGTCATTGCCGGCGTCCAGCCGCGCGAACGCGCGCAGTGCCGGAATATCGTGCAGCGCTTCTTCCATCCCCGGATCGGACAAAGCAAACCACTGCTGCATGAAGTGAATCCGCAGCATCGTCTCCGCCGGAAATGATGCCCGGCCGCCGCGCGCGCCCAGCTTCGGCTGTACCGTATCGACCAGTGCGATCAGCCGAGCCCACGGCATCACCGCGTCCATCTCCGTCAGAAACCGTTGCCGCTTCGTCGCCTTCGGCCGACGCTCGTATCCACTCTCGGCAAGACTGCGTTGCTTCATCGTCGACCGTCGCTCATGCTTCAATTCAATGAAGCCTATTGTCGTGGATTAGGGAGGCTGTGCAGAGCATCC
>NZ_MTLG01000052.1 GCF_002192695.1 Achromobacter xylosoxidans
ATGCACATCGGCTGATTTCAGAATCAGGGCCAGTGCAGAGCATCCCTAAGCTAAATGATCTCGACCTATCGTGTGTCCCCCAAGAAAAGCAGTGGACAGTTCAGCAAAGGAATGCCCGGAGATGGAGTCACCTAAATTCATAATGCCAACCAGTCTACTGGACGAGACGCCGCCCACGGCTTTGCGCCCGATCCGCGTCCATGCAGAGGAGTACCCCGAATCCGCCGCCGCCGTGGCGCCACACAGTCATCCAGTTCATGGACAACTGTTAGCACCCACCTCGGGGGTGATCCGCATTTCGACCGACGAAGGCTATTGGATGGTGCCGCCAGGCATGGCCTTGCTTTTGCCCCCAAGAATCAAGCATGCGGTGCACTGTCCGCGGGGCACGCGTATGCACGCGGTGGTGATGGCCGCGACGGCCTTGACCAGATCCCCTGAGCCGGCCTGCCAGGTAATTACGGTGAACGCGCTACTGGGCGCCTTGATCGATGCGATGAGTGACATGCCCCACGATTACGAAATCCCCTCACCGCCGTCGCGCATGGTCGACGTTTTCGCCGATCATCTCGCCTGCGCACGCCCGCAACCGTACGGCCTGAAACGTCCCCGCGACAGCAGGCTGCGACGCGTGACTGATGCATTGGCGGCCCGGCCCGGCGACATGCGCCAGCTCGCAGGCTGGGAGGAGGTAGCTGGCGCGAGCACCCGTACCTTGGAACGGTTGTTCCAGTCCGGGACCGGTATGAGCTTCGCCAATTACCGTCGCCAGCTGCAAATGCACTCAGCAATTGCCCTGCTTGCGAATGGCATGACCGTTGGGCAAGTCGCACAGGAACTCGGCTACGCTACCCCTTCGGCATTCGGTGTCGCCTTCCGATGTGTCATGGGAACGCCACCAAGCCATTGGCGAAAATAGCTGCCCGAGAGTGATTGATCTTGCTCAAAGTCACTGCGAACATGGCGCTTGTGCGATATAAGCTGTCGCTCTGAGGAGAGTCGTTCCCGTCAATCTTCTCTATCGTTAATTTCAAGCTTCAAAGCAAAAATGGAGTTTGAAAAGCGATGGAAACAAATCACTCACGTGGGCTTGGCCCCGAGGCGATGGACTACTTATGTATCCGTCACCAAATCTACGATCTGCTCAGGCGGCTGTTCATCGAAGAACCCACGCCGGAATTGCTTTCCTTAGTGCAGAAAGGCGGAAAGGGCGTTCGCACTGATTTTCCCTGCGGGCTCGAACATGCCGTCCAAGGTAGTTTGGACCGCATTATTGGCGCTCTCTCAGGTCGGTCGCTGTCGGCCTGCGATAGCGACTATGAAGACATCCATTGGGACTTTACACGCCTGTTCATCGGTCCGCAGGTACCTGTCGCACCACCCTGGGAATCCTGTTATGTCGGCGAAGGTCTGCTGTTCCAGGAATGCACCCGCAGTGTCGAGGAATACTACCGCGCACACGGCTTTCGCCTCAAAGGCTGTGAGTTTGAAGCCGCCGACCATGTTGGTTTCGAACTGGATTTCATTTTCGCACTAAGCGGTGCGGTGCTTCAAACCGCCACCTTGTCCGCCCTGGCGCAAAGCGACGCCGAACCGGTGCTAATCGACGCGGGCCTGTTGATCGGATCGGCTGACTCTCAACTCGATTTCATTCGTAGGCATCTGATGGTCTTTGTAGATCAATTTGGGCAGAAGATCTCACGACATGCCTCGACCCAATATTACAAAGAGATCGGCACCTTCTTGCCGATGTTCATTCAGTACGACGAGAGCAGATTGTCATGCCTAGTGCAGGATCTGGAAGTCTGCTTGGCCTCGTAACACTCGCAGGAGCCTACTATGCAAGGCAGTATTATCTTTGAAATAAGTCGGCGAACCTTCGTCAAATGGTCAGCGGCCGTCGCTACGCTTGCCGCCTTGCCGCTGAGTAAGGGATTGTTCGCGTCGTCCCCGGCAGCTTCGCCCGCCATGACCACGCTGGCGGCGGGCTCTCCCCCGGCGCGCGAACCGTTAAAGGGAGTCTGGAAGCCGTCCGCCTGCTGGCAGAACTGTGGCGGGCGTTGCCTGAACAAGGTTTTCATAGTCGGCAACAGCATCATCCGGCAGAAGACCGACGACTCCCATCCCGACAGCGCGGATTATCCCCAGCAGCGCGGTTGTCTGCGCGGCCGGTCTCAGCGCCGCCACGTGCTTGGGCCGGATAGGCTGCGATATCCTATGATCCGCAAGAATTGGTCTCCCGGAGGCGGCGATAAGTCATTGCGCGGTCGGGATCGGTGGGTACGTATTAGCTGGGATCAGGCGCTCGACATCGTCGCGAGCGAGACGCGGCGCATTACCGGAAAATATGGTCAGGATGCGCTCTGGCTAACAGGAAAACCCTCTGACAACCCGCATTACCACAACATGTTTGGCGTCGCCGGCGGTTTCACCACCGATTGGGGCACCTTATCAACCGGTGCCTGGGAAGAGACCGCTGGGATGCTGGGAGTGTATACGGGCTATTTCGGCGTCAACGACCGGTTCGACCTGCGCAAATCCCAGTTGATTGTGCTGTGGGGATCTAATGCGACCTGGACCAGTCCGGGGAACCCCGTTAATTATCTGCTACACGCCAAACAGGCGGGTGCGAAATTCATCTGCATCGACCCTGTATACACCGATGTGGCGGCGCTGACCGATGCGGAGTGGATTCCGATCAACCCGGCGACAGATCAAGCGCTTGCGCTCGGTGTAATGAATGCACTGCTACAAGAGGATGATCCGGCAAACAATCCACTAATCGATTGGGACTTCCTGCACCGATGCACGGTTGGCTTCGACGCTGACCATATGCCGCCTGGCGCCGACCCGAAAGATAACTTCAAGGACTATCTGCGGGGCACCTACAGCGGCCAACCAACAACTCCGGAATGGGCTTCGGAAATCTGCGGCGTTCCGCCAGACGTCATCCGCCGATTGGCGCGCCAGATCGGCGGGACTCGTCGTGTGGCGCTTACCTGTGGCTGGGCACCCGCACGCATAAACAATGGCGAAGGCTGGGTGCAGGCATTCTCCACGCTTGGATTCATGACGGGGCACATGGGCCGCCCTGGCCGTATGACCGGACCCAACTGTCACTCGGTCGCCAACAACAATGGAACCTTCCTAGTCAACCCCGGCAAGAGTGGCTTGCCCCACTTCGATAACCCCATCACCAGGAAGATTAACCACAATGAACTGAACCGGGCTTTGCACGAGGGCAAACATCGCCAGGCGGGCAAAGGTGAAGTCGACGTCAACATTCAAATGATATTCCACGCCTTTAACAACACTATGCAGACTAGGTCGAACATCAAGGAGGCAGTCGCCGGCTATCGCAAAACGGTCGAATTCGTCGTCACACCAGCGTTTGCCTACACCACCAATGCGAAATACGCTGACCTGGTACTGCCCGTGACCACACCTTGGGAGCGCGTTGGATATTTCTCGGACAAATACGCCCGCGAATGCCTCTTCGTCACCGCCAACGTCATTCCGCCATTGTATGAGTCACAAAGCGACCAGTGGATCGCCAAGGAGATTGGTAGGCGCATTGGGCTGGATGTCGACCAGATATTTCCTATCAGCGAGAAGCAACAGTTTTTCAATGAGCTGGCAGGTGCTACGGTTATAGATACGGACGGCAAGACGCCAGTTCCCCTGGTTACGATCACGGAGGAAAATATCGTGACGTGGGGAGTGTCGGGCAAACCGCAGCAGGGGCGGATCGCGCTTGAAAAGTTCCTAGCGGAAGGAAAATACCAGGTGCAGCGGCACGATGGTGACAACTACGGCTTTATCGCCTTCGAGGATTTCGTTCGCGACCCTGAGGCCCATCCGCGCAAAACTGAGAGTGGGAAATTCGAAATCTACTGCCGTCAGCTGAACGCCCGATCAAAAGCCTATGGTTGGTCGGAGGTCCCACCGATCGCTAAGTACATCCCGCCGGTCAAGGGCTATGAAAGCACATTCGATGACTGGCAGGCGAGACGTAAAGGCGCCTATCCCTTCCAAATTGTGACGCCACACTACTTGCGCACCTCACACAGCACCTTTGACAATGTTCAGCAGTTGCAGGAGGCCATGCCCAGCCCGGTTCTCCTCAATGCCTCCGACGCGAAGCGCCTGAGCATCCGGCAAGGCGACACCGTGTTGATATCCACAGCTATGGGTCAGGTACTACGGCCAGCTCGCGTGACACACACCATCAAACCCGGAGTCATCTCACTGCCGCATGGCCGCTGGGCCAATATAGACGAGAAGACAGGCATCGACCCGGCTGGCGCCGACAATGTGCTGTATGAGCAAGTGGCTACGGGGCTAGGTACGTCAGGATGGAATTCCGGGGTGTGTAATGTCGAGAAGTGGCACGGAAAGCCACTGATCGCCGATGCGCGGCGGCCGCTACGGCTCCCCGACTTTGAGGGAGCAGAGAAATGAGCAACCCAAATCAAGTGGGCTTTTTCATCGATACGACCAAATGCGTAGGTTGCAAAACTTGCGTAGTGGCTTGCAAGGACAAGAATCAGCTCGAAGTCGGCCGCAACTTCAGGCGTGTTTACGATATGGAGAATGGCACCTACCCCAAGCCCAAGCTTTGGCATCTGTCGATCTCCTGCAATCACTGCGACGCGCCGGCGTGCGTCATCAATTGTCCGACGACAGCGATGCACAAACGCCCGGAGGATGGTGTAGTCCTAGTGGATCATACCAAATGCGTCGGCTGCCAGTACTGCACCTGGGCCTGCCCGTACGAGGCACCGCAGTTCAATCCAGCGCTTGGCATGATGACTAAGTGCGACACGTGCTACGACCTTCGCGCGCAAGGAGGAAATCCGGTGTGCGTCGATAGCTGTCCAATGAGAGCCATTGAGTTTGGGTTAATCAGCGAACTGCGTGCCAAGCACGGCACCAATGCCGACGCGGAAGGTTTGCCGAGTTCCAGCCGGACGCATCCGAACCTGGTCGTCCGCTATAAAGGAAGGGAGTAGGATCATGCATGAATGGCCTTTGATGGTGTTCACTCTAATGGCACAGGCCTCGATCGGCGGACTTTTGCTGACCTTGCTACTGTGCGTGCCCCGCTTCGCTTCTTGGACGGAGCCGCAACGTGATGAGATTTTGCGGCTGCCATTGCTGGCATTTTTCGCGGTCGGCGCGATCGGCGTCCTGGCTTCGATCCTACATCTGGGCAATCCGTGGCACATGTTCTACACGATTACGCACGTCTCCACTTCATGGATGAGCCGGGAGATTGTATCCGTCTGCGTTTATATGGGCCTGTTGGGACTTTGTGTGGCATGCGTGTGTCTGGAATGGTCCCTCGTGGCGAAGCGGTTTGCCGTGCTGGCCAAGCTAGTGCGGTGGAAACGCGCTCTTTTTCGTCCCCTTCTCCTAGTCACTGGTCTGGTCGGGTTCGGCACTGTTTTCGTTATGTCGGAGTGCTACACGGACAAAATTTTCGTAATGTGGAGCCGCCCGCTTGTGTATGCCTCCTATTGGGGAGCGACATTATTGGTCGGCGGCGCTCTGGCTTGCGCCACGCTGCTCATCACCTTGCGCAAATACGACAAAGACCAGACGTCAGTAGGACGAATGATCCAGACGGCGTTCTTCGCCGGCTGCGCCGGCCTGTTGCTGTTTGCGGCCTCGGTGCTCGCACTCCCGCCGCGTATGGACGCGCCGGTGACCAATGCTATCACGCCCCGGCAAGTTAACTTCGACACGCTGTTCCAACTGGGCCTGTTGCGCGGGGCCTTGTTGGCCGCTGGACTATTCGTCATCTATCGGATGGTCAGGCGGCCGCCCGCAGCGGCGCTAACCCTCCGGCCGCTCCTAGCCGCCATCGTTATCTTTGCTGGCGAATTCATCGGAAGGTACGTGTTCTTCAGCCTAGGCTTGAGCGCGGTGCACTGACCGTGCATTGAGAGGACCGAGAGAAGAAGCCATGCCGAGCGACATCTCTTCTACTGTATGCGTCAGGACCGATCATCAATGGTCTGCCTGCCGCGCTTGCCTGGATAGCTGCCCAGCCAAGGCGATCACCCTGAGTGCCCAAGGCGTGAACGTGTCTGCGGATGGCTGCACTGATTGTGGCCAGTGCATAGTTGCCTGTCCCGTCGGTGCCATCACCGGCAGCCCGCCCCAACGACGGCGCAACGCTACCCAGCTCTGGAGCGATGCGTCAGCAGGCCCGACGCCCAAGGAACTGCTGTTGTTCCGCGCGGACGGCGTGACCGAAGTGGCGATCTTCCCAGACCATGCGCTGTGGCGGGCGGCGCTCGATTCAGCAAACAATTTGCTGCGGCAGATGGAACTACGCCCGCTCGAGGCCGTTACCCCGCCCCCTCCCTCCCTGGAAACCGTCTCCATTGCCCGCCGATCATTCCTGCGGATGAGTCGGGACGGTGACGGCGGGGTCAGAGAAGGCGTCAAGATCCTGTCGCTCGTTGCGGCTTACCCGACACATCAATTTTTCGACATTGCCATCGATATCCACACCTGCGACCGGTGCGGTGCTTGTGCCGCTCAGTGCCCAGAGCAATGTATTTCGTTCAGCGAGGACGGGATCGAAATCGAGTCTGGCCGATGCACGGGGTGCCAGCTATGCCGGGACGGATGCACCTCGCGCTCGATTGTCGTAACTGCCGAAGTTGGGGCCCGACAGGTGAAATCCCTCGCATTCGTTCGCAAGCAATGCGATGTTTGCAAACGCGACTACGATGCCTTCAAGAATAGTAAGGCCGACGAAATCCTTTCACGCTGTCCGGCCTGTCGCTTTCGCGAAACGGTTGGCATACCTCGCCCCACGATCGGACAATGCGGCGCAGTTTCCTGAATATACGTTTACGATAATGATGACACCGATTTCCATGCAAAATATCGAGGATATCCGGAACCCGGAGTTTAGGTTCTATGCCAGACGCTACGCGGACATTGAGTCTAGGGTGATCGATACAATCGAGTCATATGGCATAGAGTTCGATCGGGATGACGGTGTTGCAGCGGCGCAGTGCCTGGCACTGAAAGCCGCGCTGGCCGCCAAGGGGGCAGTAATTTCGAATAGCGGGCATAGCGTCCACGTCAACTGGCTCTCCCCGGCGTGCGTGGCGTGCCGGACGGGCGAGGGGAGCTACACAACATTCGCTTCCCTGAAGTGCCACAGAGATTGCTACTTCTGCTTTAACCCAAATCAGGAGCATTATAAGTTCTATCAGGACCACATCCGGAATCTTCGCCGGGATGCGGCGGCGATCTGCGAGTCCGAAACTCCGTTGAAATATGTGGCGGTCACCGGCGGCGAGCCACTGATGCACAAGGCCGAAACGGTGAGTTTCTTTGGTGAAATTCACCGCCGATGCCCATCGACGCACACTAGGCTTTATACGACTGGCGACCATTTTGGCCGGTCGACGGCGGTGGAGCTCCAACAGTCTGGACTCAAGGAGATCCGGTTCAGCATCAAAATCGATGATCCGCCCGACAGACAAAGGAGAACGCTGGATCGGATTGCTCTGGCAAAGGAGTACATTCCCGCCGTCATGGTCGAGATGCCCGTTGAGCCCGGATCCCTGCTGGCCATGGAGCACCTCTTCGACGAGTTTGAGCGCATCGGCCTGGATGGCATCAACCTCCTCGAACTGTGTTTCCCGCTTACGAATGCACCGGCCTTCCGCGCCCGCGGACTGTTGTTGAAGTATCCGCCTTACGAAGTTTTCTACAACTATTGGTACGCCGGTGGCTTGGCCATCGCCGGCAGCGAGGAGTTGTGCCTGACGCTGATGCTGCGTGCGCTTGAGAAGCGTCAGCGATTCGGCATGCATTACTGTTCTTTGGCCAACAAGCATACGGGCCAAGTATTCCAGCAGAATGAAAACGCGGAGGCTGGCCCGCTGATGCACCGCTCGCAGCGTGACTTTTTCTTCAAGTCCGCCAAGATTTTCGGCGCCGGGGCCGTTCGCGTCACGCGCAACATCCTGCAAAAAGAAGGCTGGCCGTTCAGGATGGATGACCAACAGTCGAGCATCGAATTTGACCCCAAGGCGATATGCGCGCTGCGAAATCCCGACCAGGAGGTGTGCGTGGCATACTTCGTGGCCGAAGAGGATGAAACGGGCCAATCAGTCCTTGTCGAAGTCAAACTACACCGGACGACACCAGGAACATTTTCGCGCGGAGATCTTTGAACGAAGTGGAAGTCACACAATTCCTAGTAATTGGTAGGGCTCGAGTTGGTTGGCGTGCAACATCGAGACGGAGATTACTTGAACTTACAATGCCTTGTCACGGGTCCTCACCGGGTGACCATTGCGTTAGTTATGTTGCCGCATCCGTTCAGTCGCGCGGAATCAGTTCATCAGCATGCCAGCAGCTCGCGTATTGACGATCGGCAGCCCGATCCCTTTCCCCTTCTTGGACATGGAAACCTCCTGTAGGCAAGTTGCCGGACAGGGGTGCGGTTCAATCACTTTACTAAACGGGGTCGCACAAAGCGGCACCACAACTGGGTCCGCATGATTCCCAGGGGCCACGTTTTTTGACGGGGACGAAGCCTCCAAAAAGCTGACGGCCACGGTCCAGCACGGTCAATGTAGGCAGCCGGGTGTTTCTGTACAAAGGGCCGGGGCAACGCCACGATGGCCGTTTTTAGGATGTCGCGCTCCTCCTCGGTGCGTCGAAGCTGTGCGCGCAAGCGAAGGATCTCGCTCTTGGCTTCGAGCAGTTCACCGGCACGTTGCTCCGTCTTATCCGGATCTACTGCGTTCACCCAGTTGTACAGACTATGAGCCGAGACCTAACTGGGGCGGCGACTTCGCTGACAGAGTACCCGCGCTCGGTCACCTGCCTGACCGCTTCTTCCTTGAATTCCGGGGTAAAACGTTTGGTGCTCATGGACTTCCTCCTATGCTCAAATCATAGGCCCAAGCTGTCTACCTGCCCGGGGGAAGTCCAGTGCACCGCTTGTTTCTCGGCTCAGAGCACGGGTTGTTTGCATTGACACCACCGCATCCCGTATCAAGGCTGCGCGGTATTTGATCTCTGCCAGCGCATTTTCAGCGCCCCCCGTGCTCAGTGCCAGAAACTAGCTAGAACGGGCACAATCAGAGCCGTTAGCAAACCATTTAAGCCAATGCCGATCGCGGCAAACGCAGCGGCTAGACCGTTGAGCGGTGCGATCTGCGCCGCTGCGACGCCGCTTCCAGCGACGCCTGCAGCGAAACCATGAGCCCGCCAGTCGCTGATGCGCAGCCAGCCAAGCACCGTCTGTCCAACCGCTGCCGCTACAATCCCGCCAGCGATGGCCAGCGCGGCCGTCAGCGCTGGAACGCCTCCGACTTCCTGAGCAACGGCGATGGCGATGGGCGTCGTAACCGATTTCGTGGCCATTGACATGGCCACGTCGCGCGCTCCTCCGAAGAGCCAGACAAGAAGTGCGCCGGAGACGGTTGAGGTCAAGGAGCCAGCAAGCAGTGCGCAACCGATCTCGCGCATGCTGTTGCGCACATGCCCGATATTGAGCGCCAGCGGCACCGACAGTGCCACTGTGGCGGGGCCAAGCAGGAAGTTGATGAACTGTGCTCCGTTGAAGTATGTTTGGTAGGAGGTGTCCGTGAGCTCGAGCAGCACTGCCATGATGGCGATAGCGATCAGAACCGGATTCACTAACGGCGAGCCTCCGCAGAGCCGCTGGGCGATCTTGCCCACGATGAACGAACCGAGCGTGAGCGCCAGCCACAACAGTGGGCTGACGGCCATTGGAGTCCATAGCGCGTGTAAGGTAGCCATTACGCCGTCTCCTTCACTGGCGAAGATGGATTGTCCCGCCTAAGGAACGTGTAGTGCATGACCAGCGCCGTCACGAGCAACCCGAGAACAGTAGAAACTATCAGGCCAATCAGAATGGGGAGCCAGTATTCGCGCAGCAGGTGGCTTTCCGTGATGATGCCAACCCCGGCAGGCACGAACAGCAAGCCCATATTGCCTATGAGTGCGTCGGCGATGCTCGTGAGTTCCGAGCGCCGCAGTTGCGTCTCTTGGCCCCGAAGCAGAAGCGCCGCCACGAGTAGGAACATGCCGATCACCGGCCCAGGCAGAGGCAGATGCAGCAGTTGCCGGAGCAGTTCGCCAAGCAACTGTGCGCCGATGAGAGCAGCAAGCGCGTTGATCATGATCAGTTCCTCATTTGCGCGGCAGCGCCGGGAACGTTCACTTCCATGCCAGCATCCCATGCTGCCAACGCACCGAGAGCAGACCAGTCAAGATCGTCCCAGCCGCGCGCCAGCAGTGCTACCAGCCGGTCGTGAACGACTGCTGCCAGCGGCATGGGCACCCGACATTGCTCCGCCTCGGCTAGGGCCAAGCGCAGGTCCTTGGCCGCCAGAGTCGCCGCCATGCCAGCCGGAAGGTAACGCTCATCCACCATCTTGCCGCCATATGCCTTATGCACACGGCCGTCGAACATCGTGCCGGTCAGGATTTCGAATGCGCGGCGGCGGTCAATGCCGGCCTTGGACAATAAGGCCAAGGTTTCCCCCATGCTCTGCAAGGTGATTCCGGTCAGTGCGTTACACGCCACTTTCATCAGGCTGGCCATCCCGGCGTCGTCGGCGACATGGAAGATGCGCTGGGCAATGAGGTTCAGCAAGGGGGTGGCGCGGCGCAGGTCGTTCTCGCTGCCGCCTGCCAGCACGAAGGCCTGGCCGCTGTGGACGATGTCGGGATTGCCTAGGATGGCCGTGACCAAGAAGCCCTGACTCAGAGCCAGGTGGCTGGCTGCGAGCCGCCGCGAAAGTGCTGGACTAACCGTACTGGTCGCTATATGCAAGGCATTCTTGCGTAACGTACTGAAAAGCCCGCCCGGAGACTTGGTCACGCTGTTCAAGGCATCGTCGTCCGGCAACGAGGTCAGGATTGCGTCGCAGGCAGCGAGCCTATCAATCGCCGAGACCACTTGGACATTGGGCGGTGCTTCACGTTGGACGCGCTCCAAGTCACGATCGTAGACGATGGTTTTAAAGCCACCTTCGCTGAGGCGCTGGCAAAGCGCCTGCCCCATGTGCCCAAACCCTAATACACCGACAGTAATAATCTTATGATCGTCAATCTTATTGGCGTGGGGGAAAGTCTTTTCGTTTGCCATGATGAAACTCCAATGAAAACAGGTTCATCATGCCTTTCGAAGTTCAAGTACGAAATGCTGAGACGGCAAAAGACCTTTGCCAAATAAGGCCTACTCCACCTGAACGCGGTGATTCACGGAATTCCCAGCCTTCCGAAATCGCCGACCTTCCTCAAGCGAAGGTTACGCGCATGTCCCCGCTAAGCAATTCTCTTTTGCGCGTTAGGGCTTAGCCAAATTGACGCACATCATTAAGATCCTGGAATCGTAACCACTACGACTGGGAGCTTTAATGTTGACACAACCTTCACAAACAAGATCGCGCGTAGCTGGCGCTATTTATGCACTATTCAATCCCATACCGTTTGGCTTTTTCGTGGCGGCGCTTATTTTCGACGCTATTTATTCACGCAACGGTGACGTTCTATGGGTGAAAGCAGCCGCTTGGCTCATTACGCTAGGGCTGATATTCGCGATCCTTCCCCGCCTCATCAACCTCTTTCACGTCTGGCGATTATCGAACCGGTCTTCGTTCGTTGAGAAGTCCGATTTCTGGCTCAACCTCGTCGCTATAGCGGCCGGCATCATTAACGCCTTCGTGCACAGCCGCGATGCGTACGGGAGCATGCCAGAAGGTTGAGATAGCCCCCTGATTCCCCGGTCCCGTCCTATCGCTTATCTTTGAGATAGGAATAGGACTATGAATACGACTAGGCATACGGAGTCGGTGGAGGTGATTTTGAAAGACCAGCGCCGCAGGCGCTGGTCCCTCCCTGAAAAGGCAGCGCTGGTGCGGCGCACCTACGAGCCTGGGATGAGCGTGTCGCTCGTGGCTCGACAGGAAGGCGTAGCGGCCAGCTTGTTGTTCCAGTGGCGCAAGCTCGAGCGGCAAGGCGCTTTGACTGCCGTGTCCGCTGGCGAAGCAGTGGTTCCGGCGTCTGAGCTGGCGGCTGCCCGTGCGGAAATCGCCAAGCTGCAGCGCGTGCTCGGCAAGAAGACCTTGGAGAACGAAATCCTCAAGGAAGCCGTGGAGTACGCCGCCGAAAAAAAGTGGATTGCGCGCTCGCCCTTGTTGCCCGGGGAAGACCAGTGAAGACGGTCTGCCGGACGATGGGGTTGGCGCGCTCGCATGTGTGTGAGGTGCTGGGACGCGGCGACGACTGGACGGACGGTCGAACGCATCGCACACCGAAAGGCGATGCAAGCTTGCTGGCCGAGCTGCGCCACGAGATTGCCGAGTTGCCAAGCTATGGCTATCGGCGCGCCTGCGCCCTGGTGAACCGCCAGCGCGACGCCAGGGGCGAGGCGCGGGTCAATCCCAAGCGCGTGTATCGCGTGATGGCGCACGCGGGCTTGCTATTGCCCAAGGCACCACGACGACGCCAGTCGGCCCGCACGCATGAGGGTCAGGTGTCCGTGACAAACAGCGACCTGCGCTGGTGCTCCGACGGCTTGGAAATCAAGTGCGACTCGGGCCAGACGGTGACGGCCACCTTCGCCAAGGACTGCTGCGACCGCGAGGTGATGGCCTGGCGTGCCTGGGAAGGCAAGGGACTGCCGGGCGAGCCGGTGCGCGAGATGCTCATCGAAGCGGTGGAGCGGCGCTTCGGGACCGTGGAAGCCGTCCCCGCGGGCCACCGGCTGGAGTTCCTGAGCGACAACGGCGGCGCCTACATCGCGGCGGACACGCGCGCACTGGCACGCTCGCTGGGCTTGCAGCCCATCAACACACCCGTATGCAGCCCACAGAGCAACGGCATGGCCGAGAGCTTCGTCAACACCTTCAAGCGCGACTACGTGGCGCGCATGGACCTGCGTGACGCACAGACGGTGCTGGCGCAGTTGCCGGCCGCCTTCGAGCACTTCAACGAGGTGCATCCGCACTCGTCGCTGAAAATGCGATCACCTCGGGAGTTCAGGCGGCAGCAGGCCGCCCAGGTGCGCCAAGAGTCAGTGATGGACCAGGCGCTTTATTGCGAATAGGACGGGCCCGGAAGTACGGGGGCAACATCAAAGGTCTGATTTTGTCGATCCTGACCGTTCTTCTTCTGGCGTCGGGCTTTGTTCTGGTTGCCGTATGGCATGCCGCTTTCAACGGAGTTCCTCATGCATAACGCGAATCTGATAAAAATGAGCGTGCTCGCGCTGGCGATCGCCCTGGCCGGATGCAGCGAGAAGGCGAACTACGACCCTGTACAACAATCCGGCGCCAATCCGCCATTGCCGAAGGCGCAGAATTTTCTGATGCCGCCGATGCAGGTGCCCGAGGGTACCGGCTGGAAATCTGGCGAGAAGCCCGCCGTTACGGCTGGCCTTAAGATCGAGGCGATCGCCTCCGGCCTCATGCACCCGCGCCAGCTCTATACGCTGCCTAATGGGGACATTCTGGTTGTCGAATCGAACAGTCCCGGTACCGAGCCGGTCACCACCCCCAAACAACTGATTGCCGGCATCGTCAAGAACCGCTCGGGCAAGGGCGGCAAGGGCGGCAACCGCATCACACTGCTGCGCAAGAAGGCGGGTAGCCCGGGCGACTGGGAGCAGCATATCTTCATTGAAAACCTGCATTCGCCGTTCGGCGTGCAGTTGATCGGCGACACGCTCTACGTTGCCAATACCGACAACATCATGAAGTACCATTACACGCCCGGTGAAACGAAGATGTCCGACTCGGGTGTCCAGTTCACAGATCTTCCCAGTACGATCAACCATCACTGGACCAAGTCGCTGCTGGCAAGTCCGGACGGCAAGAAGCTGTATGTCGGTGTCGGCTCGAACAGCAACATCACCGAGAACGGCCTGGACGTCGAATACCGCCGCGCGAACATTCTGGAAGTCGACGCGCAGACCGGTGCCAGCCGGATCTTCGCCTCCGGCATACGCAACCCAACGGGGCTGCAGTGGGAACCGACTACAGGCAAGCTCTGGGCCGTTGTAAACGAGCGCGACGAGATCGGCGCAGACCTGGTCCCCGATTACCTGACTTCGATACAGGAAGGCGGCTTCTACGGCTGGCCCTACAGCTATTTCGGCCAGCACGTGGACACGCGCGTCGTGCCGCAGCGCCCCGATCTGGTGGCCAAGGCTATTGCTCCCGACTACTCGCTCGGGTCGCACGTCGCTCCTTTGGGTCTGCTGTTCTACCAGGGCCGCAACCTCCCGGAAAAGTATCGCAGCGGTGTGTTCGTCTCCGAGCACGGCAGTTGGGACCGCACACCGCTCAGCGGCTATGCAGTGGCGTTCGTGCCCTTCAAGGATGGCAAGCCTGCCGGCGCTCCCGAATCCGTCGTGACCGGATTCGTGTCAGGCAACGAGAAGAAACTGATGGGCGCTCCGGTGGGTCTGGCCGAGGACGCCGATGGGGCGCTGCTCGTCGCGGACGACGTCGGCAATGCAGTATGGCGCGTGTCCTCCCAAGCCTCCGGCGCCAATTGAACCTTCCCGTCCAATGGAGATGGAAAAGACCTGACGTGTACCCCTCAGACAAGAATGTCCTGGGCCGAGCGACGCCGGTGTGGTTGCTTGTGTTGCCGTTCTGCGCTGCGGCGCAGGACAATACCATCGCCACGCTGCCGGTGGTGACGGTAGAGGCCATCCGCATGGATACGGCTCCTGTCCAGACGCCAGCGTCGGTCGACGTCGTCGATGGCAGCCAGATCCGCGCACGGCAGCCCGGTATCAATCTGTCCGAGGGCTTGGCGGCGGTCCCCGGCCTGCAGATCCAGAACCGGCAGAATTACGCCCAGGATCTGCAGGTTTCCATCCGTGGCTTCGGGGCCCGCTCCAGTTTTGGCGTGCGCGGGATCCGGCTGTACGTGGACGGCATCCCGGCCACGATGCCCGACGGACAGGGGCAAACCTCGAACATCGACATTGCTTCGATCGACCACGTCGAGGTGCTACGCGGCCCGTTCTCTGCGCTGTCCGGCAACTCCTCGGGCGGTGTGCTGCAGGTGTACACCGAGGACGGCCGGCGTCCGCCGTCCCTGTCGGCCGACGTCTCGGCCAGCAGCTATGGCACGTGGCACTACGGACTCAAGGCAAACGGTGCAAATGACCGGATAGACTACGCCGTCAGCGCCAACCGCTTCACCTCCCAGGGCTACCGCGACCACAGCGGCGCCCGCAAAAACCTCGGCAACGTCAAGCTCGGCCTGCAACTGGACGACGACAGTTTCCTTACGATCGTGGCCAACAGCGTAGACCTGATCGCGCAGGACCCGCTGGGCCTGACCCGCACGCAGTTCGATGCCGACCCACGCAGTGCGGCGCAACAAGCTGCGGACTTCAACACGAGCAAGACCGTACGGCAGACGCAAGGCGGCGTGGTGTACGAGCGCGACATGGGCGGCGGCAATAGCTTGCGCGCCATGGTGTATTACGGGCAGCGCGACACCGTGCAATATCAGGCGATCCCGGTCGTCCCGCAACTCGCGCCCAGCCATCCGGGCGGGGTGATCGACCTCGCCCGCGATTACGGCGGCGCCGATTTGCGCTGGACCTCGAATCTGACGATGGCCGGCCGCCCGCTCAAGCTCATCGGCGGCGTTTCATACGACGCCATGACTGAACAGCGCAAGGGCTACCAGAACTTCATTGGCAACGCCGCCGCGCCGGCGCTCGGCGTGCGAGGCGCGTTGCGACGCGATGAAACCAACCGCGTTTATAGCGCCGACCCTTACTTGCAGGCGTCCTGGGATGCGGCGCCGCGCTGGACCGTGGATGCGGGCCTGCGCTACAGCACGGTCTCGTTCGACGACGGCGATCACTACGTCACAGCGGGCAATCCCGACGACAGCGGCCACGCGCGCTATCTCAAGCTGCTGCCGATGGCGGCCCTGCGTTATGCGCCGAGCGAGGCGTCGAGCCTTTGCTTGTCTTATGGCCGTGGCTTCGAGACGCCCACGCTCAATGAATTGTCGTATCGCGCGGACGGACGATCTGGCCTCAATTTCGCGCTACAGCCGGCCCTCAGTGACAACGTCGAAGCAGGCACCAAGTGGCAGACCTCGATTGGCCTGCTGACGGCGGCAGTATTCCGCAGCCAGACTCAGGACGAGATCGTGCCGGCGTCCAGCGTGGGCGGCCGCACCTCGTACCGCAACGCCGGACGTACCCGCCGCGACGGAGCCGAGCTTGCGTGGAGTGCGCAGTTCGCCGGGCACGCAAAGGCGTACCTGGCGTACTCATGGCTGGATGCCCGTTACCGGGACTCGGTCACCGACGCCATCCGAGCCGGCAATCGTATTCCGGGCACGGCGCGGCAGACTGCATACGCAACGCTGGCCTGGGAGCCGCGCACAGGCTGGCAGGCCGGCGTGGAGGGCCGTTATCTCAGCCAGATCGCAACCAACGACGCCAACAGCGAGGCGGCACCCGCTTACTTCGTGGCAGCCTTGAGCACCGGCTATGTCTGGCGAGAGGGACCATGGCAAGTCCGCGCGTATGCGCGAGTAGACAACCTTTTTGACCGACAGTATGCGGGTTCGGTGATCGTGAACGAGGCAAGCGGCCGTTATTTCGAACCGGCGCCTGGTCGAAACTGGAGTACTGGCCTGGGAGCCACGTACACCTACTGATCCTGCATTGCCAACCTGTTCGAATTAGGCCGCGTGAAGCCCGTACGAAGCTGTTCGATGAGGCCTTCGTTGAAGAAGACGATGCTGCCGACGTGTCGTACGCATCGTCTTTTCAGCTTCTTGCGCTGGTGGTGGCGGCGGGCTGCTGCGTAGGTCTCGCACCACAATCGCGTATTGTTCAGGCGCGCCCCTGGGGCATCTTGGCCCGCCCGGTGGCCGGGAAGTCGACGCTCATCACGGCGCTACTTCGGTTGCCGGGACACTGCTCGCCTGTTGTGGAGCGGTTTGCTGAACGGGCTGGCCGAATTGCGACCACTCGACTACATGGGGATCCTCGGCAGCCCCCCGCGGAATAATGGCGCATGCCACCTTTTTCACGTTGGCGGCGGTTACCAGGTTGATCGCCGCACGGTCACCCAATTCGGGATACGGGGTCGTAAGCAGCCGATACAACGTCCATGAGTCAAGGTATGGGCACATGCTCATGAGCATCTGCGTTAGCTTGTGCTTGAGCGGCGCGAGTTGCCAATCGGGAACACGCTGCCCCCGATTGCCCAAACTGATGGACAGCAGTTTGCCGGCCTTCAACTCGCGGTTGATCTGGTCTTTGGACTTCC
This sequence comes from Achromobacter xylosoxidans, assembly GCF_002192695.1. Taxonomy (GTDB): domain Bacteria; phylum Pseudomonadota; class Gammaproteobacteria; order Burkholderiales; family Burkholderiaceae_B; genus Achromobacter; species Achromobacter xylosoxidans_C. The sequence continues at coordinate 17,337 of NZ_MTLG01000052.1, forward strand.
CTGCCAGCTTGCCGAACAGCGGCACCGGCAGGCAGCTCGGCGACTCGTAGATGGCCAGCATCTCTTCGCGATCGCGCTGGATTGCGGACACTTCCGGTTCCGGGGGCTGCATGGGCGGTGGAGGCACCTGGGACAGCCTCTGCAACGTGATCCTGGCGTCATTCGGCGTCACGACGATGGGCGTGGCCGCCACAGGCGGCACGGCAACCTCCTGGGAAGTAGCGGGGATAGCGGCGGGCGCTTCCTCCTCTGCCATGGCAGGCACTCCTTCAATGTGGATGGTGAGATGCGCGCTGGCGGCTTCCACCTGGCCCTGTTCGAGCAGATCGAGGCGGTCGGCCCAGTCCTGCATCATCCGGCGGCGCGGCTCCACGTACTTGGCATGGTTGTATGCAGAACTCACCTTGTTCGGGTCGGAATGCGAAAGCTGCGCATCCACCCAAATCTTCGGGTAGCCGATCTCGTTGAGCGCCGTCGAGATGGTGCCGCGAATGCCGTGGCCGGTCAGGCGGCCCTCATAGCCCATGAGCTGCACGGCCTTGTTGAGGGTGTTCTCGCTGATGCGTTTCTTGAGTTCACTGCGATGCGACAGCAAGTACTTCTGCGCGGGTCGCATCACACCCAAGAGGTAGCGCACGATCTCGATGGCCTGCAGGGACAGGGGCACGATGTAGGGAGGCACGTCCTGCGGCCGCTTGCCAGCCTTGCGCATTTCGTCCTGGAGCTGCTTGACGACCTGCGGCGGAATGATCCACAGGCCCCGGTCAAGGTCGAACTGTTCGGGCTCGGCCAACCGCAGTTCGCCCGTGCGTACCCCGGTCAGGAACAGCAGCCGGACGCCAAGCTGGGTCTGCCAGCCGCGCGGGTTGTAGAGCCGGAGCTTCTGAAGGAACTCGGGCATCTCGGGCAGGTGGAGATAAGGATTGTGGGCCACCGGGGGCTTGGGTTCGGCCACCACGTCCAGGTCCGCGGCCGGGTTGACCTCCAGCCCCTCGGCGATGACCAGGGCATAGCGGAACATTTGGTTGAACCAGGTACGGACCTTCTCGGCGGTGGTGAACGCCTTGCGCTTCTCGATCGCCGCCAGGACGCCCAGGAGTTGGGGCCGGCGAATGTCGTAGATAGACATCTTCCCCAGGGTGGGTAGCACGTCCTTGTTGAAGATACGCAGGATCTGCGAAAGCGTACTTTGGCGGCCTTCCTTGAGTTCCTTACGGCGATGCTCGACCCAGGCATCGAAGACATTCTTGAAGGTGTATTCGCCGGCCAGCTTGGCCGCATGCCGACGCTGATCGCGTTCGATTTGGGGATCGATTCCCCTGGCGAGCAGGGCCTGGGCCTTGTCCCGCTCGGTACGGGCCTCGCGCAGGCTGAGGGCGGGATAGCCGCCCAGGGCCATGCGCTTTTGTTTGCCCAGCCAGGAGTAGCGGAACATCCAAGACTTGCCGCCTGCGGCAGAGACCATCAGGCTCAGGCAGTCGTTATCGTAGAGGGTGTAGCGTTTGCCGGTGGTCTTGGCCTGCCGGACGATCAGATCAGAGAGTGCCATTTCGAGGCTCCTAAGTGATGACTTAGGCCCTATGCTCGCCATGGTTCCCGCTCAGCCCCAGCAACTATCCGGAATCCGCCTCACCCATATTCCTGTGCCTAGATTGGCGCCTGAAAAAGGCTGGCTGCGGGTGGATTTCCGTGGCGCTCGCTGGAATGAAAAAAGGGGCCGAAGCCCCTCTTTTCAACGACTTACAGACGTCAGTAGAAGTCTGTAGATCATAACTTGGAGCGGGAGACGAGTCTCGAACTCGCGACCTCAACCTTGGCAAGGTTGCGCTCTACCAACTGAGCTACTCCCGCATGGGTTCTGCACATGAAACAGCCAGAACCTGTTTTCTTATTCACTCTGATCAACTTGGTTATCGATCAGAAGGCGCGCATTCTACATGATTTTTTTGAGCTTGTCTTGGCCTGGATTTATTTGGGTCTGTTCACTGCAAGCAGTTTGCGAACAAAGCCTGAAATTCAGGGCAAGCACTCAATCAAGTAATATGAGCGAAGACAGAAACTATAGCAATCCGCAGCACTCATGTCAAATTCTCGCGTCCAAGTCCATCCGTCCCCCGCCTTGTCGCCCGTCAGCCAGGATCTCACCGGGCTGAATACGCTGGGCCTGGCGTCGCGGGCCGGGGCCTTCGTGACCCTGGAGGATGCGGCGCAGTTGCCGGCGTTGTCGCAGTTGGCGCGCGCGGCGTCCTCTCTGCTGGTACTGGGCGGCGGCAGCAATCTGGTGTTGCCGCGCCAGGTGGAGGGGCTGGTGGCGCGGGTCGCGTTCAAGGGCGTGCGCCTGCTGGAGGCCCGGCCCGATGCCTGGCTGGTCGAGGCGGCGGGCGGCGAGGCCTGGCACGGCTTTGTCGAAACCTGCGTGAACCAGGGCTGGGACGGGTTGGAAAACCTGGCGCTGATACCCGGCACGGTGGGCGCGGCGCCGGTGCAGAACATCGGCGCCTACGGCGTCGAACTGCAGGAGCGTTTCGACAGCCTGACCGCCTGGGACGTGTGCGCAGGCCGCCTGGTCGAAATGAGCGCGGCCGATTGCCGCTTTTCCTATCGCGACAGCGTGTTCAAGCACGATGAGCCGGGACGGTGGGTCATCGTGAGCGTGCGTTTTGCCTTGCCCCGGCCCTGGCGGCCCGTGCTCGGCTACCCCGACCTGCAACGTCACGCCCGGCTGGCGGCCGGGGAGCCGCGCGCCCGCGATATCTTCGATGCGGTGTGCGAGATCCGCCGCGCCAAGCTGCCCGATCCGGCGGTGACGGGCAACGCAGGCAGTTTTTTCAAGAACCCCATCGTGTCGGCGCAAGTGCGGGACGGGCTGCTGGCCCGTTTTCCCGGCCTGGTGTCCTACGCCCAGCCGGATGGCGGCTACAAGCTCGCGGCCGGCTGGCTGATCGACCAGTGCGGCTGGAAGGGCCGCTCGCTGGGGGCCGCGGGCGTGCACGAGCGCCAGGCCCTGGTATTGGTCAACCGCGGCGGGGCCACGGCAGCCGACATCATGGACTTGGCGCATGCCATCCAGGGCGCGGTGTCCGAGCGTTACGGCGTGCGGCTCGAGCCGGAACCCGTGGTGGTGTAAGGCTGTTTCGGCCCGGCAATAGAAAAGGACCCCGCAGGGTCCTTTTTTCTTGCCGCCGAGGGCTTCAGAGGCCCAGCACGGACTGCATGTCGTACAGGCCGTTGTGCTTGCCTTCCAGGAAGCGGGCGGCGCGCAGGGCGCCTTCCGCGTAGGTGGCGCGGCTGGCCGAGCGGTGCGTGATCTCGATGCGTTCGCCGGTGCCGCAGAAGGACACGGTGTGGTCGCCCACGATGTCGCCGCCGCGCAGCACGGAGAAGCCGATGGTGCCGGGTTTGCGCACGCCGGTGTCGCCGTGGCGGCTCCAGGTGGCGACGTCCGGCAGCGCCACGTTCCAGGCCGAGGCGATGGTTTCGCCCATTTTCAGCGCGGTGCCCGAGGGCGCGTCGACCTTGTTGCGGTGGTGCGCTTCGAACACTTCGACGTCGTAGCCGGAGTTCAGGATGCGCGCGGCCATGTCCAGCAGCTTGAGCGTGGCGTTGACGCCCACGCTCATGTTGGGCGCGAAGACGATGCCGATCTTCTGGGCGGCGACTTCGATCGCGGCGCGGCCGTTATCGTCGAAACCGGTGGTGCCGATGACGGCGTTCACGCCATGCTTGACGCAAGCCTGCAGGTGTTCGAGCGTGCCTTCGGGGCGGGTGAAGTCGATCAGGCAGTCGGCCTGGGCCAGGGCGTCGAGATCGGCGGTGATGGCCACGCCCGTCTGCTTGCCCAACGGCGCACCCGCGTCCTGGCCCAGCGCGGCCGATTCCTGGCGGTCCAGCGCCACGGCCAGCTGCAGGCCAGGTGCGTTCAGGACGGCTTCGATCAGCATCTGGCCCATACGGCCGCTGGCGCCGGCAATTGCAATACGCATAGATAGTCCTTGGTGTTACCTGAGCGGCTCGGGGGCGTTGCCGGGCTGGCCAGGATACTGGTTGAGGGGGCTGGCCGGAGCGGCGGAGTCGCGCTTGAGCTGGTCTGCCTCTTCCTTCTGGCGAGCCTCGTCTTCCGTGAGGCGCTTTTCCGCCTTTTCGTCGGCGACGGCGTTGGGCGTGTTGATCTGGTAGGGCTGCAGGTCAGGCTGCTTGTCGCCTTCCCAGCGGGTCAGCCGGTCGTTTTCGAACCAGACGGTGAATTTGCGTTCCTGGGCGTCGCCGTAGCCGGGCTTGAAGTAGTAGGGGTAGTCCCAGCGGTTGGCGTGCAGCACGCTGGTCAGCGTCGGGCTGCCCAGGGCGAAGCGCACCTGTTCGCGCGTCATGCCGGGCTGCAGCAGGGCGACCTGTTCCTGGGTGATCCAGTTTCCTTGCTGGACGCCGGCCTTGTAGGGGAAGCCCCACTTGTCCCCCGAGCATCCGGCCAGGGCGACGGCCAGGGCGGCCACCATCAGGCCGGTCTTCAGCGAGCGGGAGGGAATTCGTGCAATCATGGACACTACGCGCCCCTATTATTTGGAAGCAGACAAAACCGTTATCATAAAGGTTTCATAAGGATAGTTCCGCGTGGCGGCATGATTTCGGTGAGCCGGCTCGCGGTGAACCTATCCTGCCCATGCCAACGCGGACGGAGAGCGATTACACCATGAGCGACCAAAGCGAACTGAAGAACATGGGTTTGAAGGCGACGTTCCCTCGCCTGAAAATTCTTGATATTTTCCGGAAATCGGATCAACGGCACCTGAGCGCGGAAGACGTCTATCGCGCCCTGATCGGCGAAAACGTCGAAATCGGGCTGGCGACGGTCTACCGAGTCCTGACCCAGTTCGAACAGGCCGGCATCCTTGCCCGCAGCCAGTTCGACAGCGGCAAGGCGGTGTTCGAGCTCAACGACGGCGATCACCACGATCACCTGATCTGCACGAATTGCGGCAAGGTCGTCGAGTTTTCGGACCCCGAGATCGAAAAGCGCCAGCAAAAGATTGCCAAGGACAACTCCTTCGCGTTGGAAAGCCACGCCATGGTGTTGTACGGCATCTGCGGCAGTTGCATGAAGGGCCGCTGATCCGGGCCTGCGGACTGCCCACGGCTACGCTCGCGGCGGGCAAGTGAGATCCAAATCCCCTTCCGGTTGAAGGGGATTTTTTTATGGCGGGAATCGGCCCTTTTTCTGCCGGCGGGCCGGCAGTTCAGTCTTGGCCGAAGCCCGCCAGCATTTCGCGGGCGTGTTCGCGGGTGGTGGCGGTGAGCTTGATGCCGCCCAGCATGCGCGCGATTTCCTCGACGCGGGCGGAGGCGTCCAGCTCTTCGATGCTGGAGCGGGTGACGCCCCGAGATTCGGCCTTGCTGACCAGGAACTGGTTGTTGGCGCAGGCGGCGACCTGGGGCAGGTGGGTCACGCACAGCACCTGATGGCGTTCGCCGAGCTCGCGCAGCAGCTTGCCGACGGCCTCGGCCACCGCGCCGCCCACGCCGCTGTCGACTTCGTCGAAGATCAGGGTGGGCACGCGCGCGGCGCGGCTGGCGATGACGGACAGCGCCAGCGAAATCCGCGACAGTTCGCCGCCCGAGGCCACCTTGGCCAGCGGACGCGGCGTGGTGCCGGCATGGCCGGCCACCAGGAATTCGACCTGCTCGTTGCCATGCGCGGAGGGCACCGATTCGGCCAGCGTGGGCTCGAATTTGCCGCCTTGCATGGCCAGCGTCTGCATGGCCTGCGTGACCTGCTTGCCCAGGTCCTTGGCGACCTTGCGGCGCGCAGTCGTCAGCTTGGCGGCGGTGGCGTCGTACTGCGCCTGTGCGGCCTGCGTCTGGGCGCGCAGGGCATCGATGTCGCCCGCGGCTTGCAGCGCCTTGAGCTGCGCATGCAGCGTGTCGCGCAGCTCGCAAAGCGCGTCGGGCTCGACACGGAATTTGCGGGCGGTTTCGAACACCAGGCCCAGGCGCGCTTCGACCGTCACGAGCCGCTGCGGATCGAGATCGACGCGGCTGACGTAGTTGTTCAGGTCCGACACGGCTTCGCTCACCGCGATACGGGCGGATTCCAGTTCGTCGTAGACGCCTTGCAGGCCGGGATCATGGCGCAGCATCTGCTGGATGCGGTGGTTGGCGGACGTGAGCCGGTGGTGGGCGGAGTCGCCCTCGCCGTCCAGGGCTTCGAGGATCTGCGTGGCGCCATCCAGCAGGGATTGCGAATGCGACAGGCGCGTGTGCTCGGACTGCAGCGCATCCCATTCGTCGGGGCCGAGATTCAGGTGATCGAGTTCGTCGACCTGCCATTGCAGGCGATCCCGTTCGGTGGCCAGGCTGGCGGCGTCCTTTTCGGCGGATTCCAGCTGGCGCGCCAGCGCGCGCCATTGCTTCCAGGCCTGGCCGACCGCGTTGCGCAGTTCGCCATGGCCGCCGTGGGCGTCCAGCAGGTCGCGCTGGGCGTCGGCGCGCATCAGGCTTTGGTGGGCGTGCTGGCCATGGATGTCGACCAGGCTGTCGCCCAGTTCGCGCAATTGCGCCACGGTGGCCGGCGTGCCGTTGATGTAGGCCCGGCTGCGGCCCTGGGCGTCGATGACGCGGCGCAAGGACAGTTCCGTGTCGGCGTCGATCTCGCGCTCTTGCAGCCAGGCGATCAGGCCCTTGGGAGTATCGAAGACCGCGGTGATGTCGGCGCGCGGCGCGCCTTCGCGCAGCATGCTGGCGTCGCCGCGTTCGCCCAGCGCGAGCGCCAGCGCGTCCACCAGTATGGATTTTCCCGCGCCGGTTTCGCCGGAGAATACGGTGAAGCCGGGGCCGAAATGGATCTCGGTCTGTTCGACGATGACGAAGTCGCGGATATGCAGGGTGCGCAGCATGTCGGGGCGCTTACTACTCTACGTTGTCGGAGGCTTCGGGCATCAGGTTCCAGTGCAGCTTGCGGCGCAGGGTGGAGAAGAAACTGTAGCCTTCGGGGTGCACGAAGCGGATGGTATAGGGTGCGCGCTGCACGACGATGCGGTCGCCCGGCTGCAGGTCGGACCAGGTCTGCATGTCGAAATGCACGCTGGCGCCGACCTCCACGCGGCCCATGGCCGTGAGCGTCATGTTCAGCACGCCGCTGTCGGGAATGACGATGGGGCGGTTGGATAGCGTCTGCGGCGCCACGGGCACCAGCACCATGGCGTTCATGCCCGGATGCAGGATGGGACCGTTGGCCGACAGCGCGTACGCGGTCGAGCCCGTGGGCGTGGCGATGATCAGGCCGTCGGCGCGCTGCGTGTACATGAAGGCGCCGTCCAGTTCCACCCGCACTTCGATCATGCCGCCGCGTCCCGCGCGGTTCAGCACCACGTCGTTCAGGGCGGATGCGGAATACATCTTCTGGTCGCCGCGCCACACGCTGCCTTCCAGCAGCATGCGTTCCTCGATCTGGAAGCTGCCTTCGAGCACGCGCGCCAGGGCGCCGTGCGCGTCCTGCAGCGCGATGTCGGTGATGAAACCGAGGCGCCCGTGGTTGATGCCGACCAGCGGCATGCCATAGGGAGCGAGGTGGCGGCTTGCGCCCAGCACGGTGCCGTCGCCGCCCATGACCACGGCCAGCGACGCGGTCTTGCCGATTTCCTCGAGCGTGGCGACGGGGTATTCGGTCAGCCCGGTATTGCGCGCCGTGTCCGCATCGATGAGCACCTGCCGGCCCGCTTGCGTCAGCGCATGGGCGAGCGCTCTCAGCGGTGTGTCCAGGCCGGTGTCCTGGTATCTGCCGATCAGGGCTACGGTAGGAAAATGCATGGCTGCTTGCGTATCAAAAAAGGCCGGACCAGAAGCCGAAACCTGCCCGGAATGGGCGGTTTAGCCGATTATATGGGGCCGCATATGTGCTTGCGGGACAAAAATCGCCTCAATTGAAAAAGATTCCCTAAAATACTTGTTATGGATGACCGCGCACGCGCACTACTGAAAGCGTTGATCGAACGCTATATCGCCGATGGGCAGCCAGTCGGCTCGCGGACGCTATCGAAAGTATTCGACTTGTCCCCGGCCACGATCCGCAATGTCATGGCGGATCTCGAAGAACTGGGACTGATCCACAGCCCGCACACCTCCGCCGGCCGCGTGCCCACGCCGCGGGGCTACCGCATGTTCGTCGATTCGCTGCTGGCGGTGCAGTCCTACCAGCTCGAGCCCCACAACATGGGCGAGATGCTTGCAGCCGCCGAACCCACGCGCGCGGTCAACGCCGCGGCGGCCTTGCTGTCCAACCTGACCCAGTTCGCGGGGGTGGTGCTGACGCCCAAGCGCGCCCAGGTGTTCCGCCAGATCGAATTCATCCGCCTGTCCGACAAGCGCGTGCTGCTCATCATCGTCACGCCCGACGGCGATGTTCAAAACCGCATCCTTTTCGTCCAGCGCGACTACGCCGAGGCGGAATTGCTGGAAGCCGGCAATTTCTTCAACATGCATTTCGCCGGCAAGTCCTTCAATGCCGTGCGGCAGACGCTGTCGACCGAGCTGGCGCAACTGCGCGAAGACATCTCGCGGCTGATGCAGGCCGCGGTCGAAGCCAGCGCGGAAGCCGCCGAGGACGGCGACGCCATGGTCATCTCCGGAGAGCGCAAGCTGCTGGACGTGACCGACATCGCCTCCGACATGGACCGCCTGCGCAAGATGTTCTCGCTGTTCGAGAAAAAGACCGATCTGCTGCAGTTGCTGGACGTGTCCACCCGCGCCCAGGGCGTGCAGATCTACATCGGCGGCGATTCGCAGCTGGTGCCGATGGAAGAAGTCTCGGTCATCACCGCGCCTTACGGCGTGGACGGCAAGGTCGTGGGCACGCTGGGCGTGATCGGTCCCACGCGCATGGCCTACGAACGCGTCATTCCCATCGTGGATATCACGGCGCGCTTGCTGTCCAACGCCCTCAGCCACAACCAGTAGGTCCATCCAAAGCTACGTCCTCCTCGCGGAGGAAGGGGAGTGTTTGTGTTTCTTCGCCTGTTCAAGTACCTGTGGCCTGAGCGCTATCTGCCGGAACCCGAGCAGGATGACCCCTTCGACGAAGACCCCGCGCCGCGCGGACCGGGCAAGGTCGGCGTGCTGCTGGTGAACCTGGGCACCCCGGACACGCCGGGCAAGCAGGACATACGCAAGTACCTGGGCGAGTTCCTGTCCGACCCGCGCGTGATCGAGATTCCGCGCTATCTGTGGAAGCCCATCCTGCATTGCCTGGTCTTGACCATGCGGCCCAAGAAACTGGAGCCGCGCTACGCCGGCGTCTGGATGAAGGAAGGTTCGCCGCTGATGGTGTACAGCCAGCGCCAGGCCGACGGCGTGCGCGCCGCCCTGGCCGAGGCCGGGATCGATGCCCTGGTGGAGCTTGGCATGCGCTACGGCAACCCCTCGATTCCGGACGCCATCTCGCGCCTGCGCCGGCAGGGCTGCGAGCGCATCCTGACCGTCCCGCTCTATCCCCAGTACGCCGCCAGCACCACCGCCACGGTGGTGGACGCGGTCACGCGCCATGCCGGCCGCCTGCGCGATCAGCCCGAACTGCGCTTCATCAAGCGCTTCCACGAAGAGCCGGACTACCTGGACGCGCTGGCCGGCCGCATCGAGCGCCACTGGCAGGAACACGGCAAGCCGCAGAAGCTGGTCATGAGCTTCCATGGCCTGCCGCGCTATTCGATCGAGCTGGGCGATCCCTACTACCGCGATTGCATGGACACGGCGCGCCTGCTGTCCCAGCGCCTGTCGCTGCCGCGTGAGCAGATCGAGGTGACCTTCCAGAGCCGCTTCGGCACTGCCCGTTGGCTGGAGCCCTATACCGAGCCCACCCTGAAGGCGCTGGCCGCGGCCGGCGTGACCGAGGTCGATGTGGTGTGTCCGGGTTTTGTGGCAGACTGTCTGGAAACCCTGGAAGAGATCAGCCTGGAGTGCCGCGACGCCTTTATCGGGGCCGGCGGCAAGCGTTTTCGCTACATCCCGGCGATCAACGACGATCCGGCCTGGATCGCGGGGCTGGCCGACCTGGTGGCACGCCACTTGCAGGGATGGCCCACGCAAATCACGGACTTGAAGGAGAAGGCGCATGCACCATGATCCCAAGACTGGAAAGATCGTCAAAAAGGGGCAGGTCAGCACCCCCGTGGACGAAGATCAGGTGGAACACGAACTGGACGAGGCCTTGGCCGAGACCTTTCCCGCCAGCGATCCCATTGCAATCAGCCCCGAGCCCGACGAAGACCGGGACGTGGATCGCGCCCTGAAGGACAGTTTTCCCGCCAGCGATCCTGCCGCACCCGCGCAACCGCACAAGAAGTAGTTTGCCGCGGCAGGCGTCCGCCATTTGCAGGATGGCAGGGGAAAATGCTGAATCTATGCTTGCAGTCTGATATTTGACGGCAATTGGCAGAGATTGGGCGAATTTTTGATTACATTCCGCCTGCCTCCGCTACCCAGCGCCGTCAGGGAATATTTGCTTTCCCGGGCTTGAAATAGGGGTATTGGCCCCCATTCATGTCTGCGAAAGCCATACTTTTTGGAGGATTCCCCATGACGGCACCCAACGAGCCTGTAGATCAGACGCCCGAAGTCGGCCGGAACGCCGATGCGGCCTCCGCCGCCGAGGACGCCGTGCAGGCCGAGCTGAACGAGTTGCGCGCCCAGCTGGACGCCGCCCAGGCCACCGTCAATGAGCAGCAGGACCAGCTTCTGCGCATACGGGCCGAAGCCGAGAACGTGCGCCGCCGCGCCCAGGAAGACGTGTCCAAGGCGCGCAAGTTCGGCATCGAGTCGTTCGCCGAAAGCCTGGTTCCGGTCAAGGACAGCCTGGAAGCCGCCCTGGCCCAGCCTGACCAGACCGTTGAAACGCTGCGCGAAGGCGTCGAAGTGACGCTCAAGCAATTGACGGCCGGCTTCGAGCGCAATCTGCTCAAGGAAATCGCGCCGGCGCAGGGCGACAAGTTCGACCCGCATCAGCATCAGGCCATTTCGTCCATCCCCGCCGAGCAGCCCGCCAATACCGTGGTCCAGCTGCTGCAGAAGGGCTATGCCATCGCCGACCGGACCCTGCGTCCGGCGCTGGTGGTGGTGTCCGCAGGCCAGGGCTGAACCGGCCGCAAGCCATGACGGATCCCCGGTTCGACCCCGCCCAGGTATTCCAGGCGTTCGACATGCGGCATGTCGACACCGAGGGATTCGACGCGGCGGTGGTGCAGGCGCCGGGGACGGATCTGCGCTGCGTGTTCCTGTGGGGACAGGATTGCTATAACTGCAATATTTTCAAGCAGACCGCCTTGCTGCATCGGGACGCGCTGCTGGAACTGGGCCTGACCTGGTTCGAAGCCGACGTCTACGCGGACGAGGCGCTGGGAAGGCGCTTTGCCCTGCATGGCGTCCCCACTTTTGTGCTGTATCGGGCGGGCAAGCGGCTGGGCCGCATCACGGGCTGGCCCGGCTTGCCGCAGTTCACCGGGGCCATCCGCCGTTTGCAGGAACCGGTTGTAGAAAATTCCGGCCCGGCGTCTTGAAAAACCCTGCGGGCAGCCCCAGTTATGTGGGGACAAGAAGTTTCTCCCTATTTTCATAGATTCAATCAAGGTAACCGACCATGAGCAAGATTATTGGCATTGACCTGGGCACGACCAACAGCTGCGTGGCTGTCATGGACGGCGGGCAGGTCAAAATCATTGAAAACGCGGAAGGCGCTCGCACCACTCCCTCCATCGTCGCCTACATGGACGATGGCGAAACCCTGGTCGGCGCGCCGGCCAAACGCCAGGCCGTGACCAATCCGCGCAACACCCTGTACGCGGTGAAGCGCCTGATCGGCCGCAAGTTCGAAGAAAAGGCTGTGCAAAAGGACATCAACCTGATGCCCTATGCCATCGTCAAGGCCGACAACGGCGACGCCTGGGTGGAAGTGCGCGGCAAGAAGATGGCGCCTCCCCAAGTGTCGGCCGACGTGCTGCGCAAGATGAAGAAGACCGCCGAGGACTACCTGGGCGAGGAAGTGACCGAGGCCGTCATCACTGTGCCCGCCTACTTCAACGACAGCCAGCGCCAGGCCACCAAGGACGCCGGCCGCATCGCCGGCCTGGAAGTCAAGCGCATCATCAACGAACCCACCGCTGCCGCGCTGGCGTTCGGCCTGGACAAGACCGAAAAGGGCGACCGCAAGATCGCCGTCTATGACCTGGGCGGCGGCACGTTCGACGTGTCCATCATCGAAATCGCCGACGTGGACGGCGAAAAGCAGTTCGAAGTGCTGTCGACCAACGGCGACACCTTCTTGGGCGGCGAAGACTTCGACCAGCGCATCATCGACTACATCATTGCCGAGTTCAAGAAAGAACAAGGCGTGGATCTGTCCAAGGACGTGCTGGCCCTGCAGCGCCTGAAGGAAGCCGCTGAAAAGGCCAAGATCGAACTGTCCTCGACGCAGCAGACCGAAATCAACCTGCCGTACATCACGGCGGACGCCTCGGGTCCGAAGCACCTGAACCTGAAGATCACGCGCGCCAAGCTGGAAGCGCTGGTCGAAGAACTGATCGAACGCACGATCGAGCCCTGCCGCGTGGCCATCAAGGACGCCGGCGTGAAGGTTTCCGACATCGACGACGTGATCCTGGTCGGCGGCATGACCCGCATGCCCAAGGTCCAGGAAAAGGTGAAGGAATTCTTCGGCAAGGATCCGCGCAAGGACGTGAACCCCGATGAAGCCGTCGCCGCTGGCGCCGCCATCCAGGGCTCCGTGCTGTCGGGCGACCGCAAGGACGTGCTGCTGCTGGACGTCACCCCCCTGTCCCTGGGCATCGAAACCCTGGGCGGCGTGATGACCAAGATGATCCAGAAGAACACGACCATCCCGACCCGGTTCTCGCAGACCTTCTCGACCGCTGACGACAACCAGCCGGCCGTGACGATCAAGGTGTTCCAGGGCGAGCGCGAAATCGCCGCGGGCAACAAGGCCCTGGGCGAGTTCAATCTCGAAGGGATCCCGCCGTCGCCCCGCGGCATGCCGCAGATCGAAGTCACGTTCGACATCGACGCCAACGGCATCCTGCACGTGTCCGCCAAGGACAAGGGCACCGGCAAGGAAAACAAGATCACCATCAAGGCCAACTCGGGTCTGTCGGAAGACGAGATCCAGCGCATGGTCAAGGATGCCGAGGCCAACGCCGAGGAAGATCACCGCGTCGCCGAGCTGGCCCAGTCGCGCAACCAGGCCGATGCGCTGGTGCATGCCACCCGCAAGTCGCTGACCGAGTACGGCGATAAGCTCGAGGCCTCCGAAAAGGAAGGTATCGAAGCCGCCATCAAGGAACTGGAAGATACGCTGAAGGAAGGCGACAAGGCCGCGATCGACGCCAAGGTGGAAGCCCTGTCGACGGTTTCGCAGAAGCTGGGCGAAAAGATGTACGCCGACATGCAGGCGCAGCAAGCCGCCGGCCAGCAGCAAGCGGCCGACAACGCGAAGCCGGTGGACGACAATGTCGTCGACGCCGACTTCAAGGAAGTCAAGCGCGACCAATAATGGCCGGGCGCTGACCTGCCTCTGCCGCCCGGTAGCCGGAGAAATCCGCCTACCGGGCGTACTCATTCTGTAGCACTGAAAAGAAGGCTCGTTTTCGAGCCCACGGATCATGGCAAAACGTGACTATTACGAAGTCTTGGGCGTTGCGAAGAACGCCTCGGATGACGACCTCAAGAAGGCCTATCGAAAGCTGGCCATGAAGTACCATCCGGATCGCAATCCGGACAGCAAAGAAGCCGAAGAGAAGTTCAAGGAAGCCAAGGAAGCCTACGAGGTCCTGGGTGACGATCAGAAGCGCGCCGCCTACGACCGCTATGGGCATGCGGGCGTGGATCCCAATTCCGCCGGCATGGGCGGTGGCATGGGCGGCGGTTTTGCCGACGCCTTCGGCGACATCTTCGGCGAAATCTTCGGCGGCGGCGGCGGCGGTGGCCGCCGTGGCGGCGGCCCGCAGGTCTACCGCGGCGCCGACCTGAAGTACGCGCTGGAAATCACGCTGGAGCAGGCCGCAGCCGGCTTCGACACCGAGATCCGCGTGCCCAGCTGGGAAAACTGCGACACCTGCCATGGCTCCGGCGCCAAGGTCGGCACCTCGCCCAAGACCTGCCGCACCTGCGGCGGCTCGGGCGCTGTGCGCATGCAGCAGGGTTTCTTCAGCGTGCAGCAGACCTGCCCGACCTGCCATGGCAACGGCAAGGAAATCACCGATCCCTGCCCCGCTTGCGATGGCGTGGGCCGCATCCGTCGCAACAAGACGCTGCAGGTCAAGATTCCGGCCGGCATCGACGACGGCATGCGCATCCGCTCCAGCGGCAACGGCGAACCGGGCATCAACGGCGGCCCTCCGGGCGACCTGTATGTGGAAATCCACATCAAGCAGCACAAGATCTTCCAGCGCGACGGCGACGACCTGCACTGCGAACTGACCATCCCGTTCACCTCGGCGGCGTTGGGCGGCGAGCTCCAGGTGCCGACGCTGGGCGGCAAGGCCGAGATCTCGATCCCCGAAGGCACGCAGTCCGGCAAGACCTTCCGCCTGCGCGGCAAGGGCATCCGCGGCGTGCGCGGCAGCTACCCGGGCGATCTGTACTGCCATGTGGTGGTGGAAACGCCGGTGCGCCTGAGCGACGACCAGAAGAACATCCTGCGCCAGTTCGAGGCTTCGCTGAACGACGGCGGCGACCGCCATTCGCCGCAAAGCAAGTCCTGGACCGACCGGGTGAAGGAATTCTTCAGCTGAATCGGCTGAAGAAACGAGAAAACCGCGACAAGTTTGTCGCGGTTTTTTTATGCCTCCTGACGCGCCCGGGCTGGAATTCCTATACGTCGATGATGACCAGGGTACCGTGGCTGCCTGGCAGGACCGCGTGCGGAACGCCGGCCTGTGCCAAATACATCTGCCCGGCCTCGACGACGACCTCCGCTCCTTCGACGAACAGGCGCATCAGGCCGTTGATGACCAGCAGCGCTTCGTTATAGTCGTGAGTCTCACTGTCGTAGGATTGGCCATCCATGCGCAGGATCTTGATCCTTGCAGGTCCGACTTGACCGGCTACAACTGACTTCCATGCAGCGGGCAGGTCATCGGCGATGGCTTTGAAATCAATCGGCGACATAGGCTCCTCGCAGAAACGGCTAGAGTATTCGTGCCGCACAGTATGTCATCCCATTGTCCGGGAATGCGAAAAGACCGCGGCTTACGCCGCGGTCCCAGGTGCTGCTACTGCTATATCAACTTCAACTTCTACTTCTACTGCTACATCGACCGCCGCTGTCGCCGATAAAAAACCGGCCTCAAACCATGATGCCGTCCGAGGCCGGCCGGGCCACAGCAAGCAGCTCACCGGGTGATCGGCGGGTACTCGAGTTCGCCGAACGTGTATTGGCCGCTGGCCTTGGCTTGCGCCAGTTCCTGCTGGACATCAGCGCGCGTCTTGGCGCTGGCGGGGGCGGACACGGCCGCCGGGTATTCCAGTTCACCGAAGGTGTACTGGCCGCTGATCTTGGCTTGTTGCAGCTGGGCTTGCACTTCCTGCGAGCTCAGGCTGGTGGTCTGGGGCAGGGCGGGCGGATAGTCCAGCTCGCCGAAGGTGTACTGGCCGCTGGCCTTGGCTTGCTGCAGTTCGGTCGCGACCTGGGCGCTGCTCTTGGCTTGTTCCACGCCGGCGGCTTGGGCGCCAACGCCAACCAGGGCCAGGGATAGCAGCAGGGTGGTGGTTAGGGTTTTCATGGTAGACCTCCAATTCGTCTTGGTTGGGGACCGAATCCGGCGGCCCTCCGTCGTGGTTCGTTGTGTGTTCCCGATGACTGAATTGTGCTCGTTATCCCACCTGGGATAAACCCGTATTCCTTGAAAACATCTTTCCAAATAATCGAGTAATCACGTTCGCTTTTATGATTTCATCCATTTTTGGCATAGTCGGGGGATGTTCTGGTGAATTTTGGTGAGCTGACCAGCGCCGGAAAGCCAAAAAAAGCCCCGCCGCAGCGGGGCTTGAGCGAGGCGGGCTTGGTCAGGGCGCCGGCTTCTTCTTGAAGTCGCCGGCAACCGCGGTGCTGAAACCGTCCGCGCGCAGATACTTGCGCAAAGCCGCATTGACCGAGTCGGCCGTCAGCGCGGAGATCTTCTTGTCCATGTCGGCGGACCAGGCGAACGTGCGGCCGCGCTGCATGTAGTCCAGCCAGGTGCTGGCCAGGACGTCGTCCTGGGCGCGGGCCAGGTTGCGGTAGTTCAGCAAGGCCGTGATGCCGTCCGAGATTTCCTTGTCCGTGAAGCCGTCCTTCAGTACGCGCGCCAGTTCTTCGCCGATGGCCTTTTCCAGGCGCTCGCGGTTTTGCGGCGCGTAGATGGCGTACATGGTCCAGCTGGCGGAGGGCTCGAACGACGAGACCGCCAGCGAGCTGCGCACGTTGTAAGACAGGCCGTCGGTTTCGCGCACGCGGTTCCACAGGCGCGAGGTTTCGGAGGCGCCGAACAGGTAGTTGGCCAGGTACAGCGCGGCGTAGTCCGCGTCCGTGTCCTGCAGCTTCAGCGGCATGCGCGAGATGTAGAACGCATTGGCCTTGTCCGGCGTGTCGATGTCGAACTGTTTGGCGGGAATGTCACGGTACGGGTTGGGCACGCGGGTGTAGGCGGGCGCCTTCTTCCAGCCGGCCAGTCCGGTCTTGAGCGCGTTCTCGACGGCTGCGGGCTCGAAATCGCCGACCGCCGAGTACTCGATGTTGCCGGCGCCGTAGAACTTGGAATGGAACTTGACCAGGGCGTCGCGATTCAGGGCGCGCACGCCAGCCAGCGATTCCTCGAAGGTCGGCACGTAGCGCAGGTCATTGGCGGGCCACGGGTTGTCCTGGCGGGCCAGCGCGCGTCCGGCCAGCGCCGAGGGTTCGGTCATGGCGTTCTGGATCGAGGTTTCGAGCTGGCGCTGGTATTCCTCGAGTTGTTCCTTGGGGAAATTGGCGTTGCGCACGATGTCCAGCGCCAGGGCGGTGAGTTCGGGCAGGTTTTCGCCTTTGGTCGACATGGCGATCTTGAGCGTGGTGCCGCCGCCGCTGAAGCCGAGTTCGGCCTGCAGCTTGTCCAGGCGGTCCTGGATGTCCTGGCGCGACAGCTTGGCCGTGCCGCGGGTCAGCAGGTCGGCCACGGCGCTGGAATTCACGCGCTGGCCGAGCAGGTCTTTTTCATTGCCGAACTGGATCAGCATCTGCGCCTGCACCCGGTTGCCGCGCGTGGCCTTGGGCAGCAGCGCCAACTGCACGGGGCCGTTGGGCAGATCCAGCTTCTTGCGTTGCGTCAGCTTGTCGATGTTCTCGGGCGTGGGATCGAAGGCCGAGGCAGCCTTGAAGTCCGGATCGCCCTTGTAGTCCTTGAATACGGCGGTCAGGTCCACGCGTTGCTCCTGCGGCGCGCGCACGGGCTTCTCGGTGGGGATGTAGCGCCCTTCGATGCTGTTGCTTTGGACCAGGTAGGTGGTCGCGGCGCGCTGCACTTCGGCCAGCGTGGCCTTGCGGGCACGGTCACGCTGCAGGAAGAACAAACGCCAGTCGCCGGCGGCGATGGCCTCGGACAGCGCCACGCCGACTTGTTCAGGATCGCTGTAGGTCTGCTCCCAGGCGGTCAGCCATTTGCTGCGGGCGCGATCCAGCTCCTGCTGGGTGAACGGCTTCTTGGCCAGGGACTCCAGCGTGCCGGTCAGCGCCTTCATGGCGGCGTCCAGGCTCTTGCCCGGCGTCAGTTGGGCGGCGAACATCGCCAGGCCCGGGTCCAGGTTTTCCATGGTGAAGCCGAACACGCCCGAGGCCAGCTTGGTCGGGACCAGCGCGTGGTAGAGACGGCCCGAGGGCGTGTCGGCCAGGATGGTGGCAGCCAGGTCCAGCGGCACGAAGTCGGCGCTGCCGGCGGCGGGGATGTGGTACATGGCCGCCACCAGCGGCGTGCCGCCCGTGCGGCGCAGGGTCACGGAACGTTCGCCGTCCTGCGCCGGTTCAACCGTGTATTCGGGCGGGAGCTTGCGCTCGGGCTTGGGCAGCTTGCCCAGCGTTTCCTCGATGTCGGTCAGGGTCGCCTGCGGGTCGAACTTGCCCGCCACGATCAGCACGGCGTTATCGGGCTGGTAGTACTCGTGATAGAAGGCGCGCAACTGGCCGATGTCCACGTTCTCGACGTCGGAGCGGGCGCCGATGGTGTTCTTGCCGTAGCTGTGCCACTGGAAGGCCGCGGACTGCATCTTCTGCATCAGGATGCGGAAGGGGCTGTTCTCGCCGCTTTCCATTTCGTTGCGGACCACGGTCATTTCCGAATCCAGGTCTTCCTTGGCGATCAAGGAATTGACCATGGCATCGGCCTGCCAGCCCAGGTACCACTTGAGGGTCTCGGGGTTGGCGGCGAAGCTGGCGAAATAGTTGGTGCGGTCGCTGGAGGTCGAGCCGTTGGCCTGCAGGCCGCGGCGCGAGAACTCGCCCATGGCGTTGCGGGTGGTGGATGTGCCCTTGAACAGCATGTGCTCCAGCAGGTGCGCCATGCCCGTCTGGCCGTAGTTCTCGTTGCGCGAGCCCACCAGGTAGGTCATGTTGACGGTGGTGGACGGCTTGGATTCGTCGGGAACCAGCAGCACTCTCAGGCCGTTGGCCAGGCGGTATTCGGTGATGCCTTCAATCGAGGCGGCCTCCGAGACGCCCGCCGGCAGGCTGGCGGCGCCGGCCTGAAAGGCCAGGAAGGAGGAAAACAGCAGCACGCTCAGCGGGCGCGGCAGCTTCGACAGGGACAGGCGCATGGCAGACAATTCCTTTGGCATGGCAGAATCCGTTGGAGTGTATACGTTGGCAATGGTTCAGGGGCGTGGGGCGGTGTTCGCCGCGGCGCGCGGCCCGGGACCGCAAGCAAGGAAGTCCGCCATGTCTTTATCCCTGGAAGTCGAAACGCCCCGCCTGGTGCTGCGCCAATGGCGCGCCGCCGACCGTGAACCTTTCGCGGCGCTGAACCAGGATCCCCGCGTCACCGAGTACCTGCTGCCGCTGAACGCACAGGAAAGCGATGCGCTCGCCGACAGGCTGGCTGCCGGCATCGACGAGCACGGTTGGGGCTTCTGGGCCGTGGAAGCGCCGGGCGTGGCGCCTTTCATCGGTTTTGTCGGCATCAAGCCGCTGGCGCCCACCCTGCCGTTCGCGCCAGGCGTGGAGATAGGCTGGCGCCTGGCGCAGCGGCACTGGGGCAAGGGCTACGCCAGCGAAGCGGCCGAAGCAGCCTTGCGCGCGGGGTTCGAACAAGTCGGGCTGGACCAGATCGTGGCCTTCACGGCCACGGGCAATCTGCGCTCGCGCGCGGTGATGGACCGCTTGGGCATGAGGCTGGAGCCAGAAGGCTTCGACCATCCCGCCGTCCCGCCGGGGCATCCGCTATGCCGGCATGTGCTGTACCGGATCGGGCGCCAGGACTGGCGCGCGCGAGAAAATGGTGACGCAGATGCAGGCGCCACGCCGGTTGCGGCGGCATAAGGGTCCGAGAGCGCCGTCCAGGCACGATGCTGCGTCGCAATATGACCAAACGGCGGGCTGATTTGAGCCCTCCGGGCTTGCGGGTGTAAGCTTTTCAGCACGCAGTACCTAGTTGCAGACCCAGTTGCAGACGGGATGCGCGACAGCCCGCCCACAGGTTTCCCGTCCAACGCCAGACGCCGCTTCGTGCGCGGCGCCGGTGCTTGTCGTTCGCGCCTTCGCCGCCGGCATCGTGCCGGCGCATTTACCGGAGGAACGACCCATGCTGACCGAGATCGTCACGCGTGCCTTGTCCCAATTGACCGGCAGCTCCTTGAGCGGCGACGGGATCAAAGGACAGTTTCAGTACGCCTATGCCAGCGATGACGGCCAATTCGTGGCCATACTGACCCATGACATGACCACCTACGTGGTGGACTTGAGCACACAACGTTATTTTGCGGAGTGCGGAGGCTCGCCCCGGGGCTTTGCCGGGCATGTGCTGGAAATGGAAGGCGCCGCGGCGCGCAGCCATCCCTGGCCAGCCGCCAACGATCTGTTCGATCTGGACATGGATGCGGATGAGCTTGCATGGCGCAGTTGCCCCGGCCTGCGCCGCGAGCCGCCCGCCGCCCGATCAGCGGAGAGCCGCGCCGCCTGAGAGTGGCCAGAAGCGGCAACATCCCATATTGAACCGGCGGCTCCGCCGGTTTTTTTTGCCAGTGACGGGCGCGAATCCAATAGCCGCAAGGCCGCGCGGCTCGCTACAATTTGCGCCATGATTACGCACGCCGAAACCCGCGCGCCGGATGGCGCAACCCTGGTCGATTGCACGCATGAGCGCCATGCCGACCAGATACTGGCCATATTCAACGACGCCATCGCCAATTCCACCGCGCTGTACGACTACAAGCCGCGGCCACGCGAGGCGATGCAGGGTTGGTTCCAGGCCAAGCAGCAGGGCGGTTTTCCGGTGCTGGGGTACGAGAACGCAGCCGGCGAGCTGATGGCCTTCGCCAGCTACGGCACCTTCCGCGCCTGGCCTGCCTTCAAGTATTCGGTGGAGCATTCCGTGTATGTGGACGGACGCTTTCGCGGACTGGGCTTGGGCGAGGCGCTGATGCGCGAGCTGATCCAGCGGGCGCGCGCCAATCAGGTGCACGTGCTGGTCGGCGGCATCGACGCAAGCAACCAGGGCAGCATCCGCCTGCACGAGAAACTGGGCTTCAGGCACGCGGGCACCATCCGCGAGGCAGGCTTCAAGTTCGGGCGCTGGCTGGATCTGGCGTTCTATCAGCTGACGCTGGATACGCCTGAAAAGCCGGTCGACGGGTGACCGGCAATCCTACTTCGATAGCACCCGCATGGCCTGTTCCAGGCCGGCGACCGTCACGGGGTACATGCGGCCCTGCATGATGTCGCGCATCAGCGCGATGGACTGGCGGTATTGCCAGGATGCGGTGGGCTCGGGGTTGAGCCAGACCGATTTCGGCCAGGCGTCCAGCAGGCGGCGCATCCATTCGGCGCCAGGCTCTTTGTTGTAGTGCTCGACGGAGCCGCCCGGCTGCAGGATTTCGTAGGGGCTCATGGTGGCGTCGCCGACGATGATCAGGCGCCAATCCGGGTTGTACTTGCGCAGCACGTCCCAGGTGTCGAAGCGTTCATTCTGGCGCCGGCGGTTGCTTTGCCACAGGCTTTCGTACGGGCAGTTGTGGAAGTAGTAGACCTCCAGGTTGCGGAATTCGCTGCGCGCCGCCGAAAACAGTTCTTCGACGCGTCCGATGTGGTCGTCCATGCTGCCGCCCACGTCCAGCAGCATCAGCACCTTGACGGTGTTGTGGCGCTCGGGGACCATGCGCAGGTCCAGGTGACCGGCATTGCGCGCGGTGCTGGCGATGGTGTCGTCCAGGTCCAGTTCCATTTCGGCGCCTTGCCTTGCGAAGCGCCGCAGGCGGCGCAGCGCCACCTTGAAGTTGCGCGTGCCCAGCTCGACCTGGTCGTCGTAGTCCTTGAACTGGCGCATGTCCCAGACCTTGACCGCGCTGCGGTTGCCGGCCGAGTTACCGCCCACGCGTATGCCCTCGGGGTGGTAGCCGCCATTGCCGAAAGGCGAAGAGCCGCCAGTGCCGATCCATTTGCTGCCGCCGGCATGGCGTTCCTTCTGTTCTTCCAGGCGCTCCTTGAAGAGCTCCATCAGCTTGTCCCAGCCGTGCTTCTCGATCGCGGCCTTTTCTTCCGGGCTCAGGCTTTTTTCGAACTGCTTGATGAGCCAGTCCAGCGGGATTTCCTTGCCTGGCGGCAAGGCGGCCGCGATGCCCTTGTAGTAGGCGCCGAAAGCCTTGTCGTAGCGGTCGTAGAGCGCCTCGTCCTTGACCAGCGTGGCGCGCGCCAGGAAGTAGAACTCGTCCAGCGTGGGCGCCATGAGGTCCTGGCGCAGGGCGTCCACCAGGGTCAGGTATTCCTTGACCGAGACGGGGAGCTTGTGCGCCCTGAGGTGGTAGAAGAAGTCGATCAGCATGGGCGGGCCGCTGGTGGGTGATGGCGGATCAGCGGCGCTGGCCGCCGCGCGTCATGGCCGCCAGGCGTTCCAGCAGGTGCACGTCCTGCTCGTTCTTGAGCAGCGCGCCGGCCATCAGCGGCACGGCCGTGGCCGTGTGCGCGTCGATCTCGGCGGCGGTCGAGCCTTCGGCCAGCAGCAGGCGCAGCCAGTCCAGCAGTTCGGAGGTGGACGGCTTTTTCTTCAGGCCCGGCGCGTCGCGCAGCGCGAAGAAGGTATCCAGCGCGGCACGCAGCACCTCCTGCTTCAGATGCGGATAGTGCACGGCCACGATGTCGCGCATGGTCTCGCGGTCGGGGAAGCGGATGTAGTGGAAGAAGCAGCGGCGCAGGAACGCGTCGGGCAGGTCCTTTTCGTTGTTGGACGTGATGATGACCAGCGGACGATGCCGCGCCGAGATGGTCTCGCGCGTTTCGTACACGTGGAATTCCATGCGGTCCAGTTCACGCAGCAGGTCGTTGGGGAATTCGATGTCGGCCTTGTCGATCTCATCGATCAGCAACACCACCGGCTCGGCCGACTGGAAGGCCTGCCACAGCGTGCCCTGCACGATGTAGTTGCGGATGTCGCGGACCTTTTCGTCGCCCAGCTGCGAGTCGCGCAGGCGCGACACCGCGTCGTATTCGTACAGGCCCTGATGGGCCTTGGTAGTGGACTTGATGTGCCACTGCAGCAGCGGCCGCCCCAGCGCCCGCGCCACTTCCTCGGCCAGCATGGTCTTGCCGGTGCCGGGTTCGCCCTTGATCAGCAGCGGGCGCTGCAAGGTGAGGGCGGCGTTGACGGCGAGTTTCAGGTCATCGGTGGCGACATAGTTGTCGGTCCCGTCGAAGCGGTCTGGCGAGGCGGAAGTAGCGGACTGGGCTGCGGACATGGTCTGATGGCTTCTGAGATTTGACGGTGATCAATACCATAGTGGAGGTATTAATCCTGAGCAATTATCGTACAATCAGGCGGTTTTGCTTTGGGTTCGACCCGCAACGTGTTTGCCGAGGGCCTTTTCGTGTGAGCAGGCCCTAGTCCTTAGCCATACCAAGAAGAGCCATTCCAATGAAGTTGCGAACCTCTCTGAAGTACACGGTATCCGTGTTGGCCGCGTTGGCATCCTGTGCGATCGCCGGCCAGTCTGTTGCTGCTGACGCAGCAGTGGTCGGTAATGTCCAGAACGCCCGCGACAAGGTTTCCATGTGCATCGGTTGCCACGGCATCGAAGGCTACAAGGCAACGTTTCCCGAGCTGTACCACGTGCCGATGATTGCTGGGCAGAATGCCAAGTACATCGAAACCGCCCTCAACGAGTACAAGAAAGGCGCGCGCAGCCATCCCACGATGGACGCCATCGCCGGCAGCCTGTCCGACCAGGACATCGCCGATCTGGCCGCGTACTACTCGAATCTCAAGTAAGGGGGCAAACACATGAATCGCTACATGCTTGCCCTTGCGGGCGCGACCCTGGCCATGACGGGCGTTGCCGCCCAGGCGCAGGACCTGGCGGCCGGCAAGGCCGTCTTCGACAAATTCAACTGCGCGTCCTGCCACGGCGCGGACGCCAAGACGGCCGTGGATCCGGCCTATCCGACCCTGGCTGGCCAGCACGCGGACTACCTGGTCCACGCCCTGAAGGCCTACAAGCGCGGCGCCTCCGGCAGCGCAGCCACGGCCAACGTGCGCAAGAACCCCATCATGGGCGCGTTCGCGACCCAGTTGTCCGACCAGGACATCTCCAATGTGGCGGCCTGGCTGGCTGCGCAGCCCAGCGACCTGGGCGTGCGTAGGTAAGCCGTCTGAATCGGTCCCGGAAACAAGAAAGCCCTCGGAGTTCGAGGGCTTTTTTTCCGCCGGGCCGCCCCAAGGAAAAAAGGCCCCCTCGGGGGGGCAGCAAGCCGAAGGCGCAGCGTGGGGGCTTTTTTTTCCGCCGGGCCGCCCCAAGGGAAAAAGGCCCCCTCGGGGGGCAGCAAGCCGAAGGCGCAGCGTGGGGGGCTTTTTAGGCGGGCGCCAAGTTCAGCGGCTGGCGCGCTGGCGGATCAGGTCGATATACGTGTCGCTGTCCAGCGGCGTGCCCAGGCGCTGCGCTTCCCAGACCACCTGGCCCAGGCATTCCATGATTTCATGCGCGGCCTGGTGCGCGTCGCCGCGCGCCACCAGCTGCTGGTAGGCCTGCCGGATTCCCGGCGGATGGTCGATGGACAGCTGCTCTGCAATGGCCAGGTGCATGGACAGGTGCAGAAAGGGGTTGGTGCGGCCCTTTTCCACCGAGTATTCGGCCGTCATGGCCTCGGGGTTTTCCAGGTCGCCGTGGTACTCGGGATGTTCGATGATCCAGTCCAGCGCGATGGCCTCGAGCGGCGTCAGCACGTCGGAAGCGCGGTGTTTGCGCCAGGTTTCGATAAAGAATTCGCGGACTTGGTCGCGGGAGGGATTGAACATCTGAGGGGGCGGAAAACGGGCTGGTGATGCATTATTTTACCGCCGCGCGCGGGCCGTCAGGCCCGCCAGCCCCTTTGCGATATAGAATTGGTTGCTATCGGCCATCCAGTGCGCGGTTCCCGTGGGCGATCTTCCCCGCCGGAACGGACACTTCCCGATGCCGGCGCGTGCAGAAAAACCACTCGGAGCAAATGGAGCATTCATGTCCTACCAACATATCAAGGTTCCCGCTGGCGGCCAGAAGATCACGGTCAATGCTGATTTCTCGCTGAATGTGCCCGATCAGCCCATCGTCCCCTACATCGAAGGCGACGGCACGGGTGCTGACATCACCCCGGTGATGATCAAGGTCGTCGACGCGGCGGTGCAGAAGGCCTATGGCGGCAAGCGCAAGATCCACTGGATGGAAGTCTATGCCGGCGAGAAGGCCACCAAGGTCTACGGCCCGGACGTGTGGCTGCCTGACGAAACCCTGGAAGTCGTCAAGGACTACGTGGTGTCCATCAAGGGCCCGCTGACCACGCCTGTCGGCGGCGGCATCCGTTCGCTGAACGTGGCCCTGCGCCAGCAGCTGGACCTGTATGTCTGCCTGCGCCCGGTGGCGTACTTCAAGGGCGTGCCTTCGCCGGTGCGCGAACCCGAAAAGACCAACATGGTGATCTTCCGCGAGAACTCGGAAGACATCTATGCCGGTATCGAATACATGGCCGAAAGCGAGCAGGCCAAGGAACTGATCCAGTTCCTGCAGACCAAGCTCGGCGTGAAGAAGATCCGCTTCCCGAACACCTCGTCCATCGGCATCAAGCCGGTCTCGCGCGAAGGCACCGAGCGCCTGGTGCGCAAGGCTGCGCAGTACGTCATCGACAATGACCGCACGTCGCTGACCCTGGTGCACAAGGGCAACATCATGAAGTTCACGGAAGGCGGCTTCCGCGACTGGGGCTACGCGCTGCTGCAGAAGGAATTCGGCGCCACGCTGATCGACGGCGGCCCGTGGTGCAAGTTCAAGAACCCGAAGACGGGCCGCGAGATCATCGTCAAGGACGTGATCGCCGACGCCTTCCTGCAGCAGATCCTGCTGCGTCCGGCCGAATACGACGTGATCGCCACGCTGAACCTGAACGGCGACTACATCTCGGACGCGCTGGCCGCGCAAGTGGGCGGCATCGGCATCGCCCCGGGCGCCAACCTGTCCGACTCGGTCGCCATGTTCGAAGCCACCCACGGCACCGCGCCCAAGTACGCCGGCAAGGACTACGTGAACCCCGGTTCCGAAATCCTCTCGGCCGAAATGATGCTGCGCCACATGGGCTGGACCGAAGCCGCCGACCTGATCATCTCCAGCATGGAAAAATCCATCCTGTCCAAGAAGGTCACGTACGACTTCGCCCGCCTGCTCGAAGGCGCGACCCAGGTGTCGTGCTCGGGCTTTGGCCAGGTGATGATCGATAATATGTAACTGGCGGCTTGCCGCCCGCATGTCCAGTAAACCCGCCCGCCGTCATGGCGGGCGGGTTTTGTCTGATTAACCAAACTGCATGGCGCGCGTCGCGCTTGTTTCGTTTTTACCAGGTTGAGTGTAGTGCCCCGACTGTACGTTTTCTTGGCCACGTCGCTGGTGGTGTTGGTTCCCGCGCTGGCGTTGACCAGCCCGGTGGGTGGGCCGGCCATTGCCTATCTGACCGGTTTGATCGCATTGACGGCGCTAGCCGCCAACGCGATCAAACGCTACGAACCGATGGATTTCCGGGCCTTGTGGCCCATGGCGCTGGCGCTGCTGCTACCGCTGTTGTGCATGTTCATCACGGCCGCCGTGCGAGGCGTATGGAGCGATTCCGAATTGGAAAAGCTGCTCCGGTTCGCGCTGGCGCTGCCTGTGCTCTGGCTGTTGCTGAGAGCGCCGCAAGATTGGCTCAAGCAGATCCAGTGGAGCATCTTGACCGGCGCGCTGGCGGGGTCGGCGATGCTGATCGTCACCATGAAGCTGTGGGGCCGCGAGGCGGTCGTCGAGATCGGAGGGCGCTACAACGCCGTTTCCTTCGCGAACATGACCCTGCTGTTGGGCATGATGTCGCTGTTGTCGATCAGATGGGGGCCGAGCAAGCCCTGGCCGCATTTTGCAACCGGCCTCAAGGTGCTGGCCTTCGGCATGAGCGTGTGGGCGACCTGGGTTTCCCAAACGCGTAGCAGCTGGATGTTGCTCCCCATCCTGGCGCTGGTGTTTCTGTTGGGGTTGCGCGGCTGGAGCCGTCGGCACAAGGTGTACTGTGCGCTGGCGGTCAGCGCGGCCCTGGTCGTCAGCGCGGCTGGGCTATGGCATTTCAGCAGTCGCATGCAGGCGGTCAAGACGGATCTGCAGGATTTCACCACATCAGCCGACCGGGACTCCTCGCTCGGCATCCGTTTGCAACTGTGGCGGGCATCCATCGAGATGTTCAAGAAGAGCCCTGTCGTGGGCGTGGGGCCGAGCAACTTCCGCAAGGAACTGGCCGAGCTCGAGAAGCGCGGGGTGGTGTCGCGCGAAGTCGTCGAAGGCTACGGCGAACCCCACAACGACCTGCTCGCCGCCCTGTCCGGATACGGGCTGCTGGGCCTGCTGAGCATACTCGCGCTGTATCTGGTGCCGGCCTACATTTTCCTGCGCCGGCTGGCCAGCGATGACCGTGTCATACGCGTCGGCGCGCAATTGGGCTTGCTGTTCTGTCTGGGTTATTGCGCATTCAGCCTGACTGAAATGATGTTCCGCAATATGCGCAGCGTACCGACGTATTCCTTGATCGTGGTGGCCCTGATCGCGCTGACCACGCCGCGCTCCGCAGGCGCAGCACGGGCGCCGGCCTAGGAAAGGGCTGTATAAAAGGCGGAATGAACCGCCACTACGAAAAAACGCAAGGCAAGCGCGCCTTGCGTTTTTTTTATGGGCTTTGCGCTAGATCAAGCGCGTCGCGCTGGCTTGGCGAAAACCCTGGTGCTGTCCCTTATTCTGACGGAACAAATACATAAAACGTCACATTCTGCCTTGATTAGTTTCATGGCCGGATGAACAAGGATAAGAGGACTATGAAAAATTCCAGCTTGCGCAGGGAGCTGCTGTGGTTCGTGTTCGCGGTCGGCGCCGTTGTGCTGGCCTTGGGCGCCTGGGACGCCTGGGAGCGCCGCGCCGAGATGGTGGCCGAGCGCAAGACCGAACTGCGCCACGTCCTCGATCTGGCATCCAGCATCGTGCGCAACGGCAAGCAAAGCGTGCGCGAGGGCATGCCTCAGGAGGAGGCCAAGCGCAATGTGGCGCGCCGGCTGGCGCAACTGCGCTATGGCGCGGACGGTTACGTGGGCGCCTTCGGCGACGGCTATGACCTGCTGGTGCATCCCGATCCCAAGCTGGTCGGCACCAACGTCCGTTCCGTCAAGGACAGCGCAGGGCAGCCGATCTTCGAAAACCTCTACGCCCAGGGCAAGGCTGGCGGCGGCTATACGCGCTACCAATTCCCGCGGCCAGGAACGGAACAGGCGCTGCCCAAGATCAGTTACGCCGCCTACGACGCCGACTGGGGCTGGCTGTTGTTCACGGGCCTGTATGTGGATGACGTCGATCAGGCGTTCTACGCCACCTTGTGGCGGCAGGGCGGGGTGACGCTCGGCCTCCTGGTGCTGCTGTTGGCGGCGGCGCTGCGCTTTTTCCGCGCGCACATCCTCGGTCCGCTGGATCAGGCGGTGGCGGTATGCGAACGCGTGGCCAATGGTGATCTGTCCGGCAGCGTGCCGCGCAACCAGCGTGGCGAGATCGGGCGCCTGTTCGACGCGCTGGCGCGGATGCAGGAGCGCCTGGACGGGGCGGTGCGCAGCATCGTGCATTCCACCACCTCGATCGCCGCAGCCTCGCGGCAGATCGCGGCGGGCAGCATGGACCTGTCGGACCGCACCGAGAAGCAGGCCGCCGCGCTGGAGCAGACGGCCGCCAGCGTGGAACAGATCACCGCGACCGCCCAGCAGAGCGCGCAACATGTGCGCGAGGTCAGCGCGCTGGCCGGCCAGGCGGCGCAGCTGGCGCGGCAGGGCAGCGATGAAACCCAGCATGCCATCGACGCCATGCGCGAAATTTCACATAGTTCGCAGCGCATCGACGAGATCATCCGGCTGATCGACGAGATCGCGTTCCAGACCAACATCCTGGCATTGAACGCCGCGGTGGAAGCAGCGCGGGCCGGAGAACAGGGCCGGGGCTTCGCGGTGGTGGCGGGCGAGGTGCGCGCGCTGGCTCAACGCTCGGCCACCGCCGCCAAGGAAATCAAGACGCTGATCGAAGCGTCGGCGGATTCGGTGGCGCGTGGCAGCCAGCGCGTGGAACAGGCCAGCGCGACGATGGGTAATGTGCTGGAGTCGGCCGCCACCAGCGCGCCGCTGATGGGCGAGATCGCCACGGCCTCGGCGGAGCAGAGCGTGGGCATAGAGCAGATCAACCAGGCCGTGACGCATCTGGACGGGGTGACGCAGCAGAACGCGGCGCTGGTGGAAGAGTTCGCCGCGTCGGCTGCCGCCCTGCGCGATCAGGCGGGCGAACTGGCGAACGCGGTGTCCGTCTTCAGGCTGTCTGCAGCCGGCTAGGCGAGCCTTGCACCACGCTCATGGCCCGTTGCAGGCGTTGTCCAAGCTCGCGGCTGGCGCTGGTCATGGGCATGCGCAGCTCGTCGGCGATGAGTCCCTGCATGGCGAGGACGCGCTTGATGGGCGCGGGATTGGGTTCGGCAAACAGCAGGCGGATCAGGCCGCGCAGCGGCTCGAACAGCTCGCGCGCGGCCTCCGCGTGGCCTTCGCGGGCCAGTTGCATGACCTCGACATAGCGCTCGGGAAAGATATGCGCGGCGGCCGGGATGGCGCCGCCGCCGCCGGCCAGGAAGTGGTCCAGCAGGGCCAGGTCCTCGCCGCATAGCGGGGTCAGCGCGCTGCGCCGGTTCAGCGCCGCCAGCACCGAGGGATTGCATTCCTTCACGGCGCTGAAGTTGGGCAGCGCCGCCAACGCCTCCATGGTTTCGACCGTCATCGTTACGCCGGTGCGCTTGGGGATGTTGTACAGGATGATGGGCCGCTCCGTGGCCCAGGCGATCTGCCGGTAATGCCAAAGAATGCCGGCCTGCGACGGACCCAGGTAGTAGGGCGGCGGCACCAGATAGCCGGCCGGCTGGTACTTGTCCAGGCGGCGGATTGCGGTCGCGACGCCGCGCGTATCCACGCCGCCGGCGCCGAATACCAGCGGCAGCGCGTGCGGATCGCTCGATATGGCTTCTATCATGTCGACCTTTTCCGGCACGCTGAGCAGGTTGCCCTCGCCGGTGGAGCCAAACAGCACCAGGCCGGCGATACCCGCGTTGCGGTAGTAGCGGGCCAGCGCCTGCGCGGCGTCCAGGTCCACATAGCCGCCGCGCAGCGGCGTGACCATGGGCAGCCAGAGGCCCTCGAATGCGGTCTTGCGTGGCATGTCCATGACTTACTGCACCGTCATGGCGTGCGCGGGACGCACCGGGCCGAACTCGGCGCGGGGCAGGCCGGACATTACGGCGTGCATCAGCGCGTCCAGTTGGCCGCGTTCGCATTGCAGCTGCAGCACGCTTTGCGCATGCGCGTGATCCACCGACAGCACGTAGACGCCGATGCGCTCGCCCAGCGCGCGGTGCAGCGCCAGTCGCACGTTCAGCGCGTCCAGCGTATCTATCCTGATGGTCAGCGCGACCAGATCGGCACGGGCTTGGGTGCGCTGCGCGGGCAGGATATCGGGCATGGGGGCGTGGCGGGCTTGCAGTCGGGGGATCATGGCGGGTAGCGGGATCGGAGGCGCCGCTGGCGGCGTTCCGGGGGATCCGGTTGGTTGATGACGGTTCCACTATAGGAAGCGCGCCGTAAATCCTGCCAATAAAAGCGGACGTGGCGCGTAAAAAACGCGTCAACGTCCGGGGCGCTCAGAACGTCTTGGTCAGCGACAGCAAACCTGTCGCGCGGCCCATGTCGCGGCCGCGCGTATTGGTGTAGACGGCGCGGTCGGCGTTGGTGTCCAGATAGGCCAGCGATACCGACAGGCCCTGGCCGAAGTCCTTCGTCAGCCCCAGCTTCCAGTCCGTGTACGAACCGTTGTCGACGTTGCGCACTTCCTGGCGGCCCACGTGAGCGTTGACGGTCAGGCCCCAGACGCCCGTGTCGAAGTTGCCGGACAGGTCGAAGTACTGGCTGTATTTGCTGTCCGCGAAGCCGAACAGATTGGTCATGGCGATGGAATACTTGAACATCACCGGTCCGTAGCCGATGCCGGCGTAGAGCTCGGTGGTGTCGGGACTGGTGTAGCCGGACGGATAGTCGCCGGGATAGTAGTACTGCAGGATGCCCAGGTCCACGGGCACGTCTTGCGCGAGATTGCCTTTGTAGCCGCCGTAGAAGTCCATTTCCACGGGGGCGGAGACTGCGCTGTTGCTATCGTTGAGCCAGCTGATGCTGGAGTTCCAGTTGCCCAGGTAGAAGCCGCTGGCGTGGGCCAGGTCGAATCCGCCCTGGATGGCGGGCTTGTTATTGCTTTGCATCAGGCCGCGATAGCGGTATTGGCTGGCCAGGGTGATGTTGGCCGTCAATGTGAGGTCGGACGCGGCGGGCGCTGCGTCGGCGGGCGCGTCGGCGGCCAGTGCGTTGCCGGCTTGCGCGGCGGCCAGGGTCAGCAGCGCGAACGCGGCCAGGGTGTGGCGGGGCATGGGGGTGTTCCTAGAGTGGGATCGGACCGCAACAATAGGAGCAACCGCATAAAGGCCGAGACAAGACTTGCGGGCTGCGCGTAAACGCGGCGTCAACGCGCGCCCGCCGCGCCGGCCTCAGCCCGCGAAGCGATAGCCCACGCCGATCTCGGTCAGCAGGTAGACGGGCTGGGCGGGATCGGCTTCCAGCTTCTGGCGCAGATGACCCATGTAGATGCGCAAGTAGTGGTTGCTCTCCACGTGCGACGGCCCCCACACCTCGCGCAGCAGTTCGCGGTGCGTCATGACCTTGCCGCGATGCGCCAGCAGCGCCGCCAGCAGCCGGTACTCCATCGCGGTCAGGTGCACGTGCTGGCCGCCGCGTTCGACCACGCGCTTGGCGAAGTCCACGCGCACGTCGCCGAAGCTGATTTCGGAAGCATTGCCCGCGCCGCCTCTTGCGTGCCGCCGCAGCAGCACGCGCAGGCGCGCCAGCAGTTCGCTGACGCCGAAGGGCTTGGTCAGGTAGTCGTCGGCCCCGGCGTCCAGCGCGGCGACCTTGTCGGCCTCGGCGCTGCGGGCGGACAGCACCAGTACCGGCACTTCGGTCCAGCCGCGCAGTTCGCGGATCAGCGTCATGCCGTCTTCGTCGGGCAGGCCCAGGTCCAGCACCACCGCGTCGGGCTGCCGGGTGCCGGCCTCGATCAGGCCGCGCTTGACGGTATCGGCTTCGTGGACGGCGCAGCCCTCGCTTTCCAGGGCCTGGCGCACGAAGCGCCGGATGTTGGCGTCGTCTTCAATGATGAGGACGGTAGGCTGGTAATCGAACATGCGTGGCGGCGATCAAGGATTTTCGGATTGGATCGGGGGCGGGGTGCCCAGGGGCAGGGTGAAGACGAACTGCGCGCCGGATTCCTGGCCCGGCGCGTGTTCGACCCAGATTCTCCCATGATGGGCGGCGATGATGGCTTCGCAGACCGCCAGGCCCAGGCCGACGCCGGGCGTCGCGGACTCGCGGTCGCCGCGCGTGAATTTCTCGAAGATGCGGCGCTCCGCGCCTGGCGGCACGCCCGGGCCGTTGTCGCTGACCGCCACGCGCAACTGGCCTTCGTGCACGTCGGCATGCACGCGCAGGGCGCTGCCGGCGGGCGTGTACTTGGCCGCGTTCTCCAGCAGATTGCACAGCACGCGCTCGATCAGCACGCCGTCGCATTCCACCAGCGGCAGCTGCGACAGACTGTCCACGGCGATGCGATGGCCGGCCAGCGGTTCGCGCATGGCGGCAAGCGAGGCGCCGACCAGTTCTTCGATGGATTGCCATTCCAGGCGCAACGGCGTGTCGCGGTTCTGCAGCCGCGCCATGTCCAGCAGATTGACGACCAGCGCGTGCATGCGCTGGGCTTGGTCGCGCATGGCGCGGACGGTGTCGTGGATGCCGGGGGGCAGCGTCGCCTGCTGGCGCATCAGCGTGTCCGTCATGCCGACCAGGCTGGTCAGCGGGGTGCGCAGGTCGTGCGATACGGCCGCCAGCAGCGAGTTGCGCAGCTTCTCGGATTCCATGCTGACCAGCGCCTGCTGCGCTACTTCCACGTAGTGCAGGCGCTCCAGCGCAATGGCGATCAGGGTGGCGTAGGCCTCGATCTGGCGGCGCGAGTCGGGATTCAGGAACAGGCTGCGGCGCGGCGCCGCCAGCGCCAGCACGCCGCGGGTGCGCATTGGCGCCTTCAGGGGCAGATACAGCAGTTCGCTGTTGGACAGGGTGGCGGTGCCTGCACCGGCGGGCTGCCCGTGGTCGTAGACCCACTGGGCCAGCGCGGATTCCAGCGGCGGCATGTCGTCGGCGGCCGCGGATGCCAGTTTCAGCCTGTCGTCCATGCCCAGGATGTACAGCGCGCAGCGCGAGCCGAAGGTGGCATGCACGAAGGCGCCGGCCAGGGTGACGATCTGCTCCGGCAGCAGCGCGGACGACAGCTCGCGCGCGAATTCATAGAGGCTGCGGGCGTCGGCTTCGCGCTTGACCGAGGCTTGCGCCTGCAAGCGCAGGCCGGCCGTCAACTGGCCGATGAGCAGGCCCACCGAGAGCAGCACGCCGAAGGTCAGCAGGTACTGCACGTCCGACACGGCGAAGGACGCCAGCGGTTGCACAAAGAAGAAGTCGAACAGCCCGACGCTGACGACCGAGGCCAGCGCCGCCGGCCCGCGGCCATGGCGCAGCGCCACCGCCACCACCGCCAGCAGGAACAGCATGACGATATTGGTCTGGTGCAGGGCGGGAAAGGCCAGCATGGACAGCGCCGTGGCCGCGGCGCAATAGCACAGCGCCCAGGCATAGCCCGCCAGCGGCCGCGGATTGCGTTCGTCCGCGCTCAGGCGCGCGCGTTGTCCCAGCGTGAGCGGATCGCGCCCGGGCGCCGTGGCGGCGGGCAGCGGCGGCGCGCCCAGGCGGATGATGTCGATCTCGGGGCAGCCCGCGGCCAGCATGTCGGCGAAGCTGTGGCGCCGCCACAGCCAGCCCGGCGAGATGGCCGCGGTCAGCAGCGCGGACAGCGACAGGCGCAGGCGTTGCAAACCACTGGCGCGGGTGCGGCCGATGATGGCCTTGGTGATGTTGTGCCGGCGCACGTAGCGCACCACGGCGTCGACCATGTCGCCGCCGGCCAGGGTTTCGCTGCGTGCGCCCAGTGAATCGGCCAGCGCCAGGCTGCGCTGGATGCGTTCCTGTTCGGCCTGGGGCGGCGGGGCCGCGCGCGGCGTGTCGATGGTGACCACGTGCAGATCGCATTCCAGCTGCTGGCTCAGGCGGTGGGCGCTGCGGATGACGTACTCGGCGTCCACGTCCGGACCGATGCAGGCGACCACGGCTTCGCGCGTGCGCCACACCGGTTCGATGGCGCGGTCGCGGCGATAGGCCTGGACGTCGTCGTCGACGTGGTCGGCGGTGCGGCGCAGCGCCAGCTCGCGCAGCGCGATCAGGTTGCCCTTGCGGAAGAAATTGCGGGTGGCGTGGCGGGCCTGCTCTGGCAGATAGACCTTGCCTTCCTTCAGGCGACGCAGCAGCTCGTCGGCGGACAGGTCCACCAGGATGACTTCGTCGGCCGCATCGAAGACCTCGTCGGGCACGGTTTCCCAGACGCGCACCCCGGTGATGCTGCCCACCGCTTCGTTCAGGCTGTCCAGGTGCTGCACGTTCAGCGTGGTCCAGACGTCGATGCCTGCGGTCAGCAATTCATGGATGTCCTGCCAGCGCTTGGCGTGGCGCGAGCCGGGCGCGTTGGAGTGCGCCAGCTCGTCCACCAGCACCAGATCCGGGCGCCGGGCCAGCGCGCCGTCCAGGTCGAATTCCTTCAGCACATGGCCGCGGTACGGCACGTCCTTGAGCGGCAGGACAGGCAGGCCTTCCAGCAGCGTGGCGGTTTCGCGCCGGCCGTGGGTTTCGACGATGCCGGCCAGCACGTCGGCGCCCTGGGCGGCCTGCGCGCGCGCCGCCTCCAGCATGGCGTAGGTCTTGCCCACGCCGGCCGACGACCCGAAGTAGACGCGCAGCTTGCCGCGCACCGCCTGGCGCGCGGCGTCGTCCAGGGTCTTCAAGAGCGCGTCGGGATCGGGACGCTCGCCAGCGATATCAGCCATGAACGCGCAAGAGGAGTGAGGGAACGGCTGGCAATACTATACGCCGCGGCATCAGCGCGCCGGACGCAATTGGTCCAGCGCTAGGTTCAGCGTCAGCACGTTGACCGCGGGGTCCCCCAGCACGCCCAGCCAGGGCTTCTCGGTATGGGCCTGGATCAGGGCATCGACCTGAGCGCGCGGCAGGCCGCGGGCGCGCGCCACGCGGGCCGCCTGGTAGGCCGCGGCGGCCGGGCTGATGTGCGGGTCCAGCCCGCTGCCGGACGCGGTGACCAGGTCCACCGGCACGGGCACGGGGTTGTCGGGATCAGCCGCCTTCAATGCGGCGATGCGGGCCTGGATGGCGTCGGCCAGCGCCGGATTGCGCGGGCCCAGGTTCGAACCGCCGGAGCCGGCGCCGTTGTACGGCATGGGCGCGGTGGCCGACGGCCGGCCCCAGAAGTAGCCGGGCGAGCTGAACGACTGGCCGATCAGCTCCGAACCCACGACGCGGTCGCCTTGCTTGATCAGCGAGCCGGCCGCTTCGTGCGGGAACACGGCGGCGGCGATGCCCGTGGTCAGGAAGGGGTAGGCCAGGCCGGTGACCAGCGACAGCGCGGCGAAGACGACCAGCGCGGGGCGCAGGATGCCGCCTTGGCGCGGCAGGGTGGCGGAATTTTTCATGATGGGTTCCTTGCGGTTTTGGGGCTCAGGCCCAGCCCAGGGCGGCCAGTACCATGTCGACCAGCTTGATGCCGGCAAACGGCACCAGCAGGCCGCCCAGGCCATAGATGAGCAGATTGCGGCGCAACAGCACGGCCGCGCCCAGCGCGCGGTAGCGCACGCCCTTGAGCGCCAGCGGGATCAGCACCACGATGATCAGCGCGTTGAAGATCACGGCCGACAGGATGGCCGAGGCCGGCGTGGCCAGGCCCATGATGTTCAGCACGTTCAATTGCGGATAGACGGTGGCGAAGGCGGCCGGAATGATGGCGAAGTACTTGGCCACGTCGTTGGCCACGCTGAAGGTCGTGAGCGCGCCGCGGGTCATCAGCATCTGCTTGCCGATCTCGACGATCTCGATGAGCTTGGTGGGGTTGGAATCCAGGTCCACCATATTGCCCGCCTCCTTGGCGGCCTGGGTGCCCGAATTCATCGCCACCGCCACGTCGGCCTGCGCCAGCGCAGGCGCATCGTTGGTGCCGTCGCCCGTCATCGCCACCAGCCGGCCTTCCGCCTGGTAGGCGCGGATCAGCTTGAGCTTGGCCTCGGGGGTGGCTTCGGCCAGGAAATCGTCCACGCCGGCCTCGGCGGCGATGGACGCGGCCGTGAGCTTGTTGTCGCCCGTGATCATCACGGTCTTGATGCCCATGCGGCGCAGTTCCGCGAAGCGCGACTGGATGTCGGGTTTGACGATGTCCTTCAGCTCGACCACGCCCAAGGCGCGGTTGCCGTCGCTGACCATCAGTGGCGTGCTGCCGCGGCGGGCCACGTCCTCGGCCAGGCGCAGGGCCTGCTCCGGCACGGTCGAGTCCTGCTCGGCCAGCCAGGCCTGCACGGCGTCGACCGCGCCCTTGCGGATCATGCGGCCGTTCAGGTTCACGCCGCTCATGCGCGATTGCGCGGTGAAGGGCACGAATTCGGCGTGCGCCATGGGCGCGGCCGGCGCGTGGATGGATTTGTCGGCCAGCGCCACGATGCTGCGGCCTTCCGGCGTTTCATCGGCCAGCGAGGCCAGGCGCGCGGCCTCCGCCAGTTCGCGCGCGGACACGCCGGGAGCCGGCAGGAAGGTCGAGGCCTGGCGGTTGCCGAAGGTGATGGTGCCGGTCTTGTCCAGCAGCAGCACGTCCACGTCGCCCGCGGCTTCGACCGCGCGGCCCGAGGTGGCGATGACGTTGGCGCCCATCATGCGGCTCATGCCCGCCACGCCGATGGCCGACAGCAGGCCGCCGATGGTGGTGGGAATCAGGCAGACCAGCAGCGCGACCAGCACCGTCACCGTGACGACGGACCCGCCGCCGGCGGCGTTGACCGCGTAGATCGAGAACGGCATCAGGGTCACGACCACCAGCAGGAACACCACGGTCAAGCCGACCAAGAGGATGGTGAGGGCCAGCTCGTTGGGCGTCTTCTGGCGCTTGGCGCCTTCCACCATGGCGATCATGCGGTCCAGGAAGCTCTCGCCCGGATCGGCGGCGATGCGCACGAAGATCCAGTCCGACAGCACGCGGGTGCCGCCGGTAACGGACGAGAAGTCGCCGCCGGATTCGCGGATCACGGGAGCGGATTCGCCGGTGATGGCGCTTTCATCGACCGACGCCACGCCGGCGATGACCTGGCCGTCGCCGGGGATGGTTTCGCCCGCTTCGACCAGCACCACGTCGCCGCGGCGCAGCAGGCCCGAGGGCTGCTTGGCGGCCCGGCTGCGCCAGTCGCCCGGCTGCGCCGTGCTGGCGTCGACGTCGCGAAAGCCCTTGAGCAGGCGCGCGTCGATGGTGGTGCGCAGGCCGCGCAGGGTGGCCGCCTGCTGTTTGCCGCGGCCTTCGGCCAGGGCTTCGGCGAAGTTCGCGAACAGCACGGTGAACCACAGCCATACGCTGATCGCCAGGATGAACCCGGCGGGGGCTTCGGCCTGGCCGCGCAGGGCCATGACCCACAGCACCGTGGTCAGGATGCTGCCCACGTAGACCACGAACATCACGGGGTTCTTCAGCTGCGCGGCGGGTGAGAGCTTGCGCAGGCTGTCCAGCATCGCGGGGCCGACCAGGGCGCGCGACCACATGCCGAACTGGCGTTCATGCACGCCGTGCGATGCGGCGCGGGCGGCGCCGCCTCCGGCGCCGGTAGTAGAGGTTTCAATCTTGGCCATTTTCATTCCTAGCCTTTAATTTGCAGATGTTCTGCGACCGGGCCGAGAGCCAGCGCCGGCACGTACGTCAAAGCGCCTACCAGCAACACGGCGCCGATCAGCAGCACCACGAACAGCGGGCCGGTCGTGGGCATGCTGCCGGGGCCGGCTGGCAGCCGGCGCTTGGCGGCCAGCGAACCGGCCATCGCCAGGATGGCGACGATGATGGCGAAGCGGCCGAACCACATGGCGATGCCCAGCAGCACGTTGTAGAAGGGCGTGTTGGCGGACAACCCGGCGAAGGCGCTGCCGTTGTTATTGGCGGCCGACGTCAGGGCATAGAGGATTTCGGAGAAGCCGTGGATGCCCGGGTTCAGCACACCGGCCTGGCCGGCCGATACCGAGACCGCCAGCGCCGTGCCGACCAGCACCAGCAGCGGGGTCGCCAGGATGACGATGGAAACCATCTTCATGTCGTAGGCTTCGATCTTCTTGCCCAGGTACTCCGGGGTGCGGCCTATCATCAGCCCGGCGATGAAGACGCCCAGGATGGCGAAGGCCAGCATGCCGTACAGACCCGAGCCCACGCCGCCGAAGACCACCTCGCCCAGCTGCATCAACAGCATCGGCGTCAGGCCGCCCATGGCGTTGAGCGAATCGTGCATGCCGTTGACCGCGCCGCAGGAAGCCGCCGTGGTGACGGTGGCGAACAGCGAGGTGGCGGCGATGCCGAAGCGGGTCTCCTTGCCTTCCATGTTGCCGCCCGGCGAGAACGCGCTGAGCGCGCTGTCGGCGCCGGCCTGCGCGGCCATCGGATTGGGCTGCTGCTCGAAGTAGGCGGCGGACAGGGCGAATACCGCGAACAGCACGGTCATGGCCGCCAGGATCGCGATGCCCTGGCGCCGGCTGCCCACCATCTCGCCGAACGAGAAGCACAGCGCGGCGGGAATTGCCAGGATGGCCAGCATCTCCAGGAAGTTCGCCAGCGGCGTGGGGTTCTCGAAGGGATGCGCGGAGTTGGCGTTGAAGAAGCCGCCGCCGTTGGTCCCCAGCAGCTTGATCGATTCCTGCGAAGCGACCGGGCCCATGGCCAGGGTCTGGGTCTTGCTGACGGCGGGATCGGTCACGGCCTGTCCCTGGGCGTCCAGTACGGGTTGGCCCTGGGCATCCACGCGGGGCTGCTCGTAGTGCACGGCCTCGACGGTCTGGACTTCCTGGTAGGGGCTGAAATTCTGGATCACGCCCTGGCTGACCAGCGCCAGCGCCAGCACCAGGGACAGCGGCAGCAGCACGTACAGCGTGCTGCGCACCATGTCGGTCCAGAAGTTGCCCACCGTGGCCGAGCAATGGCGTGACAGGCCGCGGATCAGCGCGAACAGCACGGCGATGCCAGTGGCGGCCGAGACGAAGTTCTGCACCGTCAACGCCAACATCTGCGTCAGGTAGCTCATGGTCGATTCGCCGCCATAGCCCTGCCAGTTGGTGTTGGCCACGAAGCTGATGGCGGTGTTCAGGGCGGAATCCGGCGATACCGCGCCCAGGCCGGCGGGATTGAGCGGCAGCGCGCCCTGCAGGCGCTGCAAGGCGTACACGGCCGCGATGCCGATGATGTTGAAGGCCAGCACTGCCACGGCGTAGCGCTTCCAGCCCATCTCGGCCTGCGGGTCTATGCCCGCCAGGCGGTAGATGCCGCGCTCGATGGGGCGGCCCCAGGCGGTCAGCCGGGACTGCCCGTTTTCCATGGCGATG
Organism: Achromobacter xylosoxidans; assembly: GCF_002192695.1. GTDB lineage: Bacteria > Pseudomonadota > Gammaproteobacteria > Burkholderiales > Burkholderiaceae_B > Achromobacter > Achromobacter xylosoxidans_C. The sequence goes on from NZ_MTLG01000052.1 coordinate 56,741, forward strand.
CGGATGTAGCGCCCGAGCAGGGGCGCGATCGCAAGCAGGACTGCCAGGTACACGACCAGCAATCCGACGAATTCGGCGGTCATCAGAATTTCTCCGGTTTGAACAGTGCGACCAGCAGGTACACGAACAACAGGGCGGCCGTCAGGCCGCTCAGCCAATAGAGCCAGTTCATGGTTGCTCTCCCGAAGACAAGGTTTCGCAGAACCGCAGCAGGGCGAAAGTCAGCCCGGCCATGACGGCAAAGATGACGATATAGATGGCATCCACGTATTTCCTCCCGGGAGCGGCGCTCCCTTCGAACGACGGGCCTGCGCGGCGTATAGGGATGCGCGCCGGGCAGGCGTAGTGACCAATCAGGACACCGGCAGGTTACGGAGCGGGGGGTAAAAACGGGGTATACGTTTGGGAGGGGGGTATAAATGAAACGTAAACGCGGCCCGCTGCCCGAATGCGGGCATGGCGCGCACGCGGCCGCGTTCCATCCTGGGGCGGCCCGGCGGTGGGGAATGAAGGCGGGGAGCGCGGGAACTGGAATGGCCGCAAGGCCTCCCAGAAAATCCCAATATTTAGAACATCGAACTCAAATTGCACCAATGTGGTGCAGGAAATATGTAAATGAATGCTCCTTCTTAGGGCATTCCCCTAGTGTGACAATCCCGCATCTGGTGCAGAATCTCATCCCATGCAGGTGAGGAGACAAAGCCCTGCATGGGCAAATACCGGCGGCACCGGTACATAAAAAAAGTAAAGCAGTACCCAAAAAAAGCAAAACGCACAGCGGCTGGCACCAGGAAGTGCCAGCCGTTGTCGCATAAAAAGCTGGCATTTCAAGTGCATAGGCTTTTCAAGCGCCGCGTTTCGCGATAATTAGACAGGGTTCGCTCATCCTAGTTATGTCGGAATCGCGCCTTTCATCCTCGAAGCCAGCCACGACTCCCTATTGGCGCCGCAACCTGCGGCTGATCCTGGTGTTGCTCGTCGCCTGGGCCGCGCTGACTTTCATTCCCGCCTTTTTCGCCCGCAGCCTGAGCTTCGACTTCATCGGCTGGCCGTTCGCGTTCTGGATGGCTGCCTATGGCGCGCCGCTGGCCTACCTGATCATCATCGGCATCTATGCCCGGGTCATGAACCGCGCCGATGAACGCTCCGAAGACGCTGGAGGGCGCCGCTGATGCCGTTTTTCAGCGGAGACACGCCCCAGCAATTCAGACTCCGGCTGCGCCGCATCTATGTGCTGTACACGGCGGGCTTTGCGCTGATGATCCTCTTGATGGCGCTGGCCGAGATCCTGGGCATGCCGCGCAACTGGATCGGCTATGTGTTCCTGCTGGTCACGGTCAGCTTGTACGCCGGCATCGGCATCGTCTGCCGGACCTCGGATCAGGTCGAGTACTACGTGGCCGGCCGGCGGGTGCCGGCGATCTACAACGGCATGGCCACGGCCGCCGACTGGATGTCGGTGGCTTCCTTCATCGGGGTGGCGGGCACGCTCTACCTGACGGGCTATGGGGGGCTGGCCTACATCATGGGCTGGACCGGTGGCTACGTGCTGGTGGCGATGCTGCTGGCGCCTTACCTGCGGCGCTTCGGCCAATACACCATTCCGGACTTCATGGGCGCGCGCTATGGCGGCAACATGCCGCGCCTGGCGGGCGTGGCCTGCGCGATTCTCTGTTCCTTCACCTACCTGGTGGCGCAGATCTATGGCGTGGGCATCATCACCACGCGCATGACCGGCATTTCCTTCGAACTCGGCATTTTCGTGGCGCTGGGCGGCATGCTGGTCTGTTCGTTCCTGGGCGGCATGCGCGCGGTCACCTGGACGCAGGTGGGGCAGTACATCATCCTGGTCATCGCCTATCTGGTGCCGGTGGTCTGGCTGTCCGTCAAGCACACCAACATGCCTGTGCCGCAGTTGTCGGCCGGCGTGGTGCTGCAGCAGGTCACCGAAAAAGAGGTCTACCTGCAGAACGACCCGTCCGAAATCGAGGTGCGCCGGCTTTGGCAGGAGCGCGCCGACGAGATGGGCCGCCGGATGGCGGCATTGCCCGAATCCTGGACGCTGGAAAAGGACAAGCTGCGCAGCCGGCTGGCGCAGTTGAACGCCAACGACGCGCCCATGGTCGAGATCCGCTCGGCCGAGCGCGAGCTGGCCGGCTACCCCGGCAGCGTGGAAGAGGCTCGCATCGCATGGGCGCAGGCCAAGGCCACCTTCGAGGCGCGGGCCGCGCCGGCCACGCCGCATGCGGAACCGTTTCCGTCCAAAGATCCGGAAGAGCAGCGCAACATGCGCATCAACTTCCTGGCGTTGGTGCTCTGCCTGATGTTGGGCACTGCCGGCATGCCGCACATCCTGATGCGTTCATACACCACGCCCTCGGTCATCGAGGCGCGCAAGTCGGTGTGTTGGTCGCTGCTGTTCATCCTGCTGCTGTATTTCATGGCGCCAGCGCTGGCGCTGCTGGTGAAGTACGAGGTCTATACCCAGGTGGTGGGATCCAGCTTTCTCAGCCTGCCCAACTGGGTGCATGCCTGGAGCGCCGTCGACAGCAATCTGCTGGACGTGACCGACGTCAACCGCGACGGCATCGTGCAGTTGAGCGAGATCAGCATGGGCGCCGACGTGGTGGTGCTGGCCATGCCGGAAATCGGCGGCTTGCCCTACGTGATTTCGGCCCTGGTGGCGGCGGGCGGCCTGGCCGCGGCGCTGTCTACTGCCGACGGCCTGTTGCTGACCCTGTCCAACTCCCTGTCGCACGACATGTGGTACCGCATGGTGTCGCCACGCATGTCGGCCGCGCGCCGCGTGATGGTGTCCAAGATCCTGCTGCTGCTGGTGGCCTTCGGCGCCGCCTGGGTGGCGGCGCGCAAGCCCGCAGACATCCTGTTCATGGTGTCGGCTGCGTTCTCGTTCGCCGCCTCGTCATTCTTTCCCGCGCTGGTCATGGGCGTGTTCTGGCGCCGCGCCAACAAATGGGGCGCGACGCTGGGCATGGCGGCGGGGCTGGCGGTGACGTTCTCCTATATGACGCACACGCATCCGTGGCTGCGCGAATGGGTGCTGGGCATTTCGCGCACGCAGCCGGTGGATCTGTGGTGGGGCATCCAGCCGATCGCGGCGGGCGTGTTCGGCGCGCCGGTGGCTTTCCTGACGATCATCGTGGTGTCCTTGCTGACGCCGCCGCCCGACCGCGCCACTCTGGCGCTGGTGGACTACCTGCGCCATCCGGGCGCGCCCAAGCCGCAGGGCGAGCGCGTCTAAGGCGTTCCGCAGGCGTCGGCGTTGCGGTTTTCCGGGTTGACGCAGGAAGCCCACAGCGCCGCGGGCATGGCTTGCAGCAAGGTATAGGTCTGGCCAGGCGCCCATAGCCAATGCACGCCGCCCGGCGTCTGGCCGGCGGCGTCCCAGATGCGCTTGCGTTGCGTGGCAGTCATGGTGAATTGCCGGTGGTCGCCGCTATTGCCTTGCGCCAATATTTGCGCGGAATCCCGCTTGGCGGCATAGATGCTGGCAAGCCCCTCGGCCGTCTTTTTGGGCCGCACGATGGCCCAATCGTAGTTGTACGAGTCCAGCTCGGGCGCTTCCCAGGCGGGGCCCGGCAGCACCAGCGCGGGGTAGGGATCCAGGCTTGCGCGGTACGGCAGCCCCAGCACGGGAGGCTCGTCCGCCCATGTCTGCCGTTGGCGCAGATAGCGTTGCGCCTTGCTGCCCTGGGCGTCATGCGTCACGACTTCAAACGCGTCGCCGGACTGGTCTTGATAGGAAATGGTGCGCAGCAGCCGGCCCGCGGCGTCGTGCACGTAGCGGGCCAGGGGCCGGGAGGGCGCCGAGCAATCGTTGGCGCCCAGTTCGGCCAGCCAGCCGTGGGCGTCGTAGCGCAGGCAGTAGCGCGCCGGCCGGTTGCGGCGGCCGTCCCAGGCGCGCGAGCGTTCCTCGTAGCCAGTCAGCCGGCCGGCGGCGTCATAGTAGAAGCGCGTTTCAGCGTCTGGCGGGGGCAGCGCGGCCTTGCCCGATTCGCGGGTTTCGTGGACGGCGTTGGCACTGTAACGGGCGATGCCGCACAAATGCTGGCGGCCGCCGGGAGCGCTTTCCCAGCGCAGCATGGTGGCGCCGATGCGGGCGTGCGGCGCGGCGGCGTAGACGGACCAGTCCACCTGTTCGGCCCAGATGGTGGCCAAGGCGCGTCCGTCCGTGGCGATGGCGACCTCAGGCAGCCATGAGCGGATGCGCGAGCCGTCCAGCGCCAGCAAGGTATTCGTGTCGTCCAGGGAAATATCCATCACCCTGGTATGGCGCTGCGCGGACACCGCCAGCGGTTCGCAGAGCGCGCTGGCCAGCCCCGGCGCTGTTGACAGTGCCGCCAGCGCAAGCAGGCGCCGCCCGGAGTCAAAGCGCGGCATTGTGCAGGTAGGCGATCAGCCCCCAGAGTTCGCTGCCGACCCCGCCCAGGCGCAAGGCGTTGTCGCGGGTGTCCATCAGCAGGAAGGGGTAGGCGTTGCGCTCCAGCTTGCCTGGAGGCGGCAGTCTGTAGGGCGTGAAGTGCTCGCCCGACAGCAGGTAGGTATTGGTCATGTCGCCGACATCCACATGCAGGTACCAGACGGTCAGGTCCGCGGCGTTCAGGGCCGCGTCCGATTCCGGATACAGGCCGCCCTGGCCGGCGGGGATGGCGCTGTCCAGCACGGCCATGAACACCGCGCGAGGACCGGATTTGGGAAAGTAGGCCCCTTCACCGCTGCGCTGCGTGAACGCTTGGCGGATGAATCCCGCGCCGCGCGTACCGGGCACCACCGTGCGGGCGAACAGCGCGTCCAGCTGGGCTTGCGACAAGGGGCCAGGCGTGGCGGACAACAGGTCCAGGTCCTGCTTGAAGGCGGTCAACCAGGTCCGGTAACGCACGAGCTCGGCCGCGCGGTTGAACTCCTGGGCCAGGGCATCGCCGGCGGGCAGCAGGCCCAGACAGCCCAGGCACAGCCAGGCCGCCAGCCAGCGGCGGATCCAGGAACTCGCCGTCGACCCGTCGCGGGGTTTCAATGGGAAACGGACTTCGAGAAGACGTTCATCACCACCACGCCGGCGATGATGAGGCCGATGCCGATGAGAGCGGGCGTGTCCAGGTGCTGCTTGAACAGCACCGCGCCCACGATGGAGATCAGCACGATGCCCACGCCGGACCAGATGGCGTAGGCGATGCCCACGGGGATCTCGCGCAGCGTCAGCGACAGGAAGTAGAACGAGATCAGGTAGCCGACCACCGTGATGATGGACGGCGTCAGGCGGGTGAAGCCTTCGGACCCCTTGAGCGCGCTGGTCGCGAAGATCTCGGCGATGATGGCCACGCCCAGGTAGAGCCATTTCATTTGCGCGTTCCTTCGGATTGCCGCAGCAGCACCAGCAGGGCGCCCGCGCCGCCTTCGCGCTCGGGCGCCTCGGAAAACGCCAGGACTTCGCTTTTCTGCACCAGCCAGGTGCGGGCCTTGTCCTTCAGCACCGGTTCCAGCCCCTGCGAACCGTAGCCCTTGCCGTGCACGATGCGCACGCAGCGGATGCCGTGCTCCTGGCATTCGTCCAGGAACGACAGCAGGGCGTGGCGCGCCTGTTCCACGCGCAGGCCGTGCAGGTCCAGTTCGGCGCCGGCGCGCCATTGGCCGCGGCGCAGGTTGCGCGCGGTGTCGGGCGCGGCGTCGCTGCGCACGAAGGCGGTGCCGCCTTCGGACAGCAGGTGCGTGATCTCGCCGCCGTCGGACACGCCGGCATCGGCGCGCGTGGGCGCTTCACCCAGTGCGTTGGCGCGGCGCAGCGCGGGCGCGGGTTCCGCCACGGGCTTGTGCTCCACCCGGGCGGCCTGCTTGATCGGCGTGACCGACTGCATCGTGCGTTTGAATGCCGCCATGTCGTCCACGGGGGCGGTTTCGGGCTTTTTCAGCACCGCCACCCGCTGGGCGAGGGCGGCGCGTTCGCGCTCGGCCTGCAGGTCTTTCTTCAGGCGTTTCAGGTCGGCCAGGCCGACCTTACTGCCCCGCATTCTCCAGCCACCGTTGTGCGTCCAGCGCGGCCATGCAGCCCGTGCCGGCGCTGGTGATGGCCTGGCGGTAGACGTGGTCCTGCACGTCGCCGGCGGCGAACACGCCTGGGACCGAGGTCATCGTGGCCATGCCGGACAGGCCGCTCTTGGTGACGATGTAGCCGTCCTTCATTTCGAGCTGGCCCTGGAAGATCTCGGTGTTGGGCTGGTGGCCGATGGCGATGAACGCGCCGGTGACCGCCATGTCCTCGGTGGCGCCGGTGTCCACGTGGCGTACGCGCACGCCGGTGACGCCGCTGTCGTCGCCCAGCACTTCTTCCAGGGTATGGAACAGCTTCAGTTCCATATTGCCGGTCTCGACCTTGCTCATGAGCTTGTCGACCAGGATGGGCTCGGCGCGGAACTTGTCGCGGCGGTGGATCAGGGTGACCTTGCGGCAGATGTTCGACAGGTACAGCGCTTCTTCCACGGCGGTATTGCCGCCGCCGACCACGACCACGTCCTGGTTGCGGTAGAAGAAGCCGTCGCAGGTGGCGCAGCCGGACACGCCGCGGCCCATGAAGGCCTCTTCAGACGGCAGGCCGAGGTACTTGGCCGAGGCGCCGGTGGCGATGATCAGGGCGTCGCAGGTGTAGATCTTGCCGGTGTCGCCCGTGAGGGTGAACGGGCGCTTGGACACGTCGACCTTGGCAATGTGGTCGAAGATCATTTCGGTGTTGAAACGTTCGGCGTGCTTCTGGAAGCGCTGCATCAGGTCCGGACCCTGCACGCCATCGGCGTCGGCCGGCCAGTTGTCGACGTCCGTGGTGGTCATGAGCTGGCCGCCTTGGGCCAGACCTGTAACAAGAACAGGGCTCAAATTGGCGCGTGCCGCATAGACGGCCGCCGTGTAACCGGCAGGGCCGGAACCGAGTATCAAAACTTTAGCGTGCGTAGGCGTGGACATGGGCGGGTATCTTTAGGTTAACGCCCAATTATAATGAGCCGCATGCCGCGTATCTCGACTGCTTCTCCGCGCGCCTCGCGCAACACCCGTAACGGGCCTTCCCCCCTGCAGACGCGCTTGTCCGCCCTGCTGCGTGAAGCCCGTTGGATCCTCTTCGCCGCCCTGGCGGCCTGGCTGACGCTGGTGCTGGCCACCTGGAACTCCGCCGATCCGGGCTGGTCGCATTCCGTCCCCGCCGGCGCCATTCACAACAAGGGCGGGACGCTGGGCGCCTATCTGGCGGATATCCTGCTCTATCTGTTCGGTTTTTCCGCCTGGTGGTGGGTGATCCTGCTGCTGCACCGGGTGCGCGCGGGCTACCGCCGCCTTGCCAGCCATCTTCGCGTTACCAATAGTAAACAGCCGGAAGTGTTGCCCCGCGTCCACTGGGAAGAGGGCATCGGCTTCTTCCTGTTGCTGGTCGGCTCGCTGGGCATGGAAGCGCTGCGCCTGGCCAGCCGCGGCACGCATCTGCCCGGCGCCTCGGAAAACACCAGCGGCGCCGGCGGCGTGATCGGCCAGACGCTGGCCGACCTGATCGGCCGTAGCATCGGCTTTACCGGCAGCACCCTGGCCTTCCTGGTCATGCTGGCCATCGGCCTGAGCCTGTTCTTCTCGTTCTCGTGGCTGTCCATCGCCGAACGCGTGGGCTCCTGGCTGGAAGGTCTGGTGCGCCGCGTGCGGGATTCCTATGCCGCCCGCGAAGACCGCAAGGTCGGCGAGGTCGCCAAGGCCGTGCGCACCGAACAGGTCGTGGCCAAGCAGGAAAAACTGGTCCACGAACAGCCGGTGCGGATCGAACCCGCGATCACCGTGGTGCCGAAGTCCGAGCGGGTCGAAAAGGAAAAGCAGCAATCGCTGTTCTTCGCGCCCTCGGGCGGCGCCGAAGGCGATCTGCCCGCCATCAGCCTGCTGGATCCGCCCCTGGCCAACCAGGAAACTGTGTCGGCCGAAACCATAGAATTCACCTCGCGCCTGATCGAAAAGAAGCTGGCCGACTTCGGCGTGTCGGTCACCGTGGTGGCGGCGCAGGCCGGCCCGGTCATCACGCGCTACGAAATCGAGCCCGCCACGGGCGTGAAGGGCAGCCAGATCGTCAACCTGGCCAAGGACCTGGCGCGCGCGCTGAGCCTGGTCAGCATCCGGGTGGTGGAAACCATTCCGGGCAAGAACCTGATGGGCCTGGAACTGCCCAACCCGCGCCGCCAGATGGTGCGCCTGTCCGAGATCCTGGGTTCGCAGACCTACCACGCCAGCCATTCCGTCGTGACGATGGCGCTGGGCAAGGACATTGCCGGCAATCCGGTGGTGGCCGACCTGGCCAAGATGCCCCACCTGCTGGTGGCGGGCACGACCGGTTCGGGCAAGTCCGTGGGGATCAACGCCATGATCCTGTCGCTGCTGTACAAGGCGGACGCGTCCCACACCCGGCTGATCCTGATCGATCCGAAGATGCTCGAAATGAGCGTCTACGAAGGCATTCCGCACTTGCTGGCGCCCGTGGTCACCGACATGCGCCACGCCTCCAACGCGCTGAACTGGTGCGTGGGCGAAATGGAAAAGCGCTACCGCCTGATGAGCAAGATGGGCGTGCGCAACCTGGCGGGCTACAACACCAAGATCCGCGACGCGATCAAGCGCGAGGAACCCATTCCGAATCCGTTCTCGCTGACGCCGGACGCACCGGAACCCTTGTCGCCGCTGCCCACCATCGTGGTGGTCATCGACGAACTCGCCGACCTGATGATGGTGGTGGGCAAGAAGATCGAAGAGCTGATCGCCCGCCTGGCGCAGAAGGCGCGCGCCGCCGGCATCCACCTGATTCTGGCCACGCAGCGTCCCAGCGTCGACGTCATCACTGGCCTGATCAAGGCCAACATCCCGACGCGCATCGCGTTCCAGGTGTCGTCCAAGATCGACTCGCGCACCATTCTGGACCAGATGGGCGCCGAAACCCTGCTGGGCCAGGGCGACATGCTCTACATGCCGCCGGGCACCGGCTTGCCGGTGCGCGTGCACGGCGCGTTCTGCAGCGATGACGAAGTGCACCGCGTGGTGGAAAGCCTCAAGGCGCAGGGCGAACCCAACTACATCGAAGGCCTGCTGGAAGGCGGCCTGGACGGCGACGCGGGCGAAGGCGCCAGCAGCGTCACCGGCATCGGCGGCGACGCCGAATCCGATCCGATGTACGACCAGGCTTGCGAAGTGGTGCTCAAGCACCGCCGCGCGTCCATCTCGCTGGTGCAGCGCCACCTGCGCATTGGTTACAACCGTGCTGCCCGGTTACTGGAGCAGATGGAGCAATCGGGTATGGTGTCGGCGATGCAGTCCAATGGCAACCGCGAGATCCTCGTTCCCGCAGCCGCTGCCGCCCGAGAGGAAGCTTGATGAAGATGTTCCGCCGACTGGCCGCCGTGGCGGCCCTGAGCCTGGCGCCCGCCATGGTGTTCGCAGCCAGCGCGCAGGAGCAACTGCGCGCCTTCGTGGCCACGGTGACCTCGGCCACCGGTTCCTTCTCGCAGTACACGGTGAACAACCAGGGCCGCACGCAGCCCGCCCAGACCGGCGTGTTTTCGTTCCAGCGCCCCGGCAAGTTCAAGTGGGCGGTGCAGAAGCCTTATGAGCAACTGGTGATCTCGGACGGTCGCCAGGTGTTCCAGTTCGATCCGGACCTGGCCCAGGTGACCGAGCGCAAGGTCGATGCCGCCATCGGCACCTCGCCCGCCGCCATCCTGTTCGGCTCGGGTTCGCTGGAGCAGTCGTTCGACGTTTCGGCCCTGCCGTCCAAGGATGGGATCGATTGGCTGCGCGCCAAGCCGCGCACCGCTGACGCGGGATTCTCGCGCGTGGACATCGGCATGAAGGACAACCTGCCGGTGCGCGTGGAACTGCTGGATTCGTTCGGGCAAACCACCCGCGTGGATCTGTCCGGCATTGCTGCCAACCCGCAGCTGCCGGCCAAGGAATTCCAGTTCGTCGCGCCCAAGGGTGTGGATGTAGTGAAGATGTGATGGAAAAAGCCTGGCAACGCCAGGCTTTTTTCTTGTGGTGACCCGCAAGACGCGGCCTTTCCCCGCCGGGCCGCCCCAAGGGGAAAGCGCCCCCTCGGGGGGCAGCTAGCCCGCGTTAGCGGGCGCGGCGTGGGGGCGCTTATACGCGATGCAGTCTACCTCGACTTTTGCATCCACCACGAGCGACGACTGCACGCAGGCCCGCGCCGGCGGGTTCTCCCCGAAGTACTCCTTGAACACCTTATTGAACGACGCGAAATCGCGCGCGTCGTCCAGCCATACGCCGCAGCGCACGACGTGTTCGGGGCCGTAGCCGGCTTCCTTCAGGATGGCCAGCACCTGCTGGATGGCCTTGTGCGATTGGGTCACGATGCCGCCTTCGACGACTTCGCCGTTCTCCATCGGCACCTGGCCGGACACGTGCAGCCAGCCGTCGGCCGCGACCGCACGAGAAAAGGGCATGTGCGAGCCGCCCTGGCCCGTGCCGCCGGCGACGCCGTAGCGGGTGATGCCGTTGCTGTCGGCGGTGGGAGCATGGCTCATGGTTCTCTCCTTGAAATGAATGGCCTGGGTGGCGCCGGGTTTTCGCCCGTTGCCTACTGGAAGTTCTTGCGCAGGTCGCCGCTGCGCGGCAGCCAGCGGCCGGCGCGGTCGCCGGTGGCCTCGCCCTGGCGGTACGACAGGGCGCCGTTGACCCAGACCGCCTCGATGCCGGCGGCGGTCTGCACCGGCGCGGCGAAGGTGGCGCGGTCGATGACCGTGGCCGGATCGAACAGCACCAGGTCCGCGTGGTAGCCCTCGCGCACCAACCCGCGCTCGGCCAGGCCGAAGCGGGAGGCGGACAGGCCGGTCATCTTGTGCACGGCCTCGGTCAGCGGGAACAGGCCCACGTCGCGGCTGTAGTGCCCCAGCACGCGCGGGAAGGCGCCCCAGAGCCGCGGGTGCGGCATGGGATCGTTGGGCAGGCCGTCGGAGCCCACCATGGTGAGCCGGTGCGACAGCACGCGGCGCACGTCGTCCTCGTGCATGTTGTGGTACACGGCGCCGGCAGGCTGCAGGCGCGCGGCCGCTTCCAGCAGGGTCAGGCCCCAGTCGGCGGCAATGTCGGCCAGCTTGCGGCGGGCCTGTTCCGGATGCGGCACGGACCAGGTGATGTCGATGTCGAATTCGTCCGTGACCTGCTTCAGGTCCAGGGTCGAGGAGCTGGCGGAATATGGGTAGCAGTCGCAGCCCACGTGCTGCAGGCGGCCGGCGGTCTCCAGCGCGGACAGCACTTCTTTCGTGCGGCCCCAGTTGCCGGCGCCGGCGCATTTCAGGTGCGACACCACCACCGGCACGCGGGCATGCTGGCCGATGTCGAAGGCTTCCTGCATGGCTTCCAGGATGGCGGCGAATTCCGAGCGCAGGTGGGTCGTGTAGAGCGCGCCGAACTCGTCCAGCGCCTCGGCCAGCAGCTTGACCTCTTCGGTGTCCGCGTCGAAGGCGGAGGCATAGGCCAGGCCGGTGCTCAAGCCGATGGCGCCATGGGCCAGCGCGTCGCGCAGCTGCTCGCGCATGGCCAGCACTTCCTCGCGCGTGGCGGCGCGGTCCAGCCGGTCCATGTGGTTGCTGCGCAGGGCGGTGTGGCCGACCAGCGCGGCCACGTTCACGGCGGGCCGCGCGGCCTCGATGGCGCGGGTGTAGTCGGCGAAGGTGGGGTAGCTGAAGTCCGCGCGCGCGCCCAGCAGGTTCATCGGGTCCGGCGGTTCGCCGCGCAGGGCCACGGGCGAGGCGCTGATGCCGCAATTGCCCACCACCACGGTGGTCACGCCCTGGGACAGCTTGGGCAGCATGTCCGGCGTGCGGATGACATTGGTGTCGTCATGCGTGTGCACGTCGATGAAACCCGGGGCCAGCGCCAGGCGGGTGCCATCGATGATCTGGCGCGCCGCCGCGCCGGGCAGGTCGCCGATGGCGGCGATGCGTCCGTTGGCCAGCGCCACGCTGGCGCGGTAGGCGGGTTCGCCGGTGCCGTCCAGGACCAGCACATTGCCTATGAGGGTGTCGTACATCTTGTGTTCCAGTTCAATCGCCCAGCGGCAGGCGGTTCGGGCCGCCGCGGTGTTCGTCCAGCGCCAGCTTGATGCGCCGCAGGCGCTCCCGGTTTTCTTCCTGGTTCAGCATGGCCAGTTCGGTCGAGAGCAGGTCTATGGCAAGCATCATCGCGTAGCGCGATGCCGAGGGTTTGTAGATGAAGTCGGTTTCGTCGGTGCGGATGGGCAGCACCACGTCGGCCAGTTCTGCCAGGGCGGAAGTCGCGTCGGTGATGGCGACGATGCGCGCCTGGTATTGCTTGACGATGCGGGCCGCGCCCACGATTTCAGGCGTGAGGCCCGAGGCCGACAGGATCAGCACCGCATCGCGCTCGTCCAGCGTGGCCGCGACCATGCGCAGCAGCACCGCGTCGCTGTACACGGCGATGGGATAGCCCAGGCGCACCAGGCGCGACTGCACTTCCTGCGCCAGCACGGCCGACGCGCCGCCCATGCCGAAGACGTAGATCATGCGCGCGCCGTCGACGATGCCGGCGGCCGCTTCGAACAGCTGTTCGGTGAAGTTGGGCAGATGCGCGCGCAGCGTGCTTTCGATGTCGGCGTAGATGCGGGCGTAGAAGGTGCTTTCCTCGGGCGGCGCGCTGGGGTCCAGGAAGCGGCTGCCGACGGTGCTGGCCTGGGCCAGTTTCAGCTTCAGGTCGCGCGTGTCGTCGCAGCCGACCGTGCGCGCGAAACGCGAGATGGTGGCGATGCTGACGCCGGCCTTGGCGGCCAGCTGGTCGACGGTGGCGCTGGCGCCCCAGATGATGTCGTCCAGAATGGCGTCGGCGACCTTGCGTTCAGTCACGCTCAGCGAGTCCCGCCGACTGCGTATCTGGAAGACGATGTCGCGGATGATGTTCATGTGGGCTTCCTGGGTCTGTTCTGGACTGGGCGGCTATCAGGCGGCCAGCTCGGCGTCGCTGATGCGCGAACACGCCACATAGTGGCCGGGACCGACGTTGGCGGCCTGCGCCTCGGTGGTCGCGCAGCTGTCGATGGCGTAGGGGCAGCGGGTGCGGAACACGCAGCCGGAAGGCGGATTGACCGGGCTGGGGATGTCGCCCTTCAACAGGATACGCGAGCGCGGGGCGCGCGGGTCCGGCACCGGCGCGGCGGATAGCAATGCGCGGGTGTAGGGATGACGCGGACGCGAGTAGACCTCGCTGGTCGGGCCACGTTCCATGACGCGGCCCAGGTACATCACCACGACCTCGTCGCACAGGTAGTCCACCACCGCCAGGTCGTGGGCCACGAACAGCATGGTCAGCCCCAGGTCGCGCTGCAGGTCCTGCAGCAGGTTCAGCACCTGCGCCTGCACCGACACGTCCAGCGCGGACACCGGTTCGTCGGCCACGATGAAGTCGGGTTCGACCGCCAGCGCGCGGGCGATGCCGATGCGCTGGCGCTGGCCGCCGGAGAACTCGTGCGGGTAGCGGCGGCTGTGGTCGGCGTTCAGGCCCACGCGTTCCAGCAGTTCGCCGATGCGCGCCATGCGGCGGTTCTGGGCGAGCTGGTGGGTGTCCAACGCTTCGCCAAGGATCTCGGCCACCGTCATGCGGGGGTTGAGGCTGGCGTAGGGATCCTGGAACACGATCTGCATGCGGCGGCGCCAGGGCAGCATCTGCTTTTCGGACAGCTTGGTGATGTCCTGGCCGTCGAACAGGATGCGGCCGGCGGTGGGCGCGAACAGGCGCAGCAGGGCGCGGCCCGTGGTGGTCTTGCCGGAGCCGGATTCTCCGACCAGGCCGACGATGGTGTTGCGCGGCACGTCGAAGCTGACGCCGTCCACGGCCTTCACGACCGGTGCGTGGCGCGCCTGCGAGGTGGGGAAGTGGACCTTCAGGTCCTGGATCCGCACCAGCGGCTCTTCGGCGCGGATGGGAATGGGGCTACTCGTCATATCGGATTCACCTTGATGCAGCGCGCGCGGTGGTCGGTCTGCACCGGCAGCAGTTCGGGCACGGCGGCGCGGCAGTCGTCGGCGGCCAGCGGGCAGCGCGGCGCGAAGGTACAGCCGGCGGGCAGCGACAGGACGTTGGGCACGTTGCCGGGGATGGCGCGCAGGCGTTCGCCGGAGGCCAGCAGGGCGGCCGTGGGGATGCAGGACAGCAGGCCGCGGGTGTAGGGGTGCGTGGGCTTTTCGAACAGGTCGTAGACGCCGGCGTCCTCGACCACGCGGCCGGCGTACATGACCGCCACCCGATGCGCGATCTCGGCCACCACGCCCAGGTTGTGCGTGATGAACAGGATGCTCATGTTCATCTCGGCCTGCAGCCGGCGCAGCAGGTCCAGGATCTGCGCCTGCACCGTCACGTCCAGTGCGGTGGTGGGCTCGTCGGCGATCAGCACGGCGGGATTGCAGGCCAGGGCCAGCGCGATCATCACGCGCTGGCGCATGCCGCCCGACATCTGGTGCGGGTACTCGTTGATGCGCCGCTCGGCCGCCGGGATTTCCACGCGCTCCAGCATCTCGCGGGCGCGCCGCAAGGCTGACTCGCGGGATCCGCCCTCGTGCTGCAGCACGGCTTCGGCGATCTGGTCGCCCACCGTGTACAGCGGGTTCAGGCTGGTCATGGGTTCCTGGAAGATCATGGCGATTTCGGCGCCGCGGATCTTGCGCAGGGTGGCGGGCGACGCCTGGGCCAGGTCGTGCTGCACGCCCTGGCGGTCGCGGAACAGGATCTTGCCGGCCTCGATGCGGCCGGCCGGCTTGGGCAGCAGGCCCATGATGGACAGGCTGGTCACGGACTTGCCGGAGCCGGATTCGCCGACGATGGCCAGCGTTTCGCCGCGGGCCAGGTCGAAGGTCACGCCGTCCACGGACTTGGCGATGCCGTCGCGGCTGTGGAACCAGGTCTTCAACCCTTCCACGGAAAGCACGACGTCTCGGGTGCTTGCGGTCATGATTACAGCTCCTTGCGCAGGCGCGGATCGAGGACGTCGCGCAGGCCGTCGCCGACCAGTTGCAGCGACAGCACGGACAATACGATGGCGATGCCGGGGAAGATCATGATCCAGTCGGCCGAGCCCATGTACTGCTGGCCGGCGTTGATCATGGTGCCCCAGGTGGGGATGTCGGGCGACACGCCCACGCCCAGGAACGACAGGCCCGCTTCGGCCAGGATCGCGTAGGCGAAGATGAACGTGCCTTGCACCAGGATGGGCGACACCAGGTTGCGCAGCACGTGCACGGTGACGATGCGCCAGGTGGGCACGCCCAGCGCGCGGGCCGCCTCGACGAAGGGCAGTTCGCGGATCACCAGGGTCGAGGCGCGCACGATGCGCGCCAGGCGCGGCGTGTAGACGATGCCCAGCGCGATCACCACGTTGACCAGCGAAGGCCCCAGCGCGGCCACCAGCGAGATCGCCAGCAGGATGTCGGGGAAGGCCATCATGGCGTCGATCAGGCGCGACACGAACTTGTCCGCCGTGCGGAAGAAGCCCGCGATCAGGCCCAGCGCGATGCCCAGGATGCTGGACACGATCACGACCGAGAAGCCCACCATCAGCGACAGGCGGCCGCCGTGGATGACGCGGCTGAACACGTCGCGGCCGAAGTCATCGGTGCCGAACCAGTGCGCGGCGCCCGGCGCCTTCAGCCGGTTCATGATGGACAGCTTGAAAGGATCGTAGGGGCTGATCCAGGGCGCCAGCAGCGCGGCCAGGACCAGCACGACGATCACGATCAGGCTGATCAGCACGGTCTTGCGCGACACCAGCAGGCGCAGGACCTGCCAGCGGTCGGCACCCGTGCCGGAATTTGCGGTAGTTGCGATAGCCATATCAGTAACGCACCCGGGGGTCGACCAGCAGGTACAGCAGATCGATGATGAGATTGATCAGGACATAGATGGCCGCGATGATCAGCAGCGCGCCCTGGATGACGGGATAGTCGCGGCGCAGCACCGCCGACACCACCAGGCTGCCCACGCCGGGCAGGCCGAACACGGTTTCGGTCACGACCGCGCCGCTGATCAGCAGCGCCGTGGTCAGGCCCAGCACCGTCAGGATCGGAATCAGCGCATTGCGCACGGCGTGCTTCAGGATCACCTTGCTTTCGGGCAGGCCTTTGGCGCGCGCGGTGCGCACGTAGTCGTCGCGCAGCACGTCCAGCATGCTGGCGCGGATGAAGCGGGTGATCAGCGCCGAGTTCACCAGGCCCAGCACCACGGCGGGCAGGATCAGGTGCGACAGGCGGGTCATGAGCGAGGCGTCGGGTCCGCCGTAGCCGGCCACGGGCAGCCATCCCAGCTTGACCGAGAACACCTGCATCAGCAACAGCCCCAGCCAGAAGCTGGGCACGCTGGAGGTGAACATCGAGAACGACAGCACTGACTGGTCCAGCGTGGTGCCGCGCTTGACCGCGGACAATATCCCCACCGGCAGCGCGATGGCGCTGGCGATCAGCAGCGACATGAGCGTCAGCAGGATGGTGGGCTCGGCGCGGTCGGCCAAGGCCGACAGGACCGGCTTGTTCATGAAGATGGATTGGCCCAGGTCGCCTTGGGCCAGCTTGCCCAGCCACGACACATATTGCACGGCCATCGGCTGGTCCAGCCCGAGCTGGGTGCGCAGCGCGGCGATGTCCTGCTGGCTGGCCTGCGGACCCAGCATCACGGCGGCGGGGTCGCCCGGCGTGACGCGGATGATCACGAACACGATGGTCGCGACGATGAACATCACGGCCACCAGCCCGACCAGCCGGTTTAAGAGATAACGCAACACGATGGATGTCCTAAAAAAGCGTCGTATCGTGGGGAATGGGTGGCGCGCTTGTGGAGATGGCGCGCTCTGTGCGAGGCATGCGTGGCGGGCTGCGCGCGGCAGGCAGGCTCATGCTTGCCTGCCGCGCGGATCCCTCTTACTTGGACTTCCAGGCGTTCCAGAAGTAGGGCCACGGCACGGCCTTGGTGCCTTGCAGCGACGGCGAGCGCGCGGCCTGGGCGTTGAAGTCGCCGACCTTGATGAAGGGCACTTCGTCGTACACGGCCTGCTGCACGTCAGCCCAGCGCTTGATGCGTTCTTCCTGGTTGCCGGCCTGGTTGAAGGCATCCAGCGCCTGGTTGCGGCGCGGCGTGTCCCACCAGCCCGGCGCGTCCTTGGACGGGAAGTCGATCAGGGCAGGCTCGGGCAGGAAGGGGCTGTGCGTAATGAAGATGTCCCACAGGGCCGGGTCCTGGCGACGCTGCGTCAGCGTGGCCCAATCCACCACCTGCATGTCCACGGTGAAGCCGGCGGCCTTCAGGTATTCGGCGGCCACCAGGGCCATCTTGTAGTGGAACTCGTACTGCTGGCTGGTCAGGATGCGGATCTTGCGGTCCTGCACGCTGGCGCCATCCACCAGCTTCTTGGCGCCGGCGGCGTCGCCCTTGTTGTAGACCTTGCCGCCCAGGGACGTGGCCCAGGGGTAGCCCTCGGGGTACAGATCGCCGTTGAGCTTGTAGAAGTTCTTGTCGCCGAAGGCGGCGTACAGCATGTCTTCTTCATTCAGCGCGAGCTGCACGGCCTGGCGGACAGCCAGGTTCGACATGATGCCTTGCTTGGTGTTGAGCACCAGGCGCGGCCAGCCGAAGGGCTTGAGCATGACGGGATCGGAGCGGCCGTTCTTGAGCTTGGGCAGCGATTCCACCGGCAGCGAGTCGACGTAGTCGAACTGTCCGGCCACCGCGCTTTCGACGCGGGTGTTGGCATTGCTGACCGGCACGAAGCGGATCTCGTCCAGGTACTGCTTGCGCGCGCCGCCAAAGCCGTCGGGCTCGCCTTCGCGTTGCTTGTAGCCTTCGAAGCGGACCAGCTGGATGTACTGGTCGGGCACGCGCGCCTTCAACTGGTACGGGCCGGTGCCGACGAATTCGGTCAGGGCCGGAGCGATCTTGCCCTTGGGCATGATGACGGCGGCGCTGTTGTTCATGGCCAGCAGCGCCGTCAGCGGCGCATAGGGCTGCTTGAGCGTGATGCGGATGGTGTTGGCGTCGGGCGCTTCGATGCCGGTGATGATCTTGGCGGCCATCTTGCCGCGCGTGGCGGTCTCGGTCCAGCGCTTGAGCGAGGCCAGCACGTCGGACGAATCCATCTTGGAGCCGTCATGGAAAGTGATGCCCTGGCGCAGCGGGATCGTGTAGGTCAGCCCGTCGGCCGAGACTTCCGGCAGCTTGTCGGCCAAGAGCGGGGTCAGGTTCCACTTGCCGTCGAAGGTGTACAGCGTTTCGAAGAAGTGCTGGGTCAGGATGCCCACCAGGTCGGCCGTGCTGGTCATCGGATCCAGCGTGGGCGGCTCGCCTATGGTGGCAACCGAGATCGTGCCTCCCTTGATCGGCGTGGCACAGAGGGCGGGGGTCGACAATGCGGTCAAGCCAATTGCGCCGGCCAGCAGCAGGCTATTGAGCCCACCGCCTCGCCGGGAGGTACGGAAGTTCATGATTCTCTCTCCAGAGGGTCAAAAACGGGTTTTTGCTTGTAGTAGTTAGAGGTTTGCGCCGGAATCCCGCGATTCCTCCTGCCCGCCGGGTACCGGCGCGGTGCGGCGGGCAGGGCCGTTCAGAAGAAGGTTTCAGCCACGTCGGTGACGCGGTATTGCTCGTCCACCAGCAGCACCTGGCGCCACTTGTCGAAGGTCAGGCAGGGGTGGGAGATGTCGAAGGCGATCATGTCGCCGACCTGGATGTCGTCGCCCGCGCCGATCTGCATGAAGGCGTGCTGGTCCATCATCGCGCTCAGCTTCCAGTGGGCGGGAGCCTGGCCCGGCGCGGCGTCGCGGCCGGGGCGGTACAGCGCGGCGGGCGTGGGCAGGCCGGCATCGAAGGCGGCGTCGCGCTTGCCCATGGCGATGATGGCGCGGCCCGGTTCGGGCAGCGACTGCACATAGGCCCAGACCTGCAGGGCGGGCTGCAGGCCGGGTTCCATCTTTTGCGCGACCGGGTTGTGGGCATTGATGCGCTCGGCGGCCGAGCGGTAGATGCCGACGTCGTGCGACAGGTAGCAGCCGGGGCGCAGCACGATTTCCAGCGGGGCGCCGATGTCCAGCTGCGAGAATTCCTCGGCCACCACGTCGAACCAGGCGGAGCCGGCGCCGGAGATCAGCGCCGGGCCGTTCTTGCGCAGGCGGCCGGCGGCGGCCAGGCCGCGCAGGGCGTCGGCGGCGCGGCGCAGGAAGGCGCGGATGGCCTCTTCTTCCTGCAGCACGCCCTCGTAGACTTCGATGCCGGCCAGGGCCAGGCCGGGCCATTTGCCGATTTCGTCGACCAGGGCCTGCAACTGGGCGTCGTCGCGCACGCCGGTGCGGCCGCCCTGGGGACCCAGTTCGATCAGCACCGGCAGGGTCAGGCCCTGTTCGCCGAAGTAGGCGCCCAGTTGCGCCGCGTTGGCGGGCGAGTCCACGATGCAGAAAAAGGTGAAGGCCGGGTCGCGCAGCAGGTGCGCGATGATGGCCATGTTGGCGCGGCCCACTAGTTGATTGGCCATCAGTATCCGGCGCACGCCATGCTGGTAGGCCGCCCGGACCTGCGGCGCGGTCGCCAGCGTGATGCCCCAGGCGCCGCCTGCGATCTGGCGCTGGAACAGCGCCGGGCTCATAGTGGTCTTGCCGTGCGGCGCCAGCTTGACCTTGTACGCTTCCATGAAGCGCTGCATCCATTGCAGGTTGTGGCGCACGCGGGCTTCGTACAGCACGGCCACGGGCAGGCTGACGTCCTCGTCGAGCAGGTTCCAGTTCAGCGCCGCCACGCCGGCGGTGGTACAGGATGCCGGAAAGGCGCCCAGGCCTTTGCCGTTCATGTCCAGGGGGGCTGCGGGGAAGGAGGAGTTCGTCATGGGAGGCGCCTGCTATGGAAAATATTTACGTCAAATCTGGTTTTTTTCATTATCGTGAAAAGAATTTACAAGCGGGAGTTAGGAGTTTCCCGTAGTCGGCGCTGGCCGCCGGTTGGCGCGACAATAGGAAAAACCTCCGACACAAGGAAGCGTCATGCTGAAAGTTGCTTTGGGCCAGTTCGCCGTCAGCCGCGTCTGGGAAGAAAACGCCCAGGTCTGCATCGACCTGATGGAACGCGCCCGCGCCGGCGGCGCCGGCCTGCTGGTCTTGCCTGAAGGCATCCTGGCCCGCGACATCACCGATCCGCAGATCGTCCTGAAGGCCGCCCAGCCCCTGGACGGCCCGTTCATGAGCCGCCTGCTGGAAGCCAGCCGCGGTTCGCAATTGGCGACGATGATGTGCGTGCACGTGCCCACCGGGGAGGGGCGGGTCTGGAACACGCTGGTGACGCTGCGCGACGGCCAGATCCTGTCGCAATACCGCAAGCTGCACCTGTACGACGCCTTCAACATGAAGGAATCCACCAACGTCACGCCCGGCGTCGACATCCCGCCGCTGCTGGACATCGGCGGCCTGCGCGTCGGCCTGATGACCTGCTACGACGTGCGCTTCCCCGAACTGGCGCGGCGCCTGGCGCTGGACGGCGCCGACCTGCTGGTGCTGCCGGCGGCCTGGGTGCGCGGCCCGCTGAAGGAAATGCACTGGGAAGTGCTGGTCACGGCGCGCGCGCTGGAAAACACCTGCTACGTGGCCGCCACGGGCGAATGCGGCGAGCGCAACATCGGCTGCAGCATGGTGGTGGATCCGCTGGGCGTGGTGACGGCGCGCGCGGGCGAGGCCCCGGCGCTGGTGTTCGCCGATATCGACCCCGAACGCCTGGCCCATGCCCGCAAGGTGCTGCCGGTGCTGGCGAACCGGCGCTTCGGGCCGCCGGGTCTGGCCTAGCGGTGCGCGGGGCGGGGAAGGCTTGCGGCCATGGTGTAATGCTGACTTGAATTACTTGCTGTCTTCCCTCATCTCCTGCCAATGAGCAACGATCTCTTCGCGGCCGATCCTGCGCATCGGCCTTACGTGCCCCTGGCCGAGCGGCTGCGCCCGCGCACCCTGTCCGACGTGGTCGGGCAGTCGCATCTGCTGGGGCCGGACAAGCCCTTGCGCGTCGCCTTCGAGTCGGGCCGCCCGCACTCCATGATCTTCTGGGGGCCGCCCGGCGTGGGCAAGACCACGCTGGCGCGCCTGATGGCGGATGGTTTCGACGCGCAGTTCATCGCCATCTCGGCGGTGCTGGGCGGGGTCAAGGACATCCGCGACGCCGTCACGGTGGCGCAGGTGGCGCAGGGCCAGGGACGCCGCACCATCCTCTTCGTCGACGAGGTGCACCGCTTCAACAAGGCGCAGCAGGACGCGTTCCTGCCGTATGTGGAAAGCGGGCTGTTCACCTTCATCGGCGCCACCACCGAAAACCCCTCGTTCGAGGTCAATTCGGCGCTGTTGTCGCGGGCGCGGGTGTACGTGCTGCAATCGCTCACGGCCGAGGAACTTCAGTTGCTGGTCGACCGCGCCGAGCAGGCCTTGAACGACGGGCTGGACGAGGGCGAGCGCATCCACATCGATCCCGACGCGCGCGAACAGCTGGCGGCCTGGGCCGACGGCGATGCGCGCCGCCTGATCAGCGCGGTCGAAGTGGTGGCTGAATCGGCGCAAGCCGCCGGCCGCGACACGGTGGACGCGGCCTGGCTGGAGATCTCGCTGTCGCAGAACCTGCGCCGCTTCGACAAGGGTGGCGACGCGTTCTACGACCAGATCAGCGCGCTGCACAAGTCGGTGCGCGGCTCCAACCCCGACGCCGCGCTGTACTGGTTCTGCCGTATGATCGACGGCGGCGCCGATCCCAAATACTTGTCGCGCCGCCTGGTGCGCATGGCGGTGGAGGACATCGGCCTGGCCGATCCCCGCGCCACGGACCTGGCCGTGAACGGCGCCGACATCTACGAGCGCCTGGGCTCGCCGGAGGGCGAACTGGCGCTGGCGCAGGCGGTGGTCTACATGGCCTGCGCGGCCAAGTCCAACGCCGTCTACAACGCCTACAACCAGGCGCGCAAGTTCGCGGCCGAACACGGCAGCGCGCCGGTGCCGATCCACCTGCGCAACGCGCCCACCAAATTGATGAAACAGCTGGGCCACGGCAAGGCCTACCGCTACGCGCACGACGAGCCCCATGGCTATGCCGCCGCCGAGCAATATTTCCCCGATGGACTCAATCCCTCCTTCTATCGGCCGACTGATCGCGGCCTGGAGGCTAAAATCCAGCAAAAGCTGGCATTCCTGCGCGAGCTGGACGCCCAGGAACGCGCCAAGAAACGGTAACGGGCTGCGCCCGTTGCTTCACGCAACCTCACCGATATCACCATGCTAGACCCGATACTGCTGCGCAAAGACCTGCAAACCGTCGTTGACCGCCTCAAGAGCCGTGGCGTGTCCTTCGACACGGAACGGTTCAATGAGCTGGAATCTCGCCGCAAGGCCGTCCAGACCGAAACCGAGTCCCTGCAAGCCCGCCGCAACGCGCTGGCCAAGCAGATCGGCCAGCTCAAGGCCAAGGGCGAGGACGCCAGCGCCGTCATGGCGGAATCCCAGGCCGTGCCCGTGCGCCTGAAGCAGCTGGAAGAAGAGCTGGCCGCGCTGCAGCAGCCGCTCAATGAACTGCTGATGTCGGTGCCCAACCTGCCGCACGCCAGCGTGCCGCTGGGCGAATCCGCCGACGACAACGTCGAAGTGCGCCGTTGGCTGCCCGGCGCGGCGGGCGCCGACGGCAATCCGCCGGCCCTGGCGTTCGAGGCCCGCGACCACGTCGCCATCGGCGAACCGCTGGGTCTGGACTTCGACATGGCCGCCAAGCTGTCCGGCGCCCGCTTCTCGTTCATGCGCGGCCCGATCGCGCGCCTGCACCGCGCGCTGTCGCAGTTCATGCTGGACCTGCAGACCGGCACGCACGGCTATACCGAGTGCTACACGCCCTACATCGTCAACGCCTCGACGCTGTACGGCACGGGCCAGCTGCCGAAGTTCAAGGACGATATGTTCGCCGTGTCCAAGGGCGGCGGCGACGACGATCCCAAGGTCGACGACCAGGGCAAGCCGTACGTGCGTGAAGACCAGTACCTGATCTCCACCTCGGAAATCACCCTGACCAGCGTGGCGCGCGACACCATCCAGGCCGCCGCCGACTTGCCGCTCAAGCTCACCGCGCATACCCCGTGCTTCCGTTCGGAAGCCGGCAGCGGCGGCCGCGATACCCGCGGCATGATCCGCCAGCACCAGTTCGACAAGGTCGAAATGGTGCAGATCACGCAGCCCGAGCAGTCCTACGATGCACTGGAAGACATGGTCGGCCACGCCGAGCGCGTGTTGCAGCTGCTGGGCCTGCCGTACCGCGTGGTGCTGCTGTGCACGGGCGACATGGGCTTCGGTTCGGCCAAGACCTATGACCTGGAAGTGTGGCTGCCGGCGCAGAACACCTGGCGCGAGATCTCGTCGGTGTCGAACTGCGAAACCTTCCAGGCCCGCCGCATGCAGGCGCGTTTCCGCAATGCCCAGGGCAAGCCGGAATACGTGCACACCCTCAACGGTTCCGGCCTGGCCGTGGGCCGCGCGCTGGTCGCCGTGCTGGAAAATCACCAGCAAGCCGACGGCAGCGTGCTGATTCCGCAAGCGCTGCAGCCGTATATGGGCGGCCTGACGGTGCTGAATCCGGCGTCGAAAGCCTGACGTTTTTCAGCTGTCCATCCGTCATTTGGCGGAATGGAAGACGGAGCCTGAGGGCTCCGTTTTTTTTTATTATCTGTACATATTCCTGTCGCCTCAGGCTATTAACCTGCCGGCGAGAGTGTTTGATTATGATGTGAGCAATTGTGTATTCCAATAAAAGGGCCGGATAGTTACGGCACAATATGCCCCGTGTGCTACACGCTTCATTCACTTAAATAACAAGGAGTTGCCCATGACTTCAAGAATGATTGGAGATTTTCGTGTGAGATGCTCCGTGGCTCAGGAAGACGAGCAGGGCTACCGCGTGCAGATATGGACCCGCCGGGTCGGCGGCACTGCGCCGGAAAAATGCTGGACCGTGCCTGGGCAGGCGCCGTTTTCAAGCCTGGACGAAGCCGAGCAGGAAAGCCGGCAGCTGTTCCAGGGCATCAACGGCGTGCGTTTCAACGGTGAACCGGAGTTTGCCCATGCGTCCGCATAATGGTTGGTGGCGGTCGTCGAGCGAGCCCCGCCGTTGGATCGATCTCGTTCAGGAAACGCCGCGGTGGAGCGATGGCAAGGCCAGCAAAACCCCGCAGCAACCGGCCGTGCTGGCCGGCAAACCCGTGCAGGCTCCCGCAGCCTGAAGGGTATTTCGCCGGGCACCGGACATTGCCCGCAGAAAAAAAGGCCACTCTTGCGAGTGGCCTTTGTCATTTCCCGGTTCAATGGGCCTGCGTGCGATGCACGGCCTGCCACTTAATCATCGTGGTCGTGTCCGCGGCCGCGGCCACGGTAATAGTCGTGTCCGTGCCCGCGTCCGCGGCCATAGTAGTAGCCTCGGTCATAGTAGCGGCCGCCGCCGCGGTAATAGACCGGCGCGGGGTAGACCACCGGCGGCGCGACATACACCGGCGCAGGGCGGTAATAGACGGGGGGCGGGGGCGCTACGTACACCGGCTGCGGCGCGACGTAGACCGGCGCGGGGTACACGACGCCCGGTATGCCGATCGAGATGCCGACGTCCACCCGAGCCAGGGCGACGCTGGAGATCAGCAGACCAGCGGCACCAGCACCAGCGATAAGCCATTTTTTCATGTTGCACCTGCCTGCCGCATGACGCAGCAAAGTTGAGTATTCGTTGATGCCATTTTCGGGCTTTTTGCGCTGGCAGAAGTAAGCGCACAGGCGTCAATCGCGACAATCCGCAACCGTCCCCGATGACGTGGCATGCAGTTTGCTGCTTCGCAGCACCGCGGGTCCGCCCGGGCGCGGCCGCGATTGAAATGGATTGAAATCGCCTGGAATCAGATGAAGCCGGACGGGCAGTTACAGCCGGTCACCATCCGCCCCTGTTTCCGGGTAACGGCGTTGCGCGGGCGCACCAGTCTTGCGGGCCCGCGACGGGCGCGCATCTAGGCGTCGGGTTCGCCGTCGGCCTGCTGGCGACGGAATTCGACGACCCATACCCAGGGGTTCGCAGCCCAGGCATGCGAGCCGTAACGCTCGCACCAGGTCAAGGCGAAGGCCGTTTGCAGCGGCACGCCCGGCAACAGGGCGGAACTTTGATACAGGGCCTGCGTGCCTTCGGCGCGGGCATCGGCCTCGGACAGCGTCTGCAGGCGTTGGATGCGCACGCCCACGATCACGGCGGTGGCGAAGGCATTGCCGGTTTCGTCGGTCAATTCGATGCTATCGCCCGATTTTCCATAAGGGCATCTGACCCAGCTGGAGGTCTTGCGCAGCTCGGACGGATTATCCAGCGATGGACCCATGGCTACCCATCTGCCGGAATCGGCGGCGTCCGCATACCAGACCGTGGTGAGTTTGGTCGGTTGCGGTTTCAGAATGCGCCGGCTTTGTATCTTGTGACCGTCCAAGACAGCTTG
Organism: Achromobacter xylosoxidans; assembly: GCF_002192695.1. Classification (GTDB taxonomy): domain Bacteria; phylum Pseudomonadota; class Gammaproteobacteria; order Burkholderiales; family Burkholderiaceae_B; genus Achromobacter; species Achromobacter xylosoxidans_C. Next base: position 82,284 of record NZ_MTLG01000052.1, read on the forward strand.
TTTAAGCGGCTCGCTGAATTGAAGAGACTGCCTTTTCATACGCTCGCGGTTCCTCTCACGATCAAAGCATATGCGCCAATGCGGCGACAGCCTGGTCGACGCATGCCTACTGTGCGGGCGGTTTGGGCCTGGAATCGGGAAGTATGCCGCCTCAAGCCCATCATGTCAGGCATGACCTGGATTTATGTGTCTTTTTGAATACGGCGCGGGGATGTTTGTATACTCGAAACATGACTACGAACCTGCATGATCTCAAGCCGGGTTACTACTGGTACACCATGGCAAACGACCCGCTGGCCATCATTCATATCCATGAGGACGGCGGCGCCACGCTGATGGGCACGGATTACCGCATCGGCGCCGAAGGCGTGGCCGACATGGTCCGCCAGGGCGAACGCTTTTTCTGGATAGAACCGCCTCAAGCCTGAGCTTGAGGGCGCGTGCCGCCTGGTCTGCGCAAGGCCGGCCGCCACGCGCGGCGCCTGGATTCCTGCCATGACCGATCTGTTGTTGAAGAATGTCCGCGCGCCGCAAGGCGCCGCGGTGGACCTGCTGGTGCGCGACGGGCGCATCCAGGGCCTCGGGCCCGGCCTCGCCGCCGAGCCCGGCGTGCCTGTCGAGGACGGCGCGGGCGCCTTGCTGCTGCCCGGCCTGGTCGAAGGCCACACGCACTTGGACAAGACCACCTGGGATTCGCCCTGGTACGTGAACCAAGTGGGACCGGCGCTGACCGACCGCATCGAGAACGAACGCAGCTGGCGCGCGCGCAGCGGCCATGACGCGGCCAGCCATTCGCGCGCCCTGGCGCTGGCCTTCCTGCGCGAAGGCACGACCCGCATCCGCACCCATGTCGATATCGACACCGACGCCGGGCTGCGCCACCTGGAGGGCGTGCATGCCACGCGCCAGGAGCTGGCCGGACGCGTGGAAATCCAGACTGTCGCCTTTCCCCAGTCGGGCCTGTTGATCCGGCCCGGCACCGCCGAGCTGCTGGACCAGGCCCTGGCGCAGGGGGCGGACGTGCTGGGCGGACTGGATCCCTCGGCCATAGACCGCGATCCGGCGCGGTCGCTCGACGTGTTGTTCGGCATCGCCGATAAGCACGGCAAGCCCGTCGATATCCACCTGCACGAGCCGGGCGAACTGGGCGCCTTCACGCTGGACCTGATCCTGGACCGCGTCCAGGCGCTGGGCATGCAGGGCAAGGTCGTCATCAGCCACGCCTTCTGTCTGGGCGGCGTGGACGCGAAGCGGCTGGACGGCTTGCTGCGGCGGCTGGCCGCCCTGGAGGTGGCCTTGCTGACCACCGCGCCGCCGTCGCGGCCGGTGCCGGCCGTGCGCGCCTGCCGCGAGGCCGGAGTGACGATCTTCGGCGGCAACGACGGCATCCGCGACACCTGGACTCCCTACGGCAGCCCCGACATGCTGGCGCGCGCCATGCTGATCGGCCTGCGCAATGATCTGCGGCGCGACGATGAGGTCGAGTGGGCGTTCGACTGCGTGACCGCGGCCGCGGCCCGCGCCTGTGGTTTCGCGGATTATGGCTTGGCGCCGGGCGCGCGCGCCGATCTGGTGCTGGTCGACGCCAGCTGTATCGCGCAAGCCGTGGCGACGCGCGCGCCGCGCCGCCTGGTTGTTTCCGGCGGCGTGGTCGTGGCCCGCGATGGCCGCGACGCGAGTCCGCAGGGCTGATTTCCCGGGCTCAGTCCAGGCCGAGCTGGGTCTCGGCCATTTCCACGAACGCCTGCATCAGCGCCGCGCGCACGCCGGAGCGCAGCCAGACCGCGCCCACGGTGCGCACTGGGCAGGGCGGCGGCAGGGGCCAGCGCCTGACGGGGGCGGACGGCTCGCCCGTGGTCGCCCAATCGGGCAACAGCGCCACACCCAATCCTTCAGAGACCAGCTTGGCGATGGAATCGATTCCATCGAGCTCGAAGCGCACATGCGGCCGCAAGCTGCGCGCACGCAGATAGTCATCGGCCATTTTGCCGCCCACCACGCTGCGGTCATAGCAGATGTAGGGTTCGCGCGCGATGACTTCCAGCGGATCGCGCACCTTCATGCCGGCCGGCGTGACCAGCACCAGGGGTTCCTGCCGCAGGTCGCGCCAGGCGCAGGTCTTGGGGATGGCGAACAGCGGATGCACCAGCAGCGCGCCGTCCAGCTCGCCTGACAGCACCTTGCCGTAGAGCAGGGTGGTGGGCGCGGGTTCTATGTAGATCTCGATGTGCGGATGGCGCGCGGTCCAGGTGCGCAGCACGGGCGGCATGATGCCGGTCAGCGCGGTGGGGGTGGCGCCCAGGCGCAGCGGACCGGCCGGCAGTTCGGTGTCGGACGCGGCGGAACGCAGGTCGCGCACGTCGCGCAGGATGGCGCGGGCGCGCTCGAGGATCCGCAGGCCGGCCTGCGTGGGTTTCACGGTGCGGCCGGAACGCGCGATCAGGGCGCTGCCCACGTCTGCCTCCAGCGCGCGCAGGCGCTGCTGCACCGTGGCGGGCGTCAGTCCCTGATGGCGCGCGGCCTGGGCGATGGAGCCCAGTTCCACCACATGCACATAGGTTTGCAGAAAGCGTGAATCCACGGGCAGGACCCTCCTGAAAAGACGTTTTTTCCATATTCTAAAGATGGATGAAGATAATTGTTGTTTTCTTTGGCCGCGGCAAGAATACGGTCAGCGCGTTGAGGCCGCGCACGCTGCGCCGGCCCCGCCCGACCATCCCGATTACCAAGGAGCCTGTTGTGCCCATTATTGAATCCATAGACGTGTGCGCCGCCGCGGTGCCTCTGGACAAGGTCACCTCGTTTTCGAACCGCAGCGTGTCCACGCGCCACTACGGCCTGGTGAAAGTTCGTTCCACCGACGGCGTGGAAGGCATCGGCTTCTGCTACGTGGGCAGCGCCGGCGGCGCCATTTTCGAGGCCGCGGTGCAGAACCTGCTGGGCCCCGTGCTGCTGGGCAAGGATTCCCATGCCGTCGAAGGCCTGTGGCAGGCCATGTACCAGGAAGCCCTGCTGCAGGGCCGGCAAGGCACGGTGATGCGGGCGCTGAGCGCCCTGGATATCGCGTTGTGGGACCTGAACGCCAAGACCGTCGGCCTGCCGCTGCACAAGTACCTGGGCGCGGTCGAACTCGACACCGTGCCGGCCTACGCCAGCGGCGGCTACTACCTGGACGGCAAGACGCCCCAGCATTTGGGCGAGGAAATGGCGAGCTACGTCGACAAGGGCTTCCGCGCCGTGAAGATGAAGACCGGCCGCTTGTCCCCGGCCGAGGAAGAGGCGCGCCTGAAGGCGGCGCGCGAGGCCATCGGGCCCGACGTCGAACTGATGATGGACTGCAACAACGCCTGGCAGGACGTGACCCAGGCCATGCAGTACATCCGCCGCTTTGAACAGTACGATCCGTACTTCATCGAAGAGCCCTTCGGCCCCGACGACATCGACAGCCACGCCAAGCTGGCGCGCCTGACGCGCCTGCCCATCGCCACCGCCGAGATCGGCTATGGCCGCTGGTATCACAAGGAACTGCTGGACAAGGGCGCCGCGGGCATTCTGCAGACCGACGCGGCCGTCTGCGGCGGCATCACCGAATGGAAGCGCATCGCCGCCACCGCGGCCAGCTACGGCGTCGTGGTCTGCCCGCACTGGTTCCATGACGTGCACGCGCCCCTGGTCGCCGCGACGCCCAATGCGCGCTACGTCGAATTCTTCTGGGACGACCAGGTCCTGAACTTCCGCAGGCTGGTCGACCGCCAGCTCACGCACAAGCAGGGGCGCGTGGTGCTGCACCAGGAACCCGGCCTGGGCTTCGGCTTCGACGAGCGCATGGTAGAACGCTACGGCAAGTGGAGCCGCGTCGCCCGCTGAGCGCGGCAGCGCGGGAGCATCGCAGCCAGGCCGCGCCAGACGGCCGGTTGCGGTGCGCAGTGGCAGTGTTTCGATAATCAGTCGCCGGCCATTGGACCGGCGCGCGAGGAGACGGCAATGCAACGTAGGCAATTCATGACCGGCGCCGCGGCGCTGGGGGCTGCGCTGGTCCTGCCGGCGGCGGCGCGGGCGCAAGACCTGCCGCAGGGGCCGGTGAAGATCGTGGTGGGCTTTCCCGCCGGCGGCGGCACCGATGTGCTGGCGCGCCTGCTGGGGCAGAAGCTGGGCGTGATGTGGAACATTCCCGTCATCGTCGAAAACCGCGCCGGCGCGGCCGGCATCATCGCCGCCGAACAGGTGGCGCGCCAGCCCAACGACGGCAATACGCTGCTGATGGCGCACGTCAACAGCCACGGCATCGCGCCGGGCCTGCAGCCCAAGCTGGCCTATTCGGTGGAGCGCGACTTCACGCCCATCGCCCTGGTCGGCAAGACGCCTACCATCCTGATCGGCGGCGCCTCGCAGCCGGCCAAGACGCTGCCCGACCTGGTCGCGCTCTGCAAGGCGCAGCCGGGCAAGATCGTGTTCGGGTCAGCCGGCAGCGGCTCGGCGCAGCATCTGGCGCTGGAAATCTTCAAGGCCCGCGCCGGCATCGACGTGCTGCACGTGCCCTACAAGGGCTCGGCTCCCCTGATGAATGACCTGCTGGGCGGCCACGTGCAGTACTGCTTCGAAGGCATGACCACCGCCACGCCGCTGGTGCAGTCCGGCAAGGTGATCGCGCTGGCGCAGACCCTGCAGCAGCGCTCCAAGAGCCATCCCGGCGTGCCCACCGTGGCCGAGCAGGGCTATCCCGGCTTCGAGGCCAGCATCTGGTTCGGCATGGTCGGTCCGGGCAAGATGCCGGCCGCCATGGTCCAGCGCATGAACCAGGACATCGACCGCGTCCTGGCGATGGCGGACGTGCAGGAAAAGCTGGCGCAGGTGGGCGCGGAGGACGGCGGCGGCAGCGTCCAGCGCTTTGCCGACTTCATGAAGCAGGAGCAGCAGAAGTACGCCCAGACCATCCGCGACGCCAAGATCGTCGCTGAAGGCTGAGGCGCCGTCCGCGAGCGGAAATTGATGGAGACACTGGCCCCCCAAAAAGTGTAAAAAGATATAACCTCGCCAGCCGGCGATCCCTGGGGACGGCCTCGATGCCGCGCAAGTTTGTAATCGGCATCGCCATCGCTCTCGCTGCCGCCGCGGCGCTGCTGCCCATCGGCTTCGCGCTGCACATGTCCTGGTCCCGCGCCGTCGCGGGCGAACAGCGCTACCTGGACGACCAGGCCCAGCGCATCCTCAGGGACACCCAAGACTTGCTGGACCAGACCGTGGCCACGCTGCGCGACCTGGACGAGCTCGCCTTCGATCCCTGTTCGCCGCAGCACATCCGCCATATGCGGGCCCTGGCCCTGCGGGACCGGGCCGTGGACGACCTGGCCTATGTGGCGGGCGGAGTCGTGCAGTGCACCACCTGGGGCGTGCCCAGCTACGAAGAGCCGCTGATTCCGGCCCAGGTCGAACTGGCCAACGGCGCGCGCCTGCTGCTGGACGCGGTGCCCGTCTTGAGCCCGGGCATCAGGATGGTCGCGGTGCGGCACGGCGATTACAGCGCCCTGTTCGAACCGGGCCGGTTCACGGAAAAAACGCTCACGGACGGCGCGCAGCTCGCCGTGGTGCTGCCGGGCGTGGGCATGTTGGGCACCCGCAACGACCCCGATCTCGTACTGGTGTCGCAGGCGCTCAACGGCGGCAAGCTGGACATCGACGAAGCCTATCTCAGCGCCGTCGCGCGCAACGCGGACCTGGCCGTCGTCCTGCTGGAGCCGCAAACCGAAGCCTTGGACATGTTGCCCCGCGAACGCCTGTTCTGGCTGCCCATGGGGACGCTGGTCGCGGCCGCCATGATCGCGCTGGTGGTCTGGCTGTCGCGCCGGCGCCTGTCCATCGCGGGCGAACTGGCCGCCGCCATCAGGCGGCGGGAGTTCGTCGTCCACTACCAGCCCATCATCGACCTGCGCACCGGCCGCTGCATCGGCGCGGAGGCGCTGGTCCGTTGGATCCGGCGTTGCGGCAACACGTTGCGGCCCGACCTGTTCATCTCCATCGCCGAGGACAACGGCCTGATGCCCCGCCTCACCGAAGAGGTGTTCCGCCTGGTGATACGGGACATGGAGGACCTGCTGGGCGAGGACCGTGGGGCGCACATCTCGGTCAACCTGAGCGCCAGCGATCTCAAGGACGGCCGGGCGTTGCGCATGCTGCAGCGCAAGCTGGAAGGCACGGCCATCGATCCTGGGCAGATCTGGCTGGAAGCCACCGAGCGTGGATTCATGGACGTGGACAAGGCCTGCAGCGTCATCGAGCAAGCCCGCGCGCAAGGCCACGCCGTGGCCATTGACGACTTCGGTACCGGCTACTCCAGCCTGTCGTACCTGCAGCGCCTGCCGCTGGACTCGCTGAAGATCGACAAGTCCTTCGTCGACACCATCGGCACCGATTCCGCCACCCACAAGGTAACGGACCACATCATCGACATGGCCAAGTCGCTGAACCTGCTGACCGTGGCCGAAGGCATCGAGCGCCAGGAACAGGAAGACCACCTGAAATCGCGCGAAGTGGATTTCGGCCAGGGCTGGCTGTACGGCAAGCCCATGCCGGCGCCGGAGTTCATTGCCTACTACAAGAAAAACGTGGCCAGCACGCCGCCGCCCAGCCGGCTGCCCGACGCGCGGAGGTAAGGGCGGCAGATGCGCCTAGCGCGCCTGCGGCTCCACCCAGCCCGCCGTGGCGGAAATCGAGCGGGCTTTTTCACTGAGCAGCCGCGCGGTGTCGGATTGCAGGTCGTCGTCGATGGCGCCCACCGGCCCCATCAGGGTGATGGCCGCCTTCATCTCGCCCAGCATGTCGAAAATGGGCGCCGACAGCGACGTGAAATGCGGCAGCAGCGCGTCGCGGCAGCGGCTCAGGTGGTGTTCGAGCACTTCCTCGCGGATGGCCTGCACGTCTTTCTGCGTGTAGGACTTGCCGCCGTATCCATCGGAACCGGCCGAGGCCATTTCCTGTTCCAGCAGTTCGCGCGTGCTGGCTTCCGGCAGGTGGGCCAGGAAGTTGCGGCCCAGCGCCGAGGACAGCAGCGGCAGCACGCTGCCCACTCGTAGCTCCAGCAGGGGACGGCTGCGGGCGCCTTCGACGCGGTAGACGATGGTCGGCCCCTTGTTGCCCCATACGCCCAGGAACACGGTGTGGCCGGTGATCGCGGCCACTTCGGCCATGATGGGCCGGGCGGTGGTGAACACGTCGAATTGTTCAAGGGCCGCCAGGCCCAGCCGCAGGGCGTAGGGTCCCAGGCCGTAGTGGCCGGTATCCGCATGCTGCTGCACCACGCCCACCTTCTGGAAGCTGACCAGGTAGTAGTGGACGTTGGGCACCGTCAATTCACAGGCGTCGGCGATTTCCTTCAGAGGCAGGGGGCGGCCGGCGCGGCGAATGACGTCCAGGATCCGGAATCCCACTTCGATCGACTGGATGCCCCTGCGCGCGGCGGCGGGCGCCTGTTCCGCATTCTTTTCCATCTTGCCGGCGGGCCTTGCCATTGCTGCCTCCACTGATTTTCTGGCGCGAGTGTAGCAGCGGGGCGCGTCGCTTCCGGCCAGGAGGCGCGGCGGTCGCGCCGGGTTTTCCCTAGCTTTTTCGGGTCCTGGTTTAAGTTTGATAATAGTTAATGACTACAGCATTATCAATCTAAAGCGATTGGGGAAAGCAGGCATGGAAGCGAATGTGGCAATGCAGCGGATCGACGCCGGTCCGACGCTCAGCAGGAAAGAGGAACGCCAGGTGGTGGTGGCCTCGACCCTGGGCACCTTGTTCGAGTGGTACGACTTTTTCATCTACGGGACCTTGGCCGTCTTCATGAGCCAGGTGCTGTTCCCGCAGGACAACCCCACCGTGGCGCTGCTGGCCGCGCTGGGCGCGCTGGCGGTGGGCTTCATCATCCGGCCGCTGGGCGCGGTGATGTTCGGCTACCTGGGCGACAAGCTGGGCCGCAAGTACACCTTCCTCATCACCGTGGTGATGATGGGCGGCGCAACCGTCCTGATCGGCTGCCTGCCCACCTATGAATCGGCCGGCCACCTGTCGTGGATCCTGCTGCTGACCCTGCGCGTGGTGCAGGGCCTGGCGGTGGGAGGGGAATACGGCGGCGCGGTCATCTATGTGGCCGAACACTGCGAGCCCAAGCGCCGCGGGCTGCTGACGGGCTGGATCCAGATCACCTCGTCGGCGGGCCTGATCCTGTCGCTGATCGTGATCCTGTGCACCCAGGCGTCCATGAGCGCGGAGGATTTCCGCCAGTGGGGCTGGCGCCTGCCGTTCATCCTGTCGATCGTGATGCTGGCGATTTCGATCTACGTGCGCGCCAAGCTGCACGAGTCGCCCGTGTTCACGCGCATGAAGCAGCAGAACCGCCTGTCCAAGAACCCGGTCAAGGAGACCTTCGGACAATGGTCCAGCCTGCGGCTGGTGCTGCTGGCGCTGATCGGCGTCACCGCCGGCCAGGGCGCGACCTACTTCACTGGCCAGTTCTACGTCATGATCTTCCTGCAGCAGGCCGTGCAGCTGGACCAGACCAGCGTCTACACGCTGATCCTGATCGGCTTCATCATCGGCGCGCCGACCTTCGTGCTGTTCGGCTGGCTGTCGGACCGCATCGGCCGCAAGTGGATCATGATGGTCGGCCTGTTCGTCGCCGCCATCGGCTACCACTCCATGTTCGACGTGCTGCTCAAGGCCGGCAACCCGGCCCTGGCGCAAGCGATGCAGAGCACCCCGGTACGCGTGCATGCCGATACCAGCGGCGGCGCCTGCGACTTCGGGCTGCAGGCGGCCATGATCGGCAGCCATGCCGACCACAAGAAGGTCTGCGTGCAAGCCAAGAAATTCCTGGTGGGCAAGGGCATCAACTTCGAATACGCCGCGCCGCTGCCCGGCCAGAGCATCGCCATGAGCGTGGGCGGCACGACCGTCAACGGCTTTGACCGCGCCGCCTACACCAGCGCGTTGACGGCCGCCGGCTATCCGGAGCGCGCCGATCCCGCGCGCGTCAACCGCACTACCATCATCCTGATCCTGGTGCTGATGACGGCCGTGGTCGCCATGGTCTACGGCCCGGTGGCGTCCTATCTGGTCGAACTGTTCCCGGCCCGCATCCGTTATACGGCGCTATCCTTCCCGTACCACATCGGCGCCGGCATCTTCGGCGGCATCGTGCCCTTTACCGCCACCTACCTGGCCCAGGCTAGCGGCAATATCTTTGGCGGCCTGATGTATCCGGTCGTGGTGACCGCGGTGGTCGGCGTCATCGGCAGCCTGTTCCTGCCGAATACCCGCGCCCGCGCCATCGACGAAGACGCTGCACACTGAGAAAAAAGGAGAGACATGTCCACGCAACAGAGCTTCAAGGCTGCCGTCATCCAGGCGGCCTCCATTCCCACCGACAGCGTCGCCTGCGCCGAGAAGGCGGCATCCCTGATCCGCCAGGCGGCGGAGCAGGGCGCCCGGGTGCTGGTGTTCCCCGAGGCCTTCCTGGGCGGTTATCCCAAGGGCAACTCCTTCGGCGCGCCCATCGGCATGCGCAAGCCCGAAGGCCGCGACGCCTTCGCCAGCTATCACCGCCAGGCCATCCGGCTGGACGGCGAGGAAGTCGCGCTGGTGGCCCAGGCCGCAGCCGACACCGACAGCTTCGTGGTCATGGGCTGCATCGAGGCCGATGGCGGCACGCTGTACTGCACCGTGTTGTACTTCAACGGCCGCGAAGGGCTGGCGGGCAAGCACCGCAAGCTCATGCCCACGGCCGGCGAACGCCTGATCTGGGGCTTCGGCGACGGCTCCACCATGCCTGTCTTCGACACGCCTTACGGCAAGATCGGCGCCGTCATCTGCTGGGAAAACTACATGCCCATGCTGCGCATGTACATGTACAGCCAAGGCGTGGCGCTGTATTGCGCGCCGACCGCCGACGACCGCGATTCCTGGATACCCAGCATGCGCCATATCGCGCTGGAAGGCCGCTGCTATGTCCTCACGGCCTGCCAGCACCTGCGCCGCGACGCCTATCCCGACGATTTCGAATGCGCGCTGGGCGACGCGCCCGACACCGTGCTGATGCGCGGCGGCAGCGCCATCATCGACCCGCTGGGCGAAGTGCTGGCCGGCCCGGATTTTTCAGCCGAGACCATCCTGTACGCCGAGATCAATCCCAACCAGATCCTGCGCGGCAAGTACGACTTCGACGTCTCCGGCCATTACGCCCGCCCCGACGTGTTCCAGCTGCAGGTCGACACCCGTGAAAAGCGCGCCGTCTCGGCGCTGAATGCCGGGGAGGCTTGAATCATGCATTTTGATTTCAGCGCCTTGCCGACGCAGACGGTCTACAACGTGCTGACCTCGACCGTCACCCCGCGCCCGATCGCGTGGCTCACCACGATTTCCGGCAAAGGCGTTGTCAACGCGGCTCCCTTTAGCTTCTTCAATGTCATGGGGCCTCAGCCGCCGACGGTCGCCATCGGCCTGATGCGCCATGCCAGCGGCGAACTGAAGGATTCCGGCGCCAACATCATCGAGAACGGCGAGTTCGTGGTGAACCTGGTGCCGGAGTCGCTGGTCGCGCAGATGAACCAGACCTGCGCCGATTACCCGGCGGACGTGGACGAGTTGGCCGCGGCCGGCCTGACCGCGCTGCCGGCAACGCATGTGCGTCCCCCGCTGATCAAGGGCTCTCCCGTGTCGCTGGAATGCGTCAGCCAGGCGACCATCGTGACCGGCCCGCGCCAGCTCGTGGTGATCGGCCGGGTGCTGGGCGCGCACGTCGACGATGCCTACGTCCAGGACGCCGAACGCGGCTACATGGACACGCCGGCCATGGGGCTGATCGCGCGCATGCACGGCGGCGGCTGGTACGCGCGCAGCACGGACCTGTTCCAGTTGGCGCGGCCGACCGCGCCGTTGTAAGGCAAGGTGTGGTCGCCGGCGCTGTTTGCGGCGCCGGCACCGCTTCAGGGGAATCCGCCGGCCTGCCGGCGATTCCCCTTTTTTCTTGTCAGGCGAGGACGTACACCCACGCTTCCTTGCCCGATTTCAAGAGCACCCGCACGCGCTTGTAGTCCGAAACCTCATAGCTGTCGGCCGCGGCGAGTTCCTGTTCGGTGATGCTGAATACCTTGCCGGGGACTTCGTCCTGCGATTGGCCGGTGGGTTTGACGATGGGATGGAATTTCTGCCCGCTCTTGCGCAAGACCTCGGGATCGGTGATCTCGACCATGGACCGCTGGTAGCCCAGCATGGCGTCATCCTCGCCGTCCAGCAGGCGGCCGAAGGATTCCAGCTGGACCTTTTCCAGCTGCAGGGTTCCGTAGGAAAACAGCAGGCAATTCCGACCATCAGACACGTTCCGTCGCTCCTGTAGGTGGCGGGCTCCAGTACGTCGCCCGCGCTGGCGGAATTTTACCGGCGTGTCTGTTCTCGCCATCCCGCTTGCGTGGCGTCAAGGCCGCGAACGGCGGAGGATGCGAGATTGATGGCCGGCAGTCTGGCGTTGGTTACGCAAAGGGAAGAGCTTGCGTCAATTCGCTCTTCATTTCCCCGGATGCGAGCCAAATCCGCGCTGATAGCATTCCGCCGGTTGTCTCGATTGTCCTCGCAACAGAGGCTCGCGGCGGCATTTTCCATATACAACGGACATAATTTTTGGGGGCGGATATCCAGGGGCTTGCGGGCATCTGGCTTGCATTGGCGGGGGCGATAGTCCGGCGTCGAGGCTTCTGCCTGAGTGCGTATCCGTGCTTGCCCCGGGAGTAGCCGGGAGCAATATGAACAACATGAAGCTTGGAACCCGCCTTGCGGGTGGATTCTCCATCCTGCTGGCCATGATCATCGTCATGTGCGTGGTGGGCCTGGTCAGCCTGGCCAACATCAACGAATCAGTCGAGACCGTCACGCAGCGTTCCCTGATCAAGGAACGCCTGATCAACGATTGGGCCCGCAACATCCAGTCCGGGGTGACCCGCACCACAGCGATCGCCAAGAGCGCCGATGCGAGCCTGGCCGGCTTCTTCGCGGAAGAGGCGGCAGCCTCCACCCGGAATTCCTCGGCGCTGCAGCAGCAGATCGAGCCGCTGATCCAGAGCGATCAGGAAAAGGAGCTGTGGGAAGGCATCCGGAAATCCCGGGCGGACTACCTGCGCACCCGCGACGGCATATTCAAGGCCAAGCAGGAAGGCAATGTGCAGGCAGCGGACACCATATTCAATCGGGAATTCCTGCCGGCCACGCGCCAGTTCATCGATCAGATCACGCGTCTGTCCAGCCTGCAACGCGCGGAAATCGACGCCCGCGCGGCCGACATAGCAGGCGCTTACGGCACGGCCAATCTCTGGATGATCATCATTGGCTCCGTTGCAGTAGTCAGCGGCCTGTTGCTGGCCGTTCTGCTGACGCGCAGCATCACGCGCCCGCTGTCCGAGGCTGTGCGCGTGGCGCGCACGGTGGCCGCCAGCGACCTCACTAGCGCCATCGCCGTGACCTCGCGCGACGAGATCGGGCAGTTGATGCGGGCGCTGGAGTCCATGAACGCCAACCTGGCCGGCACCGTCGCCAGGATACGGGCGGGCGTGGACAGCATCGCGTCCGCTTCCGGCGAGATCGCCGCGGGCAACACCGACCTGTCTTCGCGGACCGAGCAGCAGGCCGCGTCCCTGGAGGAGACCGCGGCGTCCATGGAGCAGTTGTCTTCCACCGTGAAGCTGAACGCCGACCGCGCCGTGCAGGCGAACCAGCTGGCCTCGGCCGCGTCTGAAACCGCGGCGCTGGGCGGCTCCACGGTCACCGAAGTCGTCAGCACCATGAGCGCGATTTCGGCCAGTTCCGTCAAGATCGCCGACATCGTCTCCGTGATCGAGGGCATCGCCTTTCAGACCAACATCCTGGCCCTGAACGCGGCCGTGGAGGCGGCGCGGGCGGGCGAGCAGGGCAAGGGCTTCGCCGTGGTCGCCGCCGAGGTGCGCACCCTGGCGCAGCGCAGCGCCCAGGCCGCCAAGGAGATCAAGACCCTGATCGAAGACACCGTGCGGAAGATCGACCAGGGCTCCGGCAGCGCGGAGCGCGCCGGCTCGACCATGCAGGAGATCGTCAGCGCGGTGCGGCGCGTGACGGACATCATGCGCGAGATCGCCGCGGCCTCCGCTGAACAGGCCGACGGCATCGGGCACGTCAATCTGGCGGTGTCGCAGATGGACGAGGTGACCCAGCAGAACGCGGCCCTGGTGGAGGAGGCCGCCGCTGCTGCGGGGTCCATGCAGGACCAGACGGCGGAACTGACCCGGGCGGTTAGCGCGTTCAAGCTGCCGGGGGTGACCCGGGCGGGCGCCGCCATTGCTGCGCCGGCGGCCTTGCAGCTCGCGGCCTACTAGCCGGGAAGCGCGGAAAAAGCCCCTCGGAAGGGGGCTTGCGCAGAAAAAACAAAAGCCCCTCGGAAGGGGCTTTTGAGTCGCACTTTTGACTGAATCATCAGTGCAGGAATACTGGCGGAGAGGGTGGGATTCGAACCCACGGTACGGGGATACCGTACGCCTGATTTCGAGTCAGGTACATTCGACCACTCTGCCACCTCTCCTTGCTGGGTTTCGTAACGGCGGAGTTCCTGGCTGGTCTGGGTTACCCCAAGGGCCGGGTCTTCCACTAAAGACCCCTGGTCGGAAGGATCTCGTTGTCGAAGCAGCGAAGCCCGCAATTCTACAGGATTTTTTTTGTTTGTGTAAAGGGGGTAGTTGAAAGTCCCCCACAGCGGGTTTCAACTGGCTTTCAGTGGCTGCGATCTTTGCCCAGAATTCCGACATGCCCGGCGTTCCTGTCCAGGCAGTCTTCCGTCTCGGCGCTCATCCCGGAACCGCTAGTCCCATGGATCTCATCCTTATCCTTCTGCTTGCGGCCGTGCTGTGTGTGCCCCTGACCCAGCTGTTGGGCCTGGGCGCCATCCCGGGCTACCTGCTGGCTGGCGTGCTGGTGGGGCCGTCCTGCCTCAGGCTCGTCACCAATGTGGACACCATGATCAATGTGTCCCAGTGGGGTGTGGTGATGATGTTGTTCATCATCGGGCTGGAGCTTTCTCCCAAACGCCTTTGGGCCATGCGTAACGAAGTCTTCGTGCTGGGCTCCTTGCAGATGCTGGCTTGCGGACTGCTATTGGCCGTGGTGTTCGGCGCGGCGCTGCGGCATCTGGCCGGCATGGAGTGGCAGGCGGCGATCCTTTGTGGCCTGTCGCTGGCCCTGTCGTCCACCGCGGTGGCGTTGCGGCTGCTGGACGAACGCGTGCTGACGCGCACGCCGCTGGGCAGGTCGGCGCTGGGGATACTGCTGTTCCAGGACATGGCGGCGATCCCGATGCTGGTGGCGGCGGGCCTGCTGGGCTCCGACGGCACTTCGGCGCCTTCCTTCAAGGAAGCGCTGATCGCCGTGCTGGTGGTCGCGGCCGCTTACCGTCTGCGATTGCTGGGCTGGGCAGCCAAGGCGCAACTGAACGAATTGTTTACTGCCGCCGCCTTGTTGATGGTGGTGGGCGCCGCCCAATTGTTCGACTTCGCCGGCCTGTCCGCGGGCCTGGGGGGATTCCTGGTGGGTGTGCTGATGGCCGAATCGCGCTACCGGCACGATCTGGAAAAAGCGATCGACCCCTTCAAGGGCCTGTTGCTGGGCCTGTTCTTCGTGGCCATCGGCATGTCCGTGAACTTGAAGGTGGTGGCCAACCATTGGCCTTTCATTCTTGTGGGCGTGTTCGCGCTGCTGCTGGTCAAGGCCTTGATTCTGTACGGCTTTTCGCGCTTCCTGGGTCTGCCGCGCTATCACCGCCTGCTGTTCGCCCTGGCGCTGGCGCAGGGCGGCGAGTTCAGCTTCGCCATCTTCAACGAAGCCTGGGACAACCAGCTGATGAACCTGGAACAGCGCGACCTGCTATCCGTCATCGTGGCGATTTCGATGGGCGTGGTGCCGATGCTGATCAAGCTGCTGGAACGCATACCCGAGAACCGGGGCGGCATGGCCGATCTGCCGGCGGCGGAACCGGCCCAGGACGAGACGTCGAAACCTACCGCGCCGCGCGACCCGCCGCCCGCCGCTTGACCCTGCGGGTCGTACGGGCATGGCATGATTGCCGTCATGCCGGGCAGCTACACTTGACCCTTGCTTGGCCCGTCCAATGTGCCTGTCCACAGGAGAATGCTCATGCTTAAAGGAAAAGTCGCCCTTGTCACCGGTTCCACCAGCGGCATCGGCCTGGGTATCGCCACTGCCTTTGCCCAGCAAGGCGCCGATATCGTCTTGAACGGTTTCGGCGATGCCGCCGAAATCGAAAAGCTCCGCGCCAGCCTGGCCGACAAGCACGGCGTCAAGGTCATCTACGACGGCGCCGACCTGTCCAAGGGCGCCGCCGTGCGCGAGTTGGTCGAGAACACCGTGCGCCAGCTGGGCCGCATCGACATCCTGGTCAACAACGCCGGCATCCAGCACACCGCCTTGATCGAGGATTTCCCCACTGAAAAATGGGACGCGATCCTGGCCCTGAACCTGTCGGCCGTGTTCCATGGCACCGCCGCCGCCTTGCCGCACATGAAGAAGCAAGGCCACGGCCGCATCATCAACATCGCCTCGGCCCACGGCCTGGTGGCCTCGGCCAACAAGTCGGCCTACGTGGCGGCCAAGCATGGCGTGGTCGGCTTCACCAAGGTCACCGCGCTGGAGACGGCAGGGCAGGGCATCACCGCCAACGCCATCTGCCCGGGCTGGGTGCGCACCCCGCTGGTTGAAAAGCAGATCACCGCGATGGCGGAAAAGGACGGCGTCGACCAGGAAACCGCCGCGCGCGAACTGCTGAGCGAAAAGCAGCCGTCGCTGCAGTTCGTGACGCCGGAGCAACTGGGAGGCACCGCGGTGTTCCTGGCTTCGGACGCCGCCGCGCAAATCACAGGTACGTCCGTCTCGGTCGATGGCGGCTGGACGGCACGCTAAAAAGGAATTCCCGAATGCTGTTTCTGCTTTCTCCCGCCAAGAAGCTGGATTACGACTCGCCGCTGCACATCGAGACGCATACCCAGCCGCTGTTCGTGGACCAGGCCGCGGGCCTCATCAAGGTGCTGAAGACCAAGTCGGCCGAGGACATCTCCGAGCTCATGAGCCTGAGCCCGGCGCTGTCCGAGCTGAACGTGCAGCGCTATGCCCACTGGAAGCGCAGCTTCACGCAGGCCAATTCGCGCCAGGCGGTGCTGGCCTTCAACGGCGACGTCTACGAAGGGCTGGAAGCCGCCACCCTGTCGGCCAAGCAGCTGGATTGGGCGCAAGAGCACGTGGCCATCCTGAGCGGCCTGTATGGCGTGCTGCGCCCGCTGGACCTGATGCAGCCCTACCGCCTGGAAATGGGCACGCGCCTGGCCACGCCCAAGGGCAAGAACCTGTACGAGTACTGGGGGCCGGCCATCGCCGATTACCTGAACGAGCGGCAGGCCGGCCAGAAGACGCCCGTGATCGTCAACCTGGCGTCCGAGGAATACTTCAAGTCGGTCGACCTGAAGACGCTGAAGGCGCGGGTGGTGCAGTGCGTGTTCCAGGATTGGAAGAACGGCGCCTGGAAGATCATCAGCTTCCACGCCAAGCGTGCGCGCGGCCTGATGGCGCGCTACGCGATCCTGCACAAGGTGTCCAAGCCCGAAGGCCTGCAAGGCTTCGACCTGGAAGGCTACAAGTTCGACGCCTCCGCCTCGTCGCAAGACAAACTGGTCTTCCGCCGCAAGGTCTGACCCGGCCCCGGGCCTCGCGCCCGGGACTTCCCGATCCCGCCAGCTCGACCCAAGGCGGTCACGCTGCCGCCGCCACCCGCGGCGCGTGCGTGGGATCGGCCAGCGCGTGCAGTTCCTGGCGGATCATGTGCGCCGCCTTCAGCATCTGCTTGACCGGATAAACCAGCGCGGCCTGTTCGCCTTCGGTGTCGAACTGGGTCGGCAGGCCGGTCGGCGCCTGTGCCCGATTCTCGTCCAGCAGGTCCACCATGCCGGTCAGCGCGCGCTGCACGGCCTCGGGCGTGGCCGGCAGGGCGGCCAGGATGGGTATGGCAGCGGTGATCTGCGAGGCCAGGATGTGGTTCTGGATCAGCAGGTTGTTCAGCTCGGGCACGCTCACCTGGTGCGACGTGGGCTCGCTCATCATGCGGTAGAACGCCTCGGCGAAATTGCTGAACGAGATGTGCACGTTCTTGCGCGCCAGCCGCCAGGCCAGATCTGCGTCCGTCACCGCCGGGGTTTCGCCGGCGGCGGCGCCCACCGGCGCGCCGTGGGCCTGCATGGCCTCGACGTAGCGCAGGCCCGCGATCAGGTATTCGCGGTTGGCGCGCGTGGCCGCGGCCGCCAGCGGCTTCAGGTAGCGGGCCTCCCACCAGGGCAGGATGTAGCTGCAGATCAGCGCCAGCGCGCAGCCGATCAGCGTGTCGATGGCGCGTTCGCCGATCACCGCCATGGAGACGGTTCCTGGCGACACGAAGTGGAACACCAGCACCACGAACAGCGTGTTGAAGGTGGCGCTGGCCATGTAGTTCAGCTGCACCAGGCTGTTGCCCATGACGCAGGCGCCCAGCAGCGCCGCGAACAGCAGTTCCGGCCGGTCGGTCAGGTTGAACAGCAGCAGGGCCAGGATGCAGCCGATCAGCGTGCCCGTCAGGCGCCAGCTGTTGCGCTGGCGCGTCAGCGCGAAGCCCGGCTTCATGATGATGACGATCGTCAGCATGATCCAGTAGTTATGCGCGGAAAACGCCGGCGACAGCCACTGGCTGGCCAGCGTCATGGCGATGGCCGCGGCGGCCGTCACGCGCAGCGCGTAGCGGAAGTGCGGCGAATCCAGGCGCAGGTTGCTGGTCAAGAGCCCCACGCGGAATTCCTGGCGTGAAATGAAGCGCGTGAGCGACTTGTTGATGCGCAGCACGTCGGTCGGCTTGGCGTCGGGCGAGGCGGCGGTGTGGTCGGCCAGGCGGTCGACGATGCGCGCCGAATTGCGCAGCCGGCGCAGCACCTGGACGATCAGCGCCAGCATCTCCGGCTCGCGCTCGCCCAGGCCCTGCTGCTTGAGCTGTTCGATCTCGTATTCGATGGCGCGCAGCTCGGCCTTGGCGCTGCTGCGGTACTGCACCTTGCGTCCGCGCGACACGTCCAGCGCGATGCGGTTGAGCTCCAGCGACATCTTCACCAGCGCGTCGCGCATGAACATCAGGCAGTCGCTGCCCGCCAGCGCGCGGCGCAGCGCGGGGTAGTCGGTGTGCGTGGCCACCAGCGTGTCCAGCAGCTGCAGCATGTCCACGAACATGTTCCAGATCATCACGCGCTGGCGGTCGCCCAGACCCTTGCCGCGGGGCAGGGCGCGCAGCACCATGTCGCGCGCCGCCTGGTGCTTTTCGGTCATGACGGACTGGCGCTGGATCAGCTCGCGATAGGCGTCGTCCAGGTCGGCGGTTTCATCGTAGAAGGTGGCGCGCGCCGCGACATAGTCGGCCGTGGCGAACAGCGCCACCGACATGGCCTGCTGTTCCTCGCGCAGCCAGAACAGGCGCGAGAATCCCAGGCTGAACACGACATAGAACAGCGCCCCGCCCAGCGTGGCCGCGGCGTGCGCCAGCACCTCGTGCGGCGCCAGCGGCGAATGCATGGTCAGGGTCATCAGCAAGAGCCCGGCAAAGCCGATCAGCCCGCCGCGCTTGCCGAACACCGTGAACATCGAATAGACGAAGCACTGCGCGATGACCGCCAGCCAGATCAGCACGGGATGCGAGGATGCGAAGCCGGTGATGATGACCGTCAGCGTACCCAGCGCGGCGCCGCCCAGCATCTCGTTGGTGCGGTGGCGCTGCGGCCCGCCCGGCTGGTCGATGATGGCCAGGCATTGCGCCCCGAACGTTGCGACCAGACCCGTGGTGTAGTTGCCGAACAGGCCGCCCAGCACAAGCACGGGCAACAGCATCCCCACCCCCTGCCGCACCCCTCCGAAGAAGTAGTGGCTGTAGAGGAAGCGGCGGATGCTGGCAATGCGCAAATCCATGAGGCGGCGGCTCGGTTTCGGATGACGAAACAAGTATAGAGAGACTGTCCAAATTTTTGGGGTCGGATAGTTACCGAACCTTCCAAGCAACGGTCGTAGAAAGGCCGATTTGCTACCTTTGACGCAACGCGGTAAATTGCTCCACTTGCATCGGTCTGCCTATCCGAAACCGGTGCGTTGAGGCGGATTGCCAGGGTCACCTCCCAGCCATCCCGCAGCAGTTACACCTGCCGTTGGCCGCGCCACAAGCGTGTGTTGCCAAGGCTTCCATTTCGACCTCCAGCGTCCCCCAGGGGCGTTTGCACTGCGTTCTGTCGAGCGTGTGCCGGGTCGGCAAGGTGTCCGGGTGGCGTGGCTCCGTGAGCCGCAAAGCGCCGGATCATGTTGTCGGGACCGGTATGGGTTCAGTTGCCGCCGTATCCGGGCGAGCAGCAGTCAGGGTTGCAGGGCCGGTACTGAAAGGAATGACAACATGGAACTGAATGGCGCCGATATCGTCGTGCGCTGCCTGGCCGATGAAGGCGTGGAACACGTTTTCGGCTACCCCGGCGGCGCGGTGCTTTACATCTACGACGCGATTTTCAAGCAAGACAAATTCCAGCATATCCTGGTTCGTCACGAGCAGGCCGCCGTGCACGCCGCCGATGCCTATTCGCGCTCGTCGCAAAAGGTCGGCGTCTGCCTCGTGACCAGCGGACCGGGCGTGACCAATGCCGTCACCGGCATCGCCACCGCCTACATGGATTCCATCCCCATGGTCATCATCAGCGGGCAGGTGCCCACTGCGGCCATCGGCGAGGACGCCTTCCAGGAATGCGACACCGTCGGCATCACGCGTCCCTGCGTCAAGCACAATTTCCTTGTGCGCGACGTCAAGGACCTGGCCGAAACCATGCGCCGCGCGTTCTACATCGCGCGCACCGGCCGTCCCGGTCCGGTGCTGGTGGATATCCCCAAGGACATCACCATTGCGCAGTGCAAGTACACGCCGCCCAAGGGCGAGATCTCGATGCGTTCCTACGCGCCCGTCAACAAGGGCCACCAGGGGCAGATCAAGAAAGCCGTGCAGATGCTGCTGGCCGCCGAGCGGCCGATGATCTACACGGGCGGCGGGGTGATCCTGTCGAACGCCGCGCCCGAGCTGAACAAGCTCGTGTCGCAGCTGGGCGCGCCCTGCACCAGCACCCTGATGGGCCTGGGCGGCTACCCGGCCAGTAGCGGCCAGTTCGTCGGCATGCCCGGCATGCACGGCACGTACGAGGCCAATATGGCGATGCAGCACTGCGACGTGCTGCTGGCCATCGGCGCCCGTTTCGATGACCGCGTGATCGGCAACCCCAAGCACTTCGCCCAGAACGCGCGCAAGATCATCCATATCGATATCGATCCCTCGTCGATCTCCAAGCGCGTGCGCGTGGACGTCCCGATCGTCGGTAACGTCAAGGACGTCCTGGCCGATCTCAGCGCGCAGTACGAGATCGCCGCGGCCGAGCACAAGCCCGCCCCGATCACCAAGTGGTGGGAGCAGGTCGAGTCCTGGCGCGGCAAGGAATGCCTGAAGTTCGCCAACTCGGACGAGGTCATCAAGCCGCAATACGTGGTGGAAAAGCTCTGGGAAGTGACTGGCGGCGACGCCTTCGTGACTTCCGACGTGGGCCAGCACCAGATGTGGGCCGCGCAGTACTACAAGTTCGACAAGCCGCGCCGCTGGATCAACTCCGGCGGCCTGGGCACCATGGGCGTGGGCCTGCCGTACGCCATGGGCGTGCAGATGGCCAATCCTGGGCACGACGTCGCCGTCATCACCGGCGAAGGGTCGATCCAGATGAACATCCAGGAACTGTCGACCTGCCACCAGTACCGCCTGACGCCGAAGATCATCTGCCTGAACAACCGCTTCCTGGGCATGGTCCGGCAGTGGCAGCAGATCGACTACGGTTCGCGCTACTCCGAGTCCTACATGGATTCGCTGCCCGATTTCGTCAAGGTGGCCGAGGCCTATGGCCACGTGGGTCTGCGCATCGAGCGCCCGGCGGACGTCGAGCCGGCGCTGCGCGAAGCGTTCAAGAAGCACAAGGATCGCCTGGTCTTCCTGGACTTCATCACCGACCGCACCGAAAACGTGTGGCCGATGGTCAAGGCCGGCCGCGGGCTGACCGAAATGCTGCTCGGCTCTGAAGACCTGTAAGGAGGCCACCCATGAAGCACGTGATTTCCGTCCTCCTCGAAAACGAACCCGGCGCGCTGTCGCGCGTGGTGGGCCTGTTTTCCGCGCGGGGCTACAACATCGAGACCCTGACCGTGGCGCCCACCGAGGACTCCACGCTGTCGCGCATGACCATCGTGACCACCGGCTCCGATGAAATCATCGAGCAGATCACCAAGCACCTGAACCGCCTGGTGGACGTGGTCAAGGTCGTCGACCTGACCGAAGGCGCCCACATCGAGCGCGAGCTGATGCTCGTGAAGGTGCGCGCGGTCGGCAAGGAGCGCGAGGAAATGAAGCGCATGGCGGATATCTTCCGCGGCCGCATCATCGACGTGACCGACAAGTCCTACACCATCGAATTGACGGGGGTGCAGGAAAAAGTACAGGCCTTCCTGGAGGCCCTGGACCGCAGTGCAATCCTTGAAACCGTGCGCACCGGCGTGTCCGGCATCGGACGCGGTGAACGGATTTTGAAGATTTGACCGGCCTTCCAGGCCAAGCCGCACCCTACATCTGAATTAAACAAATATCCAAAATACTGGAATCTGGAGCACAACCATGAAAGTTTTCTACGACAAAGACTGCGATCTCTCCCTGGTCAAGGGCAAGACTGTTGCCATCATCGGCTACGGCTCGCAAGGCCACGCGCACGCGCAGAACCTGCATGAATCCGGCGTGAAGGTCGTGGTCGGCCTGCGCAAGGGCGGCGCCTCGTGGAACAAGGCCGCCAACGCCGGCCTGGAAGTCAAGGAAGTCGCCGACGCCGTCAAGTCCGCCGACATCGTCATGATGTTGCTGCCCGACGAGAACATCGCCTCGGTCTACAACAAGGAAGTGCACGCCAACATCAAGCCCGGCGCCGCCCTGGCGTTCGCCCACGGCTTCAACGTGCACTACGGCCAAGTCGTGCCGCGCGAAGACATCGACGTCATCATGATCGCCCCGAAGGCTCCGGGCCACACCGTGCGCAACACGTACAAGCAAGGCGGCGGCGTGCCCCACCTGGTGGCCGTGTACCAGGACAAGTCGGGCGCCGCGCGTGACGTGGCCCTGTCGTACGCCAGCGCCAACGGCGGCGGCCGTGCCGGCATCATCGAAACCAACTTCCGCGAAGAAACCGAAACCGACCTGTTCGGCGAACAGGCCGTGCTGTGCGGCGGTACCGTCGAACTGATCAAGGCTGGTTTCGACACGCTGGTGGAAGCCGGCTACGCGCCCGAAATGGCGTACTTCGAGTGCCTGCACGAGCTGAAGCTGATCGTCGACCTGATCTATGAAGGCGGCATCGCCAACATGAACTACTCGATCTCGAACAACGCCGAGTTCGGCGAGTACGAAACGGGTCCGAAGATCGTCACCGACGAAACCCGCAAGGCCATGCGCCAGTGCCTGACGGACATCCAGACCGGCGAATACGCCAAGAAGTTCATCCTGGAAAACACCGCCGGCGCCCCGACGCTGACCTCGCGCCGCCGCATCAACGCGGAATCGCAGATCGAGCAAGTGGGCGGCAAGCTGCGCGCCATGATGCCCTGGATCGCCGCCAACAAGCTGGTGGACAAGTCCAAGAACTGATCCATGCCACTGCGCGGGGCCTGCCCCGCGCAATCAGGGTCGAAGCGGCATGCCTGCGAGGGCATGCCGCTTTTTTTTGCAGGCTTCCCGTCGATTGCTCAGGCACGCGGCTTGCTCCGCCCCGCAAGCGGGGCCAGATGGGTTAACCTTTCAATGTTCGTTGTAAGTTATTGAGACCATGCCCAATTTTTCCATGCGCGATTCCGAGAACCGCCACCGCGGCATTTACCTGCTGCCCAACGCGTTCACCACCGCGGCACTGTTCGCGGGGTTCTACGCCGTCGTGCAGGCCATGAACGACCGCTTCGAAGTGGCCGCCATCGCCATTTTCGCGGCCATGGTGCTGGACGGCATGGACGGCCGGGTCGCCCGCCTGACCAACACCCAGTCCGCCTTCGGCGAGCAGTACGACTCCCTGTCCGACATGACCTCCTTCGGCGTCGCGCCCGCGCTGGTCATGTACGAATGGATCCTGAACGACCTCGGCCGCTGGGGCTGGCTGGCCGCATTCGTCTATGTGGCGGGGGCCGCGCTCCGCCTGGCCCGCTTCAATACCAATATTGCCGTGGTGGACAAGCGCTTCTTCCAAGGCTTGCCCAGCCCGGCAGCGGGTGCGCTGGTGGCGGGCTTCGTCTGGCTGGCGGTGGACAACAAGCTGCCGATCCATGACAGCCTGATGGCCTGGGCGGCGTTCGGGCTGACCATGTACGCGGGCATCTCCATGGTATCGAACGCGCCGTTCTTCAGCGGCAAGAGCTTTGCCCTGGGCCGCAGCGTGCCGTTCTGGGGCATCCTGCTGGTGGTGGCCGTGTTCGTGTTCGTGTCCAGCGATCCTCCGGTCGTGCTGTTCGGCCTGTTCGTGCTGTACGGCCTGTCGGGCTGGATCATGTGGGCCTGGCGCTGGAACCGCGCGCGCCGCCTGACGCAGGAACGCCGCAACCAATCTTCGTGATTGGCGGCAGCCCTGAAAGACAAGACCCGCCATCAGGCGGGTCTTGTCTTTCAGGGGGCGGGAAATCAGCGCCACATGAACCGGTCGTCGTCGTACATGGGGTCCGGGCCCGGATGGAAGTGCGTCAGCCTGTTGCCGTCGCGGCTCATGTACACGTACATCAGCGAGTTCCAGACGCCGTTTTCCTTGTAACGGTACGACCAGACCACCTCGCGTTTCTCGCCCAGGCCGGCTTCCTCGATCTTGGCGGGCGGCCCGAACTCGCAGCGCACGCGGTCGGGACCCCATTCGCCTTCGCTCAGCACCTTGAAATGCGCATCCGTCAGCAGCGGCACTACCTGACCGACGCGGCCGTCGGCGCCGACATTGGTGCCCCAGGCGTACTGGCCCATGGGCTGCTGGGTCCAGATCACGCGCCGTCCGCCATTGGCCTGCGGGCATTCGAAGTTGGGCCGGCCGAACTGGGCCTGCACATCGGCGTAGGGCGTGCCGGGCGGAATCTGGGCCATGTTGGCGCATGCCGCCAGACCGGCCAATGCGGCGGCGGCGAACGCGAGGCGGGCGCTTCTGTAATATCTAGACATGATTCTCTCCTGACGTCGGATTGCGGCCCCGCAGCGGGGCGGGCACCCGTCACTGGGGTAATTCTATCGAATCGGCTATAATCATCGAGCTTTATCAAGTGTATTGATTTTGCAACATCCTTTGCGTAGGCCGCAGAGCTGGTCCAGGTGCCAGGCCCCGGTGTCGAAACACCGCGTCCACACCAAGTTCCGGGCTTCTGTTTGAGTCATCAATGGCAGCAGTGAGAAAGCGAATTCCGCCAGGTCCGCGCAAAAATTTTCCAAACCACGTCAGGGCGCCTCGGCCCTGTCGCATGTCCGAAGAGGTCATAAATGTCTGTAGCTGACATCAAGAAATCCGATATCGTCGCGCAATTCCAACGCGCTCAAGGCGATACCGGCTCCCCCGAAGTTCAGGTGGCTCTGCTCACCGCCCGCATCAACGAACTGACCGGTCACTTCAAAGAACACATGAAGGACCATCACTCGCGCCGCGGTCTGCTCCGTATGGTCAGCCGTCGCCGCAAGCTGCTCGACTATCTCAAGGGCCGCAATCCCGATTCGTACCGCGCACTGATCGAAAAACTCGGTCTGCGCAAGTGATCGACGGGGCTGGCTCCCCATGACGCAACCGTGGTCGGTGCGACGTATGTCGCGACGGCCACGGTTTTTCATTTGTAAGGAATAATCGTCATGTTCAACAAAGTGACAAAATCGTTCCAGTACGGCCAGCACACGGTCGTCCTGGAAACTGGCGAGATCGCTCGCCAGGCCTCCGGCGCCGTTGTGGTGTCGGTCGAGGACACCGTCGTCCTCGCCACTGTCGTGGCTTCCAAGAAGGCCAAGCCGGGTCAGACGTTTTTCCCGCTGACCGTTGACTACATCGAGAAGACCTACGCCGCCGGCCGTATCCCGGGTGGGTTCTTCAAGCGCGAAGGCAAGCCCTCCGAGAAGGAAACGCTGACCTCGCGCCTGATCGACCGTCCCCTGCGTCCGCTGTTCCCCGAAGACTTCTACAACGAAGTCCAGGTGGTCATCCACACGCTGTCGGTCAATCCCGAAATCGATCCCGACATCCCCGCCATGATCGGCGCCTCGGCCGCGCTGGCCATTTCCGGCATCCCGTTCAACGGCCCGATCGGCGCCGCGCGCGTGGGCTACATCGATGGCCAGTACGCGCTCAACCCGACCGCCTCGCAACTGAAGTCGTCCAAGCTGGACCTGGTTGTCGCCGGCACCGAAAACGCCGTGCTGATGGTGGAATCGGAAGCCGACCAGCTGTCCGAAGAAATCATGCTGGGCGGCGTGGTCTACGGCCACCAGCAAATGCAGGCCGTCATCAACGCCATCCACGAACTGGTGAAGGACGCTGGCAAGCCCGATTGGGACTGGCAAGCGCCCGCCAAGGACGAGGCCCTGATCGCCGCCGTGACCTCGGCTGCCCAGGAAGGCCTGAACGCCGCCTACCAGATCCGCGAAAAGCAGGCCCGCACGACCAAGCTGCGCGAAGTGTCGGCCGACGTGTCGGCCAAGCTGGCCGCCGCCGCCGCCGAAAAGGGCGAAGCGCTGCCGGACGCCGTGACCGTCGACAACATCATGTTCTCGCTGGAATCCGCCATCGTGCGCGGCCAGATCCTGAACGGCGAACCGCGTATCGACGGCCGCGACACCCGCACCGTGCGCCCCATCAGCGTGCGTCTGGGCGTGCTGCCCCGCGCACACGGCAGCGCGCTGTTCACCCGTGGTGAAACGCAAGCGCTGGTCGTGGCCACGCTGGGCACCAAGCAAGACGAACAGATCATTGACGCGCTCATGGGCGAGTACCGCGACCGCTTCATGATGCACTACAACATGCCTCCGTTCGCCACCGGCGAAACGGGCCGCATCGGCGTGCCCAAGCGCCGCGAAATCGGCCACGGCCGCCTCGCCAAGCGCTCGCTGATCCCGCTGCTGCCGGCGCCTGAAGACTTCCAGTACACCATCCGCATCGTGTCGGAAATCACCGAGTCCAACGGCTCGTCGTCGATGGCTTCGGTCTGCGGCGGCTCGCTGGCCATGATGGACGCCGGCGTGCCGGTCAAGGATCACGTGGCCGGCGTGGCCATGGGCCTGATCCTGGACGGCGGCAAGTTCGCCGTGCTGACGGACATCCTGGGCGACGAAGATCACTTGGGCGATATGGACTTCAAGGTCGCGGGCACCGAAAACGGCGTCACCGCACTGCAGATGGACATCAAGATCCAGGGCATCACCAAGGAAATCATGCAAGTGGCGCTGGCTCAGGCCCGCGAAGGCCGCCTGCACATCCTGGGCAAGATGAAGGAAGCGCTGGACGGTTCGCGCGGCGAGCTGTCGGCTTTCGCTCCGCGCATGCTGACCATCAAGATCAATCCCGAGAAGATCCGCGACGTGATCGGCAAGGGCGGCGCCACCATCCGCGCGCTGACCGAAGAAACCGGCACGCAGATCGACATCTCCGACGACGGCACGATCGTGATCGCCAGCGTCGACGAAGCGCAGGCCAAGGAAGCCCAGCGCCGCATCGTCGAACTGACCGCCGACGTCGAAGTGGGCCAGATCTACGAAGGCGCGGTGCTGCGCCTGCTGGATTTCGGCGCCATCGTGCAAGTGCTGCCGGGCCGCGACGGCCTGCTGCACATCTCGGAAATCGCCAACTACCGCATCGCCAACATCAACGATGTGCTGAAGGTCGGCCAGCAAGTCCGCGTCAAGGTCATCGAGGCCGACGACAAGGGCCGCCTGCGCCTGTCCATCAAGGCCATCGGCGGCATCGAGCAGCAGCAAGCCGCTGCGGCCCCCGAAGCCGCCCCGCAATCGGAACCGCAAGCTGAATAAGCCTGCTTGACCGGTTGCATGAGACGGCGCCTTCGGGCGCCGTTTTCATGGGCCGGCGCCGCGCCTCGGGGCCGGCTGGATTCATCTTCTTGCTTCTTCAGGCCCCGGACATCTCCCAACTGCGCCTAGCTTCCTGTAAAGTCTTGCGCGTGAGCATGGCCCCCCGACCTCGGAGGATGGCATATGCGACGTGGCGGACAGGGGGAACGGATGGGCAAGGCATGACGGCGTGGGCCAGATCCGCCAGTGCCGCGGCGCTGCTTGCGGCGCTGCTGACCGGCTGCACCAGCAGCCCTGCGCCGGGTAAGGGCAGTCCCAAGAGCGAAGACATGTCCGCCGACCAGTTCGGCCAAACGGACTTCAACCGCACCGTCACGCTGGAGGTGCGCGACAACCTGGCCAGCCTGTACGTCCTGCTGGACAAGCTCTACCGCCGCAATCCGCGCGAATGGCGCAAGTCGGGCGCGCCCGACCTGGCCAAGGCGGTCTCGCTGGTCAAGCATTCCATCGAGGTCCGCATCCCGCCCAAGGACCTGGCGGGCCTGCGCGACATCCAGATCCTGGCCGTGTCCCTGGACCCCAACTATTCGGGCGACCGGGTCGGCGCCTTCATCTACGGCCTGGCCGACACCATCATCGCGGCCCACAACGGCAAGACCCGCCTGTACGCCACCGACGCGCTGGACGGGCAGCGGGTCTACAATGCCGCACGGAACGTCGAGGCAGCCGCCTGGCTGCTGGCGTCGCGCCGCAATGCCCAGGGCGAACCCTTGCTGCTGGCCAACGAAATGTCCCAGAACGCCACCAACCTCAGCTTTGAACGCGAATTCGGCGCCATCATTGGCCGCCTGGACCTGATCGCCAATCTGCTCGGCGAGAACGCGCGGCGTATCGGGATCAACTACGCGCAAGGTTTGCTGCTGTTCAATTTCCTGCCAGTGCGCTAACAGGATTTCCATCGTGATCGATATCGCTTCCATTCAGACCGCCCGCGAAAACCTGCGCGGCCAGGTGCTGAAGACCCCGTTTACCCTGTCCCGCACGCTGTCCGACATCTTCGGCGCCGAGATCTGGCTGAAGTTCGAGAACCTGCAGTTCACGGCTTCGTTCAAGGAGCGCGGCGCGCTCAATCGCATGCTGACGCTGTCGGACGACGAACGGGCCAAGGGCGTGATCGCGGTGTCCGCCGGCAACCACGCGCAGGGCGTGGCCTACCATGCCCAGCGCATGGGCGTGCCGGCCGTGATCGTGATGCCGCGCTTCACGCCTACCGTCAAGGTCGCCAACACGCGCCGCTTCGGCGCCGAGGTGGTGCTGGCCGGCGATACCTTCGACGACGCCAAGGCGCGCGGCTACGAGCTGGCGCAGGAGCGCGGCCTGATCATGATCCACCCCTATGACGACGAGGCGGTCATATCGGGGCAGGGCACGGTGGCGCTGGAGATGCTGGAAGACCAGCCGCAACTGGACACCCTGGTCATCGCCATCGGCGGCGGCGGCCTGATCTCCGGCATCGCCACCGCGGCCAAGGCGCTCAAGCCGGGCATCGAGATCGTCGGCGTGCAGACCGAGCGTTTCCCGTCCATGTACGCCGCCGTCAAGGGCGTGTCCATGCCGCAGGGCGCCTACACCATAGCCGAGGGCATTGCGGTGAAGTCGCCGGGCGCGCTGACCCAGCCCATCGTCACCCAGCTGGTCGATCGCCTGGAACTGGTCAGCGAAAGCGATATCGAGCACGCCATCGTGGTGCTGCTGGAGATCGAGAAATCCGTGGTCGAAGGCGCCGGCGCCGCTGGCCTGGCCGCGCTGCTGCGCGCCAAGGAAGAAGGCAGCGACCGCTACAAGGGCAAGCGCATCGGCCTGGTGCTGACGGGCGGCAACATCGATCCCCTGATGCTGGGCGAACTGATCGAGCGCGGCATGGTGCGCGCCGGCCGCCTGGCCCGCATCCGCGTGGACCTGCGCGACCTGCCGGGCGCGCTGGCCCATGCCACCAAGCTCATCGCCGACGCGCAGGCCAACATCACCGAAGTGCACCACCAGCGCGCCTTCACGTCATTGCCGGTGCGCAACGTCGAGGTGGATTTCGTGCTGCAGACGCGCGGCCATGAGCACATCCAGGAAGTGATCGACGTGCTCAACGCGGCGGGCTTCGCCGCCAGCAACCACGACCACTGAGCGCGCCGGCGCGGTTCAGGCGGCGCCGTTCTGCGCGGCGTCGCGCGCCAGCAGGTTCTTCAGGCCGTACAGGCGCTCGCGGTGCAGCGTCGTGGACAGCGGCTCGGGTTCGCGCCCCAGCGCCACGTAGTCCGCGGGCACCTGTGCCGCCGCCGCGCGGATGGCATCGGGCGCGGCCTGCCACCATTGCGTCAGCATGCGGTCGGGGTTGTAGACGTCCAGCCCCTGGCGCCGCAGCTCCGAGCGGTTGAAATCCTTCAGGTTCCAGGTCAGCACCTGCACCACCGGCGGCTGCTGCAGGCCGCAGCGCGCGCGCCGCGCCAGGCCGGCCGCGATCACGTGGAAGTCCTTGGGGTCGCTGTAGCGCAGGGAAGCCTCGTAGACCTGGGTGTCCGCCTCGCGGGCGCCAGGAAAGCGCGCGTTCATGTCGTCCCACATCTCCATCATCACTTCCGGCGGGATTTCCCAGATGCGCGAGGCGTTGCGGCGCCATTCCTCGCCGATGCGGTCGGTCCAGACCGGCGTGTACACGCCAGCGTCGGCCAACCTGAGCAGCAGGCGGCGCAGGATGCCGGACATGAGGACGCAGGCGTCGAGGACGATGAAGGGCGGGGAGGTGGAGGTGGCGGTCAAGTGAGGTCTGGGGCATTGCCGGCGCAGGGCGGGCAGGGCGGAAACATGGAAAACGAGGCGCAAGAATAACGCTTTTTGGAAGCCGCCCGGGGCCGGTGGCCGTGTGCAGGAGCGGCGGCAGGTCCTAGCCCAATTCGGCGCGCACGGCGTTGCAGTGGCTCACCAGATTGCGCCGCGCCACCAGGCATTGCTTGAGCGGCGTGTCGATGGCGTAGAAATAGATATTGGCGAGAAAGCCGTAGATCCCCGCGTCCACGCTGCCCGGATTGGGGCCGAACATGAAGCCGTCCTCGCCCAGCAGGCTGGAGATGGCCTCCAGGTCGGCGATGCCGCGGGCATAGGCGTCCTCGGGCGCATAGCGGCCTATGCCTTGGTAGTGGTAGCGCTGGAAGTTGTATTGGCGGGCGGCTTCCAGCTGCTCGGGCGTGACATCCGGATGGGTGTCCAGCAGCGCTTTGCGGAACGTTGGCCAATAGCGGTCGTCGCGCCAGCGCGAATAGGACATGACCCAGTACAGATCGTCCAGCGCGCGGCGCACCAGCAGGTCCTGCCGCTGCTGCTCGGGCGTGAGGGAATCGTCGACGGTCAGTTCGTACTGGCGCTTCAGGTGCGCGATGATGGCGTCGCTGTCGCCGATGCGCAGATCGCCGTCGGCAATATAGGGCAGCTGGCCGCGCGGGGCGGACTGCACGTCGAGCGTGTGCCGATGGTCGAAGGGCAGCCGGCACAGCTTCAGGAAGGCGTAGATCTTCAGGCCGTACGGATTGTTGTCTTCCAGCCCATAGAGCCCGGGATAGGAGTAGAGGGTGATCATGGCGCGCTCCCTGGTTACCGGACTAGATTAGAACGGCGGGGGGAATTTTGCGCGCTTCAGTTTGACTGACGAGGCAGGCGTTTCGCCGGTTTGCGACGAAGGAGGGACGCCTGGCCTGTGGCAGGGTGGTGCCCGAGACCGGAATCGAACCGGTACGGCCGCGAGGCCGAGGGATTTTCTTACCACTTCGGCTTTCGCCGCCAGCGCGGATGCGCTGTTCGTGGTCTGGAGCACGCCTTCACCATAGCCTTGCGGCCTTAGGTGCCCGCCGTCTGCTCTCTACACCTTCCCCGGCCATGCGACCTGGGCTTGGCTCGGCGTTGGCTCGGAACGGGTCCAGGGCATTCGCCGAGTTTGACGGGCTACACCTTTGGAGTTTCCCCCAAAGGGCTCAAATTAGTTCAAGTCCCTTGTGTCTACCAATTTCACCACTCGGGCGTTGCATGGCCCTGGAAGGGCCGGCAGCGGGCGAGACTATACCATCCCGGCGCCAGGGGCCCAGATTGCGGGCTCCTGGTGGACGGGACATTCAGGAGACGAAACGCACGGCGGGGCGCGGGCGTTCGTCCACGGTCAAGGAAAAGACGTCGGGGCGCGAGTAGTGGCCCACCACGTCGAAGTCGTAGCGGGCGCGCACCAGTTCCGCCGTGTCGACCTGGGCGGTCAGCAGGCCGGCCTTGCCGCGCAGCGGGCCCGCCAGCACGTCGCCCAGCGGGCCGACGATGACCGAGCCGCCGTTGATCAGCGGTCGGTTGGCGTCCCAGCCCGGCACGTCCTGGCCCAGTTCGGCGGGCGAGGGCTGCACCTGGCAGGCGCTGACCACGAAGCAGCGGCCTTCGTGGGCGATGTGGCGCATCGAACACTGCCAGATGTCGCGCTCGTCCACCGTGGGCGCGCACCAGATTTCCACGCCCTTGGCGTACATCGCGGTGCGTAGCAGCGGCATGTGGTTTTCCCAGCAGATGGCGCCGCCGATGCGGCCGGCCCCGGTGTCGACGACCGGCAGGGTCGAGCCGTCGCCCTGGCCCCAGATCAGGCGCTCGGTGCCGGTGGGCATGAGCTTGCGGTGCTTGGCGGCCAGGCCGGTCGCGGGTTCGAAGAACAGGGCGGTGCAATACAGCGTGTTGCCGCCGCGTTCGATCACGCCCACCACCAGGCTGGCGCCGGTGCGCTGCGACAGGGCGGCCAGCGCCTCGGTTTCGGGGCCGGGCACGTCGATGGCGTTTTCGTAATAGCGGGCGTAGGCCTCGCGGCCTTCGGGCAGGCGGTAGCCCAGGCGGGTGCCGAAGATCTCGCCCTTGGGATAGCCGCCCAGCAGCGCTTCGGGCATGACCACGAGCGAGGCGCCGGACGCGGCGATCTCGCTTTCGTAGGCGAGGATGTTTTCCAGGGTGCGGGCTTTGCCTTCGGGGGAGGAGCCGATCTGCAGTGCGGCAACGGTTTTCGTGGTCATGGCGGGTCTTGGGGGCGTGGCAACAGGCTGCAGTTTCCGGTGCGCTCTAAAATCAATCAATCCTGGTCAGAGATAAATGATATGAACCAGATTGATATCGAGTCGGCCGACCTGAACCTGCTCAAGGTCTTCGAGGCCATCTACGACGAGGGCGGAGCGGGGCGTGCGGCGCTGCGCCTGGGCGTGACGCAGTCGGCCGTCAGCGCGGCGCTGGGCCGGCTGCGCGCGCTGTATGGCGATCCGCTGTTCACGCGCACGGGCAGGGGGCTGTCGCCCAGCCTGCGGGCGCGCGAACTGCGGCCCGTCATCGGCGAGGCGCTGGACAAGTGCCGCCAGAGCCTGTCGCTGGCGCGGCCGGGCGCGGCGGGCTTCGCTGGCCGCTCGGTGACGCTGGGGCTGTCGGACGATTTCGAGATCGCATTGGGGCGGGATGCGATCCGCGCGCTGGCGGACAGCGCGCCGGGCCTGCGCATCATTTTCCGGCAGACCCATAGCCGGCTGGCGGCTGACATGCTGATGGCGCGCGAGGCCGATCTGGTGATCGCCTCGGGCGGATTGACCACGCAGGCCTTGCAGCGCGTGACGGTCGGGCAGGGCGGCTATGCCTGCCTGCTGGATCCCGCCAGTCTGGAACCGGGCCAGACCTCGCTGTCGCTGGAGGAATTCATCCGCCGCGAGCATATCCTGGTGTCGTCCGGGGGCTTCATCGGCGTGGTGGACGAAGTGCTGCATGGGCTGGGACTGACGCGCCGGGTGCAGGCATCGACCACGCATTTTTCGGCGCTGGCGTTTCTGCTGCCGGGCAGCGATGCCTTGTCGACCTTGCCCGCGCATGCGGCGCGCGGCCTGGCCGCGGCCTCCGGCCTGCGCATGCTGCCTTGCCCGGTCGCCATGCCGGGATACGCCATCGAAATGGGCTGGCGCGCCGACGCCTTGCGCGATGAGGCGGTGGCCGCGGCCAGGCGCGGCTTGCTGGCCTTGCTGAATGGCTATGAGTGGGAGCGCGCCACCTAGGCGCGCAGCACCCCTATGGAGGGGCTAGGGAGCCGAGGCGCCGGCTTCGTGGCGGCAGCTGTAGGGGCGGTCGGCGCGCGGGATATCGTCGCTGCCGCACTGCCAGCGGCGGATGCCGCCGCCTTTCTTTTCCGAACGCAGTTCGGGCAGATAGACGAGATGCTTGCCGCCAAGCGCGGGCGCGTCCGCGGCGCCGGGTTCGCCCGCGATGGTGAAGCGCAGCACGCCGTTGACCGGATTCAGGCTCAGCGCGCTGAAGCCGCTGCTGTTCAACGATTCCTGGGTGACGCCGAGCGCCGCCATGTCCGGGGCGTAGGCCCCGGTGCGCCGGTAGTGGTTTTCGGCCAGCATGCGCACGGGTTGCGACACCAGGTCCAGGCGGATCACCTCGGCGCGCAGGGGATTGTCTTCCTGCTTGGGTTCCATGACGATGGCGCCGATGATCATGCCGCCCGCGACCAGCAACAGCACGCCAAGCACGATGAAGATGAACTTGCCCGCGCCCGTGATGGAGCGGGTCTTGGCGATGGCGGGCCGGATGGCGCGCGGGTCCGCCTGGCTGGACACCACGTAGGTGCCGGACATCCAGTTGTGCATGGCGCGTTCGCCGAAGATGGTCCGCTGGATGCGGTAGAAGATGCCGGGCAGCGCGATGTTCAGCACGTACTTCATCAGGTGCCGCCAACTGGCGCGCAGGACGCCAGGGTGATCGCCATTGCGGTTCACGACGCGCAGCTTCAGCACCCGCTTGCCTGGGGATCCGCCGGCCCAGGCGTCCATCAGGGCCGGCAGCATCAGGCCGATGAAACCGGCGGCCATGGCCAGCAGGACGGGGCGCGCAGCGCCGGCCAGGGATTCGTAGGTCAGATTGGCGGCGGTGCTGAATCCGATCATGGCCGCGACCATCACGGCGGCGTCGATCGCGGTGGCGCCAAGCCGCGGCCAGATGCCGGGGAAGACCGGGGCATTGCCGGCGCGGGCCGGGGCGGCCTTGGCGGTTTTCGCAGCCTTCGCGGCAGG
The DNA here is from genome assembly GCF_002192695.1 of Achromobacter xylosoxidans. Taxonomy (GTDB): domain Bacteria; phylum Pseudomonadota; class Gammaproteobacteria; order Burkholderiales; family Burkholderiaceae_B; genus Achromobacter; species Achromobacter xylosoxidans_C. The sequence continues at coordinate 116,580 of NZ_MTLG01000052.1, forward strand.
CGCGGCCGCTGTGGCGGCGGCCAGCGGCGCATTGCAGCTGAAGCACAGGGTGTTGGAGGCCGGATTCTGCCAGTTGCAGCGGGGGCATTGCATGGGCGGCGGTGGCGGCCTGGAAATGCCGCAAGAGCGTGGGGAGTGCGGATGTTACCGGGAAAACCCCGATCCCAGGACGCTGCCACTAAGCACGACACTTCCCGCCATGAAGCCCGTCCAGCCCCTTTCACCGCATCCCCGCGATATCGATCCCGTTTCCCTGCGCCTGTTCCTCGCGGCGCTGGAGGAGGGCAGCCTGGCGCGCGCCGCCGCCCGCGAGAACATCGTCCCTTCCGCCGTCAGCAAACGCATGTCGGAAATGGAGGACGCCTTCGGGGTGCCGCTGCTGGAACGCGGGGTCAAGGGCGTGCAGGCCACGCCGGCGGGCAATGCCCTGGCCACGCATGTGCGCATGGTGCTGCAGAGCATGGACCGCATGCGCCGCGAGATGGCGGGCTACGCGACCGGCGTGCGCGGCAGCATCCGGCTGGCGGTCAGCGTGGCGGCGCTGTCCGGCGAACTGCCGGCGCAGATCCAGTCTTTCCGCCGCGCCTATCCCCAGATCGATATCTCCCTGGAAGAAGGCACGACCCAGGAGGTGTTCCGCGCGGTGCTGGACGGCCAGGCCGATGTGGCCGTGGGTTCCGACTTCGGCCACGACGGCTTGCAGGTGTTCACTTGCGGCCGCTGCGATCTGGCGGCGGTGGTGCCGGGCCAGCATTTGCTGGCCGACCGCGACACGCTGGACTACGCGCAGCTGCTGCCTTTCGAGCAGATCGAGCTGAACCGCGACAACGGCATCAGCGCGGTGTTCGAGCAGGCGGCGCAGGACGCGGGCGTGGCGCGGCGCATCAGCGCGCGGGTCAGCTCGCACGAGACCATCTGCATGCTGGTGGCGCGCGGCATGGGGGTGGCCGTGGTGCCCATGTACCTGAAGGCGCGCCATGCCAATCTGGACATCCGTTTCATTCCGCTCTCCGGAGCCTGGTCCAGCACCTCGCTGTGCATCGCCGTGCTGGGGCTGGAGGCCTTGCCGCCCGCCGCCCGCGTGCTGCTGGCGCACCTGGGCGTGGCCGGCGCAGCCTGAAACGGCGGGGTCAGGGCTTTCCCGGACGTTCCCAAACGAGAATGCCCCCGTGCTGAAAGAGCGCTACCCGCTGATCCGGCTTGCCGCCGATGATGGAGGCATAGGGGCGGCGGCATGCATCGATCTTGCCTCCGCCTGTTTTCCAGCGCATCAGGCCCGAGGATATGCAGATGGCAGCAACACCGGCGTCACCCTTCATGGACCACACCCAATTGCCGCTGCGCGGCATCAAGGTGTTGGAGCTGTCCCACATGATCATGGGACCGGCGGCCGGCCTGGCGCTGGCCGACCTGGGCGCCGAAGTCATCAAGGTGGAACCCATCGAAGGCGACCGCACGCGGCGGCTGAAGGGCTCAGGCAGCGGCTACTTCCCCGTCTTCAACCGCAACAAGCAAAGCCTGGCGATCGACCTGAAGGCGCGCGAGGGGCAGGCCGTGGTGCGCCAGCTGGCCTTGCAGGCTGACATGGTGGTGGAGAACTTCCGCGATGGCAGCCTGGCCCAGTACGGGCTGGACTATGAGTCGCTGTCGGCCGAGAACCCCGGGCTCATCTACGTGTCGCTCAAGGGCTTTCTGTCCGGTCCCTACAAGCAGCGCACCGCGCTCGACGAAGTGGTGCAGATGATGGGCGGGCTGGCCTACATCAACGGCGGCGCGGATAGTCCGCAACGGGTCGCAGCCTCGGTCAACGACATCCTGGGCGGCACCTTCGGCGTGGTGGGCGCGCTGGCGGCGCTGCACGAGCGTCACGCCACGGGGCGCGGCAGGCATGTGCGCTCCGGCCTGTTCGAGAACAATCTGCTGCTGGTCGCGCAGTTCATCGCGCAGTACCAGTTGACGGGCGCGGCGCCCAAGCCCATGGGCGCGGAGCGTCGGCCGCCCTGGGGCGTGTACGACGTGTTCGAGACCGCGGACGGCAGGGTGTTCGTCGCCGTGGTGGGCGATGCGCAATGGCGCAACTTCGCCCAGAAATTCCTGCCGCCCGAGTGGGCCGCCGATCCGCGCCTGGCCACCGCCGTCGACCGCGAGGCCGCGCGTCCCTGGCTGGTGCCGGGCGTGGGCGAGATCCTGAAGGCCTGGAAGACCGACGAGCTGTGCGCGGCATTGGAAGCCGCTGGCCTGTCCTATGGCCCGATACGCCAGCCGCACGACTTGCTGGACGACGCGCACCTGAACGCCGGCGGCGCGTTGCTCAAGACCCGGCTGCCGGACGGCGGGGAAATATCCGCCGCCGCGCTGCCGATCGAGTTCGATGGCCTGAAGGCCGGCAAGCGTTCCGATCCGCCGCGGCAGGGCGGCGACACGCAGGCCATCCTGCAGGGCCTGGGCTGGGATGCCGCGCGCATCGAGGCCCTGCGCGGCGCAGGCGTCATTGCATGAGCGGGCGGTAGCGCCCGATATCGGTCGAGGCGGCGCAGACCGCCAAGACTTCCATCGAAGAGGAGACAAGATGATCCGCAAACTGTTCGCGGTGGCCGCGCTGGCCGCCGCCTGTGCCGCACACGCCCAGGACTATCCCAGCAAGCCCATCCGCATCATCATCCCGTCCACGCCGGGCGGAGGCACCGACTACATCGGCCGCCTGATGAGCACCAAGCTGCATGAACTCAACGGCTGGTCCGTGATCCCCGAAAACAAGCCGGGCGCGGGCACGGCGCTGGGCCTGGCCGAAGCGGCGCGCGCGCCCGCCCAGGGCTACGACCTGGTGATCGGCCAGTCCGACAACGTCACGCTGATTCCCTTGCTGATGAAGGTATCGTACGACCCGGTCAAGGACCTGGCCCCGGTGGCGCTGGTGGCCACCACGCCCATGGTGCTGCTGGTATCGGAGAGTTCGCCCTACAAGACGCTGCCCGAAGTGATCGACGCCGCCAAGATAGATCCCAACAAGATCTCCTACGGCACCTCGGGCACGGGCGGCGGCGTGCACATCGCCATCGAAATGCTGCAGCACGCGGCCGGCTTCAAGATGCAGCACGTGCCGTACAAGGGCTCGGCGCCGGCGCTGGCGGACCTGATGGGCGGGCATCTGCAGTTCGCGGGCTCATCGATCTCGTCGGCGGCCACGCTGATCAAGTCCGGCAAGGTGCGCGCGCTGGCGGTCACTTCGCCCAAGCGCAATCCGGCGTTGCCGGACGTGCCCACGGTCGCGGAGCTGGGCTACAAGGATTTCAGCGTGGTGACCTACTACGGCGTGCTGGCTCCGGCCAAGACGCCGTCCGCCGTCGTGTCGCGCCTGAACAGCGACTTCAACAAGCTGCTGGCGCGCAAGGACGTGCAGGAGGCGCTGGCGGCGCAGGGGCTGGAAACCGATCCCGTATCCACCGAGCAGTTCGCCGCGCTGATCCAGTCGGACATAGGCAAGGCGCGCCAGACCATCGAAAGCGCGGGCATCGTGGTGCAGCAATAGGCTGGCCAAGAACAGACAGGACGGCACATGAACCAGGAAGTCAGGCTTTGCGAAGTGGGTCCCCGCGACGGGCTGCAGATGGCCAAGGGCATGATGTCCGCGGCCGACAAGCTGCGCTGGATCCGGCAATTGGCGGACGCCGGCTTGCGCGAGATCGAGGCCGGCAGCTTCGTTTCGCCGCGGCTGGTGCCGCAGATGGCGGATACGGGCGACATCCTGCCCGAAGTCCTGAAGATCGACGGGCTGACCGTCGTTGCGCTGGTCTGCAACCTCAAGGGCGCCATCGCCGCCTACGAGGCTGGCGCGCATGCGCTGTCGTTTCCCGTTTCGGTCAGCGATACGCATAGCCGCGCCAACGTCGGCAAGGGCACCGATGCGCAGGTGGATGTGCTGGCCGCCATCGTCGATTGGGCGCGGGCGCAGCCGCGGCCCATGCGCATCGACGCGGCCGTCGCCACCGCCTTCGGCTGTTCGCTGGAAGGCGCGGTGCCGCTGCGTCGCGTCGCGCAAGTCGCCGCTTCCGCCGCGCTGGCAGGCGCCGACGAGATCGCGCTGGCCGACACCGTGGGCTATGCCCATCCGGCGCTGGTGCGCGACGCGGTGCGCGCCGCGCAGGACGCCGTGGGTGCGCGGCTGGTCAAGCTGCATCTGCACGACACGATGGGGCTGGGCCTGGCCAATGCGTTGGCCGGGCTGGACGAGGGCATCCGCGCTTTCGATTCTTGCCTGGGCGGCCTGGGGGGATGTCCCTTCGCGCCTGGCGCGTCGGGCAACATCGTCACCGAAGACCTGGTCTTCATGCTGGAAAGCATGGGATACCGCACGGGCGTGGATCTGTCGCGGCTGTTGCAGGCGCGGCCCTTGCTGGCCCAGGCGCTGCCGCAGGAAAGCCTGCGCAGCGGCGTGGCCGCCGCCGGCATACCGAAGACCTACGGGACGCGCGCCGCGGTCTAGCGCAAATTCGGCAAAGGCGCGGGTTCTAGCGGTAGACGATTACTGGCAGCGTCGAATGCGCCATCACCTTCTGCGTCTGGCTGCCCAGCAGCACGGCCGCCAGCCCGCCGTGGCCGCGCGAGGCCATGGCGATCAGGTCGCAGCCTTGCGTCATGGCGATATCGATGATGGTCTGCGCCGGGTTGTTGCTTTCGCGCATTTCGGTGGCGCAGGGCACGCCCGCGGCGCTGGCCTGGGCGGCCGCTTGCGACAAGTACGACTTGGCGAGCTCCTTGGCCTCGCGCTCATATTCCGTGTGCACGCCTTCCAGGTGCACCGTTTCCATGGAGGTCGGGCGGTAGGCGCTGTACACCGTCAGCACCGTGACGCTGGCGCCCAGGGCGCTGGCCAGGCCTAGTCCTTGCGCCAGGCCGGCATAGGAGCGTTCGGATCCGTCAATGGGGATGAGTATGTGCTTGTACATGACAACCTCCTGAGGGTGTGGAGGGCGGCGCGACTGCGCGCGGCCCTAGGAGCGTGAACAGCGGCTGTCCTCATACTACGCCTTGTGGCGATTCTCGGCGAACCGCGAGGAAAACGCGCGGGACGAGGCCGGCGCACCCATGGCCGCGGCACGGACCGTACCTACTGCGTCGGCATCCCGCTACCTACACTTCCTCCTGAAGCCTTATTTTGCGCAGCGCGGCTGCAGGGGAGGGAGTAGTGAGCGGAACGGTTTACCTGGTTGGCGCCGGTCCGGGCGATCCCGAGTTGCTGACGGTGCGCGCCTTGCGGCTGTTGCAGCAGGCCGATGCCGTGGTCTGCGACAGGCTGGTGGGCGCCGGCATCCTGCCCCTCATCAATCCCGCCGCACAATTCCATGACGTAGGCAAAATGGCAGGCGACTGCCGCCACCGGCAGGAAGACATCCATCAGTTGCTGTTGGAACTGGCGGGATCCTGCGCCCGCGTCGTGCGCTTGAAGGGCGGCGATCCGTTCATTTTCGGCCGTGGCGGCGAGGAGCTGCTGTTCCTGTCGCGGCATGGCGTGCCGGTCGAGGTCGTGCCCGGCATCAGCGCCGCCAACGGCTGTGCGGCTGCGCTGGGCATCCCTTTGACGCATCGGGGCGTGGCGGCCAGCGTGCGTTTCATCACGGGCCATCTGCGGGACGATGCTGGCCTCGAACTGGACTGGAGTTCGCTGGCCGACCCCACCTGTACCCTGGTGTTCTACATGGCTGTGGCCAACGCCACCGAGATTGTCGCGGCCTTGCAGCGGCACGGGCGCGGTGGCGACACGCCGGCCGCGCTGGTTCATTCCGGCACCACCGAAGGCCAGGACTGGACGGTGGCCCCCTTGCGCCAGATTCCGCAGTTGGTGGCCGGCTTCAAGTCGCCCACGCTGCTGGTGGTCGGCGACGTGGTGCGTCTGGCGCAGCGCGCCTGGTCCGCCGCCGCGGCGGGACAGCTGCTGCTGCGTGACGCGGCCGAGCCATGCACCCCGGTCGCGGCCTGACATGCCTGGCGCTGGCCTGTTGCATGGGGCTGGGAGCGGCGGCGGCCCGGGCGCAGGCGGCGCCGGACATCGATCCCGTCGATCAACAGCGGCTCATCCACCTGGTACGGCAGGACTGCGGCTCCTGTCATGGGTTGCGCCTGAACGGCGGCCTGGGGCCGGCGCTGACGCCGCAAGCGCTTGCCGGCAAGCCGCCGGCCTATCTCGAACAGGCGATTCTGCGCGGCTTGCCGGGGACCGCCATGCCCGGGTGGCGCGGCATGCTTGCGCCCGACGAAGCCACCTGGATCGCTGCGCGTCTGCTCAAGGGCTTTCCAGAGGAATAGAACGTTCATGAAACTGCGTCTCCTGCTTGTCCTGGCCGCCATAGCGCTGGCCGGCTGCGCCGCCGCCACCGACCCGCGCGGCACCAACGACCTGGGCATGGTGATCGAGCGCGCCGACGGCGCCGTCTCCATCGTCGAAACCAGCGGGCAGACCCGCTTGGCGAGGGTCGAAGGACTGGGCGATCTTTCCCATGCGCACATCGCCTATTCTCGCGATGGCCGCTACGGCTACGTCTTCGGCCGTGACGGCGGGCTGAGCAAGGTGGATCTGCTGCGGGGGCGGGTGGACCGCCGCATCATCCAGTCCGGCAATGCAATCGGCGGCGCCATTTCGCAGGACGGGCGGCTGGTCGTGGTGCAGAACTACACGCCCGGCGGCATCAAGGTATTCGATGCCCAGACCTTGCGCCAGATCAGCGAAGTGCCGGCCGAGTATGCGCCGGGCAAGCGTTCCAAGGTGGTCGGCTTGGCGGACCTGCCCGGACAGAAGTTCGCCTACGCGCTGTTCGACGCGGGCGAAATCTGGATCACCGATCTGTCGGACCCTGCCCGCCCGGCCACGCAACGCTATGAGGCCGGCCGTCAACCCTACGATGCGCTCGTCACCCCCGACGGCCGCTATTACATCGCCGGGCTGTTTGGCGAGGATGCGCTGGCCATGATGGACCTCTGGCATCCGGAGGCCGGCGTGCGCAAGATCCTGCAGGGCTATGGGCGGGGCGAGGAAGCGCTGCCGGTCTACAAGATGCCGCACCTGCGAGGCTGGAGCGCGGCGGGCGGCCGGCTGTTCCTGCCCGCCATCGGCAGGCACGAGGTGCTGGTGGTGGATACCGCCACCTGGCAGGAAACCGGCCGCATCGCCACGCTGGGCCAGCCGGTGTTCGTCATGGCGCAGCCCGATGGCCGCCGTGTCTGGGTCAATTTCGCGGTGCCCGACAACGGCCAGGTGCAGGTCATCGACACGGAAACCCTGGCCGTGGTCCGGACGCTGGCGCCCGGCCGCGGCGTGCTGCACATGGAGTTCACGCCGCGCGGAGAAGCGGTATGGCTGTCGGCGCGCGACGATGACCGGGTGGTGGTGTACGACACCCGGACGCTGCAACGCGGCGCCACGCTGGACATTCCCAAGCCCAGCGGCATTTTCTTCACCAACAGGAGCGGCCGCATTGGATTCTGAGCTGTCCGCTTCCGATTTGCGTCTGCTCGATGGCTGGCAGCGCGACTTCCCGCTGGTCTCGCGCCCCTACGCCTTGCTGGCGGAGCGCGTCGGCCTGGATGAAGATGCGGTGCTGGCGCGCTTTCGCCTGTGGCAGCGAGCGGGCGTGGTGAGCCGGATTGGCCCGGTGCTGCACCAGTCCTGTTTCGCCAGCGCGCTGGTCGGCATGCAGGTGCCGGCCGGCCAAGTGGATCAGGTCGCCGCCTACGTCAGCAGTCTGCCGCAGGTCAATCACAACTACGAGCGCGAGCATGCGCTGAACCTGTGGTTCGTGACCGCCTGCCGCACGCCTGTCGGGTTGGCGCGCTTGTTGGCGCGGATCGGGCAAGACACCGGCTGCGAGCCGCTGGCCTTGCCCATGGAGGCCGAGTACCACATCGACCTGGGTTTCAGCCTGAGCTCGCCGCAACGCTGCGCTGCGCCGCAGCGGCGCAGCGGTCCAGCCGTGTTGCCGCCGGCCGGCAGCGCGCAAGAGGTCTTGCTCCACGCCGTGCAGGATGGCTTGGACCTTTGCGCGCAGCCCTATCGCCGGTTGGGGCTTCTTGCGAGGCTGGATGAGGACGAGACGCTGCGCCTGCTGGAGCGCTGGCAGCGCGCAGGCCTGTTCCGCCGCTTCGGCGTGGTGCTCAGGCATCGCCAGCTGGGTTTTCGCGCCAATGCGATGTGCGTCTGGAACGTGGACGACGCGCGGGTGGATGCGCTGGGGGAGCGGCTGGGCGCAGAGTCCGGCGTCACGCTCTGCTACCGGCGCTCGCGGCGCTTGCCGCAGTGGCCCTATAACCTCTTCTGCATGATCCACGGCAAGGAGCGGGAAGCGGTGCGAGCGCTGCGCGATGCCATCGCCCGCCGGCTCGGACTGGATGCCTGGCCGCATGCCGTGCTGTTTTCGACCAGATGCTTCAAGCAGCGCGGCGCGAGGTTCGTGCCTGAAGAGGCGGCGCATGCTTAGGCCCAAGAACATTGCCGCGAGCGTGCCGCTGGCGCTGGACGCTGCCGACCGCAAGCTGATCAACCGCCTGCAGGGCGGCTTTCCCATCAGCCCGCGTCCGTTCGCGGACGTCGCTCAAGCGCTGGGGCTGGACGAAGACGCCGTGATCGCGCGCGTGGCCCGCTTGCGCGAGTGCGGCGCATTGAGCCGTTTCGGCCCGTTGTTCCAGATCGAGCGCGCCGGCGGCGCGTACTGCCTGGCGGCGATGGCCGTGCCGCAGGCGCAATGGGAGCGGGTCGTGGCCCTGGTCAACCGCCGGATCGAGGTGGCGCACAACTACCGCCGCGAGCATGCGCTGAACATGTGGTTCGTGTTGGCGGCGGCTGATCCCGCCGATGTGGCTGTTTGTTTGCGCGCCATTGAACAGGAGACGGGCCTGCCCGTGCTGGCGTTTCCGAAGGAGCGCGAGTACTTCCTTGAAATGAAGCTGGAGGTCTGAGATGGACGCAGCCGGCCTGACTCCGTTCGAGCTGTCCCTGGTCCACGCCACGCAGGCTGGGCTGCCTATCCGGCGGGATCCGTACCGGGCCGTGGCCGAACGGCTGGGCGTCACCGAAGCCGCGGTGATGGCGCATTTGCGCGACATGCTCGCGCGCGGCGTGATACGGCGCATCGGCGTGGTACCCAATCACTACGCGCTGGGATTCGTGGCCAACGGCATGACGGTCTGGGATGTGGACGACGGCCAGATCGACGCCGTGGGAGCCTGGCTGGGCCAGCGCGCGGACGTGAGCCATTGCTACCAGCGTCCCCGGCATCCGCCGCTGTGGCGCTACAACCTCTACGCCATGCTGCACGGCGCCGACCGCGCGGCGGTGCTGGCGCGCATCGATGAAGTCGCCGAGGCCTTGCGCGCGCGCTTTCCGGAAGCCCTGCGCGCGCACGACGTGCTGTTTTCCTCGGCCATCCTGAAAAAGACCGGCCTGCGCCTGAAAGAAGGCCAGGGGCCGGCCGCATAGCGAGGAATTCCGCATGTTCCGCATCTCCGCCTTCGTCTCCGAACTGCTGCGCCCCACGCCGCTTGCGCCTCGCCGGGGGCCGGCCGGACCCGTGGTGATCTGGAACCTGATCCGGCGCTGCAACCTGCATTGCCGGCATTGCTACTCCGCTTCGGTCGACAAGGACTTCGCCGGCGAATTGGACTACGCCGAGGTCTGCGCGGTCATGGACGATCTGCATGCCTACGGTGTGAGGGCGCTGATCCTGTCTGGCGGCGAACCGCTGTTGCGGCCGGACATTTTCGATATTGCGCGCCGGGCCAAGGCCATGGGCTTTTACGTCGGCCTGTCGTCCAATGGCACCCTGATAGACCGGCGCAACATTGAGTCTATCGCCGGTTGCGGCTTCGACTATGTGGGCATTTCGCTGGACGGCCTGGGCGCGACGCACGACCGCTTCCGGGGCGAGGCGGGCGCCTTCGATGCCTCGCTGGCAGGCATCCGGCTGTGCCGGGACCGCGGCCTGAAGGTCGGCATCCGCTACACCATGACCCAGGGCAACGCCGACGATCTGCCCGGGCTGCTGGCCTTGCTGGACGCCGAGCGTGTCGACCGCTTCTACTTTTCACACCTGAACTACGCAGGCCGCGGCGGCCGCAATCGGGGCGAGGACAGCCATCACCGCATGACGCGCGCGGCCATGGAGCGGATCTTCGAAACCTGTCTGGAACATGCCGCGGCCGGCAGACCCCGCGAGTTCACGTCCGGCAACAACGATGCCGACGGCGTGTTCTTCCTGCACTGGGTGCGTCGCCGCTTTCCGCAGAGCGCGCCGCATATCCAGGCCAGGCTGCGCCTGTGGGGCGGCAACGCCAGCGGCATGAACGTCGCCAACATCGACAACCGGGGCAATGTCCACGCCGACACCATGTGGTGGCACTACACTCTGGGAAACGTGCGCCTGCGGCCCTTCTCAGCAATCTGGTCGGATCCCGCCGAACCCTTGCTCAAGCTGCTGCGGCTGAGGCCGCGGCCCGTCAAGGGGCGCTGCGCCGGCTGCGCCTACCTGGACATCTGCAACGGCAACACCCGCATCCGTGCGCAGAAGCAGTCGGGCGACCTCTGGGCCGAGGATCCCGGCTGTTATCTGACCGAAGACGAGACAGGAGTGTGAATGGAATTCCCGCCCAACCTGGTGAATGCAGAAGACGCACCGCTGCAGCGCGCCTGGCAGCTGTTCGATGAATACAACCGGCGCGATCCCAATCTGGTCGCCTGGGATGGCGCGATGCAGCCGCGCGAATGGCTGCACGCCCAATTCCTCCACGCCTGGGTGGCGAAGCTGGCCCCGCAGGCCGGCGCTGCCTTGCGCCTGGCCGCTCGCTGCCAGCACATCGGCCGCTGGGAAATTCCGCGCGAAGCCTGTCCGGCCGGCAGGGCGGGCTATCTGCAATGGCGCAATACGCTCAAGGAGCACCACGCGGACGTCGCCGCAAGGCTGCTTGCCAGCGCAGGCCATGACGCGCAAACCATACAGGCGGTGCTGAAGATCGTGCGCAAGCAGGGCATCAAGCGCGATGCCGACGTGCAATGTATGGAGAACGCGCTGTGCCTGGTGTTCCTGGAGCATCAGTACGAGGAATTCTGCGAGCGTTATCCGGACAAGGTCGTCGCGGTGCTGCAGAAGACCTGGAACAAGATGGACGAAGCCGGCAGGCTGGCGGCAGCTGCGCTGTCCTTCAGCGAGCGGGGCCAGGCTTATCTCGCGGCTGCGCTGGCGGGCGGTGAGGAAGCCGGGAACGCAAGTTCCTGATCGCGGCGCTGGCCTGGGGCCGGATGGCTACAGCACGCTGCATGCCACGCCGCAAGCCAGCATTCGTCGCGCCAGCAGCTTCGGGTCCTGCGCGGTTCCCAGCAGCAGGACGGCGCGTTGGCCCGCCTGCACCTGACGGGCCAGCCAGTCCAGTCCCGCGCCCGTGGCTACGGTTGCATCGGGCTGCAGGCCCGGACCTTTCAGCTCGATCCTCGTCGCGTCCCGCCGCGCCTTGTCCAGGATGGCCGGATTGACCGCCGGCACGTGCGCAACCAGGTCGGCCTGGTTCAGCAGGCGCAAGGCGCGCAGGGTCAACAGGTCGGCGGGGCCGTCGGCGGCCGCCAGTATCGTCGCGCTGCCTGTGCGGGGCAGGGTATCGGCCTGCATCGCGGCTTCCAGGGCCAGACCGGCCTGCCTGCCGTCTCCCGCTGCCAGCAACGAGGGCAGCGGACCGTCCAGCATCCAGTCGTAGAAGTCGCGGCGTTGGTCCAGGTTGCGGAAGCGCGCGACGATGCGGTTGCGGTAGCGCGCCGCAAGCCGGGCCAGATCTCCGGTGCTTTCGTCGAGCAAGGCTTCGAGGCGTTCGCGGATGCGCCGCGCCAGCACCGGGGCGCAGCCTCCTGACGATATCGCCACCACCAGCGGGGAGCGGTCCAGGATGGCGGGCACTTGTATCGTCGAAAGAACGGGATCGTCGACCACGTTGCAGGGGATGCGCCGCGCAAGCGCCGCCGCGGCAACCGCCTGGTTCGTGCCGCCGTGATCGGTCGCGGCCACCGCCAACCAGGCGCCGTCCAGGCAGGCTGGCGAGAAGGCCTCCGGCATATGCTGGAACTGGTCCTGGTCAGCGGCTGCGTGCAGCCAGGACGTCAGGGCCGGCGCCGCCACGGCAATGGCGGCGCCGGCCCTGAGCAGCAGCCTGATCTTGCGTTCGGCCACGGCCCCGCCGCCCACCACGACCACCCGCCGGCCGGCCAGGTTGAAGTACACCGGGAAGAGCATCGCGGATGGCGTAGTCATCGCGGTCTGCTCCCTTACTTGCGGCTGGAGAAGTACTGGGCCAGCTCCTGGATGGCTTCGGGGCTCAAGGGCTCGGCCATGGAACTCATGACCGGGTCATTGCGTTCCCGGGTCTTGAAGGCATTGAGCTGTTTCACCAGGTACTCGGTCTTCTGCCCCGCAAGATTGGGGTACAGGCCGACGGCGCTGATGCCGTCCGCGCCATGGCAGGACGCGCATAGCGGCAGCATGGCGGAGACGTGGGGCGAGAGCGTGTCGGGATTGCCGCCGGCGACCAGGGCGGGTTGCCCGTCGGCGGCCAGCGCGTGCACGGCGGCCTGGGACAGCAGCAGCGCTGCGAGTATGCGGAATGGCGTTTTCATGTGTCGGTTCCTCAGCTCAGAATTTGCGCGTTTCGGACAGGCCGATGGTCAGCCAGCGGGTGCGGGCGCGGGAGAAGATGCCCGAGGGGCTTTCCATCTTGTGTTCCGCCACCAGCTCCAGGGTCTTGCTGTCGTAGATCTTGACGCGGTCGCCCCAGTAGCCCGAGCTGACATAGAGGTAATTGCCGGTGCGGTTATAGTCCGGGAAGAAGGCATGTCCGCCCACGTCCAGGGTCTTGGCCACTTCCAGCGTGTTCTTGTCGATCAGCTGGATCCAGGCCGCGCGTTTGTCCTTGTCGACGATGTCCACCGCCACGTATGGCGCGTTCGGATGGGCGGCGGGCGATTCGGTGGCTCCGGCCACCGGGATCTGCTTGACCATGGAAAAGTCCTTGGTGTCCCACACCGTGACCACGGAGCCCTTGTCGCAGGTGCCGATGTTGGTGCCGAAGGCCAGGAAGCGTCCGTTGACTTCGGTCACCGCGCCCGAGCCGACGTGAGGCTGGCAGCCGGCGGGGATGTCGCGCACCACCTTGTCGTCCTTGAAGTCGATCGCGACGATCTTGTTGTCGTCATAGGACGCGACCATGGAATAGCGCCCGTCGGGCGTGAGGAAGGTGTCATGCAGCATGCGGCCGACCTTGGTCAGCTTGGTCACGGGCATGTCGGGCTTGTCGGGGTCGATGATCCAGATCTGGCCCGCCTGGCGCAACGTCAGCGCGAACTTGTTGTTGATCCGGCTGCCGATGACGGGCCCGCCGGCTGATTTGACGAACTTGCCGTCGGGATCCTCGCCCTCCAGGTCCATGTACTTGACCGGTTCCAGCGTGTCGGCCTTCAGGATGGCGACGCTCTTGGGCACGAACGAACTGATGGCCAGCCACTTGCCGTCGTTGGACAGGGCGATGCCGGGACCCGTCAGGCCGACCTTGGCCTTGCGCACGATCTGCAGCGAGTACAGGTCGATCTTGTAGACCATGCCGTCGTCGCTCTTGAGCCAGGCCCAGCGTTCCGCCACGGGGCTGAAATCCATGATGTGCGGCGCTACCGGCGTGGCGATCTCGCCGACCACCTTGTTGGTCTTGCCGTCCAGGAACACGGTGCGCGCATTGTTGCCTGCATCGCCGCGCCCATAGCGTCCGCGCGCCATGACCACCATCAGGTCGTATACGGTGTCGATGGCGTAGGTCGGCTTGGCGGGCAGGGTGGCTTCATCGACCACCACCTGCACGCTGGCGCGGATCTGGTCCAGCCCCCATTTGGGATCGTCCGCCGCCTGCGTTTTGATGAGGCGGGCCAGCGCACGGATCTCCTCGTCGGACAGGCGTCCCACGAAGGGCGGCATCAGCGTGTCGGGGATGCCGGTCATGATGGTGCCGCGCAACGCCGCCTCGCTCTGGACCAGGCGGTCGCTGGTCAGGCCCGGCGCGATGTAGCCGCCGCGGTCGGCGCCATGACAGACGGCGCAGTTCTGCTGGAACAGCTGATTCGCCTTGAGGTACTCCTCGGTCGGCGCACTCCAGGCGGCGCCGGCCGAGACGAACAGCAAGGCCGCGCTCAATAGCTTGGTGTGCATGTCGATCTCTCCGTAAGGTTTTTTGCCGAACTGCGGCACATGCACTGTGTCATCGCGGCGTCGGGCCCATAAGGCACGGCTCACGCCTGCGCGATGGTTACGGTCCAATCAGTTTTTTGACATAGGACAAAGTGGGGCTGTGGCCAAAGCACTACCGTGATAGCAAACGGAGCGCGGCCGGCCCGCGCCGCTTCGAAAGGCCGGCGCCATCTTTGTCCTGTGGTTGTCCGCCATGTTTTCACTCCCGCTTTCCCTATCCCGCCAGGATGCAAAACCCTACAAGCAGCAGATCGCCGACCAGATCGAGGCGCTGATACGCGCCGGACGGCTGCAGGAAGGGGACAGGCTGCCGGCGATCAACCGCATGTCATCGCTGCTGCAGGTATCGAAGAACACCGTGCTGGGCGCGTATGAACTGCTGATCGATTCCAGCCTGATCCAGAGCAAGCCCAGCCGCGGCTATTTCGTGACGTTGAACCGCAGCCTGGTCATCAATGCGCGTTGTCCCGATTTCGTCCAGGACCGTCCACCGGTCTATGCAGACGCCGTCAGCCTGGCCCTTTCCAGCGGCGTCTGCGGCCAGTCGCCGCCGATGCCCCTGCGCTATGACTTCAAGGTCGGCCGTCCCTCGGTCCATGCCTTTCCGCTGCGTCAGTTCATTACGCTGTCGAACCAGCTGCTGCGGCATGCGGGCTGTGCCATGGCCGAATATGCGCCGCCGGCCGGCCTATGGGGTTTGCGCGTGCAGATTGCCGATTACCTGTCGGCGGCCAAGGCGCTGAAGGTCGAGCCGGAACAGGTGCTGATCACGGCCGGCAGCCAGGAGGCTTTGAGCCTGATCGCCTCGCATTTCCTGGACCGCCATGGCAGGGCGATATTCGAGTCGCCCTGCTATGCGGGGTTCAGGAATCTGGTGCGGCGGCATGGCGCGCAGGAGGCGCCAATCCCGGTGGACGCTCAGGGACTGCGCACCGACCTGTTGCCGGAAGGACCGGCCAGGCTGGCCTATGTGACGCCGTCGCACCAGTACCCGCTGGGCCACGCCATGTCCCTGTCCCGGCGGCGGCACTTGCTTGAATGGGCGGCCCGCAGCGGCGCGCTGATCATCGAGGACGACTACGACGGCGACTTTTGCTATGAATCCGTGCTGCCCTTGCCGCTGGCCGCGATGAGTCCGCGGCAGGTCGTGTACCTGGGTACGTTCTCCAAGACGCTGGGACCCGGCCTGAGGCTGGGATACATGGTTTGTCCGCCTGCGCTGGTCGACGATTTCGCTGAGCGCAAGGCGCTGCTCAACAACGGCAGCCCATGGCTGACGCAGGCGGTGCTGGCGCGCTACTTCGACGAGAACTGTTTCGCGCGCCATCTGCAAACCTTGCGGCGGCGCTACCAGGCGCAGCGCGACGAACTGCTGCGCGGCATCCGCAATGTCTGGGGCGGACGCGGCCGGGTCAGCGGGCAAAATTCAGGGATGCACCTGGCCTTCGAACTGCCGGCGGACAGCCCCGGCGCCGACGCAGTCGCCGCTGCCGCGCTGGCGCAGGGCGTCAGGCTGTATCCGCTGGCCCAGGCCGCCGCCAGCGCGGCCGAGGGCGCCGAGTCCCGGCATCTGCTGTTCGGCTACGCCGGCCTGGAAACCGGCGAAATCGCTCAGGCCATGGCGCGCGTGCACGCGGCCTGCAGGCAATTGCAGGAATCCTGTCCGGAGCGGGCGGCGCCCCGCCTGTCTCTGGACGAAGCGCGCTGCGCGGGCGTTTAACACGGTTGCGGCGTTTCCGGTAGGGATGGCGGCGCAGCGCGGGGACCTGCCGCGTCGCTATGCAGCGTTGCCGTGTCGTTTTTAGAATGAATTTGTCCTATGACAATATTCGATTCGTTCGGCCTATGGACAACCTGGGACGGACGGTCACGCATGGAGATGCCGCGATGCCGCTTACCGCCACCAGGTCCGTCCCGCTGACTTCCCGCCGGTCCGTGCCGGAGGTTCCGAATGCCGCCGCCCGGACCGTCAGGCGCTTGAACCGGACCGATGCCGCGTTCCTGCTGATCTGCCTTGCCGGCTGCGCCTATGCGCTGGCGGAGTTCGGCCAGTTCCTGAACGGCTACGAGCAAGCGATGCTGGTCGGCGCCGTGCCGGCCCTGGCCTGGCTGGGATGGTTGTGGCGCCCCTTGCGGACTCTGGCCCTGGCCAGCGGCGCCAGCGCGCTGCTGGCGGTGTGGCTGTATGCGGGCGGGGCAGAGCTGCTGCCGGGCGACCTGGGGCGCGCCGAAAGCGTCTTCCTGCTCAAGTATCTGCTGTCGTCGCAGTCGGCCATACTCTGGATGAGCTGCCTGTTCGTGCTGGGTACGCTCTGCTACTGGGCCGGACTGGCCCGGCCCGCGATCGCCTGGTTGGGCACGGTCCTGACCTGGGGCGGGGTATGGGCGGGGCTGACCGGCTTGCTGGTGCGCTGGCGCGAAGGGCATTTGCTGGGGCCGGATGTCGGACACATTCCGGTCAGCAACCTGTACGAAGTGTTTGTTTTCTTCGCGCTAGTCACGGCGCTGTTCTACCTCTACTACGAGGCCCGCTACGGTACGCGGGCGCTGGGCGGCTTCGTCATGCTGGTGGTCGCCTCGATGGTCGTGTTCCTGTCCTGGTATTCGCTCACGCGCGGCGCCCATCAGATCCAGCCGCTGGTCCCCGCGCTGCAGAGCTGGTGGATGAAGCTGCACGTGCCGGCCAATTTCGTGGGCTATGGCACGTTCTCGCTGGCGGGCGCGGTGGGCTTCGCCTACCTGGTCAAGCTGCACGGGCAGAGCGCCGCGGGCAAGCGCCTGATTCCGGTTTTCCTGCTGGGCGCGCTGCTATGCGCCGAGCCGATGATCTTCGGCTCGCGGCGGCTGTCGCCTGTGTGGATGCTGTATTTCGGCGCGGGCGCCATGCTTGTGGGCGCGGTGCTGGCGCTGCGCCGGCCCATTGCCCGCCGGCTGCCGTCCCTGGAGGTGCTGGAGGACATCATGTACCGGACCATCGCGCTGGGCTTTGCCTTCTTCACCGTGGCCACGGTATTGGGCGCGCTGTGGGCGGCCGACGCCTGGGGCGCGTACTGGCAATGGGATCCCAAGGAGACCTGGGCGCTGATCGTATGGCTGAACTATGCCGCCTGGCTGCACATGCGGCTGCTCAAGGGGCTGCGGGGCGAGGTGGCGGCCTATTGGGCGCTCGCCGGGCTGGTGGTGACGAGCTTCGCCTTTCTGGGGGTGAACATGTTCCTGTCGGGGCTGCATTCGTACGGCAGCCTGTAGGACCCTGCCGCCTTGCGGGCGGCGATGCCAACTGGCATCGGGTGTCTTGGCGGAAGCGGTGAGATTCGAACTCACGAACGGTTGCCCGTTGCCGGTTTTCAAGACCGGTGCAATCGACCACTCTGCCACGCTTCCTGGTACTGCGGTATCGTCCGGCGTTCCGGCCACCAGGCAAGCAATCTGCCAGGCGGGAACACGATACGCCGTAAAGGGCGCAATAATAATCCATTTGCTGCAAAGGAGGCACGCGATGCACGCCGTAGAAATCTCTCGCCCTGGTGGCCCCGAGGTCCTGGTCCCCGTGGAGCGCCCCACGCCGGAAACCGGCGCCGGTGAAGTCCTGATCAAAGTGAGCGCCGCAGGCGTCAACCGCCCCGACGTGTTCCAGCGCAAGGGCAACTACGCGCCGCCGCGCGGCGCCTCGGATCTGCCGGGCCTGGAAGTGGCCGGCGAGATCGTCGGCGGCGACCTGGCCGGCAGCGGTTTCGCCCTGGGCGACAAGGTCTGCGCCCTGGTGGCGGGCGGCGGCTACGCCGAGTATTGCGTCGCGCCCGCGGCGCAATGCCTGCCCATCCCCAAGGGCTTGTCCGACATCGAGGCCGCCGGCCTGCCGGAAACCTATTTCACGGTCTGGAGCAACGTGTTCGACCGCGGCCGCCTGTCCGAAGGCGAGGCGCTGCTGGTGCACGGCGGCGCCAGCGGCATCGGCACCACGGCCATCCAGTTGGCCCGCGCCATGGGCCACAAGGTCTATGCCACCGTCGGCAGCGACGACCGGGCCCGCGCCGTGGAAGCGCTGGGCGCCGAGCGCGGCATCAACTACAAGACCCAGGATTTCGTGAAGGAAGTGCTGGACGCCACCGGCGGACGCGGCGTGGACGTGATCCTGGACATGGTGGCGGGCGACTACATCGGCCGCGACATGCAGTGCCTGGCCGATGACGGCCGCATCGTCATCATCGCCCAACTGGGCGGGTCGCACGCCAATGTGGATACGGCCCAGGTCATGCGCCGCCGCCTGACCATCACCGGCTCGACCTTGCGTCCCCGCCCGGTCGCTTTCAAAGGCGCCATCGCCCGCGCCCTGCGCGAACAGGCCTGGCCCCTGCTGGAAAAAGGGGCCATCAAGCCCATCGTGCACGCCACCTTCCCGCTGGCCGAGGCTTCGCGCGCCCATGCCATGATGGAAAGCGGTGAAAACATCGGCAAAATCATCCTGACCGTGTAAGAAATGGGGGGCGCTCGGCGTAGCGTCCCGCAACAGGATACAATCACGGGTTTCGCCTGGAATTTTTTCCAGGCAGGCCCGTGGGCGGTTGCTACGCAGCCCTTGGCTCGCCCCAGTCCAACCGATACAGATACCTCGCCATGACTTCAGTCGAAAACCGCGCCCGCCTCGTGCTGGGCAACTGGAAGATGCACGGCAACCTGGCCGAGAACGCCGCGTTGCTGACCGAGCTGCGCGCCGCGGATGCTGCGAGCCACTGCGAAATCGGCATCTGTGTGCCGTTCCCGTACCTCGCGCAAGCGGCGTCGGCCCTGACCGGCAGCAGCGTGTCCTGGGGGGCGCAAGACGTCAGCGCCCACGAAAAGGGCGCCTACACCGGCGAAGTCTCCGGCGCCATGCTGAAGGAATTCGGCTGCCGCTGGGCCCTGGCCGGCCACTCCGAGCGCCGCGTGCTGCACGGCGAGACCGACGAAGTCGTCGCCGCCAAGGCCCAGGCCGCGCTGGCCGCCGGCCTGACCCCGGTCGTGTGCGTGGGCGAGTCCCTGGCCGACCGCGAAGCCGGCAACACGCTGACCGTGATCGAACGCCAGTTGAAGCCCGTTCTGGCGCTGGGCGCCGAGGCGGTTTCGCGCATGGTCCTGGCCTATGAACCCGTCTGGGCCATCGGCACCGGCCGCACCGCCAGCCCCGAGCAGGCGCAGGAAGTCCACGGCGCCATCCGCGCCGCCCTGCGCGCGCTGGGCGCGGCGCAAGTGCAAGTGTTGTACGGCGGCAGCGTCAAAGCTGCCAATGCCGCCAGTTTGTTCGCCATGACTGATATCGACGGGGCCTTGGTCGGCGGCGCGTCGCTCGTGGCCGAAGAATTTTTGCGAATCGCCGCTATCTAAGTTTCCGTTCCGGAGTCTGTAATGCCCTTGATGCTCAAAATCCTGCTGGCCGTCCAAGTGATCTCGGCGCTGGCTATCATCGTCCTGGTCCTGCTTCAGCAGGGCAAAGGCGCCGACATGGGGTCCGCCTTTGGCAGCGGCTCGGCCGGCAGCCTGTTCGGCGCCACCGGCGCGGCGAACTTCCTGTCGCGCGCAACCAAGTGGGCCGCCGTGGTCTTCTTTGCGTCCACTGCTGGCCTCGCCTATGTCAGCCACAAGGGCAACAGCGGCCCGGCCGTTGATTCGGGCGTGATGCAAAGCTTCCCGGCCGACCGTTCGGTGCCGCAAGTGCCGGGCGCGGCGCCCGCTCCCGCCGGCTCGTCGGTTCCCGGCGCGGCCTCGGTTCCTGGCGCGGGTTCCGTGCCCGCCGCTCCGGCCAAGCCCGACGCGTCGGTGCCCTCGGCCCCGGCCATGCCTGCCACCCCGGCCGCGCCTGCCGCAGGCGACAAGCCCGCCGAAACGCCCGCGACGCCGGCGAAGTAAGGCATAGCAAACGGAAAGGCCGGCACATGCCGGCCTTTTTCATGGGCGGCGCGCGCCTGCCCGGATATCCTGTCATCGGCGGCCGTTAGCATGCGCCGTCGCCGCGCCGGCAGCGGGTAGGGTATCGTTGCCTGCGCATCCGGTTTCCGTTTCTCGATCTCCGCCATGGCCACATCCAAACGCTCTCCCCGCACGCAACCCGCCGCCGATCCGCAGCGGGGCTCGCCGCAGGCCATGCTGGCGCGCATCCAGAGCCTGTTGCCGTCGATGGGGGCGGCCTCGCAGCGCATCGGCGAGTTCGTCATACGCAATCCGGCCGAGGTGGTGCACATGTCGGTCAGCGAAGTGGCCGAACGCACCCAGTGCAGCGAAGGCAGCGTGGTGGGCTTTTGCAAGCTGCTGGGCGCCACGGGATTTCAGCAACTGAAGATCGCGCTGGCGCAGCAGATCGTGCAGCCGGTGCAGTACATCCACGAAGACCTGGCCGCCCAGGACACGCCCGAGCAGGTCGTCAGCAAGATCTTCCACAGCAATATCCAGACGCTGCAGGATACCGAATCGGTGCTGGACGTGGCCGCGCTGTCGGCTGCCGTGGAGCTGATCCGCGGCGCCCGCCGCGTGGAAATCTATGGCATCGGCAGCTCGGCCGTCATCGCGCACGATGCGCACTACCGCATGCTGCGCATCGGGCTGCATGCCACGGCAGTGACCGATTCCCACGTGCAGGCCATCAGCGCGTCGCTGACCGGGCCGGACGTCGCCGTGCTGACCATTTCGCACTCGGGCAGCACGCACGAAACCGTGCTGGCGACGCGGCTGGCCAAGGAAGCCGGCGCGCGCACGATCTGCATCACCAATTTCGGCAAGTCGCCGATCCAGGAACACGCGGACGTGGTGCTGCACACCATGTCGCGCGAGACCCGTTTCCGCACCGAGGCCATGACCAGCCGGCTGGCGCAGCTCGCCATCATCGACACCCTCATCGCCTGCCTGGCCCTGTCCGATTACGACAAGGCCGTCTCCACGCTGCGCAGCACCTTCGACGTGCTGTCGAACAAGCGCTACTGATCGCCTTCGATGCCCGCCGGCAGCGCGTGCCGGCGCGGGCATGCGCTATCCAGCAGGCCCGCCACGTCCGGCGCATCCGCGTAGGGCGCATTGCCGACCAGCAGATAAGCGATGCCCAGGCGCACTGCGCCCAGCGCATCGGTGCGCACGTTGTCGCCGATGACGGTGGTGTCCGCCGGCGCCAGGCCCAGCCGGCGCAATCCTTCCTCCAGCAGCATGGCTCCCGGCTTGCCGAGTATGTACGGCCGTGCATCGGGCGCGCAGGCCAGCACCGACTGCAAGAGCGCGCCTGTCTCGGGAACGATGGCGCCTTGCGGACCAGGATGGGTGAGGTCGCCATTGCTGACCATCAATGCCGCGCCCCGCGCCAACTCGGTTGCGAGGGTCTGCAGCGTGCTGTAGCCGAAGGACAGATCGCGCGCCAACAGCACGATGTCCGCATCGCGCGCCACCAGCGCCAGCCCCAGGCTGGCGGCCAGGGTGCGCAGCGCGTCCGAGGCACAGAGCAGCACCGCAGCGCGCGGGTGCTGCCGGGCGATATGACGCACCGCCTGCTCGCCGGCGAGGACCAGCGTTTCGGCTTGCACCGGCAGGCCCATCGCCTGTAAACGCGGCGCCAGGCCCGCCGCCGTGTCGGTGGAATTGTTGGACACGATGACGCAGCGTCCCGCCCAACGGGTCAGCAGTTCGCTGGCGCCCGGTATCACTTCATGCCCCCGTATCAACGTCCCGTCCAAGTCCAGGATCAAGCCGCGCGAGCGTGCGGTCCAGGGCGGTTCTGCCGCCGGCGCTGGGGGGAAGGAAGCGAGGGGAGTGCGGGCAATGCGGGTCATGGATCGGCGTGGTGGCGTCGAAGCGCGTGGAGGGTTGAAAGAAGTGGGCGCCCGCTACGGTTCGGGCCTGCCCGGCGGCTGTGATTCTATCTGAACAAAATTCAAAAAATCATTTTTTTGATTTGAGAAATTTTCATTTGCCTGTCATGTGCGGTGACTAATCTGCGTTCCGGAATCAGGGCCGGACACACAGCGCCCCGATGGCAACCTCAACAAGACCAGGAACAGACAAATGAAAATCCGCACCTGCGCGCCCGCACTGGCGCTCGTTTCCCTGCTGGCCGCCGCGCCTCTGGCGCAGGCCCAAGCGCTGGCCGATGGCTCGCAGCAGCGTCCGCTGCGCGTGCTGCTCATTCCCGCCGACGGCGGCACGGAGTCGGGCACCAAGGCCGACTACGCGCCGATCTTCAACGCGATCACGCGCAGCACCGGCCTGCATTTCCAGCTGACGGTGGGCCAGTCCTACGGCGCCGTGGTCGAAGGCATGTGCAACCAGCTGGCCGAGGTCGCGTTCCTGGGCCCGGTTTCCTACGTGCAGGCGCATGAGCGCCAATGCGCGCAGTTGCTGGCCGTGGGCGTGCAGAAGGGCGAGTCCGCCTACTACGCCGCGATGTTCGCCAAGGCCGGTTCGCCCATCAATACGCTGGCCGACCTGAAGGGCAAGCGCGCCGCGTTCGGCGACGTGAATTCGGCCTCCAGCTTCACCTTCCAGGTGGCGTCCATGATCAAGGACGGCATGGACCCGGCCAAGGACCTGGCGGCGCTGCAACTGACTGGCAGCCACGCCAGCAGCCTGGCCGCGCTGGTGCAGGGCCAGGTCGACGCGGCCGCGCTGTCGTTCGACTCCTTCGACAAGGCGGTGCGCCAGGGCGCGGTGGACCCGAAGTCCGTGAAGGTGATCTTCAAGAGCGAACCCATACCCTATCCGCCGCTGGCCATGAACACCAAGCTGCCGGAGCCGCTGAAGGCCACGCTCAAGCAGGCCTTTGCCACGGTGCACCAGGCGCCCGGCGTGACGCCGGACATGGTGCGCGGCTACGGCGGCGCCAAGCTCGACCGCTTTGACACCGAGTTTTCCGAGGCGCAGTTCGCCGGCCCGGCGTCGAAGATGGCCCTGCTGACCGACGAGATCAAGGGCGAAATCCTGCAGAAGGCGGCACAGCGGTGATCGCCGGAACAAGCGAAATGGACATGCTGCGCTACGACGCCGTAGGCATGCGCTACGCCGACGGCACCACGGCCCTGAACTCGGTGTCGTTGCAGGTGCCGCGCGGCCAGTTCTGCGTGATCCTGGGCGCCTCGGGCGCGGGCAAATCGACCTTGCTGCGCATGGCCAACGGACTGACCGCGCCGACCCAGGGCGCCGTGTGGGTCGATGGCACGCAGGTGCAGCCCTCGACGCTGGCTGCCGTGCGGCCGCGCATCGGCATGGTGCATCAGCACTTCAACCTGGTGTCGCGCGCCACGGTGGCGACCAACGTGCTGTCGGGCGCGCTGCCCGGCCTGCCGGCATGGCGCGCCTACCTGATGCGTTTCCCGGCGGAATTGCGCGAACGAGCCTGCCGGCTGGTGCGCGAAGTCGGCCTGCAGCCCGAACATCTGCAACGCCGCGTGAGCGAATTGTCCGGCGGCCAGCAGCAGCGCGTGGGCATCGCCCGCGCCTTCATGCTGGCGCCCGCCTTGCTGCTGGCCGACGAACCCGTGGCCAGCCTGGATCCGCGCATCAGCCGCGACATCCTGGAGCTGTTGCGCAATCAGGCGCGGGAACGCGGCGCCACCGTGCTGTGCAGCCTGCACCAGGTCGACCTGGCCCGGGAGTTCGCCGATCGCATCGTGGCCTTGCGCCATGGCGTCATGGTGTTCGATGGACCGGCGGGCGCGTTCGATGAGGCCACCTCCCACGCGCTCTATCAGGCCCCGCTGCCGGAGAGTGGCATGGCGGGCGCCGATCTTGCGGGCCGCGGCCATGCCGAGCCCCGCGCCGCCAGGCCGATCCGGCCGGCGGTGTTGTCGGCGGGGGGCGCGCAATGAACACGCAGGCATTGAAAACGCCGGCCGGCAACGCGGCCTGGCGCCTGGATCCGCCCTACGGCGCCCGCGCGCTGCTGATCGTGATCGCCGCGCTGATGCTGTTCCTCTACACCGGCCAACGGGTCGAGATGGGCCGCATGGCGGCACTGACCCTGGACGGCGCGCTGGCCGCGGTCGGCCTGAAAGAGCAGTCCCAGGTCACGTCGGGCCTGGGCGCCCTGGCCGACAACTTGTTTCCGCTGCAGGTTTCGTATCGCACCGAGACCTCGCGCATAGAGGGCTTCGACCCGGACAGGCTGCCGTGGCTGGCGCATGTGGAAACGGTGCAGGTAACCGAGAGCCGGCTCAATCCGCACACGCTGAAGATGGAAGACGAGGTGTCCACGCAGACCTATCTGGTCGAGCCGCTGGGCTATCTGTGGCGGGTGGCGGTGAAGATGGTCGAGACCTTCGAGATCGCGATCTGGGCGACCCTGCTGGCCGTATTGGGCAGTGCGCCGCTGGCCTATTGCAGCGCCCGCAACTACGCGCCCAACCGGCTGCTGTACGTGGCGGCGCGGGCCATCGTCAGCATGTTCCGCGCCATGCCTGAGCTGATCTGCGCGCTGTTCCTGGTGCTGGCCTACGGCTTCGGCCCGATTGCCGGGGTGCTGGCGCTGGCCATCCATTCGATGGGATTCCTGGGCAAGTTCTACGCCGAGGACATCGAAACGGCCGATACCAAGCCGCAAGAGGCCCTGGCCGCGATCGGCGCCAGCAAGCCGCGCGTGCTGGCCTACGCCGTGCTGCCGCAGGTCATGCCCAAGTTCACGGGCTACACCCTGTACATCCTGGACCGCAACGTGCGCATGGCCACGGTCGTGGGCCTGGTGGGCGCGGGCGGCATCGGCCAGGAATTGAAAGGCCGCTACGACATGTACCAGTACGCGCACGTCGGGACCATCCTCGTCGTGATCTTCATCACCGTGTTCTTGCTGGACCAGGTTGCCGCCCGCTTGCGGCGCCGCTTGAGCTGAGCCGGCGCGGCGGCCAGCCAGGCCGCCGCGCCCCGATAGGTTTTCTGCCGGACGGACCCGGCAACGTTCCCTGACCAGGAGTTTTCATGACCCCGTACTTTGCACTGGGCCGCGCCCTTGTTGCGGCCATCGCCCTGAGCCTGACCCTTGCCGCCTGCGGCGGCGACGACGACTCGGATGACGGCGCGACCACGCCGCCCGAGACCGGACAGCCCGAGACGCCGCCGCCCGCGCCGCAACTGCGCTGCGCGCCTTGAACGCCCGATCCGTCCAACCCCACGCAAGAGTAGCCCCATGACCAAGACCCATACCTCGCAGTCCGCCATCGCGTCCCCGGCCTTGCCGGGCCGGCGGCAATTCTTCCGCGCCTCGGCCCAGGCCGCCGGCGCCTTGTCGGCGATGGCCTTGCTGCCCGCCTCGATCCAGCGCGCGCTGGCGGTGCCCGCGGCGGTGGAAAGCGGCACCATCAAGGACATCAAGCACATCGTGATCCTGATGCAGGAGAACCGCTCGTTCGACCACTACTTCGGCACCATGCGCGGCGTGCGCGGCTTCGGCGACCGTTTCCCGATTCCGCTGGCCAGCGGCAAGTCGGTGTTCTTCCAACCGAACCCCAAGGGCGGCCAGGATATCCAGCCTTTCCGCCGCGACTCCAGGACCAGCAACGCGCTGATCGGATCGGGCACGCCACACAATTTTCCCGACCAGCAGGCGGCCTGGAACCAGGGCAAGATGGACCAGTGGATCCAGTACAAGAACCAGGCCACCATGGGCTTCTTCATGCGCGAGGACATTCCGTACCAGTTCGCGCTGGCCGACGCCTTCACGGTCTGCGACGGCTATCACTGTTCCATCCTGACCGGCACCGACCCCAACCGCATCGTGTTCTGGTCGGGCGCCAACGCCAATCCCGAACTGCGCAAGCTGGGCGTCAATAGCACGGACACCGATTCGGAACCCGTCAATTCGCGCTGCTGGCCCAGCCCGTCCAACTGGGTCGCGGGCCGCGCGCAGCTGGCAGACGGGTCGGGCCAGGTCGACCCCGTGACCGGCGCCTACAACTACAAGTACAAGAACAGCGCCTTCAAGTGGGACACCCTGCCCGACCTGCTGCAGCGTGCCGGGGTCAGCTGGCACATCTACCAGAACATGAACAACAACTGGACGGGCGCCATGCACGGCTGCCTGGCCTTCAAGAGCTTCCGCACCGCGCAGCCGGGTTCGCCGATCTATGAACACGGCCTGACCGGCGGCCCCGAGAAGAACGACGGCGCCGTCAACTTCCTTGCCCAGCTCAAGCAGGACGTGGCCAATGGCACCTTGCCGCAGGTGTCGTGGGTGCTGCCCACGCAGGCCCTGGCCGAGCATCCGGGCAGCAGCGAAGGCGTGGCCGGCGCGGCCGACTTCATCGCCGACGTGCTGGACGCGCTGACCTCCAATCCCGAAGTCTGGAGCAAGACCGCGCTGTTCGTGACCTTCGACGAGAACGACGGCTTCTTCGACCATGCGGCCATGCCCGCGGTGCCGTCCTATGACGCCAACGGCGT
Organism: Achromobacter xylosoxidans; assembly: GCF_002192695.1. GTDB lineage: Bacteria > Pseudomonadota > Gammaproteobacteria > Burkholderiales > Burkholderiaceae_B > Achromobacter > Achromobacter xylosoxidans_C. Next base: position 143,216 of record NZ_MTLG01000052.1, read on the forward strand.
GCTGATGGGCAAGTCCACCGTGCCGCTGGAGGGCGAATACTTCGATGCCTCGGTGGGCAACTACCTGAAGGCCGAGGACAAGATCACCGGCAACATCCGGCCGTGGGGCCTGAGTTCGCGCGTGCCCATGTATGTGGTGTCGCCGTGGAGCAAGGGCGGCTGGGTCAACTCGCAGGTGTTCGATCACACCTCGGTGGGCCGGTTCCTGGAGCAGCGCTTCGACATCAAGGTGGACGCCATCAGCCCGTGGAGCCGCGCGGTCTGCGGCGACCTGACCACCTGCTTCGATTTCGTCAGCCCCAACGATCCCCGCGTGCCCACGCTGCCCGACACCAGCAACTTTCCCGCGGTCAACGCGGCGCAGAAGCTCCTGCCCACGACCGCGGTGACCCAGGCGCCCGCCATCCCGCAGCCGCTGTTCCAGGAGACCGGCACGCGGCTGTCGCGCGCGCTGCCCTACGAACTGCACACCAGCGCCCGGCTCGGCGCGGACGGCGCAGTCGAACTGCTGTTCAGCAACACGGGCACAGCCGGCGCCGTGTTCCATGTGTACGACAAGCGCAACCTGAACCTGATCCCGCGGCGCTACACCGTCGAAGCCGGCAAGACACTGTCCGACACCTGGACCGGCGGCGACTATGACCTGTGGGTCTACAGCAGCAACGGCTTCGTGCGGACCTTCGCCGGCAACACGCAGCGCGGCGCGGCCCTGGAAGTGCAGGTCTGCTACGAGCCGGCGGGCGGCGCCCTGTACGTGAAGGTTTCCAACCGCGGCACGGCCAGCCTGCAGGCAAACCTGCAGTCCAACGCTTACCGCAAGGACGGCCCCTGGGCCCTGGCGGTCGAGCCTGGCAAGGTGGCCGAACACCACTGGTCCATCAAGGAAAGCGGCAATTGGTACGACTTCACGGTCACCGCCGAGGGCTTCGAGCGCCGCTTCGCCGGGCGCATGGAGAACGGCCGCGCGAGCGTCAGCGATCCCGCCATGGCGCTGCATCTGTGATGGTCCTGGCATGAACGGGCCGGGCGCGCATCGGGGTGCGCGTCCGGCCAGTCCGCAACAACAAACTACCAACATACTCATGAAGCACACATACGCAATTCTGGCCGCCAACGGCTTGTCGGTGGCGGTTCTGGTGGGCGCGCTGGCCGGGGGATCGGCCGCGCAGGCGCAGACGGCGCCGCCCGTGAAGTGGGACGGCAGCAACCTCGGCTACGGGCCGGGCGCCGGCCAGGGCGTGACGGGCAAAGGCAATCACGCCATCGGCAAGAACGCCGGCGCCAACGTGGCCGGCAGCAACAACATCGGCCTGGGCAATGGCGCGGGCCAGGACGTCAGCACCAACTGGAACCTCGCGATAGGCGAGGGCGCCGGCTCCAAGGTCGGCGGCAAGAACGCCAACCAGGCCATCGGCTACTACGCCGGCACCAATGTGCAGGGCGGCTGGAACCAGTCGTTCGGCCGCAGCGCCGGCCAGAACGTCACGGGCGACTACAACGATGCCTTCGGCTTCTGGGCCGGCACGGACACGGCGGGCAACAACAATGCCGCCTATGGCACCAACGCAGGGCGCAACGTCACCGGCAACGGCAACTCGGCCTTCGGCCAGGAAGCGGGCCGCAATGTCGTCGGCGACGGCAACCTGGCGCTGGGCCAGAACGCGGGCCAGAACGTGGAGGGCGAGGGCAACCTGGCGCAGGGCAAGAACGCCGGGCAGAACGTGACCGGCGCCAACAACCTGGCTGCCGGCGCCTACGCGGGCTATGGCGTGCAGGGCGATGGCAACACGGCAAGCGGCCTGGCCGCCGGCCGCGAGGTCGTCGGCCACAACAACGTGGCGCAGGGCACGGCCGCGGGGTCGGGCGTGCGCGGCAGCGACAACGTGTCCATGGGATCGAATGCCGGGCGCGGTTCCGTTGCCGACCGCAGCGTGTCGGTGGGCGCGGACTCGTCCGCGGCCACGCAGAGCGTCGCGGTCGGCGCAGGCGCGGTGGCCAGCGCGGGCAATAGCGTGGCGCTGGGCGCAGGATCCACGGCGGCGCGCGGCGCACAGGAGAACTACGAGGCTTACGGCATGGCACAGCCCCAGAATTCCACGGGCGAGGTGAACGTGGGCGGGCGTCAGATCACGGGCGTGGCGGCAGGCAGCGTAGACACCGACGCCGTCAACCTGGGGCAGTTGCGCGCCGCCAGCAGCGCGGGCGAGGCCAGGGTGGGCGCCGTCGAGCGCTCCCTGCAGGACCTGCGTGGCGACCTGGACTCCCAGGAGCGCATGCTGAGCGCCGGCGTGGCCGCCGCCATGGCGACGGCCTCCCTGCCCCAAGCCTACCTGCCGGGACGCAATATGCTGTCCATGGCGGGCGGCACCTGGAACGGCGAATCGGGTTACGCCATGGGGCTGTCGCGCGTGTCCAGCGGCGGGCGCTGGGTCTACAAGGTCTCGGCCAACGGCACCTCGCGCGGCGACTTCGGCGGCGCGGCGGGGGTCGGCTACCAATGGTGAGCGCGGGCCTGCGATAATGCCGCAAGCGCGGCGGCCGGCGATGGAACGCGGGCCGCCGCCAGCACAGGCATACCCGGATCGGCCCCATGGAAAAGCGTTTGATGCCATCGATGATGGCGCTGCAATGTTTCGAGGCGGTGGCGCGGCACATGAGCTTCACGCGCGCCGCCGAGGAACTGCACATGACCCAGAGCGCGATCAGCAAGCAGATCGCGCAGCTGGAGGCGCTGCTGCGCAATCCGCTGTTCCTGCGCGTGCGGCGGCGCCTGCAGCTCACGCCCGCGGGCGCCCTGTACCAGTCCGAGGTCAAGACCATCCTGAACCAGGTGGACATGTCCTCGCGCTACATCCTGACCTACGGTAGCGAGACCCAGGTGCTCACCATCGGCACCCAGCCCACTTTCGGCGCGCGCTGGCTGATCCCGCGGCTGCAAGGCTTCATGGCCGCGCATCCGGACATCCAGGTCAAGGTGCGCAGCGAAACCCGGCCCTTCGACCTGATGCAGGCCAAGATCGACATCTCCTTCTTCTTCGGCCACGGCACCTTGCCGGGGGCCCAATGCCGGGAATTGTTCGAAGCCGAGGTCGTGCCGGTGTGCGCGCCCGGCTTCTTGCCGGCAGACCGGGTAGACAGCCTGGAGGCGTTGAGCGCGCAGGCGCTGATCCAGTGCGCCTCGCGCCCGGAAGCCTGGCATGACTACTTCTCGCGCCAGCGCTTCCAGTCCGACCGCAGCTACCACGGCCCGCGCTTCGATACCTTCTACATGTGCGTGCGCGCGGCGGAGGGCGGCTGCGGCGTGGCGTTGACGCCGCGCCTGCTGGCCGAAGAGGAGCTGCAGGCCGGCAAGCTGGTGATTCCCTGGGACTACGTGCAGCCCAGCGACGGCGCGTACTTCGTCGCCTACTCCGAACACTCGGCAGAGGTGCCGAAGATCAAGCAGTTCGTCGCCTGGGTGGAACAAGAGGCCGCGCGCAAGCGCGAGCGCGACGCCCAGCGCGCGCGATCCATGAAAAAACGGACTGATTAAGCCGATTTTTTTCATTTGATTGCGCGCGCGGCGCATGATGTCATGCGGGCCATCCTTGTTTACCGATGTGCCGAGCCCGCCATGAGTCAGAATTTCGTCAATCCGGATCAGATCCGCGCCTGGTTCTCCCGCGCCATGTCCGACATGTACAAGTCGGAAGTGCCGCTGTACGACACGCTGCTGGACCTGGTCGCCCAGGTCAACGCCAAGACGCTCACTGAGCAGCCCGAGCTGGCCGCGCAATTGGCGCGCACGGGCGAGATCGAGCGCCTGGACATCGAGCGCCACGGCGCGATCCGCGTCGGCACCGCGCAGGAATTGGCCAATATGCGGCGCGTGTTCGCCGTGATGGGCATGCAGCCCGTGGGCTATTACGATCTGTCGCCAGCCGGCGTGCCGGTGCATTCCACCGCCTTTCGCGCCACCCACGAAGCCTCGCTGCAGGCCAGCCCGTTCCGCGTCTTCACCTCGCTGCTGCGGCTGGAGCTGATCGCCGACGAAGTCCTGCGCGAGAAGGCCGCCCGCATCCTGGCCGCGCGCCAGATCTTCACCGCGCGCACGCTGGAACTTGCGGCCCGCTTTGAGGCGCAGGGCGGACTGGTTGTAGCGGATGCCCGCGAATTCGTGGCCGAGGCCCTGCATACCTTCCGCTGGCACAGCGAGGCGACCGTCAGCCTGGAAGACTACGAGGAACTGCACGGCCAGCACCGCCTGATCGCCGATGTGGTGGCCTTCAAGGGCCCGCACATCAATCACTTGACTCCGCGCACGCTGGACATCGACGAGGCCCAGGCCGAGATGCCGCGCCGCGGCGTGTCCGCCAAGGCCGTGATCGAAGGCCCGCCGCCGCGCAAGTGCCCGATCCTGCTGCGCCAGACCAGCTTCAAGGCGCTGGAGGAAGCGGTCCTGTTCGCCGGCGCCGACGGCCAGTCCGCGGCCGGCAGCCATACCGCGCGCTTCGGCGAGATCGAGCAGCGCGGCGTGGCGTTGACCCGCAAGGGCCGGGCGCTTTACGACCAGTTGCTGGACCTGGCCCGCAGCCGCATCAGCGGCGCGCCCAACGAAGGCAATGCCGCGGCCTACATGCAGAACCTGCAGGACTGTTTTGCCGCCTTCCCGGATGACTACGACACGCTGCATGCGCAGGGACTGGCCTATTTCCGCTACTTCCTGACCGGCAAGGAGGGCGCGGATCCCGAGGCGGGCCTGCGGGACCTGATCGCCCAGGGCTACATCCGCTTCGAGCCGCTGGTGTACGAGGACTTCCTGCCCGTCAGCGCGGCCGGCATCTTCCAGTCGAACCTGGGCGACAAGGCCCAGGCCGAATACGCGCAGAATGCCAGCCAGGCCGCCTTCGAGCAGGCCCTGGGCGCCCAGGTGCAGGACGAATTGGCGCTTTACCAGGACACGCAGGACCGTTCGCTGGCCGCGTGCATGCAGGCGCTGGGCGCGCAGGCCGGCTCGCCGGTGGCTGCATGAGCCGTCTGGACCGTTGCCTGTCCGTGCGCGACTTCGAACGCGAGGCGCGGCGCATCATGCCGCGCTGCGTCGAAGGCTACGTCTGCGGCGGCACCGAGGATGGCGCCTCGCTGGCCGAGAGCGTGCGCGCGCTGGGCGACGTCGGCTTCCGGCCGCGCGGCCTGCGCGTGGTGGACCAGCGCAGCAGCGGGGTCGAACTCTATGGCCAGCGCTACGCCATGCCGGTGGGTTTCGCGCCCACGGGGTTTTCCGCCATCGTCATGCATGAGTGCGACCTGGCGCTGGCGCAGGCCGCCCAGCAGGCCGAGATTCCATTCATCATCAGCGGCGCTTCCAGCGTGCCGCTGGAACGCTTGCAGGAGGCCACCGGCAAGCGCTGCTGGTACCAGGCCTATCTGCCGGGCAACACCGAGCGCATCGCCAAGCTGCTGGCGCGGCTGCGCCAGGCCGAGATCCCGGTGCTGGTGGTGACCATCGACACCTGCGTGGGCGCCAACCGCGAGAACCTGCAGAAACTGTCTTTCACCGTGCCCTTCAAGCTCAGTCCCAGCGTCATGCTGGACGGCATGCGCCACCCGCGCTGGAGCTACAACGTCTTCCTGCGCACGCTGCTGGGCAGCGGCATCCCCAGGTTCTCGAACCTGTACGAGGAAATCGGCCCGCCCATCACGCAAGACCCGCCCAACGGCTTTCGCGGCGAACGCGACAAGCTGTCGTGGGAGCATATCCGCTGGATCCGCGAGAACTGGCCGGGCAAGCTGGTGCTCAAGGGCGTGATGCATCCCGACGACGCGCGCCTGGCCTGCGCGGCGGGCGCCGACGGCGTGATCGTGTCCAACCACGGCGGACGCCAGCTCGACGGCTGCATTGCGCCGCTACAGGCGCTGCCCGACGTGGTGGCCGCGGTGCCCGCCGGTTTCCCGGTCATGGTCGATGGCGGCTTTCGCCGCGGCTCCGACGTGCTCAAGGCCGTGGCCCTGGGCGCGCGCATGGTCTTCACCGGCCGGCCTCAATTGTTCGGCGCGGCCGTGGGCGGCAGCGCCGGCATCCGCAAAGTGGCGGAGATATTCCGCAGCGAGATCTCGACCAACATGGCGCTGCTAGGCTGCGCGACGTTGGCCGACCTCACCTCGGACCTGATCGCGCCCTTGCGGCCAGCGGGCGCCGCCTGACACGGGCGGCGCCGCCGCCCCGGACAGGACTGCCCGCACAACAACAAAAAACGGCGCGCATCCCCCTGCGCGCCCATCCGTTTTCGACAGGAGGAAACATGAAAAAGATCTATACCAAACTGGCCGGCGCGGCGGCGGTGCTGGCGTGCATCGCCAGCGGAACGGCCCAGGCCCAGGCCGGCGCCTATCCGGCCAAGCCGGTGCGGCTGGTCGTGGGCTACGCGCCGGGCGGCACCACCGACATCAGCGCGCGCATGATCGCCGACGTGCTGGGCAAGGAATTCGGCCAGACCTTCGTGGTGGAGAACAAGCCCGGCGCCAACAGCAATATCGGCGCCGAGTCGGTCGCCCGTTCGGCGCCCGACGGCTACACCCTGTTCGTCGGATCGATTTCCACCGCGATCAACCAGTCGCTCTATTCAAAGATGTCCTATGATGCGCTCAAGGACCTGGACGCGGTTGCCCTGTTGAACGTGGTGCCCAACATCCTGGCCGTCAACGCCAGCGTGCCGGTCAAGTCGGTGCAGGAATACATCGCCTACGCCAAGAAGAATCCCGGCAAGCTCACCTGCGCCTCGCCCGGCAACGGCTCGTCCGCCCACCTGGGCTGCGAACTCTTCAAGATGAAGACCGGCATCGACATCCTGCACGTCCCGTACCGCGGCAGCGGCCCGGCCGTGGCCGACCTGCTGGGCGGCCAGGTGGACTCCATCTTCGACAACCTGCCGCCGCTGCTGCCGCATGTGCGCGCCGGCAAGCTGACCGGCCTGGCCGTCACCACCGCCAGCCGCGTGCCGTTCGCCCCGGAAATTCCCACCATCGCCGAATCCGGCGTGGAGGGCTTCGACGTGGCGGCCTGGTTCGGCGTGTATGCGCCGGCCGGCACCCCGCCCGAAATCGTCCAGAAGGTCAACGCCGCCATCAACAAGGCCCTGACTTCCGACGCCGCGCTAGCCGCCAGCTACCAAACCAACGGCTTCCTGATGCCCCCGCCGCCCAACACGCCGCAAGCGTTCAAGGCCTTCATGGAAAGCGAAACCCGCAAGTGGGGCGAAGTCGTCAAGGCGACCAACCTGCAGATCAACTGATAGGCCGGGGGAGGAGCCGTCCATGGCCCCTCTGGAGAGTTCTTGGGGACGGATTGGTGGCGTTCCGGCGACACAACAGCACGGAACCACCCGATTCCCAATTTGCGTGATAGAATGTTCGACTTTCCAGGAAAGCACGCTTTTCTGGCTGAAGTTAGCCGACGTGGTGAAATTGGTAGACACGCTATCTTGAGGGGGTAGTGGCGAAAGCTGTGCGAGTTCGAGTCTCGCCGTCGGCACCAAGAATTTGTTCCGGGCCATCCCTGGAAATACACAAAACCCGCATTTCTCGTCAGAGAGTGCGGGTTTTTTGTTGCGGTCGGCCTGATGCGCCTATTGAGGTTCCAGGCCCGCCTGCTTGACGATGCCGCCCCAGCGCGGCAACTCCTGGCGCAGCATGGCCTCAAAGCCTTCTGGGGTGGTCGTGTGGGCCACGACTCCCAGTCCCTCCAGTTTCTCGATGACCTCTTTGTCCTGAAGCACGGCATTGAATACGCTGTTCAGCTTCTGGACCACTGTGGGCGATGCTCCCTTGGGCAGCAGGAAACCGATCCAGACGTGGGCCGGCACGGTGCCGAAGCCGCTTTCCTTCATGGTCGGCACTTGCGGAAACAGCTTGAGACGCTGTTCCGAACCGATAGCCAGCGCCTTCAATTTTCCGGAACTGACAAACGCCTGCACCGCCGGCACGGTGTCGAAGGCGACGTCGACCTGTCCTGCCAGCAGGTCGGTCATGGCGCGCGCGCTACCGGGGTACGGGATGTGTTCAATGCGCAGTCCGTTCTGGAACTTCAGCGTTTCCATCGCCAGGTTGGATGAAGTGCCTGTGCCCGGGCTGGCGTAGTTCAGCTTGCCGGGGTTCTGCTTGGCGTAGGCGACCAGGCCGGCTATGTCGTTGAACGGCATGCCGGGGCGGGCCACCAGCACCAGAGGCAGATCCGCCACCTGGCCGACCGGGGTGAAGTCGTCCGGGGTCTTGTAGTTCACTGTCTTGTACAGGAAGTGATTGGTGACCGCGGCCCCGGTTGCGGCAATCGTCAGCGTATAGCCGTCCGGCGCTTGGCGCACGAATGACGATAGCAGCACGCTGCCGCCCTGACCGGGCTTGTTTTCCACGATCACGGGCTGGCCTAACCGGGGTGCGGCGCGCTCGGCCAGCATGCGGGCCACGGTATCGGTGGCCTGGCCTGGCGGGAAGCCGAGCTGCAGCGTGATTGGTTTGTGCGGATAGTCATCCTGGGCCGCATGCGCGGCCAGCGGCGCCGCGGCGATGCTCGCGGCCATGATGAGGCGGGCTGCCGATAGCTTCATGTTGTCTCTCTCCTGTGCGCTGGCTTGAGCGCTTTTTCGTTATTCGGTCGGGCGTTTCTTCAGCAGGTAGGTCTGGGTTCCATCCATTACGGTTTCGCCGCGCTGGTTCACCACGCGGGTCGCCATGCGGACAGTGCCGGTGCTGCGGCCGGGCTTGAGTTCCACGATTTCCAGCGAGCTGTACAGGGTGTCGCCCACGTAGACGGGGCCGAGGAAGCGCGAGCTTTGCTCAATGAAGCCCTTCATCGACGCTTCGGTCATGTGCGGAAACAGCCCTGCGCCCGCAGCTGTCTGGATCGCCACCTGGAAACCGTGGGCCAGCATGTGCGGCATGCCGTTGGCGCGGCAGTACTCGATGTCGTAGTGAATGGGGTGGTTGTCGCCGCTGGCCAGCTGGAACGCGGCGAACAGGGCGTCGGTCATCGTGCGCGAGGGTAGGACAAAGCGTTCGCCAATCTTGAAATCGTCGAAATAGCGTTGCTCGCACATCTGGTGGGAAGTGGGGTCGAAGCCTGTGTTCGGCATTGCTCGTGTCTCCTGTCCTTGAGGTTGAAAGCGAGGCCAATGTACATTACGAAAATTGTTTCCGCAATTAGCCAAATGAATTTCTATGGGAGAAGTTGCCCAGGGCTTTTCTCTAATTGCAGAGGAAATGAGCTTTCGGATATATTTGCGGAAATTATTTCTGCATTTTTTAAATGCCGCGTACGATCGGATGCAGACAGCAATGCGGCGGCATCGAACAACACACGAGACTGGAGACCTGGATGGATTTGGGATTGGATGGGAAAGTGGCCGTCGTCACGGGCGGTGGAAGCGGTATCGGCGCCGCGATATGCGCGCAGCTGGCCCGTGAAGGCGCCGCGGTCGTCGTGGCCGACATCAACGGCCAGGCGGCCCAGGCTCAGGCGGACGAGCTGGTTCGCGCAGGCGGGCGCGCCCATGCCTGCCAAGTGGATGTCACTGACGAGGCTTCCGTGCTCAAGCTTTTCGAGCGCGCTGGCGCCGAGTACGGAGGCGTGGACATCCTGGTGAACAACGCCGGCTTCACTCGCGATATGCGCATCACCAAGATGGGCCTCGAAGACTGGGACAGCGTGGTCGACGTCATTCTCAAGGGCGCCTTCCTGTGCACCCGCGAAGCCGCGCGGCATTTCGCCCAGAAGCACTGGGGGCGTGTCATCAACATCTCATCGCGCGCCCACCTGGGGAATCCCGGCCAAGCCAATTATTCAGCCGCGAAGGCCGGCCTTATCGGCTTTACGCGCGCCATGGCTCTGGAGCACGGCCGCTACAACGTAACGGTCAATGCCGTGGCGCCGGGCATCATCGACACCGAGGCAGTGCGGCGGCTGCCGCACTACGAAAAAATCCGAGAGGCGGCTCAGACGACGACGCCCATCCCCCGTATCGGCCATGTGAATGACGTGGCCAGCGTCGTCACGTTCCTGGCGTCCGAGCCCGCGGGCTACCTGACCGGGGATGTCATCCATGTCACTGGCGGCCGCTACTGAACGGCCCGGGGGGAACACACCATGTCCATCAAACCTCTCACGGGCATACGCATCCTGGATTTCAGCAAGGTGCTGGCCGGCCCCATCTGCACCCAGGCATTGCAAGACCTGGGCGCCGAAGTCATCAAGGTGGAAGCGCGGGATGTCGGCGACGACACGCGCGGCTGGCCTCCCTTCCGCAATGGCGAAGGCGCGGTTTTCCACTATGCCAACCGGGGCAAGCGCAGCATCGCGCTGGACCTGAGATCCGCCGAGGCCCTGGCGGTAGTGCGCAAACTGGTCGAAAGCGCCGACGTGATCGTCGAGAGCTTCGGCCCGGGCGTGGCCGAACGGCTGAAGATCGACTTCGAGACCTTGTCCGCCATCAATCCGCGGCTGGTGTATTGCAGTATTTCTGGCTACGGACGCAGCGGTCCGCTGGCGCACGGCAAGGGCTATGACATGATTCTGCAAGCCTTCGTCGGCATGTGCTCGATCATGGGCGAGCAGGGCAGCGGTCCGGTGCGCGCACCCTTTTCGCCGGTGGATCAGGGCACTGGCATGCAGGCCACCAGCGCCATCCTGGCCGCATTGATGCAGCGCAGCCAGACTGGCGAAGGATGCCACATCGAAGCCTCCCTGTTCGAAACCGGCATGGCCTTTCTGGGCTACATGTTCCAGAGTTTCTGGGAGCGGGGCACCGAACCGCAGCGCTTTGGTTGTGCTCACGAATCTCTCTGCCCCTACGAGGCCTACCAGGCGCGTGACAAGAAAATCCTGATTGGTGTCGCCAGCGAAGCCTTGTGGCGGCGCTTGTGCGACGTGTTGGGCCTGGACGGCATGCGGGACGATCCGCGTTTCGAAAGCAATGCCATGCGCGTGCAGAACCGCAGCCTGGTCGCGCAATGCCTGAACGAGGTGTTGGCGAGGGAGGACGCGGCCCATTGGCAGGACTTGCTGACGGAAAACGGCATCCCGGGCGCGCAGATCAATACATTTGCCGATGCGTTGAACCACCCTCATACCCTGGCCAGCGGCATTCTGGTGGACGTGGACAGCGAGCGCCACGGTCCCATGCGCACTGTCGGACAGCCGGTCAAATTCAATGGCCAGCGCAGTATCGCCAACGCGCCGGCGCCTGCCCACGGCGAACATACGCGCGCCATCCTGGATGAGCTGGGATACGCCGACGAACAGATCGAAGCCCTGCGCCAGCGTGGCGTGGTCAAGCTGGCCTGACCGGCCAATCAAAGAATAGAGAGAGACATGAGCGAGACGTATATTGTCGGCATAGGCATGACGCCGCTGGGCAAGCATCTGGGCCTGAGCGTGAAACAGTTGTCGGCTATGGCCGTGGACCAGGCGCTGCAGGACGTCGGATTGGAACGCGAGGCCATCGAGGCCGCCTGGTTTTGCAATACGCGCCAGGGCGCGCTGGAGGGCCAGCACGGCGTGCGCGGGCAATGTTCGCTGCGCGCCTATGGCTTCCAAGGCATTGCCATCTTCAATACCGACAACGCCTGCGCCAGTTCGAGCTCGGGCTTGATGCAGGCCCACGCCGCGGTCAAGGCAGGGCTGTACGACGTCGCCCTGGTCGTGGGCGCGGAAAAAATGAACTACCCCGAAAAGCGCCAACAGATGTTCGAGGCCTTCAAGGGCAGCTGGGACCGGGATCTGGCCGAGCAACACATGGAGGCCTTGCTGGCCATGGGCGAAGGCATGGCGCTGCCGCCCGAAGCGCTGGCCGATGCGGGCGAGCGCTCGGTCTTCATGGACATCTATGCCGCGCAGGCGCGTTTCCACATGAAGACCTTCGGTACCACGCAACGCCAGATTGCCGCCGTGGCCGCCAAGAACCACTGGCATTCGCAATTCAACCCGCTGGCTCAATACCGCACCCCCATGACAGTGGAGGAAGTGCTGGCCGACAAGCTGGTCGCCTGGCCCATGACCCGCTCGATGTGCGCACCCATGAGCGACGGAGCCGCCGCCCTGGTCGTCGTGTCCGAGAAAGCGCTCAAGCGCCTGGACGCCCGCCGGGCGGTGAGGATCCGCGGCATCGCGGTGAGCAGCGGCTCGCAGCGTACCGCCGAACAGGTCGATCGCCACTTGACCCGGGTTGCGGCCTGGCGCGCCTACGAGGCCGCGGGCGTCGGTCCGCAGGACATCTCATTGGCCGAACTTCATGACGCATCGGCCATCGCCGAGATCCTGCACAGCGAGAATTGCGGCTTTTGCGACTATGGCGACGGCGGCGCGCTGGTCGAAAGCGGTGCGACACGCCTGGGCGGGCGCTTGCCGCTGAACGTATCCGGCGGCCTGCTTTCCAAGGGGCATCCCATTGGCGCCACCGGCGCCATACAGGTGCACGAGATCGTGACGCAGCTGCGCGGCGAGGCGGGCCAGCGCCAGGTGGCAGGCAATCCGCGCCTGGGCATGACCGAGAACGGCGGGGGCTTCTACGGGCTCGAAGAAGCCGCTTGCGTGGTCGGCATCTTCGAAGCGCCGTCGCGCCAGTAAGGCGCTGCCCACAGGAGCCACGCGATGCCCATCGACCGTGAACTGCTATTGAATTGGACCATCCCCGACGTCCGCCATGCCTATACTGAGCGCGACACCATGCTGTACGCGCTGGGCCTGGGGGTTGGGGACAATCCGCAATCCTCCCAGGCCATGCGCTTCGCCTTCGAGCGCGATCTGCTTGCCTTGCCCACCATGGCGGTGGTGCTGGGTTACCCAGGGCTATGGATGCGCGATCCCGGGCTCGGCCTGCAATGGCACAAGATGCTGCACAGCGAGCAAGGCATGGCGCTTTACCGGCCGCTGCCCACGGCCGGTACGGTGATCGGCCGTACCCGTGTCACCGATGTGTACGATCGCGGGCCCGAGAAGGGCGCGGTCGTGCATACCCGGCGCGACGTCGTCGACGCGACGACGGACGAACTGCTGTGCAGCCTGTTCGTCACGTCCGTGCTGCGCGCCGACGGCGGCTTTGGCGGGCCGCCGCCGCCGGCGCGCCACAGCGCGGCCATGCCTGAGCGCGTTCCCGACTACGTGCGGGATCAGGCCATCCTGCCGCAGGCCGCCTTCATCTATCGTCTATCGGGCGACTACAACCCTCTGCACGTGGATCCGCAACTGGCGGCGGACGCAGGTTTCAAGGCACCCATACTGCATGGCCTGTGCACGTTCGGCATGGCCGGCCGCGCCTTGCTCGACGCAGTCTGCGGCAACGAGCCGCGACGCTTGCAGTCCATGGATGTGCGCTTCTCCGCGCCGGTATACCCGGGGGAAACGTTGCGCACGGAAATCTGGATCGACCGTGGCTCGGCGGTGTTCCGCAGCAGTGCGCTGGAGCGCGGCACTGTCGTCCTGAACCACGGCAGGGCCGGGCTGGAGGCCTGAAATGACATTGAACAAGGAGAAAGCAATGGGTCCCTTGGCAGGACTGAAAGTGGTGGAGTTCCCGGCCATCGGCCCGGTTCCGATGTGCGGCATGCTGCTCGCCGATCTTGGCGCTACCGTCATACGGCTGGAGCGGCAGCAACCGGCGACTGACCTGGGTGTGGAACGTCCGCTCAAGTACAACTTGCTGCTGCGCAACCGGCCCAGCATCAGCATAGACCTGAAGACGACCGACGGTGCGCGCTTCGCCATGGAGCTGCTCGACTCCGCCGACGCGCTGCTCGAAGGCTTCCGGCCCGGCACCATGGAGCGCATGGGTTTTGGACCGGAAGCCTGCCTGGCCCGTAACCCGCGCCTGGTGTACGGCCGCATGACCGGATGGGGGCAGACCGGCCCCTACGCCGCCATGGCCGGCCACGACCTCAACTACATCGCCCTGACCGGCGCGCTTGACGCCATCGGCCGCAAGGGTCAGCCGCCCACGCCGCCCTTGAACCTGGTGGGTGACTTTGGCGGCGGCGCGCTGTACCTGGCCCTGGGGGTCATGGCAGCGGTCTACACCGTGCGCAGCGGCGGCGCGGGCCAGGTGGTCGACGCGGCCATGGTGGACGGGGCCGCGTCGCTCATGACTCCGTTCTTCGGCATGGCGGCGGCCGGACTGCTCAATCCCGAGCGCGGCACCAATGTCCTGGATTCCGGCGCGCCGTACTACGACGTCTATCGCTGCGCTGACGGCAAGTACCTTTCCGTTGCACCCATTGAAACCCGCTTCCGGAAGACCTTCTTCGACAAGCTTGGGCTTGGCAGCGATATCCAGGCGGGCGATCCGCGCGCCGGCTGGGAAGCCTTGCGCGAGCAGATCGCGGCGCGCATAGCGTCCCGCACACAGGAGCAATGGTGCGCAGTCTTCGACGGCACCGACGCCTGCGTTGCTCCAGTCTTGTCCATTGCCGAGGCTCCCCTGCACCCTCACACCCGGAGCCGTGCCACGTTCATCGACGTGGACGGCGTTTCCCAGCCCGCGCCGGCTCCGCGCTTCAGTGGCACGCCCAGCGCCACGCCTCGTCCGCCCGAACCCGTCAACAGCAGCTACGAACAATGTTTGCGCGCGTGGGGCTGGCCGGATACGGCGATTTCCCATTGGCGCGGGAACCCTGCAGTCGGCCCTGCTGCGTAGGCTCGGCCGCCCAACCCGTCTGCTAGACTCATATGCCTGAATCCGGAATTTCCCCATGAGCAAGACTGACCGCATCCCCGCGCCCGCGAATGGCCGGCGCCGCAAGGCGATGGGCGCCAGCCCCGCCGACAATACGGTCGCCCGTGACGATTTGAAAGACAGTTCCGACAGGCAATTCGTCGTGGCCCTGGCGCGCGGCCTGGACATACTCAAGGCATTCCGGTTGCGCGAGGGTCCGCTTGGCAATCGCGAATTGTCCGAGCGCACCGGCATGCCCGCTGCAACGGTATCGCGGCTGACCTATACCCTATGCCGTCTCGGCTATCTGGAATTCAATGCGCGCCAGGAAAACTACGAACTGGGTAGCAGCACAGTAGCGCTGGGGCAGGTCGCCTTGGCCCGGCGCAGCATCCGCCAGGTCGCCGCGCCCCTCATGCAGGAGCTGGCCGACCGCAGCAACGGCAACGTCGGCCTGGGCATCCTGCACAAGCGCATGATGCTCTACATCGAGACCTGCGAAGGCTCGGGTCTGATCGGCTTGCGCCTGTTCAATGGCTCGCGTATCCCCGTCATCACCAGCGCCATGGGGCGGGCGTATCTGGCCCGCATGGAAGAAGCCGAGCGCGAAAACCTGCTCGAAGACCTGCGGCCCCAGTTCGGCGCCGATTGGGCTACCGCCCTGGTTGGTCTGCAGAAAGCCATGCGCGATATGGATCGCTACGGATTTTGTACTTCGCTGGGCGAATGGCAGAGCTATATCCACGGCGTAGGCACGGCCATACGTCTCTCCGATGGCAGCCTGTACGGCTTGAATCTGGGCGGTGCGGCCTATCTGCTGCCCGAACGCGAACTCGTCGAGGTCTACGGCCCGCAACTCGTGGAAGTCGCCGAGAAAATCCGCAGGGCGATGAGCGTGCCGGACGAGGCGTGACAGGTCGATCGCGGCTTCCCGCCGCAGGCCCGGTGTCGAGGGTCCGCGCAGCGGATTGGCGCGCCTGCCGCTATCTGGATCGCAATGCCAGCCAGGCCAGCCCGCCAAACACCAGAAGAAAAACCCCAGCAAGCAGCACGCCATCCGACCCTGCATCCCCTGCATAAAGATCCTGCGCCGTCACCAGCGGCACCAAGGGAAAGGTGAGAAACACCACCGAAGTCGGCAAATGGGCGTGGGGGGGATTCAGGCTGACGGACAGCACCGTCATCACCAGGCTGGCTGCCAGATACGCGGCGATGAGCTTGAGCGCAATTTTCATGAGGATGGCGCATCCAAGGCAGTGTTCGGGGACGAGGTCGGCCGTTGCAATGTGCTTGCAGCGGCATGATAGGTTTGCCAGCGTCGGATTGCCGGCTGCGGCAGTCTAGTCTGCAATCCGGGGCGCCGCCAAAGGTCGCCAACTCTCTTGCTCTCTGGCCGGCAACGTTTCGAAGCAATTGCCAGGGGAACCCTGATTTGAAGAGCCTGCTATAAAAGCGCCTATAGCTTTTTCTGCAGGACCAGGAAATGTCCATTCAAACGTTGAGCCGCTGTGGTGTGGCGATTTTTGCGGCTACGCTGATCGCCGGCTGTTCCTCCAGCGGTTCCAAGACCCCCGACCAGGCTGCGGCCAAGTCTTATTCCTCCACCGCCCGCAGCGGCGGCGAGTGCGCAAGCCGCGGCAAGTGCATCTACAAGGGTGCATACGAATCAGGGGAACGGAACTACGCCGAAGCGGAAGCGAAGCGCCTGAACATGGCCGAACTGGAGCGCCTGCGCCGCGCTTTCGGCAATTGACCCAGGCAGGGAACCGGCGCGCGCCCACGCCCGAAGAAATCATGCGGCACTACGAAGCGGACCCGGACGTGGATCCCTGGGTTCGCGGCAAGCCTGCGCCAGAGATGGTTGCTGTCGTACCCTATGACCCCGATTGGCCGGTCCGCTATGGCCGGCTGAAGGCGCAGGTGCTCGAGGCGTTGGGACCGGCCGCGCTAGCGGTCGAGCATATGGGGTCGACGGCGGTGCCCGGGCTGCCCGCCAAGCCGGTGATAGACATCGACCTGACGGTCGCCGACCCCGTGCGGGAAGACGCTTATGTTCCCGCGCTGGAAGCCGCCGGTTACCTGCTGATCTTGCGGGAACCGTCGTGGCACCAGCACCGCCTTTTGCAGCTGGCCGCTCCGCGCGTGAACCTGCATGTGTTCGGCCCGGACTGTCCCGAGAACGTCCGGCACAGGATGTTCCGCGACTGGCTGCGCCAGCATGACGCCGACCGAGATCTGTATGCCCGGGCCAAGCGCCAGGCGGCAGTCGGCGCGATGCAGGTCATGGAATACAACAAGCGCAAGGAAGCGGTCCTGCGCCAGATCTACGAGCGCATGTTCCGCGCCGCCGGCTTCATCTGAGGCGCGCCGGCGCGGATCGTCCCTGGCCGCTTCAGTAGTGGCTCTTCAGCGGCACGGCCGGGTCGGCCAGCACGTCGCGGGGCGGGTTCAGGCCCAGTTCCAGCAGTTTGCGCGCGGCCAGGTGGTCCATCGGGGCGTTGATCGACTCGACGCAGACCAGATGGCCGTCGGCGAAGTGCAGGATCGAGAAGCTGCCGGGCTTGGCGCCCGGGCGCAGGACGCGCTCGGTATCGGGCGGCGCCAGGCCGGCGATCTGCAGACGCAAGGCGCCTTGGTCGGACCAGAACCAGGGCAGGGCGTGATACGGCGTTTTCGTGCCGAGCAGCACGCCGGCCAGGGTGCGGGCCTGGTCGTTGGCGTTCTGCACCGATTCCAGGCGCAGGGTCTTGCCCCAGCGCGCATACGGGAAGGAGGTGCAGTCGCCGATGGCGTAGATGCCCGGCGCCGAGGTCTGCATGAGCCCGTCCACCACGATGCCGTTCAGGCAGTCCAGGCCCGCGGCCTGCGCCAACGTGATCTCGGGCACGGCGCCGATGCCGGCGACCAGCAGGTCCACCGGATGCTCCGCGTCGTTGACCACGACGCTGCGCACGCGGCCGTTCTCAGTCCGGATGTGTTGCAGGTCGGAGGACAGGCGCAAGTCGACGCCGGATTCGTGCAGCACGCGGGCGACGTGTTCCGAAGCCTCGGGCGACACCGAGCGCGCCAGCAGGCGCGGCGCGGATTCGAAGACGGTGACCGGCCGGCCCAGGGCGCCCGCCGTGGCGGCGATCTCCAGGCCGATGAAGCCGCCGCCCACGACCGTGACGGAAGGCGCGTCGGCGATCGCGGCGCGTAAACGCGCGGCGTCGCCGGCGTTGCGCAGGTAGATCAGGTTCTGCAGCTCGTCGGGGACGTCGGGCAGGCGCCGCGCGCGCGTGCCGGTGGCCAGCACCAGCGCGTCATAGTCCAGCTGCTTGCCCGAAGCCAGCGTCAAGCGGCGCGCGTCGCGGTCTATGCCGGTCGCGGGATCGGCCAGCAGGACCTGCACGCCGGCGTCGGCGTAGACCGCCTCGGGGCGCAGCAGCTGGATCGGGGCTTCCGGATCCTTGATGTAGGTCTTGGAGAGCGGCGGGCGGTGGTAGGGCAGCGAGGCCTCTTCGCACACCAGCGTCAGGCTGCCGGGAAAGCCGCCTTCTATCAGGCTGGCGCACAATTGCGCCGCCGCGTGGCCGCCGCCGACGATTACCACCTTCTGCATGCATGACTCCTGTTCTGCCTGGCCCGGTTTCGGGCCGAATCGGCAATGCTACCGCAGGTGGCAGCAGGAGGAACTGCATGCAGGACAGGGAGGGCGCTGCGCGCCTGGGGAGATCAGGCCGCGGCGTTTGGGGACGGGCTCAGGCGCCCGGCAGCATGTAGCGGGCGGAGACGGCCAGGATGCGCTGGGCGGATTCGCGCAGCTTGCGGGCTTCGCGGTGGGCGTTGAGGGAAATCACGGCGTCGTAGCGGCGCGCGCTGAGCGGACCAGCCAGCAGCACCGGGCGGCGGGTAAGAATCGGGGATATCAAGCGTTGCATGTGGAGCATTCCTGCGGGCGTCAGGCCCAGTCGATGCCAGGTATCGTAAGGCGGCCAGGGGCGGCGGCCAACGAATTACCTTTTATATGAATATCCGGCGCGCGCCCGGGATTGGGGGGCTGGCGGATATCCGAACGCCAGTATCGCCGGCGAGTATGACAGCCATATGCCAGCGTTCACGGGGGCTCCTCCACGTGCCGGGCGTGCTTGGGGCGGGGGGTTGTTAATTTTAATACTACGCGGTAGCATTAAAAAAAGATGCGGGATCGGAGACAAATATGGCATTGCCCTTGAAAGGTCTGCTTGTAATCGCTGTGGAGCAGGCAGCCGCGGCGCCTTACGCCTCGTCGCGGCTGGCCGATGCAGGCGCGCGCGTCATCAAGATCGAACGAGAGGCCGGCGATTTCGCGCGCGGCTACGACGGCGCGGTCATGGGCGACAGCACCTATTTCGTCTGGCTCAATCGCGGCAAGGAATCCATCGTTCTCGATTTCTCGCAACCTGATGATCTGGCGCTGCTGCGCACGCTGATCCTGCAGGCCGACGTGTTGATTCAGAACCTGGGACCGGGCGCGGCCGAGCGCGCGGGATTCGGCTGGAAGGAGATGCGCGCCGCCAATCCTCGACTGGTCACCTGCGACATTACGGGCTACGGCGAGTCGGGTCCCTATGCGGACATGCGGGCCTATGACCTGCTGGTGCAGGCCGAATCGGGCATCGCTTCGGTAACCGGCACGCCGGAAGCGCCCGGCCGGGTAGGCATATCCGCCTGCGACATAGGCACAGGCATGTATGCGCACGCAGCCATCCTGGAAGCACTGCTGCAGCGCGAGCGGACCGGGCAGGGCAGCGCCCTGCACGTGTCGCTGTTCGACGCGATGGCAGACTGGATGACCGTACCCTTGCTGCACTACGACTATGCCGGCACGGTGTGGCCGCGAGTAGGCCTCGGCCATCCGACCATCGCTCCCTACGGTGCGTTTGCCTGCCAGGGGGGGCAGTCGCTCCTGATCGGCGTGCAGAACGACGGCGAGTGGCGCCGCTTCGCCTGCGACGTGCTGCTGAAGCCCGAATGGGTCGGCGACGAGCGCTACCGCAGCAATCGCGACCGAGTTGCGCACGCGGAGACTTTGAAAGCTGCCATCGAAGCCGTATTGAGCACGGTGACTCTGGAGGAATTGCGGCGGCGTCTGACGCTGGCGAAGATTGCCTATGCGTCCGTCAACGGCGTCAAGGAACTGTCGGCGCATCCGCACCTGCGCCGCTCGGAGGTGCGCACCGTGCACGGGGTGGCGTCCATCGTGGCGCCGCCTGTCCAGGTCCGCGGCGAGCCGCGCCGCCTGGGCGAGGTGCCCGCCATAGGCGCCCACACGCAGGCGATCCGCGACGAGTTCGCGGGCGCCGGCCGGCGGGCCTGAGGTTAGAATTTCGCGTTTGTTTCCGCCACAGCAAGGACATTATGGGACGGCCTAGCCTGATAGACAGCACGGAAGGGATCGAGAAGCGGCTCGGCATTCTCGATGCTGCCGCGTCCGTATTCATGAACCTGGGCTTTTCCGCCGCGTCGCTGGACGACATCAGCGTGGCCTACGGCGCCACCAAGGGCATCATCTATTACTACTACCGGAACAAGTCGGCGCTGTTCTTCGCCGTGCAGCGGCGCGCGATGGAGCTGACCCGCGAAGCGATCGAACCGCATGCGCTGTCCGCCGATCGGCCGGCGGTCAAGCTGCGGAAGATGGCGCACGATCACACCGTGCTGATGATGGAGCACCTGGCCTACCTGCGCGTCGCTGCGCAAGGGCTGGAGCTGCATCTGACGGGGCGCACCACTGCGTCCGAGCGCGCCGAGCTGGAAGACATCCTCAAGTTGCGCGCCGCGAATGAAGCGCTGTATGTCGGAGTGATCGAGGAAGGGGTGCGGAGCGGCGATTTTCGCCCCATGGATGCGAAGCTTCTGGTCAAGCCGTTGCTTGGGGCCCTGAACTGGACCTCGCGTTGGTATCACCCGCGCAAGAGCGAAACCGCAAAGGACCGCGAGCGCGTGGCCAGCGAGTTGGCGGGTTTCGCGGTCAGCGCATTATTGCCCCATCCGCAGTAACGACGGGCCGCGCGAACGGAACCGTTCCGCGCGGTTTTTTTTTAATCATTTTAATACTGCTTGGTATTATTCAAATAACAGGACGACAGCGACTCATGGCTCCGAAAATCCTGGTGGAACGCGCAGGCTTTGTGACCACGGTCATCATCAATCGACCCGAGGTGCGCAATGCGCTGGATCGCGAGGCAGCCTCCGAACTTGCGCGAGCGCTACGCGAGTTCGATGCCGACGAACAGGCCCGGGTAGCCGTGCTGTGCGGCGCCGGGGGCGCCTTCTGTTCGGGCGCCGATCTGAAGGAACTGGCCGGGGGCACCGATTACGAGCCCTGGGCAGGCAGCCCGGATGGCCCGCTCCATGCACCGTTGTCCAAGCCTGTCATCGCGGCAGTGGCCGGGCATGCTTGCGCAGGAGGGTTGGGCGTGGCGCTGTGGTGCGACCTGCGCATCGCGGAGGAAAGCGCCTCGTTCGCCGTGCTGTCGCGCCGCTGGGGCGTGCCGATGAGCGACGGCACAACCGTGCGACTGCCGCGTCTGATAGGCATGAGCCGCGCCCTGGACATGCTGCTGACCGCCCGTATCGTCCCCGCCCCGGAAGCCGAGCGCTTCGGCCTGATCAACCGTGTGGTGCCGGACGGGCGCGCGCGCGCCGAGGCTGAGGCGCTGGCCCATCAAATCGCGCAGTTCCCACAGATAGCAATGCGCTCGGACAGACAGTCGGCCTATGCCCAGGCAGCCATGTCCGAGCGCGATGCGGTGGCTGCGGAAATGGCGTTTGCCGCCGCTGCACGTCAGCTGGAGGCGCGCGCCGGTGCGCAACGTTTCGAACAGGGCGAGGGGCGCCATGGCGCATTGCCCGAAACCGATTAGGAGAGAGACATGCGAGCCGTCATCTGCCGGGCGTTGGACGACCCCGGCCAAGTCAGCGTCGAGACCTGCGCTGCGCCGCCCTTGCAGGCGAACACCGTGCGTATCGAAGTGCATTCCTGCGGCGTGAGTTTCGCCAACCTGCTGGTATTGCAGGGCAAGCACCAGAACCGGCCGCCGCTACCTTTGACCCCCGGCACCGAGGTCGCGGGCATCGTACGGGAGTGTGCCCCGGGCGTGACGCTGTTCCGTCCGGGAGACCGGGTGGTGGCCGGGGTGCAGTCGGGCGGCTTTGCAAGCGAAGTAGTGGCGCCGGTCGACACGACCTTCGCTTTGCCTGACGGTGTGGATTTCGACAGCGCCGTGCAGTTTCCCACCATCTACGCCACGGCCTACGGCGCGCTGCGTTGGCGCGCGCATCTGCAGCCCGGCGAGACCGTGCTGGTGCACGGAGCGAGCGGCGGCAGCGGGCTGGCGGCCATCGAGATCGCCAAGCGTCTGGGAGCGCGCGTGATCGCATGCGCCAGCGCCCAGGCCAAGCTCGATGCGGCGCGGGCGCATGGCGCCGACGAGGGACTGAACTACCGGGAAGGAGGCTTCCGCGATGCGGTGCTGTCGCTGACCGGCGGGCGCGGCGCTGACGTGATCTTTGATCCTGTGGGTGGCAAGGCCTTCGAGGAATCCTTGCGCTGCGTCGCACCGGAAGGGCGGCTGATTCCCATGGGCTTCGCCAGCGGCGATATTCCGCAGATCCCCGCCAACATCCTGCTGGTCAAGAACGCCACCGCGATAGGCATCTATTGGGGCTACTACATGGGCTGGGGCAGAGTGCCCGTCTCGCCCGAGCGCAGGGCGGCGGTGCGCGCAGCCTTCGCCACGATGTTCGATTGGGTCGTTGAAGGGGCGCTGAATCCCTACACCCAGCAAACCTACCCGCTGGAGGCATACGAGGCCGCGCTGGCCGCGCTGGCCTCTCGCGAGGTCATCGGACGGGTCGCCTTGCGTCCGCAGTCATCTACCTGACCGCGGACGCGGACGCCCACAGTTTCAAAGAACGACAACAAAGCACATCAAAGGAGCTGGAGACATGAAGCGATTGATCACCTTGCTGGTCGGTGCCGCGCTGGCGCTGGGCGCACAGCTTAGTCACGCATTTCCGGACAAGCCGATCCGGCTGATCGTCCCGTATCCCCCAGGCACGGGCACCGACACGCTGGCGCGCTACACCGCGCGCCAGTTGGAGGCCAAGCTGGGCCAGCCCGTGATCGCCGAAAATCGCCCTGGCGCGAGCGGCATCATCGCCACCCAGGCCGTCGTGTCGGCGGCGCCCGATGGCTACACGCTGCTGCTGGCGGCCAACGCGCCTGTCGCGACCAATGTTGCGGCGTTCGCCAAGCTGCCTTACGACCCCTTGGTCGACCTGGCGCCGGTGGCGGTGTTGGCGCAGGCGCCCATGGGCTTTTATGTTTACCAGGATTCGCCCTACAAGACAGTTGCGGACCTGGTGGATGCTGCCAGGAAAGACCCGAAGAAGCTGAACTACGGGGCGGGCAGCGCTACCTACCAGATCGCCACCGAGTGGTTCCTGTCGCTGGCGCAGGCCAGCGCCAATGGCATTTCCTACAAGGGCGCGGGCCCGGCTCTGAATGATCTGGCAGGCAAGCAGGTCGACTTCGTGATCGCCGAGTACAGCGGGGCGCAGGCGCTGGTGCAAGCGGGCAAGCTGCGCTTGCTGGCGGTTACGACAGACAAGCGGCTGGCCAGCGCGCCGGACGTGCCGACCTTGCAGGAGCTGGGATACAAGGACTTCTTCAAGGTGGCGTGGTGGGCCATGTTCGCGCCGGCGAAGACGCCCGCGCCGGTTGTGAAGACCTTGCAGGACGCCTTGCTGGAAATCTACGCTGACCCCAAAACGCAGGCCTTCCTGGCGCAGAGCAATTTCATCTCCTTCATCGGCGACGCGGCCGCGCTGGCCAAGTTCCAGAAGAAAGAGATCGAGCTTGAGATCGCCACGGCCCAGAGCGCCAACATACCCAGGCAATAGCGCGCGGCCCACACGACAGGACGTTTCTCCATGAACATGCAAGCTACGCTCGCGTGGCCGTTCTTCGAGCCTCGGCATCGGGACCTGCTGCGGCAGGCCGATGCCTGGTTGCAGACAATGCCCGCAGGGACTGCGCCGCAAAGCCGGGCAGAGATGGACGAAGAGTGCCGGTTTCTGGTGGCGAGCATGGGCCAGGCGGGCCTGCTGGCTCAAGCCGTGCCCGACCCGCTAGCCCCTGGCGCCCGCATCGACACGCGAGCTGTCTGCCTGCTGCGCGACCGGCTGGCCCAACATGGCGCGCTGTTTGACTTCGCGTTCGCCATGCAGGGCTTGGGTTCGGCCGCCATTTCCCTGGACGGCACGCCCGCGCAACGAAAGCGCTATCTGACTCCTGCCCGGGCAGGAAACCACATCGCGGCGTTCGCGCTGTCGGAGGCGCAGGCGGGTTCCGACGTCGGCGCCTTGTCGTGCGCGGCCAGGCAGGATGGCGACGCCTATGTCCTGGACGGCGAGAAAACCTGGATCTCCAACGGCGGCATCGCCGACCACTACGTCGTCTTCGCGCGCGAGCCTCGCAGCACCGGCTCCAAGGGGATTTCGGCTTTCATCGTGGACGCGGATACGCCGGGACTGGAGATCGCGGAGCGCATCGACGTCATATCCCCGCACCCGCTGGCGACCCTGAGGTTCACCGCTTGCCGTGTCGCGGGCGGGCAGGTGCTGGGCGAGCCGGGGCAGGGATTCAAGCTCGCGATGCGCACGCTGGACATCTTCCGCACCTCGGTGGGCGCGGCGGCGCTGGGCTTTTCGCGCAGGGCGCTGCAAGAGGCCACGCAGCATGCGCTGCAACGCGAGATGTTCGGCAAGACGCTGGCCGACTTCCAGCTGACTCAGGCCAGGTTGAGCCAGATGGCGACCCAGACCGACGCCTCCGCGCTGCTGGTCTATCGCGCCGCCTGGGCGCGCGATGCCGGGCTGGGCTCGTCGCGCGATGCGGCCATGGCAAAGCTGGCCGCCACCGAGCATGCGCAGCAGGTGGTGGATGCCGCCTTGCAGATGCACGGCGGGCTGGGCGTGCGGGCCGGACACATCATGGAGCAGCTATACCGCGACGTGCGGGCGTTGCGGATCTACGAAGGCGCGACCGAGGTCCAGCATCTGATCATTGGACGTGATCTGTTGCGCGAGGCTCGCGAGCAGTCGTTGGCGGCGACAGCCCACCCACCCACTCAAGGCCCGATCAGGGCGACCCATAACCAGGAACAACCATGACAGGCCCTTTGTCCGGTATGCGCGTCATTGACGCCAGCAATTTCGTGTTTGGACCGATGGCGACCCAGTTGCTTGCCGACATGGGGGCCGATGTGATCAAGGTGGAGCCGCCCCAAGGCGACCCGATGCGCATGGTCGGCAAGTCGCGCAACGCCAGGATGGGGTCATTCTTCCTGAACTTGAACCGCGGCAAGCGCAGCGTGATCCTGGACCTGAAGCATGCCGCCGACGTGGCGCGGCTGGACACGCTGCTGGCCAGCGCCGACGTCTTCGTGCATAACATGCGGCCCGCTGCCGCAAGGCGCCTGGGCATAGACTACGACAGTCTGGCGCAGCGCCATCCCCGGCTCGTCTATGCCGTGGCGCTGGGCTTTCACCAAGACGGCCGCTACGCCGAACGCCCCGCCTATGACGACGTGATCCAGGGCATGAGCGGTGTGTCCGGCCTGCACGCCAGGATGTATGGTGAGCCGGGCTTCATTCCGATGCTGTTCACCGACAAGCTCTGCGGCGTCTATCTGGCTGGCGCCATCGCGTCGGCGCTGGTGGCGCGAGCCGCCAGCGGGCAAGGGCAGCAGGTGGAGGTTCCGATGTTCGAAACCATGGCCTCTTTCAATCTGGTCGAACATCTGGCCGACAGCATATTCAGCGGCCCGGAGACGGCGGCCGCGCCGCGCGGATATGAGCGCGTCTTCAGCCGCTACCATCGGCCTTTGAAGACACGTGATGGCCATGTATGCGTGGTGGCCAACACGGACGCGCAGTGGCAGCGCCTGTTTGCCTTGCTGGATCGGCCCGATCTGGCCGCGGACCCGCGGTTCGGGAGCATGGGGGATCGTATCCGCCACGCCGAACCCTTGTATGAGGAAGTCAGCCGCAGCCTGCTAAAACGCGACGCGGCGCAATGGCTGGCGCTGTTCCTTGAGCACGACATTCCCGCGGGACCGGCCAACAATCTGGATGACTTGCTGCGCGACCCGCATCTGGCGGATGTGGGTTTTTTCGAGACCGTTGAGCACCCGACGGAGGGCGAACTGCGTTGCGCGGCCACGCCGTTGCGGTTTTCCGCGAGCCCCAGAGCCTCCGCCGGCGCCGCACCCGGGCTGGGCGAGCATAGCGCCGAACTGCTGGGCTAGGGACAGCGCGACTCCAGACCGCGAGTCATTCCGGCGGCTTCAGCCGCGACGGCACTTCGCCCACGTCGCTGCATACCGCCAGCACTTCCGCGGGCTTCCTGCTCATCGACAGGTATACATGGCCGATACTGCTGTCGAAATAGGCGGTTTCCAGCTTGCCCAGCACGACGCTGTCGCCGTTTTCGAACTGGATGCGTACTTTGCCCGACAGCACCACCGCGAATTCCTGGCCTGGGTGCCGGATGTAGTCCTCGAACTCGACCACCTTGCGCGAGTCGATGAGCGCCAGCATGGGCGTCATCTTCTTGCCGGGATATTCGCCCATCAGCAAGCGGTAGTGGTAGTTCTCGGTGACGTAGTCGCGGGCGTCGCTGAGCTTGTTCTTGACGAAGGTCGGGGCGACGGCGGCCTGCGAGGCGTCGGGCAGCATGAACATGCGGGTCATGTCTATGCCGAGCGCGCCCGCCAGCGCGGCGAACTTCTCGTAGCTGAGGGCGATCTGCCCCAGCTCCGCTTTCGACAGGGTCGAGACCGCGATGCCGCTGGCGGCGGACAGCGCCTGCAGGGTCATCTTGCGCGCCTTGCGCTCGGCCCGCAGGCGAGCGCCCATTTCTTCCTTGCCGACGATCTCGGGCGGGGATGTAGTGCCGGGTAGGGCCATGTAGCGATCTGGCTGGTAGGGGTGGTTGGGGGCAGGGCCCGCAAGCCCCGCTGCGTATGCCGGATTGTAAGGGCTGGCGGGGCTCAGGCTCCCGCCCGGCTGAGAACGCGGCCGGCGTGCTGGCCGGTAAAGGCCTGGCCTTCCCAGACGGGCGCGCCGTTGACGTAGACCGAGTGGATGCCCGCGGCGCGCTCGGTGGGACGCTCGAAGGTAGCCGAGTCGGCCACGGTGGCGGGGTCGAAGACCACCAGGTCGGCGTAGTAGCCGGGCTGCACCTGGCCGCGTTCGGCCAGGCCGAACTTGGCGGCGGTCAGGCCGGTCATCTTCCAGACCGCGGTCTCCAGCGGGAACAGGCCCAGGTCGCGCGAGTAGTGGCCCAGCACCCGGGGGAAGGTGCCCCACAGGCGGGGGTGGGGGCGTTCGTCGTGGGGCAGGCCGTCGGAGCCGATCATGGTGGGTCCGAACGCCAGGATGCGCTGCACGTCGGGCTCGTCCATCATGAAGTAGATGGCGCCGGCGGGCTGCAGCTCCGGCACCACGTCGTACTTGGACTTGCCGCGCTCGGCGGCGATTTCCTCCAGGTCGCGTCCGCTCAGTTCGGGGAACGGCTTGCACCAGGTGATGAGCGTGCGGCCCGCCAGCAGCACGCGGTCCTGCTTGAGCATGGTGGAGCCGGCCACGTAGGGATAGGCGTCCAGCGACACGTCCTGGCTGGCCATGGCCGCCTCGATCAGCGCTAGCGTTTCCTTGGAGCGGCCGAAGTTGGGCTTGCCCATGACCTTGTGGTGCGAGATCACCACCGGCACGTCCAGCTCGCGGCCGATGCGGAAGGTCTCTTCCAGCGCCGCCACGATGTGTTCGCCTTCGTCGCGCATATGGGTGGCGTAGACGCCGCCATGCGTGCCGAGCGGACGGCAGACTTCAATGATTTCCTCGGTGCTGGCATGGGCCGCGGGCGGGTAGAACGCGCCGGTGGATATGCCGATGGCGCCGCTGGCCAGCGCATCGTCGGCCAGCGCCTGCATGGCCTGGATTTCGTCAGCCGTGGCCTCGCGCCGCAGGTCGGGCATGACGGCGGCGCGCAGGGTGGAATGGCCCACCATGCAGGCGGCGTTGACCGCGGGCGGGGCCGCGCGCAGGGCTTCCAGGTAGTCGGAGAAGCGTTCGAAGCGGAACGAGCCGCCTTCGTCCAGCAGATCCAGCGGCGCGGGCGGGTTGGCGTGCGCCAGCGGCGCCAGGCTGATGCCGCAGTTGCCGGTGACCACGGTGGTGACGCCCTGCGAGATCTTGGGCGTCATGTCGCGGTGCTTGAGCAGGTAGTTGTCGTCGTGCGTGTGCGAGTCGATGAAACCCGGCGACACCACCTTGCCCGCCACGTCGATGCGCCGCCGGGCAAGGTGGGCGCTCAGGTCGCCGACGGCGGCGATCCGGTCGCCGCGCACGCCGACGTCGGCCAGCCGGCCGGGCGAGTTGGTGCCGTCGATGACGGTGCCGCCGGCAAGGATGTAATCGAACGGGGTGGCGTCGGTCTGGGACATGAGTATCTCCGGCTAAACGGGGGTGGCGAAGTGGCAGGCGACCTGCTGTTCGGGAGCGATCTGGCGCGGCTGCGGCGCTTCCTCGGCGCAGCGCGGCTGGGCCATCGGGCAGCGGGTGCGGAAGGCGCAGCCCGAGGGCGGCGACAGCGGGCTGGGAATCTCGCCCTTCAGCACTTCCACGGGCTTGCGCTCGCCCTGGCGGGCGGAAGGAACGGCGGCCAGCAGGGCGCGGGTGTAAGGATGAGCGGGACGTTCGAAGATGGCCTCGCGGGTGCCGGTCTCGACGATCTTGCCCAGGTACATCACGGCGACGCGGTGGCTGATGTGGCGCACCACGCTCAGGTCGTGCGAAATGAAGACATAGGTCAGTCCCAGATCGCGCTGCAGGTCCATCAGCAGGTTGATGACCTGCGCCTGGACCGACACGTCCAGCGCCGATACGGGTTCGTCACAGACGATCAGGCCCGGATCCAGCGCCAGCGCGCGCGCGATCACAATGCGCTGGCGCTGGCCGCCGGAGAACTCGTGGGGATAGCGGTCGGCGGCGTCCGGGCGCAGGCTGACGCGCGCCAGCAACTGCGCGACGCGCTCGCGGATGGCGGCGCGGCCGTGGCCGAAGGCGCGCAGCGGCTCGCCGATGATGTCGCGCACCCGCATGCGCGGATTCATCGACGAAAACGGATCCTGGAAGATGAACTGCATGCGCTGGCGCATGGCGCGCAGCTCGCGGCTGTTCATGGCGGCCAGGTCGCGGCCTTCCAGCAGGATGCGGCCTGCGGTGGGATCGGTCAGGCGGATCAGGCATTTGCCGGTGGTGGACTTGCCGCAGCCGGATTCGCCCACCAGGCTCAGCGTCTGGCCGCGCGGCACCGACAGGGACACGCCGTCGACCGCGCGCAGCACCTTGGCGCCGCTGCCGCTGTCCACGGGATAGTGCTTCTTCAGGCCGATGACTTCCAGCATGGGCGGGGCCTCGGCGGCGGACGCGGACACCGCGCTGGCAAGGGGGATGTCGTGCAGATTCATGGCGGGCCTCAGGCGGTCAGGGCGGCGGGGGCGGGTTCGGCCGCGCGGGCCCAGCACCAGACGCGGTGGCGGCTGCCGGCATCGGCGGCGGGGGGCGCCTGCTCGGAACAGCGCGGCTGCGCCTCCGGGCAGCGCGCCGCGAAGGCGCAGCCGCGCGATTCGGGCGTCATCACCGGCACGATGCCGGGCAATTCGGCCAACCGCGCCGTATGGTCCTGGCCGTCGGCGAAGTCCGGCAGGGAGCGGATCAGCGCCTGGGTGTAGGGGTGTTGGGCGCGGTCCAGGATGTCGTCGACGCTGCCTTCCTCGACCTTGCGCCCCGCGTACATCACGATGACGCGCTGGCACATCTGCGCGACCACGCCCAGGTCATGGGTGATCAGCACGATGGAGGTGCCCAGCCGTTGCTGGATCTCCCGCAGCAAGTGCAGGATCTGCGCCTGGATGGTGACGTCCAGCGCGGTGGTGGGTTCGTCGGCGATCAGGACCTTGGGCTGGCAGGCCAGCGCCATGGCGATCATGGCGCGCTGGCGCATGCCGCCCGACAGCTGGTAGGGATACTCGCGCACGCGGCGCGCCGGGTCGGAGATCTGCACCAGCTCCAGCAGCGATTCGGCCTGCGCCATGGCCTCGCGGCGCGACAAGCCTTGATGCAGCATGAGCGATTCGCTGATTTGCTTGCCCACCGTGAAAACGGGATTCAGCGAAGTCATGGGCTCCTGGAAGATCATCGAGATCTGGTTGCCGCGGATCGCGCGCATGGCTTTTTCAGGCAGCGCCAGCAGATTCTGGCCGTCGAACTCGATGCTGCCGCCGGCCACGCGCCCGGGGGCGCGCAAGAGCCGCATGATGGACAGGGACGTGACGCTCTTGCCGCAGCCGGATTCGCCGACCAGGCCCAGGGTTTCGCCGGGCATCAGGTCGAAGGACAGGCGGTCCACGGCAAGCACCGTGGTTTCGTCGCCGTCGAAACAGGTGGTGAGGTCGTGCACGCGCAAGACGGGTTGGGTTTGCATGGGCGCTCCTACAGCTTTTTCGCCAGGCGGGGATCGAGCATGTCGCGCAGCCCGTCGCCCACCAGATTGACGGCCAGGACGGCCACGCCCAGGAACAGGCCCGGATACAGGATGATGTGGAAGGCCACGGCGACGAAGTTGCGGCCTTCGGCCATGATGTTGCCCAAGCTCGGGATCTGCGGCGGAATGCCCACGCCCAGGAAGCTCAGCACCGCCTCGGTCAGGATGGCGGATGCCGCGATGAAGGTGGCCTGCACCATCAGCGGGGCGAACAGGTTGGGCAGGATGTGGCGCAGCAGGATCGCGGGCACGCGCGTGCCCGACGAAATGGCGGCCTCGATATAGGGTTGCTCGCGTATCGTCAGCACCAGCGCGCGCACCAGCCGCACCACGCGCGGCACCTCGGGGATGACGATGGCGATGATCACGGTGCCCAGGCCGCCTTTCAGGGTGGCCATCAGGGCGATGGCCAGCAGCACGCCGGGAATCGCCATCAGGCCGTCCATGATGCGCATGATGAAGGCGTCGATGCGGCGGAAGTAGCCCGCCGCCATGCCCAGGGCCACGCCGGCGACGGTGGATACCACCGCAACCACGATGCCGACCACCAGCGAGACGCGGGCGCCCCACACGGTGCGCGAATAGACGTCGCGGCCCAGCGCATCTGTGCCGAAGAAGTGTTCCGACGAAGGCGGCTTCATGCGCGCCAGCGGATTGATGTCCTGCGGGTCGACGGTGGCCAGCCAGGGCGCGGCCAGGGCGATCGCAGCCAGCGCCAGCAGGATGGCGCCGCCGATGTACAGCATGGGGTGGCGGCGCAGCGAGCGCAGCACGCGGCGGTGGCGCGGCCGGCGCGCGGGCAGGGACAGGGTAGTGGTCGTCATGCGTAGCCCCCGTTCAATAGCGGATGCGCGGATCGAAGAGCCGGTAGCTCAGGTCGACCAGCAGGTTGATCAGGACATAGATGCCCGAGGCGACCAGCAGCACGCCCTGGATCACGGGATAGTCGTGGCGCAGCACGGCGTCGATGGTCAGCCGGCCCAGGCCGGGAATCGCGAACACGGTTTCGGTGACCACCACGCCGCCGATCAGCAGGGCCACGCCCACGCCTATGGTGGTGACGATGGGATTGGCGGCGTTCTTCAGCGCATGCCATACGATGGGACCGGCCGCCAGGCCCTTGGCGCGGGCGGTGCGGATGTAGTCCTCGGACAGGGCTTCCAGCATGGTGGCGCGCGTCATGCGGGTCAGCAGCGCCATGTACACCAGGCCCAGGGACAGGCAGGGCAGCACCAGGTGGCGCAGGTAGGGCACCAGGCCGTCGGCCAGGGGCTTGTAGCCCTGCACCGGCAGCCAGCCCAGCTTGATCGAAAAGCCGTAGACCAGGCTGTAGCCGATCAGGAACACCGGCACCGAGAACGCGCAGACCGCGCCTATCATGACCAGCCGGTCCAGCCAGCGTCCCGCGTGCCAGGCTGCCAGGACGCCCAGCGGAATCGCCACGATCACCGCGAACAGCATGGTGAAAATGGCGATGGACAGCGTCGGTCCCATGCGCTGGCCGATCAGCTGCGAGACCGGCATCTGCGTGGACATGGATGTGCCCAGGTCGCCGGTGGCGATGTGGCTGACCCAGATGCCGAACTGCTGCAGCAACGGCTTGTCCAGCCCCAGGTTCTGGCGGATTTTTTCCACGTCGTCGGCGGTGGCGTTGTCGCCCGCGATCACCGCTGCGGGATCGCCCGGCGACAGGTGGATCAGCAGGAACACCACGACCGCGACCACGGCCATGACAGGAATGACGGCCGCGATGCGGCGCAGTATGTATTTCACGCTGGTTTTCCCCCGGCTTGTGGCCGGGCGCGCGCGGCGCCCGGCGCCCGCCTTACGGCTTCTCGATGTTCCACATCACCGGGATGCCGGTCTTCAGCAGCTCGGTGTGCTGCAGGCCGCGGAACGCGGACACGGGCTTGAACTCGCCCCACATGACGTAAGGCACGCTCTGGTAGGCGCGGGCCTGCATCTGCGCGGCGATATCCTTGCGCTTGGCCGGGTCGGTCTCGCGGATCCAGCTGGTGCGCAGCGCGTCGAGCTCCTTGTCGCAGGGCCAGCCCGGCAGGCTGTTGCCGCAGGCGGCGGACATCCAGGGGTTGGTCACCGGCGTGCTGGCGTCGTAATAGCCGCCCCAGGTCAGGAAGACGTTCCAGCCGCCTTGCGCGGGCGGATCCTTCTTCAGGCGGCGGCCGGCCAGCGAGGCCCAGTCCATGGATTGCAGGTCGACGTTGATGCCGGCCTTCTTCATGTTCTGCGTCAGCACCATGACGGCGGGCGCGCTGAGGTGGTCCGTGGGGTACAGCACCACGACCTTCTCGCCTTTGTAGCCGGCTTCCTGCAACAGCTGCTTGGCACGCGCCGGATCGGTCTTGGCGTAAGGCGCAGCGCCCGCGTCGCTGGCCAGGGGCGAGCCGCAGACGAAGAGGCTGGGGCAATAGTCCACGCGGTATTTCTCCGGGTAGCCCATGGCCGACAGCATTTCCTTCTGGTTCACCAGGTGGTACAGCGCCTGGCGTGCAAGCTGATTGTCGAAGGGCGGATGCAGCGAATTGAGGATGACCATGCCCTGCGTCGCGACGGATGTGTTCAGGGTGATGTCCTTGTTGGTCTCCAGCACGGGCAGGAAGTCGGGCGTGGTCTGTTCGATCATGTCGACCTCGCCGTTCATCAGGGCGGCGGTGGCCGTGTTGCCGTCTGGGATGTAGACCCACTCGACGCGGTCCACCTTGACGTTCTTGCCGCCGGCCAGGCCGTCGGCGGGCTCCGCGCGCGGCACGTAGGCCGGGTTCTTCACATACACGACCTTGTTGCCCGGCACCCATTCATCGCGCTTGAAGAGGAAGGGGCCCGAGCCGACCATTTCCGTGACCTGGGTGTTCGGGTCCGTCATGGCCAGGCGCTTGGGCATGATGAAGGGCGGCATGCCGGAAGGCTTGGACAGGGCGTCCAGCACCAGGCCGAAAGGCTCCTTGAGCGTCAGCGTGAAGCTGTTGTCGCCGGTCGCCGCGAGTTCGGCGCCTGCGGCCATCATGGCCTGGCCCAGCGTGTCCTTCTTAGCCCAGCGCTGGATCGACGCCACGCAATCCTCGGCCTTGACCGGCGTGCCGTCGTTGAACTTCAGGCCCGGGCGCAAGGTGAAGCTCCAGCTCTTGCCGTCCTCGGACACGGTCCAGGTGTCCACCATCTGCGGCTTGACCTGGCCGCGGCTGTCCTGCGAGAACAGGGTGTCGAACACCATGTAGCCGTGGTTGCGCGTGATGTAGGCCGTGTTGAACAGCGGGTCCAGCGTCTTGAGGTCCGCGTGCGGCACCAGGCGCAAGGTCTTGGTCTGCGCCAGCGCGCCGCTGGCGGCGCCCATGGCCAGCAGGGCGGCTGCGCCCAGCAAACTGAAACGTCTGATCATTGTTATCCCCTTCGTTATTCCCACGCCCTGCTCGGGCGGCAATCGTTGAGCCTCAGGCCTTGAACGGCCACTTCGGCAATTTGCGCTTGGTGTAAGGCAGCGCGTTGTAGTCGGTGGTGATGGCGCCTGGCGTCTCCACGTAGATGACGTGGCGGCCCACCTGCGAATACGAGGCGTAGAAGTGCTGTGACGATTTCACGATGATGAGCTTCATGGCCAGCAGGTCGACGCCGAACTGCGTGAACAGGTCGGTGCCCATGGCCTGGGTGCGGTTGGTGGTGAGGGCGATGGTCACGCCCTGGCTGCGCACGATGGCGACGTCGCCCAGCAGCGCGGGCGTGCCGGCCAGCCCGGTCATGATGGCGTCGCGCTTGAGCGCCACGATTTCGCAGTCCAGGTCCAGCGGCTGGCCCGACACCGGCGCGACCTTGCCGCCGATGCGCAGCTGGATGCGCGCGCCTTCGCCCGCCTCGAAACAGAGCTGCACCGCCACCGGATCCCAGAACGGGCCGGTCGCGACGTCGGTGATGCCGCGCGCCAGCACGCGCTCCAGGATGAAGGTGGCGTCGCTGGGCGCGCCGCCGCCCGCGTTGTCGGCGGAATCCGCCAGCACCACGGGGAAGTCGTTCAGGGCCAGGGCCTGATCCAGCGCTTGGTCGGCGCCGGGGTAGGGCGGCGCCAGCTGGTCGCGGAAACCGATGATCTCTTCGCCCAGCGCGCGCGCCAGGGCGTTGGCCTGGGCCTGGTCGCCGTCGGTATAGACCAGCACCTTGGAGCCCATGTCGGGCGTGTCGCCCCACGGGAAACCATGCGCGATCGACACCGACAGCACGCCTTCCTTGCCCTCCATGGCGAGCAGGCGGTCCACGAAGCTGCGCATGGGTTCGCGGCTGGTGTGCATGATGGAGATCATCTCGCAGTCGTACACGGCGCGCGTGGGTTTGATGCGGCCTTCGGCGCGCGCCACGCACAGGTCCACCAGGTCGTAGGCGCGCTCCAGGATGTCGGTGTGCGGATATTCCTTGAAGCAGACCAGGAAGTCGGCGCTTTCCACCATGTCGGCCGTCATGTGGCAATGCGGGTCCAGTTCGGCGCCGATCACGGTATCGGGGCCGACGATCTCGCGGGCGCGGCGCAGCAGGTCGCCTTCGCAATCGTCATAGCCGTCGGCCACCATGGCGCCGTGCAGGCCGAACAGGGCGATGTCGACGCGGCCGGCGCGCTTCAGGTCGCCCAGCAGTTCGTCGCGCAGGGTTTCGTAGGCGTGGCGGGTGGTGATGCCGGCCGGCGTGGCGCCCGCGGTCAGGCCTTCGATCAGGGTCCAGTCCTTGCCCTGCGCGCGCTGGCGCGCCGCCCACAGCGGTCCGGAGAACATCTGCATGCGGTCCGGATGCTGGCCCGCGGGGTAGTAGCCGCGAGCCCGGTAGGCCGACAGCCCGGTCGGGATGGGAGAGAAGGTATTCGTCTCGGTCGCCAGCGACCCGGAAAAGATTTTCATGCTGCGGCTCCGCGTAAAGAGGTGCACAAGGGGGCGCAGGCGTCGCCGCGAGCGCGAGGGAAAGGCCGCACCGCCTGGCGCAGGGCCAGACAGTGTCAAACCATGGGACAGGCCCGCAGGGCGGGCTCAGGCTTCGGACACGGGGCCCGGCGTATAGCCGCCGTGCGTCGCCGCCGCGCCCAGCCAGGCCTGTACCTCGATTTCCACGTCCACGCCCATGGCCAGCTTGGCCTCGACCGTCGAACGCGAAGGGAAGTCAGAAGAGAAATGACTGCGGTAGGCGTCGTTGAACTGCGCAAAGAGCTCCAGGTCCGACAGCCACACCGTCACGCGCACCACGTCCTTGAGCGTGGCGCCCGTCAGCGCCAGCGTTTCCTTGATGCGCTCGATGGCGGCGTGGGTCTGCGCGGTGATGTCGCCGCGCACGACCTGGCCGTTGGCGTCCATCGGGATCTGGCCCGACAGGAACAGGAAACCGCCGGCCTGGGTGGCGCGGGAGAACGGCAGGGGCAGGGGGCTGGGGTAGCGGGCAATGGTGGTCATGGTGGACTCTCGCAGGCTAGGGGATGGTTCAGCGCAATCGCGCGGGGCGCACGGCCTCGGCGTCCACGCCGTGCGCATGCAGATGGGCGGGCACCGGCTGGTGCGTGAGCAGCGCGGCGGCCAGCTCAGAAGTCGCCGCGGCCGTCTGGATACCATAACCGCCCTGCGCCGCCAGCCAGAAGAAGGCGGGCGCATCGGCGTCCCAGCCGATCACGAAATCGCCGTCCCGCACAAAGGAGCGCAGGCCGGCCCAGGTGTGCTTGGGGCGGCGGATGGTGAGCGAGGTCGCGCTTTCGATGCGGTAGATGCCGGTGGCCACGTCCAGTTCTTCCGGCACCACGTCATGGGCCGCGACCGGATCGGCGTTGGCTGGCGACCCCAGCAGTTGGCCGGCATCGGGCTTGAAGTAATAGCTTTCGTCGACGCCGACCACGGCCGGCCAATGGGCAAAATCCACGTCCTGCGGACCGGAGAACGTGAAGGCGGTGCGCCGGCACGGTTGCAGGCCGACCGGCGATGCGCCGCACAGGGCCGCGGCGTGGTCTGCCCAGGCGCCGGCGGCGTTGACCAGCGCCCGCGCCCGCAGGCTGCGGCCATCGGCCAGGGCCAGCGTCCAGACGCCGTCCGCATGCGCGGCCGACACCACTTCTGCATTGTTGTGCAGCACCGCGCCCTGGCGCGCCATGCCGCGCAGAAAGCCTTGGTGCAGGGCGTGCACGTCGATGTCACGGGCGTCCGGCTCTTCGATGGCGCCGCAGATCTGGTCGCCGCGCAGGCAAGGCACGCGTTCGACGGCCGCCTCGGCGTCGATCAGCGCCACATTGGGCGATTGGCTGCGGAAGTCGTCGTAGACCTCGTGCAGCAGGTCCTGCTGTTCGGGCGTGGCGATGTACAGCACGCCGCGCGGGCTGAGCAAGGGATGCTCGCTGAAACCTTGCGGCGGATTCTCATAGAAGGCGCGGCTGGCGCGCGTGAGCGCCTTGATCTGGGCCGTGCCGTAGGTTTCCATGAACATGGCCGCGGAACGGCCGGTGGAGTGGTAGCCCGGCTGGGCCTCGCGTTCCAGCACGGCGACCGAGGCGGCGGCGCTCAGGCGGTAGGCCACGGAAGCGCCGGCGATGCCGGCGCCGATCACGGCGTAATCGAATAGGGGTTCTGCTGTCATTTTGTCGGAAGCGAGAATTCTCTTATTTGATAATTCTCGAATACGATAGTTTTTTGACGGCAGACAAGTAATAGGGGAAAGCCCCGATGGAGGAACTCCGGGGCTCGGGGGGATCAGGTCAGGCGCGTGCCGTTGGGAACCTGCTCATCCGGCACGGCCAGTACGATGCCGCCGGCTTCGTCCGCGAAACCCAGCACCAGCACCTCGGATTTCATCGGTCCGATCTGGCGCGGCGGAAAATTCACCACGGCCATGACGCACCTGCCGGCCAGTTCTTCCAGCGCATAACGCTCGGTGATCTGCGCCGAGCTTTTCCTGACGCCCACGCCTGCGCCGAAATCTATCGTCAGCTTGTAGGCGGGCTTGCGCGCCTCGGGAAAAGCCTGCGCCGACAGGATGGTGCCGACGCGGATGTCGACCTTGAGGAAGTCATCAAAGCCGATATCGGCGGCTGCGGGGGTATTCGGGTCTTGGGTGTAGTGCACGCTGGGTCCTTTGATTGGGTTGTCCTTCACCTTGCGTAGGGCCGATTTGGTCGATAGACGGAACAGTTTGTTCCGCGCAATGGTGTGTTTTTTGGCTTCTCAAACGTATTCGGGACAATTGCTGGTCGGTAGAATTCGCCATGCATTTTCCTCTATCTACTCGTCGGAAGGCCAAAACGTCATGAGCAATGCTTATCTGGACGCCCTCAAGCAGCGTCGCACGCAGTACTCGCTGGGCCGCAACCTGTCGATCTCCAAGGAGGAACTGACCTCCCTGATCCAGGACGCGATCAAGCACAGCCCCTCGTCGTTCAACTCGCAAAGCTCGCGCGCCGTGATCCTGTTCGGCGCCGAGAGCGAAAAGCTCTGGAACATCGCGATCGAAGAAGTGCGCAAGGTCGCGCCGGCCGAGAGCTTCGCCCAGACCGAAGCCAAGCTCAAGAGCTTCGCCGCGGGCGTGGGCACCGTGCTGTTCTACGAAGACCAGGGCGTGGTGCAGGGCCTGCAGGAAAAATTCGCGCTGTACGCGGACAACTTCCCGGTCTGGTCCGAGCAGGCGGGCGGCATGGCTCAGTTGTCGGTCTGGAGCACCCTGGCCAGCGCCGGCGTGGGCGCCAGCCTGCAGCACTACAACCCGCTGATCGACGCCGCCGTTGCCCGCGAATGGAACGTTCCGGCCTACTGGAAGCTGCGCACGCAAATGCCGTTCGGCTCCAACGAAAACGGCTTCGGCGAAAAGGCGTTCATGGACGACGCCGAGCGCTTCCGCGTGGCGGGATGAGGTATCGGGGTCCCGTCAACGGTGCCCAAATGAAAAGCCCGCATTTCCAAATCAGGAAATGCGGGCTTTGTTTTTCGGCCTGCCTGCAGCCGCGGTTCGTCCGCAGGGGACGATGGGGGCGTCAGAGAATGACGCCTCCCGCCGAATCGATCTTCTGATCGGACTTCGGCGGCGCGGCTCGTTTGGGCGGTGTTTTCTTGGCCGGCTGGGCGGGCGGGGCGGCCATGCGGGCAATCGAGCCCTTGGCAATGGATTCCAGCTGGCCGTTCACCACGGCGCCATAGGCCACTTTCGCCTTGATTTCGCCGATCTTGATCGAGGCCACCTTTTCTTCGGTTGCGCCGAGTTTCTCGCCGGTGTCGGGATCGACCAGTTCCTCGCCGGTGGCGTAGATGTCGTAGACCTGGCCTTCGTTCACGCTGCCCATGCCGCGGTTGATGATCACGCGGCCGTTTTGCACTGCCACGACTTTGGCCGGGTTCACGATCTCGATGATGTCGCCGACCATCTTGCCTTGGAACTGTTCCATCGCCGCGCTGATCTTGTTGCCGCCCGAGGCAAATGAGGCCGAGTCCGACCACTTCACGGCGCGGGTCGCGGCTTCGACCAGGGTGTAACGTACCGAGGCGCGGGTGGCTTGCGAGACTTCGCGGGTGGATTCGCCGGTGAGCTCGACGTTGTTCTCCTGGACCCGGGTCGAAACGCTGGCTTGCGTCAGGTCGATGATCAACAGGAAATCCGCCCCTGCCGCCTGGCCCAGGCGGGCGCGCTGTTGGTCGGATACGTTGTCGCTGGACAGAAAGTCGTTTTCCTTTTCGAATGCGGCGTCATTGCTGCGGTCCAGAACGGTGAAGCGTCCGCTCTTGACCAGTTTGTCGGTAACCGATTGGCGCATGTCCGCCGACAGGGCGCTGCGGCGCAACTTGCCGGTCGTGACGATGGCGATGCTGTCGCGTTCCAGCTTGGGAGACTTTGCCTGGTATTCGAACTTCTCGATCGTTACCGACAATTCGACCATGCAGCCCTTGCTGCCGCCGCACTCCTGCTTGGTCACCGAGTAACCTTTCACCTTGCCCTGCGCGCGCACATCATTCGTGCTGCCGACGCCTGCCTCGACCGTCGTCTTGCTGGACGCCTGGGCTTGCGCCGAGGCGCTGGCATTCAGGGTCTGCTCGTTGTTGGTGACCGTATCCTTGATCAAGCCGCTGTCCGTGTTCTGCTCGGTGCGCTTGGCGTCGAGTTCAGCGGAGGCTTGGCCTTCGGCATCCCGTTTGACCTGTACGTAGGCCTTCGGGCTGGCCGAGCGCGTTGCAACGGCGGCGCCATTGACTTGCTTGATGGCATTGCCCAGGGCCGATTCGACGGCCTGCTCGAAAGTGTCGCCGTACCCGACCGCGGGCACCGTGACATCTTCGGCGCTTGCCGTGTGGGCGACGCAGAACATTGCGGCGCCCAACATC
Source organism: Achromobacter xylosoxidans (assembly GCF_002192695.1). Taxonomy (GTDB): domain Bacteria; phylum Pseudomonadota; class Gammaproteobacteria; order Burkholderiales; family Burkholderiaceae_B; genus Achromobacter; species Achromobacter xylosoxidans_C. The sequence continues at coordinate 182,857 of NZ_MTLG01000052.1, forward strand.
CATTTCTTCATCATGAATCTGTTCTCGAAAAAAAGACCGCCTGCTGCAGGCAGGCGGCCTATTCGTCCATGACCCTTACCAGGTCACCGTGCGGTTGTCGCCGCGCTTGATGATTGCTTCCTCGCCTTCCCAGTAGGCCAGACCGTTGTCCAGGTTGGTGAGCGTCAGCTGGAAGTAGTAATCGACCTGCTGCGTGCGGCTATCGACGCGGTTGTTGCGCTGCAGGATCTTGCCGGACAACGAAAAGTCCGGGGCGACCACGCGGCCGTCCTTCTTCACCGTGGCCTGGTTGACCATCTTCGAACCCTTCAACGCGCGCGATTTTGCGGTCATTGCGTCTTCGGGACCGTTCAGGCCGACTGCCGTCGTGATGACGAAACGGCCAGAGTTGAGCAGGCTCACGCGAATCTTCTTGGTCAACTGGTCGGTGTCGATGCGTTGCGCCGTGTCGTTGGTGAGATTGGACATCGCGATCACGAAACGTCCGCCCTGGGCGGCCTTCGGGTGCACCATCAAGGGCGAGTTCAGCATGTCGTTGACCATCTTGTTGGCCGCCGATTCGAAGTCCTTGTAGTCCAGCCCCATCACCGCGACGTTATCGGTCTTCTGGTTGACGTATTGGGTCGTGGGGGCGCAGCCGGCCAGTGTCGCCGCCAGCAAGCCGGCCGTAAGAGAAAGCTTTACGCTCATGGTGTTCCTTGTAGATCGTTATTTGGAGGCCAGAATGTCGACGCGAGGCGCAATAGCGGCATTCAGGGCTCGCACATACACGACTACCGGTCTTTTTTCCTGGGGCAGGTCGACCACGATGTCTTCATGGCCGGGGACGCCCAGCGTCAGCTGGTTCGACTGGGGATATGGCACGTTCATTAGCTGGAAGTTGTGCGGTAGCGTCGACCACGAACGCAGGTCGGCTTGCGTCGAAGCAGCCTGCGCTATCCCGGCCAACGCCCCCAGTAGCGGGCTGGAGTCGTTCAGCTGCTTCTGCAGCACGGTCTTGGCCGTGGCGCGCACGATTTCCTTGATCAAGATGGCGTTGAAACGGGTCTTGAACTCGCCGCGTATGATGGTGTCCATGTCCGCCAGGACTTGCGTTTGCTGACGTCCGGCGCTCAGGTAAGGGTAGGCGGGCGTGCCTTCGCGCATGACCGGAAGGGCAATGCCGGTGTACTTGATGTTGCCGCTCACCAGGAACAGGGGCAGGTCGATCCGCAATTGCTCCTTGTGCGCCGCAGTGCCGTTCTCGAAGACGATCCAGACCGCAGGCTTGAGCTTGCCGCTCTTGGACTGGGCTGCCGCCGCGTCGATCTTGACCTGCGTATTCTTGGTCAGCGCGTACGCGCGCTCCAGGCTGGCGCGTGCCTTATCTGCATCAGCCTGTCCTTCGCCGTTGATCAGAAAGTACAGGCCATGCAGGTAGAGTGCGGCCGGGTTGATGTAACCGGCGTAAGGCGTCCACTGGGACAAGTCGACGCCGGCCTTGAGCAGGGTCTCGTCCGTGCCGGACAGGCTGCGGTTGACCAGGTCGGCGTTTTCGCCTTCCTTCAGCTCATCGCGCTGCTTGCTGATCTCTGCCTCGAAATGTTCGGCTGCGCGACGCTGGCGGTCATCGCTGCGGTTCCATTCGACACGCGCGTTGGCATGGTCGCCCAACTGCCAGAAATTCAAAGCCTTGTAGGTATTGAGCATGACCGTGTCGTACACGGCCGGAGCGTAGGGCAGCACGTTGTCATTGGCCACGAGCGACAGGGCATGATTGCCGACACTGGCCGCCACATTGCGCGTGTCGTCGTCCTTCATCAGCTCTTCGGCGCCGTCCAGCATTTGCGTGGACCGCTCGGCCAGGCCGCTTTGCCGCAAGAGGGTTCCGGCTTCCAGGGCCCAAGGCAGATTCGTCGGAGCGGCGCCTTCGGGACCGGCCGCCAGCACCGCGTTACTGGTGGCCGCAGGCAGATTGCCGCCCGCCAGATCTCGTGAAAAGTCCTTTCTTGCTTGAGGGTTGGCGCAACCCGCCAACACCACGGCCAAGCCTGCAACAGCTGCCCACTTCATTGCTTCTCCGGAAATGCGATTAAATGTTATTAGTTGTGAAATTATTATGCATTTCTTCACATTTAATCACAATGTAAACGTATTAGCAATTTTGTGAGTATTTTGGTTTTATTTTGTCTTATTTCCGGATGTCATTATCACCAGCTGTCGAAGTGCCAACGCCGACGTGGATTAGCCGTTAGTGCGGATCGCTGACGGCAAGCAAGAAAAGTCCGCTCCCGGCGATCAAGGCGATGCGGGAGCGGATTATCCGGGGAGCCGGAAGGTTACGGTTTCCGAGAGACCGAAGGACGCGGTGCCTTATGTACTTGCCGTCAGGCAGTCCAGGCTCAATCCGTTTTCCAGCCCCACTTTTTGAAGATCGCCCGGCCTTCGGGCGCCGTCAGAAAGTCGACAAAGGCCTGCGCCTGCGCATTGCCCTTGCCTTTCTTGGTGACGACGGCGCCCGCGTCGCGATAGATGCGGTACGGCTCTTCCACCTCGACCACGCCGGCCAGCTCGGGGTTCGACACCTGCCAGATGTTCCAGATCAGCCAGGCGTCTATGGTCTTGTCCTCGGTCCATTGGGTACGCGCCTGGGCGCTGTTGCCGGCCTCGGGCAGCACCAGGTTGGCGCGGAAGGCACGCACGGTCTCGATATCACCCAGCCGGCCCGCCACGTCTTCCCACAATCCGGTCTGTCCCGCGCCTGACACGGCCATGACCTTGATGCCCGGCTTGAGCAGGTCCTTGAAACCGTTGATGGACTTGGGGTTGCCCGGGCGCACCAGGATGGCGGAGGGCCGCAGGTACAGCGTGCGCGCCTCGCGCAGTTCGAACACGCCAGGAAGCGCCGTGGCAAAGCCGCTCATCATGTTTTCGGCGCCGCTGTAGATCACGTCGGCGTCCTGTTTGGCCTTGTCGGCCCAGGCCGGCGTTGGGCCAGCGGTGACGGCGACGTCGATGCCGTGCAGCTTGCCGAACGCCGCGGCCGCCTCCTTCATCGCGGGCGCGGGGCCGCCGGGTCCGTACACGTTCAGGCTGGGAGCGGCCCAGACACTGCCGGCCGCGGTGCACGCCAGGGCGATGCCGCAGGCAAGGGATCTGATCGACTTCATATCAAACACTTCCGTTCTGCGCCGGCGGGCGCGGGGCGCGAAACCCCGCGCGAGCGGCTGGTTGATCCATGGCGCCGCGCGGTTCTTCTCGCAGTCTGCCACCAGGTAGACGCGCAAGGGCAGGGGATTATTCCAGCGGCCCGGTGATCCGGCTCAGCGTTGCATAACGTTGAAATCTGTTTCGAGTCTGTTAAAAAGTCCCGTGCAAAATTGCAGCCCCGCTGCTGCATCGCGATGGAAGCAAAGCGGCCTTCAACTATCGAGATAATGCGCAGCGCATCGTCAAAGAGAAACGTCACATGAAATCTGGATTCTTCGCTGGCCGCTTGTTGTGCACGGCTGGTTTCTTCGCGCTTGCCGCGCCCGCCCATGCGATCGATTGCGGCAAGGCGGGCAGCGCCGTGGAAAAGCTGATCTGCTCGGACCGGAAGACCGTTGCGGCGGACGCTGAATTGAACCGGGCCTACTCTGCAATACTGAAGCAGGCCCCCGACGCCGATATCCGCGCCATGCTGGCGCACAACCAGAAGCGCTGGCTCTTGGCGCGCGACCAGGCGCTCGCGAACCTGCTCGAGGATCCGGGCTCGGTTCCCGCCGGCAAGACGGCCGCAGGCATCGCTCGCGATTTGATCCGCGACCGCACGGCGCAGTTCAAGGAGACGCGCAAGGGCGCCGCGCTGCCCGACATGATCAGCCTTGCGGTCAGCCAGCAGCAGTTCCAGGCGCAATTCACCGGCGGCGCCTACGCCGGCTACTCGACATCATGCGACATCCTGCCGGGCGAACATGCCTACTACGGCTGCTTCGCGACGCGGCATTACCAGAACAAGGATCGCATCTGCTCCGTCGACGAGTACTGGGCCTCGGGCAGCGTCTACACCAAGCGTTATGTCGCCAACGTGGTGGATGGCAAACCCAAGCTGGCGGCGTCGTGCTCCTTCAGCAGCTCGGACGAGGCATGCTCCGATACAGCGGGCGAGACCAAATGGAATATGAAGCCGCAACAGCCGGACTTCTCCTATCCTGCCAAGCCGCTGCCCAAGATCGACGGAGAGATCGTTAGCGACGACGATTACGAGTGGGCTCGGGCCTGCCTGACGGGGGCGGCCTATCCGGCAGCCAACTAAGCGCGGGAGCCGATCGCCCCTTGCGAGCGGCTTCTGTCATGCAAGGCCTCGCGCGTATTGCGCGCAGTTAACGTTGTATTGGCAATACTTGCAGGATTTTGCGGGTAATGTATGGAGTTGTAAGTTATCGAGGGTTCCGCAGGCACGCGTACACGCGCAAGAATGGCGCGTGTTTACTAGGGGAAAACCCGTATTTTTGGCGAATCAGCGGGTGTTCTTCAGGCCGGATCTGCGGCAAGATTTTGAAACCGACTGGATGGCCGCGCGTTCAAAACGTCCATCCCGCGAACGTAGAATCCCGGTTTTCATCAGTGCCATCCGGCTGACAGGAACGAACCATGAAGAAAACCATCCTCCTTGCGTCCGTATGCGCCGCGCTGCTGCAAGCCTGCGCTCCGACCTCCTCTCCCCGCGAAGGATCGTCCTCCATGCCCACTACCGCCACCTCGCCCGCCAGCCCCGCAGTGAACCTGCCTGCCTACTATTGGCGCCTGGCCTCCGCCACCGATGCGGCGGGCAAGCCCATCGCCGCGCTGCAGGCCGGCGTCGAACACCAACTGCGCCTGTCGTTCACGCAGGACGCCTTGAACATCCGCGGCGGCTGCAATGCGCAGTTCGGCGGCTACACCTACAAGAACGGCGTGCTGCACGTGGCGAACCTCGCGTCCACCATGAAGGCCTGCGACCAGAGCCTGATGCGCCTGGACGCCGAGATCGGCCAGCGCATGAAGGGCGACCTGCGCGCCACGCTCAGCGGCGAAGCGTCTGAACCGGCGCTGGAGCTGGTCGCGCAGGACGGCAGCGTCCTGAAGTTCGTCGGCGAACCCACGCCTGAAACTCTGTACGGCAGCGCTGGCGAAATCATGTTCCTGGAAGTCGCCGCGAAGAAGACCGAGTGCAGCCATCCGCTGATCCGCAACTACCAGTGCCTGATGGTGCGCGAGCGCCGCTACAACGAGGCCGGCGTGCAACAGCCGGCACAGGACAAGTGGCATCCCCTGTATCAGTCCATCGAAGGCTTCGAGCACCAGGACGGCGTGCGTACCGTGCTGCGCGTGAAGCGCTACGACTGGAAGAACCCGCCCGCGGATGCGCCCAAGCAGGTGTATGTGCTGGACATGGTGGTCGAGCAGGACGCCTCGAAGAAGTAAGACGCCAGCATTCCATCTGGATAGTCCATTTGCGCCCGGCCCCTGGATCCAGGGGCCGGGCGCAGTCATTTCACCCGTCGCAGGCACAATATTGTAAATTATAGTTATTCTCATTTATAACCGTGCGTCTTCATGGCCGCCTCCGACCCCTCTCCGCGGCATCCCCTGCATACGCTGTACCAGGAACATCAAGGCTGGCTGCAGGGCTGGCTGCGCAAAAAGCTGGGATGCGCCTTCGACGCCGCGGACCTGGTGCACGACACCTACCTGCGTGTGCTGGCCCGCCGTGAACCGGGCGATATCCGCGAGCCGCGTTCCTATCTGGCGACCATCGCGCACGGCCTCATGGTCAACCACCTGCGGCGCAGGGATCTGGAACGCGCCTATCTGGAAACGCTGGCGCAGTTGCCCCAGGCACAGGCTCCATCGCCCGAGGAGCGCGCCCTGGCGCTGGAAGCGCTGTGCGAGATCGATGCCATGCTGGACGGCCTGCCCGTACCCGTGCGGCGCGCATTCCTGCTTTGCCAGCTTGAAGGCCTGACGCACGCGGACATCGCCAAAGCGCTGGGCGTGTCGGTCGGCTCCGTGCGGCTATACATTGCGCGCGCCTTGCGCCAGTGCCTGGAGTTCGCGCCGTGAGCGCCAGCGAAGCAGGGCGCATCGACCCGCGCGCGCTGGACGGGGCAGTGGAATGGTTTCTGCGCTTGACCTCGGGCGCCGTCAGCCAGGCGGACCGGGACGCATGGCAGGCCTGGCGCCAGGCCGATCCCGAACACGAACGCGCCTGGCAGCGCACCGAAGCCCTGACGCGCCGTTTCGAGGCGGTGCCCAAGGGCATGTTGCCCGTGCTGGGCCGGCCGCGTTCGCCCGCCCGCCGCGCCGCGCTGGGCAAGCTGCTGGTGCTGATCGGCGCCGGGGGCGCCATCGGCTATGCGCAGGTCGATGAAGCCTGGCGCGGCTGGGTGGCGCAATACCGCACGCCGGTCGGCGCGCGGCGCGAGGTGATGTTGGCGGACCATAGCCGCGTCGTGCTCAACGCCGCCACGGCCATGGATGTCCTGTTCGATGCCCAGCAGCGGCTGATCGCGCTGCATGGCGGCGAAATCCTGATCGAAACCGCGCCGGACCCGCAACAGCTCGCGCGGCCCTTCATCGTGCGCACCCGCGAAGGCAGCATCACCGCGTTGGGCACGCGCTTCGTGGTCAGGCGCGACGACGGCGTATCAGCGGTTCAGGTGCTGGAAGGCGCCGTGCGCGTGGCGCTGCGGGGCGCGCCCGCGGATGCGGCGCGCATCGTGCCGGCAGGCATGGGCTTGCGCTTCACCAGCGGGCATATCGACGCTGCCGAAGCGCTGACTGGCGATCCGTCCGCCTGGCAGCGCGGCATGCTGCAGGTCGACAGCATGCCCCTGGGTGAATTCCTGCGCGAACTCCAGCGCTACCGCAAGGGCTGGATCGATTGCGCGCCCGAAGTGGCGCACCTACCTATCTCTGGCGCCTTCCCGCTGGCCGAGCCCGACCGGGTGCTGGCCACGGTGGCGGACACCCTGCAGCTCGGCCTGCGCCATCGCACCCGCTACTGGGTGTCGCTGGTGCCGCGCGGCGAGACTATTTTGTAACGGCGACTAGCACTTTCTGCGTCTTATCTGGCTACCAGGGTAAGACCAATATCTGGAGTGCATGTCATGCCCCCTCAGTTTCCCCTGCTGCGCGCAAGCGTCTCCCTTCCTGCCTTGCTCGCGGCTGGCGCATTCGCGCTGCCGCTGGCCGGGGTGATGGCGCCCGTCCACGCGCAGGCGCCGGCCGGGCAGGTGAGCGTGGCCATCGAGCCCGGACCGCTCAGCGCGGCGCTCTCGGCCTACGCCGCCCAGGCCGGCGTGCTGCTGTCGTTCGATCCCGCCCTGACGCGCGACCTGCAGTCGCCCGGCTTGCGCGGCAGCTATGGCTTCGAGGACGGGCTGCGCCAATTGCTGGCCGGCAGCGGCCTGGAACCGGCGCGGCGCGCCGATGGCGGCTACACCCTGCGCAAATTGCCGCAGAGCGAGGTCACGGCCCTGCCCGCCGTGACCGTGACCGGCGCTGGCGATGAAGGTCCCTCCGAAGGGACTGGCTCCTATACCGTGCCGGCGACCAGCGCGGCCACCCGCATGCCGCTGTCGCTGCGCGAAACCCCGCAATCCATCAGCGTCGTCACGCGGCAGCAGATGGACGACCAGAATCTGAACACGCTTGACGAAGTGATGCGCCAGACGCCCGGCATCGCGGTCGAGCGGCTGGATGAGCGCGTGCAATTCACCTCGCGCGGCTTCGCGCTGAACACCATGCTCGATGGCGTACCCACGCTGTCGTTCAAGACGCCGTCCGCCGAAGCAGGGATGATCAACACCGCCATCTACGACCGGGTGGAAGTCGTGCGCGGCGCCGCGGGCCTGCTCAACGGCGTGGGCGAACCCGGCGGCTCGGTGAACCTGGTGCGCAAGCGCCCCACCTCGGAGTTCGCCGGCCACGTCACCGCGGGCGTCGGCCGCTGGAACAGCTACAACGCGGAAGCCGACCTGGGCGGCCCGCTGAACAGCGCCGGGACGCTGCGCGGCAGGGTTGTCGCCGCCCGCACCGCGGGCGACAGCTTCATCGACTACAAGAAGCGCTCCGACGATGTCTTCTACGGCATCCTGGAGGCCGACATCCTGCCGAATACCACGGTCAGCCTGGGCTACGAGCACCAGAAGACCGCCATCGACGGCGCCAACTTCGGCCAGGCGCCGCTGTTCTACAGCGACGGCACGCGCACGAATCTACCCAGGTCCTTCAATCCCGTGACGCCGTGGAGCCAATGGGACATGTACACGGACCGGATATTCGCCACGCTGGACCATCGCTTCGACAGCGGCTGGCATATCAAGATGGATGCCAGCCGCCTGAAGAACGAAAGAAAGGCGGCGTGGGGCTATCTGCTTGCGTACCGGCCCATAGAGCCGTCCGGCGCCTCCACCATCGAGCTGCGCGACAACCCGGCAAACTCGACCAACAAGTCCTTCGACGTCTACGCCGAAGGGCCGTTCCAGGCATTCGGCAGGGAGCATCGCGCCGTCTTGGGGGTGAGCTACAACCGCTACACCAGCGAACTCAATCTGAACTCGGCAAACCCGGCCGGCTGGGACCGCCGCCCGGTGAATTTCTACGAGTTGCGGGATGTCCAGAGGCCGTCGATGCCCTACACCTTCTTCAACACCTTCCTGGACGCGAAGGAAACCGCCATCTATGGTTCGGCGCGCTTGAAGGTGGCTGATCCGGTATCGGTGATACTTGGCGCACGGACCACCTGGTACGAAGAGAACTCGTCGTCCTACAACGGTCCCGCAAACCTCTGGACCCACAATCCCACCGCCAAGGAAAACGGCGTCTTCACGCCCTATGCAGGCGTGGTCGTGGACCTGAGCAAGAATTATTCGGCCTATGCCAGCTACACCCGGATCTTCATTCCCACCACCTCGCGCGACGCCGGCAACGTGGTGCTGCCGCCGCAGACCGGGCAGAACTATGAACTCGGCCTGAAGGGCGAGCACCTGGACGGCAAGCTGAACACCAGCTTCGCGATATTCCGGACGCAGGAGGAAAACGTTGCGGTCGAAGACCCGTCCAGCCCGCCGCTGCCGGACGGCAGCACGCCGTACCGCGCCGTCAAAGGCGCGCGCAGCAAGGGCTTTGAATTGACCGCATCCGGCGAAGTGGCGCCCGGCCTGCAACTGATGGGCGGCTACACCTACTTCGCCAAGCGCGATGCCGAAGGCGCATTGCTGCTGCCGAGCACGCCCCAGCGGCTGTTCCGCCTGGCCGCCAGCTACAGGCTGCCCGGCGAGTGGAACAAGCTCACGATCGGCGGCAACGTCAGCTACCAGAGCAGCATCTACTACGACGAAGCCAGCGGGCTGGGCCGCGCCAGCCAGGGCGGCGTCACCCTGTTCGGCCTGATGGCGCGCTATGACTTCAACAGGCATGTGTCCGCTTCCATCAATGTGGAAAACCTGACCGACAAGTATTACTACAGCGGATTGGGGGGCTACAACGGCTACAACTACGGCACGCCCCGGAACGTGTGGATGAAGGTCAGCTACAGGTTCTGAGGACCGGGCAGGCAGGGCTGCGAGCGCGGGGCTGGCAGCTTACGCGCGGAGCGCGGGTTTGATGTTTGTCATGTCCGTGCCACCTTTGCTGATGGGACAATCCTGACTGACGGCCATTCCCGTACGCAGCCATGAATACCTACCCCTTGCTGCTCATCCTGCACCTGCTCGCCGCCTTCCTCTTCGTCGGCACGGTCACCTTCGAGGTGCTGTTCCTAGAGCCCGTGCACAAGCGCCTGCCGCCCGACGTGCGCCGCGCTTTGGGCAGCCAGCTCGCGCCGCGCGTGCGGTCGGTGTTGCCGTGGTCGGTCGTGGTGCTGTACCTGGCCGGCCTGGGCCTGGCCTGGCAGTACCGCGGCGCGCTCGCCGACCCGTTCGCCTCGTCCTTCGGCATCCTGTTGTCGCTGAAGATCGCGCTGGCCCTGAGCGTGCTGGTCCATGTCGCCACCGCCCTGACGCTGGCGCGGCGCCAGCGCCTGACCGGAGCCTTGAGCCGGCGCATGCATGTCAGCGTGTTCTGCCACATGGTGCTGATCGTGGTGCTGGCCAAGGCGATGTTCCACGTGGCCTGGTGAGTTCCGTGGCGCGTTCAGAGCCTGCCCGCAACGCCACATGGGTCCGCAGTACGGGGCTACGCCGGCAATGCGATCGGCTCGCGTGTCCCGTAGCCTTCTTCCCCATAGACCAATCCAGGCAGTGGCGAGCGGCCGCAAGCTTCCCATAGTTCCGCCACCCATGGCATCGCGGTATCGACGATGACGTCCTGCACATTGAAGCCGGCTTCGTCCGACGCGAACAGCGGCACCTCGGGTTCGATGCCGTCTTCCGTGTGGCGCACATCGAACAGGTAACGGTGGCCTTCGATGGCCTTGTTGAGCACGAACAGGTCCGGGCCTTCCAGGCTGGCGACCACGGAAAACGTGCCTTCGCCGTCCTGATCGGGGAACACCACGAAGTGGATCTCGCGCGCCTTGGGCGGCAGGGCGGCGATCAGCGCCGTCAGCGTGGCACGGGCTGCGGCGTTGTGGACGCGCAGGATGCGCAGCAGTTCGATTTCGTATTCGGATTGGGTCATGGAAATCTTCGTTCAGGGCCGGTCGTGTTTCGGTGCGGCCGCCTTTGGATAGGCGGCAGGGAGTCCGGTGGATTATCTGCCATTTCTCTTTGCTGTCACCGCGCCAGCCGCAGGCACTCCATGAAGTAAGCCGCATGCTCCGATGCCAGCGCGGCGTCTCGCCACACCATGCCGGTTATCCCGCGGCTGCGCATGGCCAGCGGCAATACCTTGATCATGTGCTGCTTGGCGAAATGCTGCGCCAGCCGTTCCGAGATCGGCAGCACCAGGTCCGAGCCGTCCAGCAGCGCCAGGTTGACCAGCACCGACGACGATTCGACCTGATGCCAGGGCGCGGGCTGGCCGGCCAGCGCCAGTTCGTAATCGATGCGTGTCCGCATCGGCGTTGACGGGCCGGGCGCGATCCAGGGGTATTCCTGCACGTCCTCCCATGTCACCTTGCGCTTGTTCGCCAGCGGATGCGCCGTGCCCACGGCCAGGCAGATAGGCTCGCCGTACAACTCTTCGTAATGCAGGTTGCGCGGCAGCGAGTGCTGTTCCAGGCGTCCCACCAGCACGTCGAACGTGCCTTCCTGCATCAGCGGCAGCAGGTAGTCCAGTGTGTTCTCGGCCAGCCGCAGCAGCACGCGCGGATAGCGTTCGCGAAAGCGCCGGATGCTGGGAGGCAGCAGCACCGGGGCGATATTGGGTGTGACGCCCACGGCCAGCGTGCCGGTGGCGCCGCGAGCCAGTTGCGCCATGGTGTCCTGGGCGCGGCCCAGCTTGCCCAGGATCTCGCGCGCATGCGCGCGCAGTTCCAGTCCGTACAGCGTGGGCTCGATGCCGCGCGCATGGCGCTCGAACAGCATCAGGCCGATGTCTGCTTCCAGGTCCTTCAGCCACTTCGACAGCGCTGGCTGCGTGATGTTGAGTTCCGACGCGACCTGGCTCAGGTTGCGGGTTTCGCACAGGCGCACCAGGATGGCCAGGTGGCGCAGGCGGATGCGGTGGGTCCAGTCCATGCAGGCGTCCTTGAGGCATAAATACGCGGTTATGGCTCGGTAATATTAATTCATTACCAATTTATGTCTCCTCTACACATAATGGCCTGACAACAGAGCCCGGCCGGCGCAAAGCCGACGGCGAGGAGACACGATGCAGCCGAATTTCCTGCTATTCATCACGGATCAGCAGCGCGCGGACCATCTGGGTAGTTATGGCAACGCCATGCTGCGCACACCGGAGCTGGACGCGCTGGCGGGGCAGGGGTGGTCCGCCGACCGCTTCTATGTGGCATCGCCGATTTGCATGCCCAATCGCGCCACCCTGATGACGGGCCGCATGCCCTCGGTGCATGGGGTGCGCCACAACGGCATTCCGCTGTCGCAGCGCGCCACCACCTTCGTCGACCGCTTGCGCGGCGCGGGCTACGCCACCGCATTGATCGGCAAATCGCACTTGCAGAACATGACCGGCAAGCCCGCCGTCTGGCCGCCGGCTGGCGACGGCGCGCAGGGCGAGGCCTGGACCGCCGAGCCCGGCAACTACGATCAGGAATGGGGCCCGCTGTGGCGCACGGATCCTCGACATGACCTGGATACGCCGTTCTATGGCTTCGAGCGCGTGGCGCTGGCGGTGGATCACGGCGACCAGGTCTGGGGCCATTACGAGCGCTGGCTGGCCCGCGAACATCCCGAGGTGCGGCGCCTGTGGGGGCCCGAGCATGCCCTGCCGGCGCCCGGCTATGTGCTGACGGAGCATCATCAGGCCTGGCGCACCCGCGTGCCGGAAGAATGCTCCACCACCGCCTACATCGGCGACCAGACCATCGCGCAGTTGCGTGACAACGCGGCCAGCGGCAAGCCTTTCTTCATCCAGTGCTCGTTCCCCGATCCGCACCATCCTTTCACGCCTCACGGCAAGTACTGGGACATGTACCGCCCGGAAGACGTGACGCTGCCGGAGTCGTTCCACGCCGGCGCCGCGCCGGGCCGCCAGCCGCCGCCTCACGTAGCCTGGATGCACCAGCAGCGCGACCAGGGCAAGGCCGTCAAGCACACACCCGCCATCTTCGCCTGCACCGAGCGCGAGGCGCGCGAGGCCATCGCCCTGAACTACGGCTCCATCAGCCACATCGACGCCACCATCGGCCGCGTCATGCAGGCGCTGCGCGAGACCGGATTGGACGACAACACCGTCGTCATCTTCACCAGCGATCACGGCGACTATTTCGGCGATCACCAACTGTTGCTCAAGGGGCCGATCCATTACCAGAGCCTGATCCGCACGCCCTTTATCTGGCGCGATCCGCAGGCAGCGCCCGCCGCCCCGCGCAGCCAGGCGCTGTGCTCCACCGCCGACATCGCCGCCACCGTCCTGGCGCGCGCCGGCCTGCCTGCCTACAACGGCATGCAGGGCGCATCGCTGCTGCCGCTCATGTCGGGCGAGGCCGGGCGCGTGCGCGACGCGGTGCTGATCGAGGAAGAGGGCCAGCGCACCATGTTCGGTTTTCCCGGCCGCACCCGCATGCGCACCTTGCAGACGCCGCGCCACCGGCTCAGCGTCTATGCCGATGCCGCCTGGGGCGAACTCTACGATCTGCATGAAGATCCCCACGAGCTGCGCAACCTGTGGGATGACCCCGCCGCCAGCGCGCTGCGTGCCGACTTGCTGCTGGAGTTGTCGCGCGACATGATCCGCCACGCCGAAACCAGTCCGCATCCGTCCGCCATCGCCTGATAACCCGCTGAGGCGCCGGCCAGCAGGCCGGCCCATCCAGGAGCCAAGCATGATCAAGTCCTTGCTGTTCTGTACGGCGCTGCTCGCGGCCGGAACCTCGGTTGCCATGGCGTCCGACTACCCCTCGCGTCCTGTCCGCCTCATCGTCAACTTTCCGCCGGCGGGGCCCCTGGACCTCGAAGCCCGCGCCATCGCGCAGCATGCGGGCAAGCTCCTGGGCCAGACCATCGTCGTCGAGAACCGCTCCGGCGCGTCCGGCAACATCGGCGCGCAATCCGTGGCCCAGGCCGCGCCTGACGGCTATACGCTGCTGATGACGCTGGATACGCTGATGACCGTCAATCCCTATATCTTCAAGGGGCTGGACAAGGACGTCACCCAGCGGCTGGAACCGCTGAGCCTGGCCGGGTCCTTCGGGCTGGCGCTGGCGGTGCGCCCCGAGCTGGGCATCAACACGCTGGACGAGTTCCTGCGCTACGCCAAGGCCAATCGCATCACCTACGCCTCGGCGGGCTACGGCAGTCCTGGAAACCTGGCCTTCGAAAAACTCCGCCTTGCGGCCGGCATGGAGGTCGCGCACGTTCCGTATCGAGGCAATGCTCCAGCCGTAAACGCCTTGCTCGGCGACCAGATACAGGCCGCCTTTCTCGCCACGCCCGGCGTCCTGCCGCATGTGCGGGCGGGCAAGCTGAAGGCCTTGGCGGTGTCGGGCAAGGAACGCGACGCCGACCTGCCTGAAGTCCCCACCGCGGCGCAATCCGGCGTGGCCGGCCTGAAAAACTACGACGTATCGTTCGCATTCCTGGTGATGGCGCCCAAGGGCACGCCCAAGGAGATCGCGCAGGTCTGGGAAGACACGCTCGCCAAGGTCTACGCCATGCCGGAGTTCCAGCAGAGCATGGCCGTGCTGGGCATGCGCGGTCCGTTCGCGGGCAAGGCCCAGGCGCAGGAATGGGTGAGCAGGGAGGCCAAAGGCTGGAAGGAGGTGATCGAGAAGGCGGGAATACGCGGGGAGTAGTGCTGTAACACACCGGTCGGCAGGCTCTGCTAGACTGGTTCCACTCTTTGGGGAGTAGCCTCCCTGCGGCCAGTTCCGCGGGGGCTTGCGTCAACATTCTTGGCTTCCTCGGCCATGGCGCAGGCGGCATCCATGCTTGGCGAGACCACGGATTTTTCGCGCGACGCTGGGCGGCGCGGAAGATCCGTGCCGTTTCCGCCCAGCAGGATCCTTCTTCAAATGAATGCCATCGCCATCATCGTTCTCGCGTTCGCCATGTCCACGGACGCCTTCGCCGCGGCCGTCAGCAAGGGCGCCGCGCTCCACAAACCCCGATTTCCGGAAGCCCTGCGCACAGGGCTGATCTTCGGCGTGATAGAAGCCATCACGCCAGTGATAGGCTGGGCGCTGGGCTCCGTCGCCGCCAAGTACGTGGTCGCCTGGGACCATTGGATCGCGTTCGCGATGCTCTGTACCCTGGGCTTGCTGATGGTGCGCAACGGCCTCAAGGATGAAGACGAGGATGCCGCGCCCGTCACGCGCCATTCCTTCTGGCTTCTGGCCGCAACAGGCTTGGCCACCAGTATCGATGCCATGGCGGTCGGCGTGGGTCTGGCGTTCGTGGACGTGAACATCGTGGTGGCAGCCATCGCCATCGGCCTGGCAACCACCTTGATGGTGACCCTGGGCGTGATGCTCGGACGGGTGCTGGGCAGCGTTGCCGGCAAGCGGGCCGAGATCCTGGGCGGGATCGCGCTGATGGGGATAGGCGCGGCGATCCTTTATGAACATCTCAGCGCCGCGGCCCCCTGAAGCAAGGGAGGCTTGCCGCAACCGGGCGAGGGCCGCGGCGCGGCGTGGCGGCGCAGCTCAGGCGATGTCGTTCAGGTTCAGCCTTCAGGAGCGTCGGCGCGGCAGAACGTGATTTGAAAACTGCCCGGGAGTTCGAACGCCACATGGTGCCGTACCTGCGGTTCTATCAGCACTTGCTGTCCGGCCGTCAGCACCACTTCGGTGTGCGGCGGATCATCCAGCGTGTAGCGCAGCACGCCGGCGTGCACCTTCAACAAGCCCCAGGTTCCGGCCTTGGTCGTATGCGCCGCGAGCAAACCGGCCGGCAGATTGTCGGGCGTGAACACCGGACTGTCACGGTAGGGCCGCACGCCTTCAGGCAGCGAGTCGGGCAGGCGCGGCAGACTTTGGCGCTGCTGCCACACGCTCCACAGCTTGGCGGCGATGCGTTCGGCCATGGCGTCGGCCTGGGCCTGCAAGGCTGGCTGGCCCAGGCCGGCGGTGACGCCATGGAACAGGGCCAGCCAGCGCTGGAACAGCGGCCAGGAAAGATCCGGGATGCGCGCATGCGCGGGAATCGGTGCGCCCTTGAAGCGGCGCGTGCCCAATAGCAGCGCCGACCAGAAGTCGCACAGCAGGTCCAGGTGGTGGTCCCAGTCCGCCACGCGTGAGTTGAATATCGGGCCCAGCGTTTCATCCTGGCGCACTTGCGCATAGAAGCGGTGCACCAGTTGCCGGATGTCTGCTTCGGTGATCGGGGGAGCCGCCGAGGCAGGCGCAAGGGGAGAGGCGGATTCGGACATGGGAGCAGGAGAGGGGATCTGCCTGCATTGTCCGGCGCTGACCGGCGTTGCTCCGATGACAAAAGTCATTGGCGCCCAGAGCTGGATCATTCCTGGCCAGCGCGTGGCGTGGGTACGGCCTCACTGTCAGAAAGGCCGCTTCGCCGTTGTCGCCAGTCTGGCCAGATGCGCCGGATCGTGCACCACCCATTGGCAACGCTTGCCGCTGATGTAGCCCTGTGTCTGCCAGTCGTTGAGCAGGCGGCTCAAGGTTTCCGCGCGGATGCCCAGGTGAGCGGCAAGCTGGCGCTGGTTCAGCGGCAGCGTCAGCGCCGCGCCCTGGCGTTCATGCAGGCCCATGAGGTAATTGGCCAGCCGCTCGGGCGCCGAGCTGGAAGTCATCCAGTCCACTTTGTTGACCTGGTCGTACAGGCTTTTGCTTAGCGCGGCCAGCAGCTTGAGCGCCAGCTCCGGGCAGCGGCGGCAAGCATCGTGCAACTGGCGGCGGCACAGGCGCCAGCCCTGCAGCACGCTGCGGGCGCGAGCCTGCATGGGGTAGCGGCCGTGGGGCATGAACATGGCTGCCTCTGCCATCAATTGGCCCGGTTCGAACACGCGGAACACGCGTTCATCGCCGTTATAGCTGTAGCGCATGACCTCGGCCTGGCCGCTTTCTATCAGCACGTAGCTGGAGGCCTCGTCGCCTTCGCCGAACAGGATCTGCCCTGCTTCGGCCCGCAGCGGGCTGGCGCCGCGCAGCAGGTCGGCCGCGACTTCCTGGGCCATGCCCGGCGGCAAGCCTTGCAGTAGCGGATGCCTTGCCAGCAGGGCGGCCACGGCCGCGCCGGCCAGATTGATATTTGTCATTCTGGGTCTTTCAGTGTGAATGGGAGAATCTTAAACGATAACAATTCTTATTTGAAATTCAATGAATGACTTGCACATGCGCCGCCGCTTCTGCGCGGCGGCCTTGGGAGCGGCGCTGCTGCCCGCGGCGGGAGTCCTGCGCGCGGCAGCGCCGGATCGCCGCGCCCGCCTGACGCTGGGGGGCCCTGGCGCCGTGGTCAGCTATCCACTGATGCACATGGCGGCCACCGGCGCGCTGGCGGATCACGCCGAACAGTTGCATTTCCGCCTGTGGCAGACCCCGGACCAATTGCGCACCCTGCTGGTGAACGGGGAGCTGGACTTCAGCGCCGCTCCCTGCACGCTGCCGGCCTTGCTACACAACCGCGGCATGCCTGTGCGCCTGTTGAATATCTCCGTATGGGGCATCCTGTGGCTGGTCAGCCGCGATCCGGCGGTGCGGACTTTCGACGATCTGGCAGGACGTGAACTGGTGGTGCCGTTTCAGCGCGATCTGCCCGCCGTGTTGCTGGACACCCTGCTGGAAGCGCATGCCGCGCGGGGCTTGGCGCCAGTCGCCTTGCGCCGTACCCGCGACGGACAGGACGCCATCGCGCTGATGCTCAATGGCCAGGCTGGGCAGGCGCTACTGGTCGAGCCCATGGCCTCGCTGCTGTTGTGGCGGGCTGAACAGACCGAAGGGGCGCCGGCGTTGCATCGCGGCCAAAGCCTGGAGCAGGCCTGGAGCGCTGCCTTTCCCGCGCAACCCACGCTGCCGCAGGCGGGTGTCATGGCCGCAGCGGGCGTGGCGGGCGACGCGGCGCTGTGCCGCGCCGTGGATCAGGCCTACACCGCCTCCGCGCGCTGGTGCGCCGATCATCCCGCCGACTGCGCCGCGCTGGTGCGCGAGCATCTGCCGCATCTGCCCTTGGCGGCCATCGAGACCGCCATTCGCGGCACCCGCCTGCAAAGCCGCAGCGCCCGCGACGCGCGTCCCGAACTGGAGGCGCTGTACCGCCTGCTGGCCGGCCGCTTTCCGCAAGCCATCGGCGGCGCCTTGCCGCCCGCCGGGTTTTACGGACCATGAGGGCCGGCCCGATGAGCACGCGCTCCAAAGGCCCCGTCCTGGGCACGCCGGCACGCACCTCGCGCGCCTGGAGCGCAGCCGGCGTGCTGCTGCTCCTGCTGGCCTGGCATGTGGCTGCGCGTCAGCTCGGTCCGTTGCTCATGGCCACGCCATGGGAAGCGCTGCGCGCGATCGGTCCGCTGGTGCGCAGCCCGCAATTCTTCGCCAACGCGGGCGTCAGCCTGATGCGCATCGGCGCAGGAGTGCTGGCAGGCGCTTCTATCGGCTTCGCGCTGGGCGTGCTGGCCGGACACAGCGCGCGCCTGCGCGGCTTGATCGAACCGCTGCGCTGGTTGCTGATGGCCATGCCGCCGGTGGTCGTCGTGGTGCTGGCCATGCTGTGGTTCGGCTTGGGCTCACCCATGGTGATCTTCATCACGACGCTGATGATGGCGCCCGGCATGTACGTCAACACGGTCAAGGGCATGCTGCATGTGGACCGCAAACTGATCGAGATGACCCATGTCTACCGCTGCGGTCCCTGGCTGCGCCTGCGCCATCTCTATCTGCCGGCGCTCAGCGCGCCGCTGCTGGCGGCCCTGTTGATCGCCGCCTGCGGCGGCGTGCGGCTGGTGGTGATGGCCGAAGTGCTGGGCGCGGAGAATGGCGTGGGTTACGCGCTGGCCAATGCCCGCAGCACGTTCGACACCGCCGAACTGTTCGCCTGGGTCCTGCTGATCCTGGGCCTGGTGGCCTTGCTGGAGTTCGCCTTCCTGCAACCCTTGCAGCGCCGGCTGGGCCGGTGGATGGAGCCCAGTCATGCTTGAGATGCAATCCCTGTCGCTGCGCTACGGTGCGCAGACCGTGTTGCAGGACGTGAACCTGCGCCTGCGCCCCGGCGAACGGCTGGGGCTGATCGGCCCCAGTGGCGCAGGCAAGAGCAGTCTGTTGCGCCTGGCCGCCGGCTTGGCCCGCCCCAGCGGCGGCGCGCTGCGCAACGGTTTCAGGCATCCCGTGCTGATGTTCCAGGAACCGCGGTTGCTGCCATGGCGCCACGCGCTGGACAACGTTGCCTTGCCGCTGCGCGCGGCCGGAAAAACGCCCGCAGAGGCTCGCGCCATGGCCGCGCAATGGCTGGGCCGCGTGGGGCTGGACGCCGCCATGCAGTCCTGGCCGGGCGAGCTCTCCGGCGGCATGGCGCAGCGCGTCGCGCTGGCCCGCGCCCTGGCGCTGGCGCCCGACCTGCTGATGCTGGACGAGCCCTTCAGCGCGCTGGACCCGGCCTTGCGCGGCCAGCTCGCCGCCTGCTGCGGCGAGGAACTGGCGCGCAGCGGCGCGGCCTTGCTGTGCATCAGCCACGACCCTGCGGAACTGCTGGGGCTGGTCGACCGCTGCGTCATGGTGCAGCGGGGGCGCGTCACGCCCATCGCATTGGAGGGGCCGGCGGAGTGTTCCGGCAACGGCCCGCCGGGCGGCATACCCAAGGCCGACGTGGAGCGCCTGCGCGAGCTGCTGCTGGCGGCTGGCGGACAGCTCTAAGGCATGCGAGCCACTCGAACATGCGAGCCACTCGAACATGCGAGCCACTCGATTTCCTGTTTTCCGATAACGGAATTTTCATGAATACCTATCCCTTCCTGCTCGTCCTGCACCTGTACGCTGCCTTCGTCTTCGTCGGCACCGTGACCTTCGAGGTGCTGTTCCTGGAGCCCGTGCAAAAGCGCCTGCCCGCCGATGTGCGCCGCGCGCTGGGCGGCCAGCTCGGCCCGCGCGTGCGCGCCGTGGTGCCCTGGGCGGTGGCCGTGCTGTACCTAGCTGGCCTGGGCATGGCCTGGCAGTACCGCGGCGCGCTTGCCAGCCCGGGCAGTTCATCCTTCGGCCTGCTGCTGTCGATCAAGATCGCGCTCGCCGCCAGCGTGCTGGTGCACGTAGTCACGGCCATGACGCTGGCGCGGCGCCAGCGCCTGCACAGCGCGCTGCGCAGGCGCGTGCACATCAGCGTCTTCTGTCACATGGTCGGCATCGTCTTGCTGGCCAAAGCCATGTTCCATCTGTCCTGGTAATCCAGCCCATTCAGTTCTACGCGGAAGCACTCCCATGACGTCCCCCGTCCTGCGCCAACTGGCGTCCAGCCTCACTCTCAGCGCCCTCGGCCTGTCCACGGCCTTTGCCCAGGAAGCTGGCCAGCTGCGCGTGGCCCCCGCCAGCCAGACGGTACCTTCGCTGGCGCCCGTGGTCGTGTCCGGCCAGTCCCTGACGCGCGCCCTCGACCCTGGCCCGCAGCAGGCCCAGGCCGAACTGCAGACCGTGCCCGGCGGCACCAATCTGGCCCAGCCGCAGCAGGAAGTGCGCCTGATTACGCTGCGCGACGCGCTGGACTACCAGCCCGGCGTGATCGTGCAGGAGTTCTTCGGTGGGCTGGATCAGCCGCGCCTGAACATCCGCGGTTCGGGCATCCAGAGCAACCCCTTGAGCCGCGGCATCCTGCTGATGCAGGACAGCCTGCCGCTCAACGATGCCGACGGCTCCTTCATCATCAGCCTACTTGAACCGCGCAACGCCGGCCTGGTCACTGTGCGGCGCGGCGCCAACGCGCTATCGCCTGGCGCGACCACGCTGGGCGGGGAGGTCGACTTCCAGTCCCTGACCGGAACCCAGAGCGATGTCATCCGCCTGGGCAGCGGCAGCTTTGGCACCCGCAATCTCACGCTATCCAAGGGCTTTGACGACGAGCGCCTGGACGGCCGCTTCAGCTTTGGCTACGACAAGTCAGACGGCTACCGCCACCATTCGTCGTCCGAACGTTCCAGCTTCCAGGGCAACCTGGGCTTTCGCCGCGGCACCTTCGAGAACCGCACGTATCTGTCCTACACGGACCTCAAGTTCGACATCCCCCAGCCCGTGCCCAAGGCCCGCATGTATCAGGATCCGCGTAGCGTGCTGGGCGACGGCAATACGCCGCAAGACCTGGCCAACAACGTCTACAAGCGCGATCTGCACCGCGACACCAGCCAGTTCCGCATCGCCAACCGCAGCTATTGGGGCACGGACGCGCTCAATCAGACCGCGGGCATCTATTGGCAGCGTACCAACGATGACTTCACCAATCCCCAGGTCGCCAATGTGACGGATGGCGATACCTACGGCCTGGTTTGGCAATTGGCTGGCAAGGCCGGCAGCGTGGACTACCGCGTCGCGCTCGACTGGCAGCGCAGCGACATGGACCGCGACCTCTACGCCATACGCCCCGCCGATGGCCGCCGCCTGCAACGCTTCGGCGCCTATGACCTCAAGGCCGAGAACCGCAGCGCGCTGGTCGGCCTGGATTGGCACGTGACCGAGCAATTGAGCCTGGTCGGCGACCTGAAGTACACCCAGGCGGTGCGCGACGCGCGCGAACGCAACAGCGGAAAAGCCCTGGACCAGGACTGGAACTACGCCACGCCGCGCCTGGGCATCATCTGGCAACCGGCTGTCGCCCAGCGCTGGTACGCCAACGTCAGCCGCAGCAACGAAGCCCCGACCTTCTGGGAAATCGTCAATGGCGAAGTGCCCGCGCCCATGAACCCCGCCACCGCGGTCACGTCGATGAGCAAGCTCGACCTGCAACGCGCGCTGACGTATGAAGTCGGCGGAGACGGCACGGTCCAGATCGCTGGCCGCGACTTGAACTGGACTGTGTCCCTGTACCGCAGCAACGTCGAGGACGAACTCATGTCCGTCACCAACGCGAACGGCACGCCGGCGGGTACCTACAACTACGCCGGACGCACCCGCCATCAGGGCATCGAGGCCGGTGTCAACGGCAGCCTGCCCTCTCCTGGCGAGGGGGCGTTCGATTACCGCATCGCCTATACCTTCAGCGATTTCCGCTTCCGCAGCGGTGAGTACCAGGGCAACCGCATCGCCGGCGTGCCGCGCCACCTACTCAGCGCGGAGGTGATGTACCGCCTGGGTGGATGGCGTTTCGGCCCCAATCTGCGCTGGCTGATGAGCGACACCGAAACCAACCACGCCAATGCGCCGGGCACGCAGCAGAACGCCTATGCATTGCTGGGCTTCAAGGTCGCATACGAGCACGATGCGCACTGGAGCGGGTACGTGCAGGCTGACAACCTGACAGACAAGACCTACGCCAGCAGCTATGCCATCCGCAATACGGCCACGCCCGCGATGCCGATCTTTCTGCCAGGCAACGGCAGGTCATTCAGCGCGGGCGTAGCGTATCGGTTCTGAGCGGCAAGCTAGCCGCGCGCGCATCCTATCAGCGCCGAACGCGCGCTGTCGAAGTTGCGGCACTCGGATTTCAACCACTCGGAAAAGACCCGGGTGCGCCGCTCCTCAGGCCGGCGCGACAGCAACACATAGCGCGCCGGCGCGGGCACGTGCTTGCCGAACACGTCTACCAGCCGGCCGCTGCGGATCTCGTCATAGACCATTGCGCTGCGCCCGATAGCCACGCCCTGGTGATTCAGCGCGGCGCCAATGGCCAGGCTGGCCAGATTGAACTGCGGCCCCTCCAGGTGGCGGATCCAGCCTGGCCGATGCGCTTGCATCCAGGTGCGCCACTCGATGAACTCCGCGGCGCCGACCCAAGGCGAGGCGTCGTGCAGGAACTCGACGCCGTCGAGCGATTTGCCGGTGCGAAACGCGGGGTGCGCGGCCAGGTATTCGGGCGTCGCGACCACCAGCAAGTATTCGTCCAGCAGGGCGTCCGCTTGCAGATGGCTGTAGTGCGCCGGGTCATAGCGGATGGCGAGGTCTATGTCTTCTTCCTCCATCAGCTTGCGGTCCAGCAGTTGGAACTCCGCCTTCAACCGCACCGATATGTCCGGCTGCAAGCGATGGAATTCGGTCAGGCGCGGCATCAGCCATTGCAGCGCGAACGATGGCAGGCAATTGACCTGCAGCGCGGACGCCGGCAAGCCCAGCCGCTCGATTTCCTGCTGGATGTCGCCCAGCGCGCGGCTGACTGTCGTGTACAGCGACTCGCCCTTGGGCGTGAACTTAAGGCCGCGTTGCTGACGGACGAACAGCAGGTAGCCCAGGCGGTCTTCCAACTGCCGGATCTGCTGGCTCACCGCGCTTTGCGTGAGATTCATGGCGGCCGCCGCCCGGGTGAAGCTGAGATGACGGCCGGCCATGTCAAAACACCGCAGGGCGCCCAGGAGTGTCGAGTCGAAATGGACAGACATAAGTCACACTAATGGCTGAATTAGAAATGATCGCTATTCTTGCATGCCTCCGGAATCTACGATTTGCGCCGAACCATCAACCCGCAAGTCCATGATGACCGCCAATTTCGATCCTCAGCTATTAGAAAATCTTCAAGCAAGAACGCCTTTGCTATGGCTCAACCCAGCTAGGGGAGGGCCCTTGCCCGGCTCCGCGCCGTCCCTGGCTCTGATCGACGAGGCCGAAAGCCGCCTGGCGCGTTGCGCGCCGCTGCTGGCCGCGTTGTTTCCCGAGCTTGCCGCCGCGGGCGGGCATATCGAGTCCCGGCTGATGGCCGCCAAACCCCTGCAGCAGGCGCTGGGCGCCGGCGACGCGTCGGGCAGCTGGTATCTCAAGCGCGATGACGAGCTGCCCGTCGCCGGGTCCATCAAGGCGCGCGGCGGCTTTCACGAAGTGCTGGCCATTGCCGAGTCGATCGCGTTGGAACACGACCTGCTCAAGGATACGGCGACGGACAGGCGCATCCTGGCGACGCCGCAGGCCCGCGCCTTGTTCAGCCAGTACGCCGTGACCGTGGGCAGCACCGGCAACCTGGGCATGAGCATCGGCGTCATGGCCGCCGCGCTGGGATTCGATGCCGTGGTGCATATGTCCGCCGATGCCAAGGAATGGAAGAAGGACCGTTTGCGCAAACGCGGCGTGCGCGTGGTGGAGCATGCCGGCGACTACGCCGAGGCCGTCGCGGCCGGGCGGGCGCAGGCGCTGGCCGCGCCCCGCAGCCATTTTGTCGACGATGAACAATCCGAGCTGCTGTTCTTCGGCTACGCCGCCGCGGCGCGCGGACTGGCGCGGCAGTTGGCCGAAGCGGGGCGCGTGGTCGATGCGGCGCACCCTCTGTTCGTGTACATCCCCTGCGGCGTCGGCGGCGCGCCGGGCGGCATCAGCCATGGCCTGAAGGCGCTGTTCGGCCCCAACGTGCATTGCTTCTTCGCCGAACCCGTGGCGTCGCCGTGCTTTCTGGTGCAGCTGGCATCGGGTGCGGATTCTCCAGTGTCGGTCTACGACATCGGCCTGGACAACCGCACCGAGGCCGACGGCCTGGCCGTCGGCCAGGCTTCCGAACTGGTGGCGTCGCTGATGAGGCCCCAGCTCGGCGGCGTCTTCACCGTGTCGGATGACGAGCTCTACCTGAACCTGTTGGCGCTGAAAGACACCCTGGGCGTGGAGGTCGAGCCGTCGGCCGCCGCCGCGGTTTCGGGGCCGGGTTGGCTGGGATCGGCCACCGGACGCGCGTATGCGCCGGACATCGACATGTCAGCCGCCACTCATGTCATCTGGGCCACCGGCGGATCGCTGGTGCCCCCCGACGCGCTGCGCGGCTTCCAGGACCACGCCAGGCAACTCAGCCAGCGTCGCGCGGCATAAGCCGCAGCACCCAAAAACGACATACCAAGGAGAAAACCCGTGAGCGGAAGTGCAACCCTCCCCGCCGGCCGCGCAGCGCGCCCGGACCAGCAAGCCTTTGAAGACGCGACCTACAGAAAGGTCGCGCTGCGGTTCATTCCCTTTCTGATGCTCTGCTATGTGGTCGCATACCTGGACCGCATCAACATCGGCATCGCCAAGCTGAACATGCTGGCCGACCTGCAGTTCAGCGAGGCCGCCTATGGCCTGGGCGCGGGATTGTTCTTCATCGGCTACATGCTGTTCGAAGTGCCCAGCAACCTGATCATGCATCGCGTGGGCGCGCGCCTGTGGATCGCGCGGATCATGATTTCATGGGGCATCCTGTCCGGCATCATGGCTTTCGTCACCGCGCCCTGGCAGTTCTACACAGTGCGTTTTCTGCTGGGCGTGGCCGAGGCCGGGTTCTACCCCGGCGTGATCCTCTACCTGACCTATTGGTTTCCCAACCGCCGCCGCGCCAAGATGACGGCCATTTTCCAGGCTGGCATTCCGGTGGCCGGCCTTATCGGCAACCCGCTGTCGGGCTGGATCATGGAACGATTCCATCTGGTCGGCGGGCATCCCGGCTGGCAATGGTTGTTCGTGCTGGAAGCGCTGCCCACCATTCCGTTGGCCATCGGCGTGCTGTTGATCCTGACCAATCGCGTCCAGGACGCCGCGTGGCTCACGCCGGAACAGCGCAAGCTGATCGAGCGCGACATCGCTGCGGACAACGCCGGCCGCGAGCACATGCCTCTGCTGCAGGCGCTGCGCGACGCGCGCATCTGGAAGATCGTCGCCATGACCTTTCCGGCGATGATGGCGCTGTACACGCTGGGCTTCTATCTGCCCACGCTGATCAAGGACGCCGGCGCCGAGGGCGGTTTGCGCATTGGCCTGCTAAGCGCCATTCCGTATCTGGTCGCCATGGTGGCCATGATCCTGGTCGGACGCAGCTCCGACCTGCGCCGGGAACGCCGCTGGCACCTGGTCTTCATCCTGGTGCTGGGCGCGGCGGGACTGGTCGCCAGCGTGTCCGCGGGCACCAACCTGACGCTGGCCGTCGTCTCATTGTCGGTGGCCGCCGCCGGCATCATCAGCTTCTCTCCCATCATGTGGACGCTGCCCACCGCCTTCCTGGGCGGGGCCACCGCGGCTGCGTCGATCGGCATCATCAACAGCCTGGCCAATCTGGGCGGTTTCGTCAGCCCCTACCTGATCGGCTGGATCCGCGACATCTATCACAGCACCGCGCCAGCCATCTACATCATCGCGGGTTCGCTCCTGGTCAGCGCCTTGATTGCGCTGAGCTTCGACCCCAAGAAAGTCAATCGCTGAAGGCAAGGGATACGCCATGGCAAACGCTAAAGCTGCCGCGCCGCGACTCGCTGTCGCCGGCCTGATCCATGAAACCAATACCTATGCCGCCGAGGTCGCCGGCCAGACGCCGCTGCGCGCATTCGAGCAATACGGCAGGGAAGAGATACTGCAAGCCTTTGACAAATCGAATCACCAGGTCGGCGGTTTCATCGAAGGCGCCAGACAGAAGGGCGCCGAACTGATCTGCACCTTCGTCGGCCAGGCCACGCCCTCGGGCACGATCGAGGCCCAGGCCTATGCGGAGATGAAACGCAGAATCCTCGACGGCATCCACGCCGCCTTGCCGCTGGACGGCGTGCTGCTGGCGCTGCACGGCGCCGGCGTCGCCGATGGCATCGAGGACATCGAAGGCGATCTGTGCCTGGCGGTCCGCCGGCTGGTGGGCGCCGAGGTCCCGATTGCCGCCGTCTATGACCTGCATGGCAACATGACCGAGGCCATGCGGCAGGCCTGCGATCTGACCTTGCCTTGCAAGCTGTATCCGCACACCGATTTTCACGACCGCGCGGTCGAGGCGGTGGCGCTGTTGCTCGAGATCATCGGCGGCCGGCTCAAGCCGGTAACCGCCATGCGCCGCCTGCCCATGCTGCCCTACATTGTCACGACGCAGGAAGGCTTCATTCCCGCCGAGGTCAATGCCGTATGCGCCAAGCTGGCCGCGCTGCCGGGCGTGATCGACTGTTCGTGGTTCCATGGCTTTCCCCTTGCGGATATCGCCGCGCCGTGCCCGGCCGTGGTCTGCACCACGGCGGGCGATCAGGCGCTGGCCGAGCGCTGCGCGAATGAAGTCGCGCAATGGATCTGGTCGCACCGCGAGGCGTTCCGGCCATCGCTGCCTAGCCCGGAGCAGGGCGTCGCCATGGCGCTGGCCGCCGCGCATGGTCCCGTCGTCGTCAACGAGTACGCGGACAACCCCGGCGGCGGCACGCCCGGCGATGGCACTTACCTGTTGCGCGCCATTCTGGACGCCAAGCCCGCGCCCGGCGTCTGCTGCTTTGCCTCCATCAACGATGCGTCGGTGGTCGAGCAGGCGCGCCAGGCCGGCGTCGGTGCGACCATCAGCGTGTCGCTGGGCGCCAAGCAGGGCCGCTTCCAGGGGCAGCCGCTGCGGGTGCATGCCTATGTGAAAGCCATCACCGACGGCCGCTTCGTCAATCGCGCAGGCTCGATGTTCGAAGGCGTGCGCTTCGACCTTGGCGCCATGTGCCGCCTGGTCATCCAGGGCGTGGACGTGATCGTCGCCTCGCGCGCCGAACAGATCTACGACGAGGAACCGTTCTTCCTGCATGGCATCGACGTGACCGCGTACAAGCTGATCGCCATCAAAGGCGCCAACCACTTCCGCGCGGGCTACCGCCGGCTTGCGGCGCAGATCATCTCTGTCGATAGCGTGGGCTTGAGCACTGCCGACATCACTTCGTTCCCGCGGGAGCGGCTGGCAGGCGAATACTGGCCGCTGGCGGATATCGCGGACTACGCGCCGCAGCCGTAACTGCGCAGCGGCCCGGCCCTGAAGAATGTGTGCGGCAGGCGCTATCGCGCCGCGCCGTATTCCAGCGCGTAGCGGCTCTGCACGAAGCCGAAAGGATAGGCCACGGTCGCTGCATGCCGCAGGGCGACGTCCTTCGCCAATTCACCGAACAGGCGGCGCCCGCCGCCGATCAGCACGGGGATCACCGTGATAGTGATGTCGCTTAGCAAGCCAGCCTGGATAAAGGACTGCACCGTCTTGCCGCCGTCGATGTACAGGCTCTTGCAGCCGTCCGCGCCGGCGCGTTCCAGCAACTCCTCCAGCGAGCCGCCGTGCAGCCGGACCGAAGCGGGCGCGCTTGCTGGCAGGCTGGCCATGCTGCGGCTGAGCACGTAGACCGGCATTCCGCCGTAAGGCCATTCCGGAAACGAGGCGACCTTCTCGAACGTGGCGCGGCCCATCACCAACGCATCCACGGTCTTCATGTACGCGCCATAGCCGCAGTCCTCGCCGGCAGGCACGGTCTGGTTGGCGCTGTCCAGCCAGTCCAGACCGCCGTCCTCGCGGGAGATGTAGCCGTCCAGGCTGGTCGCGATGAATGATGAGCAGTGCAGTGCCATGGCGCGCGGATCCTATCGGTTGCGGGAAGGCGAAGATGGTAGCGCATTGCCCGTTAGTTGCCGTGGGCCAGGACGCGGGCTGGGTTGCGTTTCCGTCGTTAGCGTGCCCATGATTCGGACGATGTCCGCGCAGTCCACTCCCGGTCCCGCGGCGCAAGTAGGGCGGTCCAGCCGTGTTTGATCGGAGGCTGTGCAAGCGCGCGAGCCTCCGTCCCGTTCAGTCGGAAACCAGATACGCCTGCCCGCCTGGCTTCAGATAGGGCGCCAATGCCCTGAACGGCACGCTGGCGTGCGTGCCCAGGCAAGCGCCCGCCGAGTGTCCAACTCCGGACACTGACAGGCTCAGCGCGCCGGGCGCCTGGACGCCCAGCGCCAGGTAGTCGGGCCAGAGGTCCGCGCAGTCTTCCAGATTGGGGCGATCCTCGGACTGCTGGGCGGCCGTTCCCGCCTTGACGGCCTGTTGCACCAGCCCGAGCAGGGCAGGACTCTTTTCCCCGCCAAAGCTGCGCTTGCCCGGCGCATACGCGTCGAACACGCGATTCCAGTCCAGGTACTCGCCGCGCAGCAGATCGTAGGTGTAGGGCTCGAAATGGTTGTAGGGATGGGCTCCGCCGCAGTCCAGGCTGCCCGATTCGGTCACGGTCATCAGCGCGCGCGACAGCCAGGTGACTGTTACGTCCTCTTCATCGAACCCGCCCAGCGTGCCGGCGCCGGGATTGCTGCTGGTGTAGGCCGACGCCATGCAATCGAGTGCGCCCAGGCTCTTCTGCCAATGGCGCTGTTCCAGCAGATGGTTCGTGCGCTGCAGGACCTGCGCATCGGGATGCCGGCTCAGCCGCGGGTAAACGAACTTGGTGCGCGGGTCTTGCCACATGCGGTAGGCCACCACGCCGTCGCCGATCTCCTTGCCGACGGGCTGGGCGTGTCCGGCCAGCTTCAACGTCTGGTAGGGCGCGCGGGCAGCGTCGATGCCCGCCTGGACGTCGATATCGCCGAGATTGACTTGGTTGGCGCGTGCCTGCTTGCGGTCCTTTTCCAGCTGCTCCGTGTCGTACTGGGCAACCTGTTTCAGATCGAAGCGGCGCTGCTTGCCGGTGCCTGTGTCGGTCCAGAGACCACGGTAGCCGTTGGCGTCGAGCGTGCCCTGCCAGGTCGCGGCTTGAGCCGAAGCCCCTTCCTGGCGGGGCTTCGGTTCGAAGAGTTCCTTGGCCGTTCCCCGCAGGGGGATGTCCACGCCGTGCCTGGCGTAGAAGTAGCGGCCGGTCAATGTGCCGTTGGCCGCTGCTTCGGTGTCCAGCTCCAGCACGATGTCGCCGGCGCCTTGCAGGGTTCCGGTGTAGACGGTGCGGGGCGCGGCGCAGGCCGGGGCGGCCGACAGGGACAGGACGGCCAGCGTAAGCGCGGTGCGGACGTTGCAATGCATACGGAACGGTGAGCGAAGCATCAGAGGGCCTAGGGTACAAGGGGTAGGGTCGGCTGAATATACCGGAACTGTCAGCCCAGCATCGCAGCCGCCTGGCCGTCCGCAAGCATCTGCTCGAACAGGTCATCGAGGTCGCTAGCCACCTCGCTGACCGCCTCGAACTCCGGTTCGACGCCATGCACGACCTGACCGGATCTTCTGTCGATCGCGAGAAATTCGTAGTCTCCGTCCACGCTCATGAAGATCGGTACATGACGCGTCCAGAAGGCCTCGACTTCCTGCCGGCCGGCCTCGCTCACGGCGGCTTCCAGGCTCATGCCGCGAAAGGCGTCCCATCCAAAGGCGCTACCGGTGGTTGCGGCATAGTCGGCCGCGCAGAGGAACCAGCGCGTGTCGTCCGCGTTGCTCAGGTGCGTGTACAAGGACAGGAACGCCGCGTGTTCGGTGCTGCCAGCCGGCGCGGCCATGGGCGCGGGGCCGGGCTCCGGGCGCAGTACCGTCCAGCCGCGCGCGGCAAGAAAGTCCAGGAAACGTTCGTGCAGGATGTTCATCAGGCCCGCCATGGCTATCGCGTGGCCGCGATGTTCACGCGCCGCAAGCGCGCATTCAAGGTTTGCGCCAACTCGCCCAGTCCCACGTCGCCGCAGCCGACCAGCGTCAGCTCCTGCAATCGGGGCAGTTGGTCCAGCACGCCGATGTCCGCAATCCGCTTGCAGTACTGAATATCCAGCCGCTCCAAGCCCTCAAGTGCGGCGACAGGACCTATCATCTCCAGTGCAGTCTGGTTCTTCAGCCGCAAGGAACGCAATCCCGCCAGTTGCTCGATACCGGACAGCGTCTTCAAACCGCGTCCCGCCACCAGGCCCAGCGCCAGCAGCGGCAGTCCCGCGATGCGACCGAAGACCGACGAATCGAACGGCACGTTCCAGAGGTTCAGTTCCCTGAGCGGCAGGCTCAAGGCGCGGTCCAGCAGCGTGCCGCGCCGGTCTGGAACCATCGACAGCGACATCAATGCCGGGAAATCCTCCGGATCGAACCGCAACGTTGCGTCGACTGTCAGCGCTTCCAGCCTGGGCAGCGGGCCAGCCTGCCAGGTGTAGGTGCCGGGTGCGGGATGGAGAGAGAGATGGCGCAGGCTGGCCGGGAGCATGTCTGCGCGCAATCCGGTCAGGACGCTGCTTGAGACGGCGCCGGGACCGACAGACAGATGCGCCAGCGATGGCAGCCGGGCGATGAGTTCGGGCAGCTCGTGCAGCGGGTCGCCATGAGGCGCCCATAGGTGCGCGTCTTCGATCGAGGCCAGGACGGCCTCGCCCGGCGGGGCGTCGTGGAACACGATGCGTTCATCCGCGCCTGGGAATTGCGAGCGTTGGCGGCTGTGCATGACGCGCCAGGTCTGCGCGCGGGCAGGGCGAGGGATCGAAAACGGGATGAAGGACATGCGGCTTTCCAACGGATCCTTGGCCTGTCAGTTTACGGTGTGGATCGTGCGGGGAGCGGGTATCGCGCGATGGCTGGCGTGGTATAGCTATTTTGTAACTTGATAGATAATAACTTAGTGGTTACATTGAAGGCGGAGATAACCATGACCGCCACCCCCTCGCCCGAATTCCGCCTGCTGGGCGACCACGCCGCCCTGGATCTGATCAACACCATCGAACAATCCGATGATGGTCCCCTCGACCGACTGCAATCGGACGACGACGTGCTGGCCTGGCTGCAAGCTTCGGGCTTTGCGCCCACCCAGCGCAAGGCCCCCAAGGGCCTGCTCGAATCCGCGCGAACCCTGCGCGAGACAGTGCGCACGTTGGTGGCGCAAAGAAAGGGGGGATTGCCGCTCAAGCTTCATGCGCTCAACCAGGCGCTCGCGGCCGGAGGCAGCCATCTCGAGGTCGCCGTTGTGGCGGGCGCGCCCAGCCTGGCGCGCCGCTATGAGGCGGCTACGCCTGATCAATGGCTGCTTCCCGCCGCGGAGGCCGCCGCGGACTTGCTCGTGCACGGGGATTTCGACCTGGTGCGCAAATGCGAGAGCCCGCTCTGTTCCCTCTGGTTCTATGACCGCACGCGATCCCATCGCCGCAGGTGGTGCAGCATGGCGCTGTGCGGCAACCGCCACAAAGTGGCAGCCTTTCGCCAGAGGGAAGCCCAGGACGCGGCTTCCTGAGTTCTGCTTCGCTCAACCATCCGGCCGCTCTGGCCGGATTTTTTTTGGGTGTACCTCTGCTGACCATAGCTTCCATCTATTTTGGTAACCGGTAAAAATTAAATTGACAGGTTACTTAGAAAGAAGAAGAATGGCTTCCACAGCCAGTAGGAATTTGGCCATTGATCCAGTCCTTGAACCCGGAGATCGTCATGTCCAGCACCCCTGAAAACCAGATCCAAACGCGTCGCGTGCAAGCCGACGGCCTGAATTTTTTCTATCGCGTGGCGGGCGATCCCGACGCGCCCGTGCTGCTGCTTCTGCACGGCTTTCCCAGTTCCTCGCATCAATTCCGCAACCTGATCCCGATTCTGGCGGCACGCTTTCACGTGATCGCGCCGGACCTGCCCGGCTTCGGCTTCACCGAAGTGTCCGAGGAACGCCGCTACCGGTACACGTTTGACGACCTGGCCGTGTCGCTCGGCGCGTTCGTCGATGCGTTGGGCCTCAAGCGCTATGCGATGTACGTTTTCGATTACGGCGCGCCCGTCGGGCTGCGACTGGCGCTGGCCCACCCCGAGCGGGTGACCGGCCTGGTCTCGCAGAACGGCAACGCGTATCTCGAAGGGCTGGGCGACGCCTGGGCGCCAGTCCGGGCCTACTGGGCAGAGCCGACCGCGGCCAACCGGCAGGTCATCGCGGATGCCGTGCTGAACCTCGAGGGAACGAAGTGGCAGTACCTGCATGGCGTCGCCAATCCGGACGACGTGGCTCCGGAAAGCTACACGCTCGATGCCGCCCTGCTCGAACGGCCAGGCAACAAGGAAATCCAGCTCGATCTGTTCCTGGACTACGCCAACAACCTGAAGCGGTATCCGGATTTCCAGGCGTTCTTCCGCGCGGCGAAAGTCCCGACGTTGGCAATCTGGGGGCGCCACGATCCGTTCTTCATTCCGCCTGGCGCCGAGGCGTTCAAGCGGGACAATCCGGACGCGCAGGTTGAGCTGCTGGATACCGGGCATTTTGCGCTCGAGACGCATGCGGGGCATATCGGACGCCGGATCATCGAGGTGTTGGCGCCGTGATGGATTCCGAAAGGACCGCCGGGGCGGCCCTTTCATTACGCATACCTATTGGAGCGCGCCGCGTATACCGCCGCAGCAGACGGATTCAGGCTAAAGTGCCCGTTCATTTGGATCGAGGATGGATAGGGTATGTCCAACGAAAGCCCGCTTCTTGATGACAACGCGGTGTACAGGACCTTGCTGGAGTCGACCAAGGCGATTCCCTGGAAGATTGATTGGGCCACGAAGCAGTTCGCCTATATCGGTCCGCAGATCGAGGCGTTGCTGGGCTGGACCGTAGCAAGCTGGGTGAGCGTGGAGGATTGGGCCATGCGCATGCACCCGGAGGATCGCGATGCCGTGGTGAATTTTTGCGTCAGCCAATCCCAGGCCGGCGTGGACCACGAGGCCGACTATCGGGCGCTGACCAAGGACAACGGCTACGTGTGGATCCGCGACGTCGTGCACGTCATGCGCGATGACAACGGCCAGGTCCAAGCGCTGATCGGCTTCATGTTCGACATCACCGAACGCAAGCAGACAGAGGAAAAGCTGCTGACCTTGCAAAAGGAGTTGGAGGCGCTGTCCTTCAAGGATGGCTTGACGAATATTGCCAACCGGCGTCGCTTCGATAGCGGTTTTGAACTGGAATGGGAGCGTGCGGGCAGCGAACGAAAGCCGTTGTCGGTATTGTTGTTCGACGTCGATTTTTTCAAGCAGTACAACGATTTGTATGGCCACACCCAGGGCGACCAGTGCCTGGTGGATATCGCGCAGACCTTGAGCCTTGCGCTGGACGGCCCGCGCGATCTGGTTGCGCGATACGGCGGAGAAGAGTTTGTCGTGCTGCTGCCCGAAGCCGATGCCGAAGTTGCGCGAAAAGTCGCTGAACGCTGCCAGCGATTGCTCCAGAAGAAGGCTATCGTGCACGCGCTGTCACCGCATGGCGGGTGCGTTACCGTCAGCATCGGAGCAGGCACGGTGGTGCCAGACGGGCAGACAGACCGTGCTGGTTTCGTCAAGGCCGTAGATCAGCAACTGTACGCGGCCAAGAACAACGGGCGAAACCGAATTGAGCACGTGGAGCTATAGACCCGTCCGTGTGTGGGAAATGGGTGCCAGACTACAATTTGCCTATCCAAATACTGCGAAATCGTAGTCTGACACCGTTATCCTGCCGAGGAATCTACCCGTTCATGCACATCGAAGAACGCATCCAAATCGCAGTGCCTCCCATGGTCATCGACCATATTTGGAGCGAAGTCGACCGATGGCACCTGTGGGACCCGGACACCAAGCAAGCCCAATTGAACGGGCCATTCGTCGTTGGAACAAGAGGCCGGATAGTTCCCCGCAAGGGCATGGGCGTGCCCATGGTTGTCACAGAGCGATCCGAGGGCCGATCGTTCACCGTAGAGGGTTACATCCCTCTGTTCCGCATGCACTTCGAGCACACCGTTACGCCGGTGGATGCCGGCTCGGAAGTCGCTCACCGCGTATGGTTCTCTGGCGCCCTTGCGGTTATTTTCGGGCCACGTGTCGCCAAGCAGATTCGGGAGGGGCTTCCTCAAACCATGCAATCACTTAAAGCATATGCTGAGAATCGCGAAGCGCCTCGTCACTAGCCGCGGGCCAGCCTGGGATATGGCGTCAGCTTCACGCCTATCCCACCATTCCTAGGCATACCGCTTCGCACCCGCCACGCAAACCACCGCCGCCAGCGTCACGATCAACATCGTCCAGCTGACATTCTCATGCAGCAGCAGCGCCGCCAAGCCTAGCCCCATGAAAGGCTGGAATAGCTGCAACTGCCCCACAGCGGCAATTCCGCCCTGCGCCAGCCCGCGGTACCAGAACACGAACCCGATAAGCATGCTGAACAGCGACACGTAGGCCAGGCCTATCCACGCGGGCGTGCCGACGTGTTCGAACGTGGCGGGCATGGTAAGCAGCGCAATGGGCAGCATGACGGGCAGGGACAGCACCAGCGCCCAGCTGATGACTTGCCAGCCGCCCAGCTTGCGGGAGAGCTTGGCGCCTTCGGCGTAGCCCAGGCCGCAGACGATGATGGAGGCGAGCATCAGCAGGTCGCCGGTGGGCGAGGCTTCCAGGCCGCCCCAGGCGGCGTAGCCCGCAACGCAGGCGGCGCCGACGATGGAGAACATCCAGAACGGCGGGCGCGGGCGTTCGCCGC
This sequence comes from Achromobacter xylosoxidans, assembly GCF_002192695.1. GTDB lineage: Bacteria > Pseudomonadota > Gammaproteobacteria > Burkholderiales > Burkholderiaceae_B > Achromobacter > Achromobacter xylosoxidans_C. The sequence goes on from NZ_MTLG01000052.1 coordinate 217,600, forward strand.
CGCGTATCACGGCGAAGATGGCGGTGCTGAGCGGCAGCAGGCCGAGGAAGACGATGGAGTGGGCCGAGGTCACGTGCTGCAGGGCCAGCGCCGTCAGCAAGGGGAAGCCGACGACCACGCCCAGCGCGGTCAGCGCCAGGGACGGGATGTCGGACAGGGACGGCCGGCGTTGGCGCAGCAGCATCAGCAGGGCCAGGCCCAGCAGGCCTGCGATGGCGGCTCGGGCGCAGGTCAGGAATATGGGGTCGAGGTCCGCCACGGCGACCCGCGTTGCGGGCAGGGATCCCGCGAAAATCACGACACCGATAAAACCGTTTACCCAGCCGCTGGTGGCCTTTTGCATCTGAAGCTCCTTGATACCGGGCTTCAGTACAGCACGGCGGCCGTGTGCAGTCCACGCACAATCCAGTACAATTTTACGGAACTGTTATGTATTAAAAGCCAGTACGGTGGAGGATTCCATGGCGCGTGGCGGTACCCTCATCAAGAAAGTCATGAGCGAGATCCAGGCGCGGATTGCGGCGCGCGTGGCCTTGCCCGGCGCCCGGCTGCCTTCGGTGAGAGTGCAGGCCAAGGCGCTGGACGTGTCGGTGTCCACGGTGGTGGAGGCCTACGAACGGCTGGCGGCCGAGGGCGTGCTGGTGTCGCGTCCCGGTTCGGGATTTTACGTGGCCGGGCAGGTGGCGCCGCTGGCGCTTACCGAGATGGGACCGAAGCTGGACCGGGAAGTCGACCCACTGTGGGTATCGCGCCAGTCGCTGGCGGCGGAGGCGGATAGCTTGCGGCCGGGCTGCGGCTGGCTGCCGGTCAGCTGGATGTATGAGGACGGGCTGCGGCGCGCCATGCGCGGCATGGCGCGGGCCGAGACCGCGGAACTGACCGAGTATGGAACGCCCTTGGGCCACGCGCCCTTGAGGCAGCTGCTGGCGCGACGGATGGCGGGGATGGGGATAGAGGCCGGGCCCGAGCAGATCATGCTGACCGATTCGGGGACTCAGTCCATCGACCTGATCCTGCGCTTTCTGCTGGAGCCGGGGGACACGGTGCTGGTGGACGACCCCTGCTACTTCAATTTCCATGCGCTGTTGAAGGCGCATCGCGTCAAGGCGGTGGGGGTTCCGTACACGCCGAACGGTCCGGATGTGCGGGCATTTGAAACGGCGCTGCGCGAGCATTCTCCGCGGCTCTACATCACGAACTCTGGCATCCATAATCCCACGGGCGCCACCCTGTCGCCCTTGGTCGCGCACCGTCTGCTGAAGCTGGCGGACGATTCCGAGTTGGTGATCGTCGAGGACGACATCTTCGCGGATTTCGAGAATACGCCCGCGCCGCGCCTGGCCGCGTTCGACGGGCTGTCGCGGGTCATACACATCGGCAGCTTCTCGAAGACGGTATCGGCGTCGGTGCGCTGCGGATATATCGCGGTGCGCTCCGACTGGGTGGAAAGCCTGACCGACCTGAAGGTCGCCACGACCTTCGGCAGCAGCCGCCTGGCGGCCGACATCATCTTCAGGACGCTGACGGGGAGCGGCTACCGCAGGCATATGGAATCGACCCGGCTGCGGCTGGCGCAGCAAATGGACAAGACGGCCGCGAAGCTGCAGAAACTGGGCATCAAGCCCTGGCTGACGCCGCGGGCGGGGATGTTCCTGTGGTGCCGCCTGCCCGAGGGCAAGGACGCGGCCACCGTCGCGCGGCTGTGCCTCAAGGAAGGCGTGGTGGTGGCGCCTGGCAATGCGTTCAGCCAGTCGCTGGCTGCGGGAGATTTCCTGCGGTTCAACGTCGCCCAGTCCACGGATGAGCGGGTGTTCACGGTCCTGGCCAAGGCGCTGAACGCGGCTTGATGCGCGCGCTGACGCCGCTTGCCTGAACCGTCGCCAGCCGCATTCCAAAATATTCTCCTGTCCCCTGATACCTTTTGCTTTCTCAACTGGCATAGCAACTATCCATCCCAGTTCGAGAGGCTTTCTTCATGCGTTTCCCCTCCACCAGGCGCCGCCGCGCGATTTCCATGGCCGTGTTGGCCGGCACCCTGGCCGCAGGCGCGGCCCATGGCCAGGGCGTTGCGGCCCCCGCCACCGTCCAGGCCCGCCAGGTCTATGACATTCCGCCCGGTCCGCTGGGCAAGACCATGGCGAGCTTTGCGCTGGCGTCTGGGATTTCGCTGGCCTTCGAGCCGTCCTGGACCGACGGCCTGCAAAGCCCGGGCGTGTCGGGCGAGTTGAGCCGGGCCGAGGCGGCGCGGCGCCTATTGGCTGGCAGCGGGCTGGAGATGGTGGCGCGGACCGATGGCAGCTACACCCTGCGCAAGGCGGCGTCGGATGCGGCGACGCTGCCGGCGATTACGGTGACGGGGGCTGCGGGCTATTCGGGCGTGAATCCCTATCTGGTCGGCAGCGCCACGTCCGCGACCAAGACGGCGACGCCCTTGATGGAGACGACGCAGTCGATTTCCGTGGTGACGCAGGAGCGCATGACGGTGCAGGGCGTGCAGACCGTCAGCGACGCGCTGAGCTACACGGCGGGCGTCTACGCCAATGTGGCGGGGGACAACCCCACCGACAATACGCTGATGGTGCGCGGCTTCCAGCAGATTTCGACCAACGCCTATACGGATGGCCTGCGCAACAGCAACACCGGCTATTTCGCGCCGGAGCCTTACGGCATGGACCGCATCGAGGTGCTGAAGGGGCCGTCGTCGGTGATGTACGGCCAAGGTTCGCCGGGCGGCATCATCAATTTCGTGTCCAAGCGCCCCTTGTTCGAGTCGCATCGCGAGGTCGGGCTGTCCACGGGCAGCAATGACCGGATCCAGGGCTCGATGGACATTGGCGATGTGATCGATGAGCCGGGCACGCTGGCTTACCGCCTGGTGGCCCTGGGCCGCAACGCGGACAGCAATATCGACGGCGTGCCGGACGATCGCGTGTATGTGGCTCCCAGCCTGACCTGGGCGCCGAGTGCGCGCACCTCGGTGACGCTGCTGGCCTCGTACCAGCGCAACCGCAACCTGTTCACCAGCAATCTGCCATATTCGGTGCTGGACGGTTCCAACCCCAATGGCCGCGTGCCGCGGCATCGCTCGCTGAACCAGCCGGGCTTCGACAAGGAGCAGGGCGAGCTCACCAACATCGGCTATGAGCTGAGCCATGCGTTTTCGGACGCGTGGACGTTCCAGCAGAATTTCCGCTATGGGCATTTCAAGGGCTACGAGGATCAGCTGTTCCGCAACAGCGGCGTGATCAATGGCACGGACATCGCGCGCTATTACCAGCTGCGCGATTACGACAGCGATACGTATTCCGTGGATAACCGGCTGGTGGGCAAGTTCGCGACCGGCGCGCTGGACCATACCCTGCTGGTCGGCCTGGATTATCAGTACAGCAAACGTACTGCCGATACGCAGACGGGCAATGCGCCGCCGATCAACATCTACCATCCGGTGCGGGTCAGCATCGATACGTCGCGCTATACCTCGCTGCTGAGCACCGATGAAAGCAGCCGCCAATTGGGCGTCTATCTGCAGGATCAGGTCAAACTGGACCAGTGGGTCGCAACGCTGGCCGGACGCTATGACTGGGTCAACCAGCGCACCACCAATGTGTTGCGGGATGTGCGCACGGACACGGCAGCGGAGGATTTCACCGGCCGCGCCGGGCTGGGCTATGCCTTCGAGAGCGGGTTTTTCCCGTACGTGAGCTACAGCGAGTCGTTCTCGCCGCTGACGGGTACGGACATCAACGGCGCGCAATTCAAGCCCGAGAAGGCCAAGCAGTACGAGGTCGGCGTGAAGTACCAGGCGCCGGGTTCGGACAGCTATGTGACGCTGGCGGCGTTTGACCTGCGGCGCCAGAACGTGCTGACCACCAATCCGCGGAACACTTCCTTCAGTGTGCAGGAAGGGGAGGTGACGTCGCGCGGCATCGAGCTGGAGGGCGTGCTGCGTCCGGTGCGCGGGCTGAATGTGATCGCGTCCTATACCTACAACGACGTGGAAGTGACCAAGGACAATCCCAATTTCGCGGGCCTGAGCAACAAGGGCAAGGCGCCGGTGCGCGTGCCCAGGCATCTCCTGTCCTTGTGGACCGACTACACCTTGTCCAGCGGTGCGCTGGAAGGCCTGACGCTGGGCGCGGGGGTGCGCTACACGGGCTCCACCTTTGGCGATGCGCAGAATACGTTCAAGGTGCCGGCCTACACGCTGGTGGACGCGATGGTGGGCTATGACTTTGGCCGCGCCAATCCGTCTTTGAGAGGCTTGAGCGCGTCGGTCAATGTACGCAACCTGACGGACAAGTATTACGTCGCGGGCTGCTTCCTGAACAATGCCTGCCTGCTGGGCGCGGGCCGCAGCGTGATCGCCAACGTATCGTACAAGTGGTGAAGGGCCAGGCGGAGCGGCCTGCGTCCCGCCGGCGTCAGGCCGGGCCTACCGTGATCCAGTAGCCGCCCAGGCGCGAGGCGACCGTCACCGGATAGGTGGCGGCCAGCATCGCCAGCGAGCGGTCGGTGTCTGAAAGCGGGAAGGCGCCGGACACGCGCAGCGCGGCAACGGCGGGATCGCAGCGCGTGACGCCCTTGCGGTAGCGTGCCAGCTCGGCCACCAATGCGCCCAGCGGCATGCCGTCGGCCAACAGCATGCCGCGCGTCCAGCCGATGGCGGCCGGGTCCGATGGGGCGGCGGCGTCGATGCCACGCGCCGAGAAGGCGGTCTGCTGGCCGGCGTTCAGGACCAGCGTGTCGTGTTCCGTGGCGACGCGCACCGCGCCTTCCTGCACCGCGAGGCGCGTCCCGCCGTCCTGCAAGCGCGCCGAGAATCGGGTACCCAATGCCCGCAGCTTGCCGTCGCGCGTGTGCACCTCGAAGGGGCGCGGGTCGCCGGCAGTCTCGATGTAGATCTCGCCCGCGCGCAGCAGGACGATGCGTTGGCCCGCGTCGTAACGCACGTCGATGGCGGAGGCCGTGTCCAGCGTCAGGCGGGTGCCGTCGTCCAGGCGGATCTCGCGGCGTTCGCCGGTGGCGCTGCGGATATCGGCGGTCCAGCCCTCGGTATCCGACCAGCGCCACGCGCTCCAGGCGGCGGGCGCCACCGCCAGCAGCGCGGCCAGCTTGGCCAGGGCCGCGCGGCGCGAGCGCGGCCGGTCCAGCGCGGGCATGGCCAGCGCGGCGGGCACGCCGCCCAGCGTGCCCAGCAGCCGTTCGGCGCGCAGCCATGCCTGTTCATGGGCGGCGCTGCGCGAGCGCCAGTCCATCCAGGCGCGGCGGTCTTCGGCCGACACGGCGCCGGCATGCATGACTACCAGCCATTCAGCGGCTTCGTCGAGGATGCAGTTTTCCACGGCGCTCATTGGCGGTTCACTCCATGCAGGCCAGGCATTGCCGGAAGGCGCGTGCCATGTAGCGCTTCACGGTGATGAGCGATACCCCGATCCTGCTGGCGATCGCTTCATACGTAAGTCCCTCGATCTGCGACAGCAGGAAGGCGCGCCGCACCGGAGCGGGCAAGGCGTCCAGCATGGCGTCGATCTCGTGCAAGGTTTGCAGAACGATCAATTGGCGTTCGGGCGAGGGCGCCTGATCTTCGGGCAGTTGAGCCAACGCTTCAAGATAGGCTTGCTCCAGTGCGCGGCGCTGGTACCAGTTGACCAGGATGCCGCGCGCCACCGTGGTCAGGTAGGCGCGAGGTTCATGCAGGACGGCGGGCAGGCGCGCATCGAGGATGCGGGCGAAGGTGTCGTGCGCCAGATCGGCGGCGTCGCCCACATTGCCCAGCCGCCGGCGCAGCCAGAGCTGCAGCCAGGCGTGGTGGTCGCGGTACAGCGCGCCGACGCGTTGGCGCGGATCGCAGTTGTCAGCCTCCATGGGCCTCTCCCCTGGGCTGACGATCGCAGCCTAAATGCAAATAAGATTGTTTCGCATTTTAGGGCAAGGGTGGGGCGCAGGCAATCCGGCGTTGTGTTTGGGCGCCGGATTGCGGGGGGCGACGATTACAGATAGGCGAGGGTGACGATGTAGCCCTGGGCGTCCTTTTGCCCAGCTTGCCGCGCCTTGAGGGAAACCGGCTGCACGTCGACCTGCACGCGGCTGGCGCTCAGACGATAGCGGTCTGCCGGTATGCCCGCGGCGCGGGCGCGTTCGGCATCGCATTCCAGGCGGACGACGGCTTTGCGGGATTGAACCTGGGGCGTGCAGGACGCAGCCTCGACGATGGCTCCCTGGAAGTAGATGGTTCCATCCGCGGCGTGGGCTGCGGGAAGGATGCTGCTGGAGACACCCAGCAAAAGCAGGGACAGGCGATAGTGGAGCTTGGACATGACAGCAACTCCTTGCGACTGGGAACGGAGGGGGATAGCTATGTCTGTCTTCACTTCTTTAACGGCGGCGAGCGGCGGAAATTAACTGCAACCCGTCGGCGCGCCATGTTCGTGTACGCGAGCCTGTGCCTGGCTTGCTGCAGCAACGCGGGCGCGTCAGTCCGCACGGCGGTCTGCAGCCGCGAGGGATCGTTAGCGTGTGTACTGCATCGAGAAGGGGGGCGGCTCGCTACGCGAACTGGGAGAGGAGTATGGGCGGCATCGTGGGCTCCTTGAATCGCGCGGCGGAGGGCGCGCGGTGGCGGTCGGGGACCAGGAACGGACTGTCGGCCAAGATGAAATGCTTGGTTTCATTGTGGCAGGTCGCGAGGAAAAATCAATAAGCAAATGCACGGCGTTGGAGAACCGCCGGAAAGCGGCATGCGCGTGCAAGCGGGGCGGGCGAGCTGTGAGCATCCCCGGCCGATGGCAGGACGACCCAGGAACGAGATTCCGATCAGCGCCCCTGGCGGCCGATGCGTATGCGCGATCCGTCGCGTTGCATGCGCAGGCCGTAAGTCTGGGCCAGCATGCCGACGGCCAGCGGCAAGTCGTCGATGGGGAAGGCGCCGGAGACCCGCAGCGGCTGCAGCGACGCTTCGCACTCGATGATGTCCGGGCCGTGGCGCATCAGTTCGTCCGCCCATTGCAGCACGGGCATGTCGTCCGCCACCAGCAGCCCCTTGCGCCAAGCCAGCGCGTTGAGGTTCGCTGCGTCGATGGGGCCCAGGCCGCCGCGGTTGAACCGGACCTGATGGCCGGCTTCGATGATGTTGGCGCCGGGGTTGACGCTGGCGCCGTCCGGGTGGATCTGTACGGCTCCTTCGTAGACGGCCAATAGCGTGTAATCCGCCAGTTGGCGCACCGTGAAGCGCGTTCCCAGCGCCAGCATCAGGCCGTGATCGCTCTGCACCAGGAAAGGGCGCGGCGGACGCTGCACGTCGGTTGCGGTCGCGATATGGATTTCGCCACGGCGCATGCGCAGCAGCCGCTGCCGGTCGTCGTAGCGGACATCCAGCGCCGTGTCGGTATTCAGCGCGATTTGCGCGCCGTCCTCGAGCCTGATCTCCAGGCGTTCGCCCACGGCGGTGACGTAATCGGCCGCCAACCAGTCGCGCCAGGGCTGATGGCGCCATGCCAGCCACCCCAGGGGGGCCGTCGCCAGCAGGACCGCCAGGCCGCGCAGCATGGCGCGCCTGCCAGTATGCAAGGGACGTTGCAGCGTGGGCTTGGCCAGGGCGGGGGGGAGGGCGCCCATGCGCGCGAGCAGCCGCTCGGCGCGCCTCCAGGCGCGTTGATGATCGTTGCTGCTGGCGCGCCAGCGTGCGAACTCCGCTTGCTGCTCGGGCGCGAGCGGCGCGTCCTGCATCAACAACAGCCAGCTGGCCGCCTCTTCCAGGATATGCGGGGCGAGGGCGGCGTCACTCATCGGGCATCAGGCTCAGGCATGCCAGATAGGCTTTGTGGATGTAGCTCTTGACGGTGGGCAGGGCCACCTTCAAGGCCAGCGCGATCTCCTGCTGCTTCATGCCGTCCAGCGTCGCCATCAGGAACGCTTGTTTGACGCGCGGCTTGAGCGTGTCGAGCATGGCGTCGAGCTCGTGCAGGGTTTCAAGGATGATGCTCCGCTGTTCGGGCGAGGGGTGCTGCGGTTCGGGCAAGGCGGCCAGCGCGTCGAGCCAGGCGCGTTCCAGCGTCTGGCGGCGCATCCAGCTGAACAGCACGCCCTTGGCCACGGTGGTGAGGTAGGCGCGCGGTTGCTGAATGGCATCGCGCCGCGTGTCGCCGCGGCCGGCCAGGATACGCACAAAGGTGTCGTGAGCCAGATCGTCCGCCATGCTGGCGCCCCACGAATGCAGCCGGTAGGCCAGCCATTTGCGCAGCCAGGCGTGGTTTTCGATGTACAGGGCCGCGATGCTGTCGCGCTCTGCGTGGGGAAACGTGGGACTAAGGGCTGTCATCGCGGGGCGGACGATTCAAGGGCTGGCGGGAAAAACGCCAAGCCCATTCAAATAAAAACAATTATCATTCACCAATTGACGATTCGCAATATCGGCAAGGGCAAAGTGAAGCCGGCATGCAACAGCCCAAGCCTCTCCTCTACGACGGAACAAAGCGGTTTTGACAGTGCAAATGCCTCCGGCCCCGCAACGCACGAAAGAAAATTGTGCAAAAAACATATCCCTTTTCCGACCTCGTGCGGCAAAGGGTCTGAATGCCCGCGTCCGGCGCGGGAACCAGACCCAACGAGTTAGGAAGAGCATGTACCGAGTCCGCCGTCTTTCCCCAGGCCCGCAATCCTCATGGCGCTTGCGCCCGGTTGCGTTCGCGCTGCGTTGCGCGTTGGTCGGCCTGCCTGCCTCCACTGTGGCGGCTCCCGCGCAGACTGCGCCGGCAGCCGCTCCCGCAGCACCGGCAGCGGCTTCCAGAACGCTGGACGATCCCGCGCCACGCAATTACGACATCGCTGCCGGGCCCTTGGGCGCGGCGCTGGGCAGTTTCGCCAGCCAGTCGGGGTTGCTGCTGTCGTTCGATCCGGCCTTGACCCGCGGCTTGACGGCCCCGGCGCTGGTGGGGCGCTACACCGTGCGGGGCGCCTTGCAATTGCTGCTGGCGGATACGCAACTGCAGCTGGTGCCGCGTCAGGACGGCAGCTTTGCGCTGGCGCCGATGCAGGGTGCGTCGTCCGGAGCCTTTGCCTTGCCGTCGGTGCTGGTCACGGCCGAAACGCTGCCGGAAAAAGAGGTCTACGTGGCGCCACGCTCGTCCGTGTACTTGTCGAGCCAGGACATCGACCGCTTTGGCCGTGTTTCGGCGGGCGACCTGTTGAGAGGCGTGCCCGGCGTGCAGGTGGGCGACAGCCGCAACGGCGGCGGGCTGGATGTGAACATCCGGGGCATCCAGGGGCAAAGCCGGGTGGCGGTGCGGGTCGACGGCTCGGAGCAGGCCTTGGATGTGTACCGGGGCTATGCGGGCACGCAGCAGCGCAGCTACATCGATGCGGACCTGATCAGCAGCGTGACGATCAACAAGGGACCGTCGGTCAAGTCGGGCGCCATTGGCGGTTCGGTGGAGATGCAGACCATCGGCATCCAGGACATCCTGGTGGACGGCAAGGCTTTCGGCGTGCGCCTGACGGGAGATGTGTGGAATAACGGAGTGGCGCCCGCCGATCGCGATCCCAATGGCCGCAAGGGAAGCCTGGCGTCGGTGCCGCACGATAGCCGCGGCAGCCTGTTTGGTTCCGAAGCGCAGTCCGGCAGCATCGCTCTGGGATACACGAATGACAAGTTGGACCTGGTTGCCGCTTACGCACGCCGCGACCAGGGCAATTACTTCAGCGGCAAGAAGGGGCAGGAGCGCTATCGCGTCTACGACAAATATGGCGACGAGCAAGACAGCGTCGCCACCGTATACAACGCGGGGGAGGAGGTGTTGAACTCATCCGCCAAAACCGAGTCGGTCCTGCTGAAGGCGACGATACGCCCGGCGGACGGCCATACGCTGAACTTGGGCTACCGCAGCTTTGACGGGCGCATGGGCGAGATCATGCCGTCGGATATTTTCCGTACCAGGACCGCAGGTATTTACCAGTACCCCTTGAGTGAAACCAAGATCGACACCTATACGGCGCGCTACAACTATCAGCCCGCGGGCAATCCGCTGGTGGATATGACGGCGAACCTGTGGTTGACGGATGCCAAGACCAGCCTGCTGACCTCGGTGTTGGCGCCGGCTTCGCAGAGGTACCGTTCGGACCGCAACTGGACGCGGCAGGCCGACCGGCGAATAGGCGGAGACTTGAGCAATACGTCGCGATTCCAGACCGGCGCGGGCGACTTCAAACTGGATCTGGGCGGATCGTTCCAGATCGAGGACATCCGTCCGCAGAAGGGCGTGGTCACCACGCAGCACGACATCAATTCCAACCGCATGCTGCGCGATGCTTCCCGGCAAGAGTTCAGCTTCAGCGGGCAACTGGACTACAAACCGACCGACAAGCTGACCCTGTGGGGCGGCGGCCGCTACAGCCACTACACCAACAAGGACAACGGCATCTACGCCACCGCGCGGCGCGAGGAACGCGAGCTGCGCTACGTGTCGGTGTCCAAGCCAGGAGGCTGGGGCAACATGATGTGGTTCCCGGACCAGAACGGGCAGTACACCGACGCCACGGACCCACGGCTGAATAACGGGATTGTGTTCGGCAACTCCAACAATCCCTATGAAGGCGTGCGGTTCGACGAGTTTGGCGCGACCGACACGCGGGTCCACCCGACGCAGACCTCCGAGGTGGTCACGGGTTACAGCTATTCCGGAAAACAGCGCAGCAGCGGCGGCGGTTTCGCGCCGTCGGCAGGCTTCAACTTCGAATTGGCGCCCGATACCTTCGTCTATGCCTCCTACACGCAAGGCCTGCGCCTGCCGTCCTTGTTCGAGACTAGCCGCGGCGTCCTGCAGACCGATCCGGGCAAGGGCTTGAAGCCCGAACGCTCGAACAGCTGGGAGATCGGCGCCAGCACGCTGCGTGGCAATGTGCTGAAGGATGGCGATTCGGCGGCCGTCAAAGTGGCGTACTTCAACAACAACATCAAGAACTACATTACTCGCTATTACGACCCCACGCCTGGCATGAACGGCCTGATGCGGTTCAGCAACGCCGACAGCTACAAGACCAGCGGCCTGGAGTTGCAATCACACTACGATGCGGGGCGTGTGTTCGCGGATCTGTCGGCGACCTACTACCTGAAGACCGAGACCTGCGATTCGGCGTTCGCGGCGCGCTTGCGGGCCGGTGCGAACGAATACCAGGAAACCGGAAACACGCCGAACTGCACGCCTGGCAGCTTCATGGGTTCGTACACGAACACGCAGAATCCACCGAGGCTGGCGGTCAACCTGACGACAGGCCTGCGTTTCTTCAACGACACGCTGACCGTGGGCGGCCGCATGACCTACACGTCAGGCCCCACGGCCAAGGCCGACCAGCCGTGGCAGACCGGCGCGACCACGCCGCAGCTGGTCTATCACCAGGTCACGCTGTTCGACCTGTTCCTGAACTACAAGCTGCGCGAGCACACGGTCGTGAATGTCTCGCTGCAGAACCTGACTGACCGCTACTACCTGGATCCCCTGGCCATGAGCTTCATGCCCGCGCCCGGCCGCACGCTGCGCGTGGGGCTGCAGACCAGGTTCTAACCCGAGGCAACCGCGATGACACAAGCACCCTCCACTCTCGCCGAACGGGCCAAGCGCCTGAAGGCGCACACCACGTCCACGCACGATACGCTGGACCGCCGCATCATGGACGCCGGCATATTCGACAGCCGGGAGCGGTATGCAGGCTTTCTGCGCGTGCAGTACCGGTTCATGCGCGATGTCGACGCGCTCTATGCGCGGGCCGACCTGGCGGCGCTGCTGCCGGACCTGAGCGAGCGGCGCCGCCTGGATCTGGTCGCGCAGGACCTGGCGGACCTGGGCGATGCCTTGCCGCGGGCATCATCGGCCATCGATGCCGACATTTCGCTGCCGCATGCGCTCGGATGGTTGTACGTGTCCGAAGGCTCGACGCTGGGCGCGGCCGTGCTCTACAAACAGGCCGGCGCGCGGCTGGGCCTGGACCGGGATTTCGGCGCGCGCCATCTGAACGGCCATGCGGAGGGCGTGGCTCGCCATTGGCGCGGGTTTGCCGCGGCGTTGGACGCGGTGCCGCTGACGGCCGAAGAGGAACAGCTGGTTGTGACGGGCGCGCAGGCTGCATTCGGGACGGTGCGCGGCTACGTCGAACAGGAGCTTGCTTGAATCGTTGTCGGGCGCGTCACCCGCAACGCGCCAGCGGCAGCGCGGCGATGCGAGCCCTGTGGTTGTCGCTGGGATGCCTGATGGTGGCGTTGGGCGTAATCGGCGCCTTGCTGCCGGTCATGCCGACCACCATCTTCCTGATCCTGGCGGCGGCATGCTTTGCACGGTCTTCGCCACGTCTGGAAAGCTGGCTGCTGACGCATCCGCGTTTCGGCGCCACGCTCAGGGTCTGGCGCGAACAAGGCGCCATCAGCCGCAAGGGCAAGCGCTACGCGGTGGCAGGCATGGCGCTGGGCTACGCCGGTTTCGCCTGGAGCGCGCATCCCGCCTGGTGGTCGGCGCTGGGGGTGGGGCTGGGCATGCTGACGTGCGCGGGCTGGGTGCTGTCGCGTCCGGCGCCGCTTCAGTAAACTCCGGGGCTTGCCTGGCGGCACTCGCCGCCGCTTTCATGCACGCCCATTTCCATGCCCGCTTCCGACACGACATTCGCTGCCGCGCTTCGCACTCCGGTAACCTCGGCCGGCGATCTGGACCCGCTGGATCAGTTCTTTCAGCGCCCCGCAGTCGGCGCCTTTCTTGCATGGGCCCGCGAACCGGGGCAGGCCGATGCCAGCCTGCGGATCTGCGCCGACCTGCTGCCGTCGCTGCACCCCGGCCGCGCCGCCGCCGTGGCCTTGATGTGCGGTTCTCTGGTGGAAGACGGCGCCGATCCGGCCATGCTCTTTCCCGCCTTGCACAGCCTGCTGCGGCAGTGGCTCCAGAGCTTGAGTCCGTATTGCGCGCAAGAGGTCGAAGATGACGACGATGAGGTGGATGAAGCCGACCGCCAGGCCTGGCAGGACGCCAGGTCACGGATGGCCGACGTGCCCGAAGAGCGGCGCTGGGAGGTGGAAGCCCTGCATCAGGCGGCGGATTTGCTGGTGCTGCCGATGATGACCATGGTGCTGCGCGACCGCGGCAATCATGCCGCCCTGATAGCCGACGCGGAGCTGATGGCGCTGCTGCATCCCATGGCGACCAGCAACGACAGCCTGCCGTTCGAGCATCTGCACTATCTGTGGCTGGCCTCGCAGCTGGGCTACGAGGACGAGCTGGTGGTGGTGCTGCCCGCCAGCATGACGGGCTTCGTCGCGCGGGCGCACGCCGTCAACAATAATTTCCACGCTTTCACGCTGCTGCAGATCATCATCGGCGATCACGCCGAAGCGCTGGGCGTAAAGCGCGAGATCGCGGCGCGCGAGCCGGACCAGGACGGCGATACCGCGGACTTCCAGTGGCTGCAGGCCGATGCCTACGCCGGCGGCGAACTGGTCAACGCCATGCGCTACGCCTGGGGCGAGGCGGCGTTGCGGCACAACCTGTCCCGCCATGGCAGGCGGGTGCTGATTGCGCTGGAAACCGAAGAGGGCATGAAGCGCAATTGGTCGGGCTTCAACGGCGCCATGCACGAGGCGCAGCAGCCGTCGATGACGTTTACGCGCTATCTCACGCGCGCAGAGGTTGTGTCGTACCTGGCTTGATCCGGCGCGACGGGGCCGCATGGCTGAAGTTATATTCAAAAGCTCCCCTTTCGACAGGAGCGCCATATGCAGACCAATGAAATCCATCGCGGCCGGCTGATCGACCATATCCAGCTGGTGGTGCGGGATCTGGCGGCCAGCCAGCGGTTCTATCAGGCCGTCTTCGATGCGTTGAAAGTTCCGATGGGCGGCACGGGCGACGGCTATTTCTGGGCCGACGAGCTGTTCGTGTCCACGGCCGACAGCAAGGCCGCGGCGGGGCAGTTGACTGGACGCCATCATCTGGCGTTCCAGGCGCAGGACCAGGCCATGGTCGATGCCTTCCACAAGGCAGCAATGGCCCATGGCGGCAAGGACAACGGCGCGCCCGGTTTCCGGGACTACCATCCAGGGTATTACGGCGCTTTCGTGCTGGATCCGGACGGCAACAACATCGAGGCGGTGTTCCATGGCGAGGCGCGGCGTAGCGCGCCCTCGGTCAAGGTGACGTTCTGAACTGGCCTTTGCGTCAAACCCCCAGATAGGCGCGGCGCAGCCCTTCATCGGCCAGGAGCTCGGCGCCCGGCCCGGACATGACGATCTCGCCGTGTTCCAGCACATAGCCGCGCGCGGCCATGCTGAGCGAACGGTGCACATCCTGTTCCACCAGCAGGATGGTGATGCCGCGCGCATTGATGAGCGGCAGCTTGTCGAAGATGTCCTTGACCATGATGGGCGCCAGGCCGATGGACGGCTCGTCCAGCAGCAGGAGCTTGGGCGAGGTCATCAGCGCGCGGCCTATGGCCAGCATCTGCTGCTCGCCGCCGCTGAAGGAACGCGCAAGCTGGCGGCGCCGTTCGCGCAGGCGCGGGAACAGCTGGTAGACCCAGTCCAGGTTGTCGCGGCTGCGGCGCTTGTCGCGCAGCACGTCGGCGCCGACCAGTAGGTTGTCCTCGACGTCCATGTGGCCGAACAGGCGGCGGCCTTCCATGACCTGGGCCATGCCCAGGCGCGCCACCAGGTGCGCGGGCAAGCCGCTGATGCGTTCGCCCAGGAAGCGGACTTCGCCGGCCAGCGCGGGCAGGGACCCCATGACGGTGCGGATCAGCGTGCTCTTGCCGGCGCCGTTGGCGCCGACCAGGCTGACGATCTCGCCTTCGCCCACGTGCATGTCCACGCCGCGCAGCACCTGCACATCGCCGTAGCCGGCGTCCAGTTGGCGGATTTCCAGCATCAGGCTGCCTCCCCGAGATAGGCGCGCACCACCAGCGGGTCGCGCGCGACCTGCTGCGGCAGGCCGTCGGCGATCTTGCGCCCCTGCTGGATGACGACGATGCGGTCGGAGAGCTGCATGATGGCCTTCATATTGTGTTCGATCACCAGGACGCTGATGCCGTCGCCGCGCAGCGACAGGATCAGCGCCACCATTTCCTCCGTCTCCACCGGCGTCAGGCCCGCCATCACCTCGTCCAGCAGCAGCAGCCGGGGCTGGGTGGCCAGGGCCTTGGCGACTTCGAGCCGCTTGCGGCCGGACAGGGTGAGGGTGCGGGCGACCTGGTGCTCGCGTCCAGCCAGACCAACGCGCGCCAGCACGGTCTGCGCGATCTCCTCGGCCTGGGCAGGGGACCGATGGCGCAGGAAAGCACCGATCATGGCGTTCTCTAATACCGTCATGTCGCCGAAGGGCTTGACGATCTGGAAGGTACGCGCGAGGCCTGCGGCGCAGATGCGCGCGGGATCCTGGCCGTTGATGCGGGCGCCATTGAAGCGGATTTCGCCGCTGCTGGGCGGCACGAAGCCGGAGGCCATGGCGAACAGCGTGGTCTTGCCGGCGCCGTTGGGACCGATCAGGCCCACGATTTCGTCGACGCCGACGGTGAAGCTGACCTCGTCCGAGGCGCGTACGCCGCCGAAGTTGCGGCTGACGCTGTGGAATTCAAGCAGGTTCATCGCGTGCCTCCCATGGCAGGGCCGGCGCTCTTGGCCGGCACACTGGCTGCGCGCGCAGGCGCATTTGCGCGGCGTGCCATGATCGCCATCAACCCGCGCGGCTCCCAGCGGATGATGATCATCAGCAAGAGTCCGTATAGCATCATGTCGGCGCCCACCATGCCGCCAGTCAGGGAGCGCGCCAGCTCCTCGCCCGGCAGCAGCAGCAACGCGCCCAGCACTGGACCCCACAGCGTGCCGCGCCCGCCGATGATGCAGACCACGGCGATGATGACGCTGAGGTTGGCGCCGAACACCTTGTCCGGGCTGATGTAGAGCACGAACTGGGCGTAGAAGGTGCCGCCCAGCGCGGTCATGGCTGCGCTCAGCATGGCGGCCGTCAGCTTGTAGCGCCGCACCGGCACGCCCAGCGCCATCGCCGCGTCCTGGTCGTTGCGCACGGCCGTCAGGCAGTAGCCGAAGCGGCTGCGCAGCACGTGGCGGTTGACCAGCAGCGCGGCGATGGTGAACGCCAGCGCAACGAGGTAATAGAAGGCCTTGCCGGTGTGCTGGAAGTACAGCGGCGCGTCGCGCAGCAGCGTGACTTCCATGCCGCGCGGCCCGCCCAGCAGCGTGTCGGCGTTTTCCACCAGCGTCTTGAGCACCATGCATGAGGCGATCGTGGCCAGCGCGAAGTAGGCGCCGCGCAGCTGCAGGCAGGACAGGCCCACCAGCAGGGCGGCGGCCATAGCCACGACGGCGCCTGCCCACATGCCCAGCCAGGGGCTGATGCCCAGGTTCACGAACAGCCAGGTCGAGGTATAGGCGCCCAGCCCGAAGTACGCGGCATGGCCGAGCGAGAGCTGGCCGGCGATGCCGCCCAGGATATTCCATGACAGCGCCAGATAGGCGTACAGCAGCGTCATGGCGCCCACCGAAAGCAGGTACTGGTTGCCGCTGGCCAGCGGCAGCAGCGCCAGCATGGCGAGCGCGGCGATGCCGGCGGCCGAAGTCATTTTTTTCTTGGCCATTATTCGTTCTCCACGCCGAACAGCCCGCTGGGCCGGAAATACATGGTCGCGAGAAACAGCAGGAAGATGAGCGCCTCGGCATAGGTGATGGGAATCAGCTGGCTGCCGACCGATTCCAGAACGCCGACCAGGATGCCGCCCCAGAACGCGCCCGCCACCGAGCCTATGCCGCCCAGCACGACGATGACGAAGGCGCGCAGGCCGAAGATGTCGCCGACAAAGGGGTTGACCGGATAGAGCGGCAGCAGCAGCGCGCCGGCCGCGCCCAGCACCAGGAGGCCGATGGCGAACGACAGCCGGTAGACGCGGGCGCTGTCTATGCCCAGCACGCTGGCGGCCTCGCGGTCCTGGCCGGTGGCGCGGATGGCGCGGCCGATGCGCGTGTGGCGCAGGAACAGCACCAGGGCTGCCGTGATCAGGCAGGCGAAGAACAGGCCAGCGATCTGCGGATAGGTGAAGATCAGATCGCCGGGCATCCAGACCTCGTTGGCCCAGGGCGCATCGATGGTGCGGCTATCGGGTCCGGCCAGCGCCAGGAAGGCGTTGTCCAGGAAGATCCACAGGCCGGTGGTGAAGATCAGCACGCCGATGGGCTCGCGCGAGGTTTCCTTGCGGTAGATTCCATCGATCAGCCAGCGTTGGCAGGCGTAGCCGACCACGAACAGCGCCACCGCCGTCAGCGGCATGGAGGCCAGCGGGTGCAGGCCGAATTGGCTGGTGAGCGCGAAGCAGACGTACATGGACATCATCAGGAAGGCGCCATGGGCGAAGTTGATGATCTTCATGACGCCGAATTGCAGGCTCAGACCGAGCGCGATCAGGCCGTAGACGGCGCCGCTGGCGATACCGCCCAGCAACGCCTGGAGTAGGGTAGTGGTCAAGGGGAAGCTCCTAGCGGTAACGAGGCGCCGCCGCGCTGCGGGCGTAGCGCGGCGGCGCCGGGTCGGTCAGGGCTGGGCGGCGGGCCAAACCATTTTGTAGGACTTGGATGCCAGGTTCTCCGGCCACACGGTGCGGTACTGGCCGTCGGGCGTGATCTGCTGCATGACGTAGCGCTTCTCGGGGTTCTGGCCCTTGGCGTCGATCACGATGTCATAGCCCACCAGCTTGTTCAGGTCGGTGCCTTGCAGCCTGGTCTGGGCCAGGGCGTCGCGGATGGCTTCGGGATCGGCTTTTCCGGCGCGCTCCAGCGCGTCCTTGATGACCCAGACCGCGGCGTAGGCGCTGACCGACAGTTCGTTGGGATCGACCTTGTAGGCGGCGACGAAATCGTCCCAGAATTTCTTGGCGAACGGCGTGGTGATGGACGACTCATAGCCGGCCCAGCCATTGGTGGTGTAGACATTGCCGGCGATGTCCTTGCCGACCAGCGGTATGAAGGTGCTGTCGATCTGGCCGGCCGCGCTGCCGACGTAGGTCGAGCCGACCCGCATTTGCGCCAGCAGCTTGTGCAGCTGTACCGCGTCGGCGCCGTAGGAGGTTACGGTGACGACGTCGGGCTTCTTGCCCTTGATCTTGAGCACCAGCGGGCGCAGGTCCGGCGAATTGGGCGGGTAGCCTTCGTCCAGCACCAGGTCGATGCCCGCCGCCTTGAACTTGGCGCGCAGCGTGTTGGCCATGTCCTGGCCCCAATCGGTGTTCTCGTAGACCATGGCGACGGTCTTGGCCGGCTTGCCGGTGGTCTTGCCCGCGTATTGAATGAACTCGGCCATGCTCTCGGCATTGCCCGAGGCCGGGATCTGCGTGGGACGGAACACGTACTTGAAGCCGCGTTCGGTGATGTCGGCCTTGGCGGCCAGGTCCACCACCCATGGCACGCGGTTCTTTTCCGCGACGGCGGTGGCGGGGAAGGTCACGCCGCTCTGGAACGCGCCCAGCAGCACCGGTGTTTTCTCGCGGGTGATCAGGCGTTCGACCTCGGTCATTGCGACCTTGGCGTCGCCGCGGGTGTCCACTTCGACCAGTTGCAATGGTGCGCCGCCGAGCGCCTTGATGCCGCCCGCGTCGTTGATGTGCTTGACGGCCAGGTGCGTGGCGCGCGACATGTCCTTGCCGATGGAGGCGGTGGCGCTGCCGGACAACGGGATCAGATAGCCGATCTTGACCGGTTCGGCGGCCATGGCGGCGCCGTGGACCAGCAGCGTGGCGCCGGCGGCGGCGAAGAGGCGCCTCAGGACGGCGGGCCGATAGGGATAGTTCGTGCTCATGAGAATTTGTCTCCAGGTTTTTTTGTGATTTGTGTGTGCCGCGCTGGCGTCAGCCAGGCGGCGGCGCGCCGATTGCGGCATGCGTCGCGCGTACCAGGCGGTGCGCGCGTTCGTCGAGCAGCACCGTGCGGCCCATGCGGTTCATGGTGTAGGCGAAGGAAAGCCGGCGCTGCGGCCAGGCGAAAGCGAGCGAACCGCCGGCGCCCGTGTGGCCATAGGCCTGGTCACCGAAGCAGGCGCTGTCCAGGCCAAGTGCGCGGTTGTCCATCTGGCGCATGAAGCCGCTGGCGTAGCGCGCAGGCACGCGCAGGCAGGCGTCGTCGTCCGTGCGTGCCGACAGGGCGGTGGCCGCGGCCAGCGTGTCCTCGCGCAGCAGGCGCACGCCGTCGCGCGCTCCACCCAGCGCCAGCGTGCCGTACAGGCGCGCCAGGCTGCGCGCATTGGCGATGCCGCCGGCCGCGCACAGTCCGGCCGCGCGGCCAGCGCGGCTGTTGAAGCCTGACGGACGCCAGCCGCCGGTGTTCTTGGCGTACAGCGCCGTGGGACTGTCGGGCTCGTCCTTCAGCGACTGCTCGAAGGGGCTGTACGGCGCCTGCGGCGCAGGCGGCGGCACGATGGGCGCGACGCGCGCTTCCTCGGATTGCGGCAAGCCTATCCAGAAGTCCAGGTCCAGCGGTTGCGCGATGTGGCTGCGGAAGAACTCGCCGGGCATGCAGCCGCCCAGCCTGCGCACCAGCTCGCCGACCAGCCAGCCGTAGGTCAGGCCGTGGTAGGCCACGCGTTCGCCCGGCGCCCAGAAGGGCGCGGCGGCGGCCAGCCGGCCGGTCATGCCCTCCCAGTCGAAGGCAGCGTCCGCCGGCAAGGTCTCGCGCAGCGCAGGCAGGCCCGCGCTGTGGTTGAGCAGCATGCGCGGAGTGGTGCCCGCCTTGCCCGCCGCGGCGTATCCAGGCCAGTAGCGGGCGACGGGCGCGTCCAGGTCCAGTTCGCCGGCTTCGGCCAGCATGTGGGCGCAGAGCGCCGTGGCTGGCTTGGTGTTGGAGAACACGATACAGACCGTGTCGCGTTCCCATGGCCGGCTGCGCTGCGCGTCGGCCCAGCCGGCCCACAGGTCGACCACCGGATAGCCGTCGACCTCGATGGCGACGGCTGCGCCCAGCTCGCCCTGGTCCTGGAAATTGCGCGCGAACGCCGCGCGCACCGATTCGAACGCGGGATCGCAGTGGCCGTGGATCGCCGGAGTCTCGGCTGCACGCGCCTGGGGCGAGGTTGCGGCGGCCATGGTCAGCGCGTCAACGGCGCGCGCGCGCCGTAGCCCAGCAGGTAGCGCGCCTCGTTGGACAGCGTGGCGGCGACGCCTGCGGGCAGCGTGCTGGTGAAGTCCGCGAAGCCGCGCAGCCAGGACACGTTGTAGTTGCAGAGTATGGCGCGGCGCTCGCGGCCGGTATGGTTCGGGCCGGAGCGGTGCCAGGTATTGGACAGCCAGATGGCGACCGAGCCGGCGGGCGCGGTCAGCGTGACCTCGCCGTCCAGTGGGCCGCTGCCCCAGGGTGGCGATTTGCGCAGCTTGTGGCTGCGCGGCATGACGCGGGTGGCGCCGTTGTCGGCGGTGAAGTCGTCCAGCATCCAGACGTTCTGCAGCGTCAGCGGAAATTCCGGCAGCGGCTCGGCGATCTGGCCCAGCGGCGCGTCCACGTGCCAGGCGCCGCCGCCCGTGCCGGGGCCGATGCTGGTGGCCTGGAAGTCGTGCAGGTTGCAGTCCTGGCCCATCACGCTGCGCACCATGGGCAGCACCACCGGGTGCTCGATCAGCGGGATCATCTCGGGCGCCTTGTTCAGCAGGTTCCAGACGCGTTGCGACTTGTCGTCGTCGAACAGGGTGGGCAAGTGCAGGAAGTTCTTCGACACTTTGTTGATGGGAACCGGCCAGCGCGTGTTTTCGTTGTCGCGGCGGTACTGGTGCACGCGCGCCACCATGCGCCGCGCTTCCATGTCGCTCACCGTGTAGTGGCGCTTATAGTAGGCCAGGATGTCGTCATCGTCTTCGTGCCGTTCGTCGTCCAGCGGGAACGGGGCGGCGCGTTCGGCGGCCATCAGGCTGGCTACGCGTTCGCGCGCCTGTTCCAGTTGCGTGGCGTCCAGCACGTTTTCAATGACGGCGTAGCCTTCTTCGGCGAGCTGGTGTTGCAGCGCCTGCAGATCGAGTTGCTTCATGTTCCTCCCCTTGTGTTGAATGTCACTGCGAAATCGGACCGGGCTCGGCCACGGGGGCCAGCGCGCCGCGTGCAAGCTTGCCTATGCTGGTGCGGGGCAGGGCTTGCGCCGCGCCGATGCGGCGCGGCACCTTGTAGCCGGCCAGGTGGGCGGCGCAGTGGGCCTGCAGGGCGGCCGTGTCCAGGCTCTGGCCCGGCGCGGGCGTGACCCAGGCGTGGACCACTTGTCCCAGCCGCTCGTCGGCCACGCCGAAGGCGGCGGCTTCGCCGACTTCGGGGCGCGACAACAGCACCTGCTCCACTTCCAGCGGATAGACCTTGAAGCCGCCTACATTGATGCAGTCGTGCCGTCTGCCTTGCAGATGGAGATAGCCTTCCTCATCCAGTACCGCGACATCGCCGGTATAGAACCAGCCCTGGCTCAGAGCCTGTGCGGCATCCGCAGCGGGCTGGCGGTAGCCTGCCATCACGTGCGGACCGCGCACGCGGATTTCGCCGGGCTGGCCGGGCGGCAGGGGCCGAGCGCCGTGGTCCAGGTCCACCACCTGTAACTCGCCGCCCGGCACGGGCAGGCCAACCGAACCCGGTTTGCGCGGGCGGTGCATGGGATTGAACGCCAGGCAAGGCCCGGCCTCGCTCATGCCATAGCCTTCGTGGATGGGGCAGCCAGCACGCTGTTCGAAGCGCGCCAGGGTTTCGCGCGGCAGCGGCGCCGCGCCGGAGAAACAGGCGCGCAGGCTGGCCAGGCGTTCCAGGCTCAGGGCCGGACTCAGCAGCAGGTCGTGGAAGACCGCCGGCGCGCCCGGCAGCAGCGTGACGCGATGGGCGGCGATGGCCTCTATCGTGCGCGTGGCGTCGAAGCGCCGCATCACCACCAGTTCGCCCCGGGCGTGCAGGCTCAGGTAGAGCGACATGGAGACGGCCGATACATGGAACAGCGGCATCACGCAGAGCACCACTTCGGCCTCGCGCCGCGTCGGCAGCCAGGCTTCACGCTGCGCGATGTTGTAGGCGATCTGCCGGTGCAGGATGTTCACGCCCTTGGGGCGTCCGGTAGTGCCGCCGGTGTATTGCAGCGTGGCCAGGTCCTCGTGCCGGGGCAGGTCTTGGGGGAGGGCGCAGGCCTGCGGCAGCATCTCCAGCAGGCCAGCGCCGTCGCCGGTGCGGAGTATGGCGCCGGCATCCAGGCCGGGGCACAGGGCGGCCAGGTCCAGCTTCACGCTGTCGTCATGCAGCAGCATGCGGGGCGCGGCGTCTTCCAGCATGTAGGCCAGTTCGCGTTCGCGGTAGCCAGGGTTCAGCGGCACGGCCTGCGCGCGCAGCGCATGCACGGCAAAGGTGGCGACGGCCAGGTCCAGCGAGTTCTGCATCAGCAGGGCCACCCGGTCGCCGGGCCGGACGCGCTGGCCCAGGCGGCGCGCCAACGCTCCGGCCAAGCCGGCGTATTGCGCATAGTTCAGCCGCGCGCCCTCGAAGAACAGGGCGGGAAGATCGGGTGTCTCGCGGGCGGCGTCGCGCAGCAGGTGGATCACCGAGTCCGGGACCGCGGGCAGGGCGGGGGCGTTCATGCCTTGCGCTCGGCGGCCTTGCGCGCGGCCTTGGCATCGCTGGCCTGCCACACCGTGGGGCGACCGGCGCCGCCCAGCAGGGTGATGGGGTCGGCGTTGTCGATGTGTCCGTACTGCCCCTTGTAGATGCTGTAGCCGCACAGCTCCTGCAGGCGGCGCGGGAAGCGCCGCGCCACGTCGGCCGGGATGCCGAGCTGCAGGTTTTCCTGCTGGCGCATCCAGCCGGCGCAGTAGTAGCACGACAGCGCGTAGCGGCGGGCATTGCTGTTGTTGGCGCCGCCCTTGTGCCATAGCGCACTGTCGAACAGCATGACGCTGCCGGCCTTCATGGTGGCCTGCACGGTGGCTATATCCTGGGCGCCGTAGGACGGCGAGGAATCGTAGCGGTGGCTGCCGGGCACGATATGGGTGGCGCCGTTCTCAGTAGTGAAATCGCTCAGCGCCCAGATGGCGTTGACCGCCAGCGGCGGGCGCGGCCGCGGCAGGGCCAACTGTTGGGTGTCTTCGTGCAGGGGCTGGGCGCCTTGCCCCGGCGCCAGCGTCAGCGAGCACAGCGAGGACAGCAGCAATTCGCGGTCCAGCAGGCGTTCGGCCAGGGCCAGCACCTCGAGTTGCAGCGGCACGTCCCAGAAGCGCGGATCGTAGACCAGCAGGTTGTTGATGCGCACCGTCTTGCGGCCTTCGAACGAAGTCTGGGCGTAGCCGAGGTTGTGTTCGGCCTCGATCCGGATCAGCGCTTCCTGCAGCTGGCTGACCTGCTCGGGCGGGATGATGCCGGGCAGCACCACGAAGCCGTCGCGTTCAAAGGCTGCGATCCGCTCGTCGAGCGGTTCGGGCGTGGACATCTCTTGTCTCCTGATGGGGGCCTGGATCAGCGTCCGGCGCGATAGGTCTGTGCGTATAATCGGCCGGTAGTCTTCGCCCTGCCAGCGCGTAGCGTCCACGGCAGTGGCGCAAAGCGTCCATCCCCCCAGAAGATGGCGGCCCCGTCGGCATGATCCGGTACTCAAGATGAGCGCGCAGGCCTACCACCACACCACCGATGTCATAGCGCCGCAGGACCAGTTCGCGTATTGGCGCGATGCGATCTGCGATGCCTACGTGCCGCTCGAACCCGAGCGCGATGCGGCGCGCAGTTTTCGTGGCCAGATCGACGGCCTGCTGCTGCCGGACTTGCACGGTTCCACCATCACGGCGCAGTCGCACGTGGTCAGGTTGTCCGAAGCCGGTCTCTCGGCCCGCAAGCAATCCCCTTTTTTCGCCAACCTGCTGTGTGCCGGCGAGGCCCTGGTCTCGCAGGAAGGAAGCGCCATGCGCGCGCGTGCCGGCGACGTCTATGTGGTGGATTGCGCCTCGCCCTGGGAAGTCGACTTTCGCACCGATTTCCGCATGTTCTGCATAGAAATCCCGGAAGGGCTGCTGCGGCCGCAATTGGGCCGGCGCGGACGGCTGGCAACGCCGGTGCTGGACGGGGGTTCAGGGGCGGGGCGGGTGCTGGCCAGCTATATGCGCCTGGTCAGCGAATTACCGGCCCACGAATTGCAGCAGGTGCAGGCGTTGATGGTCAGGCATTGCAGCGAACTGCTTTCGCGCACCCAACTCGAAGGGGCGGACGCCGAGGCACAGGTGACGCGGCGGCTGCGGCACGAAGCCCTGGACCGGATTCTGGCGCTGGTGCAGCGCCGTCTGTCAGACCGTGGCCTGACACCGGCCTCAGCCAGCGAGGAACTCGGCATTTCGCGCAGCTATCTGTTCAAGATACTTGCCGAACACGGTTTGAGTTTCAGCGCCCATGTGCGGCAGTGCCGGCTGGAAAAGTGCCGACAGGCCATCGAAACCCAGCCTGGCCGCTCCATCGCGGACATCGCCGCCAACTGGGGATTCGAGGAAGTCTCTACGTTCAATCGGGCGTACCGCGCGCACTATGGCCGCTCGCCAGGCAGCGAGCGCGGCGGTGCGCCCTCGCGGGCAACGTGACAGCGCATCACCACTTGCCCTGGCCCTGCGACTGCTGCATCTGCGGCGCATTGGCCGGCCTGACCGTATCCACATACTTCCTGTAGGCGGCGACATACTCGGGACTGTTGATGTCAGGGGTGTTGTCGCTGTCCCAGTTCCTTTCCACGCCGGATTGCTTCCAGGCAGCCAGGTCGCGTTCGACCTGGTCGCGGCTGAGCTGGACGTCGGACGGGGGCGCCGCGGTGGTCGGGGCGGCGGACATTTGCGCGGCGGCGGGGCCGGTCAGCAGCGCGGCGGCGGCGATGGCGACGGGAAGGGCGGCGCGGAGTAAAAGGGCTGTCTTCATGAGGTGCTCCTTGATACGTGTGTGATCGCAGCATTGGGGACCGGTGTCCTTGGAGCGTGGGGCGATGTTGCCTTGGGCAAGGACAGCTGCGTAACCGGAATGGCGCATTCGTGTTTTTTTTTGGACAGGCCAGCCTTGCCTTGGGGTCGATGCGGGCCGTGGCGGCAAACGGGGCCTCGCGCGTTGGGCTTACGACCCGGGCGTAATGCCGTGTCGGGATCTCATGCCTTCGCGCCCATCGTAGGACGCCCGAGGTAGGCACCACATACTCAAAATTGAGTACGCCGAATTCGCGCTGGAGGATGGGTGCGATCGACGGGCAGGCGGGGAGCCGGTTACAGCAGGGAGGCTAGTCTGACCAGTTCGGACTGGCGGTTGCATTCCATCTTGTTGAGCAGGGACGCGACCTGCTTGCGGACGGTCAGCACCGAGGATTTTCGCAAGGTGGAGATTTCTTCCACGCTATGGCCCGTGGCCAGTCCGGCCAGGACCGCGGCCTCTGCATGGGTGATGGCGAAGACAGCGGCAAGCCTGTCGATGTCAGGCTGGGCGAATGCGCTTTTGCGCCGCATGCGCACCAGCAGCATGCGGTTGCCTATCAGGCTCAGCGCTTGTGGAGCCGCGCTGATGTCGATCCAGGTCAATTCCCCCCATCCGGCGGCCGCCGCCAGGGAACGCGCCTTGCCGTCGCGCGCGACCGCCTGACAATACGCATCGAAAAGCGTCTGTATCTTGGCGTCGGGGTGGCGCAGTTTGCCGCCGCGGACATTCCAACCGTGGCCGTCGTCCAGGTAGCGGACGGCGAGCGCGGACATCTTGTCCACCATCGCGTCGCGGCTGACCAGCAGCACGGCCTCGCCCACATCCGAGAGCGTGCTTTCGACGGCTGTCCATCCGATGTCGAGCGCCTTTTCGCGCTGCGCGAGCCGGCTTTGCAGCAGGCGGAAGTACCGGGCGAAGTCGCCGGATTGAAGCCGTTCGACGGCCTTGCCGTCCACGGTCGAACGTTGAAAGGCGATGGCGGCGCGCAGGGCGGCGCTGGATTCGATTACCAGGCACAGCACTTGGGCCATGCGGTGCTTGAGCATGAAGTCGGCGTAGAACTCCGAACTCTGCAATCGCCCGCGATCGCACATGGTTGCGGTATCCAGCCACGCGCCCGTACGAAGCAGCCGCGAGTCCTGTTCGACGATGTCGCAGCTGTAATAGTGGTTCCGGTAGTCGGCTGCGCCGGCTTCGGGGAAGCTCACGGAAGACAGGTCCAGCAACTTGTGGCGCGCATCGAAGACGATCAGGGTGCCGCTGTCGGCGCCCACCATGTCGCGCGCGGTCCGCAGGATGTCATGCCAGGGCGGATCGGGATCCGTCATATGGTCCAGGGCTTCGATCGCGCGCCGGACGGCAATCTGGTGTTCAGCCATTTCGTGCCTCCAACTCTGGTTCAGACGCAAACGCTGTCACGCATCACAGATCGTTGTAGAGGTGGCTCCGGCCAGATCGGGGGAGCGCTGCGCGGCGGTGGTTTGCCGGCGCGGGGGAGGCCGGCCCGCATGGGATAGTCGGCGGCTCTGCCACGGGGAAATTATCCTCGGAAAATCCCGGGCCAGATAAAAAAAATGGGTACTTGGCGAGCGCAAAAAGGTCCGGATCCGCAAGCATGCCGTCCCCGGCCTCGAGCGTGGTGCAGGCGCACCGGGTCATGCTTACCAGCGCTCGCTGCAAACGGGGTCAAGGCTGGGCGCTTGCGCCCGGCGGATGGACCGCCGCGCGCCACAGGTCGAGAAAATGCCGCTTCTTGAGCGGATCCAGATACACCAGCAGGCCCACGCCCAGTCCCACTGGCCGCACGCCTGCTTCAGGCCTGACCGAGGCGCTCACCGGCCGCATGCCCGACTGTCGGGCGACCATCTCCTGGCCCCTGGGGGACAGAAGATAGTCCAGGAACATCGCGCCCAGATCCCCGCGCGGCGCCAGCCTGGGGATGATGGCGGAGCGCGACAGCATCAGCGTGTAGTCCTGCGGATACACGATGGCCAGCGGCGCTCCCTGGTCGATGCGGTGGCGGGTATAGGATTCCAGCAGGTTGTAGGCCAGCGTGATCTCGCCGCGCTCGAGCTTGTCCAGCGCGTCTTCCGTCGACGCGTGGACGGCGACGCGGTTGCGGCCCAGCTCGGCCAGCAGCGCGCCGGCCATGCTGTCCAGGCGCGTGTCCTGCGTGGCCGCCAGGTAGCCGATGCCGCTGCCCTCGACGTCGTAGGTGGAGATGGCGCCGGCCAGGGGCTGGTCCGGCGCCTGCAGCAAGGACAGCAACTCGCGCCGGGTGCGCGGCGCCCGCGCGGGAGCGAGCTTGCCGGTGTTGTAGACCATGACGATGGGATCGGTGCCGATGCTGAAGACCTCGTCGCGCCAGTTGGCCCAGGCAGGCAGGGCGCGGGTCTCGGGCGAAATGTGAGGCTGCGCGTAGCCGTCGTTGACCAGCTTGGTCTGCAGGTCCATGGCGCTGCTGATGACGATGTCGGGCCCCGATCTGGCGGCCGGCGCCTGCGCGGCGCGGGAGACGGTTTCGGCATACAGCTCCTGCGTGGAGAGTTCGGTGTACTCCAGGCGCAGGCCGGGGTTCAGGCTGCTGAAGTCCTCCAGCACGCCGCGGAACACCTGCACGCTGTTCGAGGCGTGCACGACCAGCACGTTCCTGCTGTCGGCCGGACCCAGCGTCAGGCCCGCGGCGCTGGTTTCCGCGGCATGGCCAGCCGCCAGCGGCAGCAGGACGGCCAGCGTCGCCAGCAGGCGCAGGGGGAGCAGGAAATCAGGCTTCATGGGGGCGGGCCGGCAGCGTGACCACGGCGTCCAGGCCGCCGCCCACGCGGTTGCTCAGGACCAGCCTGCCCTGATGGATGTCGACCACGCGCTTGATGATGGACAGGCCCAGGCCGGCGCCGGGCGCGCGCGGGTTCGGGCCGCGCACGAAGCGCTCGAAGGCGGCGTTGGCAAGCGCGGGCGGAATGCCCGGGCCCTGGTCGGATACGGATATGCGCCAGCCTTCGTCCTGCGGTTCCAGCCGCACGTCGATGTGGCCGTCTTCCGTGGCGCCGTGGCGCAGCGCGTTGTCGATGAGGTTCTTGAAGGCTTCGCGCAGCATCAGGCTGTCGCCCAGCGCCACGGGAGGGTTGCCCGGTGTACTGGCGGGCAGATGTAGGCGCACGTCGGGCTGGGGATCGGCTTGCGGGACCGTGTCGTACACCGCCTGGCGCAACAGCCCGGCCAGGTCCACTGGCTGGAACTGGCGCACGTTGCTGCGGTGGATGACGCTGGCGTCGCTCAGCAACTGGTTGACCAGGCGCGAGAGTTTCTCGGCGTTGCGCAGCACGGCCAGCAGGCTGCGGCGCTGTTCGGCGGGATCTTCCTCGTCCAGCGCCACTTCCATCTGCGCGTGCAGCGCGGCCAGCGGCGTGCGCAGCTGGTGCGCGGCTTCGGCGATGAAGAGGCGCAGGGTGTCCAGGTTTTCCGACAGCCGCGCCATGAAGCCGTCCAGCGAATGCACCAGGGTGTCGAGCTCCTCGGGCACCGGGGCGGCGATCGGGTGCAGGTCCGACGCGCTGCGGGCCGCCAGCTCGCGTTCGATGCGCCGGATGGGCGACAGCGACCGCAGCAGGCCCCAGTAGGCCAGCGCCAGGGCCGCGGCGGTAAAGCCGATCAGCGCCAGCGTGCCTTGCCAGAGTATGCCATCGGCCAGGGCGTTGCGGGCTTCGCGGGTCTGGGCGACCTGGATGAGTGCGGTCTCGGCGTTGCGGGGGCCGGCGATCCTGCGTTCCATCCAGGCGATGCGCACCGGCTCGCCCTGATAGTTGGCGTCGTACAGGCGGGGCGAGTACGCGGGGCCGTCCTCGCCGCGGGCGGGAGGGGCGGGCAGGCTGGCGTAGCCGGAGATCAGCGCGCCGCCCGTGTCGCCGACGCGGTAGAACACGCGGTCGCGCGGCGCCTGCTCCAGCAGCGCCAGCGAGGCATAGGGCATGTCCATGCGCCACTCGCCCTGCACCAGCTGCAGGCTGTCGGCGATGGACAGCACCGAGGAACGCAGCAACTGGTCGTAGGTGGTGTCGGCGGTCTGGTTGGCGTAGCCGCGCACCAGCAGGTAGAGCGTGGCCAGGGCGGCGACGAACAGCGCCAGCAGCATGGCCAGCAGGCGGCGCTTGATCGAGATGCGGCCCTGCGCGGCGGCGGGCCTGCCGTGTTCACTCACGGCCGGAGCCGGACGCGGCGGGGCTGTCGTGGTCATCGGTGGCGGTCAGAAGGTAGCCGGTGCCGCGCTGCGTTTCGATGCGCAGCGGCGAGCCTTCGAGCTTGCGGCGCAGCCGGGCGATATAGACCTCGATGGCGTTGGGCGCGGCGTCGTCGTCGAAGGCGAACAGCTTGTGGGCGATTTCGGTCTTGCTGACGGCGCGGTTCATGCCGGCCAGCAGGATTTCCAGCAGGCTGTATTCGCGCTTGGGCAGTTCGATGCGTTGGCCGGCCAGCGTGACCTGGCGCGCGGCGCTGTCGATGACCAGTTCGCCAAAGCGCAGCACGCCGGCGGCCTGGGCGCTGGGACGGCGCAGCAGGGCGCGGCAGCGGGCTTCCAGTTCGCGGAAATCGAAGGGCTTGGCCAGGTAATCGTCGGCGCCGGTATCCAGGGCATGGACGCGGTCTTCGATGTCGATGCGGGCGGTCAGCGCCAGCACGGGCGTCTTGCTGCCGCGGTCGCGCAGGCGGTGGAGGATATCGAAGCCCGACATGCGGGGCAGGCCGATGTCCAGGATGACGAGGTCGAAGGTTTCGTACTGCAGGACGCCGTCGGCGCTCAGGCCGTCGTTCTGGCAGTCGACCGCATGGCCGAGACGGCGCAGCCGGCGCACGAGTGCGTCGGCCAGGTCCGCGTCGTCTTCGATCACCAGTATGCGCATGGGGCGATTGTCGCATGGCTGGACCAGCCTCCCCACACCGCACTCGCGTTCAAAAACGACAGGTTGCCGACAGCTTTTATTTCTAGTCTTGCGGTCGCGCTTCCCCAGCCGGAGGCGCGTCTTACGCATAACAACGACTAGTCGGAGATAACCCTCATGCTTCTGACCCTGCTTGGCTTCGGCATGGTGATCACGTTCATGACGCTGATCATGACCAAGCGCCTGTCGCCGTTGGTGGCGCTGATCCTTGTCCCCATTATTTTCGCCCTGCTGGGCGGATTCGGCTCGGGCATCGACAAGATGATGCTGGACGGCATCCGCAAGATCGCGCCCACCGGCGTGATGCTGATGTTCGCCATCCTGTATTTCGGGGTCATGATCGACGCCGGCCTGTTCGATCCCATCGTGGGCCGCATCCTGCGCGCGGTGAAGGGCGATCCGCTGAAGATCGTGATGGGCACGACCGTGCTGGCGCTGGTGATCTCGCTGGACGGCGACGGTTCGACCACCTACATGATCGTGGTGGCGTCGATGCTGCCGCTGTACCGCCGCCTGAAAATGAACGCGCTGTCGATGACCTGTCTGGCGATGCTGGCCAGCGGCGTCATGAACCTGACGCCCTGGGGCGGCCCGACGGCGCGCGCCGCCAGCGCCTTGCACGTGGACGCGGGCGATATCTTCGTGCCGCTGGTGCCGGTGATGGGCGTGGCCATTGTCGCCATCCTGGTCCTGGCGTTCTGCCTGGGCCTGCGCGAACGCCGTCGCCTGGGCGTGCTGTCGCTGCCGGACGGCGCCTCGCTGCACGCGGGCTACGACGAGGACGGCCCCACGAACCTGCCCGATGTCGAAGTCGACCAGGACCTGCGCCGCCCCAAGCTGCTGTGGGTGAACGCCGGGCTGACGCTGGCGCTGATGGTGAGCCTGGTGATGGGCGTGTTGCCGTTGCCGGTGCTGTTCATGATCGCCTTCGCGATTGCCTTGGTCATCAACTATCCGGACCTGGCCGAGCAGCGCCGCCGCGTCGCGCAGCACGCGGGCAATGTGCTGTCGGTGGTGTCGCTGATTTTCGCGGCCGGGATCTTCACCGGCATCCTGTCGGGCACCGGCATGGTCGAGGCCATGTCGCGCAGCCTGCTGGCGGTGATTCCCGACGCCATGGGCCCGTACCTGGCCGGCATTACCGCGCTGGTGAGCCTGCCCTTCACCTTCTTCATGTCCAACGACGCCTTCTACTTCGGCGTGCTGCCCATCCTGAGCGAAGCGGCCCAGGGCTACGGCATTTCGCCGGTCGAGATGGCGCGCGCGTCCCTGATCGGCCAGCCCGTGCATCTGCTGAGCCCGCTGGTGCCGTCGACCTACCTGCTGGTCGGCCTGGCTGGCGTGGACTTCGGCGACCACCAGCGCTATTCGCTGAAGTGGGCCACCATGGTCTGCCTGGTGATGCTGGGCGCGGCGTTGGCGTTCGGCCTGTTCCCGCTGGTCGGCCAGATGGGCTGAGCGGCGGCGCGATACCGTCTTTTCAAAAGGGGAAGTACATGGCTTTGCGCATTGCTTACGTCACCAGCGGTATGGGCCACACGGGCACCGCGATCTGCCAGGCGCTGCACAACGCGGGACACCGCGTGGTGGCAGGCTGCGGGCCGCGTTCTTCCCGCAAGGACCACTGGTTGAAGGAACAGAAGTCCCTGGGCTACGACTTCATCGCTTCCGAGGGCGACGCCACGGATTGGGCCTCGACCGAGGCGGCCTTCGCCAAGGTGCGGCGCGAGGTCGGCGAGATCGATGTACTGGTGAACAATGCCGGCGCCATGCTGGACATGCGCTTTCGCCAGATGAGCCAGGCGGACTGGTCGGCGGTGCTGCGCAGCAATCTGGATACGCTGTTCAACACCACCAAGCAGGTCGTCGACAGCATGGCCGACCGCGGCTGGGGCCGCATCATCAACATCGGCTCGGTGGCCGCGGAAAAAGGCCAGATCGGCCAGATCAACTACGCAACCGCCAAGGGTGCCGTGATCGGCTTCACTCGTTCGCTGGCCCAGGAAGTGGCGGCGCGCGGCGTGACCGTCAACCTGGCGTCGCCGGGCTTCATCGCCGACGACACCGTGAAGGCGTTCCCGCCGGCGTTGCTGGACCGTATCGTCGAAAGCGTGCCGGTGGGCCGGCTGGGTACTGCCAAGGATCTGGCGGGGTTGTGCGCCTGGCTGGCGTCGGATGAGGCGGCTTTCGTGACGGGAGCCAACTACGCCATCAATGGCGGCGTGTATATGAGTTGAGGGAAGGTCCTCAATTCGCCAGCTTCACCGCCCCGCTATCGATCAGCTTCTGCCACTTGGCGCTGTCCGCCTGGATGAATGACTGCAATTCATCCCGCGAGCCGCCGCCGGCGATCATGCCGGCGTTGTCCAGGGCGGCCTTGAATTCCGGCGTGGCGACGGCGGCGCGCAGCGCGGCGTTGACCTGGTCCAGCTGCGCGGCGGGGATGTCCTTGCTGGCCGCGACCGAGAACCACTGGGTGGCGGCGTAGCCCTTGAAACCGGACTCTTCCACCGTGGGCACGTCGGGCAGGCTGTCCAGGCGGTAGGGCGTGGTGACGGCGTAGGCTTTCAGCGTGCCGGCCTTGATCTGCGGCATGACCGGGGCCGAACCCAAGATCGCCAGGGGGATCTGGCCGCCGGCCACGTCGGCCACCGCCTGGCCGCCGCCCTTGTAGGGCACGTGCACGATGCGGGTGCCGGCGTACTGGTTGAGCAGTTCGCCCGCCAGGTTTTGCGAGGTGCCGTTGCCCGAGCTGCCGTAGCTCCAGGCCTCGGGCCGCTGGCGGGCATCGGCCAGCACGTCCTGCAAGGATGCCTTGGCGTCCTTGGCCGGGCCGACGATGACCATGGGGCCCTGGGCCATCAGGATGACGGGCGCCAATTCGCGGCCGATCTCGGGCTGGGGCGTGGGGTAGATCAGCGGGCCGGGCACGGTCAGCAGATAGCCGTCGCTGGCCTTGCTGCGCGCCACCAGCTGCAGGGCGATGGCGCCCGCCGCGCCGGGGCGGTTTTCCACGATGACGTTCAGGCCGCTGCGCCGCGCCAGTTCCTGCGCGGCGATGCGGGTCAGCACGTCGGCGGTGCCGCCCGGCACGAAGCCGATCACCCAGGTGATCTGCTTGCCGGGCCATTCCAGCTTGGCGTCCGCCGCGCTGGCGGTGGCGGTCAGCGCGGCGCCGAGCAGCAGCGCGTAGCAACGGATAGCGAATTTCATGATTTCCCCTTTGTGTTTTTTTGGTCAGGCCGCCGTGCGTCTCAGCTCGGGTCCGGTTTGCCGGGCGGCGTATTCGGATGCGCGGCGCAGGACTGGTTGAAGGACTGCACCATTTTCAGGATGGGCCCCAGCACCCAGGTGTTGAAGATGAGGATGTCGCTTTCTTCCTTGGGGTCCTGCTTCAGGTTGAACAGGTACGGCGACTCCAGTTTGCCCTTGCCTTCGTTGACCTCGGGCTCCCAGTAGAAATGCAGCTTCCAGTCGCGCCATTTGACGGCGCGCAGGTCGTTCTTGATGTAGAACAGGAAGCCCTCGCGCAGCGAGGCCGGGCTGGCGCCGGTGAAGAAATCGGTCTGGTCTATGCCGTCGATGGGCCGGTCCTGCGGAATGGACGCGCCGCCTATGCGCGACAGCGTGGTGTACAGGTCGGTGACGTGCACGATCTCGTTGGAGACCTGGCCGGGCTGGACCTGGCCGGGCCAGCGGATCATGAAGGGCACGCGCAGGCTGCCTTCCATGGCGGTGTGGTACGTACCAGTCCATGGGCCGGCGGTGCCGCGGTAGGGCTTGCGGAATTCCGGGCCGTTGTCGCTGCAGAAGATGAACACGGTGTCGTCGCGCAGATTCAGCTCGTCCACCGCCTGCGCGATCTGGCCGACGCGGTGGTCCATTTCCACCATGGAGTCGGCGAAGTCGCCGGCGCCGGTGCGCCCCGAGAAGTCCGGGTGCGGCAAGGTGGGAAAGTGCAGGTGCACCAGCGGCAGGTACAGGAAGAACGGACGGCTGGCCGCGGCGTGCTTGCGCATGAAGCCGATGGACCGGTCGACCAGTTCGGCGTCGATGCCGCGGCGGGTCTCCAGGTCGTAGACCTTGACGTTTTCCGAAGGCGAACCGGCCTGGCCCTGCATGATGTGCGGAATATCGGCGACCGAGGGGTCGAAGCCGATGGACGAGGTGAACTGGCTTTCGTCGGTGGTGCGGGGGATGCCGTACCACTCGTCGAAGCCTCGGTCGGACGGATAGCGGCCGGGGATGTCGCCCAGGTGCCATTTGCCGTAATGCGCCGTGGCGTAGCCCTGGCCGGACAATTGCTGGGCCAGCGTGATTTCGTCGCGCGCCAGCCCTTGCGGCAGGCCGGGAGGGACGGATTGCAGGCAGCCGGTGCGGATGGGATGGCGGCCGCTCATGAGCGCCGAGCGCGTGGGCACGCAGTCGCTTTCCACGTTGAAGTTCTGCAGCAGCAACCCTTCCGAGGCCAGCCTGTCGATGTTGGGGGTGGGCGCCCCGCGCAGGGCGCCGCCGCCGTAGCATCCCAGCTCGCCCCATCCCAGGTTGTCGGCCACGATCAATACGATATTGGGCTTCTTGTCCACGCGCTGCGTCTCCTGTCGATCCTCGGGTTTATCCAGGGATTCTAGGAGCGCGGGCTCGGCTTAATATTCCCGAAGCTGAGTCTATGCATAACCAACGATTATGAATCTGTCGCTGCGTGACATCGAGTATTTCCTGGCCGTGGTGGAGCACGGCAACCTGGACCGCGCGGCCGCCGCCTGCGGCGTCAGCCAGCCGGCGCTGTCGAAGTCATTGCAACGGCTGGAAGCCGACACCGGCCTGGCCTTGCTCGACCGTGGCGGGCGCGGGTTGCGCCTGACGTCGGCGGGCCTGGCGTTCCGCGAGCATGCGCAGCGGCTTTGGGCGGAATATCGCGACGCCGTGCGCAACGCGATGGAGCTGCGCCTGGGCGAGGCCGGGCTGTTGCGCATCGGCGCCACCGGCGCCACGGTCGACAGTGTGGTGATGCCGGCGCTGCGCCGCCTGCTGCCGCGGCGGCCCGCGCTGCGGGTGCAACTGACGCAAGGCCAGTCGGACGATCTCAACGAGCAGGTCGCGGGCGGCAAGCTGGACCTGGCGGTGACGCCCATCTATGCCGACGTGCCGGGTTCGCTGCACCAGGAATCGATCCGCGAGGACGGCCTGTGCGTGGCCGCCGGCCGCAAGCATCCGCTGGCCGCGCGGCGCAAGCTGGCGCTGCGCGACCTGGCCGGCCAGCGTTGGATCCTGCCCATGCAGGGGTCGGTGGCGCGCCAGGCGCTGGAGGCCCGCTATGCCGAGGCGGGCCTGGCGCCGCCGTCGGCGGCGCTGGAGGTGCAGCATTTCTCGGGGGGCGCACTGGCATTGCTGGCCGGTTCGGACCTGCTGGCGCTGATGCCGCAGAGCGCGCTGGACGGGAACATCGCGGAGCTGCCGGTGGCGCTGGGCCGGCCCCTGCGGCGCAGCATGGCGCTGGTCACGCGCCATGGCGCCACCTGGTCGCCGCTGATGCAGGAGTTCCGCGCGGCGGTGCTGGAGGCCGTGGGCTAGTACTCCGATTCCACCTGCCAGCTGATGGGAATCTCGGCCACGCTGGCGCTGGGCGGCAATTCCAGCACCAGCCGGGCCATGCGCGCAATGTCCTCGGGCTGGGTCAGGCGCGTCTTGATTTCCGCCGGCACGCCGTCGGCCATGTCGGTGGCCACGAAGCCCGGGCAGATGGCCGTGCAGCGTATCTGGTGGGCATCGCCGCAGTGGCGGATGCCGTGGGCCAGCGCCAGCACGGCGAACTTGCTCATGGCGTAAAGCGTGCCCTCCGGCGCCCGCACGCGCTTGCCGGCCAGCGAGGCCATGACCAGCACCTTGCCGGCGCCGGATGCGATCAGGTGCGGCCAGGCCTTGCGCGTCAGGCGCATGGGCGATTTGACGTTGACGGCGAACAGCCGGTCGAACTCGTCGTCCGTGGCCTCGACGACCGGGGTCTTGCTGAGGATACCGGCGTTGTGGATCAGCGCGTCGATGCGGCCATAACGCGCCATGGTGGATTCGATCCAGGCGTCCTCGCTGGCGGGGTCCTCGGCATCGAAGCGGGCGCGGTGCACCTGCGCGGACGGAAAGCCGTCGAAGGCGTCGGTGGGGCTGCGCGTGCCGGCGCTGATGCTCCAGCCGTTGGCCAGCAGTTCGCGGGCGATGGCCAGGCCTATGCCGCGGCTGGCGCCGCTGATCAGCGCGACGCGGGGAGTGGTAGACGGTTGCATCGCGTTCCTGGTCGGTGGGAATCGTTGGACTTAGCGGCGGGCATGGCCGAGATAGCCTTCCAGCATCGAGCGGGTGTTGGCGCGCAGGGCGTCGATGGCGTAGCCGCCTTCCTGCACGAACAGCGTGGGCAGGCCCAACTGCGCGATGCGCCTGCCCAGTTGGGCATAGTCGGGCGTATCCAGGCTGAGATTGCCGAAGGCATCGCCGCGGAAGGTGTCGTAGCCGGTGGCGACCACCAGCGCGCGGGGCTTGAATCGTTCGATGCGTTCCAGCGCCGGCTCGAAGGCCTTGAGGTAGCCGGAGATTTCGGTGCCCGCCGCCAGCGGCAGGTTCAGGTTGTAGCCTTCGCCCGCGCCCGTGCCGGTTTCCTCGCCATAGCCGCTGGAGAAGGGATAGATGCTGGCGGGGTCGCCGTGGATCGAGACGGTCAGCACGTCGTCGCGGCCATAGAAGATCTGCTGCGTGCCGTTGCCGTGATGGACGTCGATGTCCAGGATCGCGACCCGGCCCCATTGCCCGGCCAGCCGCTGCGCGGCCAGCGCGGTGTTGGCCAGCAGGCAGCCGCCCATGCCCATGTCCGTCATGGCGTGGTGGCCGCTGGGCCGCACCAACGCGTACACGCTGGACGAGCCGTCCAGCACCGCCTGCGCCGCGGCGACCGCCGTTTCCGCGCTGGCGTAGACGTTGCGCCAGGTGTCCTCGACGATAGGGGTGGCGCCGTCGGCCAGGTAGCGGCCCGCCATGGCCACGGGGGTGGACGCGCGCATGTCGGGGTAGTGGCGGTTGGGCCAGATGTTGGGGCGCACCTCGAACGAGGCGTCGGGCGCCTTGCGCCATTCGGTCCAGGCGCTTTGCAGGTAGGCCAGGTAGCCAGGCGTATGGATCTGGGTCAGCTCGGGCACGCCTTGGGCCAGCGGCCCGACGGTCTGGCAGTCCAGTCCGACGTCGCGCAGCGCCGCCTCGATTTCGCGGCCGCGGCCGCGCGCGTCGTGGTGCGGCTTGAGAATGCCGCGGACCAGGGCGTTGCCGGTCCAGTCGGCGTCGTGCAGGGGGGAAAGCAGGGCCTTCATGGTTGGGATTCCTGGATAGCTGAAAGCGCGAATGAGTAGAGAGCAGCCATGGGTATCGGGCCTATTTCCATTGGCGGCCCGGCACCGCGTCGATGAGCTGCCGGGTGTAGGGGTGCGTCGGCGCCTGCAGCACCTGGGCGGCGGGGCCTTGCTCGACGATGGCGCCTTGCTGCAGCACGACGATGCGGTCGCACAGCTGGGCGGCCACGCGCAGGTCGTGGGTGATGAACAGCATCGACAGATGCAGCTTGTCCTTCAGCTCCTTCAGCAGCGTCAGCACCTGGTCCTGCACCGACACGTCCAGCGCCGATACGGGTTCGTCGGCGATGATGAGCTCGGGCTGCGCGGCGATGGCGCGGGCCAGGCCCAGGCGCTGGCGCTGTCCGCCCGAGAATTCATGCGGATAGCGCTCCAGCGCCGAGGCGTCCAGCCGCACCAGTTCCATCAGTTCGCGGGCGCGGCGCAAGGCCTGTTCCCGGGGCACGCCCTGCGCGACCAGTCCGCTGGTCAGGATGGTCGCTACGCGGTGCCGGGGGTTGAGCGAGCCGTAGGGATCCTGGAACACCATCTGCACCGAACGGCGCACCGCCGTGTCGCGGAAGGCGCCGCGCGCGCTCAGGTCGGCGTCTTTCAGGCGTACCGCGCCGCCATCGGCGGCGATGAGGCCGGCGATGATGCGGCCGATGGTCGACTTGCCCGAGCCCGATTCGCCGACCAGGCCCACGGTTTCGCCGCGCGCGATCTCGAAGCTGACGTCGCGCACCGCCGGGAACTGGCGCGCCGGCTTGAACAGGCCGCTCTTGCGCACATACGTTTTGCGCAGCCCGCTCACCGACAGCAGTGCCTGGGCCGCGACCGGGGCCGCGGGCGGCGGCACGGAAGAAGGCACCGCGGCCAGCAGGCGGCGGGTGTAGTCGGCCTGGGGCTGGTTCAGCACCTGCGCGGCGGCGCCGGTCTCGACCACGCGGCCGTCCTTCATGACGACGATGCGGTCGGCGATTTCCGAGACCACGCCGAAATCGTGGGTGATGAACAGCACGCCCAGGTTCTTGCGCTTCTGGATATCCAGCAGCACTTCCAGGATCTGCGCCTGGGTGGTCACGTCCAGCGCCGTGGTCGGCTCGTCGGCGATCAGGATTTCGGGCTCCAGCGCCAATGCCATCGCGATCATGACGCGCTGGCGCTGTCCGCCGGACAGCTGGAAGGGATAGGAATCCGCGATGCGGCGGTGGTCGGCCAGGCCCACCGACACCAGCAGCGCGGCCAGGCGTTCGGCGTTCTGCGCGGCGTCGGTTGCGCCGTGTTCGCGCAACATCTCGACGATCTGGTCGCCGCAGCGCATCAGCGGGTTGAGCGCGCTGAGCGGCTCCTGGAACACCATGGCGATGCGCTTGCCGCGGATCTTGCGCAGCGCGCTCAGGCTCAGGCCGGTCAGCGCCTGGCCGTCCAGCCGTATCGCGCCGCCGCTGACGTTCACGCCGCGCGGCAGCAGGCTCAGCACGGCATGGGCCAGCGTGGATTTGCCCGAGCCGGATTCGCCCACCACGCAGACGATTTCGCCCGGCGCGATATCCAGGCTGACGCCTTCGACCGCATAGGGCCGGTCGGCGCCTGCGGGCAGCTTGATGGACAGGTCTTCGATCTGGAGCAGGCCGTTCACGGTTATTGTCCCTTGCGGTGCAGACGGGGGTTGAGCGCGTCGTTCAGGCCTTCGCCCACCAGGTTGATCGCCAGCACGGTCAGGAAGATGGCCAGCCCGGGGAACAGGCACATCCACCACGCCAGGCGCAGCAGCGAGCGCGACGCGCCGACCATGTAGCCCCAGCTCATCAGGTTGGGATCGCCCAGGCCCAGGAAGCTGATGGCGCTTTCCAGCAGGATGGCGTTGGCCACCATCAAAGAGGCCATCACGATCAGCGGCGACAGGCAGTTGGGCAGGATCTCGGCGATGACGATGCGCAGGTTCGACAGGCCCTGCACCCGCGCGGCCTCGACGAATTCACTGGACTTCACGCGCATGAATTCGGCCCGCGCCAGCCGCGCCACCGGCGGCCAGCTCACCAGCCCCACCGCGGCGATCACCGAGGCGAAGGAGGGCTGGAAGATGGCCACCAGCACGATGGCGAAGAAGAAACTGGGAATGGTCTGGAAGATCTCGGTCAGGCGCATCAGGATCTCGTCGCTGCGCCCGCCCAGGAAGCCGGCCGGGATGCCCACCGCCAGCCCGATCACCAGCGCCACGGCGGTGGCGACGCAGCCCACCAGCAGCGAGGCGCGCGCGCCGTGGACGATGCCGGAGGCGATGTCGCGTCCCAGCGAGTCCGAGCCCAGCCACACGCCGGACTCCTGCAGCGGCTTGAGAAAGGGCGCGACCGACGGGTCCCAGGGATTCTCCGGATAGAGGCCGTTGGCGCCCAGCGCCATCAGCACGATCAGGCACAGCACCAGCAGGCCCGCGACGGCGCCGATGTTCTTGGCATAGCGTTTGGACAGGCCTTTCATGCAGCGCTCCGCATACGGGGATCGATCAGCAGGTACATCAGGTCGGTGATGAGGTTGAACGCCACCACCATCAGCGAGGTGCAGAAGAACACGCCCAGCAGCACCTGGTAGTCGCGCTGCATCAGCGCGTCGAACGCCAGGCGGCCGATGCCGGGCCAGGCGAACACCGTCTCCACCAGCACCGAGCCGCCGATCAGCTGCCCCGCCTGGATGCCGGCCAGGGTGATGACCGGCAGCACCGCGTTGCGCAGCTGGTGCACCCAGACCACGCGGGCGGGCGACAGGCCCTTGGCCCAGGCGGTCTTGACGAAGTCAGCGGTCTGCACCTCGTTCATGGAGGCGCGCGCCATGCGGGCATACAGCGCCAGGTTGAACGCCGCCAGCGTCAGCACTGGCAGCACCGCATGATGGGCGATGTCCAGGGCGCGCGCCAGGCCGCTCTTGCCGGAGCCCATGGCCTCCAGCCCGAAGGGCGGAAACCAGCCCAGCTGCACCGAGAACAGCAGCACCAGCATCAGCCCGACCCAGAAGATGGGCGTGGCGTAGAAGGCCAGCGATCCCGCCGTGATGGCGGAATCCTTCCAGGTGCCGCGGTATTTGCTTGCCAGCACGCCCAGCAGCACCCCGCCCAGCAGCGACAGCAGGAAGGCAGGAATGGCCAGCACCAGCGTGGCCGGCAGGCGGTCCGCGATCAGGTCCCATACCGGCTGCTGCTGGCGGTAGCTGAAGCCCAGGTTCAGCGTCGCCATCGAACCCAGGTAGCCGGCCAGCTGCACGGGCAGCGGCTTGTCCAGGTTGAACTCCTTGCGCAACTGGTCGATGTACTGCTGGTCGGAGGCGCCCGCTTCGCCGGCGAGGACGCTGACGGGATCGCCCGGCGCCATCCGCACCAGCATGAAGTTGATGACCGCCACGGCCAGCAGCACCGTGATGGACTTGATCAGGACGGACGCGACCGCCAGCAGGGGCTTCATGGCCTGCCTCTCCTCACTTCTGGATGTAGGTGGTGGCGAAGGTCTCGGCGACGCCGATGGCCGAAGTCGTCACGTTCTTGACCGACTTGCTGGTGATGGTCGGGAACGACAGCTCCACCAGCCAGGCCGAGGGCGCGTCCTGCGCCAGCGTGGTGGCCGCCTGCGTGTAGAGCTGCTGGCGCTTCTGCTTGTCGGTTTCGAGCGAGGCGCTGGTGAACACCTTGTCCAGTTCGGGATTGGTGTAGCCGGAGATGTTGGTGCCGTAGACGCCCTGGCGGATATTGTCCGAACGGTAGCTGCGGTCCACGCCCAGCGCGGGGTCCGAGTACTGGTACAGGTAGGTGACCGTCATGTCGAAGTCCCAGTTGGCGTAGCGGCGCGCCCAGTTGCCGGCGTCCGTGCTTTCCAGCACCACGTCGATGCCGACCTTGGCCAAGGAATTCTTCACGTACTCGGACACCTTGTTCCAGGTGTCGCCGTAGGGCAGGCCGAGCAGCCGCAGCGATACGCGCTTGCCGTTGGCGTCGGGCTTGAGGCCCATTTCATCGAGCAGGGCTATGGCCTTTTTCGGGTCGTACTTGTATTGCGGGATGTTGGCGTCGTAGAAACTCGTGACCGACGAGATCGGGCCGGTGGCGGGCCGCGCGGCGCCAAAGAAGATGCGCTTGGCGATGAAGTCGCGGTCGATCGCGTACTGGATCGCCTGACGGAAGCGCTTGTCGTCCAGCGGCTTGACGCGGTGGTTCAGTTCGATCCACGACAGCGGGCCGGCGAACTCATAGCCCTTGGTGGTGACTTCCAGCGCGGGGTTGGCCTTGATCTGCGGCAGGAAGGCGAAGTCGATGTCGCCGAAGCTGGCGACCTGCACCGAACCGTTTTCCAGCGCCAGCAGGCGCGACGCGGAGTCCGGGATGACCTGGAAGTAGACGTTGTCCAGATAGGGCAGGCCAGCCTGCCAGTAGCTCTCGTTGCGCACCAGTTGCACATACTGGCCGCGCTTCCATTCCTTGAACTTGAAGGGGCCCGTGCCGATCGGCGTCTGGTTGGCGGGGTTGTTGCGGAAGTCCGTGCCCTTGTACAGATGGGCGGGCATGATGGGCGCGCTGGAAACTTCGAAGGCGTTGAGGAAGGGCGCGTAAGGCTGTTTCAGCGTGATCTTTACCGTATTCGCGTCGGGCGTCTCGATGCTGGCCACGTGCGACAGATTGCCGCGTGCGCGCGGGTGGGTCTGCGGCAGGTAGTCCTGCAGCGAGAAGCGCACGTCTTCGGCGGTGAAGGGCTTGCCGTCGTGCCAGGTCACGCCTTGCTGCAGGTGGAAGGTGTAGACCAGGCCGTCGGGGGAAATCTCCCACGATTTCGCCAGCGACGGCTTGGCCGTCAGATCGAAGTCATAAGTCAGCAGGCCCTCGTAGATCTTGCCTGCCGCGATCTGCGTGGGCGTCTGCTGGTTCAGGCCGTAGATCAGCGTGGGCGGTTCGGGATTCAGGATCACGTTCAAGGTGCCGCCGCGGGTCTGCGCATGGGCGCCGGATGCCGCCGAGGCCAGGAGCGCGGCGCCCAGGGCGAGCTGGCCGAGCATCGATTTCATCTTGGGTGGAAGCTGCTTCATTTTCTTTTTTCCTTTCTGTGGCGTGGAGACTGCGAGTGGGCGGCCCGATGCGTCAGGGCCGCGCGGCGGCGCATTGCTGTTCCAGGGCCTGCAATAGCAGGTCCGCGTGGGCCTTCTGGAAAGTGAGGGGAGGGCGGATCTTCAGTACGTTGGCCTGCGGACCGCTGGCGCCGATCAGCACGCCGGCATGGCGCAGCCCGTTGACCAGGGCCGCCGCGATGGCTGGCGCGGGCTCGGCGGGGCGGCGCCCGTCCACCAGTTCCACGCCCCAGTACAGGCCGCGGCCGCGCACGTCGCCGATGATGGGATGGGCCGCGGCCAGGCGGCGCAGGCCGGCCTCCAGGTAGGCGCCGACCTCGGCCACGCGGTTGGGCGCGTCCATGGCTTGCAGCGCGTCCAGCACCGCCAGCCCGACCGCGGCGGATACCGTGTTGCCGCCGAAGGTATTGAAATAGCGGCACTTGCGGCCGAATTCCTCGACCAGGTCCGAGCGCAGCACCAGCGCGCCGATGGGATGGCCGTTGCCCATGGGCTTGCCCAGCGACACCATGTCGGGCAGCACGCCGTCGCGCTGGAAGGCCCACCAGGTCCGCCCGGCGCGGGCCAGGCCGCCCTGGACTTCATCGGCGATGAACAGCCCGCCGCGTTGCCGGATGGCGGACGCGGCCAGCGCCAGCGCCTGGTTCGACTCGGTGTGGATGCCGTCGCTGGCGAAGACGGTGTCGACCATCAGCGCGGCCGCGGGCGTGCCGGCCTGGGCCAGTTCGTCGGCGGCGGCTTGCACCGCTTCGGCAAAGCGCGAGGCGGCCTGCGCCGGATCGCCCCGGTAGCTGTCGGGCGGCGGCACCGTGCGCACGTGGCTGGCCACGGGTCGCAGCGAAGGCGACATGTCGGCCAGCGACCGCGTCACGCCGTGATAGGCGTTGCGGGTGACGATGAAGCCCGTGCGGCCGGTGGCCTCGATTGCCACGCGCAGCGCCAGGTCGTTGGCTTCGCTGCCGGTGCAGGTGAACATGGCGTTGTCCAGGCCGGCCGGGAACAGCGCCAGCAGCCGTTCCGCGTACTCCACCACGCCTTCGTGCAGATAGCGGGTGTGCGTGTTCAGCACCGCCGCCTGGCGGGCCAGCGCCTCCACCACTGCGGGATGGGCATGGCCGACCACGGGCACGTTGTTGTAGGCGTCCAGGTAGCGCTTGCCCTGCGCGTCTTCCAGCCAGACGTCTTCGCCGCGCACGGGGTGCACGGGCTCGTCGTAGAACAGCCGGTAAGCCGCGCCCAGCGCGCGGCGGCGGCGCGCAAGCAGGTCGCCGGATGCAGGGGGGGAGGCGGGAAGATCCTGGGACATGGCGGTATCCGTGAGGTCAATGGGATGCGGAAGCGGCGGCGCGCGGATCGCGTCCGTCCTTCCAGGGGCCGATCAGGGCGTCGAACAGGCGCGTGGCGGCGGCGTGGCTGCGCAGGATGTAGTCGCGGTTGCCGGGGAACTGCCGCGCGCGCCAGGCGGTGATGACCATGCGCTGCGCCAGCCGCGCCAGCACCAGGTCCAGCGTCAGCGCGCGTTCTTGCGGGCTCAGCGCCAGCACCGAAGCGTAGCCGTCGAGCATGCAGTCCAGCACGCGCATCGGCGTGTCGGTCTGGGTCATCTGGTAGGAGGCCGCGATGGCGATTTCGGCGATGCGCGGCGCCTGCACCATGTCGCCGAAATCGAGCACGCCGGCTACCGCCAGGCCGCTGGCGTCGGTCAGCAGGTTGCTGGCCGACAGGTCGTTGTGGATGATCTGCTGCGGCAGCCCTTGCAGTTGCGGCGCCGTATGGCTGGCGTACAGATCCAGGAAGCCGGCGAGCAGGCGGCGGTGTCCGGCGTCCTCGACCGCTTCGAGCAGCGGGCGCATCGAAGGCGCTTCGCACACGTTCCAGAGAAACTGGCGCCCCGCGGCCGGATGCGAGAAATCCGCCAGCGCCGCGTCGAGTTCGCCGGCCGCGCGGCCCAGGGCGGTCCAGGCCGCGGGTTCCGCGCGCAGCGCCGAACCGGGCTCGCCTTCCAGGAAGCTGTAGGCGCGCACCCTGACTGCCGCCACGTTTGCGCCAGGCGGCTGGTGCGAGAGCCAGTCGGCTCCGTCCAGGCCCTGGGGCGCGAGGTGAGCCGGCACCGGCACGGCGCAGCGGCCCTCCAGATGGCGCAGCACGGCGATCTGCATCTCCGTCTCCGCAACGCTCTCGGCGGCATT
This sequence comes from Achromobacter xylosoxidans, assembly GCF_002192695.1. Classification (GTDB taxonomy): domain Bacteria; phylum Pseudomonadota; class Gammaproteobacteria; order Burkholderiales; family Burkholderiaceae_B; genus Achromobacter; species Achromobacter xylosoxidans_C. The sequence goes on from NZ_MTLG01000052.1 coordinate 262,151, forward strand.
GATGAACTTCAGCGTCAGCGACGAGGCGTTGCCGCGGCGCGCGCGGAAATTGCGGTCGCGCTCGCCGGCCAGCGGCTGGCAATCGGCGGCGCCATACCAGGCCCGGGCCACGGTGGCCGCGTCTTCCAGGGTCACGGCGGGCGGTGAGGTGGTCAGCAGGGCTTCGGTGAGCGCGGCGGATTCAACGGTACGCAGAGGGTGGGCCGACACGTTGTTGGGCGGGATCAGTAGTTCAAGATGATGCATCATGCATCAAGTGCAGAAAGCACCGAATCAGTGATTACCCGAGCAGGCGAGTCGCCAGATATCGCCTCTGGTTTTTATATAATCATTAATAATCAATAGGTTGATGCTATTTTCCGACGCTGATCCATATCAGAAAAACAAGAATATCCTACTGATGCCAGCTGCCTTGAGAATTTAACTAGGCTCCCGGAAGGGTTTTTACTTGATTATGATGCATCATATTGAAATTCGTCCGAAACTGCGGGTGCGCCCTCAAGCGGCCTGCGGACCTTTGTCGTATCGTCTTCATCCCTGCCACGCGCCCTTCCTCCAACAACAATGACGCAGACCCCCGACACGCAGACCGCCGCCGCCTTCTCCCAGCTGGAACACGGAAACCTGGGGGCGCTCGTCTATGAGCGGCTGGCGCAGGCGTTGATGGAAGGGAGGCTGCGGCCGGGCGACCGGTTGCGTATCCGGGAACTGGCGGAAAGCATGGGTGTCAGCGTCACGCCGGTGCGCGACGCGATCCTGCGCCTGGTGCAGGACGGCGCGCTGGTCATGCGCAGCGCGCGCGATATCCGGGTCTACGAGGTCAGTACGGCCGAGTACCTGGAGATCCGTGACATCCGGCTGGAGCTGGAAGGTATGGCGGCGGCCAGGGCCGCGCAGCACGCCACGCCCGAGGACATCGCGCGGCTGGAAGCGATGGTGCAGGCCAACGAGGACGCGCTCAAGGCCCAGGACATCCGCACGGCGGTGGGCCTGAACCAGCGATTCCATTTCGAGTACTGCAAGATCGCCCGCATGCCGACCATGCTGGAGATCCTGCAGCGCCTGTGGCTGAAGATGGGGCCGCTGATCGCGCAGATCTACGCGGAAGGCGGGCGCGACATGATCGACGGCCACTACCCGCTGATGGCGGCGATCCGCAACAAGGATCCGCAGGCCGCCCGCATCGCCATGCAGACCGACATCCTGTCGGGCGGCCAGCCCATCCTGGACTACAAGCTGCGGCAGGCGGAAACGCGCTAGACGGGCGGCAAGCCCCCGTAGGGCGCCCACCCTGATCCGGCGATGACGCCGCCGTCGCAAGGAATGGTGGCGCCGGTGATGACCGCGGCCGCGGGCGAGAGCAGGAAGAACACGACCTCCGCGATCTCGCGCGGCTGCATCAGGCGTCCCAGCGGCGTGGCGTTCAGGATCGGCGTCATGTCGCGCTCCCCCTGCCGTTCCTTGGGCTTGAGGAAGGGCGTGTCGGTCCAGCCGGGCGCGATGGCATTGACCCGCAAGCCGCGGCGCGCCCAGTGCACCGCAAGCGCTTCGGTCAGATTCACCACGGCGGCCTTGGCGGGACCGTAGGCCAGCACCGGGCCGGGGCGGAACGACAGCACGGACGCCACATTGACGACCGCTCCGCGCCCGCGTTCCGCCATCGCGCTGCCGAACACGCGGCAGGCGATGTAGGTGCCTTTCAGGTGGGAATCCACCACCCGGGCCCAGGCCTCCACGGGATAGTCTTCGATGGCGGTGGGAACCTGGGCGATGCCGGCGCAGTTCACCAGCCCGGTGGCCGCGGGCAGGAGGGTGGCAAGCCGTTCCTGAGTGGCCCGCAGTCCGGCTTCATCCAGCACATCGCCCGGGGCGGCCACGGCGCGAGGTCCCAGTTCGCGCGCCAGCGTGTGCGCGGCTTCCTGGTTGAGGTCCAGGATCGCGGCATGGCCGCCCGCTTCGATCACCCGCCTGCATACCGCCGCGCCGATGCCGCTGGCGCCGCCCGTGACGATGACCGACAGGGTCGAGTCCGATGTTGCGTGGTCCATCAGCGTCCCCAGCGCGCCTTCAGGCGCTGTTCAAACATGCGTAGCGCAACGTCGATGCAGATGCCGACGATGCCGATGGCGATCATGCCGGCCATGACGATATTGGTGGCGACGTTGAGCTGCCCCTGCACCATCATGTAGCCGATGCCGTTGCCCACCACGATCAGTTCCGCGCCCACCAGCGATTGCCAGCCGATGCCGGCGCTGACGCGCAGGCCGGCCAGGATGGAGGGAAGCGAGGCCGGCAGCAGCACTTCGGCCACGATGCGCGGGCCGCTGGCGCCCAGCGTGCGCGAGGCTTCCAGCAGCCGCGTGTCGACGAACTTGGCGCCGCGGTAGGCGCTGATCAGGCAGGGCGGAAAGGCGCCGGCGAATATGATCAGGGTGGGGCCGCCGATGCCGGTGCCGAACCACAGCCCGGCGAACGGCACCCAGGCGATGGGCGCCACGAAGCGCAGCGCATCGAAGAACGGACTGACCACGTCGTCCAGCCAGCGGTACCAGCCCATCAGCAAGCCCAGCGGTATGCCTACCGCCGCGGCCAGCAGGAAGCCGCAGGCGAAGCGGTAGAGGCTGGCGCCCAGGTGCGTCCAGAGCGTGGCGCCGGAATAGGGTTCGCTGCTGTACTGCGCGATGGTCTGCAGCACGGTCAGCGGGCCGGGCAGGTAGTTGGCCGGGAAGACGCCCGCCACGCTCAACAGATGCCAGGCCAGGAAGAAGCCGGCCAGCCCCAGGCAGGACAAGCCGAAGGTGAAGGCGGGCGGGTCGCCCGAGGCGCGTGTCAGCGTAGCCATGGCAAAGCCCTCTTTTCGATCCATTCCAGTCCGCGCGTCATCACCGCGCCCAGCAGACCCACCCAGACCATGGCGTACAGGATCATGCCGGGCCGGATGTCCAGCGCCGCGGTGTCCAGCACCTTGCCCAGGCCGATGAAGGCGCCGATGAGTTCCGCCGCCACCAGCGTCATCCACGCGGTCTGCAGCGACAGCCGCAGGCCGGTGAAGATCATGGGCATGGAGCCGGGTATCAGGACCTCGCGCAGCATGCGGGCCGGATTGCCCGCGCCGTGCACGCGCGCGGCCTCGATCAGCGTGGGGTCGATGTTGCGCACGCCTGCGTAGGTGTTGATGAGGGCGGGCGTGAACGAGGACACCCAGATCAGGAAAATCTTCGCCGGATCCCCCAGGCCCAGCCACAGGATGGCCAGCGGAATCCAGGCCAGCGGCGGAATCGGGCGCAGCAGCGAGAATACCGGCCCGACCAGGGCGTCGATGCGTTTGCTGAAACCCATCAGCAGGCCCAGCGGCACGCCGGTGCCGATCGCGACCAGGAATCCCAGGAATACCAGGCGCAGGCTGTGGCCGATGTGCTGGAACAGCGTGCCGCCGGCGTAGCCCGAATCGCGCGAGAGCTGCACCGCGGCCTGCCAGGTGGTGAGAGGGGTGGGAAAGCGCGCGCCATTGACCAGGCCCAGCGCCGACACGATCCACCAGGCGGCGACGGCGATGGCGACGGCGGCCACGCCCACGGTGACGCGGCGGCGCGAGGCGCGCGGCCGCCGCGCGGGCAGGGTTGCGATGTGCTCACTCATGGCCGGACCCCGCCGCTTGGCGCTCCAGGTGCGCCACGTCCTCGAGCAGCAGCAGCATGGCGGTGCAGTCCTGCTCCTGCCGTCCCCACGACCTGGCCAGCGCGAACATCTCGCGGGCGTAGCCGCCCAGGCCCAGCGGCGCGCCCACCGAGGCGGCCAGGTTCATGGCAAGGTTGATGTCCTTGTAGCCCATGCGCATGGGAAAGTCGGGGCTGATGTCGCCCGCCAGCACCTTGCCGGGGAAATTGGTCAGGAGCTGTCCGCGCCCCGCTGTCGTGTTGGACAGCACCTTGACGACGGTGGCGCGGTCCAGCCCGAGCTTGGCGGCGAACATCAGCGCTTCGCCCGTCAGCACCATGCCGACCATGGACATGTAGTTGTTGACCAGTTTGAGCCGGATGCCTGAACCGAAAGGGCCCACATGCACGATCTCGTTGGCCATGGCGGCGAAGAGGGGCGCGGCCTGGTCGAAGTCGGGCTGCGCGCCGCCGGCCATGATCAAGGCCTTGCCCTGCGCCGCCTCGCGCGGCGTGCGCCCCACGGGGGCGTCCATGCAACGCAGGCCCAGGACCGCGAGATCGGCGGCGATGCGGTCGGTCTCGACCGCGTCGCCCGTGCTCATTTCGATCACCAGGGCGCCCGGATTCAAGCCCGCCGCCGCGCCGTCGGCGCCGAACAAGGCGTCGCGGACGTGGGCCGAGGTGGGCAGCATGGTGATCGCCACGTCGCAGCCGCGCGCGGCGTCCAATGGCGTGGCGGCCTGCCGGAAGCCGGTGTCGGCCAGGCGCTCCATGGCGGCGGGAACGACGTCGTAGCCTGATACTGCGTACCCCTGCGCGGCCAGGTTGCGCAGCATCGCGCTCCCCATGACGCCCAGGCCCAGGAATGCGATGCGGGGTGATTCGATGTGTTCCATGGGGCTTGCTCCGTTGTGGTCAGCTGCCTAGCCGCGCACTGGTGCTGCTGCGCGGCGGCGCGGTGGTGTCGCGGACGATCAATTCCAGTTCGATGCAGACGTTCTCGGGCGGCGTGCCGGCGTCGGCGGCCAGCAGGATCTGGGCGGCGCGCTGGCCCAGCTCGAAGGCCGGCACGTTCAGGGTGGTGATGCCGGGCCGGCAATGGGCGGCCATTTCGATGTTGTCGAAGCCCGTGATCGAGATCTGCTCGGGCACGCGCAGGTTCTGCCACAGGCATTCCTGCAGCGCGCCATAGGCCAGGATGTCGTTGCCGCACATGACCGCGGTGGGCGGCTCGGGCAGGCGCAGCAGGGTGGCCATGGCGCGGCGGGCTTCGGGCACGGTGTAGGGCTTTTCGATGACGTACTGCGGCGGCAGTTCGATGCCGCGGCGGGTCAGGGCGCGCGTGAAGCCGGCCACGCGGTCGGCGGCGCGGTCGTTGTCCTTGGAGATGCCGGCGATCACGCCAAGGCGGCGGTGGCCGATGTCCAGCAGGTAGTCGGCGATGCGCTGCGCCGCCGCGGCGTTGTCCCAGCCCACCATGGGCCAGGGATCGGCGGCGTCGTAATGGCAGGTGGTGACGAAGGGAATGCCCTTGGAGTGCAGCAGTTCGTAGAGCTCCGGGTCGCGGCTGCGGCCGACCAGCATCATGGCGTCGACGCCGCGCTCGATCAGCGCGCGGACTTCGCCCGCTTCGCGCCCGGGGCTGTAGTTGGTGCTGGCCAGCAGCAGCTGATAGCCGTGTTCGTGGATCGCTTGCTGCATGCCGTCGACCAGCTTGGCGAACAGGGCGCTGTCCACCGTGGGGATGATGGCGCCCATGGTCCGGGTCTTGCGGGAAGCGAGCGAACGGGCTGCGCCGTGCGGCACGTAGCCAGCCTCGGCCAGCAGAGCCATGGCGCGCGCGCGCAGGTCGGGCCGCACTTTTTCAGGGTGGTTCAACACCCGCGACAAAGTTGCCGACGAGATGCCGCCAGCGGCGGCGATGGACTTCAGGGTGTCCCCGGATAGGGGCGCGGACTTTCGCTTCATATTTTGAAAGCGCTTTCAGAAATTTGATGATGTGAATATACAGTTATTGAAACGCCATGGTCTATCTCTAGGGTTTTCTCGGGGTTGAATGGGATTCTTGCGCGCTTATTCTTTGTATGCGCTTTCAAAAAACCGAGCCCGAACGCAGATCCGGGCCTGCTATCCGGGGAATGTCGCGGCAGCTCGCGCATGCAGACCGGAATCCACTATCGGAGACTAAGCATGTCGAGAATCCCCCGCATCCTGGGTCTGTGCCTGGCGCCGCTGGGCGCCTTGCTGTTGAGCCCGTCCGCGTCGGCCCAGGCGCCGACGCCCATCAAGGTCAGCTACCAGATCGCCTATTGGGCGCTGCCGATCTACATCGCCACGGAAAAGAACTGGTGGGCGGAAGCCGGCCTGAAGCCGGAGTTCGTGGTGTATCCGGCGGGCGCGCAGCAGATTGCCGGCGCCGCGTCCAAGTCCTGGGACGTGGGCGGAACGGGGTCGCCGCCCGCGGTGCTGGGGGCGCAGCGCTACGGCATCGTGACGCTCGGCGTCACCAATGACGAATCCACCGCCAACGGCGTGATGGCGCGCAAGGAAAACGCCGCCGCCGTGCGCGGCAACGCGGCCAAGGAAGTGAAGGGCAAGCAGATCCTCCTCAGTCCGAACTCGACGGGCGAATACGCCACCATGGCCTGCCTGAAGAAATGGGGCATGCAGCGCAGCGACGTCAGCGTGGTGACGCTGGCCCCGGCGCAGCTGGTGTCCGCCTACACCGGCGGCAACGGCATGCTGGCCGGCACCTGGGCGCCCAATTTCTACACGCTCAACGAACAGATCGGCGCGGAAGTCGTGTGCAGCGGCAAGGATGCGGGCGTGATGATTCCCGGCGCGCTGGTGGCGCGTGGCGAATTCGCCCAGCAGAATCCGGACGCGGTCGCCAAGTTCCTGGCGGTGTACCTGCGGGCCGTCAGCTTCGAGAAGAACAACAAGGCGGAAGCCATGGGCTACCTGCGCAAGCTGTTCCAGGCCAATGGCATCAAGCTCAACGACGGCTACCTGGGACAGGAGCTGGAACGGCCGATCTTCACGCTCGACGAACAGCTCAAGCTGATGTCGCGCGCGGGCGGCAAGTCCACGCTGGACAACGCCTACGAGGCCCTGTCGGGCTACCTCAAGAGCGTGGGCACGCTTACCGAGGTGCCGGACCCCAAGGCCTACATCACGGACGACTACATGAAGCGCGTCGACCAGACCCCGGCGCTCAAGACCTTCGCCAACAAGGCCAACTGAGCTTCATCCCTTCTTCCGCGAGGCCACACCATGGCAGTAAGCAAGCTCAAGTCCGCGTCCAGGCAGCCCCAGGGCAACGAGGCCGCCGCGCGCGAGGTCGCCGCCGAGATGCTGGCGAACATCAAGTCCGGCGGCGAGGCGGCGGTGCGCGACTATGCGCGGCGGCTGGACAAATGGGAGGGGGATATCCTGGTCGGCGCCGGCGAAATGGAACGGCGCACCGCGTCCATTCCCGACGGCGTCAAGCGCGACATCGAGTTCGCCGCAGGCCAGGTGCGCAGGTTCGCGCAGGCGCAGATGGCTTCGGTGCGCGAGTTCGAACTGGAACTCGCGCCCGGCCTGGTCGCGGGCCAACGGCTGATACCCGTCAACGTGGCGGGCTGCTACGTGCCCACCGGGCGCTACGCGCATATTGCATCGGCCTACATGAGCATCGCCACCGCCAAGGCGGCGGGCGTGCCCATGGTCATCGCCTGCTCCACGCCTTACCGCGGCGAGGGCATACATCCGCAGGTGCTGTACGCCATGCAGGTGGCGGGCGTGGACGCCGTGATGACGCTGGGGGGCGTGCAGGCGATCGCCGCCATGGCCTACGGCCTGTTCACCGGCAAGCCCGCCGACATCATCGTCGGACCGGGCAACAAGTTCGTGGCCGAGGCCAAGCGCATGCTGTTCGGCAGCGTGGGCATCGACGTGTTCGCGGGGCCTTCGGAGGTTTGCATCATCGCCGACGCGTCGGCGGACCCGGCCATCGTCGCCTCGGACCTGGTCGGGCAGGCCGAACATGGGCACGAATCGCCGGCCTGGCTGATTACCACCGACCGCAAGTTGGCCGAAGCCGTGCTCAAGCGGGTGCCCGAGCTGATCGCGTCCCTGCCGCCCACCGCCAGGGATGCGGCCGGCGCCGCCTGGCGCGACTATGGCGAGGTGGTGCTGTGCGATACGCGCGAGGAGGCGGTCGAAGTCTCGGACCGTTACGCCAGCGAACACCTGGAGGTCCATTGCGAGGACCTGGACTGGTGGTTCCGGCACCTGACCTGCTATGGCTCGCTGTTCCTGGGCGAGGAAACCACGGTGGCGTTCGGCGACAAGGCCAGCGGCACCAACCACATCCTGCCCACCAAGGGCGCGGCGCGCTATTCGGGCGGCCTGTCGGTGCACAAGTTCATCAAGACCGTCACCTGGCAGCGCATGACGCGCCAGGCCAGCCGCGATACCGCCCAGGTGACGGCGCGAATCTCGCGCCTGGAAGGCATGGAGGCGCATGCGCGCACGGCGGACGACCGCCTGGCCAAGTACTTTCCCAAAGAATCCTTCGAACTGGGCGAACCCGTGCGGGAGTGAAGCCATCATGCAGAACGACATGTCCCGCCTGTTCGACCTGGACGGCCGCGTCGCGCTGGTGAGCGGCGGCAGTTCCGGCATAGGCAAGGCCATCGGCCTGGCGCTGGCGCGGGCCGGCGCCAGCGTGGTGCTGGTGGCGCGGCGCGAGCAGGAGCTGGCTTGCGCCGCCGGCGAATTCGAAGCGCAAGGCCTGCGCGCGCGAGCCTTGCCCTGCGATCTGGCTGACCGCGATGCGTTGCGCGGCTTTGCCGCCCGCGCGGCGCAACCGTTCGGCGCGCCCGACATCCTGGTCAACGCCTCGGGCATCAATGTGCGCAAGCCCTTCGAGGACACGGCCGATGAAGACTGGGACCGCTCCCTGGCGATCAACCTGACCGCGCCGTTCCTGCTGACCCGCGCGCTGGCGCCGGCCATGCGCGAACGCGGCTGGGGCCGCATCATCAACATCACCTCGCTGCAGTGCGTGCGCGCCTTCCCCGACAGCGCGCCTTATGGCGCGTCCAAGGGCGGCCTGATGCAGCTGACCCGCGCCATCGCCGAGTACTGGTCGCGCCACGGAATTACCTGCAACGCGATCGCGCCAGGCTTCTTCGAGACGCCGCTGACCGCGCCCGTGATGGGCGATCCGGCCCGCGTGCAGGCGCTGGCGGCCAGCACCATGATCGGCCGCAACGGCCGGCTGGAGGACCTGCATGGCGCGGCCGTATTCCTGGCGAGCGAGGCGTCGGCCTACATCACCGGGCAGACCCTGTTCATAGACGGCGGCTTTTCGGCCCGCTGACCGGCATCTCCGTGGAGTTCCGCCATGAAAGCCCTTGTCTACACCGCGCCCGGCCAGTTGACGTACCGCGATGAACCCGACCCCGCGCCGGCGGACGGCGATGCGCTGCTGCGCATCGAGGCCGTGGGCATCTGCGGCTCGGACATGCACGCCTACCATGGGCATGATCCGCGCCGCAATCCGCCGCTGATCCTGGGCCACGAGTTCGTCGGCACGCTGGTGGGCGGCAGCCGCGCGGGCCAGCGGGTCACCGGCAATCCGCTGATCCACTGCGGCCAGTGCGACTTCTGCGTGCAGGGCCGCAACAACCTCTGCCGCAACCGGGGCATGGTGGGCATGACGCGTCCCGGCGCATTCGCCGAGTTCATGGCCATACCCGAGCGCTGCCTGATACCCGTGCCGCAGGACATGCCGGCCGCCGCGGCCGCGCTGACCGAACCCGCGGCCACGGCCTTGCACGGCGTGGCGCTGGCGCAGCGGGCGCTGTTCCGGCCGCTGGCCGAAGCCCGCGCGCTGGTCGTGGGCGGCGGCGCCATCGGCCTCCTGACGGCGCTGCTGCTGCGCAGCCAGGGTTGCCGCGTCAGCCTGGCGGAGACCAATCCGTTGCGGCGCGCCTCGGCACAGCGGCACGCGGGCTGCATGGCCTTCGATCCGCGCGAGGCGGCGCCCGAACCGGGCGCATATGAACTGGTGGTGGACGCGGTGGGCGGCAAGCTCACGCGCGCCGCGGCGCTGGCCGCGGTGCAGCCGGGCGGCGTCATGCTGCACATCGGCCTGCAGGACTGGGCCAGCGAGATCGACATGCGGCGGCTGACGCTGGACGAGATCACCCTCATTGGCGCCTATACCTACACCAGCGCCGACCTGCGCGCCACGGTGGAGGCGCTGCATCGCGGCGTTTTCGGCGACCTGGTCTGGATCGAGGAGCGTGTGCTGGGCGACGGCGCGCGGGCCTTCTCCGACCTCGATGGCGGACGCGCGGCGTCGGCAAAGATCGTGCTGAGGACGCATTGACATGGCCCGTCATCCTCTTTCCCCGCCCGCCGTCGGCGGTGCCCCGGCCGTTCTGGCCTTGCTCGACCGGAGCGCCGCCATGACCGTCGCCAGGCCGCCCGCCCCTCCGCCCGCGCCGGTGCGCCGGCGCCTGTCCCTGCGCTGGCTGGTCAGCGGCGCGTCGGTCACGGCGCTGCTCCTGGCCTGGTACCTGGCCACCGGCCCATTGGAACTGTTGAGTCCGGTGCAGCTGCCGTCGCCCGCCGATGCCTGGGATGCCCTGCTGGAGATCGCTGGCGAAGGCTATGCCGACGGCACGCTGTTGCAGCACGTCGCGGCCAGCACCGGACTGGTGCTGTACGGGTTCGCGGCGGCGGCGCTGACGGGCGTGCCGCTGGGCATCCTGATGGGGCAGAACCGGCTGGTCGAGGCCTACGTCAATCCGGTGTTCCAGATCGTCCGCCCCATTGCGCCCATCGCCTGGATTCCGCTGACCATCCTGTGGTTCGGGCTGGGCACCAGCGCCAAGGTCTTCGTCATCTGGCTGGCGGCCTTCGCGCCGACCGTGATCAATACCCATACCGGCGTGCGCAACATCGACGATACGCTGCTCCAGGCGGCGCGCGTCAATGGCGCGGCGGGCCGTCTGATGCTGCTGGACGTCATCGTTCCAGGCGCGCTGCCCGCTATCTTCACCGGTCTGAGGACCTCGTTGCAGGCCTGCTGGATGGTGCTGGTGGCGGCCGAGCTGGTCGGCTCCTTCGTCGGCCTGGGCCACGTGCTGATCATCGCCACTCGCGACCTGAACTCGGGAATGATCGTGGTGGCCATGGCCGCCGTGGCCGGCATGGGCATGCTGATGTCGGCTCTGCTGGCGCAAGTCGAACGCAAGGTGATGCCATGGAAAGCCTGAACCGCGCCGGCCCGTCCCGCGTGCGCGCCCTCGTGCCGCGCCGCGTGCTGGAACGCTGGCTGATGCCGGCGCTGGGGCTTGCCACCCTGTTCGGCGGCTGGGCGCTGCTGTCCGGGCTGGGCCTGGTGTCGCCGGCCTTTCTGCCAGGACCGCTGACGGTGCTGCGCAGCATGGCCGAGCACACGCGCGAACCCTATGCGGGCTCGGTGCTGCAGATGCATCTGCTGGCCAGCCTGGAGAAATTCCTGATCAGCTTCTCCATCGCGGTCCTGTTGGGCGTGCCGCTGGGTTTGTTCATGGGGCGCTTCAAGGCGCTGGATTGGGCGGTGGCGCCGGTATTCGAAGCCTTTCGCTTCATTCCCCCCATCGCCTGGGTGCCGTTCGCGATCTTCTGGTTCGGCACCGGCTTCCTGTCGCCCACGCTGGTGATTTTCGCCGGCGCCTTCGCGCCCTGCGTACTGAACGCCTATCGCGGCGCCAGGCAGATCGACCGCGCCTTGATCGAGGCCGGCCAGATGCTGGGGGCGGGGCGCTGGGCGACGCTGACGGAAATCCTGCTGCCGGCCGCATTGGCGCATATCGTCGCCGGCATCCGGGTCGGCGCGGGCTTCGGCTGGCAATCCTTGATCGGCGCGGAACTGATCGTGGGTTCGACCGGCCTGGGCTACATGATCGTGCAGGGCGGCAGCAATCTGGAACCCGCCATCGTGATCAGCGGAATGATCACCATCGGCCTGATAGGCGCGGGCATCGACTACGGCATGCGCGCCTTGCAGCGCAGGGTGCAGCGCGACTGGTCGCGCTGATCCAGGAAAAAAGGAGGGAGCGCAGGCAGGCAGTGCAGGCAGCGTCATTCCATATTGGAGAGAGACAGATGAAACATTACAAAGGCCTAAAGGCCTTGGCAGCGCTCGCGATCGGGTGCTGGCTGGGGGGACCCGGACAGGCGGCGGCCCAGGCCGCGCCGGCGGGCGAGGAACTGTTCACCATCCGCATCGGACAGCAGCCGCAGCGGTGGGCGCTGGAGTGGTACATCGCCAGCGAGAAGGGTTGGTGGAAGGAGGTGGGCCTGAAGCCGGAGGTCTCGACCTTCGCTTCCGGCGCGGTCGAAATCGCGGCGGGCGCGTCCGGGTCATGGGACGTCGGCGGGGCGGGCAACATCCCCTCGCTGCTGGGAGCGTCGAAGTATGGCTTGCAGACCATAGGCATCGCCGACGGCGAAGCCGCCATCATCACGCTGATGGCCACCAAGGACCGGGCGGACGAATATCTCAAGAACCCGGCGCTGCTCAAGGGCAAGACCATCCCTGTCACCAGCAACTCCACGGGCCAGTGGGGCGCCACGGAATGCCTGTCTCGGAAGTTCGGCCTCAAGCCCGAGGACTATCGCTTCGTGAACCTGTCCCCGCCCGACATCAATGCCGCGGTGATGAGCGGCAAGTACGACATTTCCTCCGTGTGGGCGCCCAACACCTACATCCTGGAAGAGGCCATAGGCGCAAAGGTGATCTGCACTGGCGCCGAGCTGAAGATGCCTATCCACAGCTACCTGTTCACGACGCCGGCCTTCGCCAAGAAGCATCCCGACAAGGTCGCCCGCTTCCTGGCGGTCTACCTGCGCGCGGTGGCCTGGCAGCGCGCGCATCCCGAAGAGGCCCAGGCATATCTGAAAGCCTTCTTCGGCAGCGTGGGCGTGAAGTTCCCCGACAAATACCTGGCGCAGGAGCTGCGCGACCGTCCGGCCTTTGACCTGGCGGAGCAGACCAAGCTGTTCGCGCCGGGCCCGGGCGGCGCCTCGGAGATCGTGGGCTGGTGGAACAGCGTGGGGGAATTCATGGTGTCCGTGGGCGTGGTCAAGAAGATCCCCGATCCCAAGACCATGGTCACGGGCAAGTATCTGCAGATGATCCAGGACGATCCCAAGCTCAGGGCCTTCGTCGCCGATGTCGCCAGGTAAGCCGGCGGCCGCAGCTCTCAACAAAGGAACGCAAGCATGAGTCAGATTACTTTCGAGCGGGTGCAGCGCACGTTCAGCCGGGGCGGGGAAAGCTTCCTGGCCCTGGACGACGTGAGTTTCGAGGTGGGCGAGAGGGAGTTCGTTTCCATCGTCGGACCGTCCGGCTGCGGCAAGACCACGCTGATGCGCATGGCGGCCGGCCTGGAGTTTCCCTCGGCCGGCAGCGTGCGGGTGGGCGGCAAGGAAGTCGAGGAACCGGGACCGGACCGCGCCGTCGTGTTCCAGCAGTTTGCGCTGTTTCCCTGGAAGACCGTGACCGAGAACATCGGTTTCGGGCTGAAGTGCAAGGGCGCCTCGCGCGAGGCGCGGGCGCGGACGGTGGCGCGCTACATCGAGCTGATGGGCCTGTCGGGTTACGAACAAGCCTATCCGCACCAGCTGTCCGGCGGCATGCAACAGCGCGTGGCCATCGCCCGCAGTTACGCGCTGGATCCCGATGTGCTGCTGATGGATGAACCCTTCGGCGCGCTGGACGCGCAGACCCGCGTGGTCATGCAGGAAGAACTGGTCAAGCTGTCCCGCCTCAATCCGCGCACCGTGCTGTTCATCACCCACAGCGTGGAAGAAGCGGTGTACCTGTCCGACCGCGTGGTGGTGCTGACCGGCCGCCCGGGGCAGATCAAGGAAATCATCAACGTGGCCGACGTGCGCAAGCGCGAGGACTGGGACAGCATGGAGCGGATCGAGGACGTGATGGACATGGAGGCGTTCGTGCACCTGCGCACGCACATCTGGAAGCTGCTGCGCGCGCAGGAAACCGAACCGCTGGACGCCGCCCTGGCCGCGGCTCACTGAAGGGAAGCGTAGATGAAGCACATCAATGAAGGCGCGGCGCCTGCCGCGAAACCCTCGCGGCTTGCCGCCCTGCACACCGACACGCCGTGGTGGCGGCTTACCGCCAGCGCCGCGGACGCGGGGGCCGTCGCGCCGCGCGAGATGGTCCGCATGCTGGAGCAGTTGATACTGATCCGGCGCTTCGAGGAGAAGCTGCTGAAGCTGAGCGTGGCCGGCGTCCTGCATGGCCCGGCGCATTCCAGCATCGGCCAGGACGGGGCCGCCGTGGGCGTCATGTCGGCGCTGGAGTCGGCCGACAAGATCAACGGCACCCACCGCATGCACCATCAGTTTCTTGCCAAGGCGCTGAACCACGCCACACCGGCGGACTATTCGCCGTTGGACTCGGAAACGCTGGATGCGCACCGTGAGGTGGTCTACCGGACCTATGCCGAGATCCTGGGCCTGACGCCTGGCTATTGCGGCGGTCGTGGCGGTTCCATGCATCTGCGCTATCCCGAGGCCGGCATCTATGGATCCAACGCCATCGTGGGCGGCAATCCGTCGCATGCGGTGGGTTACGCCTTTGCCGACAAGCTGCGCGGGCGCGACCATGTGTCGGTGGCCTTCTTCGGCGACGGCGCCATGCAGAGCGGGGCGGCCTACGAGGCCATGAACCTTGCGGCGCTCTACAACACGCCCACCATTTTCTTCGTGGAAAACAACCTATACGCCGTGTCCACCCACGTGTCGGAACAGACCCGAGAAACCCGCTTGTCGGCGCGCGGCCTGTCCCTGGGCGTGCCGGCGATAGAGTTCGACGGCATGGACGTGGTAGCTGCGCGCCTGGCCATGCAGGAAGCCCGGGCCATCATCCGCCGCGATGGCGGGCCGGTGCTGCTGGAGGCGCAGACCTACCGCTACCTGCACCAGTCGGGCGCGCTCAAGGGCAGCGCCTTCCGCTACCGCGACAAGGACGAGGAAGAGGCCTGGGGGGCGCGCGATCCCATGTCGACGTTTCCAGCGCAGTTGAAATCGCTGGGCCTGATCGATGATGCCGGCATCGTCCGCCTGGAGCGCCGTGCGGACGAATTGATAGACGGCGCGCTGGGCCGGCTGCTGGAGCACTACGGCGACGAGGCGGCGCAACGCATCCGGCCCGAACTGTGGCCGGACCCGGCCAGCGTGGACAGCGGCATCCGTGGCAACCTGGGCGAGCTGGCCGGCCAGCGCGTCATCGAGCTGGAGGAGCAGACGCCAGCGAGCCTGGCGGACGCCAAGTTCCAGGACGTGATCTCGCGCGCCATGCTGCTGAACATGCGGCGCGACGACGGCATCTTCATCCTGGGCGAGGATGTGCATCGCCTGAAGGGCGGCACGGCCGGCGCCACCAAGGACATCGGCGACCATTTTCCGGAACGCCTCATCGGCACGCCCATCTGCGAGAACGGCTTCACCGGCCTGGCGCTGGGCGCGGCCTTGAACGGCATGCGGCCGGTGGTGGAGATCATGTACCCCGACTTCGCGCTGGTGGCGGCGGATCAGCTGTTCAACCAGATCGCCAAGGTGCGTCACATGTTCGGCGGCAAGTTCGCGGTGCCGGTGCTGGTGCGCAGCCGGGTCACGGCGGGAACCGGCTACGGCTCGCAGCATTCCATGGACGCCAGCGGCCTGTTTGCCCAGTATCCCGGGTGGCGCATCCTGGCGCCGTCTCGTCCCTATGACTATATCGGCCTGCTCAACGCCGCGCTGCGCTGCGACGATCCGGTCCTGATGGTGGAATACAACGACCTGTTCAAGACGGTGGGCAAGGTGCCCGTCGAGGACTGGGACTACATCGTGCCCATCGGCCGGGCCCGGGTCGCGCGCGAGGGCGCGCGCTGCACCATCCTGACCTATGGCGTCATGGTCGAGGTCTGCTGCCAGGCGGCGGAACGCACGGGCATCAACGCCCAGGTGATAGACCTGCGCACGCTGGATCCGCTGGGCATCGATTGGGACACCATCGCGGCTGGCGTCAAGCGCACGCAGGCGCTGATGATCGTGGAGCAGACTACCCGTGGCACCTCGATCGGCTCGCGGGTGGCGAGCGAGGCGCAATCGCGGCTGTTCGACTGGCTGGACCACGAGATCGTGCACGTCACGGGCGCCAATTCCTCGCCCGTGGTCTCCAAGGTGCTGGAGCGCGCCGCGCTGGCGGACGCGCAGGCCGTGGAGACGGCCCTGAAATCCATGGACAGCCGCCGCGGCGGCGCCCGCTGAACCGGGCGCCATTGCCCGGGAGAGAAAAATGCTCAAAGACAAACTGCTTGCCACGCATCACACCGCCGTTTGCGTCAATGATTTCGAACGCGCGCGCAACTTCTACACCGGCTTTCTCGGCTTCGAGCTGGAGGGCGAGATGGATCACCGCAGCGAGCCCGCGTTGGGTGAAGTGGTCGGCCTGCCGGGCGCGACCATACGCTGGGCCATGCTGCGCCATGGCGGGCACCGGGTGGAGTTGTTCAAGTACTACACGCCGGACGGCGACAGGCAGCCGCGCCGCCAATGCGATTTCGGCTACAGCCATATGGCCTTCGAGGTGGAGGACGTGGATGCCGTGTACGAGCAGGCCACGCGCGCCGGCTATGAAAGCGTGTCCTCGCCGCGCGTCATGCGGCAAGGACGTACCAAGGTGTTCTATCTGATGGAGCCTGAAGGCGCCATCACGGAGTTCATCCAGTTCATGAATCCGGCGGCCTGACGCCGCGCTGGCGCAACTCCGCTGGCCGGGGCGCGCGCATCGATCTTCGAAGGAACAAGCATGACGAGAACGCTGGATATGGTCGTCCCGCCGACAGGCGAGGCCCTGGACGCCGCCCGCCTGGTCGCCTGGATCGTGGCGCCTGGGCAGGCCTTCAAGACGGGCGACGTGCTGGTCGAAATCGAGACCGACAAATCCATCATCGAGGTGCCCGCGCACGACGACGGGATCATGGTGGAGCATCTGGTCGCGGTGGATGGCATCGTGAACGCGGATACGGTGATCGCACGCGTGCAGATGGAAGGCGAGGCCGCGGCGGCAAGCGTGGGCGGCGTGACGGCGCAATCCGCGGCGGCAACGCCTGCGGCCGCCGCGCCGGCCGTTGCCGCGGCGGCCGTTGCCGCGCCAGCCGCCGCGCCGGCTGCGTCGCCGCCGTTGGCGCATCCTGCCGTGCAGCCTTCAGCAGAGCGCAAGTTCGCCACCCCCGCCGCCCGCCGCGTCGCGGCCGAGCGCGGCATCGCGCTGGACGGGGTCGCGGGGACCGGGCCCAACGGCCGCGTGACGGTGGCGGATGTCGGCCAGGCAAGCGCCAGCGGTAGGGACAGCATGCTGGCCCGCGGCGCGCCGGGAGAAAAGCGCGAGGCCTGGGCCAGCACCCGCCACGGCGAGGTCCGGTTCACGGTGTGGGAGGGGAGCCGTCCGGACAGCCTGACGGCGGTGCTGATCCATGGCATGTTCGGCGACCGCGATGCCTGGGCCAGCCTGGCGCACGCGCTCAGCCGCGCCGGACTGCGCGTGCTGGCGATGGATCTTCCCTGCCATGGCGCCACGCGTTCGCTGGCCACGCGCTTCGAGCATATCGTCGATGCGGTGGCCGACACGGTCGCATCCCAGTGCATCGGCCCCGTGAACCTGATCGGCCATTCTTTTGGCGCGGCGGTGGCGGCACGGGCGGCATCCCGCCCCGGCATGGCCGTGGACAGCCTGGTCCTGATCGCGCCGGTCGGGCTGGGTACTGAAATCGACCAGAGCTTCCTGACGGGCATGACGCATGCCGGCACCAACGAGGCGGCACAGCGCGAGCTGCAGAAGCTCACCGTCTCCGGCATGACGCCGTCGGGAAACTTCATCGATGCCCTGCGCCAGGGCACGCAGGCGCGGCGCGAGCCCCTGATCGAACTCTGCCGGGAAGTGGGTTGGAACGGCGTGCAGCAACTGAGCATCGCGGCGGACCTGGCCAGTCTGCAATGCCGCTGCACGCTGATCCACGGGCGGCGCGACGCCGTCATTCCTTGGCGCCACGCGCTGAACGCGCCGGCCAGGACCGCGCTGCACCTGTTGCCGGACGCCGGCCACATGCCGCAATGGGAGGCTGGCAAGCTGGTGGCGGATATCGTGCTGGAGGCAGTGGTGCCGCGCTGAGCCGCCGCAAAGCAGGGCCGCCTCAGGCGGGGCTGGCCATCATGTTTTCGCCGCTGGCGAACAGGTCCACCAGCGTCCGGCGCAGCCAGCGCTGCGCTGGCACCGTGTCATTGCGCTGGTGCCAGAACAGTGTGACGGTGCGCGGCGGCGCGAGCATGGGCAGCGGCATGGCGTGCAGATAGGGCGCATGCGGAGTCAACGCGCCCAGATGACGCGGCAGGACCGCAATCATGTCGGTGTGGCGCAGCATCTCGTAGGCGACGTTGTAGTGGTTGACCAGGGCGGCCACGTCGCGCGACAGGCCACGCGCCGACAGGTAGACGTCGTAGGACGGCGGGGTCTGCCCACCGAGGCTGACATCGACATGGCGGGCCGAGAGAAAGGCCCGCGTGCTCAGGCGTTTCATGGCGGCCAGCGGATGCCCGCGGCGCATGAAGCAGGCGTACTCGACCAGCCACAGTGACCGCGAGCGGATATGGCCCGGGTATTGGGCTTCGTTGATGTAGGCGCTGAGCACGCAGTCGGCGCGGTTGTCTTCCAGCTGGTCCGGTATGTCCACCACATTGTTGGGCAGGGTTCGCACGCGGGCCTGCGGCGCAGCCCGGGCCATCAGCCCGCATAGCGGGGGCATGACGATGCCGGCGGTGTAATCCGACATCGACAGGCTGAACTCGACCTTGGCGCGCGCCGGATCGAAGGCGTCGGGGTCGAGCGCGCCGCGCATCCGGTCCAGCGCCTCGGCCAGTTCGTTCCATAGCACGGCGGCGCGCTGGGTCGGCATGACGCCATTGCCGGCGCGCACGAACAGCGGGTCGCCCAGGCTTTCACGCAGGCGGGCCAGGGCGTTGCTGACGGCGGGCTGGGTCATGCACAGCGCGTTGGCCGCGCGGGTGACGCTGCCCTCGGTCATCAGGGCTTCGAACACCTTGAGCAGGTTCAGGTCCAGGGTGCGGAAGGTCATGGATGGGTATTCACATCAGTGATAGAGGGCATCATAACTATAAATTGGATTCATGAAATCCTGCGTGCCTATCATGCGCTTTCTCAGCAAGTACGGCCTCAGCCGTCGACCACAGGGGAACCGCATGTCCATGATCTCGGCGCGGATCGAGCGCCTGCCTTTCGCGCGTTTTCACAAACACCTGCTGCTGATGGGCGGGCTAGGCTACATGTTCGACGCGATGGACGCCGCAGTGTTGGCATTCATCCTGCCGGTGCTGCGCACGGAATGGGGCCTGACCAGCGTGCAGATCGGCCTGTTGGGCAGCAGTACCTTCATAGGCTTCTTCTTCGGAGCGCTGCTCGCTGGCACGTTGGGCGACCTGATCGGGCGGCGCGCGGTGATGATGTGGGCGTTGGCGCTGTATTGCGTGGCGTCGCTGGTCAGTGCCTGGGTGGACAGCTGGCCGCCGTTCTTCGCCGCGCGGGTGGTGGCGGGGATGGGCACGGGGGCCGAAAGCGCGATCATTGCGCCCTACCTCGCCGAGTTCGTCGCGCGGCGGTTCCGGGGCAGCTTCACGGGTGCGCTGGCCGGATTCTTTTCATTCGGCTTCGTGGCAGCGGCGTTGCTGGGCTACTTCATCGTGCCGGCGCACGCCAGCGGCTGGCGCGTCGTGCTGGTCATCACGGCGCTGCCCGTCGTGATGCTGCTGTGGTGGCGGCGGGCGTTGCCCGAGTCGCCGCGCTGGCTCGAAAGCCGAGGCCGCGCGCAGGAAGCGTCAGCGATCCTGGATCGGATCGAGTCGGACTTTGCCCGGCGTGGCCACGCGCTGGCCGAGCCGCGGCCCGAACCCGCTGAGGCTGTGCGCGGCGGCGGCAGCCTGCGGGAGAATTTCGCGCTGCTGGTCAGCGGTCGCCAGGCCCGCATTACCTTCATGACCTGGATCATGTGGCTGTCCATAACCTTCAGCTACTACTCGTTCTTCGTCTGGATCCCGGGCCTGCTGGTCGAGAGCGGGATGAGTATCACCAAGAGCTTTTCATATTCGCTGGCGATGTATTGCGCGCAGGTGCCGGGCTACTTCAGCGCGGCCTGGTTCAATGAGAAGATCGGCCGGCAGGCGACCATTGCCACCTACATGCTGCTGGGCGGGGCCAGCGCGCTGGGACTGGCGCTGTCGCACAGCGATGGGCAGATCATGCTGGCGGGCGTGCTCATGTCGTTCTTCATGAACGGCACCTATGCGGGCGTGTACGCCTATACCGCGGAAGTGTTCCCGACCGCGGTGCGCACCACCGGCGCCGGGTTGGCGTCGGCAATCGGACGGGTGGGCGCCATCGTGTCGCCCATCCTGGTGGGCTTTCTATATCCGAACTTCGGCTTTCTGGGCGTATTCGGCACCACGACGGTGACCCTGTTGCTGGGCGCGTTGGTGGTGGTGCTCATGGGCGTGCCCACGCGCGGCCGTTCGCTGGAGGAAATCGCGGCTGGGGGCGTGAAATGAGCGGCGCCCGCGGCGCGGCGATTCAGGCGCTGGACGCCCTGGCCCGCTCGCATGCCGAGGTCATGCAGCCCAGGGCCGTGTTCGCGGCGGCGGATCATGCCCTGGCCGCCGCGATCGGCCACCGCCTGTTCACCATCCTGTCCTACGACTCTCGTACCTCCCTGGCCACTCGGCTGTATTCGAACCTGCCCGAGGCGTATCCCGCCGGCGGCAGCAAGACGTTGGCGCCAGGGCCTTGGACCGAAACCGTGCTGGATCGGGGCGAGCCCTACATCGGCCGCACGCCCGCCGACCTGCAGGCGGTCTTTACGGATCATGCGCTGATCGCGTCGCTGGATTGCCAGAGCGTGCTCAACATGCCGATACGGTGGCGCGGCCGCACGGTGGGCTCGCTGAACTTGCTGCACGCGGCGCACTGGTATGGACCGGACGAAGCGGCCGCGTGCCGGCCTTATGCGCAACTGGTGCTGCCGGCGCTGTGCTGCGCCTGACGCGTCGGCCTGGACATAGACGCCTTTTCTTCACGCATTCATCATCCTAACCAAGGGAACATCATGGAAAGCACATTGTTCAAGAATGCCGCGCTGCTGGACTCGGCGCAGCCTGATCTGCTGGAAGGGCACGACGTCCTGGTCGAAGACGGCATGATCAAGGAAGTCTCGGACCGGCCCTTGTCGGCGGCAAAGGCGCGGGTCATCGACCTGAAGGGCAAGACCCTGATGCCCGGCCTGATCGATCTGCATGTGCACGTGATCGCGGTGCAGCTGAACCTGCCGCAGCAGATGGCAATGCCGAATGTGCTGGTGACGTTCCGTTCGGCCCCGATCCTGCGCGACATGTTGCGGCGCGGTTTCACCACCGTGCGAGACGCGGGGGGCGCGGGCCATGCCTTCAAGCAGGCGGTGGAGCAGGGCCTGGTGCAGGGGCCGCGCCTGTTCGTGTCCGGCCGGGCCTTGAGCCAGACGGGCGGCCATGGCGACGGACGCGCCCGCAGCGATTTCATGCCGGGCGATTCTCCGTGTCCTTGCTGCGTGCGGGTCGGAGCGCTGGCGCGCGTGGCCGATGGCGTGGACGAAGTGCGCCGCGCCGTGCGCCAGGAACTGCAGATGGGCGCGGACCAGATCAAGATCATGGCGTCGGGCGGGGTGGCTTCGCCGACCGATCCGGTGGGCGCATGGGGCTACTCGGAAGACGAGATCCGCGCCATCGTGGCCGAGGCCCGCGCCCGCCAGACCTATGTTCTGGCCCACGCCTACACCGCGGACGCGATCGCGCGGGCCGTGCGCTGCGGCGTACGCACTATCGAGCATGGCAATCTGGTTGACGCCGAGGCCGCGAGGTTGATGGCGGAGAGCGGCGCCTATGTGGTGCCGACGCTGGTGACCTACGAGGCGCTGGCTACGGAAGGGGCCGATCTTGGTCTGCCGGCGGACAGCGTTGCCAAGATCGCGCAGGTGCGCAATGCCGGCCTGCGGTCGCTGGAAATCTATCGCGATGCGGGCGTTGCCATGGGCTTCGGCACGGACCTGCTGGGGCCGTCGCACCGCTTGCAGAGCGACGAGTTCCGCCTGCGCGCCGAAGTGTTGGGACCGCAGGCCGTGATCGCCAGCGCCACGCGGGTGGGCGCGGAGGTGCTGGGCATGCAGGGCAAGCTGGGCTGCGTCGCACCGGGCGCGATGGCCGACATGTTGGTGGTGGACGGCAACCCGCTGCGCGACGTGTCCTGCCTGCTGGGGCAGGGCGAACGCATTCCGCTGGTGATGCAGGCCGGCAAGGTGCAGTTCGATGAACTGGCTGTTTGAGGCGGCCGGGCTGGTCACCCGCCGGGCACCAGCGTCTCCATATGCTTGTTGAAGCGCTCGCCTTCCACCATTAGCCAGTCGCAGAAGGTCTTCAGCAAGCGGTCGTGGCGGCGTTCTTCGCGGATGATGAGGAAATAGCCCGGCGACTGCACCGTCAGCGGCCCGAAGGGCGCCAGCAGCCGGCCGTCCTCGATGTCGCTGGCCACCAGCGATGAATAGCCTATGGTCATGCCCAGGCCGTCGAGCGCGGCCTGCAGGGCGAAGTACAGGTGTTCGAGCTCCAGCGATTCGGCCGGCACGACCCGGCTGTGCTGCACGCTGGCCAGCCAGTCGTTCCAGGCGCTGCGCCGCGCGCGGCAGTGCAGGAAGGTGTGGCGCGACAGGTCGGTGATGCGTTCCAGCGGCAGCCGTCGCAGCAGGCCGGGCGCGCATACGGGAAAGAAGCTCTCGTTCAGCACGCGGCGCTTGTAGAGGCCAGGGGTGGGCTCGGCCTCGCGCCGGATCACCACGTCCAGATTCGCGGGCAGGCGGCTGAAGGGCTCCAGTCCGGTGGAGATCTCCACTTCCACCTCGGGATACTGCTCACGGAACCGGGCCAGCCGGGGAAACAGCCAGCGCATGGTGAAGGTGGGCAGGGCATTGACCCGCAGCACCTCGCGCGAACGCAGGCTGCGCGAGGCCGAGGCGATGGCGTCCAGCGCCGGGCTGATGGTGTCCAGATAGAGCCGGCCCTGATCCGTCAGTTCGATCTTCTTGCCCAGGCGGCGGAACAGCTTCACGCCCAACCAGTCTTCCAACGCCTTGATCTGATGGCTGACGGCGCCATGCGTGACGGACAGCTCGTCCGCGGCCTGGGTGAAGCTCAGCTGGCGGCCCGCCGATTCGAAGGCGCGGATGGACGTCAGCGGCGGCAGTCTGGGTTTCATTGTGAAATTACCTCACAACAGTCGCTAGAAATGATGCCTGGCCCCGGCGCCCGCCCCGTGCTGGAATACGCCGCAGGGTTGCATACCGGGAAATCGGGGCGGCGGATGCCGCGCCGGAGAACGCTGTGAATTTAACTCACCGGAAAGGGAGCAGGCATGCTGCAGGGCAAGGTCATACTGGATCTGACGTGGGTGCTGGGCGGGCCGTTCGCCGGCCAATTGCTGGCGCAACTGGGCGCTGAGGTCATCAAGGTCGAACCGGTGGGCGGCGATTACGCGCGCTCGGTGCCTCCCGTGTCCGACGCGCAGGATTCGCCGTTCTTCCTGTCGGTGAACCGGGGCAAGCGCAGCGTGGCGCTGGACCTGAAGCATCCTTTGGGCCGCCAGGCGTTCCAGGATCTGGTGCGCGAGGCGGACGCGGTGATCTATGGCTTCGCCTCGGATGTGCCGGCGCGGCTGGGACTGGATCACGACACGCTGGCCGCAATCAATCCGCGCATCGTGGTCGGCCAGCTGATCGGGCTGGACGACCGCGGCCCCTATGCAGGCGCGCCGGCGTTCGACCTGATGCTGCAGGCCATGTCCGGTTTGATGAGCATCACGGGGGAGGCCGGCGGCAAGCCGGTGCGTGTCGGTTATCAGGTGGCGGATCTGGCGGGCGGACTGTACCTGGCGTTGGGGGTTGCCGCCGCGCTGGTGCAGGCGCAGGCCAGTGGCGTGGGGGAGCAGGTGCAGGTGTCGCTGTTCGACGCGCAGATGGCCATGCTGACCTGGCAGGCCCAGGGCTATCTGCAGGGCGGCCCCGTGCCGCGCGCCAGCGGGGCGCGCCACGGCATGATCGCGCCCAGCGACATCTACCGCACGTCGGACGGGCGCTGGATCGCCTTGGCGCCCACCGGCGATGCGTTCTGGCAGGCCTTGTGCGCTGCGATCGGGCTGCCGGAGCTGGCCACGGACGCCCGCTACGCCACGCCCGCGGCGCGCGTGGCCAACGTGGATGCGCTGACCGAGGCCTTGTCAGGCGCCATCGGCGCGCGCGGCGCGCAGGAATGGCTGGATATCTTCGAGGCGCGGCGCGTGCCCGCCGCGCTGGTGCTGGGCGTGGACGAGGCGCTGGCGCATCCGCTGGCGGCGTCGCGCGGCATGGTGGAAGAGGTGCCCAGGCCGCAAGGCGGCGAGCCCGTGCGCATGCTGGGCAACCCCTTCAAATTCGCGGGGCAGCCGCGGCTGGATTATCCGCCGGCGCTGGGGCAGGACACCGAGGCGTTGCTGCGCGCCATGGCGGGTTATGACGACGCCAGCCTGGCCGCCTTGCAGGCGGCGGGCGTGATCCGGACTGGCGCCGCGACGGCGGGAGCATTGCAATGAACGCCGCACCGGACGAGCGCGACGCGGACCTGGGCGAGGACGAGCGCGCGCTGTTGCGCGGCCTGGCGTCGTTCGCGCAGGAAGCGGTGGCGCCGCTGGCAGCGGCCGGCAGCGGCGCGCAGGATTGGGCCGGCGCGCAGATCCGCGACGCCTGCCGGCGCGGATATGGCGGCATCGAGATCCCGGCGCGCGACGGCGGGCTGGGGTTGCCCTACCGCATGCGGGCCCGGGCGGCGGAGACGCTGGCGGCGACGGACTTCGCCTTCGCCTTCGCGTTCATCAATCAGCACAACGTGGCCTTGCGCATTGCCGAGCATGGCAGCGCCGTGGCGCGCGAGCGTTACCTGCCGGGGCTGCTGGCGGGCGACCTGATCGGAGGCACCGCCATGTCGGAGCCGCGCGCGGGCAGCGATTTCGCCGCCATCGCCACGCGGGCGCGGCGGCAGGATGGCGGCGGGTGGATCCTGGACGGCGAAAAGGCCTGGGTGGCCAACGCCGCGGGCGGCGAGCTGGCACTGGTGTTCGCGCAGACCGATGCGGCGCGCGGGCCGGCCGGCATCGCCTGCTTCATCGTCGACCTGCGCGCGCCGCAATGCCAGCGTCTGACGGGCGCGGCGCTGGAGGGGCTGGGCGCGGCCGGCATCGCCGGCATCCGCCTGGAGGGCTATCGGGCCGAGGACAGCGACATGCTGTATGCGCCGGGCCAGGGTTTCCAAATGGCGCTGGCGGGCGTGAACAAGGCGCGCACGCACATCGCGGCGATGGCGGCGGGCCTGCTGGACAGCGCGTTGAGGCTGGCGCTGCGCCACGCGTCCACGCGCCAGGCTTTCGGCCGTCCCATCATCGAACAGCAGGGGTTGCGCTGGTCGCTGGCGGATGTGTCGATGCGGCTGCAGATCCTGCGCATGTTGACGGACCGCGCCGCCGGCCTGATCGATGCCGGTTCGGACGAGGCGGTCCCGGCCGCGGCCATGGCCAAGAAGTACGCCGGCGAGGAATGCCTGGACGGCGTTTCCGCCTGCATCCAGGCGCTGGGCGCAAGCGGCTTGTTGCCGGCACAGGGCATGGGACGGCGGCTGCTGGCGGCCAAGGCATTGTGCTTTGCCGACGGCACCACCGAAATGATGAACGAGCGCATCGCGGCCGGCCTGGCCTTGCGGTTCGCAGGGGCGGCGCCCGCCACGGCGGCCAGCGCCACGATGCACAGGGAGGAAGGGATGTCGTATCAGGCCTTGAAGCTGACGCGAGGCGAGGACGGCGGCACGCAGGCTCGCCTGACGCAGATCGGGCAAGACGAGCTTCCCGAGGGCGAGGTGCTGGTGGAGGTGGCGTACTCGTCGCTGAACTACAAGGACGCCCTGGCGATCACCGGCAAGTCGCCGGTGGTGCGCAGTTTTCCCATGGTGCCTGGCATCGATTTCGCCGGCACCGTGCGCCGCAGCGCCGATCCGCGCTTCAAGCCGGGCGACGCGGTGCTGCTCAATGGCTGGGGCCTGGGCGAGACGCGCTGGGGCGGATTGGCGCAAGCCGCGCGCGTGCCTGCCGATTGGCTGCTGCCCTTGCCGGCGGGCCTGGATGCCCGCCAGGCCATGGCCATCGGCACGGCCGGCTACACGGCCATGCTGTGCGTGATGGCGCTGGAACGCCACAACGCCACGCCCGAAGGCGGGCCGGTGCTGGTGACGGGCGCCAACGGCGGCGTCGGCACCGTCGCCATCGCGCTGCTGGCGGGCAAGGGGTATACGGTCACGGCGAGCACGGGACGTCCACAGGAAGCGGACTACCTGCGGGGCCTGGGCGCCAGCGGCATCCTGGACCGCGCCGCGTTGTCGGCGCCGGGCAAGCCGCTGCAGAAGGAGGCTTGGGCGGCGGCGGTCGATTGCGTCGGCAGCCACACGCTGGCCAATGTGCTGGCCGGCATGCGGTACGGCGCGCCCGTGGCGGCTTGCGGACTCGCCCAGGGCATGGATCTGCCGGCCACGGTGGCCCCGTTCATCCTGCGCGGGGTGACGCTGATCGGCGTGGACAGCGTGTATGCGCCCATGGCGCTGCGCGCGGAGGCCTGGCGCAGGCTGGCCGATGAATTGCCGCGCGGCATGCTGGAGGCCAATACGCAGGAGCTGGGCTTGTCGGAAATCGCGGCCGCCGCCGCGCCGTTGCTGGAGGGCAGGATACGCGGCCGCATCGTCGTCGACGTGAATCGATAAGGGCCGCAGCATAGCGGCCCGCATACCACCAAAGGAGACTGGGCATGATGAAGCAACGATGGCGTTCCGTCATCGCTGCGGCGGCGCTTTGCGCCGCTGCCGGCGCGGCATGGGGGCAGGGATATCCGGACAGGCCGGTGCGGCTGATCGTGCCGTTCCCGCCTGGAGGCTCGGTGGATTACGTGGCGCGCAACATCGCGCCAGTGTTGTCGCAGAAGCTGGGCCAGACCGTGGTGGTGGATAACAAGGGCGGCGCGTCCGGCACCATAGGCACCGCCGAGTTTGCGCGCGCGCCGGCCGACGGCTACACGCTGATGCTGGCTTTCGACTCGCACGCGGTCAACGGCTCGCTGTACAAGAATCTGTCGTACGACGCGATCAAGTCCTTCGACTACATCAGCCTGATCGGCACCATGCCCGCGGTGCTGCTGACGGCCAAGAAGACCGGCATCACCACCTTGCAGCAATTTCTGGACTATGCGCGCGCGCATCCGGGGCAGGTGAACTATGGCTCATCCGGCGTGGGCGGCTCCAATCACCTGAACCTGGCCGCCCTGGCGGCGCGCACGGACATCAAGGTGACGCACGTGCCGTACCGCGGCGGCGGACCGATGTTCAACGCGGTGCTGGGCGGCGAAGTGGACGTGGTGATCGCCAGCCTGCCGACCATCGTGGGCTTCGTGCAGGGCGGGCGCCTGAACGCGCTGGCGATCGGCACGGCGCAGCCCGCGCCCGCGTTGCCGGACGTGCCGCCCATTGCCACGCTGGTGCCCGGTTTCGAAGCCTATTCCTGGGTCGGCATGCTGGCGCCGGCGGGCCTGCCGCCCGAGGTGCGCAAGCGTGTGCAGCAGGCGCTGCGCGACACGCTGGCGACCCCGCAGGTCAAAGACAGCATGGAGCAGGGCGGCTTCAACATTGTGTCCAGCACGCCGGAGGAATTTCAACGGCGAGTGCAGGCCGAATCGCAGCGCTGGGGCAAGCTGATCCAGGACACCGGCATCAAGATCGAATAGCGGCCTGCCACGGGCCGCGCCGCGCGGGCTGCCGATGCCCGGCGCGGCGCCTCAGCTCTTGAGGCCGATGCGCCGCGCGAGCTTGTGGAGATTGCTGGAGTCCACGCCCAGCGCGCGCGCGGCATGGGCCCAGTTGCCCTGGTGCGTTTCCAGCGCCCGGCGGATGGCCTGGCGCTGGCAGGCGTCCACCGCTTCACGCAGCGTCTGGTCAGGACCGGCGGGCGCGTCGGCATCCTCTTGCGGCGCGGCCAGCGGCATGTCGCCGTCGGACAGATCCAGCAGCTTGGCGCCCAGCGTCACGATTTCATTGCGCGTGGCGCCGTGGCTGACGGCCTTGATGGCGGCGCGGCTGATGACGTGCTCCAGTTCGCGCACATTGCCGGGCCAGCGGTAGCGGCGCAGCATGTCCTCGGCCTCCGGCGACAGCCGCAGGCTGCGCAGGCCCAGCCGCGCGCGGTTCAGTTCCAGGTAGCGGCCGGCCAGCAGCAGCACGTCGTTGCCGCGGTCGCGCAGCGGCGGAATGGGGATGGGATAGACCGACAGCCGGTGATAGAGGTCGGCGCGGAAATCGCCGGCGCGCACCAGGTCGCGCAGGCTGCGGTTGGTGGCGGCCAGGATGCGCACGTCGACGCGGCGCGGGCGGTCGTCGCCCAGGCGCTGGATCTCGCCGTTCTGCAGGGTGCGCAGCAGCTTGGCTTGCACCAGCAGCGGCAGTTCGCCCACTTCGTCCAGGAACAGCGTGCCGCCGTTGGCGGCCTCGAAGCGGCCGGGGCGGTCGGCCACGGCGCCCGAGAAGGCGCCCTTGGCGTGGCCGAACAATTCGCTTTCGGCCAGCGATTCGGGCAGGGCGGCGCAGTTCACGTGGACCAGCGGCTTGTCGCGGCGGCGCGAGAGCCGGTGCACGCGATGCGCGAACAGTTCCTTGCCCACGCCGGTCTCGCCTAGAAGCAGGATGGGCAGCTCCGAGTCCGCCACCACCTGGATCTCGTGTAGCAGGCGGCCGATGGCTTCGCTTTGTCCCAGGATCTCGTTGTTGTCGGCGACGGCGCTGTCGGCCGGCTCGGCGCCGCGCGCCACGCGCAGCGCGCGGATTTCCGCTTCCAGGCGCGTGGTGCGCAAGGCGGCTTCCAGCAGCACGATGTAGTCGCGCAGGTCGGACTGGGCCTCGGCGTCGAAAGTGCCGACCTCCAGCGCGTCCAGGGTCAGCACGCCCCAGGGGCGGCCTTCGATATGCAGGCTGGTGCCCATGCAGTCGTGCACCGGCAGCGGTTCCCCGGCCATGCCGTTGATCAGGCCGTCATAGGGATCGGGCAGGGTGCTGTCGTGGTGAAAACAGGTGACGCCGCGCCGCGCCAGGATGGCCGCCAGCCGCGGATGCTGCTGCACGGCGAAACGGCGGCCCAGCGCGTCCTGGGTCAGGCCGTCCACCGCGATGGGGCGCAGATGGTCTTCCTCCAGTTGCAGCAACGCCACCGCGCCGCAGCGGAAGTGCGTGCGCAGGCTGGACACCAGCCGCTGCAGGCGGACGGCGGGGGGCAGGTCGGCGACCAGATCGGCGAGCAGGAGGTTTTGCATGGGGTGAATTTTACCGTCCGGGGTGGATAGAACCGCGATCAGTCAGGGTGATATTCACCCTTTAATCTGCAATTCCTTGATAAATAGCAAGTTTTTCCTGGCATGGATTTCGCGTTGGTTTCTGTACCCGTCACGAACTATGGAGAGACGCGATGAGCATGGTTGAGCAATCCCTGGGGCAATTGGCCCGTAGCATCCCTGGCGCCACGCAGGTGTTTCATGAGTACCAGCTGGATTTCTGCTGTGGCGGCAAGAAGAGCCTGGCCGAGGCGGCGGCCCAGCGCTCGCTGGACGCGGCGCAGATCGAGGCCCGCCTGATGGAGCTGGCGCGTAGCCCGTCCCACGAGACGGATTGGGGGCTGGCGTCGCCGGCCGAACTGGTCGACCACATCCTGGCGCGCTACCACGAGGTGCATCGCCAGCAATTGCCCGAGCTGATCCGGCTGGCGCTGAAGGTGGAGCAGGTGCACGCCGACAGCCCGGACTGCCCGACCGGCCTGGCCGATCACCTGCGCGTGATGCAGCAGGAACTGGAAAGCCATATGCAGAAGGAGGAACAGGTGCTGTTCCCGATGCTGGCCCGCGGCCATGGCGCCATGGCCGGCATGCCCATCATGGTCATGCGCGCCGAGCACGACGACCACGGCGTGGCGCTGGAACGGTTGCTGGCGCTGACCCACGACATCACGCTGCCGCGCGCCGCCTGCAACACCTGGCGGGCGCTGTACCTGGGGCTGCGCACTTTCAAGGAAGACCTGATGGCGCACATTCACCTGGAAAACAACATCCTGTTCGAGAACGCGGCCAGCCCGGCCGCGCACGCGCGCAGTTAGCGCCCGCGCTCAGGCGCCGCAGCAGCTAGCGGCGTTCCGGCGGAATGCCGTCCAGACTGCGCCGCAGGGCCTCGTGCGCGGCCAGGTCGGCCGGGCGGTGCTTGCGCTCGGTGCTGGCCGGGTACTTGCCCAGGAAATTACCGCCCTTGCGGTCGCTGGCCGGGCGCACGGGGCGGGGCGTGAAGCCGCCGCCGCAATTGGGGCAGACATTGCCCAGCAACCCCTCGGCGCAAGTGGCGCAGAAGGTGCATTCAAAGCTGCATATCCGGGCGACGGTGGAGTCCGGCGGCAGCGCCGCATCGCAGTGTTCGCAACTGGGTCGCAAGGCAAGCATGTGGCCTCCTGGGGCTGAAGACGGGTCCAGGCGCCAGGGTAGGCCGGGATGCCCGGCCGCGCCATCGGGGTTACGGACAGAAAAGAAGTGAAAACGGCCAGGCGGACGGCGCCTGGCCGGCGTGCGCCGCCTGTACACTCGAAAATCTTTCGGGGCACAGGGGATACTTGATGGCGGGAAGCAGCTTCTTCGCACTGTTCGACGATATCGCGACCATATTGGACGACGTGTCCGTCATGACCAAGGTCGCGGCCAAGAAAACGGCCGGGGTGCTGGGGGACGACCTGGCGTTGAACGCCCAGCAGGTCACGGGCGTGCCGGTCAACCGGGAACTGCCGGTCGTCTGGGCGGTGGCCAAGGGCTCCTTCATCAACAAGCTGATCCTGGTGCCGGCGGCGCTGTTGATCAGCGCCTTCGCGCCCTGGGCCGTGACGCCCCTGCTGATGGTGGGCGGGGCTTTTCTCTGCTACGAAGGCGTGGAGAAGCTGGCGCACAAGTTCCTGCCGCACGGCGATTCGGACGAAGGCAACCACGCCGCGCGGGCCGAAGCCCTGCAAGACGACTCGGTCGACATGGTGGCCTTCGAGCGCGACAAGATCAAAGGCGCGGTGCGCACGGACTTCATCCTGTCGGCGGAAATCATCGTCATCAGCCTGGGCGCGGTGGCGGACGCAGACTTCACCCGCCAGGTGCTGGTGCTGTCGGTCATCGCCATCGCGATGACGGTCGGGGTCTACGGCCTGGTGGCCGGCATCGTCAAGCTGGACGACCTGGGCCTCTACCTGAGCCAGAAGTCGTCGCAGGTCATGGCCTGGCTGGGCCGGCGCATCGTGGGTGCGGCGCCCTATCTGATGAAGACGCTGTCGGTGGTTGGCACCGCAGCCATGTTCATGGTGGGCGGCGCCATCCTGACGCACGGCATTGCCCCGGTGCAGGCCGCGGTCGACCAGGCTGCCGCCGCGGTCGGTGGGGGCGGGGTGGTGCAGGCGCTGACGGCTACCGCCCTCAATGCCCTATTCGGCATCGTGGCGGGCGCCGTGGTGTTGGGGGCGGTCAGCCTCATCAAGCGGCTGTTCAGGAAAAACTGAAACGCGCGGACGCCGAGGGCGCGTCCAAGCCATCCAGGGGAGCGCCGCGGCGCTCCTTTTTTACGTCCCTAGGGAATCCCCTGCCTTGTCGCACCGGAATGCGTGCGCCTAAAATTGGCGCCAATTTATGTGATCATTATTTCGACCACCGGCATAGACCATTGGCCCTCGCGGCCATGGAAACGAGGAAATCATGCAGTCCAACGCAGCACTTGCCATCCAGCCCGACGCCGCCCGCGCGCGGGCCATGTACGACCTGGGCCACAGCACCGTCTTCGCCGCCCGCTCCGACCCGCGCTTTTCCTATTGCACCTATGTCCCGCCGCACATCGACAGCGCCAGGCATCCGATGCAGCTGGTGGTGATCATGCACGGCACCGGCCGCGCCTTCGTCGAATACCGCGACGCGTTCGCGGAGTTCGCCCGCTGGAACGACTGCATCGTGCTGTGCCCGCTGTTCCCCGTGAGCCCGCTGGGCGACGGCAACCGCGACGGCTTCAAGCAATTGCGCGAAGGCGACATCCGCTATGACGAGATCCTGCTGGACATGGTGGCGGAGGTGGGCGAGAAGTTCGGCTGCGACTTCAAGAGGTTCGGCCTGTTCGGCTACTCCGGCGGCGGCCAGTTCGTGAATCGATTCGCCTATCTGCACCCGGAAAGCCTGTGGGCCGTGTCGATCGGCGCGCCGGGCTCGGTCACGCTGCTGGATCCCAGCCAGGATTGGTGGGTGGGCGTGCGCGATGCCGAGGCCCGTTTCGGCAAGCGCATCGACATCGAAGCGCTCAAGCAGGTCGCGGTCCACATGATCGTGGGCAAGGCCGACCTGGAAACCTGGGAAATCACCCACCGCGAAGGCGGCAAGTTCTTCATGCCCGGCGCCAACTCCGCCGGCAACACGCGTCCCGAGCGCCTGGAGTCGCTGCGCCGCTCGTTCGAAGCGCAAGGCGTGAACGCGGTGCTGGACGTGGTGGAAAACGTGCCGCACGACGGCTTGAAGTGCGTGGGCCAGGTGCAGGACTTCCTGGCCGCCGCCCTGCGCAAGCTGCGGCATGAAGACAACTGAGACCGGCGGACGCGGCGCTTGCGGGCATCCGCGAGTCCGCGGCCAGGAATAGGAGAGGGGCATGCTGCGTTTCGCGCTATCCCGGATCGTCATGGCCATACCGACACTGCTGATCGTGGCGGTGGCTGTGTTCGTGATGATCCGGCTCATCCCGGGCGACCCTGCCCAACTGCTGCTGGGCGACCTGGCGACGCCGGCCGCGCTGGCCGACCTGCGGGAGCGGCTGGGGCTGGACCAGACCTGGCTCACCCAGTTCGGCATCTGGTTCGGCAACATGCTGCACGGGGACCTGGGTTCGTCCATCAATACCGGCCAGCCGGTGCTGCCGCTGGTGTGGGACCGCTTCCTGATCAGCGGCCGCGTGGTGGTGGTGGCGGTGCTGTTCGCCGCGCTGGTGGCGGTGCCGGCCGGGATGATCGCCGCCTGGAAGCAGAACAAGGCGCCCGACCTGCTCCTGGTCGGCACGGCCACGCTGCTGGTGTCGATCCCCACCTTCTGGCTGGGCCTGCTGTTGCTGATCTTCTTCGGCCTCAAGCTGCAATGGCTGCCGGTGGTGGGCTACGTCTCCGTCGGCGAAGACTGGAAGGCCGGCCTGCTGTATTTGGCCATGCCCATCCTGACGCTGTTCCTGCATGAGATCGGCGTGCTGATGCGCATGGCGCGAGCCAGCACGCTGGAAGTGCTGCGGCTGGACTACATCACCCATGCGCGCGCCAAGGGCCTGTCGGAATCCGCGGTGCTGATGCGCCATGCGTTCCGCAACGCCTTCGGTCCCACCTGGACGCTGATCGGCCTGGTGCTGGGCAACCTGCTGGGCGGCATCGCGGTGGTGGAGACGGTATTCACCATCCCCGGGCTGGGACGGCTGCTGGTCGATTCCATCTTCGCCCGCGATTACCCCGTGATCCAGGGCTGTCTGCTGTTCGTGGGCGTGGTCTACGTGATCGTGAACCTGTTCATCGACCTTTGCTATCCCCTCTTTGACCCGAGAGTGACCGCCGAATGAAAAAGCGAATTGCAGCCAACGCGCTACTGGGCGGCGCCATCGTGGCGCTGATGCTGGTGGCGGCCATCATGGGCGCCTTCTGGACGCCGCATGACCCGCTCAAGATCAACTTCGTGGCGCGCCTGAAGCCGCCCGGCGGAGAGTTCCTGCTGGGCACGGATGAATTCGGCCGCGACGAGCTGTCGCGCCTGCTTGCCGGCGCCTCCAGCAGCGTCTGGATCAGCCTGCTGACGGTGAGCTTCGCCATCGTCGCGGGCACGATCGTCGGCACGCTCACGGGTTTCGTGCGGGGCTGGACCGACCGCATCATCATGGCCTTCAACAACGCCCTGCTGGCCTTTCCCGGCCTGCTGCTGGCGCTGGGCCTGTTGGCCGTGGTGGGCGCCAACAAGTACGGCATCATCCTGGCGCTGGGCCTGGCCTATACGCCGTCGGTGACGCGCATCGTGCGCGGCACGGTGCTGTCGCTGCGCGAGAAGGAGTTCATCGAATCCTCGCGCGTGCTGGGCAATTCCGAGCTCTACACCATGTTCCGCCACGTGCTGCCCAATTGCGTGGCGCCATTGACGGTACTGGCGACCTCGATGTTCGGCTGGGTGATCCTGGCGGAAAGCGCGCTGTCCTTCCTGGGCCTGGGCGTGCCGCCGCCGGCGCCCACCTGGGGCAATATGCTGGCCGCCGCAAGGCCGTTCATGGCGCAGGCTTCCTATCTATCCATCCTTCCCGGCCTGGCCATCGCGCTCGCGCTGCTGGGGATCAATCTGCTGGGCGACGCGGTGCGTGACCGCTTCGATCCCCGCATGAGGGGCGTGTAATGAGCGCATTGGTATCGGTATCGAATCTGTCGCTGACCGTCGGCCCCGGCGGGCGCGAAATCGTCAGCGGCGTGTCCTTCGAGGTGGCGCCCGGTGAGATGGTCGGCATCGTCGGCGAATCCGGCAGCGGCAAGACGCAGGCCGCGCGCGCCATCATGGGCCTGACGCCGTCGCCGCTGGTGGTGGCCGGCGGCGCCATCAAGTTCGAAGGCGTGGACGTGACGCAGGCGTCCCCAGCCGCGCTGCGCAAGCTGCGCGGCGCGCGCATCGGCATGGTGTTCCAGGAGCCGATGACCTCGCTGAATCCTTCCATGCCCATCGGCCGCCAGCTGGAGGAGGGCCTGCGGCTGCACCGCAAGGACCTTTCCACCGCCGCGCGCCGCGAACGCATCCTGGAAATGCTGCGCCGGGTCGGCATCCGCGACCCCAAAGGGGCAATGGAGGCCTGGCCGCACGAGTTCTCCGGCGGCATGCGCCAGCGCATGATGCTGGCGTCCGTGATGCTGCTGGAACCCGCGCTGCTGATCGCCGACGAACCTACCACGGCGCTGGACGCGGTGGTGCAGCGCGACGTGCTGGAACTGATGGTCGATCTGACGCGAGAACACCACACGGCGGTGCTGATGATCAGCCACGACCTGCCGATGGTGGCGCGCTACACCGAACGCATGGTGGTGATGCAGCATGGCAAGGTGCTGGAGACCGGCGCCACGGCCAGCATTCTGGAGCGGCCGCAGCATCCCTACACGCGCAAGCTGCTGGACGCCATGCCGCGCCGGCTGCCGGCGCGCCAGCTGGGCAAGGAGGCGCCCATCGTCGAGGTCAAGAATCTGGTGGTCGATTACGCCGGCCACCAGCGCTTGTTCTCGCGCACCGGCGCCAAGCGCGCGCTCAATGGCATAGACCTGCACGTCAAGCCGCGCGAGGTGGTGGCGGTGGTGGGCGGCTCCGGTTCGGGCAAGACCACGCTGGGCCGGGCCATTGCCGGACTGCTGGCGCCGACCTCGGGCCAGATCCTGTTCCGCGGCCAGGCCGTGAACCGCCGGTCGGCCTCCTGGCGCGACTACCGGCTGAATTGCCAGATGGTGTTCCAGGATCCGTATTCCTCGCTGGACCCGCGCATGACCATCGGCCAGCTGGTGGGCGAGGGCCTGCGCATGTTGGACGACATGCCCGCGGCGGAAAAGCGCCGCCGGGTGGACGAAGTGCTGGCCGAAGTGGGGCTGGGTTCCGAATACGCCAAACGCTATCCGCACGAGATGTCGGGCGGGCAGCGCCAGCGCGTGGCGATCGCCCGCGCCATCGTGCGCCGTCCGGCCTTCGTCATCGCCGACGAACCGGTGTCCGCGCTGGACGTGACCGTGCGCGCGCAGGTGCTGGACCTGTTCGCCGACCTGCAGGAACGCCACGGCTTTTCCTGCCTGTTCATCAGCCACGACCTGGGCGTGGTGGAGCAGGTGGCCGACCGCGTGGTGGTGATGCGCGACGGCGGCATCGTCGAGCAGGGCTCGCGCGACGCCGTGTTCGACCAGCCGCAAGAGGAATACACCCGCAGCCTGCTGTCGGCGATTCCGGCGCTGGAATCCACCGATACCGGCGGCGTGCGCCTGCGCTGGCGGCTGGACCAGCAGCAGCCGTTGCGGGCCAGCGCCTGAGGGGCGGGTATCCCTGGGGGCGCCGGCGCCGTCCTCCGGGATACTTACGCATAAAATACGCGCTTCGGATTTGATAGACGGGAGTGGTCCATGCCGAAAGCGGCAACGGCGCAGCCCGGCCTGGTTGATCGCATCGCCCACGATATACAGGCGGGTGTTTACGGTCCCGGCGCCTGGCTGAAACAGATCGACCTGCAGGAACGCTACGACGCCAAGCGTCTGGACGTCCGGCGGGCGCTAGACCAATTGGCCGCCAAGCGGCTGATCGCGCACATCCCGAACCGTGGCTATCACGTCTATGCCATGGATCCGGACCAGCATCTGCAGATCCGCGACATCCGCATCCTGCTGGAAACGGGCGCGGCGGCGGACCTGATGCCCAACGTCACGGCGGCCAAGGTCCGCGCGCTGCGCACCCTGGCCGAACGCTTCGCCAAGCTGCTGCAGGACGGCACGCTGCTGGAGCAGTACGAGGTCAATCTGGCTTTCCATGCGGGCATGTACGACATGTGCCGCAACCGCGAACTGACCGCGCTGATCCAGGAAACTCGGGCCCGCGGCCCGGCGGCGCCGGCCAAGGAATGGGTGACGCGTTCGCGCATCGAGATCTCCGCGCGCGAGCATTTCGACATGGTGGACGCGCTGGAGGCGCGCGACGTCAAGCGCCTGCAGAAGATCATTGCCCAGCACGTGGGGCAGGACATTTCCTGACGCGCCTGGCGCGACCCTCGCCATGCGCATGCGGCGGCCTTCGGAAAGAAGGCCGCCGTTTTTCATTCCGGCGGCGCCTTCAGGGATACCCCCGATAGCGCAGCGGCGCATTCCGCCCATAATGGGCAGCTAATTTTGGCGCCAATATATGCGTGAATTTTGCGCCGCACGCTGGGGAGTCTTTGCATGCACCACGTTTTCGTACCCAGAGCGCTCGCGCTCAGCCTGGCGCTGGCCGCCGCCGGTTCGGCCCAGGCCGCGCTGCTGACCATCGCCCAGCCCGCCGACATCCGCTCGACCAACCCCGGCGTCAACCGCGACAACACCACCGATGGCGTGGTGCTCAATATCGTCGAGGGCCTGGTCGGCTACCGCGAGAACGGCACCGTGGGCCCCTTGCTGGCGAAATCGGTGGACCTGTCGGAAGACGGCCTGACCTATACCTTCAAGCTGCGCGACGGCGTGAAGTTCCACAACGGCGCCGCGCTGACCTCGGCCGACGTGATCTGGAACTGGCAGCGCTACATGGATCCCAAGACGGACTGGCGCTGCCGCAGCGACTTCGACGGCCGCAACGGCCTGAAGGTGACGGACGTGTCCGCGCCCGACGCGCAGACCGTGGTGATGAAGGTGGACCGCAAGTCGGCCGTGTTCCTGGATTCGCTGGCCCGCACCGATTGCGGCATGACCGCCATCATCTCCAAGGATTCGGTCGCGGCCGACGGTTCCTGGATCAAGCCGGTGGGCACCGGCCCCTACATGTTCAAGGACTGGAAGCGCGGCGAATACACCTTGCTGACGGCCTACAAGGACTACGTCTCGCCCGCAGGCGACAAGCCGGACGGCTACGTGGGCTCCAAGCGTCCGCTGGCCGAAGAGGTCAAGTTCCTGGTGGTGCCGGATCCTTCCACCTCCAAGGCAGGCCTGCTGTCGGGCGCGATCGACGCCGCGCAGATCACCAATACCGATGTGGGCGAACTGAAGAACGCCAAGAACCTGACGGTGTTCAGCCCGCATGACGCGGTCAAGCACGTGCTGCTGTTCCAGACCGAGGATCCGGTCCTGAAGAACGTGAAGATCCGCCAGGCCATCGCCGCGTCGCTGGATATTCCGCAGGTCGTGGCCGCCGCCTCCGAAGGCTTGGGCCAACTGAACAACTCCGCCGTCTACGCGGGTTCGGCCTATTACAAGGACGCGGAAAAGCGCGGCTACAAGTATGACCCGGCCCGGGCCCAGCAATTGCTGAAGGAAGCCGGCTACAAGGGCGAGCCCGTGGTCATCTACGCCAACAAGCGCGCCCACGTGCCCAGCTATCAGGTGGCGGTGATCGCGCAGGCCATGATGCAGGCGGTGGGCATCAATGCCAAGATCGAGGTGCTGGAATGGGCCACGCAGCTGGACCGCTACAACACCGGCAAGTACCAGATCAGCTCGTTCTCGTTTTCGTCGCGCCTGGATCCTTCGCTGAGCTTCGAGCAGTTCTCGGGCGACAAGGCCAAGCAGCCGCGCAAGGTCTGGGATGACCCGGCGGCGCAGAAGCTGATCGACGAAAGCTTCCTGGAATCCGATCCGGCCAAGCGCCAGGCGCTGTTCGACCAGTTGCATGCGCTGATGCTGGAACAAACCCCGATGCTGATGCTGTACAACGGCGCCGACGCCTGGGCGTCCAGCAAGCGCGTGGAAGGATTCTCGGTCTGGGAAGGCAAGCCGCGGGCCTGGGAAACCAAGGTCCGCGACGGCAAGTAAGGCGTTCGACTGCGCCGGGCCGCGATTGCGGCCCGGCGCCAACCGCTAGTCGAGCTTCACGCCCGCCTGCTTGATCACCGTCGCCCAATCACGCACTTCATTGCCCAGGAACGCGCTCAGCTCGGCTTGCGTGGACGGCGCCAGGATCAGGCCTTCGTCGGCAAAGCGCTTGCGCAGCTCGGCGTTGGTCAGCACCTTCTCCAGCGCCGGTTGCAGGCGCTGCACCACTTCCGCCGGCACGCCGGCGGGCGCCATCAGGCTGTACCAGGTGGTGGCTTCCAGTCCCTTCACGCCTTGCGACGCGGCGGTCGTCACTTCAGGCAGGGCTGGCGACTTCTCGATACCCGTCACCGCCGCGGCGCCGACCCGGCCGCCCTTGTACTGCGGCAGCATCTCCACCACCTGCGTCACGCCCATGCTCAACTCGCCCGAGGCCACCGCCAGCAGCACCGGCGCGCTGCCCTTGTAGGGCACGTGCACCAGCTTGCCGCCCGTGGCCAGGTTCAGTACTTCGCCGGTCAGGTGGGTGATGCTGCCCGCGCCGGAAGAGCCGAAGGTCAGCTTGCCCGGATCCTTGTTCGCTAGGGCGATCAGCTCAGGCAGGTTCTTCGCCTGCAGGCCCGGATTGACCGCGAACACCAGCGGACTCTTGCCCACCAGCGTGATGGGCGTGAAGTCCTTGACCGGGTCGTAGTTCAGGTTCGGGTACAGGCTGGGTGCGATCGCCAGCGTGGACACGTTGCCGAGCAGCAGCGTGTAGCCGTCCGGCTCCGCGCGCGCCACCGCATTGGTGCCGATGGTGCCGCCCGCGCCGGCGCGGTTTTCCACGATGACCTGCTTGCCCAGCGTGTCGTTCAGTTGCTGCGACAGCGCGCGCGCCAGGGTGTCGGCGGCGCCGCCGGGCGGGAAGGGCACGACGATGCGGATCGGCTTGCTGGGGTAGGCCTCGGCTTGCGTCGCCGGGCTCAGGCCCAGCGCCAGCAACCCGGCCAGGGCCGTGGCCAGCAGGCCGCGGCGATTGATTTTCTGGTACTTCGACATGCTGCTCTCCTGATGAGAAAACGTGGGCGATGCAGAAAACGAATCAGCGCGCGGCGCCCTGGGCGGCCGGATGGTGCGCATGCCAGTGGCGCGCGATGTCGGCGCGCCGGCAGACCCAGACGTCGCCGTGCGCCGCCACATGGTCCAGGAAGCGCGCCAGGCCCGCAGCGCGGCCCGGCTGGCCGACCAGCCGCAGATGCAGTCCCACGGACATCATCTTGGGCGCCGTGGCGCCTTCCTCGTACAGCATGTCGAATGCGTCGCGCAGGTACTCGAACAGGTCCTGCCCCGTGGCCATGCCGCCGCGGATGAACTTGGCGTCGTTGTTGGCCAGGCCGTAGGGCACCAGCAGGTGAGGCTTGCCGCCGACCTCGGTCCAGTAGGGCAGCTCGTCGTTGTAGGTGTCGGAGTCGTAGAGAAAACCGCCTTCCTCGGCCAGCAGCGCACGGGTGTTCAGGCTGGGGCCGTAGCGGCAATACCAGCCCAGCGGACGCGAGCCCACCGTGCGGGTGATCGATTCCACCGTGCGGCGGATGCGCTCGCGTTCTTCTTCCAGCGTCAGGTTCTGGTGCCGTTCCCAGCGCCAGCCGTGCGCGCACACGTCATAGCCCGCCGCCTTGATGGCCTCGCAGACTTCCGGATTGCGTTCCAGCGCCAGGCCGCAGCCCAGTATCGTGGCCGCCAAGCCGCGTTCCTGCAGCAGCCGGTGCACGCGCCAGAAGCCGATCCGGCTGCCGTACTCGAACATCGATTCGGCCGCCAGGTCGCGCCCGGCGAAGCCGCCCGCGCCGCCCTCGGTCAGCCCGGTCTCGGACTCAGCGTCGCCGTCCGGCACCGAAGGCTCGCCGCCTTCCTCGTAGTTGATGCAAAGGTTCAACGCCAGGCGCGCGCCGCCCGGCCAACGGGGATCGGGCGGGTTGGCGCCGTAGCCGACGAAATCGCGGCGCAGGTGCGGATGATCGGTAGTCATAGCGGGGCTAGCCATCGGGATAGGGTCAATCGGAAATCGAAACCAGGGCGTGCGGAGCCGGCGCCTGCCAGAACTCGTCGTCATCGCCGCGGCCGGTCTGGCCCATCAGGACCAGGAACTCCGCCGGCCCCCGCAACACGGTCAGGCCGTGATGCCAGGCGCCCACGCGGTAGCACACGCCCTGGCTGCCGCTCGCGAGAAACGCTTCCAGCCGCGCCATGTCGGGCAGGTCGTCGGCGCCGGTCGGCGCCACCACCACCAGATAGGGCGAGTCCGTCAGCGGCACGAAACTCTGCGCCGCATAGCGGTGGCGTTCCATCAACCGGATCTCCACCGGCCCCGGCGCCGCCGCCTGCACCCGGCTGACCCAGCTGGCGTGCCGCACGACCTCGGGCCCATGCCGCATGGGCTCGGTCAGATGGTGGCGGCGCTCCGCGCCCTGGTGCGCGATCACCTCGCCATACGGCGCGAAGGCCTCCGGCGTGAGCGGCCGCGGTCGGATCATGCGCGGGGATGCATCCATGTCACGCGCCATGGCTCAGATATCCCAGCGAATTCACATAGCTGCGCCGCACGTTCTCCAGATGCGCCGCCATCGCCTGCCGCGCCCGGGCCGATTCGCCCGACAACAGGGCTTCCACGATCGCCAGATGCTCTTCCCGCGCCTGCACCTGCCGCTGCGGCAGCCGCTCCACATCGCACATCCGCACCTGCCGCCGCGTCGCCGTGATCATCGTCGCCAGATTCCGGTTGCCGCAATACGCCGCCACCAGATCGTGCAGCGCGTTATCGACCTCCCAATCCGACTTCTCGTCCGGCGTCTTCGCATCCAGCAAGGCCTGCAACCGCGCCCGCAGCCCTTCCAACGGCTCCGCCGGAATCCGCCCGGTCGCCATCGCCGCGGCCTCGCTCTCCAGCAGGCTGCGGATCTGCAGCAGCTCCAGCAAGTCCGTCACGCCAAACGACCGCACCACGATGGACCCGTTGGACAGCCGCTCCAGCATCCCTTCGCCCAACAACCGATTCATGGCCGCGCGCAACGGCGTGCGCGACACCTCCAACTCATCCGCCAGACGGCGTTCCTCCAACACTTCCCCCGCCGGAATCCGGCGCGAAACGATCTGGTCCAGCAGGGTCTGATAGGTGCGTTGCGTAGCGTTCATGTGTGTTGCGGCGTAAGAAAAAGGCGCGGGCGACAGAGACTTCCAGTTGCCGTCTCGCGCAATGGATGAGAAGGTACCCCACTGGTATCCCAAAGAGATACCAGTAGTATCCCTAATAGGCCGGCCTGATGCCGCCAGCCAATCCGAGAGGAATGAGACGGGGAGAAGAAGAAAAAACCGGAGGGAAAACTGCGGGGAGAGGAAACTGCGAGTAGAGGAAAAACAAGGCCCACGCCAGCGCGCCAGCGCACACTGCCCCGACGCCCCACCACCACGTAAGCTGCTTGCGGCCGCCTGCGCGGCCGCAAGCAGCGGGCCCCGCAAATCTCGCCACTACCCACGGGTCTGACAGCGCAGCGAACCAAGAAACTCGTAGCCCGGCGGCGCGGGCCTGGTGGCTGCGAGCAACCTCGATGCGCCCGAGGGAATCGGAAGGAGTCGCCGAAGGCGAGGACGACGATGACGAAGGGGAAGTCCGGAGCGAACGCTCCGGACCGCAATCGTGGGCGCGAGCAGCCACCAGGCCCGCGCCTCCGGGCGACCTACGAAGACCGCACCGGCACCAGCAACAGCAACAGCAAAAACAACTACAAGAACGCCAGAAGCAACATCAAGGCGCCGACACCCGCTCAACTTCCCATGCCCGCGGCTTCTTAACCGCCCAAGGCTGATACCCCCTGATATCCGCCCGATAAGCCCCAATATCCAACCCGTTATACAAAGGAATACTAGGCACATCCGCCAGGAACAGCCTATGCAGTTGATCAAACGAAGCCTGCCGCTTCGCATGATCCGTATCCGATGACGCCGCCTCGATCAGCTTCAGCGCCTGCGGATTGTCCCAGACCTTGCGCGGCTGCTTCGCCTTGTCCCCCGTCACCATCTCGTAGTTCAGCGCCGCATCCAGCCGCGCCGAATACGGGAACGTCATCATCTGGTAAGTGCCCGCGTTATAGCGGTCCAGCTGCGTCGCCCATTCCACCACCGACAACTGCGCCTTGATCCCCACCGCCTGCAGCATCGCCTGGATGATCACCGCCGAGTTGTACGACTGCGGATAGCGCTTGGTCGTCAGGATCGTCAGGTCCTGACCCTTGTAGCCCGCTTCGCCCAGCAGCTTCTGCGCCAGCGCCGGATCGTAGTTCCAGCCCTG
Source organism: Achromobacter xylosoxidans (assembly GCF_002192695.1). Lineage (GTDB taxonomy): Bacteria > Pseudomonadota > Gammaproteobacteria > Burkholderiales > Burkholderiaceae_B > Achromobacter > Achromobacter xylosoxidans_C. Next base: position 304,953 of record NZ_MTLG01000052.1, read on the forward strand.
CTTCTGCGCCGCGTCGTAGTAGGGCGACACCAGCGGCACGATCGAATTGTTCGGCTGCGCCAGGCCTTCCGTCACCGCCGCCGCCAGTTGCTGGTAATCGATCGCATGCGCCAGCGCCTGCCGCATCTTCGGATTTGCCAGCACTGGATCCTTGGTCTGCATCAGCAACGCCGTCATGCTCATCACCGGCGCATGCGCCACCTTGACGTTCGGCGTGCCTTGCAGCACCGGCACGTCGCTATTGGACACGTCCTCGATGATGTCGATGTTGCCGCGCTGCAGGGCCGCCTTGGCGGTGGAATCATCCGGCACGATCAGGAAGCGCACCTCGTCCACCAGCGGCCGCTTCGACCCCGTGTAGCCGTCGCGCTTGCCGTCCAGGTTCGAATAGCCCGGGAACTTGGTCAAGCGCACGTACTCGCCGCGCTTCCATTCCGCCAGTTCGAATGGTCCGGTGCCGATGGGCTTGTCCCAGGAACCGTCCGCGCGCACCGAATCCTTGGACAGGATGCCCGTGCCGCCGCAGTCGGCCCGCGCCAGCGTCGCCAGGAACAGGCTGCTGGGCTTTTCGATGTGATAGACCACCGTCTGCGCGTCCGGCGCTTCCACGCTCGTCACCTTGACCGCGCCGCGCCCGTCGAACTCGCTGGCGCAACGCCAGCCCGAATTGGCCGCGGTGTAGTGCTGCCAGGTCCACAGCACGTCGGCCGACGTCATCGGCTTGCCGTTGTGGAACTTGATGCCGTCGCGCAGCTTGAAGGTATAGGTCTTGCCGTCAGGGCTGATGTCCACCGACCTGGCCAGCAACGGCCGCACCTCGGCGTCCTCGCCGTAAGCCACCAGGCCCTCGACGATGTGCAGCACCACCGCATCGCTATTGCTGTCGCGGTTGACGCCGGGCTCGGTGGAGCGGATGTCGGCCGTGAGCGAAATGCGCAGCGGCGGGGCGGATTGGGCCCAGGCCGCGCCGGCCATGGAGCCCAGCGCCAGCGCAACCGCGGCGCTCAATAAATGGTTTTTCATCGATGCGTTTCCTGGGGTAGCGCAGCCGCGCCGCTTCACGCGGCAGCCAGCAGTTCGGGTTCGGCGGTCAGGCTGTAGCGGGTGAAACTGCGGTTCAGCGCCGGCAGCGGCGCGACTTCCATGAGCCCGGCCTCGGGTTCCATGATCACCATCGCCACCGTGGCCGACAGGTTGTCGTGGCTGCCGGGGCGCGGCGGACGGCACACGGAGTAGGGTGCGCCGAAGTCATCGAACAGCGCGCGCTTGAGGTCCTCACGCGTCAGCTTGGATTCCTCGTTCAGCAGGCGGCGCACGCGCCAGTCGCGGTAGGCGCTTTCCGGCGTGCTGGCGCGGCCTGTGTCGCGCAGCTTGGTCAATGCCACTTCGCTGACCCAGTGGTTGGCGTGGACAATGAGGTCGTCGCTGCCCGGGTAGATGGGGAAGGCTTCATCGGTGGTGCATTCGTAATCGACCCCGAAGCCCGCCGCCATGCCGATCATGATGTTGTTCGAGCAGGACTTGGGCGTGGTTGCCACGGCCTTGATGGCCAGCGCGAAGTGTTCCTGTTCCAGCACCTTGCGGCGGATCAGCGACAGCGGCACGCCCAACTGGCGGAAGTCGCGGTCGGATTCCAGGTAGTTGGCGGTGATCGAGACGCCGGCGCTGTTCAGGCCGCTGCGCGCCAGGCCGCCCGCTTCGACGAAGGTCAGCATGTCGGGGCCGTTGTCGTTGCGCACGCGCAGCACGATGGCGGTCTCGGCGCATTCCGCGCGCCAGTCCCAGTTCTGGCCATGGATCAGGCGGCCGTTGGCCGAGCGTGTCGGCAGGATCAGCGCGCCGGTGCAGCCGTCGCCCGGCTCCAGTTCGGCGGCCTTCTTCTTTTCGGCGCGGGCCTTGGCGATGACTTCGGTGCGCGCGTTCACCATCACGATGTCTTCGAAAGGCACGTCGGCGCCCGCGGCGATGCCGCGCATTTCTTCCAGGTAGTGCGGCGCGAAGTTCTCGATCTCGCGGGCGAAGCCATTGATCAGCTGGGTGCGCGCCATGGCGTCATAGCCCAGGTCGACCAGGGTCTGGCCGTACATCTTGGCGCTCTTGCGCACGCGCTCGGCAGCTTGCTGGCCATAGGAGCGGCCGCGGGCCTCGGGCGCGCCCGAAACCGATACGAAGGGGAATTGGGTGATCTGGGTCATGGACTTGGGCGGCGCGCCGCGCCGCAATCTGGGGGGAAATTGGATGGCGAAAAAATGTTAGCTTATTTTGGCGCCAATATTGCTCAGGGTTTACCAGTGCAAGAACGCCATGGGCGTCCTGCGTTCAGCGCGTATGGGGGGAGGCGGCGGCCAGGTCGGCGCAGGTCTTGAAGCTTGCGCCTGCGGCGCGGAAGCGCTCCAGCAGTTGCTCGACTTTCAGCAGCCTGGCCGCGCGGCCGACGCCGTTGTCGGCGCGCGGATGCAGGGTCAGGCACGCATAGCCATCGGCCGCGAGCAGCGCGTCGCCCTGTTCCACCCAGTGCGCGTAGGCGCGGTCTTGCGTCACGCGGCGGCTGAAATGGGTGGCGTCGCACAGGCCTTCGCTCCAGGGGAGCTCCACCATGCCGGGGCCGCCGTCCGCGTCCAGCGCGTAGGGCGCGTCGTCGTCGATGGCGCTGCTGTCGTAGCGATAGCCGAGCTGGTGCAGCAGCGACACGGTGTTGGCGGTAAACGCACTGGCATAGCGAAAGCCCTGCGGGGCGGAGCCGGTCAGTTCGGCCAGCCGGTCGCGGGCCCGTTCCAGCACCTCGCCCTCGCGCTCGCCCAGCGCGGGCAGGTCTTCATAGGCATTGCCCTGCGAGGCCGCCTCGTGGCCGTCACGCAGGCTCTGCTCCAGCAGGCCGCGGCAGCGTTCGGCTTCGAACACCGGCCAGAACAGGGTGGCGCGTATGCCCTGGCGGCGCAGCATGTCCAGCACGCGCGCCAGGCCGCCGCCATAGGTATAGCGGCCATGCGCGTCGCGCCCGTGCAGCGAGGCCTCGGGCTGGGTCGCGGCTTCGGGGCCGATGCCCTGCACATTGATGGTGACCAGTACGGTTTTGTCGGCGTTCATGCGCTTCTCCAGGCGTCGGGACGGGCCAGGCAATGCCGCGCCAGCGCTTCCAGCGTCATGACGTGCACATCGGGTTGAGCGGCCAGATAGGCCAGGAAGCGGTCCAGTGCTACGGCGCGGGCCGGCGTGCCCGAACCGCCGGCGGCCTTGGGGTGCACGGTCAGGTGCACATAGCCTTCGGCCTGGCGCAGCGCCTCGAATTCCTGCACCCAGTTGTCATAGGCTTCCGCCGCGAGGCTGTGGCCTGAAAAGTAGAACGGATAGTCGTCCAGCGAGACCGTGTTGTTGGGCAGCATGATGAAGTCCGCCGTATCCGCCGGCAGGTAGGGGCGGTCCTGGTCCTTTTCGCTGGCGTCGTAGCAGTAGCCCAGCCGCCGCAGCGCGGGCAGGGTGCGATGGCTCTTGCGGCCCGAGGGCGAGCACCAGCCCACCGGCGTCACGCCCAGCTCGCGCTGGATGATGCGGTGGGCTTTTTCCAGGAGCGCGGGCTCGTCATCGCCCAGGTCCCACGCTTCATGCAGATAGCCGTGGGCGGCGATCTCGTGGCCCGCGTCCAGGATGTTGTGGAAGGTCGCCGGATAGTGCTCGACGTCATGGCCGCAGGCAAAGAACGTGGCCGGCATACCGTGGCGCGCCAGGATCTCCAGGTGCCGCGGCACGCCGCGGCGGATGGCATAGCGGCCCGCGGTATGGGGACCGGCCGGGAACTGCTTGCGGCCGACCTCGACGGCGGGGCCGTCGACATGGACGGTGACGCAGACCACCGCGCGCACGGGCGCGGCGCCCGCGGCGCGCAGGCCCTGGGCGCGCAGTTCGCGGTCCAGCGGCAGCCAGGGATTGGAATGGGCGTCCAAGGGGACGCCATAGGGTATGCGTTGCATCAGGTGGCCTTGATGTTGGCGGTCTTGATCAGCGTGCGCCACTTCTCGCTTTCGACGGCGACGAAACGGCTCAGCTCCTGCGGGGTGCTGCCGTGCAGCTCCAATCCGTTTTGCGTCAGTTGATTCATGGCGGGCTGCTTGAGCGCGCTTTGCACCGCGCCGTTGAGCGTCTGGATGATGGCGGCGGACGTGCCTGCGGGCGCGAACACGCCGTTCCAGCCTATGGCCTGATAGCCGGGAAAGCCTGATTCCGCCACGGTCGGCACGTCGGGCAGCGCCTGTGCGCGCTGCGCCGAGGTCACGGCCAGCGGGCGCGATTTGCCGCCGCGGATGAACTGCTGCTGGTTGATCACCACGTCCATCAGGATGGGGAACTGCCCGCCCAGGAAGTCGTTGACCGCGGCTGCCGCGCCCTTGTATGGCACGCCGGGCAGGTCCAGGCCGGCCGTGGCCTTGAGCAGTTCCATGGCCAGGTGGGCAGAGCTGCCGTTCTGCGTGATGCCATAGAAATACTTGCCCGGATTGGCCTTGATGACGGCGACCAGCTCCTGCAGGGTGCGCGCCGGAAACGACGGATGCACCACCAGCACGTTGTTGTAGTAGCAGACCATGGACACCGGTTCGAAGTCCTTGACCGGGTCGTAGCCGATGTTCTCGTACAGGCTCTGGTTCACCGTGTGCGTGCCGGTGGAGCCCAGCGCGATGGTGTAGCCGTCCGGCGCCGAACGCGCGGCCTGCTGGGTGCCGATGTTGCCGGCGGCGCCGCCCTTGTTGATGACGACCACGCTTTGCTTGAGCGCTTCGCCTATGCCCTGGGCCAGCGGACGCGCCACCAGGTCGGTGCCGCCGCCGGCCGGGAAGGGCACGATGAACTGGATGGCGCGTTCAGCCGGATAGCCGGCCGCCCAGGCGCGGCCGGGCCGCGCCAGCGCCGCGCTGGCCAAGGTGGCGGCCGAAGCCCCCAGGAAATGCCGGCGGCTGATGCCGCCCTTGGTGCCGCAAGACTGCTTCATGGATGTTCCCCTTGTGTTTCCCGCAACGGCAGGGGCATATGTGTCGCCTTTCTGCGTATTGCTTGAATATCATTATTCGATAAAAAATAATTCAATCCAATTAGTTTTTATCTATAAATGATAAAAAATAGAAAAACGATAGCCAGGATCTTGTCTCGCGCGAGGTATCGATAGACATCCTCAATGAAGCAGGCGCGGGCCGCGTACCCCTGTGCTACGCTGCGCCCGATCCCGCGTTGTTCCCTGCCCACGACCGCCATGTCCACCCTGAAGCGAGCCCTAGCGATACTTGACCTCTTCAGCCTCGAAACCCCGGTGCTGTCGGCGGAGGAAATCATCTCGCGCCTGTCCTATTCGGCGCCCACGGGCTACCGCTACATCCGCGACCTGACGGACCTGGGCTACCTGCTGCGGGTGACGGGTGAGGGCTACAAGCTAGGGCCGCGCATCATCGAACTGGACCACCTCATCATCGATGGCGATCCGGTGCTGGGCGTGGCGCGGCCCATCATGCGCGAAGTGGTGGACCAGGTGGGCGGCGACGTGCTGCTTAGCGTGATCCATGGCCTGCGCATCCTGAACATCCATCACGAGCGCGGACCGGATGATCTGGGCATTCCGCACGGCCGCGGCCGCGCCCATCCGCTGTTCCGCGGCGCCACGGCCAAGACCATCGTGGCCTTCCTGCCGCGCAAGGACCAGCGCCGCCTGTACGAGGCCCATGCGGACGAGATCCGGGATCTGGGCCTGGGGGCGACGCAGGCCGAATTCACCGGCAAGCTGGACCGGATCCGGGTGCAGGGTTTTTATCTGGGAGTGGGCGAGATCTCACCGGAACGGGCGGGCATCGCGGTGCCGGTGTTCCAGGAGGACCGCCGCGTGTTCGGCGCGCTGACCGTCACCTTTCTTGCGGCCCGGCTCAACACCATCGCGCAGGACAAGACCACGGCCTTGCTGCAGTCGGCCGCCCGCCGCATCGAATCGCTGGCGCTGGCCACGCGCATGAAGGAACAAGCCCCCGCGCCGTGAGCGCGAGGGCTTGCGTGCAGGTCCGCCGCGGCCATGGCCGCATGCCGGATGCGCCTACTGCTGCGCGGCGCGCGTCGGCGACCCCATGGCCTGGAACAGCGCCGCCGTTTCGGTCAGGCGCGCATTGGCGTACTCGATTTCGCGCAGGCGGGCCGCCACGTAATGCTGTTCCGCGGCGTACTCGGTGTAAGGCGCCAGCGCGCCCAGCCGCACGCGGCTGGCGGTGTTGCGGTAGGACTGCTCCGCCGAGCGGCGCGAGGCTTCGGCCGAGGCCAGCGCCTGCCCGTCGGCATCCAGCCGCGACAAGGTGTCGGCGACGTCGCGGAAGGCCGTCAGCACGGTTTGCTTGTATTGCAGCAGCGCGGCCTCATAGCGTTCCTTGGCGGCGCTGCGCTCGGCCAGCAGCGCGCCGCCATGGAAGATGGGTTGCGTGAGCGAAGCGCCGATGGCCCAGATGGCGCCGGCGCCCGACATCGCGGCGGGCCAGTTGAAGCCGCTCTTGCCCATGGACGCGGACAAGGACAGGCTCGGGAACAGCTGCGCGGTGGCCACGCCCACGTCGGCGGCGGCGGCCTGCACCACCGCATCGGCGAACAGGATGTCCGGACGCGCGGCCAGCAGCTCGGACGGCACCACCACTGGCACCTGTTGCGGCACGGCCAACATGCTGAAAGCCAGGTCGGGCGGGGCCTGGTCGGGGTTGCGGCCCAACAGCACCGCCAGCGCATGGCGCGTGGCATGCCAGCGTGCGCGCAGGCCGGGCAGCGACGCTTCCAGCGTGGCGGCGTCCTGGTCCGCGTCCAGCGCGTCGTTCTGCGAGGCCGAGCCCAGTTCGTAGCGGCGCTGCGTGTCGCGCGCCACCTGCCGCGCCAGCACCACTTGCTTCTCCGTCAACGCCACGCGTTCGGCCAGCGCGGCGGCGGTGATGGCGCCGGTGACGATATTGCTGGCGAGCGAACGGCGGGCGGATTCCAGCTGGAAGGCCTGCTGCTCGACTTGCGCCGCCAGAGAGGCGTTGGCAAAGCGAGCCGCGCCGAACAGGTCCAGGTCGTACTTGGCGTGGACCTGGCCGGTGAAGACGTTGTATTGCGCGGTCGGTTCGGGCAGGTTGGGCATGGTCAGCGCGCGCCGGCGGGAGACGTCGGCGCCCGCGTCCACCGAGGGCAGCAAGGACGAATTCACCTGGCCGCGCAGCTGCTCGCGCGCGCCGGCCAGGTTGCGTTCAGCCGCGGCGAGGTCCGGGCTGTGCGCCAGGCCCTCGGCCACCAGCGCGTTCAGCGCCTTTGATTCATAGCGCTTCCACCATTCGGGCACGGGCCGCGCGCCTTGCTCGAAGCGTTGCGCCACGCCCTGGGCGGCGGCGCTGGCGGCGGGCGTGGCTTCGACGCCGTACTGTGGAGGTTGCGTGACAGCGGGCGGCTGGCTGCTCGGCGCGAAGGCGCAGGCGCCCAGCGCCAGCGTCAAGGGCAGGGCGGCCAGGCGCAAGGAAAATCGGTTCATCGTCATGCTCCCCGCTCCACCGTGTCGCTGGCGTTGGCGCCCGGCGGCACGCCTTCGGGCTCGTCGCGCTCGTCATGGCGCACGCGGAACCACGCCGCGTACAAGGCCGGCAGGAAGAACAGCGTCAGCACGGTGGCGATGGTGATGCCGCCCATCAGGGCGGTGGCCATGGGGCCGAAGAAGTTGCTGCGCAACAGCGGGATCAGCGCCAGCACCGCGGCCGCGGCCGTCAACGTGATCGGCCGGAAACGCCGCACCGTGGCGCCGACGATGGCGTCCACGCGCTTGTGGCCGGCGCCGATGTCCTGTTCGATCTGGTCCACCAGGATGACCGAGTTGCGCATGATGATGCCGAACATGGCGATCACGCCCAGCATGGCGACGAAGCCGAAGGGCTTGCCGAACAGCAGCAGCGCCGCGACCACGCCTATCAGTCCCAGCGGCGCGGTCAGCACCACCATCAGCACGCGGGCGAAGCTTTGCAGCTGCAGCATCAGCAGGGTCAGCACGGCCACCGCCATCAGCGGCATCTGGGCATTGATGGAGGACTGGCCCTTGGCGCTTTCCTCCACCGGGCCGCCCACCTCGACGCGGTAGCCGACAGGCAGTCCGGCGCGCAGGGTGTTGAGCTTGGCGTCGATGGCGCGGGTGACGTCTATGCCTTGCGCGCCGGCCGCGACGTCGGCCTGTACCGTGATGGTGGGCTGGCGGTCGCGTTCCCAGATCACGCCGTACTCCAGGTCGTAACGCACATGGCCCAGGCTGCCCAGCGGCACCGCGCCGTTGGGCGTAGGCATGGCCAGGGTGGCCAGGCGCGCGGGATCGATCCGTTCCGCTTGCGGCGCGCGCAGGCTCACGGTGATCAGCTTGTCGCGTTCGCGGTACTGCGTGACCGCGTAGCCGGAAAGGGTCATGGCCAGGAAGTCCGAGATGTCGCTGGAACTGACGCCCAGCTCGCGCGCCTTCTGCTGGTCGATCTCGAAGCGCACCGAACGTTCGGATGGCTCGTCCCAGTCGAACTGCACATTGGTCGAGCGCGCATCGGCGCGGACCTCGGCGGCCACCTGTTCGGCCACCGCGCGTACCTCGGCGATCTTGTCGCCGCTGACGCGGAACTGCACCTGGAAGCCGACGGGCGGGCCGTTCTCCAGGCGTGACAGGCGGCTGCGGATGGCCGGGAACTGCTCGCGCAGCACCGGCTGCAGCCATTGGGCGAGCTTCTCGCGGTCCTCGACGGAATGCGTGGTGATGACCAGCTGCGCGAAGTTCGGGGTGGCGAGCTGCTGGTCCAGCGGCAGGTAGAAGCGCGGCGCGCCGGTGCCGACGAAGCTGACCGAGTGGTCGATTTCGGGGCGGCCTTCCAGCGCCTTTTCCAGCCGTTCGACCTGGCGCAGCGTTGCCGCGAACGACGCGCCTTCCTGCAGGCGCACGTCCACCAGCAGTTCGCTGCGGTCGGAACTCGGGAAGAACTGTTGCGGCACGAAGCGGAAGCAGGCCATGGACACGACGAAGATCAGCGCCGTGGCGCCCAGCACCAGGTAGCGGCGGTCCACGCACCAACCCACCCAGCCGCGCAGGCGCTGGTAGAAGCGCGTGTCGTAGATGTCGTGTTCGTGGTCGTCGGGCAGATGGGCTTCGCGCTTGCGTTCCGGCAGCATGCGGTAGCCCAGCAGCGGAATCAGCACCACGGCGGCGAACCAGGACGTGATCAGCGCGATGGCCGACACCTGGAAGATGGAGCGCGTGTACTCGCCCGTGCTGGACTTGGCCAGCGCGATCGGCAGAAAGCCCGCCACCGTGACCAGGGTGCCGGTCAGCATGGGAAAGGCGGTGCTGGTGTAGGCGAATGCCGCCGCGCGCGCGCGGCTCCAGCCCTGCTCCAGCTTCACGGCCATCATTTCGACCGCGATGATGGCATCGTCCACCAGCAGGCCCAGCGCCAGCACCAGCGTGCCCAGCGAGACCTTGTGCAGGCCGATGCCGAACATGTCCATGAACAGCGCCGTGACCGCCAGCACCACCGGGATCGAGATGACCACCACCATGCCGGTGCGCAGGCCCAGCGACACCAGGCTCACCGCCAGCACGATGGCCACGGCTTCGGCCACGGAGCGCAGGAAGTCGTCGACCGAATGCGACACCGCGCGGGGCATGCTGGAGACTTCCTTCAACGTCAGCCCGGCAGGCAACTGGGCCTGGAGTTCTTCGAACTTGGCGCTCAAAGCGCGGCCCAGATGCACCACGTCGCGCCCCGGCTGCATGGTGATCCCTATGCCCAGCACGGATTCGCCGCCCAGCCGCATCTGTTCGACGGCCGGGTCTTGGTAGCCGCGGCGGATGGTGGCGATATCGCCCAGCCGGATCGATTTGCCGTTGACCCGGATCAGCGTGTCGGCCAGGGCCCGGCTGCTGGCGTACTGGCCGGTGGGCCGCACGAAGATGCGGTCGTCGGCGGTGGTCAAGGTGCCGGCGCCGGTCACGGCGTTCTGGCTGTTGATGGCCTGGGCGATTTGCTGCGGCGACACGCCTAGCCGCGTCAGCTGGGTGTTGGAGATTTCGACGTAGATGTGCTCGGGCTGGTCGCCGAAGTAGTCCACCTTGGCCACGCCCGGCACGCGCAGCAGCACGGTGCGCAGGCGGTCGGCGTAGTCGTGCAGCTGGGCCGGCGAAAAGCCGTCGCCCTGCAGCGTGTAGATGTTGGTGTAGACGTCGCCGAACTCATCGTTGAAGAAGGGGCCTTGCACGCCCGGGGGCAGCGTGGCCGAGATGTCGCCGACCTTCTTGCGCACCTGGTACCACTGTTCGGCGACTGTGCTGGCGGGCGCGGAGTCCTTCATGGTGTAGAAGATCAGCGACTCGCCCGGCCGCGAATAGCTGCGCATGAAGTCCGTGTTGGGGGCTTCCTGCAGTTTCTTGGCGATGCGGTCGGTGACCTGTTCCTGCATCTGTTGCGCGGTGGCGCCGGGCCACAGCGTCTTGATGACCATGACGCGGAAGGTGAAGGGCGGATCTTCCGATTGCGCCAGCTTCGAATACGAGAGCACGCCGAACAGCGTGATCAGCGTGATGATGAAGATGACCAGGGGCTGGTGCCGCAGCGCCCAGGCCGACAGGTTGAAGCGGCCCTCCTCGTGGCGATGCGCCTGGTTCGCAGCGTCCTGCTGCGGGCCGCTCATGAGGCGAAATCCTCGGGATGCAGCGGCGGCACGGCGCGGACCTTTTCGCCGGCGGCCACCGCGTGCACGCCTTGCCAGACCACGCGTTCGCCGGCCTGCAAGCCCTTGGACAGGGTCACGGTGCGGGCGTCGTAGCGCAGCACTTCGACGCGGCGCAGCTCCAGCGTGTCGGCGTCCGCCTTGACGATCCACACCGCGGGCGCGGGGCCGTCATGGAACAGCGCCGTGGCCGGCACGGTGTAGGTCGTCAGGCTTTCGCCGGAGCGGTTGTCGAAGCTGATGTTGGCCGTCATGCCCAGGCGCACCTCCGGGGGCGGGGATTCCAGCGTGAGCTTGACGCGATAGGTGCGGCTCTGCGGATCCGCGGCCGGCGCGATCTCGCGCAGCACGGCGGAAAACGTCTGGCCGGGCAGGGGGCCGAGCGTGACGCTGGCGCGCTGGCCGATGGCCAATCCCGCCAGCACGCTTTCCGGCACGTCGCAGATGGCGTCGATGTCGCCGGACCAGGCCAGGCTGTAGACCGGATCGCCCGAGCCGACGTTCTGCCCGGTGTCGGCCTGCTCCGCGGTGATGACGCCGGCGTGGTCGGCCTGCAGCGTGGTGTATTTGAGCTGGTCGGCTGCCAGCGCCGCCTGCTGCTGCGCCTGGTCGCGTTGCGCCAATGCCGCGGCGTAGGCGTTGCGGGTCTGTTCCAGCTGGGTCGCGGCGATCAGGTTTTCGCGGGCCTGGGCGCGGTCGCGGTCCAGCTGCTGGCGCGCATAGTCCAGCTGGTGCTGGGCCGCCGACAACTGCGCGCGGGCGCTGGCCGCGTTCTTGGCGGCGTCGGCCGGATCCAGTTTTGCGACGATCTGCCCGGGGGCGACGGTATCTCCCAGGCGGACCAGACGCTCGATGATCTTGCCGCCCACGCGGAACGACAGCGGCGTGCTGTAGCGCGCCTGCACTTCGCCCGGTAGGGTCCAGGCGGGCAGGCGCTCATCGGCCTGGGCGGGCATGGCGACCACTGGACGCGGCGCGGGCGGGGGCGCCTCGTTGCGGCCGCAGGCGGCGAGCAGCAAGGCGAGGGCAGCAGCGGCCGGCAGCGACAACAGTCGCGGCCCGTGGCGGAAGCGGGAGGAAGGTGCAAGCGGCGCCGCGGGGGCGGCCGCGGCGGCGCGCGCAGCAAAGCGCGCGGCAGGGCCAGGGCAAGTCACGTAACACCTCGCGGCGCGGAGATTTGGGAATAAGGGCCGGTCCGACCCGATACGGCCTGGATTCTAATACAGGTATGAATTCAGATTCAATAATGAATCTGAAATGAGCCCCAGTGCTAAACTCCCGCCATGTCAAAAATCCGCCTTACGCGAGAGCAAAGCCGTGACCAGACGCGCCAGCGTCTGCTCGATGCTGCGCAATCGATTTTTCTTGCCAAGGGATTCGTGGCTGCCAGCGTGGAGGACATCGCCGAGCAGGCGGGCTACACGCGCGGGGCCTTCTATTCCAACTTCACCAGCAAGTCTGAACTGTTCCTGCAATTGCTCAGGCGCGACCACGAAAGCGTGATGAGCGACATGCGCGCCATCTTCGAGGACGGCGAGTCGCGCTCGCAGATGGAAGCCCGCGTGCTGGAGTACTACTCCACGCATTACCGCGAGAACGACTGTTTCCTGCTGTGGATGGAAGGCAAGTTGCAGGCCGCCCGCGATCCGGATTTTCGGGCTGGCTTCGTGGCCTGCATGCGGGAGTTGCGCGAAGCCACCACGGAATACATCCGCCAGTTTTCCGCGCGGGTAGGCACGCCGCTGCGCATGCCGCCGGAGCAGATGGCGCTGGGCCTGCTGGCCTTGTCGGACGGCATGCAGTTCAGTTATGCCTTCGACCCGCAGGCCGTCACGCCGGAAATGACCGAAGCCGTGCTGGCCGGCTTCTTCCGCAGCGTGGTCTTTGGCGAATCCGGCCCGCAGTAGCGCGGCCGGACGGCGGCGGGCTCAGGCCAGCAGTTCCGAGATTTCGATGAGATTCAGGTCCGGGTCGCGCAGGTAGACCGAGCGAATCTTGCCCGTGGCGCCGGTGCGCGGCACCGGGCCTTCGATGATGCGGGCGCCTTCCCGGTTCAGGTGCGCGATCACTGCTTCCAGCGGGCGGTCGGCAATGAAGCACAGGTCCAGCGCGCCCGGCACGGGCAGGTGGGCCTTGGGTTCGAATTCATGGCCGCGCACGTGCAGATTGATCTTCTGGTTGCCGAAGCGCAGCGCCTGGCGGCCCTCGCCAAAGGTCTCCAGGCGCATGCCTAGGATTCGGGTGTAGAAGTCCACCGTGGCGTCGGGGTCGGTGCAGGTCAGGACCAGATGGTCCAGGTGATCGATCATGGGATATCTCTCCTGAGGCCGGCCCGGCTTGAGGTTTCAGATTGTCAGACGGCCTTGCGCCGTGATAGTAATACTTGCGGCGCGCGGCCGGACTGAGGGGGGACGCGTGCTGGGAATTTTCAACCCTTGGGCGAAAGGAGCGGCAGCATGACTTCAGAAACCCGACCATCCACCATCAATCGCCCCGTGTTTTACCCAGCGGCCGTGTTCACGCTGCTGCTGGTCGGATTCGCGATCCTGGCGCCCAAGGTCGCGCAAAGCCTGTTCGAATCCGTGCAGGGCTGGATACTGGGCAACGCCAGCTGGTTCTACATCCTGGTCGTGGCCATCATCCTGATCGCGGTGGTGTTCCTGGCGGTCAGCCGGTATGGCGACATCAAGCTGGGACCCGACCACAGCGAACCCGACTACCGCAACTTCACCTGGTTCGCGATGCTGTTTTCGGCGGGCATGGGGATCGGCCTGATGTTCTTCGGCGTGGCCGAGCCCGTGATGCACTTCATTGCGCCGCCGGTGGGCGAAGGGGGCACCGCCCTCGCGGCGCGCGAATCCATGAAGATCACTTTCTTCCACTGGGGCCTGCACGCCTGGGCCATCTATGCGGTGGTGGCGTTGATCCTGGCCTTTTTCAGCTACCGGCACGGGCTGCCGCTGACCTTGCGTTCGGCGTTGTATCCGCTGATCGGCAATCGCATCCATGGCCCCATCGGGCATGCCGTCGACATCTTCGCCATCATCGGCACGGTGCTGGGCGTGGCCACTTCGCTGGGCCTGGGCGTGGCGCAGATCAACAGCGGGCTGAACCACCTGTTCGGCATTCCCGTGGGCGTGACCACGCAGATCATCCTGGTCATCGTCACCTGCGGCCTGGCGACCCTGTCGGTGGCCAGCGGCCTGGACAAGGGCATCCGCATCCTGTCCGAGACCAATCTGGTGCTGGCGGCGGTGCTGCTCCTGTTCGTGCTGGTGGTCGGCCCCACGGTGTTCCTGTTCCAGACCTTCGTGCAGAACACCGGCGCCTACCTGTCGGACATCGTCAACAAGACCTTCAATCTCTACGCCTACGAACCCACCGACTGGATCGGCGGCTGGACGCTGTTCTATTGGGGCTGGTGGATCGCCTGGTCGCCCTTCGTCGGCCTGTTCATCGCGCGCATCTCGCGCGGCCGCACCATCCGCGAATTCGTCACCGGGGTGCTGCTGGTGCCGGCCGGCTTCACGCTGTTCTGGATGACGGTGTTCGGCGATACCGCCATCCACATGATCCTGGTCGACAAGGTGCAGGGCCTGGCGGAAGTGGTGCAGGCGGATTCCTCGCTGGCATTGTTTGCGTTCCTTGAACAACTGCCCTGGAGCGGCGTGCTGTCCGTCGTCGCGATTGCGATGGTGGCTGTGTTCTTCGTCACCTCGGCCGACTCGGGCGCGCTGGTGGTGGACCTGCTGGCTTCGGGCGGTTCGGACCGCACGCCCGTGTGGCAGCGCATCTTCTGGTCGGTGCTGATGGGCGCGGTGGCCATCGCGCTGCTGCTGGCCGATGGCTTGACCGCGTTGCAGACCGCCACCATCGCCAGCGCCTTGCCGTTCTCCATCATCCTGCTGCTGTCCCTGTGGGGCCTCTTCAAGGCGCTGAAGCTGGACGCGACCAAGCGCGGCATCCGCTACCAGTCGCTGACGCTGTCGCGCCCGGCGCGGGGCGGGCAGTCATGGGAGCGGCGCCTGCGCAACATGGTCATGATGCCGCGCCGCGCCCATGTGCAGCGCTTCATCGGCGACGTGGCGCGCCCTGCGCTGGAAGACGTGGCGGACGAGCTGCGCAAGCAGGGCTATCAAGTGGAGGTGCGCGAACACGGCAACGACGGCGGCGTGATCATGGAAGTCTCCCATGGCGAGCACCTGGACTTCTCCTATGCCGTGCAGCCCGAAGCCTTCGTGCGTCCTAGCCTCACGCCGGAGGAAGCGGCCGACGAGGAAGAGCGCAAGTACTTCCGCGCCGAGGTCCATCTGCGCGAAGGCGGGCAGGACTACGACATCATGGGCTGGAGCCGCGACGCCGTCATCGGCGACATCCTGGACCAGTACGAACGCCATCGCCACTACCTGCACATGGTGCGGACCTAGCCGCGCCGCGCTTCCCGAGACCGCCAGCCTGCTGGCGGTTTTTTTATGCCCACACGCCTTGCAGGGGCTTGCGGGCCATAGTCCGCCGCTATGCCAGGGATTGGATTAACCCTTTTGACGAAATGCCCGATATCGTGGATTATCCAAGAACATTCTTTGATAAATAGCGAGTCAATCATGAAGGCGAAATCAGGAGCGTGGGCCGCCGGGGTCGTGGCGCTGGCGCTGGCGGGCGGCGGGCTGTACTGGAAGTACGGCGGCGCGCAACAAAAGGGCGGCTGGGCCATGGCGCCGGCCAAGGTCGCGGTGGCCGCCGCGCGGCAGGCGGACTTCCCCGTCACGCTGAGCGGCATC
The DNA here is from genome assembly GCF_002192695.1 of Achromobacter xylosoxidans. GTDB lineage: Bacteria > Pseudomonadota > Gammaproteobacteria > Burkholderiales > Burkholderiaceae_B > Achromobacter > Achromobacter xylosoxidans_C. Next base: position 320,459 of record NZ_MTLG01000052.1, read on the forward strand.
GGCTCGCTGGAGGCCGCGCGCCAGGTGCAGGTCGCGGCCGAAGTGGACGGCCGGGTCGACCGTATCCTGTTCGCCTCGGGCGCGCAGGTCCAGGCCGGCCAGTTGCTGGTGCAGTTGAACGACGCGCCCGAGCAGGGCGAGCTGGCCCGCCTGCAGGCCCAGGCGCGCAATGCGCGCGCCTTGCTGGAGCGCACCCGCCGCCTGTTGCCGCAACAGGCCGCCACGCGTGAACAACTGGACCAGGCGCAGGCCGACTATGACCAGGCCGCCGGCGACATCAGGCGGGTGCAGGCGCTGATCGAGCAAAAGCGCGTCAAGGCGCCGTTCGACGGCGTGCTGGGCGTGCGCCGGGTGAACCTGGGGCAATTCGCCCGCGCGGGCGATGCGCTGGTGTCGCTGACCGATGCCTCTGCCATGTACGCCAACATCACCTTGCCTGAGCAGGCCATGGGCGCGTTGCGCGCGGGCCAGCCGGTGGCGGTGACCGTGGATGCCCATGCGGGACGCGTCTTTGAAGGGCAGATCACCACCGTGGAACCGCAAGTGGACGCGGGATCGCGCACCGTGCGCGTGCAGGCGACCCTGCCCAACGCCGACGGCGCGCTCGCGGCCGGCATGTATGCCCAGGGCCAGATCGGCCTGCCGGCGCGTCCCGGCGTGATCACGGTGCCGGAAACCGCGGTCAGCTACAGCGCCTATGGCGATTCGGTCTACGTGCTGAACCCGCCCAAGGCGGGCGAGGCGTCCGCCGGTATGACGGTGCGCCAGGCCTACGTGAAGACGGCCGAGCGCGTGCGCGGCCGTGTGGTCGTGACCGAAGGCTTGCAGGCGGGCGAGCAGGTCGTGACCTCGGGCCAGCTGCGTCTACACAACGGGGCGGCGGTCGAGGTCGGCGCCGAGGACACCGTGGCGCTGGACGCCGCGCAGCAGACCGTGGCGCAAGTCCGGTGAGGGCGCGGAGCAGAACATGAAATTCACCGATCTTTTCGTGCGCCGGCCTGTGCTGGCGCTGGTGGTCAGCACGCTGATCCTGCTGCTGGGCATCAAGGCCCTGAGCGGCCTGCCGGTGCGGCAGTATCCGCTGACCGAAAGCACCACCATCACCATTACCACCCAGTATCCGGGCGCTTCGCCCGACCTGATGCAGGGCTTCGTCACCCAGCCCATCGCCCAGTCCGTGGCCACGGTGGAAGGCATCGACTACCTGTCGTCTTCCTCCACGCAGGGCCGCAGCGTGATCACGGTGCGGATGAAGCTGAACGCCGATTCCAACAAGGCCATGACCGAGGTGATGGCCAAGGTCAACGAGGTCAAGTACCGCCTGCCGCAGGACGTCTACGATCCCGTGCTGGTCAAGTCCGCCGGCGAGGCGACCGCCGTGGCCTATGTGGGCTTTTCCAGCAGCACCTTGTCGCTGGCGTCCCTGACCGACTATCTGTCGCGCGTGGTGCAGCCGCAGCTCTCGTCCATCGACGGCGTGGCCAGCGTGGAACTGTACGGCGGACAGAAGCTCGCCATGCGGGTATGGCTGGACCCGAACCGGATGGCGGCGCGCGGCATTTCCGCCGGCGAATTGGCCGACGCGCTGCGCGACAACAACGTGCAGGCGGCGCCGGGGCAGGCCAAGGGCCTGTACGTGGTGTCCAACATCCAGGTCAACACGGACCTGGTCAACGTCGCGGAATTCCGCGACATGGTGGTCAAGCGCGAGGGCGACGCGATCGTGCGCCTGGGCGACGTGGCCACGGTGGAACTGGGCGCCGCATCCACCGATTCCAGCGGCCTGATGGACGGCGAGCCGGCTGTGTACTTCGGCCTTAACGCCACGCCGGTGGGCAATCCGCTGGTGATCGTCAAGCGCTTGAACGAGCTGCTGCCCAACATCAAGCAGAACCTGCCGCCCGGCACCAGCGTGCAAGTGCCGTTCGAGCTGGCCCGCTTCATCAGCGCTTCCATCGACGGCGTGGTGCATACGCTGATCGAGGCCGTCGCCATCGTGGTGGTGGTGATCTTCCTGTGCCTCGGTTCCTTGCGCGCCGTGCTGATTCCGGTGCTGACCATTCCGCTGTCCATGCTGGGCGGCGCTGCCATCATGGCGCTGTTCGGCTTCAGCGTGAACCTGCTGACCTTGCTGGCCATGGTGCTGGCCATCGGCCTGGTGG
>NZ_MTLG01000053.1 GCF_002192695.1 Achromobacter xylosoxidans
GCTGACCTTGCTGGCCATGGTGCTGGCCATCGGCCTGGTGGTGGACGATGCCATCGTGGTGGTGGAAAACGTGCACCGCCACATCGAAGAGGGCAAGTCGCCGGTGCGCGCGGCCCTCATCGGCGCGCGCGAAGTGGCGGGGCCGGTGATCGCCATGACCATCACGCTGGCCGCGGTCTACGCGCCCATCGGCCTGATGGGCGGGCTTACCGGCTCGCTCTTCAAGGAATTCGCCTTCACACTGGCGGGCTCGGTGGTGGTATCGGGAGTCATCGCGCTGACCCTGTCGCCGGTGATGAGCTCGTTCCTGCTGGACAGCCGCGTTTCCGAAGGTTGGATGGCGCGCCGCGCCGAGCATTTCTTCGGGCGCCTGGGCGATGCCTATGGCCGCGTGCTGGACGTTTCGCTGCATCACCGCTGGGTGACCGGGCTGATCGCCGTGGCGGTGCTGGCAAGCCTGCCGTTCCTCTACAACGCCGCGCAGCGCGAGCTGGCGCCGGTCGAGGACCAGTCCACGGTGCTGACCGCGATCAAGTCGCCGCAGCACGCCAACATCGACTATGTGGAGAAGTTCGGCCGCAAGTGGGACGACGTCATGAAGACCCTGCCCGAACAGCAGGGGCGCTGGCTGATCAACGGCTCCGACGGCGTATCCAACAGCATCGGCGGCGTGGACTTCGTGCCTTGGGAGAAACGCCAGCGTTCGGCCGACCAGATCCAGGCCGACATGCAGGCCATGGTGAACCAGGTCGAGGGCAGCAACATCTTCGCCTTCCAGCTGCCGTCGCTGCCGGGCTCCACCGGCGGGCTGCCGGTGCAAATGGTCATCATGAGCGCATCCGACTATCCGGTGGTCTACGAGGCCATGGAAGGGTTGAAGAAGGCGGCGCGTGAAAGCGGCTTGTTCATGGTGGTCGACAGCGACCTGGACTACAACAACCCGGTGGTGCAGCTGAAGGTGGACCGCGCCAAGGCCAACAGCCTGGGCGTCACCATGAAGGCCATCGGCGACACGCTGGCCGTGCTGGTGGGGGAGAACTACGTGAACCGCTTCGGCATGGACGGCCGTTCCTACGACGTCATTCCGCAGAGCCTGCGCGAACAGCGCATCTCGCCGGAGTCGCTGGCGCGCTACTACGTCAAGAGCGCCAGCGGCGCGCAGGTGCCGCTGTCCAACCTCGTGACCGTGTCCATGGGCGTGGAGCCCAACAAGCTGACCCAGTTCAACCAGCTCAACGCGGCTACCTTCCAGGCCATCCCGATGCCGGGCGTCACCATGGGCGACGCGGTGCAGTTCCTGACCCAACAGGCCAAGTTCCTGCCCGCGGGCTTCAGCTACGACTGGCAGTCGGACGCCCGCCAGTTCAGCCAGGAAGGCTCGGCGCTGATGATCACCTTCATCTTCGCCATCATCGTGATCTACCTGGTGCTGGCGGCGCAATACGAGAGCCTGCGCGACCCTTTCATCATCCTGGTGAGCGTGCCCATGTCGATCTGCGGCGCGCTGATTCCGCTGGCGCTGGGCATGGCCACCATCAACATCTACACCCAGATCGGGCTGGTGACGCTGATCGGCCTGATCAGCAAGCACGGCATCCTGATGGTGGAGTTCGCCAATGAAATGCAGGTCAGCCACGGGCTGGACCGGCGCACCGCGATGGAGCAGGCCGCCCGCATCCGGTTGCGTCCCATCCTGATGACGACCGCCGCCATGGTCATGGGCCTGATCCCGCTGCTGTTCGCCAGCGGGGCGGGCGCGCACAGCCGCTACAGCCTGGGCCTGGTCATCGTGGTGGGCCTGCTGGTGGGCACGCTGTTCACGCTGTTCGTGCTGCCCACCGTCTATACCGTCTTCGCCCGCGACCACCGCGCGGCGCACGATACGCCGCGCGCCCGGGAGCTGGCGCTGGCCCAGGCCGAGGACGCCGCAGCGCCCGGCGTCTCGGCCTAGCCCAAGGAAATCATCATGAAGCATCCACAACTTTCCCTACGCTTGCGCCGCGGCGCGGCCGTGCTGCTGGCCGCGCTGGCCACCGCCGGCTGCGCCGTCGGCCCCGATTACCAGAAACCCCAGGCCGCGCCGGTGGCGCTGGCCAGCCCCGAGCAGGCCTTGTTCTCCACCGATCAGGTGCAGCGCGACTGGTGGAAGCAATTGCAGGACCCCCAGCTGGACCGTCTGATCGATCTGGCGCTGTCCCGCAATCTCGACATCCGCATGGCGCAGGCGCGCCTGGCCGAATCGCGCGCGGCGCTGGACGAGAAGGAACTGGACCAGTTGCCGGCGGTCACGCTGGGCGGCGGCTATGAACGCAGCCTGTCCCAAGCCAATGCCGGCGTCGCCGGCCAGCGCAATCTGGCCGAGAGTTACCGGGCGGGCTTTGACGCCACCTGGGAACTGGACCTGTTCGGCCGGTTGCGCCGGGCGGCCGAGGGCGCCGCGGCGCGCAGCGAGGCCCAGGCCGCGGACCTGGCCCAGACCCGCATCGTGGTCGCGGCCGAAGTGGCGCGCAATTACTTCGAGCTGCGCGGCGCGGAACAGCGCCTGGCCGTGGCGCAGGCCAATCTGCAAAGTCAGCGTGACAGCCTGCGCGTGATCCAGGCCATGGTGTCGGCCGGCCGTGGCGACGAAGGCGACCTGGCCAGCGCGCGCGCCGAACTGGAAACCGTGCAGGCCAGCGTGCCGCTGCAGATCGCGGCCCGGCGGCTGGCGCAGTACCGCATCGCGGTGCTGGCGGGCCTGCGGCCGGTGGAGCTGGGCGAGCTGGACGCGGGCAAGGCGCTGGCTCCCCTGGATACCCGCCTGCCGATCGGCGACGTGAGCGCCTTGCTGTCGCGCCGCCCGGATGTGCTGGCGGCCGAACGCGGCATGGCGGCCGCCAACGCCGACGTGGGCGTGGCGACCGCCGAACTGTATCCGCGCATCGACCTGGGCGGATTCCTGGGCTTTGTCGCCCTGCGCGGCGCGGATTTCGGCTCATCGGCCAGCCGCGCATTCAGCGTGGCGGCCACGGCCAACTGGCCCGCTTTCCATTTGCCCACGGCGCTGGCGCGCAAGCGCGGCGCGGTGGCGCGCGCGGACGGCGCCGTCGCCAGCTATGAGCTGACCGTGCTGCGGGCGGTCGAGGAACTGGAAGCGGCGCTGACGGAATACGGCCAGACCCAGCAGCGCCTGGGCAGCCTGGCGCAGGCGGCCGCGCACAGCGGGAGGGCGGCGGAACTGGCGCAATTGCGCTACCGCGAAGGCAGCACCCCTTATTTGACGGTGCTGGACGCGCAGCGTACGCTTTTGCGCGCCCAGGACGCCGTGGCCGTGGCCGAAACCGAGTCCTATACCCGCCTGATCGCGCTGTACAAGGCGCTGGGGGGCGGGTGGGAAGCGCCCTCGATGGACCAGCCGGCCGCCTCCGGCTGACCGGCAGGCCAGGTTCGTGGCACCATAGGCAAACAACCGGAGCATCCACATCCATGTCTGACAGTCCGTCCCATCCCGTGGTCTGGGAACATCAGCCCGCCGACCGCGTGCTCATGACCCTGAAGACGCGCGGCCCGCAATCCGTCGCCGTCATTGCCAAGGCCTTGGACGTGACGGCCGAGGCCGTGCGTCAGCAGATGACGCGCCTGCATGCGGAAGGACTGGTGGACTCCGAAAGCCATAGCGCGGGCCGGGGCCGGCCCACGCAGATCTGGTTCCTGACCGATGCCGGAAACGGGCGCTTTCCGGACACGCATGCCGAAATGACGGTGCAGATGCTGGGCGCGGTGCGGCAGGTGTTCGGCGAAGAGGGTATCGAAAAGCTGATCCAGGCGCGCGAAGCCGCCATGCTCAGCGGCTATCGCCAGGCCATGCAGGGCGCCCGCAGCCTGAAGGAAAGGCTGGAGCGGCTGGTGGAAGTCCGCAGCGCCGAAGGCTACATGGCCGAGCTGCGCAAGGACGGCCCGGACTTCCTCTTCATCGAGAACCACTGCCCGATCTGCTCCGCGGCCAAAGCCTGTATGGGCTTTTGCCGCAGCGAACTGGAACTCTTCCATAAGGTGCTCGGAGAAGAAGTCCGGGTGCGCCGCGAAGAACATATCCTCGCGGGCGCGCGCCGCTGCGCCTACCGCATCGACAAGGCCGCCTGATCCATCATGAGCCGGGCTGTTCCCAGCCGCCCAGCGCCTTGTACAACTCCACCGCATTGACCAGCCGGCGCTGCTGCAGCCGGATGAACTCCTGTTCGGATTCGAACAGGCTGCGCTGCGCCTCCAGCATTTCCAGGTAGCTGGCCACGCCGCGTTCGTAGCGCCTTTCGGTCAGGCGCTGGCGGTCGCGGTCGGCGTCGCGCACCTTGCGCTGGGCGTCGATCTGGGCGCGCAGCGTGTCGCGCGCGGACAGCGCGTCGGCTACTTCACGGAAGGCCTGCTGGATGCTGCCTTCGTACTGGGCCACCGCGATGTCCTTGCGCGTTTCCGCCAGCGACAGATTGGCGCTGTTGCGCCCGGCATTGAAGATGGGCAGCGTCAGCTTGGGCGCGAAAGTCCAGGTGCCCGTGCCCGAACCGAACAGGTCCGAGAAGCTGCCGGCCGTGGTGCCGATGTCGGTGGTCAGCTGCACCGACGGGAAGAACGCCGCGCGCGCCGCGCCGATGTCGGCGTTGGCGGCCCGCAGTGTGTCCTCCGCCTGGCGCAGGTCCGGGCGCCGGATCAGCAAGGCGGAGGGCAGGCCCGCGGCCAGCGGCGTCAGGCTCTGGCTTTCCAGCGTGACGGCATCGGTATCGGGCGGCAGGGAAAAGTCTCCCGCCAGCAGGCCCAGCGTATGCACGGCCTGGCGGTATTCCCGGCTCAGCTCGGCATGCGTGGCGCGCGAGGATTCCACCAGCATCTGCGCGGTGCGCAGCCCCACGGCCGTTTCCAGCCCGGCGTCGTAGCGGCGCTGGGTGAGCTTGAGAGAGGCCTCGCGCAGCGCCAGCGTGCTCTCGGTCAGGCGCAGCTGCTCAGCCAGCGAACGCTGGTTGAAGTAAGCCGTGGCCGTCTCCGACACCAGCGACAGCGTGGCGGCGCGGTGCGCTTCCTCGCTGGCCAGGTAGCGCGACAGCGCGGCGTCGCTCAGGCTCTTCACGCGGCCGAAGAAATCCAGCTCGAAGGCCGCGATGCCGACGGCGGCACGGTAGCGGTCGGCCACCGGCATGCGCGGCTGGCCAGGTTCCGCGCCGCGTCCGCGGCTGAACTCGCCCGTGCCGTCGATGGACGGCAGGCGGTCGGCCTGCTGCACGCCATACAGCGCCCGGGCCTCCTGGATGCGAAGCGCCGCCACCCGCAGGTCGCGGTTGTTCTCGAGCGCGGCGGCGATCCAGGCCTGCAACGCCGGGTCGTTGAAGTAATCGCGCCAGTCCTGCGGCATGGCCGCCTGTCCGTCCGCGGCGGGCGTGTCATAGGCCTGCGGGACCGGCGCCGCTGGTCGTTCATACTTGGGGGCCAGCGAGCAGCCGGCCAGGGCCAGCGCAAGCAGGGTCATTGCCATAGCCTTCATGGCGAGGTCTCCAGCGTTTCGCGGCCTTGCGGACGCGAGGGGCGCACGCGCATGCCCAGCGCGCGGCCCACGATCAAAAAGAAGAGCGGCACCAGGAAGATGGCCAGCACCGTCGCGGTGACGATGCCGCCCAGCACGCCCGTGCCGATCGCGGCCTGGGCGCCCGAGGCCGCGCCGGTGGCCAGCGCCAGGGGCAGCACGCCCACGCCGAAAGCCAGCGAGGTCATCACGATGGGGCGCAGCCGCAGCCTTGCGGCTTCCAGGGTGGCGGACACGATGCCCTGGCCGTCGCGCACCAGGTCCTTGGCCACTTCCACGATCAGGATCGCGTTCTTGGCCGACAGCCCGATGGTGGCGATCAGGCCGACCTTGAAGTAGATGTCGTTGGGCATGCCGCGCAGCGTCACGCCCAGCACCGCGCCGATCACGCCCAGCGGCACCACCAGGATCACCGCCAGCGGAATCGACCAGCTTTCGTACAGCGCGGCCAGGGCCAGGAACACGACCAGCACCGACAGCGCGAACAGCACCGGCGCCTGGTTGCCGGACAGGCGTTCCTCGTAGGACTGGCCCGACCAGTCGAAGCCGATGCCGCGCGGCAGCTCGGCCGCCAGCGTCTCGATGGCGCGCATGGCCTCGCCGCTGCTATGTCCCGGGGCGGCCGAACCGTTGATGGTGAACGACGGGAAGCCGTTGTAGCGGTTGAGCTGCGGCGGTCCCATCGACCATTTCAGGGTGGCGAAGGCCGACAGCGGCACCATCTGCCCCTGCAGGTTGCGCACGTGCAGGCGCGACACGTCCTCCATGTCGACGCGGCTCTTGCCGTCGGCCTGCACGGTCACGCGCCGCACCTGGCCATTGAGCATGAAATCGCCGATGTAGTCCGAGCCGTACATCACCGCCAGCGCCGTGTTGATCTCGTCCAGCGGCACACCCATGGCCTGGGCCTTGTCGCGGTCGACGCGCAGTTCCAGCTGCGGCGCTTCTTCCTGGCCGGCGAAGACGACCTCGGTCAGCGCGGGATGCTTGGCCGCCGCCGCCAGCAATTGCTGGCGCGCCTGGGCCAGGGCCTCGTAGCCCAGCCCGGCGCGGTCCTGCAGGCGGAAGTCGAAGCCCGAGGTGGAGCCCAGGTCCGGCAGCGGCGGCGAGTTCAGCGCATGTACCATGACGTTCTTGCGGTCGGCGAAGGCGGCGTTGATGCGTTCCACCACCGCGTTCACGTGCAGGTCGGCGCCGCCGCGCTGCTTCCAGTCCTTCAGCGTGACGAAGAACATGGCCGAGTTGGGGCCGCTGCCGTAGTTGCTGAAGCCGTTGACCGAATACACGTACTCGACCGGCTCGTGCTCCATCATGTAGCGTTCGACGTCCTTCACCATGGCCATGGTCTCGGCTTGCGGCGAGCCCTGGGGCAGGATGACCATGGCCATGAAGCTGCCCTGGTCCTCGTCCGGCAGGAAAGAGGAGGGCAGCCGCGCGAACAGCAGCGCCACCGCGGCGATCACCGCCAGATAGGCCAGGCCGAAGCGCACGGGACGGGCCAGCACGCCCGACACCCGCGCCGTGTAGCGCGTGGTCAGGCGCGCGAAGGCCCGGTTGAACCAGCCGAAGAAGCCGCGCTTCTCGTGGTGGCCGGCAGCAATGGGCTTGAGCATGCTGGCGCACAGCGCCGGCGTCAGCGACAGCGCCAGGAAAGCCGAGAAGGCGATCGACACCGCCAGCGTCACGGCGAACTGCCGGTAGATGTTGCCCACCGCGCCGTCGAAGAAAGCCATCGGCACGAACACCGACACCAGCACCACCGTGATGCCCACGATGGCGCCGCTGATCTGGCCCATGGCCTTGACCGTGGCCTCGCGCGGCGGCAGGCCTTCCTCGGCCATGATGCGTTCGACGTTTTCCACCACCACGATGGCGTCGTCCACCAGGATGCCGATGGCCAGCACCATGCCGAACATCGTCAGCACGTTGATGGAATAGCCCAGCCCCAGCATCACGCCCAGCGTGCCCAGCAGAGCCACCGGCACCACCAGCGTTGGAATCAGCGTGGCGCGGAAGTTCTGCATGAACAGGTACATCACGCAGAACACCAGCGCGACGGCCTCCAGCAGCGTCATCAGCACCTTCTTGATCGAGATCTCGACGAAGGTGGAGGTCTCGTACGGAATGTCCCAGGTCACGCCCGGCGGGAAATACTGGGCCAGCTCCTGCATGGTCGCGCGGATGCGCTTGGTGGTTTCCACCGCGTTCGAGCCCGGCGCCAGCTTGATGCCCAGACCCGTGCCGGTCATGCCGTTCACGCGCGACAGGTACATATAGTCGGTGCCGCCCAGCTCGACCCGGGCCACGTCCTTCAGGCGCAAGGTGGCGCCGTCCGGCTGCGCGCGCAGCGGGATGTTGCCGAACTGCTCGGGCGTGCGCAGCGATTCGCCGGCCACGATGCTGGCGTTCAGCGGCGCGTCCTTGGGCACGGCCTGGTTGCCCAGTTCGCCGATGGTGACGCGGGCGTTGTGGCTGCGCAGGGCCGAGACGATGTCGCCCGGGGTCAGGGACATGGCCGTCAGCTTGGCCGGATCTGGCCAGATGCGCATGGCGGCTTCCGCGCCGAACGACTGCACCTTGCCCACGCCTTCCACGCGGCGCAACGCCTGCAGCACGTTGGAGGCGGCCAGTTCGCCCAGCTGGATGTCATCCAGCCCGCCATCCGACTTCAGCGACACCACCAGCTGGATGTTGTCGGCCGCCTTCTCCACGCGCACGCCGTCGCGGCGCACCGATTCCGGCAGGCGCGGCTCCACCGCCTTCAGGCGGTTCTGCACTTCCACGGCAGCCAGGTCCGGATTGGTGCCTTGCTTGAAGGTCAGGTTGATGCTGGCCCAGCCCGTCGAGTCGCTGCTGGACGAGGTGTACATCAGCCCGGGGGCGCCGTTCATCTCGCGTTCGATGATGGCGGTCACGGCTTCTTCGACCACCTTGGCCGAGGCGCCCGGGTAGCTGGCGCCGACGTTGACCACCGGCGGAGCAATGTCCGGATACTGCGCTACCGGCAGCGCGCGGATCGACAGGATGCCGACCAGCACGATCAGCAGCGAGATCACCCACGCGAAGACGGGGCGATCGATAAAAAAACGCGCCATTGCGGTTTATCCTTTTTGGCCCGCGGCGGGCGTCCTTGCCTGGACGCCGGCCTCCGGGTTGCCGGCGGCGGGTGCCTGCGCGCTGGGCGCGGCCCGCTCCACCGGTTTGATTTTCTGTCCCGCCGCCATATGCGCGGCGTTCTCGACGACGATGCGCTCGCCGCCCGCCAATCCCTGCGTGACGATCCAGTTCGGACCCTGCAGCCGCTGCGCGGTGACGGCAATCTTCTTCAGCTCTCCGTCCGGGCCGGCGGCCAGCACGTGCGCGCCTTCGGCGTTGCGCAGCAGGGCATTGCGCGGCACCAGATAGGTGTCGCGGTTGATCGCCTGCTCCAGCACGACCCGCACGTACATGCCCGGCAGCAGGTCGCGGCCGGGGTTCTCGAACAGCGCCCGCATCGTGACGTTGTCCGTGCCCGGGTCCACCGCCAGGTCGGCGAACGACAGCGTGCCGCCGCGTCCGTATTCGGAACCGTCGGGCAGCAGGAGGCGCACCCGCACCTGGTCCGGCGCCACGCCTTCCAGCGCGCCCGCGCGGATCTGCTTCTGCAACTGCATCACCTCGGCGGCGGGCTGGGCGAAGTTCACGTAGATGGGGTCGATCTGCTGCACCACCGTCAGCGGCGTGGCCTGGCCTTCGCCCACCAACGCGCCTTCGGTCACCAGCGCGCGCCGCGCCCGGCCGTCGATGGGCGAGGTGACGCGCGCGTAATCCAGCTTCAGCTTGGCGCTTTGCAGATTGGCGCGGGCCAGGGCGACCTCGGCCCGCGCCTGGCGCTCCTGCGCCACGCTTTCGGCGTGGTCGCGTTCGCTGATGGCGCGGTCCGACACCAGGTCGGCGTAGCGGCGCAGCTTGTCGGCGGCGGCGGACAGGTTCGCCTGTGCGCGCGCCAGGTTCGCGGCTTCGGAATCGTAGGCGGCCTGCAGCGGCGCGGGGTCGATTTGGAACAGGGCGGCGCCGCGCGCCACGTCCTGGCCTTCCTCGTACAGGCGCGCGGTGACGATGCCAGCCACGCGCGCGCGTACCTCGGCCTCGCGGTAGGGTTCCAGGCGGCCCGGCAATTCGGTCGCGACGCTGGTGGGCGTGGCCGCCGCGATGATGACGCCGACTTCGGCGGGAGCCTCGGCGGCTGCTTGGGCTTCCGGTTTCGAGCAACCGGTAATAAGAATTAATACGGAAGAAAGGGCGAGCGTGCGTAGAGAGACTCTTTGCTTCATTTTTAAAATTATCTGATGGGCCCGGGGAGGGCTGAGGTGGGGAAAGGCGCCGACTTTCCCGCGTGGGGAAGCGAGTCTATCATTTAATCCGTCACGCTTGATTAATTATTTTGTTCGGAAGTATGCTGCCCGCTTCACACTTATTCACAGTGACGAAAAAGGCGGCTTCTTGTTTTGAAGCCGCCGTTTTTTTGCAGCCGATTTTTTAAGAAGGAGGTCCCCCGCATGGCCCGCAAGACGAAAGAAGAGTCCCAACGCACCCGCGACCGCATCCTGGATGCGGCCGAGCACGTGTTCCTGTCCAAAGGGGTGGCCGCCACCACCATGAGCGACATAGCCGATCACGCGGGGGTATCCCGGGGCGCCGTCTACGGCCATTACAAGAACAAGATCGATGTCTGCATCGCCATGTGCGACCGCGCGCTGGGCGAGGCGGCGCCGTTGACCCAGGTGTCGACCGATGGCGAGGCCCTGGAGTCGCTCTACACCTCCATGCGCCAGTACATCCAGATCTACGCGCAGGAAGGCTCGGTGCAGCGCGTGCTGGAGATCCTTTACCTGAAATGCGAACGCAGCGACGAGAACGCGCCCCTGCTGCGCCGCCGCGACCTGTGGGAGCGCCACGCCCTGCGCACTTCCGAGAAATTGTTGCGCGCCGCGGTCAAGCGCGAAGACCTGCCGCGCGCGCTGGACGTGCGCCTGTCCAATCTCTATCTGCATGCCCTGGTCGACGGGGTGTTTGACAGCATCTGCTGGTCTGATCGCCTCAAGGGCGACATGTGGCCGCGCGTCGAGCGCATGCTCCGCGCCGCCATCGATACCCTCCGGTTTTCCGCGCATCTGCTGACGCCGAAAGCCGCCTGATTCCGCGGGGGGCGCCTTCCAACGGGATGTTCCTGAATTGAGCATTCCCATGCCGGACGCCCCTACAATCCGCGCATGACCCTCAAGCAACTCGAAGCCTTCTACTGGGCCGCCACCTGCGCCAGTTTCGCCGTGGCGGCCGAGCGCCTGCACCTGTCGGTATCGTCGCTGTCCAAGCGCATCACCGAACTCGAGGAAGGCCTGGGCCTGTCCTTGTTCGACCGCAGCGGCCACAAGGCGGTGCTGACCGACGCCGGCCAGCGCCTGCTGCCGCAGGCGCGCGACCTGCTGGCCTCGGCCGAGCAGATCCGGGCTTCGCTGGCGCAAAGCGCGGGGCTCAGCGGGCGCTGCCGCTTCGGCGTGGGCGAACTGACCGCGCTGACCTGGCTGCCGCGGCTGATCCGGGGCGTGCGCGCCGCCTACCCGGACCTGGTGCTGGAGCCCTATGTGGACATCGGCCAGGTGCTGGAGCAGCGCGTGGCCGACGGCGAACTGGATTTTGCCGTGATAGCCGGCCGGTCCTCGCGGCCCAACATCGCTTCCACGGGCATAGGCCAGGCCGAATTCTCCTGGGTCGCCGCGCCGGCGCTGCTGGACGGCGCCACGCGCATGACGCCTGAGCTGCTTGCGCGCCTGCCGCTGGTCACGCTGCCGGCCGGGGCTGGCACCACGCGCATCATCGACGACTGGCTGGCGGGCCGTGATGCCGGCGGCGAACGTCTCTGCTGCAACAACTGGGGAGCGGTGGTCGGTCTTCTGATCGAAGGCACCGGCGTCGGCCTGCTGCCGAGCCATTGGGCCCGCGCGCTGCAGGCCGAGGGCAGCCTGCGCGTGCTGGAAGGGGATACGCCCCTGGCGGCCTTGCCCTACGCCTTCCAGTACCGCCGCGACGACGCCCGGCCGCTGGTCGCCAAGCTGCGCGCCCAGGTCCAGGCCGCCGTGGACTTCGCCGCGCCTTGCCGCATTCCCTGAGGGCGCGTCCGCAAGGCGGCCGCGCGGCGCGCATTTAGGCTTACGACAGCCGCCGCTCTATACAATCGCCGCGCGCCTGGCGCAGAATCCAACAAGAACGTGCGCAGCGGGGGATGGACCCGGATGCAGCACGGCTCGGGTCTGTTCCCACATGCCGGGCGGCGCGTCCGCGCGGGGAACCAGGCCGACCTGAACCGACGGAGATCTTTCATGCGTAAACTTTGCCTCGCCATGGCCATGGCGGGAATGCTGGCCAGCGGACTGGCGCAAGCCCAATCCACCCTGCGTATCGGCCTGCAGGACGACCCCGACGTGCTGGACCCGGTGCGCGCGCGCACCTTCGTGGGCCGCATTGTCTTCGCTTCCCTGTGCGACAAGCTGGTCGAGATCACGCCGGACCTGAAGATCGTGCCGCAGCTGGCGCAATCCTGGACCATCAGCCCGGACAACAAGATCCTGACCTTCAAGCTGCGCACCGACGCCGTTTTCCATGACGGCACGCCGGTGAACGCCGCGGCCGTCAAGGCCAACCTGGACCGCGCCCGCACCTTGCCCGACAGCAACCGCAAGAGCGAGCTGGCCACCGTCGCCAGCGTTGAAGCTCCGGACGCCAGCACCGTGGTGCTGACCCTGTCCGAACCCGACGCCTCGCTGCTGTCGCAGTTGTCCGACCGCGCCGGCATGATGATGTCGCCCGCCAGCTTCGACAAGGATCCCGGCGGCAAGCCGGTGTGCTCGGGTCCCTACCAATTCAAGGAGCGCGTGCAGAACGACCGCATCGTGCTCGAGAAATTTCCCAAGTACTGGGATGCGGCCAACTATCACTTCGACCGCCTGGTCTACACCCCGATTCCCGACAACACCGTGCGCCTGAACAACCTGCGCGCCGGCGACCTGGACATCATCGAGCGCGTCGCGCCCAGCGATGCCAAGGCCGTGAAGGACGACAAGAACCTGACCCTGGCGCCGGTGACCGGCCTGGGCTTCCAGGCCATTTCGGTGAACCTGGCCAATGGCGCGCGCGCCAACAACCCGCTGGCCAAGGACAAGCGCGTGCGCCAGGCGCTGGACCTCGCGATCGACCGCGACGTGCTCAACCAGGTGATCGGCGAAGGCATGTTCCAGCCCGCCTACCAGCCGTTCCCGCCGGCCAGCTTCGCCTACAACACCGCCTTCGAGCACAAGGGCCGCGATCCCAAGAAGGCCCAGGCCCTGCTGAAGGAAGCGGGCTATGACCGCGTCAAGTTCGAGATCACCTTCGGCAACAACACCACCATGCAGCAGGTGTTCGAGCTGGTGCAGGCCATGGGCGCCGAAGCGGGCTTCGACATCACCCTGCGTCCGGTGGAGTTCGCCTCGCTGCAGTCCTCGCTCGCGCGCGGCGACTTCGAAGTCGGGCAGAGCGGCTGGTCCGGCCGTGTCGATCCCAGCGGCAACATCCACCAGTACCTGAGCTGCAAGGGCAACCTGAACGACGGCAAGTTCTGCGACGCCGGCGTGGACAAGCTGCTCAACGACGCCCGCGCCGAATCCGACACCGCCAAGCGCCGCGCCATGTATGACCAGGTGCTGACTGCGATGCAGGACCAGCGCCCGATCGTCTACCTGTTCTACCTGCCGTGGACCTTTGGCGTGCAGAAGAAGGTGGAGGGCTTTGTGCCTTACCCCGACGGCCTGATCCGCCTGAAGGGCGTCACTGTGGCAAAAAAGTAGGCTCCCCCCTACCCGCTGGCGCGGGCCCCCTAGGGGGCGGCGCTGGCGGACCGGCGGAGCCGGATCCGCGGCGCCCCGGCTGGCGGCGTCCGCGGGCCTCTCCAGCGTGCCTGTTCTTTTGATCGCCAGGCGCCCGCCGTACAGGAAGTGTTCCGCGTTTCAGCGGCAGCCCTATAGGAATCATCATGTTTACCACTCGCCCGGAAATCCTTGGCACCTTCGGTGTCGTGACCTCCACCCATTGGTTGGCCAGCGCGGCCGGCATGTCGCTGCTGGAGCGCGGCGGCAACGCCTTCGACGCCTGCGTGGCCTCGGCCTTCGTGCTGCAGGTGGTCGAACCCCATCTGGTGGGCCCGGCGGGCGAAGTGCCCGCGGTGTTCTACTCCGCGCGCACCGGCCGAGTCGAGGTGCTGTGCGGCCAGGGCACCACGCCCGCGGCCGCCACGCTCGAACGCTACCGCGCCGAAGGCCTCAAGCTCATCCCTGGCAATGGCCTGCTGGCGACGGTCATCCCAGGCGCCTTCGACGCCTGGATGCTGCTCCTGCGCGACCACGGCAGCATGCGCGTGCGCGACGTGCTGGAGCCCGCCATCTATTACGCGGAGCACGGCCACGCGCTGATGCCGCGCATCTCCAACACCATCGCCGGCCTGAAGGATTTCTTCCAGACCCATTGGCCGACCACCGCCGAGGTCTACGTGCCGGGCGGCAAGGTGCCCGAGGCCCGCAAGCTGTTCCGCAATCCGGCACTGGCGCGCACCTGGACCCGCGTGCTGCAGCAGGCCGAAAGCGCCGGCGCGGACCGCGAGCGCCAGATCGAGGCGGCGCGCGACGCGTTTTACCGCGGCTTCATTGCCGAGGAAATCGACAAGTTTGCGCGCAACACCGATGTCATGGACGAGAGCGGTTCCACGCACCGCGGCGTCATCACCGCCGACGACCTGGCGGGCTGGTCGGCCAGCTACGACAAGCCGGTCACGTACGACTACCACGGCTATACCGTGGCCAAGGCCGGCTCCTGGAGCCAGGGTCCGGTGTTCCTTCAAACCCTGGCGCTGCTCAAGGACATGGACCTGGCGGGCGTGAGTCCGATCAGCGCCGAATTCGTGCACCGCGTGACCGAGGCCATGAAGCTGGCCTTCGCCGACCGCGAGGCCTATTACGGCGATCCGGCCTTCGTCGACGTGCCGCTGGAGCACCTGTTGTCCGACGCCTACAACGCCGAACGCCGCGCGCTCATCGGCGAGTCGGCCTCGCAGGATCTGCTGCCCGGCCAGGTGCCGGGTTTCGAGGCCCAGGTGAAGCGCGTGATGGACACGCTGGAGCGCCTGTCCAAGGTGTCCGCGCCCGGTAGCGCCACCAATGAACCCACGCTGGCCGACATGCGCGCCTCCGCCAAGCGCGGCGACACCACGCACGTGGACGTGATCGACCGCTGGGGCAACATGATCTCGGCCACGCCTTCGGGCGGATGGTTCCAGTCCTCGCCGGTGATCCCGGAACTCGGCTTCGGCCTGAACACCCGGGCGCAGATGTTCTGGCTGGAAGAAGGGCTGCCCGGCACGCTGGCGCCCGGCAAGCGTCCGCGCACCACGCTCACGCCCTCGCTGGCGCTGCGCGACGGCAAGCCCTACCTGGCATTCGGCACGCCGGGCGGCGACCAGCAGGAGCAATGGCAGCTGTTGTTCTTCCTGCGTCACGTGCATCACGGCCTGAACCTGCAGGAAGCGATCGACCTGCCCATGTCCCACACCATGCATTTCCCCACGTCCTTCTATCCGCGCGACCGCAAGCCGGGGCATCTGGCGGTGGAGGCGAGCTTCGGCGCCGAGGTCATCGCGGCGCTGCGCCAGCGCGGGCACCAGATCGAGGAAGTGCCCGAATGGTCGGTGGGCAGGTTGACCGCGGCTTCGCGCGACGCCGACGGCCTGCTGCACGCGGCGGCCACGCCGCGCCTGATGCAGGCCTACGCCATCGGCCGCTGAACGGCGGCGGCGGGCGCGCCTGGCGCGTCCGCCGCCAGCCTTGTTGCGGCGCTTTGCCGGCATGGGGTATGTTTGTCGCATGACGCCACCCCAGCAGAAACCGGCAATAGCGGCCCATTCCCTGACGGGACAAGAACCTCTCTTCATCGTCCTCAATACCGGATCGGGGCGCGGCGACGCGCAGATCCTCCAAGACACGATCCGTCGCATACTCGACGAGGCCGGGCGCCGCTATGAGCTGATGCCCGTGCAGGATCCGTCGCGCCTGACCGCCACGGCCGAGGCCGCGGTCAGGCGCGCGCAGGAACAGCAGGGCGTGGTCATCGCGGCGGGCGGCGACGGCACGCTCAATGCGGTCGCGGGCGTCGTGCTCGGCAAAGGCGTGCCGTTCGGCATCCTGCCCCAGGGCACGTTCAATTACTTCGGGCGCAGCTACGGCATCTCGCAAGATACGGAAGTGGCCTTGCGCGGCTTCCTGCAAGGCCAGCCCAGGCCGGTGCAGGTCGGCATGCTCAACGGCCGGCTGTTCCTGGTCAATGCCAGCCTGGGCCTGTACCCGCAACTGCTCGAGGACCGCGAGGCCTACAAGCAGAAGTACGGCCGCAGCCGGCTGGTGGCGCTGTGGTCAGGCCTGGTCACGCTGCTGCGCGCGCCGCGCCAATTGAGCCTGCTGCTGGATCACGGCGGGCAGGCGCGCAACCTGCGCTCGCCCACGCTGGTGGTCGGCAACAACAAGCTCCAGCTGGAGCACATCGGCATCGAATCCGCGGAGCTGGACCAGAATCGCCTGATCGCCATGGCGGCGCGGCCGGTCGGCACCCTGGCGCTCTATGGCCTGCTGCTGCGCGGCCTGTTCAGCCGCTTGGGCGAAGCCGAGCACGTGGTCAGTTTCGCCTTCGACCGCCTGACGGTGGCGGTGCGCGGACGCCGCCGCGTCAAGGTGGCGATGGACGGCGAGATCTCCTGGATGGATACGCCGCTGGAATTCAAAGTGGCCGACGAACGGCTGCCGCTGGTGGTGCCGGCGGATTCGCAATACCTGGACCGTTCATGACCCGCATCCTGCATTTTTCCGATACCCACTTCGGCACGGAGCGTAAACCCGTGGTCGAAGCCGCGCTGGACCTGGCCTGCAATCTCGCGCCCGACCTGGTGGTGCTCAGCGGCGACATCACGCAACGCGCGCGGCGCGGCCAGTTCGCCGCCGCCCGCAAGTTCATCGAACGCCTGTCGCTGCCGGTGCTGACGGTGCCGGGCAATCACGACATTCCGCTGTTCAACGTGTTTGCCCGCGCGCTCAACCCCTACGGCAACTACAAACGGGCCTTGGGCCCCGTGCTGGAACCCGTGTTCGAGAACGCTGGCCTGCTTGCCATCGGCGTCAATACGACGCGCCCTCGCCGCCGCAAGGATGGCGAGATATCCGGCGCGCAGATCGCAAGGGTCGCCGAGCGGCTGCGCCAGGCCAAGCCAGGACAGCTGCGTATCGTGGTCGCGCATCATCCCGTGCGCGCCAAGGTCGAGTCGGACCTGTCCAACCTGTTGAACGGACGCGAACGCGCGCTGGAAACCTGGACGCAGGCAGGCGTCCACCTGGTGCTGGGCGGCCACATCCATCTGCCCTATGTGCTGCCGCTGAATCCCGCGGCGCCTGCCAGCGGCTGGGTCGTCCAGGCCGGAACCACCTGCTCGCGCCGCGTGCGCGGCAACGTGCCCAATTCGGTCAATGTGATTACCCGCGAGGGGCAGGGCGATTGCCAGATCGAGCGTTGGGACTACGCCGCCGGGGCGCATGCGTTTGCACCGGTGGACAAGACCCTGGTCGAGTTGTATTGAGAGAGAGCGGGAATTTCTTCGTGACGGGCTCTTACTTATGACGGATGCGTATGCGGCATGGGCGGCGGCCCATGCCTTGCAGCTATTCATCGCGCTGCCATTGCTGGCCGCGGCGGCGGCGCTGGCCCTGGCGTACTGCTGGCCGCGCCTGCCCGGCGGCGGCCGCCTTGTGGTGTTTGCCCTGGGGGCGTCCGCGGCGCTCGCGCTGTTCCTGATCCTGGCCTACGCCATCGAACGCCTGGGCGCGGTGGTCGCGTTCGACCAGGCGCTGGCGCGCGCGCTGGGCATGTCCATGTCGACGCCGCTGCTGTGGCTGCTGTCGTGGTTCACGTATCTGGGCGACCGAAATTTCCTGACCGTGGTGAGCGTGCTGATGACATTGTTCCTGCTGTTGCGCAGGCAATGGGGGCTGGCCGTCGTCTGCGCCGTCGCCACCGGCGTGGGCGGGGCGCTGAATTGGCTGCTCAAGCACGCTTTCGAGCGCGTCCGGCCGGAACATGAACATGGCTATGCCAGCGC
This sequence comes from Achromobacter xylosoxidans, assembly GCF_002192695.1. GTDB lineage: Bacteria > Pseudomonadota > Gammaproteobacteria > Burkholderiales > Burkholderiaceae_B > Achromobacter > Achromobacter xylosoxidans_C. The sequence continues at coordinate 17,751 of NZ_MTLG01000053.1, forward strand.
GGCGGGGTGGAGCTTCCCCAGCGGCCATTCCTCGGCCGCGATGGCCGTGTACGGCATGGCCTGCTATCTGCTTTGGCGTCTGGCGCCTCCTGCTTGGCGCCTGCCGGGAACCGCGCTGCTGGCGGCTCTCATCATGGCGATCGGACTCAGCCGCATCCTGCTGCAGGTCCATTTCGCCAGCGACGTGCTGGCGGGTTTCGCGGTCAGCCTGGCCTGGCTGGCGCTGTGCGTCGCGGTGGCGCAGCGCTTGCGGCCGTCATGCCCCCAGGGCCAGGGCGTTCAGTAGGCGCGCCTCGGCGCCCGGGGCGTCCGCCGCCGCGGCCAGGGGCGCGCAGGTGTAACGGCCGCCCGCCGCGACGATGGCCTGGTCCAGGCTGCGCACGCGCTCGGCGCAGGGCGGTTCCAGGTCCACGATCAGTTTGCCCGCCACCGGCGCCGTCACGTTGCCGTCGCTGAAGCGCTCCAGCGTGCGGTCGATCTCGCGCTCGCGCGGCAGCGCCAGCACGATGGTGTCCGATTCTTCCAGCGCTTCGCGGGCGGACGTCGCCAGCGTGGCGCTGCCGCGGAAGTCCTCGCAGCGCGCGGGCTCGATGTCGTAGAGGGTCAGCGCGATGTCCGGCTCGGCCGCCAGGAGGCGCTGCGCGGCTCGCGTGCCGGTCTTGCCCATGCCGACGATGCTCACGCGCATATTCATGGCTTGGGCACGGACCACGTGCTCACGATATGGGCGAGGGGCTCGTCCGACCCCGCGCCGGTCAGAATGACTTCCCCGGCGGACAGCCGGCCCACTTTCAGCAGTCGGGCGTCGGCATGGATGGCCCCCGCCGGACTCTTGCGCAGGAAATTGATCGTCAGGCTGGCCGTCACCGCGTGCGCCTGTCCGGTTGCGCCCACTACCGCCGCGTACATGGTCAGGTCGGCCAGGCCCATCAGCATCGGGCCGGCGACGATGCCGCCGAGCCGCTGGTGGGCGTCTCGCGCCGGCAGCACCGCGCGCGCCGTGCCGCGGCCGATGTGCAGCACGTCGATGCCCAGCAGCAGCGAAAAGGGATGCTGGTCTGCCAGCAGGATATGGAAATCGGCCAGGCTGATCAGCGGGGCGTCGGCCGGGGTGTCCAAGTCGGTTGCGGTCATCGTTGCTCCAGGGCGAGGCAGTAGTTGTCCAGCAGCGCTTGCGCATGCTGGCCCAGGGATTTCAGGCGGCGGGTGTGCAGCAGCAGCAACAGCCCCATCAGATAGGTGAAAAGATTCATCTGCTCGACCGCGACTGCCGCGGCCTCCCAGGATTTGGTCCGGGCCAGCGCCACGCCCAGCAGGTCGATGCACTGGCGCAGGCGGGCGTTGAGCCGTTCGTCCATTTCCCGGCCCAGGCCGCGCGGCCCCAGCCCCTGGAACAGGTACATGCCCAGCGAAAAGTCGGTCCGCCGTTCGGCGTAGTAGCCGAAGAACGCATGGATCGCAGTACGCGCCGCGGCCGGGGCCGGGCCGCTGGAGGCCGCTTCGGCCAGATGCGCATGCAGGCGTTCCAGCGATTCCTCCAGCAGCGCGCCATAAATGGTTTCCTTGCCGGCGAACCAGGGGTAGATGGCGCCGGTGGTGCAGCCGGCCTCCTTGGCGATCGCGCGGATCGTGGTCTTCTCCAGGCCGTCGCGCTCGAACACGCGCTGCGCGGCGTCCAGAACCAGCTGGCGGCGCAACGCATTCAATCGTTCGGAGCGGTCGGCGCGGGAGGAGGGCGTGGGCATGTGGCTCAGGAGGGAAATCGACGATTCGATCATATCGACGATTTTTATAAATAACAACGTTATTGATAGTGGACAAAGGCGCCATTCCCGCTGCGCGGATCCTTACGGCGGAAATGGGATCCCGGCGGCGTGGCGAAGGTCAGCGTCAGGCTCAAACCGTGCCGGAAGAGGCCTTCCATTGGGTGCCGGGGATGGTATCCAGATCATCCGGATAATTAGGGGCAGGGCTGAAAGTCGCATGGATAGGTGCTTGGCCCAAAAACTAAGGGTAAGCCCTAGTGCGGTCGGCCAGGCTGCGCCGAGTTGTTGCAATATCCCAACAAGCCTGTCGTAAACCTGCACTTTTCTGGCGCCGACCATAGCCAGCCCCCCTGATTTTTGATGCAATAGCGTCAACTTCCCTTCGCGGAGTTAGGGGGGCGGCAGGCTGGTTTGCTGGATTGCTGCTCTTGTCACTCAAATCAACGGAGATTTCTTAAATGAAAAAGACTCTGCTCGCTGCCGCCCTGCTCGCCGGTTTTGCCGGTGTCGCCCAGGCAGAAACGTCTGTCACCCTGTACGGTATCATCGACACGGGTATCGGCTACAACAAGATCAGCGGTGGTCCCGATGCCATGAACGGCAGCCGTTTCGGCATGATCAACGGCGTCCAGAACGGTTCGCGCTGGGGTCTGCGTGGTTCGGAAGACCTGGGTGACGGCCTGCGCGCTGTTTTCCAACTGGAATCCGGCTTTGATTCGGGTAACGGCAAGTCGGCCCAAGGTGGCCGCCTGTTCGGTCGTCAAGCCACCATCGGTCTGGCCAGCGACAGCTGGGGCCAACTGGACTTCGGTCGCCAAACCAACATCGCGTCGAAGTACTTCGGCTCGATTGATCCGTTCGGCGCTGGCTTCGGTCAAGCCAACATCGGCGTTTCGATGAGCGCTGCCAACACGCAACGCTACGACAACATGGTCATGTATCAGACCCCGTCGTTCAGCGGCTTCCAGTTCGGTATCGGCTACTCGTTCAACGCCGACGACAACAACGCGGATCAAACCGGCTGGCGCACGGCTGACAACACCCGCGCCATCACGACCGGTCTGCGTTACGTGAACGGTCCCCTGAACGTCGCTCTGACGTACGACCAGCTGAACGCTTCGAACAAGTCGGTGTTTGCTGACCAAGACGCGACCCCGCGCATGTACGCAATCGGCGGTTCGTACGACTTTGAAGTCGTGAAGCTGGCCTTGGCCTACGCTCGCACGACCGACGGCTGGTTCGCTGGTCAAGGCGTGAACACCGGCTCCGGCTCCCTGAGCATCGGCACCAACATCTTTGCTGATGGCTTCAAGGCCAACTCGTACATGGTCGGCCTGTCGGCCCCGATCGGCGGCGCAAGCAAGCTGTTCGGTTCGTGGCAAATGGTTGACCCCAGCAACGACCGTATCAACGGTGCTGAGACGATGAACGTCTTCTCGCTGGGCTACACCTACGACCTGTCCAAGCGTACCAACCTGTACGCTTACGGTTCGTACGCCAAGAACTACGCCTTCATCGAAGACGTCAAGTCGACCGCCGTCGGCGTCGGTATCCGTCACCGCTTCTAATCCAAAGCAGGGCGCAAGTCCTGCCTGGATTTAAAGTGCGCGAACGGGCTTCGGCCCGTTCGTATGAAACCACCCTTCGGGGTGGTTTTTTTCGTTTATGCGCCTGTGTTTTTGCGTGTGTTTGTGCGTGCATCGGCAGGCTGCTGTATGCTTGCGCACCGGTGCTGAAAACAGCCATTGTTCCATTTGAGGAATGCTGTCTTTCACCTGCTGTTCGAGCTACAGAGTTCAGCCAGAAGTAACCGCGCGAATGCTACAATCCTAAGGTTTGCGCATTTGACGGACGCCTGAATGAACCTGCAACAGTATTTTCCCGTCCTGCTGTTTATCGTAGTGGCCACCCTTATCGGGTTCGCGCTTCTAACGGCCGGCTCCCTCCTTGGTCCGCGGCGTCCCTACGCCGAGAAGCTCTCGCCGTACGAATGCGGTTTCGAGGCCTTCGAAGACGCCCGCATGAAGTTTGACGTGCGCTACTACCTCGTGGCGATCCTGTTCATTCTTTTCGACCTGGAAATCGCGTTCCTGTTCCCGTGGGCCATCGCCCAGGGCACGGTCGGCCTCGTCGGTTTCTGGACGGTCATGGTATTCCTGGCCGTGCTGACGGTCGGCTTCATCTACGAATGGAAAAAGGGCGCGCTGGACTGGGAATAACCCGCCGGGTTTTTCCTCAGCACGCTATCAGAGACGAATATGGCTATAGACGGCATTCTCAAGCAAGGGTTCATCACAACCAGCGCCGACAAGTTCCTTAATTGGGCGAAGACCGGCTCCATGTGGCCCATGACCTTCGGTCTGGCCTGTTGCGCGGTTGAAATGATGCACGCGGGCGCGGCCCGCTACGACCTGGACCAATTCGGCATCATCTTCCGGCCCAGCCCGCGCCAGTCCGATCTGATGATCGTGGCCGGCACGCTGTGCAACAAGATGGCGCCGGCGCTGCGCAAGGTCTATGACCAGATGCCCGAGCCGCGTTGGGTGGTTTCGATGGGCTCCTGTGCCAACGGCGGCGGTTACTACCACTACTCGTATTCGGTGGTCCGTGGCTGCGATCGCATCGTACCGGTAGACGTCTACGTGCCGGGCTGCCCGCCCACGGCCGAGGCGCTGGTCTACGGCTTGCTGCAAATGCAGAACAAGATCCGTCTGACCAACACGATTGCGCGCTGAGCTTCGCCGCGCCAGGCGGCAGTTCGTGCCGCCGGCCCCGCGAAACCAGCGTATCGGTTCACCTAAGCGTACAAGATGATGACCAGGCTCGAAACCCTGAAAAACAATTTGCAGACTACCCTCGGCGCGGATATCGCGCTGACCGAGGCGTTGGGCGAGCTGACGCTCGAAGTGCCCGCGCAGCAGTGGTTCTCCGTCTGCAACAAGCTGCGCACCGAAGCCGGCCTGCGCTTTGAAACCTGTATCGACCTCTGCGGCGTCGACTACCTGACCTGGGGCAACGGCACGCGCCAGCTGCCCGAGGAAGCGACCGCCAAGATCCACCGTTCGCGTTTCGCCGTGGTCGCGCACCTGCTCTCGATCGAGAACAACTGGCGCCTGCGCGTGCGCACCTGGGCCGAGGACGACGAGTTCCCCATCGTCGCGTCGCTGATGGAATGCTGGCCGGCCGTGGGCTGGTTCGAACGCGAAGCCTTCGACCTGTACGGCATCGTCTTCGAAGGCCATCCGGACCTGCGCCGCATCCTCACCGACTATGGCTTCATCGGCCATCCCTTCCGCAAGGACTTCCCGCTGTCCGGCACCGTAGAAATGCGCTACGACCCGGAACAACGGCGCGTCATTTACCAGCCGGTCACGATTGATCCGCGCGAGATCACTCCGCGCGTGGTCCGCGAAGACTCCTACGGCTTGGGGCGTTAAATCATGGCAGAAATCAAGAACTACACGCTCAACTTCGGCCCCCAGCACCCGGCCGCGCACGGCGTGCTGCGCCTGGTGCTCGAGCTCGACGGCGAAGTGATCCAGCGCGCCGATCCGCACATCGGCCTGCTGCACCGCGCCACCGAAAAACTGGCCGAACACAAGACCTACATCCAGGCGCTGCCCTACATGGATCGCCTGGACTACGTGTCCATGATGTGCAACGAGCACGCCTATGTCATGGCCATCGAGAAGCTGCTGGGTGTCGAAGCCCCGCTGCGCGCGCAGTACATCCGCGTGATGTTCGACGAGATCACCCGTCTGCTGAACCACCTGATGTCGCTGGGCTCGCACGCGCTGGACGTGGGCGCCATGGCGGTGTTCCTGTATGCCTTCCGTGAACGCGAAGACCTGATGGACTGCTACGAAGCGGTCTCGGGCGCGCGCATGCACGCGGCCTACTACCGCCCGGGCGGCGTCTACCGCGACCTGCCGGACTCGATGCCGCAATACGGCGACACCAGCAAGTACCGCGGCGACAAGGAAATGCGCGTCATGAACGACGCGCGTTCGGGTTCGCTGCTGGATTTCATCGAAGACTTCACCAACCGCTTCCCGGCTTGCGTCGACGAGTACGAAACCCTGCTGACCGACAACCGCATCTGGAAGCAGCGTCTGGTGGGCATCGGCGTGGTCGACCCTGATCGCGCCAAGGCGCTGGGCTTCACCGGCCCCATGCTGCGCGGTTCGGGCGTGGCCTGGGACCTGCGCAAGATGCAGCCCTACGAAGTCTACGATCTGCTCGATTTCGACATCCCCGTGGGTGTCAACGGCGACTGCTATGACCGCTACCTGGTCCGTATCGCCGAAATGCGTGAAAGCAACCGCATCATCCGCCAGTGCGTGGAGTGGCTGCGCAACAACCCGGGCCCGGTCATGATCGAGAACCACAAGATCGCTCCGCCCAAGCGCACCGCCATGAAGACCAACATGGAAGAGCTGATCCACCACTTCAAGCTCTTCACTGAAGGTTTCCACGTTCCTCCCGGTGAAGCGTACGCCTCGGTGGAGCACCCCAAGGGCGAATTCGGCATCTATATGGTGTCCGACGGCGCCAACAAGCCTTACCGCCTGAAGATTCGGGCCCCCGGCTTTGTCCACCTGCAATCGCTGGATGAAATGTCGCGCGGTCACATGATCGCCGACGCCGTCACCATCATTGGCACGCAGGACATCGTTTTCGGCGAAATCGATCGCTGATCCGCCCAGACAGTCACGAGCACGCCCGCATAACCCGGATTCAAACTATGCTGCTTTCCGAACAGGCCTACCAGAAAATCGACCGAGAACTCGCGAAGTTCCCGGCCGACCAGCGGCAGTCCGCCATCATGGCCTCGCTTGCCATCGCGCAAGAAGAGAAGGGCTGGTTGGCTACCGAAATCATTGAAGATGTGGCCAACTACATCGGCGTTCCGCCCATCGCGGTCCAGGAAGTCGCCACCTTCTACAACATGTTCGACGTCAAGCCCGTCGGCAAGAACAAGATCGCCGTCTGCACGAACCTGCCCTGTGCCTTGCGCGACGGCGAACGCGCCGGCGACTACCTCAAGCGCAAGCTGGGCGTCGACTACCGCGGCACCACTCCCGACGGCCAGTTCACCCTGGTGGAAGGCGAGTGCATGGGCGCCTGCGGCGACTCGCCCGTGCTGATCGTGAACAACAAGCATATGTGCGTGCGCATGACCGAAGAGAAGCTGGACGCGCTGGTCGCGGCCCTCAAGGTGCAAGGAGAGTCGGCATGAACGCGCCCGACCTGTACAAGCAGTTCGCGCAGGGGCTGGACCCCAACCCGCTGAACGACGTTTCTAATTCGATGTGCCTGCATGGCCGGCACATCCAGCCGCAGATCATGGCTGACGTCGACGGCGCCAACTGGCGCCTGGCCGACTACGTCAAGCGCGGCGGCTACGAAGCCCTGAAGAAGATCCTGACCACCGGCATGAAGCCGGAAGACGTGATCGCCGAGGTCAAGGCCTCCGGCCTGCGCGGCCGCGGCGGCGCGGGCTTCCCGACCGGCCTGAAGTGGAGCTTCATGCCGCGCGCCTTCCCGGGCCAGAAGTACCTGGTCTGCAACTCCGACGAAGGCGAACCGGGCACGTTCAAGGACCGCGACATCCTGCGCTTCAATCCGCACATCGTGATTGAAGGCATGGCCATCGCGGCCTACGCCATGGGCATCAGCGTCGGCTACAACTACATCCACGGCGAAATCTTCGAAGTCTACGAGCGCTTCGAGGAAGCGCTGGAAGAGGCGCGCGCCGCCGGCTTCCTGGGCGACAAGATCCTGGGTTCGGATTACAGCTTCCAGCTGCACGCGTTCCACGGCTATGGCGCCTACATCTGCGGCGAGGAAACCGCGCTGCTGGAATCGCTGGAAGGCAAGAAGGGCCAGCCGCGCTTCAAGCCGCCGTTCCCGGCCAGCTTCGGCCTGTACGGCAAGCCCACCACGATCAACAACACCGAAACGTTCGCGGCGGTGCCCTGGATCATCCGCAACAGCGGCCAGGCCTACCTCGAAGTCGGCAAGCCGAACAACGGCGGCACCAAGCTGTTCTCGATCACCGGCGACGTCGAACGTCCCGGCAACTACGAGATCCCGCTGGGCACCCCGTTCTCGACCCTGCTGGAACTGGCGGGCGGCATGCGCGGCGGCAAGAAGCTGAAGGCCGTGATCCCCGGCGGTTCGAGCGCACCGGTGCTGCCGGCCGACATCATCATGGAATGCACGATGGACTATGACTCCATCGCCAAGGCCGGCTCGATGCTGGGCTCGGGCGCCGTGATCGTCATGGACGAAACGCGCTGCATGGTGAAGTCGCTCTTGCGCCTGTCGTACTTCTATTTCGAGGAAAGCTGCGGCCAGTGCACGCCGTGCCGTGAAGGCACCGGCTGGCTCTACCGCATGGTGCATCGCATCGAAAACGGTCACGGCCGTCCGGAAGATCTGGACTTGCTGGACAACGTGGCGGGCAACATCATGGGCCGCACCATCTGCGCCCTGGGTGACGCCGCCGCCATGCCCGTCCGTGGCTTTCTCAAGCATTTTCGCGACGAATTCGCGCACCACATCGAGCACAAGTCTTGTGTGGTCCCGCAATATCTGTAGGTCTCAGGAACAGCAATGGTTGAACTAACCGTCGACGGCAACAAGGTCGAAGTGCCCGAAGGCAGCATGGTCATGCATGCCGCCCAGAAAGTCGGGCTTTACGTGCCGCATTTCTGCTACCACAAGAAACTGTCCATCGCGGCCAACTGCCGCATGTGCCTGGTTGAAGTGGAAAAAGCGCCCAAGGCGCTGCCCGCCTGCGCCACGCCCGTGACCAACGGCATGGTCGTCCACACCTGCTCCGAGAAGGCTATCGCCGCTCAGAAATCGGTGATGGAATTCTTGCTCATCAATCACCCCCTCGACTGCCCGATCTGCGATCAGGGCGGCGAATGCCAGCTGCAGGACCTGGCCGTGGGCTACGGCGGCTCTTCCTCGCGTTACCAGGAAGAAAAGCGCGTGGTGTTCCACAAGGACCTGGGTCCGCTGGTTTCCGCCGAGGAAATGAGCCGCTGCATCCACTGCACCCGCTGCGTGCGCTTCGGCCAGGAAATCGCCGGCGTCATGGAACTGGGCATGCTGGGCCGTGGCGAGCACTCCGAGATCACGACCTTCGTCGGCCGCTCGATCGAGTCCGAACTGTCGGGCAACATGATCGACATCTGTCCGGTGGGCGCGCTGACCTCCAAGCCCTTCCGCTACAGCGCTCGCACCTGGGAACTGGCCCGCCGCCGTTCGGTCAGCCCGCACGACAGCCTGGGCGCCAACCTGGTGGTCCAGGTCAAGGGCGACCGCGTCATGCGCGTGGTGCCGTTCGAAGACGAAGCCGTCAACGAATGCTGGATCAGCGACCGCGACCGCTTCTCGTACGAAGGCCTGAACAGCGAAGACCGCCTGTCGGCTCCGATGATCAAGGGCACCGACGGCAAGTGGCAGGAAGCTTCCTGGAGCGACGCGCTTGCCGCCGTGGCCCAGGGCCTGTCCCGCGTGCGCGACAGCTTCGGCGCCGGCCAGATCGGCGCCCTGGCGTCCGAATACGCCACCACCGAGGAATACGCGCTGCTGGGCCGCCTGGTCCGCGCGCTGGGTTCCGAGAACATCGATTTCCGCCTGCGCCAGACGGATGCCGCCTTTGACGCCGCCCTGACCGGCGCGCCGTGGCTGGGCATGCCGATCGCCGAACTCGACAACCTGGACCGCGTCCTGGTGGTCGGCTCGTTCCTGCGCAAGGACCACCCGCTGATGGCGCAGCGTCTGCGCCAGGCCGCCAAGCGCGGCACCCAGATCCTGATGGTCGACAGCGCCGCCGACGATCCCCTGATGCCGGTGGCCGCCCGTATCACCGTGGCTCCGTCCGAGCTGGCGGGCGCGCTGGCCGAGGTGGCCGTTGCCCTGGCCCAGGCCAAGGAACAGGCCGTGCCGGCCGAGTTCGCCTCGGTCGCGCCCGGCGAAAACGCCAAGCTCATCGCTGCCAGCCTGGCTTCCGGCGCCAACACCGCCGTGCTGATGGGCAACCTGGCCGTGGCCAGCGCCCAGGCTTCGACCCTGGCCGCCAACGGCCGCGCCGTGGCGGACCTGGCCGGCGGCAAGTTCGGCTTCCTGACCTCCGGCGGCAACACCGTCGGCGGTTACCTGGCCGGCGCCATTCCGGGCAAGGGCGGCAAGAACGCCGCCGCCATGCTGGCCGAGCCGCTGAAGGCCTATGTGGTGCTGCACGCCGAGCCGCTGCTGGATGCCGACAACGGCCAGCAGGCCATTGCCGCGCTGCGCGGCGCGCAGTTCGCCGTGGCCCTGACGCCCTACCGTTCGGCCGCCGCCGAATGGGCCGACGTCATGCTGCCGGTCGCGCCGTTCACCGAAACCTCGGGTACCTACGTCAACGCGCAAGGCCTGGCCCAGAGCTTCAAGGGCACGGTCACGCCGTTCGGCCAGACCCGTCCGGGTTGGAAGGTCCTGCGCGTGCTGGGCAACGTCCTGCATCTGGCCGGATTCGACGACGAGACCTCCGAGTCCGTGCGCGACGCCGCGCTGGCTGGCGGCATCGAAGGCCGCCTGTCCAACGAGATCAAGGCTCCGCTGGGCCTGGGCCAGGCCGCGAGCGGCCTGGAGCGCGTCGCCGACGTGCCGATCTACCGCACCGACGCCATGGTCCGCCGCTCGGAGCCGCTGCAAGCGGCACCGGCCTCGAAGAAGCCGGCTGCCGCCATGAACGGCCGCACGCTCACCAGCCTGGGCCTGACGGCCGGCGTCAAGGTGCGCGTGTCGAGCGGGCAGGGCGCCATCGAACTCGAAACCGTGCAGGACGATGCCGTGGCCGACCGCGCCGTGCGCATCTCCGCAGCCTTTGAAAACACCGCGGCCCTGGGTGGCGCATTCGGTCAAATCAGCGTGGAGCGTGCCTGATGGAATGGCTTAATGTTCTTGAGAGCCAGGGTACGGCACTGCTGGGCCCGACGGTCTGGATGGTCCTCTGGACCCTCATCAAGATTGTGATCATCGCCGTGCCCATCATCCTGTGCGTGGCTTACCTGACGTACTGGGAGCGCAAGATGATCGGCGCCATGCACGTGCGCATGGGTCCGAACCGCGTCGGTTTCAAGGGGCTGCTGCAGCCGTTCGCCGACGTGTTCAAGCTGCTGACCAAGGAAGTGGTGGTTCCGTCGCAGGCCAACAAGGTGCTGTTCATCGTGGCCCCGGTGGTCACGCTGATGCCGGCCCTGGCCGCCTGGGCGGTGGTGCCGTTCGGTCCCGACGTGGTCCTGGCCAACGTCAACGCCGGCCTCCTGTACATCATGGCCATCACGTCCGTGGGCGTGTATGGCGTGATCGTCGCGGGTTGGGCATCCAACTCCAAGTACGCCTTCCTGGGCGCGCTGCGCGCTTCCGCGCAGATGCTGTCCTACGAACTGGCCATCGGCTTCGTGCTGGTGACGGTGCTGCTGGTGTCCGGCAGCCTGAACATGTCCGAGATCGTGCACGTGCAGAACCGCGGCTGGTTCGCCGACAAGGGCCTGACGTTCCTGTCCTGGAACTGGCTGCCGCTCTTGCCGTTGTTCGTGATCTACGTGATTTCGGCCGTGGCTGAAACCAACCGCCACCCGTTCGACGTGGTCGAAGGCGAATCGGAAATCGTGGCCGGCCATATGGTCGAATACTCGGGCATGGCCTTCGCGCTGTTCTTCCTGGGCGAATACGCCAACATGATCCTGCTGTCCTGCATGGCCTCGATCATGTTCCTGGGCGGCTGGGCTTCCCCGATCGACATCGCGCCGCTGACCTGGATCCCCGGTTGGATCTGGCTGGGTCTCAAGACGTTTTTCGTGGTCTCGTTGTTCGTGTGGTTCCGCGCGTCGTTCCCGCGTTACCGCTATGACCAGATCATGCGCTTGGGTTGGAAAATCTTCATCCCGCTGACCGGCGTTTGGCTGGTCGTGGTGGCGATCTGGATGCAGACGCCCTGGAACATTTGGCGCTAAGCCGCCAGGCAGAGGCAGGATATGGAAGCGATCAAGGATTTCTTCGGCAGTCTGATGCTGACCGAATTGCTCAAGGGCATGCGCCTGACGGGCAAGTATTTCTTCAAGCGCAAGGTCACCTTGCGCTACCCCCAGGAAAAGACGCCTGCGTCGCCGCGTTTCCGCGGCCTGCACGCGCTGCGCCGCTACCCCAACGGGGAAGAGCGCTGCATCGCATGCAAGCTGTGTGAAGCCGTGTGCCCCGCGCTGGCCATCACGATCGAGTCGGACCAGCGCGACGACGGCACCCGCCGCACCACGCGTTACGACATCGACCTGACCAAGTGCATTTTCTGCGGCTTCTGTGAGGAAAGCTGCCCCGTGGACTCCATCGTGGAAACGCATATCCACGAATACCACGGCGAAAAGCGCGGCGACCTGTATTTCACCAAAGACATGCTGCTCGCCGTGGGCGACCGCTACGAAGCCGACATCGCCCGCCGCCGGGCCGAAGACGCTCCCTATCGTTGAAGCCCAGGACCTGATCCATGACTTTTACCACTGTCCTGTTTTACATACTGGCCGCCGTGCTGGTGATCGCGGCGTTCCGCGTGATCACCGCGCGCAGCCCGGTCACCGCCGTCCTGCACCTGATCCTGGCATTCGTCAACGCGGCCATGCTGTGGATGCTGCTGGGCGCCGAGTTCCTCGCGCTGCTGCTGGTGCTGGTGTACGTGGGCGCCGTGATGGTGCTCTTCCTCTTCGTCGTGATGATGCTGGACATCCGCATGGATGCCTTGCGCCAGGGCATGAAGACCTACCTGCCGCTGGGCCTGGTCATCGGCCTGGTGATGGTGCTGGAAATGGCCTTCGTGCTGGGTTCGACCTGGTACGGCGCGGGCCCGCAAGCTCCGGTTGCCGGCGACTACAACAACGCCCGCGCGCTGGGCGAAGCGATGTACACCCAGTACATCTACGCGATTGAAGTGGGCGCCGCGCTGCTGCTGGTGGGCATGGTTGCCGCCATCGCGCTGACCCTGCGCCGCCGCCGCGACGTGAAGTACAACGACCCGGTGGCCGCCGTCCGCGTGCGTGCGAAGGACCGTTACCGCATGGTGAGCATGCCCGCCCAGAGCGAGCGCGCCCAGGCGCACAACGGCACCCCGACCGCCGCCGCGCCCCAAGGAGAACAAAAATGACGCTGACGCTGGCCCACTATCTGATCCTCGGGGCGATCCTGTTCGCCATCGGGATCTTCGGCATCTTCCTGAACCGCCGCAACCTGATCATTCTCCTGATGTCCATCGAGCTGGTGCTCCTGGCCGTCAACATGAACTTCGTGGCGTTCTCCAGCTGGTTCGGCGATACCGCCGGCCAGGTGTTCGTGTTCTTCATCCTGACCGTGGCTGCTGCTGAAGCGGCGATCGGCCTGGCCATCCTGGTGCTGCTGTTCCGCAACCTGAACACGATCAACGTTGACGAACTCGATCGCCTGAAGGGCTGAACGGGGTATTGGAAGAAAATGTCTAGCTCACCCAATCTCTACTTGCTCATCGCGCTGGCTCCGCTGGCCGGGGCGATTCTCGCGGGCCTCTTCGGCACCGGGTTCCTGGGCCGTCCCATCGGCCGCCGTGCTTCGCACATGATCACCATCCTGGGCGTGCTCATCTCCACCATCGGCTCGGTGGTGGTGTTGAACGACGTGCTCAACGGCCTGCGCTTCGACGGCGCGGTCTACACCTGGAGCCTGATCGGCCAGACCAAGCTGGAAATCGGCTTCCTGATCGATCCCCTGTCGGCCATGATGATGGTCGTGGTGACCTCGGTGTCGCTGATGGTGCACATCTACACTATCGGCTACATGGCTGATGATCCCGGCTACCAGCGCTTCTTCTCGTACATCTCGCTGTTCACGTTCTCCATGCTGATGCTGGTGATGTCGAACAACATGGTGCAGCTGTTCTTCGGCTGGGAAGCGGTGGGCCTGGTGTCTTACCTGCTGATCGGCTTCTGGTACACCCGTCCCACGGCGATCTTCGCCAACATGAAGGCGTTCCTGATCAACCGCGTCGGCGACTTCGGCTTCGTGCTGGGCATCGGCCTGCTGTTCGCCTACGCCGGCACCATGCACTACGGTGAAGTCTTCGCCCAGGCCGACAAGCTGGCCACCCTGACGCTGCCCGGTTCCGACTGGATGCTGCTGACGGTCGCCTGCATCTGCCTGTTCATCGGCGCCATGGGCAAATCGGCCCAGGTTCCGCTGCACGCCTGGCTGCCCGACTCGATGGAAGGCCCGACCCCGATCTCCGCGCTGATCCACGCCGCCACCATGGTGACGGCCGGCATCTTCATGGTCGCGCGCTTCTCGCCGCTGTTCGAACTGTCCGACGTCGCGCTGTCCTTCATCATCGTGATCGGCGCCATCGGCGCGCTGTTCCTGGGCATCCTGGGCATCATCCAGAACGACATCAAGCGCGTGGTCGCGTATTCCACGCTGTCGCAGCTGGGCTACATGACGGTCGCGCTGGGCGCGTCGGCCTACTCGGTCGCGATCTTCCACCTGATGACGCACGCGTTCTTCAAGGCGCTGCTGTTCCTGGGCGCGGGTTCGGTCATCATCGGCATGCACCATGACCAGGACATCCGCAACATGGGCGGCCTGCGCAAGTACATGCCCATCACCTGGATCACCTTCCTGCTGGGCACGCTGGCCCTGGTCGGCACGCCGTTCTTCTCGGGCTTCTACTCGAAGGAACACATCATCGAGGCCGCCGGCGCCGCCAACGTCTGGGGCGCGAACTTCGCGTACTACTCGACCCTGATCGGCGTGTTCGTGACCTCGCTGTACTCGTTCCGCGTGTACTTCCTGGTCTTCCATGGCAAGGAACGCTTCGACACCACCGGTCACGGCCATGGCCATGACGACCATCACCACGCGGCCGACGTCGACCATGAGCCGGACGGCCATGGCCATCACGGCACGCCGCACGAGTCGCCCTGGGTGGTCACGCTGCCGCTGGTGCTGCTGGCGATCCCGTCGGTCATCATCGGCGCCCTGGTGGTCGACCCGATGCTGTTCGGCAAGTTCTTCGACGGCGTCATCAAGGTCCTGCCGCAGCATCCCGCCATGCACGAGCTGCATGAAGAGTGGCACGGCTGGGTGGCTTTCGGCCTGCACGCCTTCCAGACGGTTCCGTTCTGGCTGGTCGTGGCTGGCGCCGTCACCGCCTGGTACTGCTACCTGATCAATCCCAAGGTTCCGGCCAAGATCAAGTCCAGCCTGTCCGGCATCAACAAGGTGCTTGAGAACAAGTACTACGTGGATTGGGTCAACGAGCAGATCATCGCCCGCGGCCTGCGCTGCCTGGGCCGTGGCCTGTGGCAGACCGGCGATCGCGGCATCATCGACGGCCTGCTGATCAACGGCAGCGCCCGTGTGGTGGGCTGGGTGGCAGCGGTCAGCCGTCACCTGCAGTCCGGCTTCATCTATCACTACGCGTTCGCGATGATCATCGGCATCATGGCGCTGGTGACTTTCTTTGTGCTGATTCCCCAATGATGGCAAGCGAGATGGCATCCAACACTTTCCCCTGGCTCACGCTTGCGATCTTTGTCCCGATCGTATTCGGCCTGCTGGTGCTGGCGGTGGGCCGTGACGACCGTCCCGGCCTGACGCGCGGCCTGTCGCTCGTCGGCGCAATCGCCGGTTTCCTCGTCACGATCCCGCTGTATACCGGTTTCGACTCCACCACGGCCAAGATGCAGTTCGTGGAGAAGACCTCCTGGATCGAGGCCTTCAACGTCAATTACCACCTGGGCATCGACGGCATCTCGATGTGGTTCGTGCTCCTGACGGCCTTCATCACCATCATCGTGGTGCTGGCCGGCTGGGAAGTCATCACCAGCCGCGTCGCCCAGTACATGGCCGCCTTCCTGATCCTGTCGGGTCTGATGGTGGGCGTGTTCTGCGCGCTGGACGGCATGCTGTTCTACGTGTTCTTCGAAGCCACGCTGATCCCGATGTACATCATCATCGGCGTCTGGGGCGGACCGAACCGCGTGTACGCGGCGTTCAAGTTCTTCCTGTACACGCTGATGGGCTCGCTGTTGACGCTGGTCGCCTTCGTGTACCTGTGGAACGTGTCGGGCGGTTCGTTCGACATCCTGACCTGGCAGCAGACCAAGCTGGGCTACACCCCGCAGATCCTGATCTTCGTGGCCTTGCTGGCGGCTTTCGCCGTCAAGGTGCCGATGTGGCCGGTGCACACGTGGTTGCCCGACGCCCACGTCGAAGCCCCCACGGGCGGCTCCATCGTGCTGGCCGCGATCATGCTGAAGCTGGGCGCCTACGGTTTCCTGCGCTTCTCGCTGCCGATCGCTCCCGACGCCTCGCACAGCCTGGCCGGCATGATGATCACGCTGTCGCTGATCGCCGTGATCTACATCGGCCTGGTCGCGATCGTCCAGGACGACATGAAGAAACTGGTGGCTTATTCGTCGGTTGCCCACATGGGCTTCGTGACGCTGGGCTTCTTCATCTTCAACACGGCCGGCGTCGAAGGCGCCATCGTGCAGATGATCTCGCACGGCTTCGTGTCGGGCGCCATGTTCATGTGTATCGGCGTGCTCTATGACCGCATGCACTCGCGCCGCATCGCCGACTATGGCGGCGTGGTCAACGTCATGCCGCGTTTCGCGACTTTCTTCATCCTGTTCTCGATGGCCAACAGCGGCCTGCCGGCCACCAGCGGTTTCGTCGGCGAGTTCATGGTGATCATGGGCGCGGTCGAGCACAACTTCTGGATCGGCCTGCTGGCGGCGACCGCCCTGATCCTGGGCGCTTCGTACTCGCTGTGGATGGTCAAGCGCGTGGTCCTGGGCGACGTCGCCAACGACCACGTGCGCGAGCTGACCGATATCAACCGCCGCGAGTTTGTGATTCTTGGCGTGATGGCGATCGCCGTGTTGTACATGGGGATCTATCCCAAGCCCTTCACCGACGTGATGCACGTTTCGGTGGAGGCCCTGCTGCAACACGTTGCCGTCTCGAAACTGTAAGACAAGACAATGATGCAATCCCAAATCGATTTCGCCCTGGCGACACCGGAAATCCTTCTGCTGGTTTTCGGCCTGGCTATCCTGCTCGTCGACGCGGTCAGCAATCACCCCGAGCGCAAGCCGACGTTTCTGCTGTCCATGCTTGCATTGGGCGTGCTGACCGTGGTGTCGGCCCTGCAATGGAAGAACGGCGTCGCCGGATCGACCTTCAACGGCCTGTACGTCACGGACGAACTGTCGCACCTGCTCAAGATCGCGTCCTACATCGCCGTGGGCGCGACCCTGGTCTACGGCCGCGTCTACGCGCAAGTGCGCGACATGATGCGCGGCGGTGAACTCTACGTCCTGACGCTGTTCGCCCTGCTGGGCCAGATGGTCATGATCTCCTCCGGGAACCTGATCTCCATCTACCTGGGCCTGGAACTGATGTCGCTGGCGCTGTACGCGCTGATCGCGCTGCGTCGCGACAACGTCGTGGCCACCGAAGCCGCCATGAAGTACTTCGTGCTGGGCGCGCTGGCCTCGGGCTTCCTGCTGTACGGCATGTCCATGATCTACGGCGCCACCGGCCATCTGGATCTGGCGGAAGTGTCCAAGGTCATCGCCGCGGGCAAGGCCGAGAAGCTGGCCCTGGTGTTCGGCATCGTGTTCCTGGTGTCCGGCCTGGCGTTCAAGCTTGGCGCCGTGCCGTTCCACATGTGGGTTCCCGACGTCTATCAGGGTTCGCCCACCGCCGTCACCCTGATCCTGGGCGGCGCGCCCAAGCTGGCCGCCTTTGCGATCACGCTGCGCCTGCTGGTCGACGGCCTGCATGGCCTGGCTGCCGATTGGCAACCGATGCTGATGATCCTGGCGGTGCTGTCGCTGGCCATCGGCAACCTGACCGCCATCGCGCAGTCCAACTTCAAGCGCATGCTGGCTTATTCGACCATCTCGCACATGGGCTTCGTGCTGCTGGGCCTGATGTCGGGTTCGGTTGCGGGCAAGCCGGAACTGTCGTCGGCCGCCTACGGCGCCTCGCTGTTCTACATGCTGACCTACGTGCTGACCACGCTGGCCAGCTTCGGCATCGTGCTGCTGCTGTCGCGCCAAGGCTTCGAGTGCGAGCACATCGACGACCTGAAGGGCCTGAACCGCCGCAGCCCGTGGCATGCCGCCATCGTGCTGCTGCTGATGTTCTCGCTGGCCGGCATCCCGCCGCTGGTGGGCTTCTACGCCAAGCTGGCCGTGCTGCAGGCGTTGATCAGCGCCGGCCACGTGACCCTGGCCGTGATCGCGGTGCTGTTCTCGCTGATCGGCGCGTTCTACTACCTGCGCGTGGTCAAGGTCGTGTACTTCGACGAGCCGGCCGCCGATGCCGTCCCGATGGTCGCCACCTGCGGCCAGCGCGGCGTGCTGTCCGTCAACGGCGCGCTGATCCTGATCCTGGGTATCCTGCCCGGCGGCCTGATGGCCCTGTGCGTGCAGGCCATCCGCAGCTCGCTCAGCCTGTAAGCGGAAAACGGGGCCATGAACCAGACTCTGGCGGTATGGCTGCTAATCGCGCTGGCCCTGGTCAGCGCGAATCTCCCGTTCCTGACGGAACGGGTGTTCGCCGTCATGCCCTGGAAGCAGGGCGGGGTGGCGGCAGTCAAGCCGTTCTGGATGCGGCTGATCGAAGTGCTGGTGTTCTACGGCATCGTCGGCGCGCTCGGTTTCGCGTTCGAATCCACGCTGGGCAATCGCTTTTCCCAGACCTGGGAGTTCTACGCGATCACCCTCAGCCTGTTTCTGGTGCTGGCTTATCCGGGGTTCGTGTACCGTTATCTGTTCAAGCGGCACCCGCGCCTGCGCGCCTGAAGGCAGCCAGGTTCATGCATGAAAAACGCCCCGCGGGGCGTTTTTTTTTGCGCAATGAGGGAATGTCCTCTCTCATGCGCTTGGACTTCCCAGGCGGCCTTCCTGGCGTCTCCAGGGGCATTCCGCAGCGAGGGGGGCGGTGGGTGCGTGAGGCTGAAACCACTTGCCGCGCCCGGCGGAAATTCGGTGTTGACCCTATAAGTATTGAGTGTTGTTTTTTTCCCCATTATGTGAGCGAAAAGCCATTTTTCAGGTTCCGTTCAGCCCCCGAGTTCACAATCGCAACCGGTAGAAAAACAAGAATCGTTGCTATTCACATTCGGAGAAGCTGGTTTGAAGCCCCAAGATACGTATTCGCTGAATACGCTCACTACCTCCCTGGCCGCCGCGATCGCGGCCCCCGCGCTGTTCATCAGCCCGTACGCCGCCGCCCAATCCGCGGATTCGGGCGTGACGCAACTTGCGCCCGTGCGCGTGGAGGGTGAGGGGTCGTCGTACCAGACCTCCACGGCGCAGTCGCCCAAGTTCACGGCGCCCCTGCTGGACACCCCGCGCACGGTGCAGGTCGTGCCGAAGCAGGTGATCCAGGACCAGGCCGCGTCCACGCTTCAGGATGTCCTGCGCAACTCGCCCGGCATCACGTTCGGCGCGGGCGAAGGCGGCCGCCCGGGCGGTGACCTGCCCATCATTCGCGGCCAAAACTCCGCCGGCAGCATTTTCCTGGACGGCATCCGCGACTCCAGCACGCAGGTGCGCGACACCTTCAACCTGGAACAGGTTGAAGTCATCAAGGGTCCCGACTCGGTCTATTCGGGCCGCGGCGGCGCGGGCGGCAGCATCAACATGGTCAGCAAGACGCCCAAGGCCACCGACTTCACCGAAGCCACGGCGCAGATCGGCACGGACAGCAACTACCGCGCGACGATCGACAGCAACTGGCGCCTGGCCGACAAGGCCGCGTTCCGCCTGAACGTCATGGGCAACAAGGGCGACGCGCCCGGCCGCGACGACGCGGTGGACTTCGAGCGCTGGGGCGTCGCGCCCTCGCTGACCTTGGGCGTGGGCACGCCGACCCGCATCACGCTGAGCTACTACCACTACCAAGACGACAGCATGCCGGATTACTCCATCCCGTATGACCCGAAGACGGGTCAGCCGGTGACGGAGACCATGGGCGTGAGCCGCAAGAGCTTCTATGGCTTGAAGGGCCGCGATTTCATGAAGACCCGCGACGACGTTGCGACGGTGGACTTCCAGCACGACTTCTCGGACAAGCTGCAGCTGCGCAACGTGACGCGCTACGGCCGCGGCACCACCGACTTTGCTGCGACCAACCCCGACGACAGCAAGGGCAACATTCCGAATGGCCTGGTGTACCGGGCGCTCAAGTCGGGCTATTACGTCACCAAGAGCTTCGCCAACCAGACCAACCTGACGGGCGAGTTCGATACCGGCAGCCTGAAGCACTCGTTCGACCTGGGCTTCGAGTACAGCAACATCAAGCAGGACAAGGATAGCTATACCGAGTCGGGCGTTCCCGCGGGAACCAGCGGCTGCGTGACCGGCACCGCCAACGGCAAGAACACCTACGCCAATCCGGCGCTGTGCGCTTCGCTGTGGGATCCGGACCCGGGCACCTACTATCCTGGCCATCTGCAGCGCAACAACAATCCGGCGCGCTACAACACGGATACGGTCGCGCTCTACGGCTTCGACACGATCAAGTTCAACGAGCAATGGCAAGCCAGCCTGGGTCTGCGTTGGGATAATTACCGCACCAGCGGCAGCAATATCGCCAAGGGGCGCAACGACCCGGCCAGCACGCCGGCGTTCTATAGCACCAGCCGCGAGGACAACCTCTTCAACTATCAGGTTGGCCTGGCCTACAAGCCGGCGCCCAACGGCACCATCTACGCCACCTACGGCACCTCGTCCACGCCGTCGGCCATCGCCTCCAGCGCGATCAGTGATGCCGTGTCGGTCTCGAACCAGTCGCTGGAACCCGAGAAGAGCCGTACGGTGGAAGTGGGCACGAAGTGGCAGGTGTTCGATGATCGCCTGACGTTGTCAGCGGCGGCCTTCCAGGACATCCGCAAGAACACCAGCGTGGCCGTTTCGGCCACCGAGACGGCGCAGGTCGGCGAAGCCAAGGTACGCGGCATCGAACTGGGCTTCTCGGGCAGCATCACGCCCAAGTGGAACGTGTTCGGCGGCTACACCTTCATGGACAGCGAAATGACCAAGGGCGCCTACAACAGCGGCGCCGTGGGCCAGGACCTGCCCAACACCCCGCGCAATGCCTTCAGCCTGTGGACCACCTACAAGGTGCTGCCCAAGTTGACGGTTGGCGGCGGCGCCTACTACGTGGACAAGGTGTACGGCAATTCGGACGCGACCAAGAACGCCGACGGCACGCCCAAGGCGCGCTGGGTGCCTTCCTACTGGCGCTTCGACGCCATGGCCGCCTACGAATTCAACGAGCACATGTCGGCGCAGTTGAACGTGCTGAACATCTTCGACGAAACGTACTACACCAAGGCCTATGCGGCGCACTATGCGGCGCTGGGTACTGGCCGGGCGGCGCTGCTCTCGCTGCGCGTGCGGTACTGATCAGTCGTAGCAATGAAGAAAGCCACCGCAAGGTGGCTTTTTTTCGTGCCCGCAGCCGGGCGTTGATGCGAGCGATGCGGCTTGATCAGCTTTCGAACCAGTTCAACACCCCGTCCAATCCCGACACGTTGAGCGCATAGCGCGTCTGCTGGCGCACCAGCGGCTTGGCGTGATAGGCGACCGGGAAGCCGGCGATGCCCAGCATCTTCAGGTCGTTGGCGCCGTCGCCCATGGCGATGATCTGCTCCTGGGAGGCGCCATGCTGGCGGGCGAATTCGCGCAGGTGGGCTTCCTTGGCGTCGGCGTCGAGGATGTCGCCCAGGACCTTGCCGGTGAGCACGCCGTTGGCGATTTCCAGGGTGTTGGCGTGCGCGCTGTCCAGGTTCAGGCGCTGACGCAGGCGTTCAGTGAAGAAGGTGAAGCCGCCGGAGACCAGCAGCACCTTGATGCCGGCGGCCTGGGCCGTGGAGATCAGGCGCTCGGCGCCGGGATTCAGGCGCAGCTTGTCCGCGTAGACCTGTTCCAGCGCGTCGGCGGGCACGCCTTCGAGCAGCGCGACGCGGCGGCGCAGGCTTTCGGAGAAGTCCTTGATTTCGCCGCGCATGGCGGCCTCGGTGATTTCGGAGACCTTATCCTTCAGGCCCGCCACGCCTGCGATCTCGTCGATGCATTCGATATTGATCAGCGTGGAATCCATGTCCATCGCCAGCACCTTGCACCCCGACAGCTTCAGTCCGGCGGGCAGGAAGGCGGTGTCGATGCCGTGGCGCTCGGCCCAGCCCACGACTTCGGCGCGGGTGGCGGCGTCGTGCTGCACGTCGAGCAGGCGGGCGGCGGTGGCGCTGATGCGCGCCACGCCCTGCGCCTGGGCCAGGGCAGCCAGCTGTTCCGCTTGCTCCACGGTCAGGCCGGGGGATTGGACGACAAGGTGATGAGTAGTCATGGAAATCTGCATGGTTTGGACGATTACTTCAGGGCGCGCAGCACGGCGCGCACGGCGTCGGCGCGGGCCGGGACCTGCGCGGCCTTGATCTCTACCCGCAATTTATCCTGTCCCGCCAGTTTGATGTGGCGCTGGCGCTGTACGAGCTCGATGATCTTGCCGGGATCGACCGAGGTCTTGGGACCGAATTGCAGCAGCGCCTGGGTCTCGCTGGCGTCGATCTTGACGATGCCCAGGGGCTGGGCGGCCAGGCGCAGGCGATGCGTGGCGAGCAGCGTCTGCGCGGCCTCGGGCAGCTTGCCGAAGCGGTCGATCAGTTCTTCCTGGATGTGGATCAGGTCGTCTTCGTCCGCGGCGTGCGCCAGGCGCTTGTAGATGCCCAGGCGGGCGTGGACGTCGGCGCAATAGTCGGACGGCAGCAGCGCAGGCGCATGCAGGTTGACTTCGCAGGCCAGGTTGAAGGGCGCGTCCAGGTCGGGCTCTTCGCCGGCGCGCAGCGCGCGCACGGCTTCGTTGAGCATCTCGTTGTACATCGAGAAGCCCACTTCCTGGATGTTGCCGGACTGCGAGTCGCCCAGCACTTCGCCGGTGCCGCGGATTTCCAGGTCGTGCATGGCCAGGTAGAAGCCGGAGCCCAGCTCTTCCATGGCCTGGATGGCTTCCAGGCGCTTCTTGGCGTTGTTGGTGATGGCGTCTTCGCCAGGCGTCAGCAGGTAGGCGTAGGCCTGGTGGTGCGAGCGCCCGACCCGGCCGCGCAGCTGGTGCAGCTGGGCCAGGCCGAAGCGGTCGGCCCGGTGGATCACGATGGTGTTGGCGCTGGGCACGTCGATGCCGGTTTCGATGATGGTGGTGCACAACAGCACGTTGTAGCGCTGCTGGTAGAAGCCCTTCATGACCTGTTCCAGCTCGCGCTCGGGCATCTGGCCGTGGGCCACGGCGATGCGGGCCTCGGGCACCAGCTCTTCCAGGCGGGCGCGGCGGTTGTGGATGGTCTCGACCTCGTTGTGCAGGAAGTAGCACTGGCCGCCGCGCTTGAGTTCGCGCAAGAGCGCTTCGCGCAGGGTGCTGCCGTCCTCGCGCCGCACGAAGGTCTTGATCGCCAGGCGCTTTTGCGGCGCGGTGGCGATGACGGAGAAGTCGCGTATGCCTTCCAGCGACATGCCCAGCGTGCGCGGGATGGGCGTGGCGGTCAGCGTCAGCACGTCGACCTCGGCGCGCAGCGCCTTCAGCGTTTCTTTCTGGCGCACGCCGAAGCGGTGTTCCTCGTCGATGATGACCAGTCCCAGCCGCTTGAATTGCACGTCCTTGGACAGGATCTTGTGGGTGCCGATGACGATGTCCACGCGGCCATCGTTGATGCCTTCGATGGCGGCGGAAACCTCCTTGGCCGAGCGGAAGCGCGACAGCTCCACCACCTTGACGGGCCAGTCGGCGAAGCGGTCGGAGAAGGTCTGCGCGTGCTGTTCGGCCAATAGCGTGGTGGGGCAGAGCAGGGCGACCTGCTTGCCGTTGGCCACGGCGAGGAAGGCGGCGCGCAGCGCGACCTCGGTCTTGCCGAAACCCACGTCGCCGCAGACCAGGCGGTCCATGGGCCGGCCCGAGGTCATGTCGGCGATGACGGCCTCGATGGCGGCGGCCTGGTCGACCGTTTCCTCGAAGCCGAAGCCTTCGGCGAAGGCCTGGTAGTCGTTGAGCGGCAGATTGAAGGCGAAGCCCTCGCGCGCGGCGCGCTGGGCATACAGGGCCAGCAGCTCGGCGGCGGTGTCGCGGACCTGGCGGGCGGCCTTGCGGCGCGCCTTGTCCCACTGGCCGGAGCCCAGCTGGTGCAGGGGCGCGGCCTCCGGATCGGCGCCGCTGTAGCGGGCGATCACGTGCAACTGCGACACCGGCACGTAAAGCGTGCTGCCGTTGGCGTATTCGAGATGGAGAAATTCCATCCCGCCTTCGCCCATGTCCATGTTGACCAGGCCGTGATAGCGGCCGATGCCGTGCTGCGCGTGCACGACGGGGTCGCCGGCACGCAGCTCGGACAGGTCGCGCACCATGGCTTCGACGTTGCTGGCGCGTTCCTGGTCGCGCTTGCCGCGGCGGCCAGTGGTGGCCAGGCCGGGGTACAGGTCGTTTTCGGTGAGGAAGGCCAGGTTGGCCTGGGGCAACCCGAATCCGGTGGAAAGCGGCGCCGCGACAATGCCGAAATGCGCGTCCGAGGCCAGGAAGGCTTCGATGCTGTCCGGCTGCGCGTCTGGCGTGGCGCCGAATTCATTCAGCATCTGTACCAGGGTCTCGCGCCGGCCGGCGGAGTCGGCGCACAGCAGCACGCGCGTCTGGCCGGATTGCACCAGCGCGCGCAGCTTGGCGATGGGATCTTCAGAACGCCGCGCCACGCTCACGTCGGGAGCGGCGCGGAAGTCCGGGTGCGGCTGGCCGGCGGTGAGCGACAGCCGGCGGAAGTCCTTCAGCCGGGCGTAGAGCGTCTCGTTGTCCAGGAACAGTTCGGACGGCGGCAGCACCGGCCGTTCGCGGTCGCTCTTCAGGAAGCCGTAGCGGCTGGAGGTGTCCTGATTGAAGCGCTGGATGGCGTCGTCGATGTCGCCCACGGTGATGGTGACCGTGCCTTGCGTCAGGTAGTCGAACAGCGTCGCCGTTTCCTCGAAGAAGAGCGGCAGGTAGTACTCGACGCCGGCAAACGGAATGCCGTTGCCGATGTCCTTGTAGGGCAGCGCGCGGGAAGGGTCGCCTTCGAAGACTTCCCGGAAGCGCGCCCGGAAGCGATTGCGCGCGTCTTCGTCCATCGGGAATTCGCGGCCGGGCAGCAGCTGCACTTCGCGCACCGGGTACAGGCTGCGCTGCGTGTCCACGTCGAAGCTGCGGATGGTCTCGATTTCGTCGTCGAACAGGTCCAGCCGGTAGGGCACCACCGAGCCCATGGGGAACAGGTCGATCAGGCCGCCGCGCAGGCAGAACTCGCCCGGCGCCGTCACCTGGGTGACGTGGTTGTAGTTGGCCAGGGTCAGTTGCGCGCGCAGCGCGGCTTCGTTGAGCTTGTCCTTCTGCTTGAAGGAAAAGGTGTAGGCCGCCAGGAACGAAGGCGGCGCCAGCCGGTACAGCGCGGTGGTGACCGGCACCGTCAGCACGTCCACCGACTTGGTCATCAGCGCATGCAGCGTGTGCAGGCGTTCTGAAATCAGGTCCTGGTGCGGCGAGAAGGCGTCGTAGGGCAGCGTTTCCCAGTCGGGCAGCTGGCGCACCCGCAGGCCCGGGGCGAACAGCTGGATTTCTTCGGCCAGGCGCTGGGCCTCGACCGGCTCGGCGGTCAGGATGACCAGCGGCGCCGCGGCCTGTCGCGCCAGATCCGCCAGCAGCCAGGCGTCGCCGGACCCCGGCGGACGCGGCTGGGCATAGCGCGCGCCGGCCTTCAGCGCGGACAGGGTGGGGGCCGTGGCGGGGACGGGAGGCGCGAAGATGGCGGGGGCGGAGGGGGCTGGCATCAGACTGGGAGCAGGCATCAAGCGGAAGATTATAAAATCACCGCACCATGTCTGCCTCCCTCATTGCAATCGTGCCCGCTGCGGGCGTCGGCGCCCGCGCCAGCCGGCCCGGGCATGAAACCGTGCCCAAGCAGTACCGTCCGCTGTCCGGACAGCCCATGCTGCGCCACGCGGTATGCGCGCTGCTGGCCGACGAACGCATTTCGCAGGTGCGCGTGGCCGTGACCCCCGGCGACGGTTGGGTGGATGCGGCGCTGGCCGGCCTGCCGCGCACCGTGTGGCGCGCCTGCGGCGGCGCGACACGTGCGGATACCGTGGCCGGCGCGCTGGCCGACAGCGGCGTGGCCGACGACACCTGGGTGCTGGTGCACGACGCCGCGCGCCCCGGCCTGCCGGCGGCCGCGTTGGGCCGGCTGATCGACGCCTGCCTGGCGGATCCCGTGGGCGGCCTGTTGGCGCTGCCCGTGGCGGACACCGTCAAGGGCGGCCATGAGCGCGTGGAGCGCACGCTGGACCGCAACGGCCTGTGGCTGGCGCAGACCCCGCAGATGTTCCGGGCCGGCGTGCTGCGCGACGCGCTGACGGCGGCCTCCGTGAGCGGCGCGGCCGTCACCGACGAGGCTTCGGCCATCGAGGCCGCCGGCTATGCGCCGCTGCTGGTGCCCGGCGCCATGCGCAATTTCAAGGTGACATGGCCGGATGATTTTGAACTGATGGAAAAATGGCTATGAGTATTCCTTTCCGCGTCGGCCAGGGTTTCGACGTGCATGCGCTGGTCGAGGGCCGTCCGCTGATCATCGGCGGCGTCACGATCCCTCACACGCATGGCCTGCTGGGGCATTCGGACGCGGACGTGCTGCTGCACGCGATTACCGACGCGCTGCTGGGCGCCGCCGGCCTGGGCGACATCGGCCGGCACTTTCCGGATACCGACCCGGCCTTCAAGGGCGCCGACAGCCGCGTGCTGCTGCGCGAGGCGATGGCGCGGGTGCGTGCCGCAGGCTGGACGCCGGTGAACATCGACGCCACGCTGCACGCGCAGGCGCCCAAGATCGGCCCGCACGCGCCGGCCATGGTGAAGAACATCGCCGCCGACACCGGTCTGGCCGAGACCGAGGTCAACATCAAGGCCAAGACCAACGAGGGCCTGGGCTACCTGGGCCGCAAGGAAGGCATTGCGGCGACGGTGGTGGTCTTGCTGGCGCGCGCGGCTTCCTAGCTCGCGCGAAGGCTCCGCGGCACCACGGCCGAATGCGCTTTTCCGCTGTTCATTTAGTTTGGATACATCTTTAACAAATGAATAAGCGGGTCGAATTGATCTGGCATATTCTGCGCTACTTCAATTCGACTACTGAGACATTCGGATGCATTTACGTGGCATCGCCCTGGCTTCCATCTTCAGCGCGGCAAGCCTGCCCGCGCATGCGCAGTACGAGCAGCAACTGGGCCCGCTGGCCGGCGCGGTCAAGCAGCAGATGCTGGAGGGCTGGACCGCTGGCGTGCAGGATGGATGGTTCACCCTGCACAACGCGAACAAGGCCGACAGCGAACAGACCCTGTACATGAATGTCGGGCCGGCGCCGGAATCGGGCCGGGTGACCGACGTCAATGTGGTCGTCAAGTCTCCGAATCCGAAAGCGTCCATCGGCGTGGCGCTGAGCAACCGCGCCAACAAGAGCCTGTGCCTGCTCGAACTCACGGCCGACAAGAACACGCTGCTGTTCTGTCTGCAGGGGAAGGATCGCCGCGACATCGCTGCGCTGCCCAACATCGCGAAGCTGGACGGTACCGACCGCATCAGAGTGGTAGAACTGCCCGGCGCGGCCCGTTTCATCGTCAACGGCCAGCAGATCGGCGATGTCAGTAATGAGCCCGCCACGGGCGCCGAGCTGGGCATCATGGCCTACGACGTAGGCACCTTCGGCGTTGCCGACTTCAAGATCACGATGACCGGCGGCCAATCCGGCGCGGCGCCGGCGGCCGGCACCTTGCCCGCGCGCGGCGGCAACGCAGGCGGGGGCACGGCGCAAAAGCCCCAGGCGCCGGCTCCGGCCGCTGGGCAGGGCGGCGGCGACTACAACCCGGCCCTGCCGGGGGAGGGCCCCTATCCGCGCTTTGGCGGCGACACCATGCGCATCGTGTCGGTGTACATCGGCATCATGCGCAGCATCTTCATGCACGAGTTCGGGCACGCCCTGATCGGCGAGCTGGAACTGCCCTCGACGGGGGCGGAAGAGGACGCGGTCGACATCTACTCGGCGCTGCAGATCGTCGAGCCGACCATGTATCCGTCGGACAACAAGGAAGTGAACACCATGGCGCAGGACGCGGCGAAGTACGCGGCCTTGCAGTGGTACTACAGCGGCAAGGTGGCCGAGCGCAGGGGCGCCGACGCCTCCTCGGCCTGGCAAGACGAGCACACAGGCGACCTGAAGCGCTTTCGCAACATGCTCTGCATCATGTATGGCGGCAACCCCGCCGTGTTCGAGTCCATTGCCAAGCACGTCGGGCTGGAGGACCGGACCCGGGCGCGTTGCGCGGATGAATTCAACAAGCAGAACCGCGCCTGGAACAAGATCCTGGCGCCTCACACGCGCGTGGGCACTTGGACGCCCGAAGGTCAGCAGCCGGCGAATGCGCCCGGCGCGCCGGTGAAGGTGGTGTTCCAGCCGTCCAAGCGCAAGATCGGCAACTTGTTTGCGAACAATCTGTCCGAAGCGATCTCGAACAACATCAAGCTGCTGGGCGAACGCTATGTGCTGCCGCGTCCGGTCAACGTGGTGTTCAAGGACTGCGGCCAGCTCAACGCCTGGTACAGCCCGCGCGAAGGCTCGATCACCATGTGCTATGAGCTGATCGAAAACATCGCGGTGATGATTTCCGACATCGAGATGGGCACCGTGGGCGGCGAGGTCGCGGCCCAGGGCGGCGGCGCCCCAGGCTCGGCCGCGCCGCGGCAGGAGCCGGCGCAGCCGGGGCAAGGCCTGCCTGCCAGCGCCATCGACGAGCTGAAGGACTTTGGCGTGCCGGCCACGACCATGCTGTTCACCGCGCCGTACAAGGGACCGACGCCCAACAAGATCTACCGCGCCCAGGTGATCACGACCGCCGATCTGGTCGGGATGATCAAGAAAGACAAGAATCTCCTGATCATCGACACCAGCGGGCTGCGCGACACGGTGCCCATCGGCTATCCGCTGGCAGATGCGGGTTCGGACGGCAGCGTCACGGATCACCTGCAACAAGGCTTCGACGCCTGGCTGTTGAAGAACAACGGCGGCGATCGCAAGGCGCCGGTCGTGATCCTGGGCGCAGGCATGAACGACCGTACTGCCTACAACGCGGCGCTGCGCGCCGGTACGCTGGGCTGGACCGTGTACTGGTACCGCGGCGGCGTCGAGGCCTGGGTCGCGAACGGCCTGCCCACCACGTCGAGCATGCCGAAGAAATAAGCGATCGGCGGCCCTGCATGAAAAAACCCGTCTGCGGCATGCACCGCAGACGGGTTTTTTATTGCGCGGGGCGGTTTACTTGCCTTGGGCAGCCAGCGCCAGGGCGGCGGCGTTGACCACGGCGGCGATGCGGCCCGCGTCGCGCAGCTGTTCGGTCGACAGGCCGTCGTTCTTCAGGTTCTCGTAGTGCGAAGCCACGCAGAAATGGCACTTGCCGATGATGGAGGCGACCAGCGCGAACAGCTCGAAGCGCTTCTTTTCCACGCCGCCGTGGGTGGCGTAGGCGTTCATGCGCAACTGGGCCGGCAGGCTCTTCAGTTGGGCGTCGCCGGTCATTTCGACGTAGGGATACCAGGTGTTGTTCATGCCCATGAGGGCCGAGGCCGTCAGCGCGGCATTGGCGTCGCCTTCGGACAGGCCGCTCTTGAAGGCTTCGACCAGCACCGGGCTGCGCGCGGCATAGGCGGCGGACAGGGCGGCGCCGACGGCATCTTCGGGAGCCAGGGTCGAGCGGGCGATCACGGCGTCCAGATTCAGGCGGATATCCTTGGCCCAATCCGGCAGTTGTTCCTTAATGGTCGTAAGAAATTCCATAGCTTTTACCTATAATCTAGAGCAGTTAAAGCCCAGCGCAGGACCCGCAAGCGGGTCCCGGGCCGGGCTGGAAATTACAGCGTGGCGCCGCCAACCGTACGGTTGCACGGGCACAGCTCGTCGGTTTGCAGGCCGTCGAGCAGACGCAGAACTTCTTCCGGGTTACGGCCGACGTTCAGGTTGTTCACCGAAACGTGCTGGATCGTGTTGTCCGGATCAACGATGAAGGTGGCGCGCAGGGCAACGCCAGCACCCTTTTCACGCACGCCCAGCTGGTCGATCAGGGCGCCGGTGGTGTCGCCGAATTGGTAGTGACCCAGCTTGTTCAGGTCCGGGTGCTCACGGCGCCAGGCCAGCTTGACGAATTCGTTGTCGCTCGAACCGCCCAGCAGGACGGCGTCGCGGTCTTCGAAATCCTTGGCCAGCTTGTTGAAGCCGACGATTTCGGTCGGGCAAACAAACGTGAAGTCTTTCGGGTAGAAGTAGATGACCTTCCACTTGCCGGGGAACGAGCTTTCGGTGATGTCTTCAAACGCCGACACGCCGTTTTCTTCGTGCTGGTTGAAGCCGGGCTTGACGCCGGTGACCTTGAAGGGCTCGAGTTTGTCGCCAACAGTTTTCATGTTTACTCCCAGTTGTTGGTGGAATTAAGGCTGCGCCTCAAACCTTAATTCTACGCTATGGATTTTCGTTGTCTAATTGATAATTCCTAAACTTCGCTTTGGGCAACTCTATCCTTGCGGTCAGGCCGCCGCCCTCGCGAGGCAGCATGCGCAACGAGCCGCCGACGTGCTTGAGCAGGCGTTCGACGATGGCCAGGCCCAGCCCCGCGCCGCTGACGCCGGTGCGCGCCGCCTCGCCGCGCGAGAACGGCCGCAGCAGGCGGTCTACGTCTTCGGGGGCGATGCCG
Organism: Achromobacter xylosoxidans; assembly: GCF_002192695.1. Lineage (GTDB taxonomy): Bacteria > Pseudomonadota > Gammaproteobacteria > Burkholderiales > Burkholderiaceae_B > Achromobacter > Achromobacter xylosoxidans_C. Next base: position 48,409 of record NZ_MTLG01000053.1, read on the forward strand.
GGACCGCGGTCGGACACCTCGATCACGATCATGGAGCCTTCAGCTTGCAGTGTCATGACGAGATGCGCCATGCCGTCGGCGGAACGGCCGTAGCGGCGGGCGTTCTCGATCAGGTTGCTGACGATGCGCTTGAGGTCCAGCGCCGTGATGCGGGCGCGCAGGCCCGGTTCCAGCGTGGCGTCCAGCTCCCCGCCCAGGGACGCGGTATGGCTGCGTTCGCGTTCGTAGAGTTCGGCCAGCACGGCGGAAATGTCCGTGGCCAATTGCGGCAGCGTGCCGGCGGGGCGCGCGTACTCCATCAATTGGCCGATGCTGTGGTCGATCTGGCCCAGGTCTTCGTCGATGGCCTGGCGGGCGTCCTCGGAGACCCCGCTCAACTCGATCTCCAGCCGCATGCGCGCCAGCGGCGTGCGCAGGTCGTGCGAGATCCCCGCCAGCATCAGCTCGCGGTCGGCCTCCGCCTGCCTGAGATCCTTGGCCATGCGGTTGAACGAGGCGTTCAGGTCGCGGATCTCCAGCGGCCCCTGTTCGGGCAGGGCCGCAGGGGTTTCGCCCCGCGACAGCACCTGGGCGGCCCGGGCCAGCCGCGATAGCGGCCGGTTGACGAAGCCCACGCTGACCGCGGCGCCCACCAGGGACAGCAGCAGCGCCGTGGCACCCCAGCCCAGCCATTCGATCCCACCCGTCAGGCCGATCTGCTCGCGCTCGAACACCAGCCAGTACAGGTCTTTTTCGATCTGGAAGCTGACCCAGAAGCCGGGCACCTGGTTCACGCCCCAGGCAATCTGCGTTTCCGGGCCGAAGCGCGTGCGGATGTGCTGGGCAACGCGTTGCCAGTAGTCGTCGTCGGGGAGGGCTTCGGCGAAGTCGGTGACCTCGCGCGGATAGACCTGGATGCCTTCGTTGGTGGCCAGGTCCAGCAGCAGCTTGCTGCGTTCGTCGTTATGCGAATAGATCAGCGCGGTGCGCGTGATATTGACGGCCGTGATCACCCGCTGCGCCATCTGGTTGGCGCGCGGTCCCAGCTCCATGCTGAAAAATACTTGTAGCCACGCGCCCAGGGAGACGAGCATCAGCGCGGCGAGCAACAGGAACGTGCGGCCGAACAAGCCGAGCCGCAAACGTGATGTCAGGTTCCTGAAGGTTCTGCGCAAGCGGGGCACGAGGCTGCGCTCCTGCCCGGGGCGGGCGAGCCGGTCAGCTACCACCGTCCGGCACAAACACGTATCCGAGACCCCAGACGGTCTGGATGAATACGGGCTTGGACGGATTCGGTTCGATCAGCTTGCGCAGGCGCGAGATCTGCACGTCCAGGCTGCGATCGAAGGCTTCGTATTCGCGGCCGCGCGCCAGTTCCATGAGCTTGTCGCGCGACAGCGGGATCTTGGGGTGGCGGGCGAACACCTTCAGCACCGAGAATTCGCCGGTGGTGATGGGCACCTGTTCGCCGTTGCGCGTGAGCGTGCGGGTGGACAGGTTCAGCGTGTAGGGGCCGAAGGCGATGGATTCGTTTTCCTGGCTGGGGGCGCCGGGATGTTCCTCGGTGCCGCGGCGGCGCAGGATCGCGTTGATCCGCGCCAGCAGTTCCCGGGGATTGAACGGCTTGGACAGGTAGTCGTCCGCGCCCATTTCCAGGCCGACGATGCGGTCGATTTCTTCCGCCTTGGCCGTCAGCATGATGATGGGGGTGTTGTCGTGACCACCGCGCAGCCGGCGACAGATGGACAGGCCATCTTCGCCAGGCAGCATCAGATCCAGCACGAGCAGGTCGAAATGCTCGCGTTGCCAGAGTTTGCCCATCTCTTTGGCGTCTTCGGCAACGAAAACGTTGAATCCCTGTTCGGATAAATACCGACGCAGCAAATCGCGCAAGCGCGGATCATCGTCGACGACGAGGATTTTTCGGGTGGGGGTGGTGTTTTGCGTATTCATGGCCGGAAATGTAACAGTGGCAAGAACCAGCGGCTAGTGGGCGTTCACAAGATATTACACATTGCGATCCATGGTTGAAATCCCCCCGGCATCCCCCTGATAACCGGGGGCGGAGCCGGAGTATTTCGTACAATCTGCACCTATGGAACTAAACCTGCTGGCTTTGGAAACCTCTTCGTCCCGTTGCGGCGTGGCCCTGTTGCGGGCGGTCGATGGCCGCCTGGAGGTCAGCGTCAGGGAACATGAAGGCTCCCAGGAGCACGCGGAACGGCTCTTGCCCATGGCCAACGAGCTGCTGGCGGCGTCCGGACTGGCGCCAGCCGCCTTGCACGCGGTGGCTTTTGGCCAGGGTCCGGGCGGATTCACCGGCCTGCGGGTGGCCTGCGGAGTGGCCCAAGGCATGGGCCTGGGCCTGGGCATCCCGGTACTTCCCATTGTCTCTCATCAGGCGGTCGCCGCACAGGTGGAAGCCACGCCGGCCGACGCGATCGTGGTCGCGCTGGATGCACGCATGAGCGAGGTCTATCTGGCCGTCTATCGCCAGGCATCCGTTTCGGATGGCGAAATCACCTGGGAGGTCCTGCAGGCGCCGCTGCTGATCGCGGCGGCCGAGGTCGTGCCCTGGACCGCCCACCACCTGCCGGCCTGGTCGGCGCGGGCGGGCCGGCCGCTGGCGCCGGTGTTGGCCGGCGATGCCTGGGTTGCCTACGCGTCCGATATGCAATTCCCCGGAGAATGGCGCCGCGCCGACGCGCAGCGGCCGGAAGCGGCCAGCGTCGCCCGTTTGGGGCGGCAGGGCTGGATGCGGGGCGAGGCCGTGGCGCCTGAGCTGGCCGCGCCGCTCTATGTGCGCGACAAGGTGGCATTCACCACCGCCGAGCGCATGCGGGGCGAGGGCGGCAATCCGAAAGCCCAGTCGCTGGTCGTTTCGGCTCCCCAGCCCATGACCGACGCCGATCTGGACGAGGTCGTGGCGCTGGAGGCCCATGTGCAGGCCTTTCCCTGGACGCGCGGCAATTTCGTGGACGCCCTGGCTGCGGGCTACGGCGCCTGGGTGCTGCGGCGCGAAGGCAAGCTGGCGGGGTTCTGCGTGCTCATGTTCGCGCCCGATGTGGCGCACCTGCTGGTGATCGCGGTGGCCAAGCCGCTGCACCGCCAAGGCCTGGGCGGCGTGCTGCTCGACTGGTGTGAGCAGCAGGCGCGCGAACGCGGCGTGGAGGGCGTGCTGCTGGAGGTGCGCCCGTCCAACGAGTCGGCCATCGGTTTCTACAAGCGGCACGGCTATCTGCAGATCGGCGTGCGCCGGGGCTATTACCCGGCGGAGAAGGGCGGCAGGGAAGATGCCCTGGTCATGCAGAAGCGCTTCGCGGCGGATGGAGCGGCGGCATGAGCCAGCCCAACGTAGCACCGCCGCCGGTCGCGCCCCGCGTCAATCCGCTGCAGCGCATCTGGCTGCGCGAACTCGGCATGGAGCGGCTGTGGCTGCGCCCGGCTCCTGCGCCCAGCAGGCCCGCAGTCGAGGCGCAAGTCATTGTTTCGAAGGCGGTTTTGCCGGCTTCGGTACAGGCGCCCGTGGTCGAGGCGCCGCCCGCGCCGCCGTCGGTCGAGGTCGCTGCGCCGGTTGCCGCGCAACCTGCAAGCGAGACGTCGAGCCCCGTAGCGGTGAAGCCCGCCGAGCCCGTTTCCGGCCGTCCCGGCATCCCGGCTTCGATCCTGAACCGCAGCGGCCCGCCGCCGCGTCCGGTCCCCAAGGCGGAGGCCGAGGCTGCGCCACCGCCGCCGGTGCCGGTGGCCGAAGCGATCCGCAATTCGACGCTGGAAGAAATGCACGACCAGGTCGTGGCCTGCGCTGCCTGCGGCCTGTGCAAGGGCCGCCGCAATGCGGTCTTCGGCCATGGCGGCCAGCCCACGCGCTGGCTGGTGGTGGGCGAGGCGCCGGGCGAGCAAGAGGACCGGCAAGGGCAGCCCTTCGTGGGCCGCTCCGGGCAGTTGCTGGACGCCATGCTGTCGTCGGTGTCCATGAGCCGCGAGCGCGACGTGTTCATTACCAACGTCATCAAGTGCCGCCCGCCTGGCAACCGCAATCCCAAGCCCGAGGAAATCGCGGCTTGCAGTCCCTACCTGATGCGCCAGATCGCGCTGCTCAAGCCTGAACGGATCCTGGTGCTGGGCCGTTTCGCCGCCCAGACGCTGCTGGGCACGGACGCGACGATAGGCAGCCTGCGCGGCCGCATCCACCCGTTGAAGACGGACGAAGGGCGGGAGATCCCGGTGGTCGTCAGCTACCACCCCGCCTACCTGCTGCGCAGCCCCAGCGAGAAGGCGCGCGCCTGGCAGGACCTGCGGCTGGCGGTGGCGCAGCTGGCCTGAGGCCCGGCTGGGCAAGTCTAGTGGCAAAGAAAAACCGGGCATGAGCCCGGTTTTTTTCATTGCAGTGGAATCGCCACGCCTAATGCGTGGAGTCCAGCGCGCGTCCATGGCCTTCCTGGCCGATCTGGTCGTGCAGTTCGGGGTTGGCCTGCAGATTGCGCTTGCTCCAGCGCATGAAGACCACCATCAGCACGGCGACCACGGTGCCGAAGATCACGATGATGATGTTGATGGGTAGCTGCAGCCACAGCAGCAGCGTGTACATGGCCACCATCAGCAGAATGTTGAGCTGTTCGTTGAAGTTCTGCACGGCGATGGAATGGCCGGCCGACAGCAGCACGTGGCCGCGGTGTTGCAGCAAGGCATTCATCGGCACCACGAAGAAGCCGGCCAGGCCGCCCGTGATCAGCAGCAGCAGGTAGACGCTCCAGGGCGAGTAGACCAGCGGCATCAGCAGCACGACCAGGCCCATGGCGGCGCCGACCGGCAGCACGGCCAGGGCGCGGCGCAGCGGAATGCGGCCCGCCAGGATGGAGCCGACCACCGTGCCCAGCGCGGCCACGCCCATCAGCATCGAGGCCTTGTCCAGCTGGTATCCCAGGTGGCTGCGGCCCCATTCAATGACGATCAGTTGCAGCGTGGCGCCGGCGCCCCAGAACAGGGTGGTGACGGCCAGCGAGATCTGGCCCAGCTTGTCTTTCCACAGCACACAGACATAGCCCCAGAACGTGCGGATCAGCCGCACCGGGTTCTTTTGCTGCGGCGGGTAGCGCACGTGGGTGTGCGGAATCAGCAGGTTGCACAGTGCTGCGAGCAGGTACACGAAGGCGATGACCAGGATCGCGGCTTCGGCCGGGGTGTGGACCAGCTTGCCGATGAACGAGTGGCTGAGCAGGGCGTTGGAAACGGAGGACGTAATCAGCAGGCCGCCCAGCACGGTGCCCAGGATGATGGAGAAGACGGTCAGGCCCTCGATCCAGCTATTGCCCTTGACCAGCATGGACGGGGGCAGCATTTCCGTGACGATGCCGTATTTGGCGGGGGAGTAGGCCGCCGCGCCGATGCCGACGATGGCGTAGGCCGCGCAAACCAGGTAGGTCTGGTACTCGGGGGCGACGCCGATGCTGGCATACGAGAACATCAGCATGCAGCCGGTCACCTTCAGCGCGTTGGTGGAGAACATCACGCGGCCCTTGGGGAAGGAGTCCGCCAGCGCGCCGACAAAGGCGGCCAGGACGACATAAGCCAGCGCGAACGACCACTTCATCATGGGCGCCATCCAGTCCGGCCCATGCAGTTCCTGTATCAAGGCGATGGCTGCGATGAACAGCGCGTTGTCCGCCAATGACGAGAAGGCCTGCGCGGCCATGACCAGATAGAAACCACGTTTCAAGAATGTCCCCGTTCTCAGGCCTGGCCCCGGCCAGTCCGCGTGAAAATTTATGTGTCGTGCAAAAAAGTGTCAGGGAGTATAGCCGGACCCCAGGCGGCGGCCATTGAGCGTTTGCCCGCGGATTGACCGCCGGCAAGGCTCAGGGACAACACGCCTTGACCCTTGCTGACGTTTGGGGACAGACTGCCTGCGGTATCATACGACCCATGTGTAAGCCGGCCCTCCACGGGCCGGTTTGCAATCTGTGCGGCAGGTCCGTTAACGCCTTTCGTTCAACCCACCCCGTCGTCATCGTATTGTGCGTCTTACTCAGCTAAAACTCGCCGGCTTCAAGTCCTTCGTCGATCCCACCGTGATTCCCGTGCCCAGCCAACTGGTGGGCGTGGTGGGTCCCAACGGCTGCGGCAAATCGAACATCATTGACGCCGTGCGCTGGGTGCTGGGCGAGGCCAAGGCCTCGGAGCTGCGTGGCGAGTCCATGCAGGACGTCATTTTCAACGGCTCAGGCAACCGCAAGCCCGCGGCGCGGGCCTCGGTGGAAATGGTGTTCGACAACAGCGAGGGGCGCGCCGCCGGCCAGTGGAGCACCTACGCGGAAATCGCGGTGCGCCGCGTGCTGACCCGTGACGGCACCAGCAGCTACTTCGTCAACAACCAGCAGGTCCGCCGCCGCGACATCCACGACATCTTCCTGGGCACCGGCCTGGGCGCCCGCGGCTACGCCATCATCGGCCAGGGCATGATCAACCGGCTGATCGAGGCGCGCCCCGAAGAACTGCGGGTATTCCTGGAAGAGGCGGCCGGGGTGTCGCGCTACAAGGAACGGCGCCGCGAGACCGAGAACCGCCTGTCCGACACGCGCGAGAACCTGACCCGCGTCGAAGACATCCTGCGCGAACTCAACAGCCAGCTGGAAAAGCTGGAAGCCCAGGCCGAAGTGGCGACGCGCTACCGCGAGCTCCAGGCCGACGGCGAAAAGAAGCAGCACGCGCTGTGGTTCCTGAAGGAAACCGGGGCGCGCGAGGAACGGGCCAAGAAAGCCCAGGAGATGGCGCAGGCCCAGAACGAGCTGGAAGCCGCCATCGCCGGCCTGCGGGCGGGCGAGGCCGCGCTGGAATCCCGCCGCCAGGCCCACTACGCCGCCAGCGATGCGGTGCACACCGCCCAGGGCGGGCTGTACGAGGCCAACGCCCAGGTCAGCCGCCTGGAAGCCGAAATCCGCCACGTGGTCGATTCCCGCAACCGCCTGCAGGCGCGCCGCGACCAGCTGCAGCAGCAGATCGGCGAGTGGACCGCCCAGCGCGAACACTGCACTGAACAGATCGCCCAGGCCGAGGAAGACCTGGCCGCCGGCGCCGCCCGCACCGAAGAGGCGCGCGCCAAGGCCGAGGACGCCCAGGCCGCGCTGCCGGCCGTCGAGCAGCGCGTGCGCGAAGCCGCCTCGGGGCGCGACGAGATGCGCGCCGCACTGGCCCGCGTCGAACAGAATCTGGCCCTGGTGGCCCAGTCGCAGCGCGACGCGGACCGCCAGATGCAGGCGCTGGACCAGCGCCGCGAACGCCTGCAGCAGGAATTGCGCGAACTGCACAGCCCCGATCCGGTGCGCCTGGAGCAACTGGCCGGCGACCGCGTCGCTGGCGAGGACCAGCTCGAGGAAGCCCAGGAAGCGCTCGCCACCCTGGAAGGCCGCGTGCCGGAAGCGGATGCCGAGCGCAGCCGCGCCCAGGCCGCCGCCCAGACCGACGTGCAGAACCTGGCGCGCCTGGAGGCCCGCCTGTCGGCCCTGGTGAAGCTGCAGGAAGACGTGCAGAAGCAGGGCGCGCTGGAACCCTGGCTGGCCAAGCATGAACTCGCCGGCCTGTCGCGTCTGTGGCAGAAGCTGCACATCGAACCCGGCTGGGAAACCGCCCTGGAAGCCGCCCTGCGCGAGCGCATGGCCTCCATGGAGGTGCGCAACCTGGATTGGGCCCGCGCCTTCGCCGAGGATGCGCCGCCCGCCCGGCTGGCGTTCTACCAGTTGCCGGTCGCGGCGCCCGCACCGGCAGCGCCCGCGGGCCTGACGCCGCTGGCCAGCCTGCTGCGCATCACCGATCCGGACCTGCGTACCCTGCTGAATGAGTGGCTGGGCGATATCTACACGGCCACCGACGTGACCCAGGCGCTGGCCATGCGCGCCAGCCTGCCGGCCGGTGGCGCCTGCGTGGTCAAGGCCGGCCACCTGGTCGACGCCCACAGCGTGCGCTTCTACGCGCCGGATTCCGAGCAGGCCGGTCTGCTGGCGCGCCAGCAGGAAATCGAGAACCTGCAACGCGAGATCAAGGCGCAGCAGCTCATCGCCGACCAGGCGCGCGCCGCGGTCGCCCGCGCCGAAGTCGCCTGGCAGCAGGTGTCCCAGGCCATCGCCCCGGCGCGCCAGCGCGTGGCGGAGGTCACCCGCCGGGTGCACGACATCCAGCTGGAGCACTCGCGCCTGCAGCAGCAGGCCGAGCAATCCGGCGAACGCGCCTCGCGCCTGCGCCAGGACCTCGAAGAGATCAAGGTCCAGGAAGAAGACCTGCGCGCCGCCCGCGAAGAGGCCGAGGCCCGCTTCGAGGCGCTGGACGAAGAGCTGGCCGAACACCAATCCCGTTTCGCCGACGCCGAAATCGACGGCGAGACCCTGGCGGCCCAGGCCGAGGCGGCTCGCGCCGGCCTGCGTGAACTGGAACGCGCCGCCCAGGAAGCCGAATTCGCCGAACGCGGCATCCAGGTCCGCATCACCGACCTGCAGCGCAATCAGCAGTTGGCCGCCGACCAGAGCCAGCGCGGCAGCGTCGAACTGGAACAGTTGCTGGTGGACTTGGCCGACCTGGACGCCTCGGCGTCCCAGGCCGGCCTGCAGGACGCGCTGGAAGCGCGCGCCGAGCGCGAGGAAGCGCTGTCGCGCGCGCGCCAGGAACTCGAAAACCTGGCGGCGCTGCTGCGTGGCGCGGACGAAGACCGCCTGCAGCAGGAGCAGACGCTGGAGCCGCGGCGCGCCCGCATCATGGAACTGCAGTTGCAGGAACAGGCCGCCCGCCTGGCCGAAGAGCAGTTCACCGAACAATTGAACGCGCGCGAGGTCGACCGCGAGGCGCTGGCCCTGGATCTGGCCAACCAGCCCGACGAATGGCGCCGCGCCAGTTGGCTGCAGTCCGAAGTTGGCCGTATTTCGCGCCAGATCGAATCGCTGGGCTCGGTCAACCTGGCCGCGCTCGACGAACTGAACACCTCGCGCGAGCGCAAGGGCTTCCTGGATTCGCAAAACCAGGACCTGATGAGCGCCATCGAGACTCTCGAGGACGCCATCCGCAAGATCGACCGCGAGACGCGCGAGCTGCTGCAAGAAACCTTCAACGTCGTCAACGGCCACTTCGGCGAGCTGTTCCCCAAGCTGTTCGGCGGCGGCGAGGCCAAGCTGAGCATGACGGGCGAGGAAATCCTCGACGCCGGCGTGCAGGTCATGGCGCAGCCTCCGGGCAAGCGCAACAGCACCATCCACCTGCTGTCCGGCGGCGAAAAGGCGCTGACCGCGACCGCCCTGGTGTTCGCGCTGTTCAAGCTCAACCCCGCGCCGTTCTGCCTGCTGGACGAGGTGGACGCGCCGCTGGACGACGCCAACACCGAACGCTACGCGAACCTGGTCGCCAACATGAGCGAGCAGACCCAGTTCCTCTTCATCTCGCACAACAAGATCGCGATGCAGATGGCCAAGCAACTGATCGGTGTAACCATGCAAGAGCAAGGGGTTTCGCGTATCGTTGCGGTAGACATAGACTCGGCCGTCCAGATGATGGCCTCCGAAGCGGCATAAACCCAATATTCAGAAGGGCGTCGGGGTTTCGGCGCGGGATTTATACATGAGTGATTTGCAGATCGGGCTGATAGCCCTGGGCGTATTGCTGATACTGCTGGTGCTGGGATTCAACTGGTGGCAGGACCGGCGTGTCCGGCGCAAGATGCAGACCCACTTCCCATCGACCGAGCAGGATCCGCTGTTGGGAGCGGGGGCCGCCACAGGCGCCGCGTCGACAGCCGGCGCCGCAGCCCCGCGCCGCGAGCCCGGCATGGGCGGCGAGGCGCCTCGCGCCCAGCCTGGCCAGCCAGCCCCGGTCGATCCCGGCAGCGATGCCGACGATACCGAAGAGCCCGATCCCGCCTGCGAAGTGGTCATCGAGATCAACTTCGCCGACGCCGTGCGCGGCGCCGACCTGCTGCCCTACATGCAAAGCCTGCGCCACGTGGGCCGCAAGCCCATGCGCGTGTTCGCCGAAACCGACCAGCGCCGCCACCGTGCGCGCGTCCATGCCGGCGAGTCCTATGCGTCCATGCAGCTGGCCGTGCTGCTGGCCAACCGCAGCGGTCCGCTGACCGCCATCGAATGGTCCCAGGCCTGGGCCCGCGCCCAGGACATGGCCGAGCGCTTCGACGCCACCATCGAAGGCCCGGACCAGCAGGCCGTGCTTGAACAAGGCGCCCGCCTGGACGACACCTGCGCCGCCCTGGACACCCAGGTCGGCCTGACCCTGTTGCTGGGCACGGCCCAGCCCGCCGCCGAAGTGCTGGCGGTGGCGCGCGACCTCGGTTTCGTCTCCGACGGCAGCCGCCTGGCCTGGCCAGCGGAAAATGGCGTGGCCCGCTTCACGCTGGCGCGCGGCGACGGCGCGGCCTTCGATGCCGGCATGGGCGGAATCGAACGCCTGTACCTGCTGCTGGACGTGCCCTGCAGCCCGGCGGACGAGCGCGCTTTCGGCCGCATGGTCGACGTGGGCCGCGACCTGGCCGCCCGCCTGCGCGCGGATCTGGTCGACGACCAGGGCAAGCCGCTGGCCGATGGGTCGGAAACGGTCATCGACGAGCGCCTCCAGGTGCTGTTCGGCCAGCTTGAACAAGCGGGCCTGCCCGCCGGCAGCGAGCGCGCCCTAAGGGTGTTTGCCTAAATGAGCGGCGCGTCTGGCGGTGAAAACGCGGCGCAAGCCGCAGCGCGCTTGCGCGCCGAAATCGAACAGCACAACGTCCGCTACTACGTCTATGACGACCCGTCCGTCTCGGATGCCGAGTACGACGGGCTGATGCGCGAACTGCAGGCCCTGGAGGCCGAACACCCGGAACTGGTGACGCCGGAGTCGCCCACGCAGCGCGTGGGCGCGGCGCCTGTGTCCGCCTTCGGCAGCGTGCGCCACGTGGTGCCCATGCTGTCGCTGGGCAATGCCTTCGACGAAGAGGACGTGACGGCCTTCGACCGCCGCGTCACTGATACGCTGCGCGGCGCGGGCCTGCTGGGTCCGGCGCAGGAAGCCGATTACTTCTGCGAGCTCAAGCTGGACGGGCTGGCGATCAGCCTGCGCTACGAGGACGGCCGCCTGGTGCAGGCCGCCACGCGCGGCGACGGCCAGACGGGCGAAGACGTCACCTCCAACATCCGCACCATCAAGGCGATTCCGCTGCAGCTCAAGGGCGCGTTCCCCAAGGTGCTGGAAGTCCGCGGCGAAGTCCTGATGAACCGCGCCGACTTCGAGAAACTGAACCAGGCCCAGGCCAAGCGCGACGAAAAAGTCTTCGTCAATCCGCGCAATGCGGCCGCGGGCAGCCTGCGCCAGCTGGATCCTCGCATTACCGCCAAGCGGCCGTTGCGCTTCTTCGCCTATGGCTGGGGCGAGGTCCAGGGCCTGGCGGGTTCGCAGGGCGGCTTGTTCGCCGAAGCGTCGGCTGGCGCGGCCGAGGCCTCGCAGCTGCCCGAGAAATCCCACGGCGCCATGCTGGACTGGCTGGCCTCGCTGGGCCTGCCGGTCAACGTCAAGCACAACCACCGCGCGCGCGGCGCCGAGGGCCTGATGGCCTTTTACGCCAAGGTCGGCGCGCTGCGCCCCGACTTGCCCTACGACATCGACGGCGTGGTCTACAAGGTGGACTCGCTGCCCGCGCAAAAGGTGCTGGGCTTTGTGGCGCGCGCGCCGCGCTTCGCGCTGGCGCACAAGTTCGCTGCCGAGGAAGCCACCACCACTTTGCTCGACATCGAGGTTCAGGTGGGCCGCACGGGCGCGATCACGCCGGTGGCGCGCTTGAAGCCGGTGTTCGTGGGCGGCGTCACTGTCACCAACGCCACGCTGCATAACGAAGACGAGATTCGGCGCAAGGACGTGCGCATCGGCGACACGGTTATCGTGCGCCGCGCGGGCGACGTGATTCCGGAAGTCCTGGGCCCGGTGCTGGAAAAGCGCCCGGACGACGCCCGTGAATTCGTCATGCCCACGGCCTGTCCGGTCTGCGGTTCCGCCATCGAACGCCTGGAAGACGAGACCATCGCCCGCTGCACCGGCGGCCTGTTCTGCGGCGCGCAGCGCAAGCAGACGCTGTGGCACGCCGCCAGCCGCAAGGCGCTGGACATCGAAGGCCTGGGCGAAAAACTGGTGGATCAACTGGTCGACAGCGGCCGGGTCAAGACCCTGGCCGACCTGTACAGCCTGCGCCCGCTGGAGCTGGTGGGCCTGGACCGCATGGGCCAGAAGTCCGCCGACAACCTGGTGGCCGCCATCGACAAGGCACGCGAGCCGGGGTTGAACCGCCTGTTGTACGCGCTGGGCATCCGCCACGTGGGCGAGACCACGGCGCGCGACGTGGCGCGCCATTTCGGCAGCATCGACGCCATCATGGACGCCGACGAGGAAGCCTTGTCCTCCGTGCCCGACGTGGGGCCGGTGGTGGCGGCATCGATTCGCCGCTTCTTCGCCGAACAGCACAACCGCGACGTCATCGAACAGCTGAAGTCGCAGGGCGTGAACCCCGTGGCCGAGGCGGCGCCGCAAGCGACCACGCTGGCCGGCAAGACTTTCGTTTTGACCGGCACGCTACCCAACTGGACGCGCGAAGAGGCCTCGATGCGCATCCAGGCGGCGGGCGGCAAGGTCAGCGGCTCCGTGTCCAAGAAGACGGCCTATCTGGTGGCCGGCGAGGACTCCGGCAGCAAGCTCGCCAAGGCCCAGGAACTGGGCGTGGCGGTGCTGGACGAGGACGGCCTGAAGGCCTTGCTGGGCGAGCAGGGCGGCTGAGGCCGCCGGGCCGCCAGCGTCAATCAGATGGTGCTGCGCGGCATCATGTCGCGGATGGCGGCTGCAGCGCGCTGCAAGGCCGGCAGATGCTGTTGCTTCAATTCGTCGGGCTGGCGGGAGCCCAGCACCATGCTGACGCTCAGGCCCGCCACCGCGCGGCCTTCGTGGTTGTACAGCGGCACGGCCACGCCCGCGAAACCATCCACCAATTCGCTGACCGAAATGCAGTAGCCGTCCTGGCGCACCTGCCGGATCAGCTTGCGCAGGGCGCTGCGCGACACCGTCGTGTAGGGCGTCAGGCGCTTCAGGTCCGCGCTTTCCAGATACGCGTCGAGCGCCTCGTCATCCAGGGTCGATAGCAGCGTGCGGCCCAGGGAATGGGCGTAGGCGGGCAGGCGGCTGCCCACCGACAGGTCCAGCTTGAGCAGCTTGGGGCCTTCCTCGCGCGCCAGGAACACGACATGCTGCCGGTCCAGCACCCCCAGTGAGCAGGTTTCGCCCACGGCCTGCGCGACTTCGCGCATGGTCGCGCGGGTCAGCTTGGGCAGGCTGAGCGAAGCGAAGTAGGCGTATCCCAGGTCCATGACCTTGGGCGTGGGCGAGAAATTCCTGCCGTCCTGGCGCACATAGCCCAGCTTTTCCAGCGTCAGCAGGATGCGCCGCGATGCGGCGCGCGTCACGTCCAACTGTTCCGCGGCTTCCTGCACGGTCACGCTGGCCACGCCGGTGGCGTAGATCTGCAGCAATTGCAGGCCATTGGCCAGGCTGTCGAGAAACTCCTCTTTTCTTTCTTTTGGTTCCGGCAATGTCGTGTCCATGTATCGGCGGTCTTGTCGTTGAAGGCTCGATTGTAGTTTGACATCCGCGGCAATCTCCATAAAATGCCAATTAGCGAACAATTGTTCGTTAATTGGATGGGTCGGCCAGGGCACCCGCCCGGTACGTCCCGCAACAACGGAGACATGCCATGTGCAGGAGACTATTGCGCGCCTTGGGCGCATGCGCCCTGGCGGCGGGGGTGGCGGCCAGTTCCGCCGCCAGCGCGGCCGAGGCCTACCCCAGCAAACCCATCCGCTTCGTGGTGCCCGCCGCGGCCGGCGGACCCACTGAAATCGTCACCCGGCTGCTGGCCGAACGCATGACGCAGAGCATGGGCGTGTCGGTCATCGTCGAGGCCAAGCCCGGGGCGGGCGGCAATATCGGCGCGGACGCCGTGGCCAAGGCGGCCCCCGACGGCTACACCATCCTGATGGGCACGATAGGCACCAACGCCATCAACCAGACGCTGTACAAGTCCATGCCGTTCCAGCCCTTGAAGGACTTCACGGCGGTGACGCAGGTGGTGTCGTATCCGCTGGTGGTGGTGGTCAACCCCAAGCTGCCGATCCACTCGGTGGCGGACCTGATTGCCTATGCCAAGGCTAATCCGGGCAAGCTCAACCGCGCCTCGGGCGGCAGCGGCACTTCCATGCACATGTCCGGCGAGCTCTTCAACGAAATGGCCGGCGTGCAGATGCAGCACATCCCCTACAAGGGCAGCCTGCCCGCGCTGACGGATGTGATCGGCGGACAGGCCGACCTGGCCTTCGACAGCCTGGTCATCGCCCAGCCCCTGATCAAGGCCGGCAAGCTGCGCGCCATCGCCGTGACCGGGCCTGAGCGTTCCCCCGCCGCGCCCGACATTCCCACCGTGGCCGAAACCCTGCCGGGCTATGCCATGACGTCCTGGATCGGCGTGTTCGCGCCCGCCGGCACGCCGCGTCCCATCGTCGAACGCCTGCAGCAGGAAATCGCCCGGGCGCTGGCCGATCCCCGCGTGCGCGAGCAATTGGTGTCGCAGGCCGCCGATCCGGTGGCCAGCAAGCCCGACGACTTTGCCCGCTTCACCGCCGACGAAACCGAGAAGTGGGCGCCCGTCGTCAAGGCTTCCGGCGCCTCGGTTTCCTGAATCCCCAAAAAGGAGAGACACATGCAGTCCATCGATTTTCAGGCCCGCCGCAAGCGCGTCGCCCAGCACGCGCGCGAACTCGGCTTTGACGCCTACCTGGGCACCCGCCAGGGCGCGCTGCATTACCTGAGCGGCGCCTTCATGCCGTGGCGCGGCGCCGTGCTGGTCACGGCGGACGGGCATTGCGAATTCATCTACTGGGCCATGGACGCTTCCCGGGTGCGGGCGGAAGGCCATGAAATGGAGATGTACGAATTCGAGTTTTCGGACTTTCCGCAACTGATACGCCAGCGCCTGGAGCATCACGGGCTGACGCGGGGCAAGGTCGCGCTGGACCTGTCGCATCCGGGGGCCGCGCAGGTGGCGCCGGGCATGCTGACCGCAGCGGAATACTTCGACCTGACCAGCCACCTGCCGGACATCCGTTTCGCCAATGGCGTGGACGTGATCGACGACGTCATGCTGATCAAGGATGCGGCCGAGATCGAGCGCCTGCGCCATGCGGCGGAAGTCTCGGACTACGGCTTCGAGCAGGGCATGAACGCGGTGCGGGCGGGCGCGACCGAGAACGAGATCGCCGGCGAAATCGAGCGCGCGATCCGGCAGCGCGGCAGCACCTGGTCCTGGGCCGTGACGGGCGGCACCGAGGTCGGCGCGGGCGAGCGCACGGGATTCCTGCGCGGCGTCACCCAGCAGGCGACGGATCGCGCGATCCGCCAAAACGAATTCGTGATCCTGGACCTGCACCCCTTGCTGGATCTCTACATGGCGGACACCGCCTTGCCGGTGTTCCTGGGCAAACCGGACGCCGCGCAGAGCAAGCTGATCGACTGCTGGGAAGAGACCGTGCAGACCATGCTCGCATCCCTGACGCCCGGCCGGCCGATAGCGGAGTGCGCCAGCCGCGGCATTGCCGTGTTCGAAAAGCACGGTCTGAGCGAGTTCGGCCTGCCGTTGTTCGGCCACGGCCTGGGCACCTGCGCGCGCACCCGGCCCTTCATCAACCTGCGCAGCCGCGACGTGGTGACGCCCGGCATGGTGGTGGCCTTGGGCACGCACTTGTACCGCCCGGGCGTGGGCGGCATGCGGCTGGAGTATCCGGTGCTGATCGGAGAGCACGGCGCCGAGCCGCTGGTGCGCACCGAGGCCCGCGTGCACCGTCTTCCCTGAACCTCTGCTGGAGCCTGATGATGAAAGCGATACCCCTGAGCCCGCTGATCGGCGCGGCCGTGCATGGCGTGGTTCTGGAAACCCTGGACGACGCCGCCTTCGCGGACGTGAATGCGCTGTTCCTGCGCCACCAACTGCTGGTCTTCAAGAACCAGCGCCTCTCGCCCGAGGGCCAACTGCGCTTCAGCCGCCGCCTGGGCGAGCTGGATATCCACGTGCTGGCCCAGTACAACCATCCCGAGTATCCCGAGATATTCGTGCTGTCCAACGAGGTCAAGAACGGCGTGCCGGCGGGCATTGCCGACGGCGGTTCGTACTGGCATTCGGATTTTGCCTTCCGTGAATGTCCGGCCAAGGCCACCATCCTGAATGCGCAGCTGATTCCGCCGGAAGGCGGCAACACCTTGTTCATCAACATGTACCAGGCCTACGAGGAACTGGAGGGCGCGGTCCAATCCCAGTTGGCCGGCCTGCGGGCGGTGCACCGCTACCGGCGCAAGAACACCAGGGCCGACGAGGGCACCCAGGTGCAGATGGATGCCAGCCAGCTGGCCGGCACGCCTGACGTGGAACACCCCATCGTGCGCACCCATCCCGAGACGGGCCGCAAGGCGCTGTACGTGCATCCCGGCATGACGGCCGAGGTGTCCGGCTGGGGCGAGGCGGACAGCCAGGAGTTGCTGGAGCGCCTGTTTACGCATTGCACGCAGGAGCAGTACCAGTACGCGCTGCAATGGGAGCCGGGCGACGTGGTCATGTGGGACAACCGCTGCGTGATGCACAAGGCCACCACCCGCGAACTGCCGGCCAGCATGCGGCGCACGATCTATCGCACCACGGTCATGGGCGAGCGCCCGGTCTAGGAGTCGCCGATGGCCGCCCATCCGCCCACGGAGCTCGCCTGCGGCGTGACGCAGCTGGCATCCTTGCCGCTGGACGGCGGCGGCGCGCTGGCGCCGGCCCGGCTCGCCTGGGCCCGCCATGGCCCGCCGCCGCATCGCGCGCGCGCCGTGGTGTTGCTGCTGCACGGCATATCCGGCAGCCACCAGGCCTTGCAGCCGGACGAGGGGGAAGTCCATCTCGACGCCGGCTGGGCCAGTCCGTGGCTGGGACCGGGGGCGGCGCTGGACACGCGCGATACCTGCGTGCTGGCGCCCAACGCGCTGGGTTCCTGCTTCGGCAGCAGCGCGCCGGCCGGGGCCGCGGCCAGCGCGTTTCCCGACTTTTCGATCGCCGATGGCGTGCGCCTGCAGGGGGAATGGCTGCGCGGGATAGGGGTCGAGCGTCTGGATGCGGTGGTGGGCTATTCCTATGGCGGCTACCAGGCCTTCCAGTGGGCGGCGGCCGCGCCCTTGCCCGTCGGGCGGGTGGTGGCGCTGGCCTCGGCGCCGCGCGGCGGCGGCAGCATGGCGGATGCGCAGCGCTTGCGCCGGATCGCTGCCGCTCTCGATGCGGGCGATGCGGATGCCTGGAGCGATTGGGTCGAGCTGCGCTGCGCGACCTTGCGCCGCTATGGCTATGCTCAATGGCTGGCCGACACCGGCGAATCCGCCGTGGAGCTGCGCTTGAGGACCGAGGCCCAGGCCTGGGCGGCGCGCTTTTCACCATGGTCCATGGCGGCGCTCAGGACGTCCGCCTGCCGCTACGACGCGCGCGACGCGCTGCTGGAAACCGCCACGCCCGTGCGCTGGCTGCGTTGCGTATCGGACGAGCTCTTTGCGCCCGACGATCCGGGCGCGGGGGCGCGGATCCCGTACCCCGCCCACGTCGTCCAGACCCGCGTGGCCGGGCGCTACGGCCATCTGTCGCCATTGTTGGAAGGCCCGCTCTGGGACGCCCATCTGCGGCAGGCGCTGGCTTAAGGGGGCGCGACCCCGGCGCCGAAAAATCCAGGCGAAAAAAATGCCCGCTTGCGCGGGCATTTTTCATCTGTGCGGCAAGGTTTACTGGATCTTGGCCTTTTCGCGCAGTTCCTTCTGGTAGTCGGCCAGGGTTTGCTGGCGCAGCATTTCTTCCAGTTGCGGGCGCACCTGGTCGAGCGGCGGGAATTCCACCGGACGGGTGTCGTCGACCATGATGATGTGCCAGCCGAACTGGGTCTGCACCGGCTTGTCGACTAGTTCGCCCTTCTTCAGCTGCGTCACGGCCTGTGCAAACGGCTGGACGTAGTTGGTCGGGGGAGCCCAACCCAGATCGCCACCCTTTTCGGCGCTGCCGGGGTCCTTGGAGTTCTTCTTGGCCAGGTCGTTGAACTTGCTCTTGTTGCTCTTGATCTGGGCCAGCAGGTCGTTCGCCGTCTTCTCGTCTTCGACGAGGATGTGGCGGACCTTGTATTCCATCTTGCCGGCTTGTTCCTTCTTGATCTTCTCGTACTCGGCCGTGACCTTGGCGTCGGACACCGGGTGCTTGGCCAGGTAGTCGGCCATCAGGGCGCGGACCAGGATGCCTTGGCGGGCCAGTTCGACTTCGGTCTGGACGTCGGCCTGCTTGGCGATGCCACTGGCTTCGGCGGCTTGCACGAAGATCTGGCGGTTGATCATTTCCTGCTTGACCTGTTCGCGCAGTTGCGGCGAATCGGTGGCGCCCTGGCTGACCAGCAGCTTGACGAATTGATCCAGGCTCTTCTGCGGGATGGCTTTGCCGTTGACGGTAGCCACGTTCTGCGCAAAAGCAGGCACGGCGATGACGCAGGCCGCAGCCAGCATGACGATGCGTTTCATGAATATCCTTTTACTTTCTATTTGGGAGCCTGGGCATCTAGCGCAAGCGCATGAATCGGATAAGGGATCAAATCTTGCAAATGATGATACACCAGCCTATGCCGCGCAACGGCCGAGAGCCCCGCAAAGCAAGGCGCTACGATGATCACGCGATAGTGGCCGGCGCCGTTTTTACTGCCTTCGTGGCCGGCATGCAAATGCGAGTCGTCCAGGATGTCCAGGCTGACGGGCTCCAGGACGGCTAGCCGCTCCCGGATCAGGGAAATGCGGTCGGTGGTGTCTGACATTTGGGTAGGGGTTTGGTTCCGGCGCGGCACGCCGGCCGCGGATTCGGAAAGGGTTCAGGGCTGGCGGGGCGGGGTGTCGGAGGAAGGGGCCTGATCCTCCGTCTGGATGTGCTTGCCCAGCCAGATCGACTGGCCGATCACGAAGACCACCATCAGGCCCATCAGGCCGAAGGCCTTGAAGCTGACCCACTGCGATTCGGTGAAGTGGCCGGAAAACGCCACGTACAGGTTGAGCGCGCCCGCGATCAGGAAGAAGCCGGCCCAGACCAGGTTCAGCCGTTCCCAGGCGGCGTCGGGCAACTGGATCTGCTTTTCCATCAGGCGGCGGATCAGGTTGCGGCCGAAGAACAGGCGCGCAAAGACCAGCGCGCCGCCGAACAGCCAGTACAGCACCGTGGGCTTCCACTTGATGAAGACATCGCTGTGCAGCCAGATCGTGGCGCCGCCGAACACCAGGATGACGGTCAGGTTGATCCAGTGCATGGCCTCGGTGGCGCGGCCCGTGGCCTTCAGCCAGACGATCTGCAGCACGGCCGCCGCCATGGCGACGCCCGTGGCGATGAAAATATCCGTGTACCGATACGCAATGAAGAAAAGGAACAGCGGAAACAGGTCGAACAGGAACTTCTTCATTCAGTCTTCTATGGGTTCAAACGTCATCGACAGGGAATTGATGCAGTAACGCAGTCCGGTGGGCTCGGGGCCGTCGGGGAAGACGTGTCCCAGATGCGAGTCGCAGACGTTGCACAGCACTTCGGTGCGGACCATGCCGTGGGTGGTGTCGCGCTCTTCGCGCACCAGTTCGGGATCCAGCGGCTGGAAGTAGCTGGGCCAGCCGCAGCCGGCGTCGAATTTGGTGTCGGAAGCGAACAGTGCCGTGCCACAGCCCACGCAGCGGTAGATGCCATGGGTGAACGTATTCCAGTAACGCCCGGTGAACGCGCGTTCGGTACCCTTTTCGCGGGTGACGACGTATTCTTCGGGGGAAAGCTGGGCACGCCATTCGGCGTCGGATTTTCGTACTTTGTCCATATGAGCTCTTGGAGTCCCGATGCCCGAAATGGTTCGGGCATAATCCCGCCCCATGTTAATCGAGTTTGACCAGGCGGTTGTTTCCACGCCCCAGGCGCAAGTGCTGAATGGGGTGAGCCTGACGCTGGCCGAGCGCCGCATCGGCATCGTCGGCCCCAATGGCGCCGGCAAGAGCACGCTGGCGCGCCTGGTCAACGGGCTGGTCCTGCCTTCCGCCGGCAGCGTGCGGGTGGGCGGGCTGGATACCCGGCGCGACCTGAAGGCCGTGCGCCGCCAGGTCGGTTTCGTCTTCCAGAACCCTGAAAACCAGATCGTCTTCCCCATCGTCCGCGAGGACCTGGCGTTCGGCCTGAAGCATCTGGCCCCGGACCGCCAACAGCGCGAAGCTCGCATCGACGCGCAATTGGGCCGCCTGGGCGTGGGCCACCTGGCGGACCGGACCAGCCACACGCTGTCCGGCGGCGAACGCCAACTGGTGGCGCTGGCGGCGGTGCTGGTGATGGAGCCGGCGCTGATCGTGTTCGACGAACCCACCACCCAGCTGGACCTGCGCAACCGCAATCGCGTGCGCGACGCCATCGCGGGCCTGCCCCATGACGCCATCGTCGTCAGCCATGACCTGGAGCTACTGGAGGATTTCGACCGGGTGGTGGTGGTGCGCGACGGCAATGTCGCGGCCGACGACCAGCCGGCCGCCGCGCTGCGCTGGTACCGGGAGCACTGCGCATGATGGAGCCACTGTACGTCGCGGGCGACACCTGGCTGCATCGCCTGCCCGCCTGGCTGAAGCTGCTGGTGCTGATGGCGGCGGGCGCGGGGCTGTTCCTGTTGCACGATCCGCGCTGGCTGGCGCCGGCCTTCCTGGCCGCCGCCGCCCTGGTCTGGTCCACGGGCGTGGCCGCGGCCACGGTCTGGCGCCAGGTAAAGGGACTGGCCTGGGTGCTGCTGGCCATCGGCTTGTTCACCGCCTGGTTCCAGGGTGGGATGGAGGCGCTGGCCGTGCTGCTGCGCGTGGGGGCGATGGTGGCGTTGGCCCTGGCCGTGACGCTGGCCACCCGCACGTCCGATCTGATCGCCGTCTGCGAAAAGGCGCTGATGCCGCTTGAACGCATGCGGCTGGTGGACGCCGGCAAGGTCGCGCTGGCCTTGGCGCTGACCCTGCGTTTCGTGCCTGAAATCTGGCGCAACTTCCAGGAAATCCGCGAAGCGCAGGCGGCCCGCGGCCTGGGCGCCAATCCGGTCGCGCTGATCGTGCCCCTGATCGTGTTGACGCTGAAAAGAGCGCAGGAAGTATCCGAAGCGATAGACGCGCGCAGCCACTGAGGGCCGCGCGCCCAGTTCCATCTCCCAAAGGGGAAAACCGTGAAATCCAGTAATACCGTTCTGATTGCGCTGTTCGCGGCGCTGATCGTCGTCCTGAGCCTGATCCCGCCGATTCCGCTGCCCGCCATTCCGGTGCCGGTCACGCTGCAGACCTTGGGCGCCATGCTGGCGGGCGCGATGCTCGGACCCGTCCGCGGCGCGCTGGCCTGCCTGCTGTACTTGGCGCTGGCCGCGGTCGGGCTGCCCGTGCTGCCGGGAGGCCGGGGAGGGCTGGGCGCCTTTTTCGGGCCTACCGGCGGCTTTCTCGTCGGCCTGGTGGCGGGCGCCCTCGTGACGGGCTGGCTGGCGCGCAGCCTTGCCGGCCGTGCAACAGGGGGCTGGGCGAAATTTGCCGGCTATCTGGCGGCATGCGTGGTCGGCGGCATTGCGGTGGTCTACGCCTGCGGCGTGCCCTGGCTGGCCGCCGTGACGAAAATGGGTTTGGCCAAGGCTGCGATGGCGGTGGCGGTGTTTCTGCCCGGCGACTTGGCCAAGGCCGTGGTTGCCGCCTGGGTGGCGTCGCGGGTGGAGCGCGTGTGGCCGATGTTGGGGCGTTGAGAGGAGCGTTGCCGTCCAAGGGAATCCCCCAACTGACGGCCGCCAAGCTTTTCTAGTACAAGTTCGCCATTAACGAATGCGTTTGCTGAATTGCGTTTTTCGTAGCACGTCAGGGAATTACCGGAGTTGCGCATCGTCATCTGATACTGTTTTAACCCTATAATATTTTTTTCTGTATAACTTTAACTAGGCTCGCCCTGCCTCGTCCGAGGCGCCACAGAGCCACCACAGGAGACAAAAATATGCGCAAGCACTTCGGCTTGTCCGCGGCGGCTGCCGCCATTGCCCTGGCCCTGCCGCTACTGGCGAACGCCCAGGTCAAGGTTGGCGTGACCGTGTCCAGCACCGGCCCCGCCGCGTCGCTGGGTATCCCCGAGCGCAACACCGTGGCTCTGCTGCCCAAGGAAGTGGCTGGCCAGAAGATCGAATGGATCGTCCTGGACGACGCCACCGACACGACCCAAGCCGTCAAGAACTCGCGCAAGCTGGCCACCGACGACAAGGTCGACGTGCTGATCGGCACCTCGGTCACGCCGGGCTCGCTCGCCATGGTCGACGTGGCCGCCGAAGCCAAGGTGCCCATGATCAGCGTGGCCGCTAGCGCCAAGATCGTCGAGCCCGTGGACGACAAGCGCCGCTGGGTCTTCAAGACCCCGCAGAACGACGCTCTCATGGCCGGCGCCCTGGCTGACGCCATGGCCAAGTCCAAGGTCAAGACCCTGGGCTTCATCGGCTTCGCCGACGCCTACGGCGACGGCTGGCTGGACGTGATGCAAAAGGCCGCCAAGGCCAAGGGCATCGAGATCGTCGCCATCGAGAAATACAGCCGCACCGACACCAGCGTGACGGGCCAGGTGCTCAAGCTGGTCGGCGCCAAGCCCGACGCCATCCTGATCGCCGGCGCCGGCACCCCCTCGGCCCTGCCGCAGAAGGAACTGAAGGCCCGCAACTACGGCGGCACCATCTATCAGACCCACGGCGCCGCCAACAACGACGTGCTGCGCGTGTGCGGCAAGGACTGCGACGGCATGCTGCTGCCGGCCGGCCCGCTGTTGGTTGCGGCCCAGCTGCCGGACAGCAACCAGGTCAAGAAGTCGGCCCTGGCCTATGTCGAAGCCTACGAAAAGGCCAACGGCGCCGGTTCGACCAACACGTTCGGCGGCCATATGTGGGACGCCGGCCAACTGGTCGTGGCCGCGCTGCCCGTGGCGCTGAAGTCGGGCGCCAAGCCCGGCACGCCGGAATTCCGCGTCGCCATGCGCGACGCCCTGGAAGGCGTGAAGGACCTGGCCGCTTCGCAAGGCGTGTTCAACATGTCGCCGACGGACCACGCCGGCTTTGACGAGCGCTCGCGCGTGATGGTCAAGGTGGAAGGCGGCAAGTGGGTCTACCAGCCCGGCCTGTAATCCTCCAGGATCGCCCGATCCAAGGGTGCGCAAAGCGCGGCGGCGCCCGCCGCGCGGCACCCCAGCAATGCTTCGCACCGGCCTTTCCGGCCGGTGTGTCGTATCAGTGTCCCGGGTGCGGCCGGAACACCAGAATAAATAAGGTTGTTAGATGGATTCCTCAATTGCGCTGATCCTGCTGCAAGACGGTGTCGTCAACGGCGCCATCTATGCCCTCCTGGGCATGGCTCTGGTGCTGGTATTCGCCGTTACGCGCGTCATTTTCATTCCCCAGGGCGAATTCGTGGCGTTCGGCGCCCTGACCCTGGCCATGCTGGTGGACGGCAAAGTGCCGGGCACCGCCTATCTCCTGCCGCTGCTGGGCGTCGTTTGCCTGGCGCTCGAGCTGTTGCGCGCGCTGCGCACCCGCAGCGCCGCCGCCTTGCCCAAGGCCGTCGCCACCTGTGTGGTTCTGCCGCTGGCGCTGCTCTGGCTGACCGTGACCTACACCGCGCCCGGCAATTCGCTGTGGCTGAACATGCTGCTGACGCTGCTGCTGGTGATCCCGATGGGTCCCATGGTCTACCGCATCGTCTACCAGCCGCTGGCCGAAGCCACCGTGCTGGTGCTGCTGATCGTTTCCGTGGCCGTGCACTTTGCGCTCACCGGCCTGGCGCTGGTGTTCTTCGGCGCTGAAGGCTGGCGCACCCCGGCCTTCGTCAGCGGCCAGGTCGACCTGGGCTTCATGACCTGGTCGGCGCAAAGCCTGTTCGTGGTGGCGACCTGCGCGATCCTGATCATCGGCCTGTGGCTGTTCTTCGGCAAGACGCTGTACGGCCGCGCGCTGCGCGCCACGGCCGTCAACCGCCGCGGCGCCCGCCTGGTCGGCATCAGCACCACCATGTCCGGCAGCCTGACCTTCACGCTGGCGGTCGCCATCGGCGCCATGTCCGGCATGCTGATCGCGCCCATCACCACCGTGTACTACGACACCGGCTTCCTGATCGGCCTGAAGGGCTTCGTCGGCGCCATCATCGGCGGCCTGGCCAGCTATCCGGTGGCTGCCGCCGGCTCGCTGCTGGTGGGCGTGCTGGAATCCTTCTCGTCCTTCTGGGCCAGCGCCTACAAGGAAGTGATTGTCTTCACCTTGATTATCCCGGTTCTGGTCTGGCGTTCGTTCAGCACCCATCACGTGGACGAAGAGGAATAAACGTCATGAACCGCATTTTGCTCGTCCTCTTCCTCGTCGTCCTGGCGGGCCTGCCGATGCTGTCGGTCACGCCCGAATTCTGGGTGACGCAACTCAATTACATCGGGCTGGCCAGCCTGGTGGTGCTGGGCCTGGTGCTGCTGACCGGCGTGGGCGGCCTGACCTCGTTCGGCCAGGCGGCGTTCGTGGGCCTGGGCGCCTACACCACCGCCTACCTGACCACGCAATACGATGTCTCGCCCTGGCTGGCGCTGCCGGCCGGGCTGATCCTGACGGCCGTCGTGGCCTATCTGCTGGGCGCCATCACCCTGCGCCTGTCGGGCCACTACCTGCCCTTGGGCACCATCGCCTGGGGCCTGTCGCTGTACTTCCTGTTCGGCAACATCGATTGGCTGGGCAAGCATGACGGCATCGCCGGCATCGAGCCCATCAGCATCTTCGGCATGTCGCTGGCCAGCGGCCGCCACATCTATTACCTGATCTGGGTGTTCGTGCTGCTGGCGCTGTGGGCCACCCGCAACCTGCTGAACTCGCGTCCGGGCCGCGCCATCCGCGCGCTCAAGAGCGGCGCCGGCATGGCCGAGTCCATGGGCGTGAACACCGCCGCCTACAAGGTCGTGATCTTCGTCTGGGCGGCGCTGCTGGCCTGCGTCTCGGGTTGGCTCTACGCGCACATGCAGCGCGCCGTCAGCCCCAGCCCCTTCGGCATCAACTACGGCATCGAGTACCTGTTCATGGCGGTGGTCGGCGGCGCCGGCTACGTCTGGGGCGCCTTGCTGGGCTCCGGCGTCATCCTGGTGCTGAAGGACCAGCTGCAGAACCTCCTGCCCAAGCTGCTGGACACCAACGCCAACTTCGAGATGATCGTCTTCGGCGTGCTGCTGATCCTGATGCTGCAATATGCCCGCAACGGCCTGTGGCCGATCCTGGCGGGCTGGTGGGGCAGCATCACCGGCGCCGACGGTTCGCGCCGCAACATGGCTCCGCCCGCGGCTGCGCCGGCCCTGCCGACGCGCGCACGCCCGCAAGCCGGCCAGGTGGTGCTCGAAGTCGACGCCATCCGCAAGGAGTTCGGCGGCCTGGTCGCGGTCAACGACATCTCCTTCAAGGTCGCTTCCGGCGAGATCATGGGCTTGATCGGCCCGAACGGCGCCGGCAAGAGCACGACTTTCAACCTGATCAGCGGCGTGCTGCCGGTGACGCGCGGCCAGGTCACCTTCATGGGCCAGCGCATCGACAGCCGTTCGGCGCGCGAGATCGCCAAGCTGGGCGTGGGCCGCACCTTCCAGCACGTGCAGTTGCTGCCGGGCATGACGGTGCTGGAGAACGTGGCGCTGGGCGCGCACCTGCGCTCGGACGTTGGCGTGCTGGCCGGCGCCTTGCATTCGGACCGCGCCCGCGAGGCGCAGTTGCTGCACGAGGCCGCCGAACAGATCAAGCGCGTCGGCCTGGGCGAGTACCTATACGAGCAGGCCGGCAACCTGGCGCTGGGCCAGCAACGCATCCTGGAAATCGCGCGTGCCCTGGCCGCCGACCCGGTGCTGCTGCTGCTGGACGAACCCGCCGCGGGCCTGCGCTACAAGGAAAAGCAGGACCTGGCGCGCGTGCTGGAACAGTTGCGCGCCGAGGGC
Source organism: Achromobacter xylosoxidans (assembly GCF_002192695.1). Lineage (GTDB taxonomy): Bacteria > Pseudomonadota > Gammaproteobacteria > Burkholderiales > Burkholderiaceae_B > Achromobacter > Achromobacter xylosoxidans_C. The sequence continues at coordinate 74,474 of NZ_MTLG01000053.1, forward strand.
ATGAGCATTCTGCTCGTCGAACACGATATGGATTTTGTGATGCGTCTGACCAACCACCTCGTGGTGATGGATTTCGGCACCAAGCTGGCGGAAGGCGTGCCGGCCGACGTGCAAAAGAACCCGGCGGTGCTGGAAGCCTACCTGGGCGGCATCGATGACGACCTGCCCGAAGCGGACCAGGCCAAGCCCGTGTCGGCAGGAGGCGTGTGATGAGCGCTCCCGTACTCGAAGTCAGCAACCTGTCCGCCCGCTACGGCAAGGTGGGCGCGCTGGTGGGCGCCTCGCTCACCGTGCCCGCAGGCAGCATCGTCACGGTGATCGGCGCCAACGGCGCCGGCAAGTCCACCATGCTGAACGCCATGATGGGCTCGCTGCCGCAGACCGGCCACGCGGCCGGCACCGTGCAGTACGCCGGCACCGACGTATCGGGCTGGCAGGTCGAACGCCGCGTCGCGGCCGGCATGTCGCTGGTGCCCGAGCGCCGTGAACTGTTCGGCACCATGTCGGTGGAAGACAACCTGCTGCTGGGCGGTTTCCGCCGCTACCGCGCCCGCGAAAGCGGCTGGCGCGACACGCTGAACGAAGTGTTCGACCTGTTTCCGCGGCTGCGCGAGCGCCGTGCCCAGCAGGCCGGCACGCTGTCGGGCGGCGAACGCCAGATGCTGGCCGTCGGCCGCGCGCTGATGGCCAAGCCCAACCTGCTGATGCTCGATGAGCCCAGCCTGGGCCTGGCGCCGCGCATCGTGCGCGAGATCTTCCACATCATCGCGCGCCTGCGCGAAACCGGCGTGGCGATCCTGCTGGTGGAACAGAACGCGCGCGCGGCGTTGCAAGTGGCCGATTACGGCTACGTGCTGGAAACCGGCGAGGTCATCCTGCACGGCCCGGCGCGCGAGCTGGCCGGCGACCCCAAGGTCATCGAAAGCTATCTGGGCCTGGGCAAGGGCGGCGAGCAAAGCTGACCAGCCCCGAGCGCATGATAGGCCGGACGCCGTAAGGCGTCCGGCCTTTTCTATCGCTCGAAGACTTCGACCACCCTGAAGCGTTCACACGCCAGCATCATGTCGGGCGCATAGCCGCCATTGCGGTCGAAATAGGCGATGTGCGCATCGCGCCAGGTCTCGTAAGGTCCTTCACCTTCGGCCAGCGCGAACGCTTCGTCCACTTGGTCGAAGCGCTGGATCAATACGCTGGTGGTCTCGATCACGCAAGCCGGGCGGCCCGATCCGTCCAGCACCACGTCGCGGCGGCCGGCCTGGGGCACGGGCTCCTGTTCGTTGAAGTCGCGCAACGCGCCGCAGGTGGCGGTCTTTGTGCCGGCCAGCACCAGCGCCAGCAACTCGTCGGCCAACTCGGGCGAGTCGCCGAACTGGAAGGTCACGGCGTCTTCATAGGGGGCGGGTGGTTTCATGCCAGGGGTGTCCATTGCAGTATCAGCTCCTGTCCCATCGCGGGGTCGGAAGTGGAGGGCGCGCCGGTTTCGATGCGTCCGGCCAAGCGGCGCGTATAGGACGGATCGCCGCTGTCGCGCACGGTCAGGTCGTACCAGCCGGCGCTGCGGCTCATGTCCCAGGACAGGATGACCGTCTGGCCAGGAGCGAGCGTGGTGTCGCGCCCTTGGGGATAACCGTAGGCATTGGCCTCGACCCGGAACGAGCGTGCCTGCGGGGCGGGGTTGTGCAGCGTCAGTTGCAGCGATGCGCCGGGCCCCTGGTAAGCGGCCCGGACCTCCAGCGGCGGCAGGCCGGCGCGGCCGGTGCAATGGCGATGCAAACCGTTGGGGCCCAGCACCCACAGATCGTAGCGGCCGTCGTCGTCGGCGGTCTGCCATGCGCCTTCCAGCTGCTTGCCGGCTTCCACGGTGTAGCGGCGCGGGCCGCGTTCCAGGTGCAGGCGGTCGTAGACGTGCAGCACCGCGCCCGCCGCGCCGCTGTTCTCGAAACGTAGCGTGACGCTTTCAGCGTCCGCGCGCGCGTGGACCTGCAGCGCATAGGGCAGGGGGCGCGACGGGCGCGTGCCGGCCTGCTGCCGCGCCAGTCCCGGCTGCAACGGCGCGGACGGCGTGACCGTGCCTGGCAGCGCCGATGCGAGACCGGCGCGTTCTGCCGTGGCCGGAAAGCCGCTGGGCAGGCCCGCGCCGTCCGGCGCGGAAAAATCGAAGATCGAGGTCAGGTCGCCGCACACGGCGCGGCGCCAGGGCGAGATATTGGGCTCGGCCACGCCGAAGCGCTGCTCGACGAAGCGCAGCACGGACGTGTGGTCGAACACCTGGGAGTTGACCCAGCCGCCCTTGGTCCAGGGCGACAGCACATACATGGGCACGCGCGGACCCAGGCCGTAGACGCCGTGCAGATGGGCCGCGGTGTCGTCTTTCTCCGCGCCGGCGACGATCTCGTGATACTCGCCGCGCGTATCCACGGTGGACGCCCCGGCCAGTGCTCCCGAGGCATCGCGCGAGGGCGGCGCGGGCGGCGGCATGTGATCGAAGAAGCCGTCGTTCTCGTCGAACATCAGCAGCAGGACGGTCTTGCTCCAGACTTCGGGGTTGGCCGTCAGCGCGTCCAGCACCCGGGCCGTGTAGTCGGCTCCTTGCGCCGGGCTGGACGGGCTGGGATGCTCCGAGCCGGCCTTGGTGGCGCAAATCCATGAGACCTGCGGCAGCGTGCCGTCCAGCACGTCCTGGCGCAGCAGATCCAGGTCGCGCGTGGTCAGCGCCTTGTCCTTCAACGCGGCGGCCGATCCCGGCGCGCCGTGATAGGCGTCGCGATAGGCCTTGAACCCGGCGGTGGGATTCAAGGAGTAGTTGTCCGCCATGTTCTGGTAGATGCGCCAGCTGACGCCCGCCGCCTCCAGGCGTTCGGGATAGGTCGTCCAGGTATAGGCGCGCGCCGGATCGCCGCCCTTGAGCTTGTTGTAGGTATTGCCCAAGGCCGGGCCGTTGCCGCGGCCCAGGCCGTCGTTGGTGCCGGTCCAGACGAACAGCCGGTTGGTGTTGGTGCCGCCGGTGAAAGAGCAGTGATAGGCATCGCAGACCGTGAAGGCGCGCGCCATGGCGTACTGGAAGGGCATGTCCTCATCGGTGAAGTACGCCATGGAATGGTTCTTCTTGGCGGCCGGCCAATTGCCCATGCGGCCGGCGTCCCAGGCGTCCTGGGCATTGGACCAGGTGTGCGGCGTGCTGGCCACGCGCATGGTCTCGAAGGCTACGCGCGTATCCAGATGGAACGGCAGCACCGTGCGCGGCGCGCCTTCATCGGGTTTGTCGTTGTATTGCGCCCAGACGCTGCGATGGCGCGCATCCGGGCTGTCCGGCACCGGAATGGGGAAGCGGTCGCCAAACCCGCGCACGCCGGCCAGCGCGCCGAAGTAGTGGTCGAACGAGCGGTTCTCCTGCATGAAGATCACGATGTGTTCGACGTCGCGGATCGTGCCCGTGCGCCGCGCTGCCGGAATCGCGAGCGCGCGGCGGATGGAGGCGGGCAGCAAGGCCAGGGCGCTGGCGGTGCCGGCCAGGGAGGCGCTGCTGCGGAGAAAGTCGCGTCGGGTCTGCATGAGGCATTCCTGAGAACGACGCTGCCCGCACAGGGGCGGGCAGCGTGGAAGAGGCTGATGTGGCAGCGATCTTATTTCGCGCCGGTGCTTTCCGCGTAATCCATGTACAGCTTGTGAGCGCGGCGGGCCATGGGGCCGTACTCCAGCTGGCGGTTTTCCACGCGGTTCACATGCACCACCTTGCCGTAGTTGCCGGACGAGAACACTTCGTCGGCGCTTTCGATGTCGGCGCGGGTCAGGCTGCGTTCCTGGACGTCGACGCCGTCGGCCTGTAGCAGGGCCAGCACGCGGCGGCGCGTGATGCCGTTCAGGAAGGTGCCGTTGTCGGCCGGCGTGGATACCACGCCGTTCTTGGCGATCCACAGGTTGCTGGTGGCGAATTCGGCGATGTTGCCCGCGCCGTCCAGCATGATGGCGTTGTCGAAGCCCTTTTCAGCGGCTTCGCGGATGGCGCGCTGGCCGTTCGGGTACAGGCAGGACGCCTTGGCGTCGGTGGGCGCCATGTTGGGCCAGGAACGGGCAAAGCTGGAGAAGCAGGCGGAGAAGCCCTGGTCGCCCGGCATCGGCACCTTGAACACGTGCAGCACGAACTGGGTCTTGTCGGCGTCCGGCAGCAGGAAGCCGTCGGCGCAATAGAACATGGGCTTGATGTAGAGCTCGCTGCCTTGCGGGAACTTGGCCACGGCCTGCAGGCAGAGCTTCTGGATTTCTTCCCAGCCGATCTGGGGCTTCATGAGCATTTTTTCGGCCGAGCGCACCACGCGCTGGCAGTGCAGGTCCAGGTCCGGCGTCAGGCCGCGGAAGGCGCGCGCGCCGTCGAACACCATGCTGGCCATCCAGAAGGCGTGGTCGGCCGGGCCGAGCAGTTTGGGGTTTTCAGTGGTCCAGTGACCGTTGTGCCAGAACAGGGCATCCATGGTTGTCTTCCTTCGCTTGAATTGGGCTGGCGCTATCGGCGCGCCGAAACGTCAGGATACATGAGGCGGCGGCCGGGTCCCGGCCGTCACTCGCGCGCCAGCGCCGCCTGCACCCGGTCGGCCGCCTGCGGCGGCATCCATTGCCGCCAGACGGGGCCGTAATGCTTGAGGAAATAGCGCGCGGCGTCCTCGGGTTCCTTGCCTTCGTTTTCCAGCCAGCCCAGGGTGGCGTCGATGGCGTCGCTGGGCACCGTCAGCTTGCCCAGGAACTCGGCGATCTGCGGCGCCTGTTTCGCGAACGCGGCGTTCACGCCCGTGACCACGGGGTTGGGCTTGAACTCGGTGGGTACGGGATCCGCGCATTTGGGATCGGTCATGCAGGTGTAGGCGGCCTGGTCGAAGGCGGGCAGTTCCAGCTTCACCAGGTCCAGCGCGCCGACCAGCGAGGTGGGCGTCCAGTAGTAGAAGACGATGTCGCGCTTGCGCTTGTAGGCGGACACGATGGCGGCCTTCTGCGCGGCGCCGGAGCCGGGGGCGAACATCGCGAAATCCTTATCGAGCTTGAGGGCGCGCAACAGGTTTTCGTTCAGGGTGCCGCAGGCCCAGCCCGCCGGGCAACCGTAGATGCGGCCGCGGCCGGGTTCCTCGGGGTCCGCGAACGCGTCCTTGAAGCGCGCCAGGTCGGCGGCGGACTTCAGGCCGGGATGGCGTTCGACGGTGTAGCGCGGCACGTACCAGCCTTCGCCGGCGTCGTACACGTGGCCCACGCCGAGCACCTTGCCGCTGGCCAGGGCCTTCTTCCAGGCGCCCTCGATCTGGCCGGGCCACACTTCCGGGGTGACGTCGACGTCGCCGCGTTGCAGCGCGGCCAGCATGGGCAGGGTCTCGCCGATCTCGACGCTGGTCTTGCAGCCGTAGCCGTGTTCCAGCACGTAGCGTTCGATGCCGGCCAGCACCAGGTTGGATTCCCAGTTCAGGCCGCTGAAGCGGACCGGCCGGTCGATTTCGCAGACGGGAGGGGCGGGATCGGCGGCTTGCACAGCCGCGGGAATGAGCGCGGCGGCCAGCGCCAGGGCGCCAAGGACGGGGGCGAGCGGATGCGGGTTGCGCATGGTCAGGCACCTGTTTGGTCGGGTGCCGTTCATTGTACGGGGGGCTGCGGCCTCGCCCAATGAGAACGGGGCCGCATCATGCGGCCCCGTGTCGGCGGCTAGCCGTGGACGTTTCAGGCGCGGGCGGCGCGCCGGCGGTTGATGAGGGCGCCGACCTCGCCCACGATGCCGCGGCGGAAGGCCAGCACGCAGATCACGAAGATCAGGCCGATCACGATGGTGACGGATTCGCCCAGGCGCAGGAACCAGTCCACGCCGGTCAGGTTGGCCATCATCTGGCCGAAGTCGCCCACCTTGTTTTCCAGCAGCACCACGATGAAGGCGCCAAGGATGGGGCCGGTCAAGGTGCCCAGCCCGCCGATCAGTGTCATCAAGATGACCAGGCCGGACATCTGCCAGGTGGCATCGGACAGGGTGGCCGACACGAAGACCAGGGTCTTGGTGGCGCCCGCCAGGCCGGCCAGCGCGGCCGACAGCACGAAGGCCAGCAGCTTGAAGCGGTCGACGTCATAGCCCAGCGAAATGGCGCGCGGTTCGTTCTCGCGCAGCGCTTGCAGCACCTGCCCGAAGGGCGAGTTCACCGCGCGCCAGATGATGAAGTAGCCGATGACGAAGATGGCCATCACCACGTAGTACAGGTTGATGTCCTTGGACAGGTCGATCAGCCCGAACAGGTTGCCGCGCGGCACGCTTTGCAAGCCGTCCTCGCCGCCGGTGAACTTCGCCTGCAGGAAGAAGAAGAACACCATCTGCGACAGCGCCAGGGTGATCATGGCGAAGTAGATGCCGCTGCGGCGGATGGCGATGGCGCCCATCGCCAGGCCCAGCAGCGCCGCCACGGCCACGCCGAACAGCAGGCCGATTTCGGTGGGAAAGCCCCAGACCTTGAGCGCGTGGCCGGTGGCGTAGGCCGCGCTGCCCAGGAAGGCGGCGTGCCCGAACGACAGCAGCCCGGTAAAGCCCAGCAGCAGGTTGAATGCGCAGGCGAAGAGCGCGTAGCACATGATCTTCATGGCGAAGATCGGATAGACCCCGACAAAGGGAAGAATGGCCACCACGACGGCCAGTACCGCATAGCCCAGGAATTGACGATTCATTTTTCTTTTCCGAACAGCCCGGCCGGGCGGATCAACAGAACGATGGCCATGATGATGAACACGACCGTGCTGGAGGCCTCAGGCCAGAACACCTTGGTCAGTCCTTCGATCACGCCCAGGCCCAGACCGGTCACGATGGCGCCCATGATGGACCCCATGCCACCGATCACGACCACGGCGAACACGACGATGATGAGGTTGGAACCCATCAGGGGGGAAATCTGCAGCACCGGCGCGGCCAGCACGCCAGCAAAGCCCGCCAGCGCCACGCCGAAGCCATAGGTCAGGGTGATCATGCGGGGCACGTTCACGCCGAAGGCCTCGACCAGGCGCGGGTTTTCGGTGCCGGCGCGCAGCAGGGCGCCCAGGCGGGTGCGTTCGATGACGAACCAGGTGGCCAGGCACACCACCAGGGAGGCCGCCACGACCCAGCCGCGGTAGTTCGGCAGGATCATGAAGCCCAGGTTGGTGGCGCCGCGCAGCGCGTCGGGCGTGGGGTAGGGCTGGCCCGATACGCCATAGAAGCTGCGGAACAGGCCTTCGATGAGCAGCGTCAAGCCGAAGGTCAGCAGCAGCCCGTACAGGTGGTCGAGCTTGTACAGGTGCCGCAGCAACAGTTTTTCTATGATGATGCCGAACAACCCGACGATCAGCGGCGCCAGGATCAGCATGACCCAGTAGTTCAACCCGAAGTACGACAGGCCCATCCAGGCGACGAACGCGCCCAGCATGTAGAGCGCGCCGTGGGCGAAGTTGATGACGTTCAGCAGCCCGAAGATGACGGCCAGCCCGAGCGACAGCATGGCGTAGAAGGAGCCGTTGACCAGGCCTAGCAATAGCTGGCCGAACAAGGCCTGTATGGGGATGCCGAAAATGTCAGTCATCTTATGAAAATCCTGCGCGTACGGATGGAAGCGAGCTAATCAAAACGCGGCCCGGCCAGAACGCGGCCCGGCGGGTAGGTGCGCCGGGTCGCGTCTGGGGCATGTGTGCTGGTTTATTTCTTGACCAGCTTGCAGGTGGACTCGGACAACTTGGTGTAGACCTCGTCGCCGGGCAGCGTCGCCACGACCTTGTAGTAGTCCCACGGCGCCTTGGATTCGGCCGGGGTCTTGACCTGCATCAGGTACATGTCGTGGATCATGCGGCCGTCTTCGCGCACATAACCGCCTTGCGCAAAGAAGTCGTTGACCTTGTTCGACTTCATCCACTTCATCACGGCATCGCCGTCGTCCGAGCCGGTGGCCTTGATGGCGTTCAGGTAGAAGGCCGTGGCGGAGTAGTCGCCCGCCTGCAGCATGGAGGGCTTGCGGCCGACCTTGGCTTCGAACTTCTTGGACCAGGCGCGCGAGGCGTCGGATTGGTCCCAGTACCAGCCGTCGGTCAGGTACATGCCTTGCGTGGCTTGCAGGCCCAGCGCGTGCACGTCGTTGATGAAGACCAGCAGGCCGGCCATCTTCATGGTCTTGGTCACGCCGAATTCATTGGCGGCCTTGATCGAGTTGATGGTGTCGCCGCCCGCGTTGGCCAGGCCCAGGATCTGCGCCTTGGACGATTGCGCCTGCAGCAGGAAGGACGAGAAGTCCGATGCGCCCAGCGGCGCCCGCACCTGGCCCTTGACCTCGCCGCCCGCGGCCTTGACCACGGCCATGGTGTCGCGCTCGAGCGCGTGGCCGAAGGCATAGTCAGCGGTCAGGAAGAACCAGCTCTTGCCGCCGTCCTTCACCACGGCCGAACCGGTGCCGCGCGCCAGGGCCACGGTGTCGTAGGCGTAGTGCACGGTGTAGGGCGAACATTGGGCGTTGGTCAGGTCCGACGCGCCCGCGCCGATCGCCATGAAGGGCTTCTTCTTCGCGGCGGCCACGCCGGCCATGGCCAGGCTGGTCGACGAGTTGGTGCCGGCGATGATGACGTCCACCTTCTGCTCGTCGAACCATTCGCGCACGCGCGCCGAGGCCACGTCGGCCTTGTTCTGGTGGTCGGCCGACACGACTTCGATCTTCTTGCCGTTGATCGAACCGCCGGCATCCTCGATTGCCATGCGCACGGCTTCCAGACCGGCCTTGCCGTCGATGTCGGAATACACGCCCGACATGTCAGTGATGAAGCCGATGCGGATGACATCGTCGGAGATACCTTGCGCGTGGGCGGTTGCCCCAGCAAATCCCAGGCCCGCCATGGCCAGTGCAGCAGTGATGGTGTGCAGCTTCATGGGATGACTCCTCTCTTCCCTACGGTGTAGTGTTGCCGGATTTCCGGCGGATGACACAGGTTCTAGACGCCCAGCAATTCGTTGAGCGTGTCCTGTTTTTCTGAAAGTTCGGCGGCTTCGAAGTGCTCGACGATCTGGCCGTGCTCCATGACATAGAAGCGGTCGGCCAAGGGCGCGGCGAAGCGGAAGTTCTGCTCCACCATGACGATGGTGTAGCCGCGCTGCTTCAGCGCCGTGATCATGCGCGCCAGCGCCTGCACGATGACAGGGGCGAGGCCTTCGGAGATTTCGTCGAGCAGCAGCAGGTTGGCGCCGGTGCGCAGGATGCGCGCCACGGCCAGCATCTGCTGTTCGCCGCCAGACAGGCGCGTGCCGGGAGAATTCCGGCGCTCCTGCAGATTGGGGAACATGTCGTAGATCTCGGCCAGCGACATGCCGCCGCCCAGCGAGCCCACGACCGGAGGCAGCAGCAGGTTCTCTTCGCAGGACAGGCTGGCGAAGATGCCGCGTTCCTCGGGGCAGTAGCCCACGCCCAGATGGGCGATCTTGTAGGTGGGCAGATCTATGGCTTCGGTGCCGTGGATCCGTACCGAACCCTTGCGCGATCCCGTCAGGCCCAGGATGGCCCGCAGGGTGGTGGTGCGCCCGGCGCCGTTGCGTCCGAGCAGCGTGACCACTTCGCCTTGTCCAACGCGCATATCCACGCCGTGCAGGATATGCGATTCCCCGTACCAGGCCTGCAGGCCCGAAATTTCGAGTGCCGGGGTGCTCATGCGTGCGCTCCTTGAAGTTCGCCCTCGGTGGTGCCCATGTAAGCCTGCATCACGGCCGGATGGCGGGAGACTTCGGCGTACGATCCTTCGGCCAGCACGCTGCCGCGCGCCAGCACAGTAATGGTGTTGGCGATGGAGGACACGACATTCATGTTGTGCTCCACCATGAGGATGGTGCGCCCGGCGCTGACGCGCTTGATCAGTTGCGTGACGCGGTCCACGTCCTCGTGGCCCATGCCCTGCGTGGGTTCGTCCAGCAGCATCAGCTCGGGTTCCATCGCCAGCGTGGTGGCGATTTCCAGCGCGCGCTTGCGGCCATAGGGCAGGTTGACGGTGGTTTCGTTGGCGAAGGCGCCCAGGTCCACCTGCTCCAGCAGGTCGCGCGCCGGCGCGTCCAGCACCGACAGCTGCTTGTCGCTTTTCCAGAAGTGAAAGGACAGGCCGGTCTTGCGCTGCAGGCCGATGCGCACGTTCTCCAGCACGGTCAGGTGCGGGAACACCGCCGAGATCTGGAATGAACGGATCACGCCGCGCCGCGCGATCTGCGCGGGCCGCTCGCCGGTAATGTCGATTCCGTTGAACTTGATGGTTCCCGACGTGGGAGAAAGAAACTTGGTAAGCAGGTTGAAGCAAGTGGTCTTGCCCGCGCCGTTAGGCCCGATCAAGGCATGAATCTCGCCCCGCTTGATACGCAAATCGACCCCATTGACCGCGACGAATCCGCGGAATTCCTTGGTGAGGCCTTTTGTCTCCAGGATCGTGTCGTCCATGTTCGCTGCACCGGCGTTGTATTTATTTCGGTCTCACCTGCCGTCGTTGCGCCAGGTCCCCGCAGGGGCTGGAAAACTGTCGAGGAAATCGCAGTTTTCTTATGAGTTGCCGGCGAGTATGCGCACCTATTTATCAAAATTCCATGAGGGTTTGTCATAGGTTTTGCAGTGCGGCAAGGGCAATTGTCGGCAGGCCGACAATGCTTGCGCCACAAGGGAAGAGAGCCTTTCCGTAATGGAAATGCAATGCAGCAAATATGCGTTGATCGTCATCAACGCCTGATGGATTTGAGAGCGAGGGAAAACCCGATTTGCGTGCGCCGAATGCCGTGTCGGCGCATAAGCTTATGCGCCGTCAGGCGGGCGTCTTCTGCTTGAATTCGCAGAGATCGGAAATACCGCATTGAGGGCATTTGGGCTTGCGCGCGACGCAGACGTAGCGGCCCAGCAGGATCAGCCAGTGATGCGCATCCTGCATGTATTCGCGCGGCACGAACTTCTCGAGCTTCTGTTCGACCTCCAGCACGTTCTTGCCGGGCGCGATGCCGGTACGGTTCGATACGCGGAAGATGTGCGTGTCCACCGCCATCGTCGGTTGCCCGAAGGCCGTGTTGAGCACCACGTTGGCGGTCTTGCGCCCCACGCCGGGCAGGGCTTCGAGCGCCTCGCGCGTCTGCGGCACTTCGCCGCCGTGCTGCTCGATCAGGATCTTGCAGGTGGCGATGGTGTTCTTCGCCTTGGTGCGGTACAGGCCGATGGTCTTGATGTAATCCGCCAGGCCTTCTTCGCCCAGCGCCAGCAGGGCCTGCGGCGTGCCGTAAGCAGGGAAGAACTTGCGCGTGGCGATGTTGACCGATTTGTCGGTCGCCTGCGCCGACAGCAGCACCGCGATCAGCAACTGGAACGGCGTGTCGTACTCGAGCTCGGTGGTCGGGTGCGGATTGGCGGCCTGCAGGCGGGCGAAGATCTCTCGGCGTTTGGCTGCGTTCATGATTGCGTGGGGTTGCGGCGGGCCCGTGCGCGGGCCAGCGCGGATTCAATGGCGGAGCGCTTGCGGTCCTCGTTGCGCGCTTCGTCGGCGGCGGGAGCAGGCGTGCTGGGCACGGCGGTGGGCTCGGGCGCCATCAGGCGCGCGTTGTCGGCGGCCAGTCGTTCGGTGCGCGCCAGATGGCTGCGGTGGCGTTGGCGGCTGATGGCGGCATCGTGCGAACCCCAGGCGCGGCCTGCCGGCACCATCTGGATGCAATCGACCGGACAGGGCGCCACGCACAGGTCGCAGCCGGTGCACCAGTCGGCCAGCACGGTATGCATATGCTTGTTGGCGCCCACGATGGCATCCACGGGACAGGCCTGGATGCACAGCGTACAGCCGATGCAGTGCGCTTCGTCGATGCGCGCGACCAGCAGCGGACCGGGTTCGCCGCGGCTGGCGTCCAGCGGCAGGACGGGGGTATCGAGCAGGGCCGCCAGCGCGGCGATGCCTTCATCGCCTCCCGGAGGGCAACGGTTGATCGGGGCGGAGCCGTCCGCGATGGCGTCGGCATAGGGCCGGCAGCCGTCATATCCGCACTTGGTGCATTGCGTCTGGGGCAGCAAGGCATCGATGCGGTCGGCTAGTGAGCGACAGGACATGGATGTGAAGAAGAAATCGTGGGACGGGGGCGCGAAAGACGGAAGCCAGGGATCCCAATGCAGATCGCGCGCAACCCATCAAACAGCAGTGATATTTCTAGCCACCGCTGTTTGATGGGTTGCGCGCGTCGGAGGTCCGGGCCTTAGTCCGGCTTGGCTCGCGCTACACCCATCCTACGCAGATTGCCGGATGAATTCGGCAATTTTAGGACAGATCATTTCGCGCCAGCGGCGGCCCGAGAAAATGCCGTAGTGGCCGCAGTTGGGCGCCGTGTAGTGCGTCTTGCGCTCGGCCGGGATGTTCTTGCACAGCTTGATGGCGGCGCGGGTCTGGCCCTGGCCCGAGATGTCGTCCAGTTCGCCTTCGATGGTCAGAAGGGCGACCTTCTTGATGTCCGCCGGGCGCACCAGCTTGCCGTCCACTTCCCAGGTGCCGTTGGGCAGCTGGAATTCCTGGAACACCATGCGGATCGTGTCCAGGTAGAACTCGGCTGGCATGTCCAGCACGGCGTTGTATTCGTCGTAGAAGCGGCGGTGCGCTTCGGCGTCGCTGTCGTCGCCGCGCAGCAGGTCCAGGTAGAAGTCGTAATGCGACTTCATGTGGCGGTCGGGGTTCATGGCCATGAACCCCGCGTGCTGCAGGAAGCCCGGGTAGACCTTGCGGCCCGCGCCCGGATAGCGCGGCGGCACCGGATGGATGACCTGGTTCTCGAACCAGCTGTAGGGCTTGGTCGTGGCCAGGCGGTTCACCTGCGTGGGCGACTGGCGCGGGTCGATGGGACCGCCCATCATCACCATGCTGCGCGGCTGGCAGGGATCGTTGGCAGAGGCCATCAGCGAGACGGCGGCCAGCACCGGCACCGTGGGCTGGCACACGGAAATCACGTGCACGTCTGGGCCCAGGTGGCGGATGAAGTCCTGCACGTAGCGCACATAGTCGTTCAGATGGAACGGACCGGCCGACAGCGGCACCATGCGGGCGTCGACCCAGTCGGTGACGTAGACGTCGTGCGCGGGCAGCAGGGCGCGCACGGTATCGCGCAGCAGCGTGGCGTGGTGGCCCGACAGCGGCGCGACCAGCAGGACCTTGGGATCGCCGTGGCCGGCGTGGCGGACGTCGCGCTGGAAGTGCAGCAGGCGGCAGAAGGGCTTGTCCATCGCCACGCCTTCGATGACGCGGACGGACTTGCCCTTGATCTCGGTGGTGGGCAAATTCCAGGCAGGCTTCTGGTATTCCTTGCCGATGCGGGTCATCAGCTCATACCCGGCCGCCATCTGGCGGGAAATCGGGGTATAGGCGAGAGGGCTGTAGGGGCTGGAAAACAGCTGGGAACCGGCGTCCGTGAATGCTGCGAACGGAGTCAGGAAGGCGCGCTGCATTTCGTGCAATTGATACAGCATTTGAGGAAAGTCCTTCTGGGTCGTGCGTGTGTCCCGATTATTGCTCTGGGGACTAACGATATTTCTAAACAGCCTTAAGAAACGCCGACAAAAAAAGCAAATCTGTTGCTAAAAAGCGACCCAATACCCATTGAGCACCAGTTTAGGGCGCTTTTTACACCCTGCTGTCATATCAAAGGGAGGATTTATGCACTAAGTCGGACGGAGAGAACTACCAGTAGTTTTCGACCGCCAGATTGCCGGGGATGCCACGGCGTCCCGGCTTGAAACCGCGTTCGCCCAGTAGCTTGCGGGCGTCGGCCAGCATGTCGGGGTTGCCGCAAAGCATGATCTTGGCCACCGCGGGATCCAGCGGCTGGCCCGCCAACTGCTCCAGGCGACCATCGGCGATCAAGGTGGTCAGGCGTTCCTGCGGCATGCCGGGCAGGGCCTCGCGGGTGGCGATGGGCAGGTAGACGAGCTTCTGCGGATCCGCGGCAAAAGCCTCGGCCAGTTCGGGCTGATTGCGCCAGGATTCGATTTCGCCGCGGTAGGCGAGCTCCGCGGCGGTGCGCACGCCGTGCACCAGGATGATGCGGCGGTAGGCGCGCCAGACGGCGGGGTCGCGCAGGATCGACAGGTAGGCCGACAGGCCGGTGCCCGAGGCCAGCAGCCAGAGATCGCCGCCCGGCGCGAAGCGCTCCAGGGTCAGGAAGCCGTAGGGAGCCTTTTCCACATACAGGGAATCGCCCGGCTGCAGCCGCGCCATGCGCGGGCTGAACAGGCCTTCGGGGACCACGATGGAATAGAACTCCAGCCAGGGTTCGTGCGGCGCCGACACCATGGAATAGGCGCGCCACAGTGTGGGCGTGTCGTCGGCAGCGCCGGCCTCCGGCAGACCGACCCGGGCGAACTGGCCGGGCTGGAACGTATACGCGTCGTCGCGCGTCACACGCACGGAGAACAGCTTGTCGGGCACCCAGGTTTGGACGTGGGTTACGGTCTGGCGCGTGTATTTGGAGTCGTCGGTCATCGGCACATCGCGCGAGGCCGGCCGCCAGGCTGGGGCCGGCGTTCGCGGATTATTTTTCCAGGTATTGCAGCTTGTCCTGCTTGCCGTTCCATTCGTCGGCGTCGGGCAGGGGCTTCTTGGCGCGGCTGATGCTGGCGAACTCGGGCGAGAGTTCGGCATTCAGGGCGATGAAATTCAGTTGGTCCTGCGGCACGTCTTCTTCGGCGTAGATGGCATTGGCCGGGCATTCCGGGATGCAGACGGCGCAGTCGATGCATTCGTCAGGGTCGATCACGAGGAAGTTCGGACCCTCACGAAAACAGTCCACCGGGCACACGTCTACGCAGTCGGTGTACTTGCACTTAATACAGTTTTCGGTGACAACGTGGGTCATTCAGGAACTCCGGGAGCGGCGGCTTTTGTGTCTTGTTGGGCGGATTTTACCCAATGCCGCGCCGATGTGCCGGCAATACCCGTATTGACATAGTGGCCCTTCGCCCTTAACGCGGGGGGCTCTATGCTATGGTGTCGCGAAACGAAACGCGCCATCATGATAATCACTTCGCTGCTCGACACCGATCTGTATAAATTCAGCATGATGCAGGTGGTTCTGCATCAGTTTCCCGCTGCCCAGGTCGAGTACCGTTACAAATGCCGCACGCCCGGGGTCGACCTGCGTCCCTACCTGGATGAAATCCGCGAAGAAGTACGCCTGCTGTGCCAGCTGCGCTTCACCGAGGATGAACTTAAATATCTGGGCGGCTTGCGCTTTATCAAAAGCGACTTCATCGATTTCCTGGAACTGTTCCACCTGCCGGAGCGCTGCATCCACATCGGCGTGGGCGAGGGGCCGGGCGAAATCAGTATCGAGGTCAAGGGCCCCTGGCTGCACACGATTTTGTTCGAGATCCCGGTGCTGGCCATCGTCAACGAGGTCTATTTCCGCAATACGCGCAAGAACCCCGACTGGGAAGAGGGCCGCAAGCGCTTGCAGTCCAAGATGCACCTAGTGCTGGACGATCCGGCGCTGGCCGATTTCCGCGTGGCCGAATACGGCACGCGGCGCCGCTTCTCCAAGGTGTGGCACGAGGAGATCGTGTCGACCATGAAGGCGCAGATGGGCGAGCACTTCGCCGGCACCAGCAATGTGCTGCTGGCCAGGCAGCACGAGGTCCTGCCGCTGGGCACCATGGGCCACGAGTACCTGCAGGCCTGCCAGGCGCTGGGCCCGCGGCTGCGCGATTCGCAGGTGTACGCGCTGGAAGTGTGGGCCAAGGAGTACCGTGGCGACCTGGGCATCGCGCTGTCGGACGTCTACGGCATGGATGCTTTCCTGCGCGATTTCGACATGTATTTCTGCAAGCTGTTCGACGGTGCGCGCCACGACTCGGGCGATCCCTTTGTCTGGGGCGAGCGCCTGCTCGAGCACTACCGCAAGAACCGCGTGGATCCGCGCGCCAAGACGCTGGTGTTTTCGGATTCGCTGACCTTCCCGCGCGCCATCGAGCTGGCCCGCCAGTTCTCCGGCCGCTGCAAGGTATCTTTCGGCATCGGCACCAATCTGACCAACGATCTGGGCCACGAGCCCTTGCAGATCGTCATGAAGATGGTCCGCTGCAATGGCCAGCCGGTGGCCAAGGTGTCCGACGCGCCGGAAAAGACCATGTGCGACGATCCGGCCTACCTGGCCTATTTGCGCCAGGTATTCCAGCTGCCTCCCGCCTGAGGGCGGCTCGGGGTAAATTGCGGGTTCTTCTGCATTGTTCCACCCAACCCACTCGAATCTAGGGGATTATTCATGAGCAGCATCAAGCGCTTCCACGTGGCCAAGCGCCTGTCCGACATGGCCGTGTACAACGGCGTCGCGTACCTGGCCGGCCAGGTGCCGGACGATTCCACGCTGGACATCACCGGCCAGACCGAACAGGTGCTCGCCACGATCGACCGCCTGCTGGCCGAAGCCGGCACCGACAAGACCAAGATCCTGATGGCCCAGATCTACGTGGCCAACATGAAGGAATTCGATGGCATGAACAAGGCCTGGGACGCTTGGGTCGCTGACGGCAATTCGCCCCCGCGCGCCACGGTTGAAGCCCGCCTGGCCAATCCGGACTACAAGGTCGAAATCGTCGTGACGGCTGCCGTCTAAGACGCTTGCCGCGTCGGGCGCCATGGGCGCCTGATGCGTGCAGGGGGGACGGGAAGGCGCGTGCGCCACCCGTCTCTTCATCCCGCGTTGTGCCGGCTACTGCCCGAGCAACAGCGTCGCGGCCAGCAGGCCGCCCAATTCCTCGCATTTCACAATATCCGCGCTCGCCACGGTCTTGGGCGCCAGGATCTGCTGCGCCGTCTGCGCACCCATGTTGACGATGAGCGGTGGCGCCAGGGCGTTGAGCCGCCAGCCGGTGCAGATGCGCTCGACCTGCCGCGCCGCACCCGCGCCGTCGCTGCCCGCGCTGATGGCGCAGGCATAGGGCAGCCCTTGTATCCGGTCCAGCACCGCGTAGTAGTTGCGGTCGAAGAATTCCTTCATCTCGCCGCTCAGCGAGGCCAGGTTCTCGGGGGCGCAGAACAGATAGGCCTGGCTGGCGAGTAGTTCTTTGGCCTGCGTGTCGGCGGCCCGCCGCAGGACCACGTTCAGGTCGGACGCCTGTTCCAGTTGCGTGGCGGCCGCGCGCGCGCCGCGCGCCGCGGCCTCGGCCATCTGCCGTGCGGCGCCGGTGCGCGAATGCCACACGATCAGCAGCTGTTTCATGCGTAGCGTTCCAGGGGATCCTGCCGGTAGTAGGCTCGCAGCAGCCCATACCACTGTGGCAGCGCTTCGTGCATGGCGTAGGGGTCCACGAAGAAGTGCTCAGAGCTGACCGCGAAGAATTCGGCTTCGTCGGTGGCGGCATAGGGGTCCATGGGCAACTGGCCGTACCAGGCGTCGGCGGCCTCGCTTTCCGGATCCACGTCGTGCGGGATGGCGGCCTCGACCGCGTCCACCGCCGCGATGAAGCGGTCCAGGCTGTCGTCCAGGATGCGGCGCCAGGCCTGGGGCTTGAGTTCGGGGTGCGCGGCCAGCGAGGGCATGCCGTCGGCGTAGCCCGAGCGCAGGTCCAGTTTGTGGGCGAACTCGTGGATGACCACGTTGAAGCCGCCATCGGAGAGTTGCGTGTCTTCCCAGGACAGCACCAGCGGCCCGCCTTCCCAGGCTTCGCCCGCCGCGTCTTCCATGTATTCGTGCACCACGCCGTCGTCGTCCTGGCTGGAGCGCGGGATGCGGAAGCTGGCCGGGTACACGATGATCTCGTCCCAGCCTTCGTACAGCTCCGGCGCGAGGTTGAGGATGGGCAGGCTGGCCTGGGCCGCGATGCTCAGGCGCATGAAATCCGAGACCTCCAGGCCTTGCGCGCCATTGATGTGCTTGCTGGCCAGAAGCCAGGCGGAACGCGCCTGCAACTGGGCCGCTTCTTCGGCGTTCAATGCCGCCAGGAACGGGTGGGCATCCAGCACCTGCTGCCACAATTCCGGCGAGATGCGGGCCTGCATTTCTGCCACAGCGGAGGGGCGGGCGCCCCGGCCCTTCAGCCAGCGCAACATAAGCTTCGGTTCCTTCCATATGCCGGGGCTAGCGGCTTCTTTTGGTGTCTACAAACCCTAGTGTAGAGTGTCGGGATATCAAACTACATCCGCCTGCCGTCCGTCATGTCCGCCCCGCCTGTTCCCGACGCGCCTACGCCTTTCGACGCTTCCTGGCGGCAGGAGGTAGGCGTCGGCCTGGACGCCGACGGCATGGCGCTGATCGACCGGGCGGTGGCCTGGGCCGAGCCGCGTTTCGAAGGACAGCAGGCGCTGACCGGAGAACCCCTGGCCGGGCACGGCGCGGGCGTGGTCCGCATCCTCGCGGCCTTGCATACCGATGCCGCCACCCGCGCCGCGGCGCTGCTAGCGGCACTGCCGACCGACCTGATGGCGCCCGCGCCGTCCCTGCGCAACGATCCGGTCGCGACGGCCTTCGGCGCCGAGATCGCGCGCTTGCTGCAAGGCACGCGCGCGTTGCTGCGGCTGGGTGTGGTGGCGCGGCAGGCGAGCGACGCCGCGGCCGAAAGCGGTTCGCAAAAAGAAATGCAGCGCAAGATGCTGCTGGCCATGGCGGCGGACCTGCGCATCGTGCTGATGCGGCTGGCGTCGCGGCTGCGCACCTTGCGCTGGCATGCCGAAAGCAAGGCGCCGTGCTCCACCGATTTCGCCCGGGAAACCCTGGACTTGTATGCGCCGCTGGCGAACCGCCTGGGGATCTGGCAGATCAAGTGGGAAATGGAAGACCTGGCGTTCCGCTTCCTGGAACCTGAAAAGTACAAGCAGATCGCCCGCCTGCTGGAAGAAAAGCGGGTGGAGCGCGAGGCCTTCATCGCCGGCGCGATCCAGCGCCTGCAGACCGGATTGGCCAAGGCGGGGGTCGA
Source organism: Achromobacter xylosoxidans (assembly GCF_002192695.1). Classification (GTDB taxonomy): domain Bacteria; phylum Pseudomonadota; class Gammaproteobacteria; order Burkholderiales; family Burkholderiaceae_B; genus Achromobacter; species Achromobacter xylosoxidans_C. The sequence continues at coordinate 93,379 of NZ_MTLG01000053.1, forward strand.
AGCCGAGGTCAGCGGCCGGCCCAAGCACATCTACAGCATCTGGAACAAGATGCGGGTGAAGCGGCTGGATTTTTCGCAGATGTACGACCTGCGCGCGCTGCGCATCATCGTGGACGACGTGCGCGGCTGCTATACGGCGCTGGGCATGGTGCATGAAATGTGGACGCCGATCTCGGAAGAATTCGACGACTACATTTCGCGGCCCAAGCCCAACGGCTACCGGTCGCTGCACACGGTGGTGGCCGACGACGACGGCCGTCCGTTCGAAGTGCAGATCCGCACGCGCGAAATGCACCAGTTCGCCGAGTACGGCATGGCTGCGCACTGGCGCTACAAGGAAGCGGGCGCCAAGGGCGGCCAGGTGGCGGCCTCCAGCGAATACGACCGGCAACTGGCGTGGATGCGCCAGCTGCTGGCCTGGAACAGCGATGTCGAGGGCGGCGGCGAACCCGCCCAGCCCGCGCCCGCCAAGCCGGCATCGGGCAAGCAGCGCGGCCCGGCGACGGCGCCGCCCCATACCGATGAGCGCATCTACGTGCTGACGCCGCAGGCGCGCGTGATCGAATTGCCCGCCGGCGCCACGCCGGTGGATTTCGCCTATCACCTGCATACCGACCTGGGCCACCGTTGCCGCGGCGCGCGCGTCGATGGGCAGATGGTGCCGTTGCAGACCCATTTGTCCACCGGCCAGACCGTGGAGATCATCTCCGCCAAGTCAGGCGGGCCGTCGCGCGACTGGCTCAACCCGCAGCTGGGCTTTCTGGCCAGCCCGCGGGCCCGCGCCAAGGTGCGCATGTGGTTCAACGCCATCGAGCTGCAGCAGCGCATCACCCAGGGCCAGGCGCTGGTCGAAAAGGAATTGCAGCGCCTGGGCAAGACCGCCGTCAACCTGGAGCAGTTGGCGCAGAACCTGGGGTTCGCCCGCGCCGACGACCTGTACGTGGCGGCGGCCAAGGAAGAGTTCAGCCTGCGGCAGATCGATACCCTGTTCCAGCAGCCCGGGCCGGCCGTCGAGCCGCAGCCGGCCGCCTTGCGCCACGCCAGCGCCGGCAGCGCCGAGAAAAGCGGCAAGAGCGGCGTGCTGGTGGTGGGGGTGGGATCGCTCTTGACGCAGTTGGCGCGCTGCTGCCGTCCGGCGCCGCCGGACCCCATCGCGGGCTTTGTCACGCGCGGGCGCGGGGTGTCGATCCATCGCAGCGATTGCCACAGCTATCTGGCGCTGGCGGCGCGCGAGCCCGAGCGCGTCATCGAGGTGGCCTGGGGCGAGACTGCCGACACGTTCTACCCCGTGGACATCAGTGTGCGCGCGCACGACCGTTCCGGCCTGCTGCGGGACCTGTCCGAAGTCTTCGCGCGGCTGCGCCTGAACGTGGTAGGCGTGAACACGCAGAGCAAGCAGTCGCTGGCCCATATGGTGTTCACGGTGGAAGTGCGCGGCGGGGAATCCCTGTCGCGCGCGCTGGACGCCCTGGCTGAAGTGCAGGGCGTGTCGTCGGCGACGCGCCGCTAGAAACCCGGACCGCGTACGGTCCGGGCGGGCGCGGTGCTCAGTCGTCCAATTGCTCGTGCGCGCGCTCGCGCATGTAGAACGCGGCGATCAGGCCCAGCGCCACGCCGAACATCACGTAGTAGGCGGGCGCCATCGGCGAGCCGGTGGTCTTGATCAGCCAGGTCACGATGAACTGCGCGAAGCCGCCAAAGATCATCACGGCCACGTTGTAGGCCAGGGACAGGCCCACCGACCGCACGCGCGCCGGGAACAGTTCCGCCATCACCGTGCTGAACACGCCGAAGAACGCCGACACGAACAGGCAGACCACGACCTGCACAGTCAGCAGGCGGCCGATGGAGGGGGCGTCCGACAGCCAGTAGTACAGCGGATACAGCACGATCAGGTAGCCGATGAGCGAGCCGATCACCAGGGGGCGGCGGCCGATGCGGTCGGACCAGGCGCCCATGAAGGGCGTCAGCAGCACCATCAGCGCCGCGCCCGCCATCTGCACCAGGAAGGTCTGGTTCAGCGGCAGCTTCAGGATCTGCGTGGAGTAGGTCACCAGGTACGTGAAGGTGATGTAGATGGACACGGTCGCGGTCACGACCAGGCCCACGCCGATCAGCGTTTCGCGGGTATGCGTCTTCAGCATCTGGCCCAGGCTCAGGCGCTGGACTTCACCGCGCGCGGCAGCCTGGCGTTCTTCTTCCTTCATCTGCTTGAAAGCGTCGGTTTCGTCGACGTTACGGCGGATATAGATGGCGATGGGGACAATTACCAGGCCGAAGGCGAACGGCAGGCGCCACGCCCAGTCGGCGATCTGCTGCGGGGTGAAGAACTCGGTGATGAGCGTGCCGCAGGCCGCGCCGATCAGCAGCGCGAGCATCTGGCCGGCCATCTGCCAGGAGCCGTAGAAACCGCGTTTGCCGTTGGGCGCCATTTCGATCAGCAGCGCGGTCGATGTGCCGAATTCGCCGCCGGCGGAGAAGCCTTGCAGGAGGCGCGCGATCAGGATGAAGATCGGGGCCAGGATGCCGGCTGCGTGATAGGTGGGGGCCACGGTGATCAGCGCGATCGACACGGCCATCAACGAGGTCACCATGACCATGGCCGCCTTGCGGCCTTTCTTGTCGCCGTACAGGCCGAGGATGATGCCGCCGACCGGACGCATGAAGAAGCCGACGCCGAAGATGGCGGTGGTCATCAGGATGGCGTTCAGCTCGCTACCGGGAATGCTGGGGTCGGTGGGAAAGAACAGCTTCGCAATGATCGGCGTCATGAACGCGAACACCAGGAAGTCATACCATTCGAGGGCATTGCCTATTACTGCCGCCACGATGTTGCGTGTGGGAACTGCTTTGTGCTGCACGGTTTCTCCTTGGGGTTTGCCTAACCGGGCGACATTCTAGGCGCTTGCGCATCCTGGCCCTTCGGAGACGCGGACGCGCGCTGGCCTTACACTCCTGTTTTTCCCCAAGAGAGTAGTGACATGAACGCGCGCACCTGGCTGGAAACGCTGGTTGGCTTTGACACCACCAGCCGCAATTCCAATCTTGCCCTGATCGAAACCGTCCGGGATTGGCTCAAGGGCCAGGGCGTCGACGCATGGCTGGCGCACAATCCGGAGCGCACCAAGGCCAACCTGTTCGCCACCTTGCCCGCGCAGGACGGCGGCATGCAGGGCGGCATCGTGCTGTCGGGCCACACCGACGTGGTGCCGGTGGACGGCCAGGACTGGAGCACGGATCCGTTCAAGCTCGTCGAAAAAGACGGCCTGCTCTACGGCCGCGGCAGCTGCGACATGAAGGGCTTCATCGCCAGCTCGTTGGCGCTGGTGCCGGAATTCCTGGCCATGCCGCGCAAGAAGCCGATGCATCTGGCGTTCTCGTATGACGAGGAAGTCGGCTGCGCCGGCGCGCCCTACATGCTGGCCGACTTGCATGAGCGCGGCATTCGCCCCGAAGGCTGCGTGGTGGGCGAGCCCACCGGCATGCAGGTGGTGGTGGCGCACAAGGGCATCAACCTGTTCCGCTGCAAGGTGCACGGCAAGGCGGCGCACTCGTCGCTGACCCCGCGCGGCTGCAACGCCATCGAGTACGCGGCCCGCCTGATCTGCCGCATCCGCGACCTGGCCGACAGCTTCAAGGCCAATGGCCCCTATGACCAGTTCTACGACGTGCCGTTCTCGACGATGACCACCAACCAGATCCGGGGCGGCATCGCGGTCAACACCATCCCCGAGCTGTGCGAATTCACCTACGAATTCCGCAACCTGCCCGGCATGCAGCCCGACGGGATCCAGGCAGAAGTCGAAAAATACGTGCGCGAAGAGCTCCTGCCGCGCATGAAGGCCGAGTTCGACGGCGCCAGCATCGAAATCGAAACCGGCGCCGCGGCTCCCGCCCTGGAAGCTTCCGAGGAGGCCGCCATCACCCAGCTGGTGCGCGCGCTGACCGAAGACCGCGCCACCCGCAAGGTCGCCTACGGCACCGAGGCCGGCCTGTTCCAGGGCATCGGCATCCCCACGGTGGTCTGCGGCCCCGGCCACATCGAACAGGCCCACAAGCCCAACGAGTACGTCGCGTTGGACCAGCTGGCCGCCTGCGACACCTTCCTGCGCCGCCTGGGGCAGTCGCTCTGAGGGCAGGCTGGCGGTTCCCGGGGCGGCGCGCGGCCTTGCGCCCGGCCGCTCCCGGCGTCAGGTAAAATGACGGGTTGCAAACCGGATTTGCGGCCGGCAGTGGCCGCCGCGATACCCGGGGGAGATGCTTGGTGAAACCTTACGACTTTCCGGATGCCCAGGGCCATTTCGGCCCTTACGGCGGTGTTTTCGTGGCGGAAACGCTGATGCACGCGCTCGACGAGCTGCGCGCGGCTTATGACCATTACCGTGTCGACCCCGCCTTCCAGGAAGAGTTCAACTATGAACTCAAGCATTTCGTGGGCCGTCCCAGCCCGGTCTACCATGCCCGCCGCTGGTCGGAAATGGTGGGTGGCGCCCAGATCTGGTTCAAGCGCGAAGACCTGAACCACACCGGCGCCCACAAGGTCAATAACTGCATCGGCCAGGCATTGCTGGCCAAGCGCATGGGCAAGCCCCGCGTCATCGCCGAAACCGGCGCCGGCCAGCACGGCGTGGCCACCGCCACGGTGGCGGCGCGCTACGGCATGGAATGCGTGGTCTACATGGGCAGCGAGGACGTCCGCCGCCAGGCCTCGAACGTCTACCGCATGAAGCTGCTGGGCGCGACCGTGGTGCCCGTGACCTCCGGTTCGCGCACCCTGAAGGACGCGCTGAACGAAGCCATGCGCGACTGGGTCACCAACATCGAGAACACGTTCTACATCATCGGCACGGTGGCGGGTCCCGACCCCTATCCCCGCATGGTGCGGGATTTCCAGACCGTCATCGGCAACGAATGCCTGACGCAAATGCCTGAGGCCGCCGGCCGCCAGCCCGACTACGTCGTGGCGGCGGTGGGCGGCGGCTCCAATGCCATGGGCATCTTCCATCCCTATATTCCCTACGAAAACGTGCGCCTGATCGGCGTCGAGGCGGCGGGCGAGGGCATGGACAGCGGCCGCCACGCCGCTTCCCTGGCCGCGGGCCAGGTGGGCGTGCTGCACGGCAACCGCACCTACGTCATGCAGGATGCCGACGGCCAGGTCCAGGAAACGCATTCGGTCTCCGCCGGCCTGGACTATCCCGGCGTGGGCCCGGAACACGCCTGGCTGAAGGACTCGGGCCGCGCCGAGTACGTCGGCATCACCGACGCGGAAGCCCTCAAGGCCTTCCATGATTGCTGCCGCATCGAAGGCATCATGCCCGCGCTGGAGTCGTCGCACGCCATCGCGCAAGCCGTGAAGATGGCGGCCACGCTGCCGCGCGACGCCGTCATCCTGGTCAATTTGTCGGGCCGTGGCGACAAAGACATGCATACCGTGGCCGAACAGGCCGGCATCGAGCTCTGAGGCCCTGTCCATGACCACTCGCACCGACCGCATTGCCGCCGCGTTTGCGCGTACCGCCGAATCCGGCCGCGCCGCGGCGCTGATCCCCTACATTGCCGCGGGCGATCCTTCGCCCGCCGCCACCGTTCCCCTGATGCATGCGCTGGTCGAGGCCGGCGCCGACGTCATCGAGCTGGGCGTGCCGTTCTCCGATCCCATGGCCGATGGCCCGGTGATCCAGCGTGCCGCCGACCGCGCCATCGCGCAGGGCGTGGGCCTGGCCCGCGTGCTGGAGCTGGTGGCCGAGTTCCGCCAGCGCGATGCCGCCACCCCGGTGGTGCTGATGGGCTACGCCAATCCCATCGAACGCATGGGCCAGGCCGAGTTCGCGCGTCGCGCCGAGCAAGCTGGCGTGGACGGCGTGCTGGTGGTGGACTATCCGCCCGAAGAAGTCGTCGAGTTCGCCGCCACGCTGGGCGAGCACGGCATTGCGCCGATCTTCCTGTTGGCGCCCACTTCCACGGAAGCGCGCATCAAGGCCGTCGCCGCGGTCGCCCGGGGTTACGTGTACTACGTGTCGCTCAAGGGCGTCACGGGTTCGGGCTCGCTCAATACCGATGACGTTGCCGAACGCCTGGCCGTGATCCGCCGCCACGTGCGCGACATTCCGGTAGGCGTGGGCTTCGGCATCCGCGACGCCGAGAGCGCGCAGCGCGTGGCGCGCGCGGCCGACGCCGTCGTGATCGGCAGCAAACTGATAGAAACCATGGAGCAGGCGGCGGCGAATGCCCCCGCAGCCCAGAAAACCGACGCCGCAGTCACCGCCGCCAGCGGCTGGCTGCGCACCATCCGGCAAGCGCTGGATCAAGTAAAACGAGCAAACGCGTCGGCCTGAGCGGCGGGCGTGACCTCATACGGGATGAATAATCAATGAGCTGGATCGAAAAACTCCTGCCTCCTCGCATCAACAAAACCAGCGAAAGCGGCCCCCGCCGCGTGCCCGAAGGCCTGTGGGTGAAATGCCCGTCGTGCGAATCGGTGCTGTACAGCGAAGACCTGGCAGCCAACCTGCACGTTTGCCCCAAGTGCGACCACCACATGCGCATCGGGGCCCGCGCCCGCATCGATTCGCTGCTGGATGTCGAGGGCCGCGTCGAGATCGGCCAGACCACGCGTTCGGTCGACACGCTGAAGTTCAAGGACACGCGCAAGTATCCCGAGCGCCTGCAGGAAGCGGTCAAGCAGACCGGCGAGACCGACGCCCTGGTGGTCATGAGCGGCTCGATCCGCGGCGTGTCCGCGACCCTGGCCTGCTTCGAGTTCGAATTCATGGGCGGTTCCATGGGTTCGGTGGTGGGCGAGCGCTTCGCGCGCGGCGCGCAGGCCGCGCTGGACAACAAGACGCCCTTCATCTGCGTGGCTGCCTCGGGCGGCGCGCGGATGCAGGAAAGCCTGCTGTCGCTGATGCAGATGGCCAAGACCAACGCCATGTTGACCCGCCTGTCGGCGGCCGGCCTGCCGTTCATCAGCGTGCTGACCGACCCGACCATGGGCGGCGTGTCGGCTAGCTTCGCCTTCATGGGTGACGTGGTCATCGCCGAGCCCAAGGCGCTGATCGGCTTTGCCGGTCCGCGCGTGATCGAACAGACCGTGCGCGAAAAGCTGCCGGAAGGCTTCCAGCGCGCCGAGTTCCTGCTGCAGAAGGGCGCCATCGACATGGTCGTGGACCGCCGCCAGCTGCGCGAGGAAATCGCCCGCCTGCTGGCCCTGCTGACCAATCAGCCGGCGGACGTGGTCACGGCTTGATTTTGCCCGGCCAGCGCCATCCCCAGGCGCACCGGGTGCTTAGTGGCAACAATGCCGCCGGCAGCTTCAGGCTTTCGGCGGCATTGTTTTGCATGGGCCCGCGCCCGCCAGTGAGGTATGTTTCGCGGAACAGTGTTTTCCACCCGCGATGTTGCCTGCGTGCGACAAACGGGGAGCCGTCCGGCCCGGATTTTGCTATGTTGCGTACTAGGTTTGAAATCTACGGAGTTTTCCAATGCAGTTGACCAAGAAGAAGATGCTTACCGGCCTTGTGGGGCTTGCCCTGGCTGCAACCGCGTCGCTGGCAAGCGCCCAATCGTCCGAGGGCACCCAGGGCGGCGTCAGCGTGCATTACGGCATTGGAGACCACTATCAGCGCCTGACGATCAACTACGAAACGGCCTCGGTCTGGACCTACCAGTTCGGCGGCAACTGGGGCCGCCTGGACCTGACGCCTGAACTCGGCGCGTCGTACTGGAAGGCGAATGGCTCGCGTTCCCCGGGCCATGTCTGGCAGCTCAACGCCATCCCGATGTTCCGCTGGTGGACCGGCGAGCGCTTCTACATTGAAGCGGGTATCGGCGCCACGCTCTTCTCCAGCACGCGTTTCGCCGACGAGAACATCAGCACGGCCTTCCAGTTTGGCGACCACATCGGCATGGGCTTTCTCGTGACGCCGAACAATCGCATCGGCCTGCGCTATTCCCACTTTTCGAACGCCAGCATCAAGCGCCCGAACCCGGGCCTGGACGTGGTGCAGCTGACCTACACCTACCAGTTCTGATTCCGCCGCGCATGCGCGCGTGGCGCGGCCCCAAGGGCGCGCCGCACAGACAGATCCACCCTCAGGGGTGGATTTTTTTTGGGCGGCCGCGCTGCGTTCGGGAGGGTTCTATCCAACACATCAAAAATATTATGTTCTGACGCTGCGTACGCATACTTGTTGGTAGGGAGTGCAATCGCCAGAATGCTCTGGCACTGCACTACACACAACGAGCCGCCGCGCGGCTCCGATTCCCGGCACGCATGACCACGCCCGGGAAGGAGGCGCGACGATGGCATACGGAGACCAACGCATGAACATCCCCTGTACGCCCGCGCGTCCCCTGGCGCGCATGACCGCCGCCCTGGGCCTGGCCCTCGCATTTTCCTGCGGCTCGTCCGCCGTCATGGCCGAGACGTTTCCGAACAAGCCGCTGCGCATGGTCGTGGGCTTTGCTCCCGGGGGCGGCGCGGACATCGTGGCGCGCCTGGTCGGCGCCAAGATGGCTGAAAGCCTGGGACAGCAGGTGGTGGTCGAAAACCGGGCCGGCGCCACCGGCACCATCGCCGCCGACAACGTTGCCCGTTCGCCTGCCGACGGCTATTCGTTGTTCCTGGGCTCGCAATCCACGATGGTGGTGGCGCCTTCGCTGTTCCCGTCCTTGCCGTTCAAGCCCGAGCAAGACTTCGCGCCTGTCTCGCAGGTGGTAACCATGCCCCTGATCCTGGTGGTCAATCCGGCCCTGGTGAGCGCCAAGACCGTGCAGGAACTGACTGAACAGATCCGCAAGGCCGGCGATGGCGCGATGAGCTACGCCTCGTCGGGCCAGGGCGGTCCGCAGCACATCGCCGGCGAGCTGTACGCGCACATGGTGGGCACCAAGGTGACCCATGTGCCGTACAAGGGCGAATCGGCGGCCATGGCCGACGTGCTGGGCGGACATGTGCCGTACATGTTCGCCAATCTGCCCGTGGCCTTGCCGTACATCGCATCGGGCAAGGTCCGGCCGCTGGCCATCACCAGCCTGAAGCGCGACCCCAAGGCCCCGCAGATTCCGACCCTGGCCGAGTCCGGCTTCAAGGACTTCGAGGTGTCGACCTGGTATGGCGTGTTTGCGCCGGCCAACACGCCCAAGCCCGTGGTGGGCAAGCTTTCTGATTCCATCCGCGCCGCCCTGCAGCAGAGCGACATGCAGGCCAAGCTCAGCGAGCAGGGATTCACGGTGGTGGGCAGCGACTCCGATACCTTCACGCGCTTCGTGGGCTCGGAGCTGCCGCGCTGGTCGGTGCTGATCCGCGACATCGGCATCAAGCCCGAATAGCGGGTCCGCCCGCCGCCAGGCGCTACCTTCATTCCTACGAGACCAAGACATGATCGATCTAACCGAAAAACGCGCTGCCGGCCCCGTCATCCGCCTGCACTCCGCGGACAACGTGGTGGTGGCGCGCGTGCCCATCGGCATAGGCGCGGCCGTGCCTTCCGAGGGCATCGTCAGCCGCAGCCAGATTCCGGCCGGCCACAAGATCGCGGCGCGCGACCTGCGCGCCGGCGAGCCCATCCTCAAGTACAACGTCTGCATCGGCTTTGCGGCAAGCGACATTCCAGCCGGCACTTATGTCCATTCGCACAACATGGACTTCCAGGAGTTCGACCGCGACTACGCGCATGCCCGCGATTACGTGGCGACGCCGGTCCTGCCCGAGTCCGAGCAGGCGCGTTTTCTCGGCATCGTGCGCGCCAACGGGCAGGTCGCCACGCGCAACTACATAGGCGTGATGGCGACGGTCAATTGTTCGGCGACGGTGGTGCACCGCATTGCCGAAGCCTTCACGCCGCAGTTGATGGCCGCCTATCCCAATGTGGATGGCGTGGTGGCGCTGAGCCATGGCATGGGCTGCGGCATGGAAATGTCCGGCGAGCCCATGGACCTGTTGCGCCGGACGATGGGCGGCTACGCCTGTCACGCCAACTTCGCCGCGGTGCTGATCGTCGGGCTGGGCTGCGAACGCAACCAGCTCGACGCCTTGCTCAAGGACCAGGGCCTGGAGGCGGGCGCGCGGCTGAAGACTTTCATCATGCAGGAGACCGGGGGCACGCGCAAAACCATCGAGGCGGGCATCGCCGCGGTGCAGGCTCTGCTGCCCGAGGCCAATCAGGTCGAACGCGTGCCGGTGCCGGCGAGCCACCTGACAGTCGGGCTGCAATGCGGTGGCTCCGACGGCTTTTCCTCCATCACCGCCAATCCGGCGTTGGGGGCAGCCATGGATATCCTGGTGCGCCACGGCGGCACCGCCATCCTGTCCGAAACCCCGGAGATCTACGGCGTGGAGCACACGCTGACGTCGCGCGCCCGCAACCGCGAGGTTGGCGAGAAGCTGGTGCAGCGCATCCGCTGGTGGAAGGAAGAGTATTCGCCGGGGCGCGACGTGCAGATCAACGGCAAGGTCAGCCCGGGCAACCAGATGGGCGGATTGGCCAACATCTTCGAGAAATCGCTGGGCTCCTCGATGAAGGGCGGCACCACCGCGCTGATGGAGGTCTACCGCTACGCGGAGCCGGTGCGCCAGCCGGGCATGGTGTTCATGGATACGCCCGGCTTCGATCCAGTGTCCGCGACCGGACAGATCGCCGGCGGGGCCAACATGATCTGTTTCACCACCGGGCGCGGTTCGATGTTCGGCGCCAAGCCGGTGCCTTCGATCAAGCTGGCGACCAATACACCAATGTACGAAAGGCTGACGGAAGACATGGACGTCAATTGCGGCGACATCCTGGACGGCACCGCGACCTTGCAGGAAGTGGCGCAGCGCATCTTCGAGGAAATCCTGCTGGTGGCTTCCGGCACCCGCAGCAAGAGCGAGCTCCTGGGGCTGGGCGATCACGAGTTCGTGCCCTGGAACATCGGCGTGGTGAGCTGAGGCGCGCCGCCGCATAAACCAGAAAACGCCCCGGCGCACGGTCCTGGATGGCCGTGCGCCGGGGCTTTTTTTCTCGCCGCGGATGTGCCGCTGCGTTGTGCGATCCCGTAGGCGGCGGTGCGCCCGCGGGACTTGGGATCAATTGTCCGCCAGCGTTTCCGCACCCGGCATATCGAAGCCGTTGTCGTCCAGGGCGGCCTGCAAGGCGGTGCGCTGTTCGGCGTTCAGTTCCACCAGCGGCGGGCGCACCGTCGCCCAGGCGGGGTCGCCGGACTTCCAGGCAATGGCGGCCTTCATCGCGGGGATCATGGGGAATTTTCCGAACACGTTGCGGGTCGCGTTCAGTCCGGCCTGGCGGGCGTCGGCGTCGGCTTCCTGCCAGCGCTGTTGCAGCGCGACGATGGGGCCCGGGTTGACGTTGCCAGTGGCGGTGATGCAGCCCACGCCGCCCGCGCGCAGCGTCTGCAGCAGGAACGCCTCGCTGCCCGCGTAGACCCGGAAGCCGCGTGGCGCGAAACGTTCGATCATGGCCGCCGTGTTGTTCCAGTCTCCGCCACTGTCCTTCACGCCCGCGACCTGGCCGGGGTAACGGTCCAACAGGCGGTCGATCAGGTCCAGGCTCAGGGGCACCTGGCTGACGGGCGGGATGTGATACAGGTACATGCGCAGCCGGTCGTCGCCCACGCCCTCGATCAGTTCCGCGTAGTAGCGGAACAGGCCCTCGTCGCTCACGCCCTTGTAGTAGAAGGGCGGCAGGACCAGCACGCCCATGCTGCCGCTGCGCACGGCGTGGCGGGTCAGCTCGATCGCGTCGGGCAGCGCGCAGGCGCCTGTGCCGGGCATCAGCGCGGACGGCTCCACGCCGGCTTCCAGCAGCGCGTCCAGCAGGCTGCGTTTTTCCGACAGGGCGAGCGAGTTGGCTTCCGAATTGGTGCCGAAAATGGCCAGGCCGACGGATTGTTCGCGCAACCAGCGGCAGTGCTTCACGTAGCGCCCCAGGGCCGGGCGATAGGCGGCGTCGAACGGCGTCAGGACCGGAGAAAAAACGCCGGGAATGCTGGCTTGGGTGCTCATTGTCTCTACTCGTTTTCTGGTGAATGAAAAAGGTGCGCAGGAATGCGCAGCGGCAACGTCTGATTCTGGCACCGAAGCGGCCGATGAACATCTGCTGTTTAATTGCTTCAATCCATAAAATTGTTGTGGTTTGCCCTGGCTCAAACCATGCATGCAGAGAAAAGGGGGGACGCCTTGGATACGCGATATGTGCAGAGTTTCGTGTCGGTGGTCGAATGTGGATCGCTGGCGGAGGCGGCGCGCCGGCTGGACTTGACTCCCGCCGCCATCGCGGCGCGGGTGCGCACCCTGGAGGAGGAGCTGGGCGCCATCCTCATCAAGCGCGTCGGCCGCAGCGTCAAGGCCACCGAAGCGGGCCTGAAGGTGCTGGAGCGGGCCCGCAGCGTGCTGCGCGAAGTGCGTGACCTGCGCGCCAGCGCCAGCGACGACGCGCCGCTGGGCGAACTGCGCCTGGGCGTGTCGGTGTCGGCACTGACGGGCATCATGCCCACCGTGCTGGCGCGCCTGTACCGGCGCCTGCCCAAGCTGGCCGTCTTCGTCGAGCCGGGCACGTCCAATCACCTGTATCACCGGGTGATCAACGGCGACCTGGACGCGGCCTTCATCGTCAAGCCGCAGTTCAACCTGTCCAAGGGCTACGCCTGGAAATTGGTGGCGGAAGAGCCGCTGGTGGTGCTGGCGCCGCCCGATACCGCGAGCAATGACGCCCACGAGCTGATGAGCACGCAGCCTTTCATACGCTATGACCGCAACGTCTGGGGCGGGCGCCTGGCGGACCAGTATCTGCGCCAGCACGGCATCGTGCCGCGCGAACGCCTGGAGGTCGACGGCCTGATGGGCATCGCCTGCATGGTGTCGGAAGGGTTGGGCGTGTCGCTGGTGCCCGATTGGGCGCCGGATTGGCTGGACAGCCGGCGGGTCAAGCGAGTGCCGCTGCCCGGGCGCGCGCCGCTGCGCTGCATGGGGATCATCTGGGCCCGGCACATGCCGCATTCGGCGCTGGCGGAAGCGTTCGTCGAAGAGGCCGGCCTGGCCTTGAACCTGCCCGCGGAACCGATAGAGGGCGAGTGAGCGGGGGGCGCGCGGCCGCCGCGGACCGCGCCGGGCGCCGTTGCGCTACGGACCCGCCATGAAAAACACCCCGGAAGCTGGATCGGTATCCAGCGTCCGGGGTGCGGTGTGCTGCCAGTCCCAAGCCCTTGCGGGCCTGTGGCTTAGTGGCGCGTTTCGACCTGAACCAGCGGTTCGTTGGAAACGGGCGCGACCGGCTTGCGCTCGCGGCCCAGGCGGACCGGCGTGTGCGCCGCGGCAATGCGCAGCTGGGTCTGGGCATGGCGGTCCGGATCGGTTTCCACCCACTGCAGGCCAGCGGCATTCACCACGTCGTGCAGGGCCTGGGCCTTGGCCGACGGGGCGGCAGCCGGCACCACGATGGGCTGGCTGGCGGCGGGCGCCGGAGCAGCTGCTTCCTGCGCGGCAGGCGCGGGGGCGGGGGCAACCACGGGCTCGACGGCGGCGGCTTCCACCGGCGCCGGTTCGGACGCTGTGGGGGCGGAAACCTCGCTCGCGGCCTGCACGGAAACCGGCTGGGTCACTTCCACGGCAGCCGTTTGCACGGGCTGCGCCACGGGTTCGACGGCTTGCGCGGCTTCGGCTTGGACGGGTTCAGCCGGTTGGGCTTCGACCGGGGCGGCGGCGACCTTGACGGGTTCAACCGGCGCGGCTTCGGCCTGCTGGACTTGCGCCGGAGCGGGGGCGGCAGCGGCTTCGACCTGCTGGGCCTGGGCCACGGGTTCCACGGCTTGCGCGGCGGTCACGGCGGGCTGGGCAGCGGCTTCTTCCGATTGCTCGGCGCCGTCATCATCGGCGCCATCGTCCAGTTGCTCGTCGCTACCGGCCAGACCGGCTTCGTCCGGGCTGCGGCGGCCACGGCGGCTGCGGCGGCGGCGGCGCTTGCGTTCCGGGTCGGCCGCGCCTTCGGCGCCTTCCACGGCAGGCACGCCATCGGCGGTCTGTTCGACAGCCTCGGCGGTCTCGGCCACCATCAGAGTGGCTTCAGGGGTGGGCTTGGTCTCGGGCAAGGCGGTGGCGACCGTCTGGGCCAGCGCGGCGACCATGCTTTCCTGTTCGCTCATCGGGGCGTCGGACTGGCCTTCCTCGCGACGGTTGCGGCCACGGCCGCGGCGGCGGTTACGGCCGGCGCCGCTGTCCTCGCCGCCGGCTTCCACGGCTTGCTCGGGGCGGTTGGACGCCAAGGCCGCTTGCGTGGCCTGGGTGTCGCGTTCGCCACGGTTGTGGCGTTCGCCGCGTTCCTGGCGCTCGCCCTCGGGGCGGCGGTTGCCGCGCACGTGGTGGCGGCCGCCTTCGCCGGCCTCGGCGCCTTCGCCGCGCGACTCACCGCGGCGGTTGCGGTTGCGGTCCGAACCATGGCGTTCGCCACGGCGTTCCTGGCCGTCATGGCCGCTGCGGCCTTTGCCGCGGCCGGAGCTGGCGCGCTTGGCGCTGTCTTCCTGGGCAGCGGGAGCGGGCTTGGCCGCTTCGGAACTGCCGCCCAGCCAGCCGAACAGGCGCTTGAACAGGCCGCCCAGGCCGCCGGTGGCTGCCGGGGCGGGAGCCGGCGCGGGGGCGGGCGTCGAAACCGGAGCAGGCTGCGAGGGCGTGATGCCCTTGACCAGGGCTTCCGGACGCGACTTAATCTCGTGCTCGCGCGGCTGCCAGGGGGCGTCCGTGGCCGGGGCTTCGACCAGTTCGAAACTGGTCTTCAGCTCTTCCAGGCGCGGATCGTCGTGGCGCAGGCGCTCGATGTGGTGGTGCGGTGTTTCCAGATGCTTGTTGGGGATCAGCATCAGGTTGACCTTGAGGCGGGCTTCCATCTTGGTGATGTCGGCGCGCTTTTCGTTCAGCAGGTAGGTGGCAACGTCGACCGGCACTTGGGCGTGCACGGCGGCGGTGTTTTCCTTCATGGCCTCTTCCTGCAGCAGGCGCAGCACGTGCAGGGCGCTGGACTCGGCGTCGCGGATCACGCCGGTGCCGTTGCAGCGCGGGCAGGTGATGTGCGAGCCTTCGTTCAGGGCCGGGCGCAGGCGCTGGCGCGACAGCTCCATCAGGCCGAAGCGCGAAATCTTGCCCATCTGGACGCGGGCGCGGTCGAAGTGGAGGGCGTCACGCAGGCGCTGTTCGACGGCGCGCTGGTTCTTGCTGTCCTCCATGTCGATGAAGTCGATGACGATCAGGCCGCCCAGGTCGCGCAGGCGCAACTGGCGGGCCACTTCGTCGGCCGCTTCCGAGTTGGTGCGCAGCGCGGTTTCCTCGATGTCGGCGCCGCGCGTGGAGCGGGCCGAGTTGACGTCCACGGAAACCAGGGCTTCGGTGTGGTCGATGACGATGGCGCCGCCCGAGGGCAGCGTGACCGTGCGCGAGTACGCCGTTTCGATCTGGTGTTCGATCTGGAAACGGGAGAAGAGGGGGATATCGTCGCGGTAGCGTTTGACGCGCTGGACGTTGTCCGGCATCACCACGCTCATGAAGGCCGTGGCCTGGTCGGCGATCTCGTCGGTATCGATGAGGATCTCGCCGATTTCCGGGGAGAAGTAATCGCGGATGGCCCGGATGACCAGGCTGGATTCCAGGTAGATCAGGATGGGCGCGGAGTTGTCGCGCGCAGCGCCGTCGATGGCCGTCCAGAGCTGCAACAGATAGGACAGGTCCCACTGGAGTTCTTCGACGTTGCGGCCGATGCCGGCGGTGCGGGCAATGATGCTCATGCCCTGGGGCAGATCGAGCTGCTCCATGGTGTCGCGCAGTTCCTGGCGGTCCTCGCCCTCGACACGGCGCGAAACGCCGCCGCCGCGGGGGTTGTTGGGCATCAGGACCAGGTAGCGGCCGGCCAGCGAGATGAACGTGGTCAGGGCAGCGCCCTTGTTGCCGCGTTCTTCCTTTTCGACCTGGACGATCAGTTCCTGGCCTTCGCGCAGGGCGTCCTGGATACGGGCGCTACGGACGTCCACGCCTTCCTTGAAGAAGCTGCGGGCAACTTCCTTGAAGGGCAGGAACCCGTGGCGGTCTTCGCCGTAGTTGACGAAGCAAGCTTCGAGGCCGGGTTCGATCCGGGTGATGACACCTTTGTAGATGTTGCCTTTGCGTTGTTCGCGGCCGGCAGTCTCGATGTCAAGGTCGATGAGTTTTTGCCCATCGACGATAGCGACGCGTAATTCTTCCTGATGCGTCGCATTGAACAGCATGCGCTTCATGAGAGGGGTTCTCCGTTGTCATGACGCGCCGATATCGGCGCGTGACCTCGGGTCACTCGGGCTGCGGCTGAAGCGGGCAAGAAATGCGGACCGTACCTGGGCGGCGCCCAGGCGTATCCGCCGCGGGTCAGGCGGGCACGTCGAGCCGTGGGGCTCGGGGTTCTGTCAGCAGGAGGGTCAGCTTCACTGAATGTGGTTTGACGGAAAAGTGCTGTGAACGGCAGTTGCGGTCGGATTGGTTGCCCACGCGCAGCTGGTGCTTTAAATATGCGACGATTCTTGCGGTGCTTCAGAGCCGCTTGCGGCATGCAACGGACCTGCTGGGACAGCGGGCAAAATGAATGCCACACCACTATCCGGCAGGGCGCGGTTGCGCCGGCGACCAAATGACCCCGGGGGTTGAATGAGCAGGCAGTACAATGGCGGCCCGCGCGCTCGACGGAGTTGCGTACGTTGCATCTCTACGTCAGGCGGCTAGTTCAGCCCCTTTAGGCTGTCCCGATTATATGTCGCTTTCCGCAATGCGCAAAGAAACTTCCTCCTCCATTCCCCTCTCTAAAGCTCCCCCCGCCGTCCGCATGGTGGAGGTCGATGCCGAGCAGGCCGGCCAGCGCCTGGACAACTTCCTGGCCAGGCTGTGCAAGGGCGTCCCCAAAACGCACATCTACAAGGCCATCCGTGGCGGCGAGGTGCGGATAAACAAGGGACGGACTTCCGCCGACTACCGGGTCGCGGAAGGCGATGTCGTTCGCGTTCCGCCACTGCGGCTGCCGGACCCGGGCAAGCCGCGTCCGGTTCCGGGCGCCGAATTCCCGGTGGTGTTCGAGGACGAGGCCTTGCTGGTGGTGGACAAGCCCGCCGGCGTGGCGGTCCACGGCGGCAGCGGCGTGTCCTTCGGCGTGATCGAGCAATTGCGGGCCGCCCGCCCCGGCGCCAAGTTCCTGGAGCTGGTCCATCGCCTGGACCGGGAGACCTCGGGCCTCTTGATGGTGGCCAAGAAGCGCAGCGCCTTGCTGGCGCTGCACGCCATGCTGCGCGAAGGAAAAGGGGACAAGCACTACCTGGCCCTGGTCGAGGGCGATTGGGTCAACGACCGCCAGCACATCAAGCTGGGCCTGTCCAAATGGACCACCCAGTCCGGCGAGCGCCGGGTCAAGGTGGATCCGGACGGCCAGTCGGCGCATACCATCGTCACGCTCAAGCAGCGGTTTGGTGGCTATAGTCTGGTCGACGCCGAATTGCGTACCGGGCGTACCCACCAAATCCGGGTGCACCTGGCCGCCAGCGGCTTTCCCATCGTGGGCGACGACAAGTACGGCCACGACGAGGTGCGCGCGCAGTTCTCGCGCATGGGCTTCGGCAGGATGTTCCTGCACGCCCACCAATTGACCCTGGCTCACCCGGTGACGGGCGAGCCTTTGACGCTTACCGCCGAGCTGCCCCCCGCCTGCCGGCAAATACTGAAAAAATTGGAGTCGGTCTGATCATGTCGTATTCGCTGGTCGTTTTTGACTGGGATGGCACCCTGATGGATTCCACGCACAGCATCGTGGCGGCCATCCAGGGCGCTTGCCGCGACCTGGAACTGGCGGTGCCCTCGGCGTCCGACGCCAGCTGGGTGATAGGTCTGTCCCTGGAAAGCGCCCTGCGCCGCGCGGTGCCGGAACTGACGCAGGCGATGCTGCCGCGCTTCCTGGAGCGCTACCGTACCCACTACCTGCTGCGCGACCCGGAATTGCGCCTATTCGAGGGCGTGCAGGAACTGCTGGGCGAATTGGCGGGGCAGAACGTGCGCCTGGCCGTCGCCACCGGCAAGAGCCGCGTGGGCCTGACCCGCGCGCTGGCCGCGACCGGCCTGGGGCCGCTGTTCGACGCCACCCGCACCGCCGACGAAACCTTCAGCAAGCCGCATCCGGCGATGCTGCACGAGCTCATGCAGGAACTGGACGTGGATCCGGACCGCGTGGTGATGGTCGGCGATACCTCCCACGACTTGCAGATGGCGATCAATGCCGGCGTGCACGGCCTGGGCGTGACCTATGGCGCCCATACCCTGAAGGAACTGGAAGGTTGTTCGCCCCAGGCGGTGCTCGACAGCGTGCCGAAGTTGCGCGAGTGGCTGCTGCCGCGCGTCTGACCATTCGGGCTCCGGGATGCTCCGGGTGCGCGTGCGGAACGCCTTTCGCGCCTGCGGGTCTATAGGAAATACCCGCAAGCGCCGGCCGCCGCGGAATATCATGGGGCCGCGCGGCGTCCATGGCTTGCGCAGGGCGCGCCCATGATCCTGCGGCCGCCACACCGGAGACCATGATGTTGATAAGCAAGCCCGACGATATTCTTCCGTCAGAGATCACCTCCGAGACCGTCTGGCGCTCGCGCCGCGAACTGATGTTGCGCGCCGGGATGGCTGCGGCGGCCGCGGGCCTGCCGGGGTGGGCCATGCGCAGCGCGCATGCCCAGGAGGCCGGCGCCCTGCCGGGCAAGGCCAACGCGGCCTTGAGCGTCATGGACAAGCAGACCTCGCTGGCCGACGTCACGTCCTACAACAATTACTACGAATTCGGCCTGGACAAGGGCGATCCAGCCGCCAATGCGGGCAAGTTGCAGACTCGTCCCTGGAGCGTGAGCGTCGAGGGCGAAGTCGGCAAGCCCCGCACTTTCTCCATCGAAGAGCTGCTCAAGCTGGCGCCCATGGAAGACCGCGTCTACCGGCTGCGTTGCGTCGAGGGCTGGTCCATGGTGATTCCCTGGGTCGGCTATTCGCTGTCGACGCTGCTCAAGCAGGTCGAGCCCACGGGCAATGCCAAGTATGTGGAATTCGTGACCGCCGTGCAGCGCGAAAACATGCCGGGTGTGCGCGCCGCGGTCCTGGAGTGGCCTTATGTGGAAGGGCTGCGCATCGACGAGGCCATGAATTCCCTGGCCATGCTGGTGTTCGGCGTCTACGGCCGCGTGCTGCCGAACCAGAACGGCGCGCCGCTCAGGCTGGCGGTGCCCTGGAAGTACGGCTTCAAGTCCGCCAAGTCCCTGGTGAAGATCCGCCTGGTCGAAAAGCCGCCCGTGTCGTCCTGGATCAAGGCCGCGCCGCAGGAGTACGGTTTTTACGCCAATGTGAATCCCGACGTGCCCCATCCGCGCTGGAGCCAGGCCACGGAGCGCCGCATCGGCGAGGACGGCCTGTTCTCGCCCAAGCGCAAGACCTTGATGTTCAACGGTTATGCCGAACAGGTGGCGTCGCTCTATCAGGGCATGGACCTGAAGGCGAACTACTGAGGCGGTTTTATGCCTGACGGCACTCCGCAGGCGGCTCCGGCCGCGCCGCCGCGCAAGACCCAGCTTTCCGCCAAGGCGGTGGGGCGTTTCAAGCCGTTCCTGTTCCTGCTGGGGCTGGCGCCTTTTGCGCGCTGGATCTGGCTGGGCGTGAACAACGGGCTGACGGCGAATCCCGTCGAGTTCCTGACGCGGTCATCCGGCACCTGGACCCTGGTCTGCTTGCTGGTGACGCTGGCCATCACGCCGCTGCGCCGCCTGACAGGCCAGCCCGCCCTGGTGCGCCTGCGCCGCATGTGCGGGCTGTTCGCGTTTTTCTACGGTTCCATGCACTTCATGGCCTGGGTCTGGTGGGACCGCGGCTTCGATCCCTTGGGCATGCTGCGCGACATCGGCGAGCGTCCCTTCATCACGGCGGGATTCGCGGCCTTCCTGCTCATGGCGGCATTGGCGGCCACTTCCACGCAATGGGCCATGCGCAAGCTGGGCAAGCGCTGGCAGACCTTGCATCGCGCCGTCTACGCCATAGGCTTGCTGGCGGTGCTGCATTATTGGTGGCACAAGGCCGGCAAGAACGATCTGGCGCAACCCGCGATGTACGCCGCCGTGCTGGCCCTGTTGCTGGGCTGGCGGCTGTTCGCCTGGTTGCGCGGCCGGCGCTAGGGCTGTTCGCGCCTACAGCATCGCCAGCATGATGGCGGCGGTCTCCGCATCCGGCTGGCCGTCGTACAGCGCCGGCCGGTAGTGCATCTGGAATGCCGCCAGTGCGCCGATCGTGGCCGGGTCCAGCGTTCCGTCCTGCGGGCACGCGTAGCCCAGCCGCGCCAGTTGCTTCTGGAACCACGCCACGTCGGGGACGCCCTGGGCCTGCAGGCGTGCGAGGTGCGCGGCGGCGCCGGTTTCGTCATACCAACGTCCTATCCCAGCCTCGGCCAGCATTTTCCAAGGGAAAAGAGGGCCGGGGTCCACCTTGCGTTGCGGCGCGATGTCGCTGTGGCCGACGATGTTTTCGGGCGCAATGCCGTGCCGCTGCGCAATATCGCGTAGCAGTATGGTCAAGGCGCGCAATTGCCTGTCGTCATAGGGGTGCCAGACGGGCTTGCCGTCGGGGCCCTCGGTCCAGCCCGGATTGACGATTTCTATGCCGATGGACGTGCTGTTCATGGCGATGTTGCCATACCAGGAGCTGGCGCCCGCGTGCCAGGCGGCGCGGTTCTCGTCGACCAGCCGGTAGACGCGTCCGGAGTCGTACACCAGGTAATGGGAGCTGACCTTGCCCTTGGAGAGCAATTCCATCGAGCGGGCGTCGTCGACGCTGGTGTAGTGCAGCACGATGCTGCGCACGCGGCTGGCCTGGCTGACGGCGGTGATGGATGTATCCAGGTCCAGGCCGGCGGGGCCACGCGCGGCGCATCCGGCAAGAATGGCCGCGGCAAGCGGCGCAAGAAGCAGACGGCGCATGGTTCAGCGCGCCAGGAAGAGGAACAGCGTCGGCAGCTTGTCGAGCTGGGGCGCGGGCTGCTTCTTCCAGTCGGCCACGCTGCGGGTGACGATCCATTCGTCGGCGGTCGTGACCGAACGGGCCACGCACAGCTTGGTGTCGCCCTTCAGGCTGGCCAGCAGCGTGGCGAACATGGCGGCGTTGCGGTAGGGGGTCTCGATCAGCAACTGCGTCTGGTTGTGCTTGGCCGAGTGCTGTTCCCAGGCGCGCAACTGCTTGGCGCGTTCCGCCGGGTCCACCGGCGCATAGCCGTGGAAGGCGAAGCGCTGGCCGTCCAGGCCGCTGGCCATCAGGCCCAAGAGGATGGAAGAGGGGCCGACCCAGGGCTTTACCGCGATGCCCAGGCGGTGGGCGGCGTCGGCGACCTTGGCCCCCGGATCCGCGACCGCGGGGCAGCCGGCCTCGGAAACCAGGCCGATTTCCGCGCCCTTGAGCGCTGGCTCCAGCCAGGCTTTGATCTGGGCGGCGTCGACCTTGTCGCTCAGGGTATGGATGGTGATTTCCTGCAGCGGCCGGGTGGTGCCGATCAGCTTGAGGAAGGCGCGGGCGGTCTTGGCGTTTTCGGCGATATAGGTATCCAGCCGGCCCGCCAGGGCGCGGACCTCGGCGGGCAGCCAGCGCTCGGGCGCGGCTTCGCCCAGGCCGACCGGAATCAGGTGCAGCGCGCCGCTCATGCGGACGCCCCGGGAGCGTCCAGCGGATCCAGGCCGAACCGCGCCAGCATGCCGGTCAGCGCGATCAGCGGCAGGCCGATGATCGCGGTGGGGTCGTCGCTCTGGATGCTTTCCATCAGCGCGATGCCCAGGCTTTCCGCCTTGGCGCTGCCTGCGGTATCGTAGGGTTCTTCGGCGCGCAGATAGGCCTCGATGGCGCGGTCCGACAATTTGCGGAAATGGCAGCGCGTGACGATGTCGGCTTTTTCCACCCGCTGGCCGTCCGTGACCGCCAGGGCGCTATGGAATTCCACGATTTGACCCGATAGGGCCTGCAATTGCGCCAAGGCGCGCGGAAAATCCCCCGGTTTGCCGATGGGTTGTCCATCCACGGTGGCCACCTGATCCGAGCCGATCACGATGCTGCCGGGGTGGCTGGCCGCGACCGCCATGGCCTTGGCCACGGACAGGCGTAGCGCCAGGGCTGCCGGGGTTTCGCCGGACTGTGGCGTTTCGTCTACATCGGGGGAAATCGCCGTGAAGGGCAGGCGCAGGCGGGACAGCAGTTCTTTGCGGTAACGCGAGCTGGACGCGAGGATCAGGCTGGGCTTTGAAGGCATGCGATATTTGACGTTGATACGTAAGTCACAGTATTATCTAACGTTTTGCGGGATTTTTGCATGAATAGGGCGTGTGTCTTGAAAGACGAGATACGCAACCAGGCTCGTGCAGGCCCCGCGAATGCAAAGGACTGAACATCAAGCGCATCGATGCATACGCATTTGCCCAGATGGGCAAGGAAGCGCAAGGAACCATACCTCTTGTGCGGCTTACGCGCGCGGTTGAAGGGCTACCCGAACAACCGCAGGGCGATGCCGGGCTTGTGACATGGTCCGTGCGCGGCGAAATGGGCAAATCCGGCCTCATGCTTGGCCGGCCGCTACTGCATGTCCACGTGCAGGCGAACCCGGTGCTGGTGTGCCAGCGGTGCAATGAGCCGTTCGTATATCCGATCGACAGCGAAGTCCTTTTGCAGCTGGTCAAGTCCGAAGCCGATCTCGACGATGGCGCTTCCTATGGGGAGTCGTCAGGCGAGGACGACGAGGACGAAGAAGGAAATGGTTTTGTGTCCAACCTGCCTGAAAAGGTGGTGGGTTCGCATCATTTTGATCTGCTGGCCCAGATCGAAGATGAGCTCATTCTGAGCGTTCCGTATGTGCCCAAGCATGATGTATGCCCGGGCGCGCTGGCCAAGGTCAGTGAAGCTCCTCCCGAGGAGCCCGCTGTCAAGCGTCCGTCGCCGTTTGCGGTGCTGGAACAACTGAAGCACAAAGATTGAGATCAACATCGGGCCGCATCGCGTACAATGCGCCCCGTTTCTAGGAGTCATCATGGCCGTTCAACAAAACAAGAAGTCCCCGTCCAAGCGCGGTATGCACCGCTCGCACGATTTTCTGGTGAACCCGCCGACGGCGATCGAACCCAACACGGGCGAAGCGCATCTGCGTCACCACATCAGCCCCAACGGCTTCTACCGCGGCCGCAAGGTCCTGAAGACCAAGGCCGACGAATAAGGCCCCCGGGCCGAACTCGTACTCGGACCATTTCGGCTGAGCGCTGATACCTGGCACCCGTGATACGCATCGCCATAGACTGTATGGGCGGAGACTTCGGTCTGCCCGTCACGATTCCGGCTGCGATCGAGTTCGCCCGGCAATTTCCGGATACCCGGCTATTGCTGGTCGGGCTTCCCGACGCTATTGAAGCGGCGCTCTCCGAGCACCGCGGCGTGGCGCGAGATCGCATTGAAATCGTGGCGGCTTCCGAAGTCGTCACCATGGACGACCCGGTCGAGGTCGCCCTGCGCCGTAAAAAAGACTCCTCCATGCGCCTGGCCGCCCAGTCCGTCAAGGACGGGCGCGCAGACGCCTGCGTTTCCGCGGGCAATACCGGCGCGTG
Source organism: Achromobacter xylosoxidans (assembly GCF_002192695.1). Lineage (GTDB taxonomy): Bacteria > Pseudomonadota > Gammaproteobacteria > Burkholderiales > Burkholderiaceae_B > Achromobacter > Achromobacter xylosoxidans_C. Next base: position 117,016 of record NZ_MTLG01000053.1, read on the forward strand.
GATGGCCATTTCACGCTATGTGCTCAAGACGCTGGACGGCATAGACCGGCCCGCGATCGCCACGTCCATTCCGAACCAGACAGGCCGCGCCACCACGGTGCTGGACCTGGGCGCGAATGTGGACTGCACGGCAGAGCACCTGCTTCAATTCGCCATCATGGGCGCCGCGCTGTCGCAGGCGGTCGACCATCGCGAGCGCCCCTCCGTGGGTCTGCTCAACATCGGCGAAGAAGTCATCAAGGGCAACGAAGTCGTCAAGGAAGCCGCCGAGCTTCTGCGCGGCAGCCCGCTCAACTTCTACGGCAACGTGGAAGGCGATGACATATTCAAGGGCACGGTCGACGTCGTCGTCTGCGACGGTTTCGTCGGCAACGTCGTGCTCAAGTCCGTCGAAGGGCTGGCGAAGATGTTGTCCAGCGTCATTCGCGAAGAGTTCAAACGCAATCTGATCACGCTGCTGGCTGGCGCGGTGGCCAAGCCGGTGCTCAACCGCCTGCGCACCCGCGTCGACAACCGGCGCTATAACGGCGCCGCGTTGCTGGGCCTGCGCGGCGTGGTCATCAAGAGCCATGGCTCCGCGGACGTCTACGCCTATGGTTTTGCGTTGCAGCGCGCCCGCGAAGCCGTAGTGAGTAAACTGCTGGAGCGCACCGCTGAGACGGTCGCTCAGATTACCAAGCGCGTTCAATCTGGCGAGGGCCCCTCGGTGCCGTCGCCAAACGTGGCTGGGGACACCGCTTGATGGATACCGCAATGAAATATTCCGTGATCGCGGGCACCGGCAGCTTCCTGCCGGAACGCGTGGTTTCGAATGACGAACTGGCGGCGGAGCTGGCGACGCGCGACATCGCCACTTCCGACGAGTGGATCGTCGAGCGCACCGGCATCCGCCAGCGCCATCTGGCCGAGCGCGGCGTCACGACCAGCCAGCTGGCCACCGAGGCTTCGCGCCGCGCGCTGGCCGACGCCGGCGTGGACGCTTCCGAGGTCGACCTGATCGTCCTGGCCACGTCGACCCCCGACTTCGTGTTTCCGAGCACCGCCTGCATCGTGCAAGCCAACCTCGGCGCCAAGGGCTCGGCGGCATTCGACGTGCAGGCCGTGTGCAGCGGCTTCGTCTACGCCATGACCACCGCCGACAGCTTCATCCGCGCCGGCCGCGCCCGTTGCGCGCTGGTCATTGGCGCTGAGGTCTTCTCGCGCATCCTGGACTGGAACGACCGCGGCACTTGCGTGCTGTTCGGCGATGGCGCCGGCGCCGTGGTGCTCAAGGCTTCCGACAAGCCGGGCATCCTGGCCGCGCAACTGCATGCCGACGGCAGCCAGGCCAAGATCCTGAACGCCGCGGGCAACGTCGCCTACGGTGACGTGACCGGTGATCCGTTCCTGCGCATGGACGGGCAGGCCGTGTTCAAGCAGGCCGTCACCGTGCTGGACCGTTCCGCGCGCGACACCTGCGCCGAAGCGGGCGTGGAGATCGCCGACGTCGATTGGCTGATCCCGCACCAGGCCAACGTGCGCATCCTGAATTTCCTGGCGCGCAAGCTTGCCGTGCCGGTCGAGAAGGTCGTCGTCACCGTCGACAGCCACGCCAATACCTCCGCGGCCAGCGTGCCGCTGGCCCTGGACGCCGCGCGCCGCGATGGCCGCGTCAAGCCGGGGCAGCTGATCCTGATGCAAGGCGTGGGCGGCGGATTCACCTGGGGCTCGGTACTGGCCCGCATGTAAAGGCGCGCTCTGGCGCGGCGTGGCGCATGTGCCACGGCCGCCGGAACGATGTGCCTGACATTCCACACAGACACTGAATCAATCCATACGGTCAATCATGAAAATCGCATTTGTCTTTCCTGGCCAAGGTTCCCAAGCTGTCGGCATGCTGGACGCCTGGTCCGGCGTCGCGGCCGTCACGGACACCGTGGCGCGGGCTACGCAAGCGCTGGGGCAGGACCTGGGTGCGTTGATCGCGCAAGGCCCTGCGGAACAGCTCAACCTGACCACCAATACCCAGCCCGCCATGCTGACTGCCGGGGTCGCGATGTACGCGGCCTGGTGCGCTGCGGGTGGCCGCAAGCCCGATGTCGTGGCCGGCCACAGCCTGGGCGAGTATGCCGCCTTGACGGCCGCGGGCTCGCTCGCGCTTGAAGACGCCGTGCGCCTGGTGCGCGTGCGCGCCGATGCCATGCAGGCCGCCGTGCCGGTCGGTACCGGCGCCATGGCCGCCATCCTGGGTCTGGACGACGACGCCGTGCGCGCCGCCTGCGAGGCTGCCGCCCAGGGCGAGGTCGTCGAGGCCGTGAACTTCAACGCGCCCGCGCAGGTCGTGATCGCGGGCCACAAGGCCGCGGTCGAGCGTGCCTGCGAACTGGCCAAGGCCGCGGGCGCCAAGCGCGCGCTGCTGCTGCCGGTGTCCGCGCCGTTCCACTCCAGTCTCCTCAAGCCTGCAGCCGACGTGCTGGCCGGCGCGCTGGCCAACGTGACGGTGTCCGCGCCGCAGGTGCAAGTGATCAACAACGTGGACGTGGCGTCGCCCGTCGAACCCGGGGCAATCCGGGATGCGCTGGTGCGTCAGGCATGGCATCCTGTGCGTTGGGTTGAAACCCTGCGCGCGATGAAGGCGCAGGGCGTCACGCACGTCATCGAATGCGGTCCCGGCAAGGTGCTGGCCGGCTTGACCAAGCGCATCGATCCCGAACTCACGGGCATGGCCATTACCGATCCTGCTTCGCTCGAGGCAGCGTTGGCCGCCGTCAACGGAAATTAAGAACATGGACAACACCTCCATCGAACTGCAGGGCAAGATCGCGCTGGTGACCGGCGCCACGCGCGGCATCGGCCGCGCCATCGCCCAGGAACTGGCCGCGCGCGGCGCCACGGTCGTCGGCACCGCCACCTCCGAATCGGGCGCGGCCGCCATCACCGAAGCGCTGGCGCCCTTGGGCGGTCGCGGCGTGGTGCTGGACGTGACCGACGCCGCTGCCTGCGATGCGCTGATCGACGCGCTGGGCAAGGAAGGCGGCGGTCCCCACATCCTCGTCAATAACGCCGGCATCACCCGTGATACGCTGGCAATGCGTATGAAGGACGATGATTGGTCGGCTGTCATCGACACCAACCTGGCCTCGGTCTTCCGCCTGTCGCGCGCCGTGTTGCGCAACATGATGAAGGCTCGCTGGGGACGTATCATCAACGTCACCTCCGTGGTCGGTTCCAGCGGCAACCCCGGCCAGGCCAACTACGCGGCCGCCAAGGCTGGCGTGGCTGGCATGTCGCGCGCCCTGGCGCGCGAGCTGGGCAGCCGCAACATCACCGTGAATTGCGTCGCGCCTGGCTTCATCGATACCGACATGACGCGCGCGCTGGGTGAAAATCAGACTGCAGCCTTGCTGCAGCAGATTCCGCTCGGCCGCCTGGGTTCGCCCGCCGACATCGCCCACGCCGTGGCGTTTTTGTCCGGGCCGCAGGCGGGTTACATTACCGGCACCACCCTGCACGTCAACGGCGGGATGTACATGCAATAAATCAGGAATCGCGCGTGGGCGGCCCAGGCCGCCGCGCCGCCGCCGGACAACCGGCGGGGCAACGCGAGATTCAACCGGAAACGCCGCACACCGGTTTCCTGCGCCATTCCCGGCGACAGATCAAGTGCGCGGTGTTATTTTTGTCACGGCCAGGCGTCGCAAAACTCCGCGCTTGGCTATAATTCGCGGGATTTTTCCCAATTGGAGATCTGCATGGAAAGCATCGAACAGCGCGTCAAGAAGATCGTCGCTGAACAACTTGGCGTCAACGAAGCCGAGATCAAGAACGAATCCTCCTTCCTTGACGACCTCGGTGCCGATTCGCTCGACATGGTCGAACTGGTCATGGCGCTCGAAGACGAATTCGAGACCGAGATCCCCGACGAAGAGGCCGAAAAGATCACGACCGTGCAACAAGCGATTGACTACATCAATTCGCACGGCAAGCAGTAAGCTGGGCTTTTACCCTTCTGGTTGCCTTGCGGCGTCCGTCGCAGCCAACCGGGAAATCGGGGCGGTTTCAGGAATTTGCCGTGCGGTCCGCATGCGGGAAGGGCGTTGTAATGCCCGACCCGCTTTCGCGTGGACCGCACGTGCAGCGCATCCCGAAAACCGCCTTTCTTTTGTCTGTTTGAGGAGTCATCCGTGAAGCGACGTGTCGTCATCACTGGCCTGGGTATCGTTTCTCCCGTCGGGAACGACTTGACCACCGCTTGGGACAATATCGTCAACGGACGTTCTGGCATCAGCCGCATCACCCGTTTCGATCCCTCGGCCATCACCACGCATATTGCCGGCGAAGTCAAAGACTTCGACATCAGCACCTATATTTCGGCCAAGGAAGCCCGCCAGATGGATACCTTCATCCATTACGGCCTGGCTGCCGGGATGCAGGCATGGCGCGATTGCGGCCTGGAAGTCACCGAAGCCAACGCGGAACGCATCGGCGTGATCGTGGGCTCGGGCATCGGCGGCCTGCCGCGCATCGAGGAAACGCAGGTCGAGTACCTGGCCAAGGGGCCGCGCCGCATTTCGCCGTTCTTCGTGCCGGGTTCGCTGATCAACCTGATCTCCGGCCACTTGTCCATCACGTATGGCATGAAGGGGCCGAGCTACGCGGTGGTGTCGGCTTGCACCACCGGCCTGCATTGCATCGGCGATGCCGCGCGCCTGATCGAGTACGGCGATGCCGACGTCATGGTGGCCGGTGGCGCCGAGTCGACCGTGTCGCCGCTGGGCATCGGCGGTTTCGCCGCGATGCGCGCCCTGTCGACCCGCAATGACGATCCTGAAACGGCTTCGCGTCCCTGGGACCGCGACCGCGACGGCTTCGTGCTGGGCGAGGGTGCGGGCGTACTGGTGCTGGAAGAATACGAACACGCCAAGAAGCGCGGCGCGCGCATCTACGGCGAGCTCGCAGGCTACGGCATGAGTTCGGATGCTCACCACATCACGGCTCCCGACAAGGACGGTCCGCGCCGCGGCGTTCTGAATGCGCTGCGCAACGGCGGCCTGAATGCCGAAGACATCCAGTACGTCAACGCCCACGGTACGTCGACGCCCCTGGGCGACAAGAACGAGACCGATGCGCTGAAACTGGCTTTCGGCGACCACGCCAAGAAGCTGGTGGTCAATTCGACCAAGTCCATGACCGGGCACCTGCTTGGCGCGGCCGGCGGCATCGAGGCGGTGTTCACGACCCTGGCGGTTTACAACCAGGTCTCGCCGCCCACGATCAACATCTTCAACCAAGATCCGGAATGCGATCTGGATTACTGCGCCAACGAGGCGCGACAGATGAAGATCGACGTCGGCCTGTCCAACTCGTTCGGCTTCGGCGGCACCAACGGCTCGATGGCCGTTCGCCGGGTCTGATTTGGAAGAGCCGCTCGGGGGGCGCTGGGCGTTTCGCGTGCCTGTCCGGCGGCCAGGAAGCGCTTGCGCGCTTGCTGGCCTGGCGCTGGCCTCGGCTGGGGCCAGCGTGCTGACGGCGGCGTCCTGGCACGGCTTGGCATGGGTGGCGGGCGCGGCGATCGCGCTCCTGCTTGTGCTGGCCGGGCTGTTACACTCGGCACGGAGCAGCCTGTCCCCCGTATCCGCCTTGCGCGCGGCAGCCGGGGCAGGGAGCTGGCAGGTCCGCCTGCCGCAAGGCTGGCAGGACGCGACGCTGTTGCAAGGACAGCGCGGGCCGCGCTGGCTGACGCTCACTTTGCAGCCCACCGGGAGTACGGCCTTCACCAACAGCAAAATCACCCTCACCGTCTGGCAGCGGACGTTGCGACCCGAGTCCTGGCGGCGCCTGTGCCTGCTGGCCGGCGCGGCGCGGCCAGCGCGTCCGGCGGCCAGCCTGCGGGAGGCGTCATGAGCGAGCGCGAAGTCGACGCTGAGCTTGTCGCGCGCGTCCAGCGGGGCGACAAGAAGGCTTTTGACCTGCTGGTGCTCAAGTACCAGCGCAAGATTCTCCGTCTGCTGGCCCGCATGATCCGCGACCCCTCGGAAATCGAGGACGTGGCCCAGGAGGCTTTCATCAAGGCCTACCGCGCCTTGCCCCAGTTCCGCGGGGAGAGCGCCTTTTACACCTGGCTGTACCGGATCGCCATCAACACGGCGCGCAACTGGCTGGCCTCGCAGGGCCGGCGGCCCAGCGCGCCCAATGCGATAGAAACGGAAGACGGTGAAACTTTTAACGAAACCGACAACCTAACCGATATAAGCACGCCGGAATCCATGGTCGCCAGCCGCGAAATCGCCGAGACGGTGAACGCGGCGATTGAGGAATTGCCGGAAGAATTGCGTACCGCAATTGTCCTGCGTGAAATCGAAGGTATGAGTTACGAAGACATCGCCCAGAGCATGGATTGCCCGATAGGTACGGTGCGCTCCCGCATTTTTCGTGCGCGTGAAGCCATCGCCACCAAGTTGCGTCCGTTGCTAGGCACCGATGCCGAGCGTCGCTGGTAAGGAGTGGCAGTCATGCAAACAGCAGCCAAATCCGTTGTGATCGCCGAGTCCTCCTGGGAGGAGTCGGTTTCCGCCTGGATGGACGGAGAAGAATCCGACGATATATTTCCCGGCTTGTTGTCCCGCGAGGGGCGCGAGACCTGGGACACCTATCATCTGATCGGTGATTCCCTGCGCAACGCCGATCTGGCGCTGACCCCCAGCGCGGCCTTCCAGGCCCGCCTGGCACGGGCGCTGGACGCGGAATTGCCCATTGTTGCGGCGCCTCGGCGCCGCTCGCCATTGCGGGTCGGCCTGTCCGGCCTGGCGGTGGCCGCTGCCGTGGCGACCGTCGCCTGGGTGGCGCAGCCTTACCTGACCGGCGAACCCGCCACCGAGGTGCGCGTGCTGGCCGATGCCAGCACCACGCCGGCCGCGGCCGCCGACGATTCGGGCCTGCGCGACTACCTGGAGGCGCATCGCCAGATGGCCGGCCCCAGCGCCGTCCGCCAGGTGTCCTTCGATACCGGAGTGGGGCGCTGATGGCGTTGGTGCTCCCATCGCGCTGGCCGGTGCTGGGCCGGGCCGCCACGCTGCAGGCCCACCGCGCCGGCTGGTTTGCCGTAACGCTTCTGACCGCTTTCCTGGCCGCGCACGAACCCGCGCGCGCCGCCGATGCCGCTCCCGCTGCCACCGATGACGTGGTCCAGCTGCTGACCCGCATCCAACAAGCCGCCCGCAAGCAGGACTATGCGGGCGTCTTCATGTATCAGCAGGGCGAAACCATCCAGTCCTCGCGCCTGGTGCACGTGGTGGACGGCACTGGCGAACGCGAACGCCTGGAAATTCTCGACGGCCAACCCCGCGAGTACCTGCGCCACAACGAAGACGTGCAGTGCCTCCTCCCCGAGCGCAAGACCGTGCTGCTGGAGCGCCGCCGCGGCGACCGCTTCCCCGGCCTGCTGCTGGGAGACGCCGCGAACCTGTCCGAACACTACAAAATCCGCGCCGAGGCCGCCCTGCACCGCGTGGCCGGGCGGGAATGCCGCCTGATCACGATCGAACCGCTGGACAAGCTGCGCTACGGCTACCGGCTGTGCGCGGACGTCGAAACCAATCTGCTGCTCAAGGCCCAGACGCTGAATGCCGCGCGCGGCGTGGTCGAGCAGGTGTCGTTCACCTCGCTGCGGCTGGGCGCCGAAGTCGATCCCCAATTGCTGACCTCGCGCTGGAGCACGCGCGACTGGAAGGTGCTGGAACCCTCGATGAAGCCGGTGGACCTGGCCGCCCAGGGCTGGCGCATCCCGGCGCCCAAGGGGTTCAAGCCTGTCATGCAGGTGGCCCGGTCCATGGGGAAGGGCATCACGGTCAACCAGATGGTATTGTCCGATGGACTGGCGGCCATTTCCGTGTTCATTGAACCCTATGACAGCCAGCGCGGCCACCGTCCTCCCCATGGCGCCGCGCAGCGCGGGGCGATCACGGTCTATGGCACGCGCATCGCTGATTTCTGGCTGACCGCCGTGGGCGAAGTGCCCGTCGCGACGCTGGAACAGCTGGCGCAGGCCACTGAATATGTGCCCGCCGCGCCTGCGGCAGCAGCGCCGGCCGAATCCAAGTGATCGGCCGGGCGCGGCAAGCAGCAATTTCGGAGTAACACTTATGAAAGCAATGACAGTGTCGAATGCATTTTTCCGGCGCTTTCTGGTGGCGGCCGCGGCCAGCGTCATGATGTCCGCCGCCTACGCGCCGGCGGCGCAGGCGCAGGCGCAGGCCCAGGTGCAGGGGCTGCCTGATTTCACCAGCATTGTCGAAAAAGCCGACCCTGCGGTCGTCAATATCCGCACCACGGCCACCGTGCCGGTGCGCGGCATGGGCCCTGGCGGCGGCAACGATCCCTACGAACTGTTCCGTTGGTTCTTCGGCCCCGAATTCCAGCCGCCCGGCGGCGGACAGCCCGGCCCGTCGCCGCGCCAGCGTCCCCAGCCTTCGCAGCCCGAAGAGCGCACCGTGCCGCGTGGCGTGGGTTCGGGCTTCTTCATCTCGGACGACGGCTACATCCTTACCAACAACCACGTGGTGGTGGACGCGACGGATATCTACGTCACGCTGACCGACGGCCGCGAGTTCAAGGCCAAGGTCATCGGCACGGACGAGCGCACCGACGTGGCGCTGATCAAGATCGAAGCCAAGGACATGACCCCGCTGGTCATCGGCGACCCCAAGAAGCTGAAGAAAGGGCAGTGGGTGCTGGCCATCGGTTCGCCGTTCGGCCTGGATTCCACCGTGACCTCCGGCATCGTCAGCGCCATCGGCCGCGATACCGGCGAATACCTGCCCTTCATCCAGACCGACGTGGCGGTCAACCCGGGTAACTCGGGCGGCCCGCTGATCAACCTGCAAGGCGAGGTGGTGGGTATCAACTCCCAGATCATTTCGCGCAGCGGCGGCTTCATGGGCATTTCGCTGGCGATCCCGATCGACGAAGCCATGCGCGTCGTGGACCAGCTGCGCGCCACCGGCAAGGTCACGCGCGGCCGCGTCGGCGTGCAGATCGGCGAAGTGGGCAAGGACGTGGCCGAAGCCATCGGCCTGCCCAAGGCCGAGGGCGCGCTGGTCAGCAGCGTGGAAGCCGAAGGTCCCGCCGAGCAGGCGGGCGTGCAGCCGGGCGACGTGATCCTCAAGTTCAACGGCGAGCCCATCAAGCGCTGGTCCGATCTGCCGCGCATCGTGGGCGAAACCAAGCCCGGCACGCGCGCCGACATGGAAGTGTGGCGCAAGGGCAAGAACCTGACGCTGTCGGTCAAGGTGGGCGAGATCCCGACCGAGAAGTCCGCCGCCGCCAACAAGAAGGGCGCGGCACCGGTGCCGGAAGTCACCAATGCGCTGGGCCTGGGCGTGATCGACGTGCCGGCCGACGTGCAGAAGAAGCTGCGCATCAAGGGCGGCGTCCAGGTCAAGGTGGCCGAAGGCGCGGCCGGCAAGGCCGGCCTGCAGGAAGGCGACATCGTGTTGGCCCTGAACGACACCGACGTCACGGGCGCCAAGCAGTTCGGCGAACTCGTGGCCAAGCTGGACAAGGGCCGCGCGGCCGGGCTGCTGGTGCGCCGCGGCGACCAGACGCAGTGGGTGGCGGTGCCGGCATCCAAGTAATGCCGGGCCGGTCCCACGCGGTCGCAGAAAAAAGGCGCAAGACCGGCTAAAATGGCTGGTTGCCGCAAGAGGGGGCGCATGGCGCCCCCTTGTTTTGCCCGGGCCTGGCCCGTTGGCGCCCCCCTCGTCAGCCGTGCGTACTCCGGCGGCGGTGTCTTCCGGCCCAGTGCCGAGTGTTCCGTCCCTTATAATTTCAAGCATGCAGCATATTCGCAACTTCTCCATCATTGCCCACATCGATCACGGCAAATCGACCCTGGCCGATCGCCTGATCCAGCGCTGCGGCGGATTGGCGGATCGCGAGATGTCGGCGCAGGTTCTCGATTCCATGGAAATCGAGCGCGAACGCGGCATCACCATCAAGGCCCAGACCGCGGCACTGCATTACAAGGCGCAGGACGGCAAGGTCTACAACCTGAACCTGATCGATACTCCGGGGCACGTGGACTTCTCGTATGAGGTCAGCCGTTCCCTGTCGGCCTGCGAAGGCGCGCTGCTGGTGGTGGACGCCTCGCAAGGGGTGGAAGCGCAGACCGTGGCCAACTGCTACACCGCCATCGAGCTGGGCGTGGAAGTCCTGCCCGTGCTGAACAAGATGGACCTGCCGCAGGCCGATCCCGACGGCGCCCGCCAGGAAGTCGAGGACGTGATCGGCATCGATGCCTCGCAGGCAGTGCTGGCCAGCGCCAAGACCGGCATGGGCATCGACGAGATCCTGGAAATGGTCGTGGCCCGCGTGCCGCCGCCCAAGGGCGATCCGGACGCGCCGCTGCAGGCGCTCATCATCGACTCGTGGTTCGACAACTACGTGGGCGTGGTGATGCTGGTGCGCATCGTCAACGGCATGCTCAAGCCCAAGGACAAGATCCTGCTGATGGCGTCCGGCGCCACCCACCTGTGCGAGCAGACCGGCGTGTTCACGCCGAAGTCGCAGCAGCGTCCGCACCTGTCGGCGGGCGAGGTGGGCTTCATCATCGCCGGCATCAAGCAGCTGGAAGACGCCAAGGTGGGCGATACCGTCACCCTGGCCAACAAGCCCGCGGCCGAGCCGCTGCCCGGCTTCAAGGAAGTGAAGCCGCAGGTGTTCGCGGGCCTGTACCCCGTGGAAAGCTCCGAATACGACCAGTTGCGCGACTCGCTGGACAAGCTCAAGCTGAACGACGCCGCGCTGATGTTCGAGCCGGAAGTGTCGCAGGCGCTGGGCTTCGGCTTCCGTTGCGGCTTCCTGGGTCTCTTGCACATGGAAATCGTGCAGGAGCGCCTGGAACGCGAATTCGACATGGACATCATCACCACCGCGCCGTCGGTGGTGTACGAGGTCGAACAGCGCGACGGTTCCGTGATCACCGTGGAAAGCCCGTCGCGCATGCCTGAAGTGGGCAAGATCGCCGACATCCGCGAGCCCATCGTGAAGGTCACGCTGTTCATGCCGCAGGACTATGTGGGTCCTGTCATGACGCTGTGCAATAACAAGCGCGGCTCGCAGGTCAACATGAGCTACCACGGCCGCCAGGTGCATCTGGTGTACGAGATCCCGCTGGCCGAGATCGTGCTGGACTTCTTCGACAAGCTGAAGTCGGTGTCGCGCGGCTACGCCTCGATGGACTACGAGTTCCTGGAGTACCGCTCGGCCGACGTGGTGCGCGTGGACCTGCTGATCAACAACGACCGCGTCGATGCGCTGGCCGTGATCGTCCACCGCAGCAATGCGCGCCACCGCGCCCGCGACGTGGTCACCCGCATGCGCGGCCTGATTCCGCGCCAGATGTTCGACGTCGTGATCCAGGCCGCCATCGGCGCCGAAATCATCGCGCGCGAGAACGTCAAGGCGCTGCGCAAGAACGTGCTGGCCAAGTGCTATGGCGGCGACATTTCGCGCAAGAAGAAGCTGCTGGAAAAGCAGAAGGCCGGCAAGAAGCGCATGAAGCAGGTGGGTAGCGTGGAAATTCCGCAGGAGGCGTTCCTGGCCATCCTGCAAGTGGAAGATAAATAGAACCCAAAGAAGGCGGTTAGCTGATGAGTTGGAACTTTGCCCTGATTCTTTTTGTTTTGCTGGTGTTGACCGGCATTATCTGGGTGCTTGATCTGGCAGTGCTGCGCAAGGGCCGCGAACGCCGGGCCCAGGCGGCAATGGCGCAATACGATACGGCCTTGGTGGGCGATGCCCAGGAAGCCGAGCGCCTGCGCCGCGAAGCCGGCGACGCCGCGCGCCGCATGCCGTGGTGGATCGAATACGCCGTCAGCTTCTTTCCCGTCATCCTGTTCGTGTTCATGCTGCGCTCGTTCGTGGTCGAGCCCTTCCGTATTCCGTCGGGCTCCATGCTGCCGACCTTGCAGTCGGGCGACCTGATCCTGGTGAACAAGTTCAGCTACGGCCTGCGCCTGCCGGTCATTGACAAGAAGATCATCGAAGTGGGCAAGCCCCAGCGCGGCGACGTGTTCGTGTTCCGCTACCCGGTGGATCCGGACGTCGACTACATCAAGCGCGTGGTCGGCCTGCCGGGCGACGAGGTCGCCTACCTGGACAAAAAGCTCTACATCAACGGCGAATTGGTGCCGCATGTGCGCGACGGCGACTATTTCGAACCGGACCGTGTCTCTTATATTGCGCAATATAAAGAGAAGTTAGGCGAAGTTGAGCACAAAATCCTGCTGGATGAAGGAAAGCCGCAGGAGTATGGCCCGATGTGGCAATTTCCCAACCGCCAGAACTGCCAATACAGCCGTAATGGGGTACGCTGCAAAGTACCCGAGGGGCAGTTCTTCGCCATGGGCGATAATCGGGATAACAGCGCCGACAGCCGATACTGGGGCTTCGTTCCGGAATCCAATATCGTCGGCCGCGCGTTCTTCATCTGGATGAATTTCAGCGATCTCAGCCGCATTGGCCGGTTCAACTGATTATGTCGCTAGCCACGCTAGAAAACCGCCTGGATCACCACTTCAGTGATCCGGCATTGCTCGAACAGGCACTGACGCATCGCAGCCACGGTGCGCGCCACAACGAGCGCCTGGAATTCCTCGGGGATTCCGTGCTGAACTTCGTCGTCGCCGCGATGCTGTTCGAGCGTTATTCCAAGATCGACGAAGGCGATCTGTCGCGCCTGCGGGCCAACCTGGTCAAGCAGGCCTCGTTGGCGGACATCGCCCAGCGGCTGGAGTTGTCGCAGTATCTGCGCCTGGGCGAAGGCGAATTGAAGAGCGGCGGTTTTCGCCGGCCCTCCATCCTGGCGGACACGGTCGAAGCCCTGTTCGGCGCCGTCTTCCTGGACGCGGGTTTCGATGCCGCCCGCCGCGTGATCGTGCGGCAGTACCAGCCGGTGCTGGCCTCGGTCGATCCCAAGACCCTGGGCAAGGACGCCAAGACCTTGCTGCAGGAATTCCTGCAGGGCCGCAAGTTGGCGCTGCCGGTGTATACGGTGGTGGCCACGCATGGCGCGGCCCACAGCCAGCAGTTCGAAGTCGAGTGCGCCATTCCGGCGCTCGAGATCAAGGTGATGGCGCCCGGCGCCAGCCGCCGCGCCGCCGAGCAATCGGCGGCCAAGCTGGCGCTGGAGGCCGCATTGGCCGTCAGCCCGGCGACCAAGGCTGCCCGCAAGTCGGGCAAGGCGCGCAAAACCGCGCAATTGTCGCTGCCGGTGGCAGTGGCTCAAGAGACTAAATGAGCGATACCCCTTTTCGTACCGGCTTCGTCGCCATCGTGGGCCGCCCCAACGTGGGCAAGTCCACCCTGACGAACGCCCTGATCGGTTCCAAGATTTCCATCGTGTCGCGCAAGGCGCAGACCACGCGCCACCGCATCCACGGCGTGTTGACGCGCGAGCACGAGCAGTTCGTGTTTGTCGACACCCCCGGTTTCCAGACCCGCCATGGCGGGGCCATGAACCGCATGATGAACCGCGTGGTCACGCAGGCCCTGGCCGACGTGGACGTGGTGGTGCATGTGGTGGAAGCCGGCAAGTGGTCCGAGGGCGACGCCAAGCTGCTGCCGCTCCTGCCCGCGCCCGAACGCACCATCCTGGTCGTGTCCAAGATCGACGCGCTGAAGAACCGCGACGACCTGTTCGCCTTCGTGTCCAAGATCATGGCGCTGCATCCCTATGGCGCGGTGGTGCCGGTCAGCGCCACCAAGAAGCAGCAGCTGGACCAGTTGCTGGATGAGATCGCGTCGCGCCTGCCGGAAGGCGAGGCGATGTTCGAGGAAGACACGCTGACCGACCGCCCCATGCGCTTCATCGCCGCCGAACTGGTGCGCGAGAAGATCTTCCGCCTGGTCGGCGACGAACTGCCCTACGGCTGTACCGTCGTCATCGAACAATGGGAAGAGACCAGCAAGGGCGCCAGCATCAATGCCTGCGTGGTGGTCGAGCGCGACAGCCACAAGCCCATCCTGTTGGGCACGGGCGGCATGCATATGAAGCGCATCGCCACGGAGGCGCGGCAGGACATCGCCAAGCTGCTGGACAAGCCGGTGCACCTGGAGGTCTACATCAAGGTGCGCAAGGGCTGGTCCGACCGCGAGGGTGCGCTCCGCGATCTGGGCTATGAGTAGAAGGGCGCCTCGCGTCCAGGATCGCCCCGGATACATGTTGCACGCCACTGCGTGGCGTGAGACTTCCCTTATTGTTCAGACTTTCTCCCGCGATCACGGCTGTGTGGCCATGGTCGCCAAGGGCGCCAAGCGCCCGTACTCCGTGCTGCGTCCGGTACTGTCCGCGTTCCAGCCGCTGCTGCTGTCGTGGACCGGCAATGGCGAGGTCAAGACCCTGACCCGCGCCGAGATCGCCGGCATCCGGCCGCTGACCGGCACCGCGCTGATGTCGGCCTGGTACATGAACGAGCTGCTGCTGCGGCTGTTGCCGCGCGAAGACGCCCATCCGCTATTGTTCGACGCCTACGATTTCGCCTTGCAGCAGTTGTCAGGCGGCACCCGCGCGGCGGGCGCGTTGCGCCGTTTCGAATGGACGCTGCTGCGCGAAACGGGCTATGGCGTGGACGAGGATCCTCCCGATTTCGACGACCCGGCGATCGAGCCGGCCTTGCGCCGCGACCTGCGCGAACGGCTGGCCGAAATCCTGGCGGGCCGTCCCTTGTCGACCCGGCGCGTGTTGCTGGACCTGCAGCGCATCTGAGCGCAGCGCGACCGGGCCATGACCTTCACGCTCAAGCAGGTCGAGACCTTCCGCACCGTCTACGAAACGGAAAGCGTGACCGCCGCCGCCAGGCGGCTGGACGTGTCGCCCGCCACCGTCAGCGCGACCCTGGCGGCGCTGGAAGCCAGCATCGAGCTGCGCCTGTTCGAGCGCGTGCGCCAGCGCATGCAGCGCACGCCAGAGGCGACCCTGCTGTATGAAGAAATCCGCCGCCTTAACGTCGGCCTGGAAAGCCTGGGCCGCAAGATCCGCGCGATCCGCGGCGCGGCGCAGCCGCGCCTGCGCATCGGCTGCATCCATGCCTACAGCGGCGCCATCATCAGCGACACCATCGCGCGTTTTCGCGAGCGCTATCCTGACACCGGCCTATATCTGCAGATCCGGGATTCCAACACCTTGCGCGACATGGTGGTGTCCGGCGAACTGGACCTGGCCGCGGTCGCCGACGAGTCCGAACTGGAAGGCTTGCGCGGCCACCGGCTGGCTAGCCTGCGCGCCGTGGCGGTCTTTCCCAAGGGACATCCGCTGGCGCGGCTGGAACAGGTGGAGTTCTCGCATCTGGCCGACGCCGACGTAATCGCGCTGAACGCCGAGGACGGCTCGCGCAAGCGCCTGGATGCGCTGCTGGCGCAAGCGGGGCAGAGCCTGAAGGTGGCTATCGAGACACCCTATTCCAGCACCGTGTGCCAACTGGCGCTGGCGGGGCATGGCGTGGGCATCGCCAACCCGGCCACCGCGGTCGGCATGGCGGCGGCGGGCCTGTGCTATCGCCCGCTGGCCGCGCCGGTGCACTTCGAATGCCACATGATCCTGCACGGCAGCCGCCCCTTGTCCGAGGCGGGCAAGTTCTGGGCGACCTGCCTGCGCGGCGCGTTGGCGCCGCTGGTGGAGAGCTTCGGCGTCTAGCGTGCCGAAGCCGGTCCCGGGGCGCTAGCCGCGGCGCCCGTCCGAGGTCACGATCAGCACGACAGAAGATTCCGCATCCAGTAGACCCGAGCGGCGCAGCCGGGACACGGCAGCCAGCGCCGCGGCCGACGATAGCTCGGTCGCCAGGCCCATGCGTTCCAGCCGCTGCTGCGCTTGCGCGGCCGCCGCGTCCGAGATCTCCACGGGCGTGCCGCCCGAGCGCGACAAGGCTTCCAGCGACTGCAGCGTGCTGGTGCTGCCCGCGATCGAATACTGGTCCGTCACGCCGTCCCATTGCTTGCGCACGTCGCCTGTCGCGCGGGCGCGCGACAGGCGGGCGTACGGTTCCACGGCGTGCAGGCGGGGCAGGCGCGCGATGCGGCCGGTTTGCAGCAGATGCTGCCAGCCCAGAAAGATGCCCCACAGCAGATCGCCGCGCGCGGTGGGCACCACGATGTCGCTGGGCGTGCCGCAGGCTTCCAGGATTTCCAGCGCGATGGGCTTGTAGCCCTCCACGCCGTACGGGTGGGTGCCCACGGGCGGATTCAGATAGTTGGTGCCGGCGAAGGCGCCGTGGTTGCGGCACAGGTTTTCGACGTGCGGCCAGCGGCTCAGGCTGTCCTCGAACGCAGTCAGCCGGGCGCCGAAGCGCTGCATGGCCTCGCGCTGCAAGGGCGGGCAGTTGCTGGTGATGGCGATGTCGGCTTCCAGCCGCGCGGCGGCGCAATAGGCGGCCAGCGAGACGCCGGCATTGCCGCTGGAGGCGGCCGCCACGCGGGTGGCGCCGGCCAGGCGCGCACGCGACACCAGTTGGGCCGCCATGCGGTCCTTGTGGCTGCCGGTGGGATTGGCGCTTTCGCATTTCAGCCAGAGCTGGCCCACGCCCTCGGTCTGCGCCAGGGCGGGCGCGGCGAGGCAGGGGGTGGCGCCTTCGCCCAGCGTGACGGCGTCCAGCACCGGCAGGGGCATGGCGCTGTCGGTCGAGGGCTCGTACAGGCATTCCAGGCTGGCGGGGTGGCCGGCTTCCAGGCAACTGGGGCAGCCTTCGGGGTAATCGGCCGGCGGCCACAGGCTGGCGCAACGGATGCAGCGCAGGCCGGACAAGCTAGGGTTCATCTGCATGTGTCAGTACTTCGAGGCAAGGGAATCGAGGGGAAGGGCGGGCGCGACCTGGATCAGGCAATCGCCGTCGTCGCTGCGGGCGATGGCGCGCAGGCAGACGACGGTGCCGGCCTGCGGGCTGGTCAGGGCGCGCGGCGCGGTGTCGGGTCGGGCGGGTTCCATCAGTTGGCCGATGCGCTGGCGCGCATTGATCACTTGTCCCAGTTCGACCGCGGGCACGAACACGCCGGCTTCGCTGGCGCGCACGGTGGCGGCGGGGGCGTCCAGGTCGTAGAGGCGGACTTCGGGGCGGCGCGCGGACGGCCGGTCGGGCAAAAGGCCGAGTTCGCCCAGGCAGCCCAGCAGGCCGTCGCGGCAGCGGTCGACCAGCGCCTGGCTGGTTTCGCGGCCCCCGCCGATTTCGGCGCTCAGGCGCAGCACGCCGTGGCGGCTGGCGGCCGCCGGCATGGAGCCGGATTCCGTGCCGCGGAAGAACACGCAATCGGGCAGTCCGAAGGCGCGTGCCAGGGCAGGCAGGCGTTCGTCATAGGCATCATTGCCGTAGCGCGTGATGACCGACGAGGGCAGATAGCGCAGCGACGCGCCGCCGCTGTGCACGTCCACCAGCGCCTGTATGCGCGGCAGCAGGCGGGCTTCCAGCGCGGCCGCCACGCTTTCCGTGTAGCCGCGCGCGGGGGAGCCCAGGAAGGCGCGGTTGAGGTTGCCGCCGTCCGACGGCGACAGGCGGGTGCCCGCCAGCGAGGCCTCGGCGTTGGCCGCGGGCAGCAGGTAGACCGTGCCGCGCCGCAGGATGCCGGGCAGCAGGCGCCACAATTCCAGGATGGCGGCCTGGCCTTCCCATTCGTCGCCATGCACGCCCGCCATCAAGGCGACGGCGGGGCCAGGCCCCGCCTCGATCCTCAGCATCGGTATGGTGACGCGCCGGTAGGCCGACTGGTTGGTCGCCGCGGCGCAGGAAAAGTCCTCGCGGCTTACCGTGGCCATGCGGCGGCTCCTGCGGATGTCGAGGTCCGGCTCAATCCAGCGTGGTGCCGGCGGCCTTGATGATGCCTTCCCATTTGGGCAGCTCCTTGCGTATCTGGTTCTGTACGTCCTGCGGCGTGCCGCCCAGCGGCTCCTGGGAGCGGCTGCGCAGTTCCTTGCTGACGCTGTCCGAGCGCAGCGCCGCGTTTAGCGCCGCGTTCAGCCGTGCGATGACCTCGGGCGGGGTCCCGGCGGGCGCGACCAGCGCGCTCCAGGCCGATTGCTCGTAGTCGGGATAGCCTTGTTCCGCCACCGTCGGCACGTCCGGATTGGAGGCGGCGCGGGTCTTGGTGGTGACCGCCAGTGCGCGCAGGCGGCCGTCCTTCAGGTTGCCGATCAGCGGCGGCAGGTTCTCCATCATGGAATCGACATGTCCGCCCAGCAGGTCGGACAGCTGCGCGGCCGTTGCCTTGTAGGGGATCTGGCGCACGGCGGCGCCGGTCTGGGCGATGAAGAGCTTGACCCCGACCTCGCTGGTGGTGCCCGGGTCGGCCGAGGTCATCGTCAGGCGTTCCGGCTGGGCGCGGCTGGCTTCGATGAACCCCTTCAGGTCGCGATAGGGCGAGGCCGCGTTCACCACGATGACGTTGGGCGTTTCGGCCACCAGGCCGATGGCGGCGATGTCGCGGTCCAGGTCGTAGAGCTGCTGCTTGAACAGGAAACGGTGCAGCACCAGCGTGCCGACATGGGCGTAGCCGATGGTGTAGCCGTCGGCCGCCGCGCGCGCCACCGCCTGGGTGCCGATGCGCCCGCCCGCGCCGACGCGGTTTTCCACCACCACGGGCTGGCCCAGTTGGCGGCTCATTTCCTGGCCCACCAGGCGCGCGGTGATGTCGGCGTTGCCGCCGGCCGCGGCCGGTACGATCAGGGTGATGGCGCGTTCCGGATAGGCGGCCAGCGCGGCGGGCGCGGCCAGGCTGAGCAACAGGGCGGCAAGACAGGCGGTGCGTTTCATGACGTTTCCCCAGGCATTGAGAGCTGCGCCATTGTGCGGTCGCAGCCCAGGGAATATGTTTGTTTCAATGAGATGGATGTTCAACAAAACCTAAGAATCATCGGCGTTGCGCCGGTCCGCCGTCCGGCCCAGGCGGTTGCCCACCGCGGCGGCGGCCAGTGCGCACACGGCGCCCAACGCGGCGATCAGGACTGCGCCATGGCCCAGCATGTCCACGCCCGCCTTGACCCAGCCGCTGGCCGCATCGCCCGCGCGGTAGACCACGGTGTCGATGACGTTCTTGGTCTTGTACTTGTCCTCGGGCGAGACCGCCGTGAACAGCATTTCGCGTCCCGGCCGGATCAGGGCGTATTCGCCGACCCGGCGCACGATCATGGCCGCGGCCAGCACGCTGAACACGGGAAAGGCCGCCAGCGCCAGGAAGGCGGCCATCATTGTCAGCGGCACGGCGGTCAACAGGAAGCGCAGTCCCAGGCGGGTGGCCACGCGGCCGGTGATGAAGATCTGCGACAGCAGCGACAGCGCCTGCACCGTGAAGTCCAGCGCGCTGAAGACCCGGATGCGCTGGGCCGTGTCGGTAAAGGCATGCGCCACCAGGCGCGCCTGCTCCATGTAGAGAAAGGTATTGAGCGTGGCCAGCAGGATCACCAGCAGTGAAATCCCCAACAGATAGGGGGACTGGAAGATGCGGGAGAGTCCGGCCAGGATCGAACCTTCCAGCGGCCTGCGCATGTCGTCCGACGCCGCATCTGCGCGGTGGGCCGCGCGCCAGCGCAACAGCCAGCGCTTGAGGGGCAGCGTGGCGGTCAACAGCAGCGCCGACAGCAGCAGCAGGCCGGCCGGGCCCAGGGCGCCAGCCAAAAAGCCGCCCAACAGCGGGCCTGCCAGCCCGCCGGCGCTGGCGCCCGCGGCAATCAGCGCGAACAGGCGCTTGGCGGACTCCATGCGGAACACGTCGGCCATCAGGCTCCAGGCGATGGAGACAACGAACAGGTTGAAGACCGACAGCCAGACGTAGAAGCTGCGCGCCGCCCAGACGCTGCCGGGCCACAGATGGAGCAGGGCGGCGAAGCCGGCCATGCTGAGGGCGAAGACGGCATAGACCCAGGTCACCAGCATGGCGCGGGGCACGCGCGCCGACAGCCAGCCGAACAGCGGCACCACGGCCAGCATGGCGACGAAGGTCGCGGTGAAGAGCCATTGCAGCTGGTCGACGCCCGCCTGGATGCCCATGGTCTCGCGTATCGGCCGCAGCATGAAATAGCCGCAGAACAGGAAGAAGAAAAACGCGAAGCCGCAGGCTGCCGGCGCCAGTTCCTCCTGCGGGATGCCCAGCGCCTGCGCGGCGCGGCCCGCCAAGCTGCCGGGGGCGGACGCCATGGCGTCAGGCCAGCAGGGCGGCGATGCGTTCCCGCATGGCGGCATCCGGCTGCGGCCCGAAACCGGCCTGGGCGTTGTCCGCCATGTTGGCCGGCTTGGAGGTGGCGGGGATGACGGCGGTGACCGCGGGATGGCCGATGATGAACTTCAGGAAGATCTGCGCCCAGGATCCGCAATCGATCTCGACGGCCAGCGGGGGCAGCGCCAGGCCCTTGACCCGGCGGAACAGCGCGCCGTCCTGGAACGGGCGGTTGATCAGCACCGCGACGCCGTGGGCCTGGCAGGCGGGCAGCAGGCGCTTTTCCGCGTTGCGGTCGCCCACGGACAGATTGACCTGCAGGAAATCCGGCTTTTCGCGTTCGACCAGCTCGGTCAGTTCGTCGTGGGCGTGGTCGGTGTAGTGCGTGATGCCCAGGTAGCGGATCACGCCTTGCCGTTTCAGCTCGCGCAGCAGCGCCAGCTGGTTGGCGGTGTCGATCAGGTTGTGCACCTGGACCAGGTCGAGCTTGTCGCTGCCCAGCGCCTTTTGCGATTGGCGCAACTGGCGCATGGCCGATTCGTGGCCCTGCGTGCTGATCTTGGTCGCCAGGAAAGTCCTGGCCCGCAGGCCGCCGTCGCGGGCCAGCAGCGCGCCCGTCACCGCTTCCGCCTGTCCATAGCTGGGCGCCGTGTCGATCAGCCTGCCGCCCTTCTGCAGCAGCGTGTCCAGCACCTGCGCCAGCGGCGCCATGGCGGCCTTGTCCGTGGGAGAAACGTTGAAGGTGTCGGCAGTGCCCAGGCCGATGACGGGCAGCGCCTCGCCCGATGCGGGGATGGTGCGGGCCAGCATGGGCGTCAGCACGCTAAGGGCGCGAACCGGCCAGGCGGGACCGGCCAGGGCGGCGGCGGCGGTCTGGAGGAAGCGGCGGCGGTCGGGCATGGCGAGGCTCCAGCAGGAAGCGCGGCCCCGGGCGGGCCAAAGAAAAAGGGCCTACACGTGAATGTAGGCCCTTTGCGCCGGTTTGGCAGCGTTGCGATTACTCGCGGTTGCCGCCGAAGATGCCCAGCAGCATCAGCAGGTTCGAGAAGACGTTGTAGACGTCCAGGTAGATGGCCAGCGTGGCGGACACGTAGTTGGTTTCGCCGCCGTTGACCACGCGCTGCAGGTCGACCAGCATGAAGGCCGAGAAGATGACGATGGCCAGGACCGAGATGGTCAGCATCAGCGCGGGCAGTTGCAGGAAGATGTTCGCCAGGGCCGCCACCAGGATCACCACCGCGCCGATGAACAGGAATTTCTGCAATCCCGACAGGTCGCGCTTGATGGTGGTGGCCAGCGTGGCCATCGTGCCGAACACGATCGCGGTGCCGCCGAAGGCCGTCATGACCAACTGCGAGCCGTTGCTCATGCCCATGACGAAGCCCAGCAGGCGCGACAGCATCACGCCCATGAAGAACGTGAAGGCCAGCAGCAGGACCACGCCCAGCGAGCTGTTCTTGTTCTTTTCGATCGCGAACATCAGGCCGAACGCGCCCACCAGGAACACGATGGCGGACAGGCCGGGGCTTGCGCCCATGACGCGGTTGATGCCGGTATACATGCCCACGGCCGCGCCCAGCACGGTCGGGATCAGCGAGAGCGCCAAGAGCCAATAGGTGTTGCGCAGCACCTGGTTGCGCGCGACCTCGCCCGGCGCGCCGGCCACGGCGCCGGAACGGTTAAAAGGGGACGGACGATATTCGTTCATTGAGAACTCCTGTGTGCGGCAGAGTAGTGGTTGCCTAGAAGGCTTAGATGGGTAGGATACCTTACAGTTCCCTGAAGAATCCACTTCTGACTAGGATTAGACCAGAGGCGGGGAATAGGTTCCAGGCGGGTCAACCCGGCCTGACGTCCTGCAGCACCCGGGTCACGATGCGCGGCAGTTCCGCATCCATGCGGGCCTGGATCTGTTCGATCGCTTCGGCCAGGGCCTCGCGCATCAGCTGCTCGACCTCGGCCTGCAGGCGCGCGCTCAGGACCGCCGCGTCCGGCGTCGCGGCCGGAGCCGCCGGGATGGTCGCTACGGGCTGAATGATATCAGGGGACACATCGACGCCGTCCGCCACTTCCGTCAGGAGCGGAAAGGCCTCGTCGTCCCGGGCTTGCGCGCCGTCGTCGGCCAGTTCGGTCAGCACGGGCGCGTCGGCGTCGTGCGGGGCCGATGGCTGGTAGAGCGAGGGTTCGGCCCGCTGGGTCAGGGTAGGAATGCCGGGGTCGGCGGAGCGAGAGGGCATGGTGGCTCCCGGATGATCGAGATGGCGCGCCGGTACGGTCGGCGCGGTCAACCGTCAGGCTGCTGGCGGCTGAGGTCGTGGCTTTGCGGCGTGTGGCCCGCGGCCAGGTAGGTCCGCCAGCGCTGGCGGGCGGCCTGCTTGTCCTCGGGGTCGTCGGAGACGATTTCAAGCAGGCGCTCGAACGCTTCGAAACCAGGGGGGCAGTCGACATCCAGGTTCAGCAGCCAGGACGGCTGGGGCTGTCCGCCCTGGCCCGCCGCGGCGGCCGCCTGTTGCGGGTCCCCGGCGGTCAGGATCACCGGGGTGTCGGCCGCCAGCGGGTCGTTGGCCAGCACGTGCGGCACGAAGGACGTGTCGTCGAATGCCCACAGCATGCGGTCGAACGCGGCCAGGCGGGAGCCATCCCTACAGTACACCACCAGCCGCTGCCCTGCCAGGTAGCGCTTGCGCACCACCTGGCAGGCGGTGCGCAAGCGGTCGGGCGCGCCGAAGGCGAAGTCGATGCGCGTCATGCCGGGTTCCGTTGCTGCCGTTTCAAGCCTGGTCCAGCAGGTACTGCATCAGCAGCGGCACGGGGCGGCCGGTGGCGCCCTTGTCCTTGCCGCCGCGCCAGGCGGTGCCGGCGATGTCCAGGTGGGCCCAGCGGTACGAGGTGGCGAAGCGCGACAGGAAGCAGGCCGCCGTGACCGCGCCCGCCGGAGGACCGCCGATGTTGGCCAGGTCGGCGAAGTTGGACTTGAGCTGTTCCTGGTAGGCGTCGTCCATCGGCATGCGCCATGCGGTGTCCAGCGACTGGCGGCCGGCCGCGGCCAGCGCGTCGGCCAGGGCGTCGTCCTTGGAGAACAGGCCGCTGTTGACGTTGCCCAGGGCCACCACGCAAGCGCCGGTCAGGGTGGCGATGTCGATGACGGCGGACGGCTTGAAGCGTTCCGCGTAGGTCAGCGCGTCGCACAGCACCAGGCGGCCTTCGGCGTCGGTGTTCAGGATTTCGATGGTCAGGCCGGCCATGCTGGTGACCACGTCGCCCGGCTTGTTGGCCTTGCCGCTGGGCAGGTTTTCGCAAGCGGGGATCAGGCCCACCACGTCCAGCGGCAGCTCCAGTTCGGCCAGGGCGCGGAACGAGCCCAGCACGCTGGCGGCGCCGCACATGTCGTACTTCATTTCGTCCATGGTGGCGGCGGGCTTGAGCGAAATGCCGCCGGCATCGAAGGTGATGCCCTTGCCGACCAGCACGATGGGGCCTTGCGCGCCCTTGGCGGTCTTCTTGGCCGCCTTGTTGCCGGCGTGGCGCAGGACGATGAAGCGCAGCGCTTCCTCGGAGCCGCGCGCGACCGACAGGAACGAACCCATGCCCAGCGCTTCGACCTGCTTGCGGTCCAGCACTTCGACCTTCAGCGACTTGAACTCGCGGGCCAGGCGCTTGGCCGTTTCGCCCAGGTAGGTGGGCGTGCAGATATTGCCGGGCAGGTTGCCCAGCGTGCGGGTCAGGTCCATGCCGTTGGCGATGGCGCCGCCTTCGCGCAGGCCCTTCTGGGCCTGGGCCGCGTCGGCGCGTTCGACGACCTGCACGATCTTCTTGAGCTTGGGACGGGCGTCGCGGTCGGGCTTGCCGAAGCTGGCGTCGTAATGGTAAGTGGCGTTGCCGGCCGCGATGGCGGCGCTGCGCGCGCGCGCGATGACGGCCACGTCCGCGATCGGGTTGGCGACCAGCGTGGACACGCCTTCGGCCAGCTGCGCCGACACGCAGGCCGCGGCGAAGGCCTGCTCGGCCGAGGCGTGGGCGCGGGCCGAATATTCTTCCTGCTTGCCCAGGCCGACCAGCACCACGCGCTGCGCGGAAACGCCGGGCAGATTGCGCAGGGTCAGCGTGGAACCGGCGCGGCCGCGGAACTCGGCCTTGACCACCGAACGCACCGCGCCATTGGAAGCGCGGTCGATCAGATCGGCGGCAGGGCTCAACACGCCTTCCGCATAGACCCCGACGGCCAGGGCCGCGGTCTTGACTTGGTGCAGGGAAGCAGTGGTCTGTGTGCTAAATTCCATGAGGGTTTCCCGTGTACGTCTGTGTAGAATGCGGTCGATTATCCCGCATATTCTCCCATGTCTCTATTCAAACGCTCTGTCGTCAGCGAGATCACCAGTCACGCTGGCGTTGTCTTTTCCACGTTGCTCATCGTATGGCTCAGCGTGTTGCTCGTGCGCCTGCTCGGTGAAGCGGCGGGCGGCAACATCGGGGCGGACGTCGTGGTGGTGCTGGCCGCGCTGTCGACCATCACCGCATTGCCGACCATCCTCGCGGTCTCCGTTTTCATCGCGGTCCTGACCACCGTCACGCGCAACTACCGCGAATCCGAAATGGTGGTGTGGTTCGCCAGCGGCCTGTCGCTGGCCGATTGGCTCAGGCCAGTGCTGCGCGTCGCCATCCCCGTGGCGCTGGCGGTGGCCGGGTTGACGCTGGTGGCGGCGCCCTGGGCGTACCGTCAGATCGGCGAATACCACGAACGCTTCGAGCAGCGGTCCGACCTGTCCAAGGTCACGGCCGGCCAGTTCGCGGAATCGTCCGGCGGCAATCGCGTGTTCTTCGCCGAGGATCCCCTGGAGCCCAGCGACGAACTGGGCAACGTGTTCGCGCGCGAAAACGGCCCCGAATGGCTCAGCGTGCTGACCGCCAGCAAGGCGCACAGCGAAACCTTGCCCAACGGCGACCGCTTCCTGGTGCTGGGCGAAGGCCATCGCTACGACCTGAAGCCGGGCACGCCCGAGATCCGCCTGGTGCATTTCGACAAGTACGGCTTGCGCCTGGAAAGCAAGTCGGGCGGCGATCCCGTGGCCGAAGCGCGCGCCAACGCCGAGCGTTCCGCCAAGGCGCGCACCACCTCGCAGCTGATCGCCGACAACACCAACAGCAGCTGGTCGCAGGTGATGTGGCGCATCTCGTTGCCGCTGGCCGCGCTGAACCTGGCGCTGCTGGCGATTCCCCTGGGCGCCGTCAATCCGCGCCTGGGGCGTTCGGGCGACCTGCTCATCGCAGGCCTGGTGGGCCTGCTCTACATGAACCTGATGAACCTGTCGCGCGCCTGGATCTCCAACGGCAAGCTCAGCTTCGGCGTGGGCGTGTGGGCCATCCACGCCGCGGTGGCGGCGCTGACGGTCTTCCTGCTGATGCGGCGCCTGCGCGTGAAGGCGCCCAAGAACAGCGCCTGACGCCGGCAGACCAGGCGTCGCGCGGCCCGCTCTGAGCGGGCCGCGGCGTTTTCAGGGCAGATACTTCATCGTGCCGCCCTTGCCGGCCAGCAGGTCGGCGTTTCTCAGCACCGACTTGCGGATGAATTCCCACAAGACCGTCACGCGCTTGAGCTTGCGCAGGTCCTCGTGGCAGTACATCCAGAACGAGCGCGTGATTTCGACCTCATCCGCCAGCACCGGCGTGAGCCGCGGATCCTGCGCGGCAATGAAGCAGGGCAGGATCGCCAGCGACTGGCCCTGCAGCGCGGCGTGGTACTGCGCCACCACGCTGGTGCTGCGCAATACCACCTTGCTGGCGGGCAGCAGGTCTTCCAGATAGCGCAGCCGCTCGCTGAACAGCAGCTCGTCGACGTAGCCGATGAAGGTGTGGTCGGCCAGGTCCGCGCGTTCCCGGATCGGCGGATGGCTGGCCAGATAGCCGGGCGTGCCGTACAGGCGCAACGTGTAGTCGCACAGTTTGCTGCACACGTACGGACCGCGCTGGGGGCGCTCGATGGTGATGGCCAGGTCGGCCTCGCGCTTGGACAGGCTGACAAAGCGGGGCACCGGCAGGATGTCCAGCGTGATGTGCGGATAGCGCCGCTGGAAGTCCGCCGCCAGCGGCGTCAGCACATAGCTGCCGAAGCCCTCGGTGGCGCCGATGCGCAAATGGCCCGACAGCGCCTGGCCGATGCCCGACAGGTTTTCGCGGGCGGAGTGCACCGTGCTTTCCATCTGCTCGGCATGGACGAACAGGCGCTGGCCGTCTTCGGTCAGCACGAAGCCCGCGCCGCGCGACTTCTCGAACAGCAGAGTGTCCAGCTCGGCTTCCAGCGCGCGGATGCGCCGCGACACCGTCGTGTGCTCGACCCCGAGCTTGCGCGCCGCGGCGCTTACCCGCTGGGTGCGGGCCACTTCCAGGAAATATCTCAGGCTGTCCCAATCAAGCACTTTCCGGTTCTCCAGGCCGGGCTGCGCGCCGCGCCGCCGGCTAAATTCTGCTTGTGCATGAATGCACAAGGAATGTGCATTTCTAGTGTTGCTTGTTGATTTTCACACATCTACACTGGATCGGCGGGCTTGGGGCCTGTAGCCAGGCTCCAAGGGGCCTCAGCCCCGGGACCGCAGGCCGCGAAGACGGCGCCATAACGCATAAAACTCAGGAGACAAATCCATGAAATTGCACGCACGCGGGCTGGCCGTAGGCTTGTGTCTGGGCGCCGCTCTGGTCGGCCAGGCGCAGGCGGCGGATAAGCCGCCAGTGAAGATCGGCATTCTGACGGACATGTCTGGCACCTACGCCGGCATGGGGGGACCTGGTTCGGTGGCGGCGGCGCAATTGGCGATCGACGACTGCCTGGCCGCGGAATGCAAGGGCATGAAGATCGAGCTGGTGTCCGCGGACAACCAGAACAAGGCCGACGTGGGCGCGGCCAAGGCGCGCGAGTGGTTCGACCGCGACGGCGTCACCGCCATCGCCGACCTGACCAACTCCGCGGTGGCGCTGGCCGTGCAGGGCATCGCGCGCGAAAAGAACAAGGTGGTGATGTTCTCGGGTCCCGCCACCACGGCGCTGACCAACAAGGAATGCTCGCCGGTGGGTTTCCACTGGATGTTCGACACCTATTCGCAATCCGCGGGCGGCGCCAAGGCCACCGTGCGGGCGGGCGGCAAGTCCTGGTATTTCATCACCGTGGACTACGCCTTCGGCCACTCGCTGGAAGCCGACACGGCCAAGGCTGTGCAGGCGCTGGGCGGCACCGTGGCCGGCAGCGTGCGCCATCCCCTGAACGCGCCGGACTTCGCGTCCTATCTGCTGCAGGCGCAGGCCTCCAAGGCCCAGGTCGTGGCCCTGGCCAACGGCGGCCAGGACACGGTCAACGCGGTCAAGCAGGCGCGCGAATTCGGCATCGTGGCTGGCGGCCAGCGCCTGGTGTCGCTGCTGATCTTCCTGTCGGACCTGCGCGCGCTGGGCCTGGAAAGCGCCCAGGGCCTGTCCTACGTGGACGGCTTCTACTGGGATTACGACGACGCCACGCGCCAGTGGTCCGGACGCTTCGAGAAAGCCTTTCGCGGCCTGAAGCCCACCATGACGCAGGCCGGCGTGTACTCCAGCGTGAGGCACTACCTGCGTTCGGTCGCGGCTTCCGGTAGCACCGACGGCAAGGTGGTGGCCGACAAGATGCGCGCGCTGCCCATCGAGGATCCGATCATGCGCAACGCTTCCATCCGTCCCGATGGCCGCGTGATCCACGACATGTACCTGTATGAAGTGAAAAAGCCGGCCGAGTCCAAGGGCGGCTGGGACTATTCCAAGCTGGTGGCCACCATCCCGGCCGCCGAGGCCTTCCAGCCCCTGGCGGATTCGAGCTGCCCGCTGGTCAAGAAGTAAACCCGGGGCGCCGGCAGGCCCTTGCCGCCGGCGCCTCAATATCCATGTACGCGGATTCCATCCGCATCGACCATGCAGTGTGAGGAGCATCAAATGAGTGAAGTCCCCCGCGTTCCGCTATTGATCGGCGGCAAGCTCGTGCAGTCCAAAACCACCGAATGGCGGGACGTGATCAATCCCGCTACCCAGGAGGTCGTCGCCAAGGTGCCCTTCGCCACGCGCGAGGAACTGGACCTGGCCATCTCCAACGCCAAGGAGGCTTTCAAGACCTGGCGCAACAGCGGGCAGGGCGCTCGCATGCGCGTCATGCTGAAGTTCCAGGAGCTGCTGCGCGCCAACTCCGGCAAGCTGGCCGAAATGATCACCCGCGAGCACGGCAAGACCCTGCCGGACGCCGAGGGCGAAGTCGGCCGCGGCCTGGAAGTTGTGGAGCACGCTTGCTCCATCGCCAACCTGCAATTGGGCGAATACGCCGAGAACGCCGCGTCCGGCATCGACGTCTACACCCTGATCCAGCCGCTGGGCGTGTGCGCGGGCATCACCGCGTTCAACTTCCCGGTCATGCTGCCTTGCTTCATGTTCCCGATCGCCGTGGCTTGCGGCAACACCTTCATCCTCAAGCCCTCCGAGCAGGATCCGACGTCCTCGCTGTTCCTGGCGCAGCTGGCGCTGGAAGCCGGCCTGCCGCCGGGCGTGCTGAACGTGGTGCACGGCGGCCCGGAAACCGCCAACGGCCTGTGCGAGCACCCCGACATCAAGGCGGTCTCGTTCATCGGCTCGACCCGCGTCGGCACCGAGATCTACAACCGTGCCTCCGCCGCCGGCAAGCGTTGCCAGTCCATGATGGGCGCCAAGAACCACTGCGTGATCCTGCCGGACGCCGATCCCGAGGTCGCGCTGAACCAGCTGGTGGGCGCCGCTTTCGGCGCGGCCGGCCAACGCTGCATGGCCTCGTCCGTGGCCGTGCTGGTGGGTGAAGCCCGCAATTGGCTGCCTGACTTCGTCGAGCGCTCGAAGAAGCTCAAGGTCAATTCGGGCATGGACCGCGAAGCGGATCTCGGCCCCCTGGTGTCGCCCAACGCCAAGAAGCGCGTCGAAAGCCTGATCCAGAAGGGCGTGGACGAGGGCGCCAAGCTGCTGCTGGACGGCCGCAGCCTGAAGGTCGCCGGCTTCGAACAGGGCAACTTCGTGGGCCCGACGATTTTCGACGGCGTCACCGAAAACATGACCATCTACACCGAGGAAATCTTCGGCCCGGTCCTGTGCGTGGTGGGCGTGGAAACGCTGGAGGACGCGGTTGCCTTCATCAACCGCAATCCCAACGGCAACGGCGTGGCGCTGTTCACCCAGGACGGCGGCGCGGCGCGCTACTTCCAGAACAACATCGACGTCGGCCAGGTTGGCATCAACGTGCCGATCCCGGTGCCGGTGGCCTGGTTTAGCTTCACCGGCTCGCGCGGCTCCAAGCTGGGCGACCTGGGCCCCAATGGCAAGCAGGCGGTGCAGTTCTGGACTCAGACCAAGACCGTCACCGCGCGCTGGTCGGCCCATGCCAAGAGCGTGAACACCACGATCTCCATGCGCTGAACTGGGGACGCCTTACGCGTAAGCTTATATAAATAAGTTATATAATAAGGCGTCCTTATTACTTATAATTGGCCCGTCTATCAGGGGCCAATTCATGAACCTGCAGCAATTTCGTTTTGTGCGCGAAACCATCCGGCGCGACTTCAACCTGACCGAAGCCGCCCGGATGCTCTACACCTCGCAACCCGGCGTCTCCAAGGCGATCATCGAGTTCGAGGACGAACTGGGCATCAAGATCTTCGAACGGCACGGCAAACGCATCAAAGGGCTGACCAAGCCCGGCCTGGCGGTGTCGCAGGTCATCGACCGCATCATGCGCGAAGTCGACAACCTGAAGAAGGTCAGCGACGAGTTCGCGCGCCGCGACGAAGGCGGCCTCGTCATTGCTTGCACCCACACTCAAGCGCGCTACCTGCTGCCGCGCGTCATTCCCGCATTCCGCAAGCAATTCCCCAAGGTGCACCTGTCGCTGGCCGAAGGCAGCCCCGCGCAACTGGCCGAAATGGTGTTGCACGAGCAGGCCGACCTGGCGCTGGCGACGGAATCCCTGGCCCTGACGCCGGGCCTGGCGACCCTGCCGGTCTATGCCTGGGAACACACAGTAGTGGTGCGCCCGGACCATCCCCTGGCCGAGCTGACCTCCAGCGCCGCCAAGCGCCTGTCGCTGGCGCAATTGGCGGAATATCCCATCGTGACCTATGACCGCGCCTTCACCGGCCGCAGCACCATAGACGAAATCTTCGCCAACCAGGGCATCCATCCGGACATCGTGCTGGAAGCCATCGACGCCGACGTCATCAAGACCTACGTCGACGTGG
Source organism: Achromobacter xylosoxidans (assembly GCF_002192695.1). GTDB lineage: Bacteria > Pseudomonadota > Gammaproteobacteria > Burkholderiales > Burkholderiaceae_B > Achromobacter > Achromobacter xylosoxidans_C. The sequence continues at coordinate 147,444 of NZ_MTLG01000053.1, forward strand.
GCCTGGGCATCGGCATCATCGCCGGCGTGGCCTACGATCCGCGCCGCGACGGCAATCTGGTGGGCCTGCCGGTGGGCCACCTGTTCGGCACGCACACGACCCGCGTGGGCGTGAAGGCGGGGGTGTTCCTGCGCGACTACGTCTACACCTTCCTGGAAATGCTGGCGCCTTCGCTGACTCGTGCGGTGGTGACCGAGGCGGTGCAGGGCGCGCCCAAGTAGCAGGCCGGGGCGGCCGGTTCTCCGGGGGCAAGAGGCGCGGCGCCATTGGGCGGCACGCCTTTTTTCTGGGTGCGTCGCGGTCCGCGCTATCCCCTTTCATATGCTCATAAAAATAATTAAATAAGAACGGATCTCATTTGAGTTGACTAAAAAATAGGAATCATTATCATTACATTCAGTCTCAACGACCCAGTGAGGTTCATCATGACGGCAGGATTAAGTGCAGTGGTAGTGGGCGCCGACCGCCTCGGCAACATTCCGGATCTGCTCAAAGGACACAATATTTCGATCACGCACCACATCAGCGGGCGTGATCCCTCGCATCAAAAGAAGACGTTGCAACTGCCCTCGGGCACCCAGCTGGTCATCCTGCTGACCGACTTCCTGGGGCACAACGTCATGAAAACCTTCCGCAACGCCGCGCAACGTGGCGGCATCCGCGTCGTCGCTTGTCGGCGTTCGGTATGCAGCATGCAGCAGGCCCTGCAGCAATGCGGCCTATGCCCGCGGGCGGGCTCGGTGCACTGAAGACGCAGTCTGCCGCCGCCAAACAAAAACTGGGGAGGCCGAAACGGCCTGCGGCCCCAAGGGCCGCGAAGAGATATGAAAAACGCCGCCGGACTGGAAAGTCCGGCGGCGTTTTGCTTGTTGGGTGCAGGGCCTCGCGGCTATCCTGGCGGGGTACTTAGTTGGAGGCGCGGGCGGACGCCATCAGGCTGTTGTCCAGGCGGCGGGCGCCGTTGTAGCGCTTGGACCAGTAGGCCATGGTCATGTTTTCGACGCGGACCACGCCGCCGGCGCTGGGCGAGTGCACGAAGCGGTCGTCGCCCAGGTAGATGCCCACGTGCGAGTAGCGGCGGCCCAGCGTATTGAAGAAGACCAGGTCGCCGGCCTTCAGCTCGTTCTTGGCGATCGAGACGCCTTGCTGCGCCATTTCGGCGGCGTTGCGGGGCAGCTTCAGGCCCAGCGAACGTTCGGCCGTGTACGTGACCAGGCCGCTGCAGTCGAATCCAGTGTCGGGGGAATTGCCGCCGAAGCGGTAGCGGATGCCCAGGTGGTTCAGGGCCTCGCTGACCAGGGCGTTGTCGCTGTTGACGCCTGAATGGGTCTTCTGGCGTTCGCGCTTGAATTTCTGGCTTACCAGTACGCCGATGGGATCATCGGAGGTGGCGACCCATTCCGTCTCGTAGGGGTCAATCTCGGACGTATGGGCGGTTGACTTTTGATTTGTAGCGGCACAACCTGCCAAACCCACCACGCATGCAACCAACGCCAGCAAGCGCAGACCGCGAGTTGCTTGGCCGGAGGAAGGATTCAGTCTCGCGTGGTTGGAGTGTCGATGCATGCGCCTGGGGGTGATTCGCAGATAACGGCAAAAAACACGGAATTCGCCGTGAATGTGGCCGAGATGTCAGCAAAATCAACATTGTTCTACAACTTCGCGGGGATTCTACCAAACTTTTAAGACCAGTTCGTTACGAAACCGGCGTTAATGTCCATGCAGCGTGGACATTTGGCAGAACATTTTGACTTGCGGCAAGCCTCGTGCAAGGTTCGCCTACCAGAATGACCAAAGGATTCGAGAAGAAATCAATCAGCCTTAAGGCCCAGGAAAGATAACAGGAGACATAAATGCAAAAAACCCGGGATTTCCATTACCGCTCGATACATGACCGCGACGCGTTCTGGCGGGAAGAGGCCGGCCGCATCCACTGGGAGACGCCTTTCGAGTCCGTGCTGGACTTTTCCCGGCCGCCGTTCGCCAAGTGGTTCACGGGCGGGCGCACCAATCTCTGTTACAACGCCGTCGACCGCTGGCTGCCGACCCAGGCCGACGCGACGGCGCTGATCTGGGTGTCCACCGAGGTTGAACGGGAGCGCGTCTACACGCGCCAGGAAATGTACGAAGAGGTCAACGCCGCCGCCGCCATGCTCAAGGAGCTTGGGGTGGGGCGCGGCGACCGGGTGCTGCTTTATATGCCCATGGTGCCGGAAGCCGTGTTTACCATGCTGGCGTGCGCGCGGATCGGCGCGGTGCACTCGGTGGTGTTCGGCGGCTTCGCATCGGTCAACCTGGCCCAGCGCATCGATGACGCGGCGCCCAAAGTGGTGGTCTGCACCGACGGCGGCTCGCGCGGCGGCAAGGTCGTGCCCTACAAACCCCTGCTGGACCGCGCCTTGGCGCTGGCCAAGACGCCGCCGGCCTCGGTGGTGGTGTTCGACCGTGGCCTGGCGCCGTTCGAACCCGTGGCAGGACGTGACCTGGATTACGCGACCTTGCGCCAGCGTCATCTCGGCGCCCGGGTGCCGGTGGAGTGGCTGGAGTCCTCGGAGCCCAGCTACATCCTCTATACCTCCGGCACCACGGGCAAGCCCAAGGGCGTGCAGCGCGATACCGGCGGCTACGCCGTGGCGCTGGCCTCGTCCATGGAGTACCTGTTCGACGGCCGCGCCGGCGACACTTTCTTCTGCACCAGCGACATTGGCTGGGTGGTGGGCCATTCCTACATTATCTACGGCCCGCTGATCGGCGGGCAGGCGACGGTGCTGTACGAAGGCACGCCGGTGCGCCCGGACGGCGCCATCCTGTGGAAGCTGGTGGAGCAGTTCGGCGTCAACACCCTGTTCTCGGCGCCGACCGCGGTGCGCGTGCTCAAGCGGCAGGATCCGGAATTGCTCAAGCGCCACGACCTGTCCACGCTGCGCGCGGTCTACCTGGCGGGCGAGCCGCTGGACGAACCCACGGCGCAATGGATCTCCAGCGGCCTGGGCAAGCCCATCATCGACAACTACTGGCAGACGGAGTCGGGCTGGCCGATCCTGTCGGCCCAGCCGGGCGTGGAAAAAGTGCCGACCCGCTACGGCAGCCCATCGTTCCCGGTGTACGGCTTTGATGCGCGCATTGTCAGCGAGTCCACCGGCGAGGACCTGGGCCCCGACCAGAAGGGCGTGGTGGCCATCGTGCCGCCGCTGCCGCCGGGCGCCATGTCCACCATCTGGGGCGACGACGAGCGTTTCGTGCAGACCTACTTCACCTCCATTCCCGGGCGCCAGGTGTATTCGACCTTCGACTGGGGGCTGGTGGATGCCGACGGCTATTGGTTCATCCTGGGCCGCACGGACGATGTGATCAACGTGGCGGGCCACCGGCTGGGCACGCGCGAGATCGAGGAATCCGTGAACAGCTACAACGCGATTGCCGAGTGCGCGGTGGTGGGCGTGGCGGACTCGCTCAAGGGCCAGGTCGCGATGGCGTTCGCCGTGCTCAAGAATCCCGCCGGGGCCGAGACTGAAGAGGGGGCAAAGCGCCTGGAAGGCGATATCATGCGGCTGGTGGAAGAGCAGTTGGGAGCCGTGGCCAGGCCCGCCAGGATCCGGTTCGTGGGCGCATTGCCCAAGACCCGTTCCGGCAAGGTCTTGCGCCGCGCGATCGTCGCGGTATGCGAAGGACGCGATCCCGGCGATCTGACCACCATAGAAGATCCCACCGCCCTGGAACAGATAAAGGAGTCGCTGCAATGAATACCAAACCCGTGCTGGCCGCCGAAGACGTCAAGAAGATCTTGGCTGCGGCCGAAGCACACGCCCTGCAGAACAAATGGGCGGTCGCCATCGCCGTTGTCGACGATGGCGGGCATCTGATGGGCATGCTGCGCCTGGATGGCGTGGCGCCGATTTCTTCCCATATTGCGCCGGCCAAGGCCAAGACTGCCGCCATGGGCTGCCGCGAATCGCGGATCTACGAAGAGATCATCAATAACGGGCGTTATTCGTTCCTGTCGGCGCCGCTCCTCGAAGGCATGCTGGAAGGCGGCGTGCCTATCGTGGCGAATGGCCATGTCGTCGGCGCCGTCGGCGTGTCGGGCGTGAAGTCGACCGAAGATGCGCTGATCGCGCAGGCTGGCATCGCCGCGCTGGGCCTATGAGCCACGGCGAGCCGTCGGAAGCGCCGGCTGGCGCTTCCGCGCAGAACGCCGGAGCAGGGGGCGACGGCCCCTTGAATCCCGGCGTGGCCAAACGCGAAGTCTGGGCCTGGGCCATGTACGACTTCGCCAATTCAGGCTACACCACCGTGATCCTCACGGCGGTGTTCAGCACTTATTTCGTCGGCGTGGTCGGCGGGCGCGCCCCGTGGGCCACGCTGGCCTGGACCGCGGCGCTGTCGCTGTCCTACCTGCTCATCATGCTGACCATGCCCACGTTGGGCGCTCGCGCGGACGCACACGCCAGCAAGCGCCGCCTGCTCTTTACGAGCACGGTGGGCTGCGTGGCCGCCACGCTGGTGCTGACGCAGGCCGGGCCTGGGGACGTCTGGCTGGCGCTGGCCGCCATCGTCGTTTCCAACTACTGCTATTGCGTTGGCGAGTCCGTGGTCGCGGCTTTCCTGCCGGAACTCGCGCGGCCCGCCGCGCTGGGACGCGTGTCGGGCTGGGGCTGGAGCTTCGGCTATTGCGGCGGCATGCTCACGCTGGGCCTGTCGCTGGTCGTCGTGACGCTGGCCGAGGCGCGCGGTGAAACGGCCGAGCATTTCGTGCCCTGGGTCATCGTCGTCACCTGCTTGGTGTTCGCGCTGGCGGCGCTGCCGTCCTTCTTCCTGTTGCGCGAACGCGCCAGGCCGCAGGCTGGCGAGCGGCAGGCGTTGCACATGCTCAAGCGCCTGGCCTATGCCTGGCGCGAAACCGGGCAGCACTTTCCGGAATTCCGCCGGCTGCTGATGTGCATCGCCTGCTATCAGGCGGGGATCTCGGTGGTGATCACGCTGGCCGCGGTCTATGCCTCGGAAGTCATGGGCTTCACCACGCCGCAGATCATGTTGCTGGTGTTCACCGTGAACATCGGCGCGGCGGCCGGCGCTTTCTCGTTCGGCTACGTGCAGGACCGCATCGGCCACAAGCCGGCGCTGGCCCTGACGCTGTGCGGCTGGATCGTGATGGTGCTGGTGGCCTACGCCGCCGTGACCGCGCCCGTGTTCTGGGTCGCTGCCACGCTGGCCGGGCTGTGCATGGGCACCACGCAGAGCGCGGGCCGCGCCATGACCGGCGCGCTGGCTCCGGCCGGCCGGCTGGCCGAGTTCTACTCGCTGTGGACCTTCGCGGTGCAGCTGGCCGCGGTGATCGGTCCGCTCACTTACGGCCTGGTGACCTGGGCCACGCACGGCAACCACCGGCTGGCGATCCTGGTGACCGGCCTGTTCTTCGTGGGCGGCCTCATCCTCTTGTCGCGCGTGGATGTGAAGCGCGGGCTGGCGCGGCGCGCCGCCTGAGGCGCGCGGTTCGTGCAGGCTGCTATCCTTATGGACTGTCCGGTGACGTCGTGTTGCGACTAGCGGCGGCACGCCTTGATTGCCCGGCGCCGGCCTTGCGCCGCGGGCTCCGGCCCGCATTTTGCGTAAGGTGCCCGTAAGAGCGTGGCGATACGGTTGCGGTTGGGCAATGAACAAGCGGCACAAACAAACAGAATTACCGATTGGAGACAAAGATCATGTCGAACGCTATTGAGTCCGTACTGGTGGAAACCCGGGTGTTCCCGCCGCCCGAGCGCGCCGCGGAAGGCGCCGCGATTCCCAGCATGGAGGCCTACAACGCGCTGTGCGCGCAGGTCGAGAACGATTTCGACGGATTCTGGGCCGGGCAGGCGCGCGACAACCTGCAGTGGACCAAGCCGTTCACGCAGGTCCTGGACGAATCGGACGCGCCGTTCTACCGCTGGTTCGGCGACGGCGAACTCAACGTGTCGGCCAACTGTCTGGACGTGCACCTGACCAACGGCAATGCCGACAAGACCGCCATCATCTTTGAAACCGACGACGGCAAGGTCAACAAGGTCAGCTACCGTGAACTGCTGGCGCGCGTCTGCCGCTTCGCCAACGGCCTGGCCGCATTGGGCTACAAGAAGGGCGACCGCGCCATCATCTACATGCCCATGTCGATCGAAGCCGTGGTGGCCATGCAGGCCTGCGCGCGCCTGGGCGTGACGCACTCGGTGGTGTTCGGCGGCTTCTCGGCCAAGAGCCTGCAGGAGCGCATCATGGACGTGGGCGCGTCCCTGGTCATCACCGCCGACGAGCAGGTGCGCGGCGGCAAGACCATACCGCTGAAGCCCGCGGTCGAAGAAGCCTTCGCCATGGGCGGCTGCGAGGCCGTCAGCAAGGTCATCGTGTACCGCCGCACCGGCGGCAAGGTGCAATGGAACGAAGGCCGCGACCTCTGGATGCACGACGTCGAGGCCGGCCAGCCCGATACCTGCGAGCCCGTGCCGGTCAACGCCGAGCACCCGCTCTTCATCCTCTATACCTCCGGCTCCACCGGCAAGCCCAAGGGCGTGCAGCATTCCTCGGCGGGCTACCTGCTGTGGGCGCTGCTGACGGTGAAGTGGACCTTCGATGCCCGCAAGGACGACGTGTACTGGTGCACGGCCGACGTGGGCTGGGTCACCGGCCACACCTACATCACCTACGGCCCGCTGGCCGCCGGCCTGACGCAGGTGGTGTTCGAAGGAGTGCCGACCTATCCCAACGCCGGCCGCTTCTGGGACATGATCGCGCGCCACAAGGTCACCACCTTCTACACCGCGCCCACCGCGATCCGTTCGCTGATCAAGGCCGCCGAGGCCGCGCCCGAAGCGCATCCGAAGAACTACGACCTGGACAGCCTGCGCATCATCGGCACGGTGGGAGAGCCCATCAATCCCGAAGCCTGGATGTGGTATCACAAGAACATCGGCCGCGAGCGCTGCCCCATCGTGGACACCTGGTGGCAGACCGAGACCGGCGGCCACATGATCACGCCGCTGCCGGGCGCCACGCCGACCAAGCCGGGCTCCTGCACCTTGCCGCTGCCGGGCATCGCCGCCGCGATCGTCGACGAGACCGGTGGCGATGTGGAGCAGGGCAATGGCGGCTTCCTGGTCATCAAGCGTCCGTGGCCCGCCATGATCCGCAACATCTGGGGCGACCCGGAGCGTTTCAAGAAGAGCTACTTCCCGCCCGAATTGCGCGGCTACTACCTGGCCGGCGACGGCGCGCAGCGCGATGCGGACGGCTATTTCTGGATCATGGGCCGCATCGACGACGTGCTGAACGTGTCGGGCCACCGCCTGGGCACGATGGAGGTCGAGTCGGCCCTGGTGGCGCACGAGCTGGTGGCGGAAGCCGCCGTGGTGGGCCGTCCGGACGACACCACCGGTGAAGCCGTGGTGGCCTTCGTGGTGCTCAAGCGCTCGCGTCCCGAAGGCGACGAGGCGCAAGCCATCGCCAAGGTGCTGCGCGACTGGGTGGCCAAGGAAATCGGCCCCATCGCCAAGCCCAAGGACATCCGCTTCGGCGACAACCTGCCCAAGACCCGCTCGGGCAAGATCATGCGCCGCTTGTTGCGCGTGGTCGCCAAGGGCGAGGAAATCACGCAGGACGTTTCCACGCTGGAGAATCCGGCCATCCTGGACCAGTTGGCCAAGTCCCTGTGATCGTTCCCGTCCATTTGATGGACGGGAACGGCCCGCCTTTGGCCGCCAGCGGCGGTCAGGCAGGCGCATAATGTCATACGCCCGTATCGGAACCGCCGGTACGGGCGTATTTGCTTTTTTGCGTCCAGAATTTCCTACGGAGCCGTGCCAGTGAGCCGCAGCAGTTTCGATCGTGCAGGGCTAGCCCTGATGTTCAGCACCATCCTGGTCTGGGCGGGCAGCTGGATCGCGATGAAACTGATCGTCCCCTACATCGGCCCGTTCGACTTCGTGGCGCTGCGCTACGTCTCGGGCGGCCTGGTGCTGTTCGCGCTGGCCATCGCGTTGCGGCGTCCGCTGGCGATGCCGCCCTGGAAACTGACCTTGCTGATCGGCCTGACGCAGACGGCCGGCTTCCAGGGCTTCGTGCAGACGGCGCTGGTGTCGGGCGGCGTGGGCAAGGTCTCGCTCATGGCCTACACGATGCCGTTCTGGGTGATCCTGTTCGCCTGGGGGCTGCTGGGCGAGCGCCCCACCGCGCGCCATGGGCTGGGCATCGGGCTGGCAGCCATCGGCCTGGTCTGCTTCGTCGAACCCTGGAACGGCCTGGGCGATATCCGTCCCGTGCTGCTGGGATTGGGCAGCGGCCTGTGCTGGGGCGTGGGCACCGTGCTGTCCAAGCGCATGTTCGAACGCCACGCGCCCGATGTGATGACTTTCACGGCCTGGCAGATGCTGCTGGGCGGACTGGTCATGACGCCGGTCGCTTTTCTGGTGCCGCAGATGCCCGCCCAGTGGGGCTGGCAGCTCTGGGCCGGCATGACCTACATCGTGCTGATCGCGACGGCGGCGGGCTGGCTGCTGTGGCTGCTGGTGGTGCGCCTGGTGCCGGCGTCGATCGCGGGCCTGTCCAGCCTGGGCGTGCCGGTCGTGGCCATGCTGTTCGCCTGGGCGCTGCTGTCCGAGCAGCCTACCGCGGCCGAGCTGGGCGGCATGGTGCTGATCCTGGCCGGCATCTGGGTGGTGAGCCGCGCGGCGCCGGCGGCGCGCGCCGAATAAGCGCTTTCCGAATTCCTTTTCCTATCCTGGGACTTTCCATGATCGATCTGCGTAGCGACACAGTCACCCGGCCATCCGCAGCCATGCTGCAGGCCATGGTATCCGCGCCCCTGGGCGATGACGTGATGGGCGACGACCCGACCGTGATCCGCCTGCAGGAGGCGGTTGCCGAGCGCACGGGCAAGGCGGCCGGCCTGTTTTTTCCGTCCGGCACGCAAAGCAACCTGGGTGCTCTGATGGCCCATTGCGAGCGGGGCGACGAGTATCTGGTGGGCCAGCTCGCGCACACCTATAAGTACGAAGGCGGCGGGGCGGCGGTGCTGGGCAGCATCCAGCCGCAGCCCATAGAACATGCGGCTGACGGCTCTTTGCCGCTGGACAAGCTGGCCGCGGCGCTCAAGCCGGAGGGCGACGCGCATTTCGCCCGCACCCGCCTGCTGGCGCTGGAGAATACTTTCCACGGCAAGCTGATTCCGGCCAGCTATGTGCGGGCCGCGACCGACTGGGCGCGCCAGCATGGCCTGGCGACGCATCTGGACGGCGCCCGCGTGTTCAACGCGGCCGTCGCCAGCGGCAAGCCGGTGGCGGACCTGTGCGCGCCTTTCGACACGGTGTCCGTCTGTTTTTCCAAGGGCCTGGGCGCGCCCGTGGGGTCGGTGCTGGTCGGTAGCGTGGAACTCATCGCACGCGCCCGCCGCTGGCGCAAGATGCTGGGCGGCGGCTTGCGCCAGGCTGGCGTGCTGGCCGCGGCCTGCCTGTATGCGCTGGAGCACAACGTGGAGCGCCTGGCCGAAGACCACGAGAACGCCCGGCTGCTGGCGGAAGGGCTGCGCGCCATTGCGGGCGTAAAGGTATTGAGCCAGGACACCAACATGGTGTTCGCGGAATTCGAGCCCGTGCGCTGCGAGGAGCTCACCGCCAAACTGGCTGCCGACGGTATCCAGATGCGGGCCGTCTATGGCGGCCCGACGCGCCTGGTCACGCACCTGGACGTGTCCGCCGCGGATGTGCGGCAGGTGGTCCAGGCGGTGGCGCGGCACCTGGCATAGGCAGGGCAGGGCGCTCAGGCGTCCGCGCGCAGCACGTCCGACAATACCGAGAACAATTCGTCGATCTGCGCGCGCTCGATGATGAGCGGGGGCGACAACAGCATGGTGTCGCCCGCCGAACGGATCAGGCAGCCGCGTTCCAGGCAGGCCTGGTGCACGGCATAGGCGCGCTGCCCCGGCTTGCCTGCCAGCGGCTCCAGTTCGATGGCGGCCAGGAGGCCGATGTTGCGGATGTCCACCACGTGCGGCAGTCCTTTCAGGCTGTGCGCCGCGTCTTCCCAATAGCGCCAGAGTTCGCGGCTGCGCTGGAACAGGCCTTCGCGGCGGCAGATGTCCAGAGTCGCCAAGCCGGCCGCGCAGGCCACCGGATGGCCGGAATAGGTGTAGCCGTGCGACAGCTCGATGGCGCTGTCCGGTCCCTGCATGAAGGCGTCGTAGACGTGCTGCTGCACCAGCGTGGCGCCCATGGGGATGGCGCCGTTGGTCAGCCCCTTGGCGCTGGTGATGATGTCCGGCGTGACGCCGAAGTGTGATGAGGCGAACGCGCCGTCGATGCGGCCGAAGGCGCAGATCACTTCGTCGAAGATCAGCAGGATGCCGTGCGCGTCGCAGATCTGCCGCAGCTTCTGCAGATAGCCCTTGGGCGGCACCAGCACGCCGGTCGAGCCCGCCACGGGCTCCACGATGACGGCCGCGATGGTGGAGGCGTCATGCAGCGCGACGATGCGCTCCAGCGTATCGGCCAGGTGGGCGCCCCAGTCCGGCTGGCCGCGCGTGTAGGCCATCTGGCTGCGGTCATAGGTGTGCGGCAGGTGGTCCACGTAGGGCAGCAGATTGCCGAAAGGCTTGCGGTGGCCGGCGATGCCCGACACCGACAGGCCGCCAAACCCCACCCCGTGGTACGAGCGCTCGCGTCCGATCAGACGCACCCGCTGGCCCTGTCCGCGCGCGCGGTGATAGCCCAGCGCGATCTTCAGCGCGGTGTCCACCGCTTCTGATCCGGAGTTCGAGAAAAACACGTTGGAGAACCCGGCGGGCGCTTCCTGGCGCAAGGCCTCGGCCAGCTCGAAGGCCAGGGGATGGCTCATCTGGAACGACGGCGCGTAGTCCAGCTCATGGGCGGTGCGGGCGATGGCTTCGACGATTTCCGGGCGGCGGTGCCCGGCGTTCACGCACCACAGGCCCGCAATGCCGTCCAGCACGCGGCGTCCGTCCGGCCGGATGTAGTGCATGCCCTCGGCGGCGCTGAACAGCACGGGTGCGCGCTTGTAGCGGCGGTTCGCGGTGAAGGGCATCCAATAGGCTTCGGCGTTGATGGCGGGGATGGGATGAGGCGCTGACGATGACATGGGAGTTCCGGCGTGGAGAGATACTCGGGCTTTCTATTTTGTATTAATCAATTGATAAATACAATACAAGAAGACCCGAAAGCAATCCGCAACGCGGAGGCCATGCATGCCGAGGGCCCGCGACGGCGGGCTGGCGGATGAATGAAAGCGCAGACGGGGGTCAGGACACTTGCAGCGAGGTCTTCAAGTGGCGCCGCATGAGCTGCGAAGCCCATTCCTGGTCGCCGGCCTCGAGCGCGTCGATGATCTGCAGGTGTTCGCTGCTGGAGTTGATGAAGCGCGCGTCGCGGTAGAACGCGGCATGCTCTTCCAGCCGGCGCAACTGGTTCTGCTGCTGCACCGCCTGCAGGATGTAGCGGTTGCCGGAGAAGCGGGCCAGCATCTCGTGGAATGAGGCATTGAGGTTGAAGAACTCGGTGGCCGAGATGTCGGCGTCGCTGCGCGCGGCCAGCGCTTCATGTGCGGCGCGCATGCGGGCCAGCGCCTCGCGGTCCAGGCGGAACGTGGGTTCCAGCAGGCCGGCGCATTCGATGGTCATGCGGAAGCGGTAGCTCTCGTTGAGCGCGTCGCGGTTTTCCAGCGATGGCGCGAATTGCCAGCCATGGCCTTTGCGCTTTTCGATCAGGCCGTCCGCGGACAGCTGCAGCAGGGTCTTGGCCAGCACGCTGCGCGGCGCCGGATAGCGCTGCTGCAGGTCGCGTTCGGTGAAGGTTTCCGGCAGCTCGCGCGAGGCGCGGTCATCGATCAGGCGCCGGTACAGCTCGTCCAGCGTGGGGCCGGTGCCTTCGATGGCGGGAGGCGCCGCGGCGGTGTGGGTCGCCACCGTGTAGCCGCTGTTGGGGCGGTGCGTGATGAGGCCCTGCGCGGCCAGCAGCCTGAGCGCGCCGCGCACGGGCGTGCGCGATACCTCGTAGCTCGCCGCCAGCGTTTCCTCCGACAGGTGGTCGCCGGGCGCATGGCGCCGGGCCACGATGTCTTCCGCGATAAGCCGCGCCAGGTCGACTTGCAGCGGAGTGGGGCGGGCGGGAGCGGCGTTGGACATGAAGGATGAGCGCGAAGGGCGACGGAGTCGGAATGGTACCGGAGAGCTACGCGCGCGGCGTTCACGATGACGGCTCCGGGGAAACCCTTGTATTGAACTTTTTCATATATTAGTACAAAATTTACCCGTCTTGAACCTTGCTCCGGAGCCTTGAGCCGTGACTTTGCCCACCCCCTTCCCCCTGGTCGACGTACAGGGCAGCCCATACGAACGGGGCCGCCAGCATGGCGCCGCCGTCCCCGAGCGCGTGGCGCGCAGCGTGGCCCTCTACCGTGGGCAGCTGGAGCGGCGCGGCGTCGCCGCGGATCGCTTGAAGGAACTGGCCGCCGCCATGGTGCCGGTGGTGGGCGACTATGACGCGGCCTACCTGGAAGAGCTGCGCGGCATCGCCGACGGATCGGGCCAGGCGCTGGAGGACGTGGTGGTCATCAACTGCCGCACCGAAATGATGTTCGGCCATGCCGAGCTGGGCCGCGCCCGCAAGGGGCTGGACGACGGTTGCACCGGCCTGGTCGTGCTGCCCGAGGCCGCCGCCGGCGGCAAGCTCATGCACGCCCATAACTGGGACTGGCGCGAGGAATGCGTGGATACCGGCATCGTGCTGCGCATGCGCCGCGAAGACGGCCCCGACTTGCTGGTGTTCACGGAAGCGGGCAGCCTGGCGCGTCACGGCTTCAACAGCGCTGGCGTTTCCCTGTCCGGCAATTTCCTGTCTTGCGAACATGACTATCAGCGCCCGGCCGAGGTGCCGCTGGTGCTGGTGCGGCGCAAGATGCTGGAAGCCACCAATACCTGCAACGCCATGAAGGTGTTGTGGGCCTCGCGCCGCTTCTGCTCCAACAACCTGATGCTGGCGCAGGCGCAGGGCGAGGCGGTCGACCTGGAGTGCTCGCCCGACGAGATCTTCTGGATCACGCCCGAGGACGGCCTGCTGGTGCACGCCAACCATTGGATCAGCCCGCCCGCGCGCGCCAAGCTGTTCGACAAGGGGCTGGCGGCCAATCCGGATTCGATCTACCGGCAGCGCCGGGTGCAGGACATGCTGGCGCGCGCGGCCGGCGGCATCGACTGGGACACGGTCAAGCGCATCCTGGCCGACGACTTTGCCGCGCCGGACGGCGTGCTGCGTTCGCCCAAGCCGGCCAGCTTCGACAGCATCTCTGCCACGGTGGCCACCACCTTGATGGAGCCGGCCAGCGGCGTGATGTGGATCGCGCGCAAGCCCTACGAAGGACGCAACTTCGCGGAGTACCGGCTCTTCTGAGCCGGCCCCCAGACCCGTATGCGGCGAGCGCCGCGCCTGGAGTGATCCCTATGAATTCGCATGCCATGCGCGCCAAGAACGCGCTGCTGTTGTCCGCCGCGCTGGCGACCGTCGTGGCCGGTCTGCCCGCCGCCGTGCGGGCGCAGGCCGCCGCGCCCGAAATCCGCTACGCCGAAGGGTCGGGCACGCCGACCACGCTGCCCGGCGGACGGTCGCGCAATACCTCCACCGACAACGTGCTGGCGCACGTGGTGGAGTCCCTGGTGGCGCTGCGCGCCGACATGAGCGTGGCCCCCATGCTGGCGGACAGCTGGACGCTGTCCGACGACAAGCGCGCCTACACCTTCAAGCTGCGCCAGGGCGTGACCTTCCACGACGGCACGCCCATGAGTTCGGCCGACGTCAAATGGACCTACGACTACCTCAATGGCGCCCAGTCCGAGTATTCCTGCAAGAATCTTTACGACGGCAGCAAGGGCGCCAAGGTCGTGGCGGTGGAAACGCCGGATCCGGCCACCGTGGTGTTCAGGCTGGACCAACCCTATGCCTTGTTCCTGGACCAGATGGCCAGCGTCCAGTGCCCGATGCCGGTCCTGAGCGCCAAGAGCGTCGACGCCGCAGGAAAGTGGGACAAGCCCATAGGCACGGGTCCCTACGTTTTTGCCGAATGGAAGAAGGAACAGTACCTGCTGCTGACGCCGTACGCCGGCTACAAGCCGCGCGAGGAAGCGCCCAGCGGCATGGCCGGCAGGAAGGTTGCGCAGGCCAACGTGCGCTTTGTCGTGATCCCGGACGCGGCCGCGCAGAAGGCGGCCCTCATGGCGGGGCAGGTCGACGCCTATAACGCGGACGAAGACAATCTGCCGGCCAAGGACCCGCGCTGGAACATCGTCACCGAGCAGGGCCTGGACACCGTCAACCTGCTGATGCAGACGCGTGCGCCCTTGCTGTCGGACGTGAACATGCGTCGCGCCATCGCGCTGGCGCTGGATTTTCCCGGCATCGCCCGGGCCTTGAACAACGGCCAGGCGGCCTATAACCCGTCCCTGGTGCCCGCGGCCAGCGTCTATTACTCCGAAGCCGACCGCGCCGGCTACGAGAAGAACCTGAAAGAGGTCAAGCGCCTGCTCGACGCCGCCGGCTATCGCGGCGAGCCCCTGAAACTGCAGGCCAACAAGCGCTATCCCTATCTGTACCGGGTCGCGGTGGTGACGCAGCAGTTGCTGGGCAAGGCCGGCATCAAGGCCGAGCTGGACATGCTGGAGTGGGGCACCCAGGTGACCAACTTCCGCGAGGGCAAGTTCCAGCTGATGGCATTCGCCTACTCCGCGCGCACCGAGCCCGCGCTGATGTTCCGCGACGTGATCGGCGACAAGTCCAGGACGCCCATGGCCCAGTGGGAAAGCCCCGAGGCCGCGGCCATCCTGGAAGGCATAGAAGCCGAATCCGATCCCGCCGTGCGCAAGCAGGCCTTCGACAAACTGCATGCCCTGATGCTGCGCGATACGCCGCTGCTGATGTACTACAACAAGCCAGGCTATGTGGTGGTCTCCAGCAAGCTGCAAGGCTTTACCGGCTGGCCGCTGCGCAAGCCGCGTTTCTTCAACGTGACCAAGAACTGAGGCGCCGTGCTGGGCTATCTACTCAAGCGCATCGCGGCGTCGGTGCCCACCGTGATCGTGGTCACGGTGCTCGTGTTCGCGCTGATACGCGCGATTCCAGGGGATCCGGCTTCGCTGATGCTGGGCGACATCGACAACCCGGCGCTGCTGGCGGAAATGCGCCACGCGCTGGGGCTGGACCGTCCGGTCGGCGAGCAGTTCCTGATCTGGGTGGGGAATGCGCTGCAGGGCGACCTGGGCATGTCTATCGCGCGGCGCGAGCCCGTGATGCACCTGGTGCTGACGCATTTCGCGGTGACGGCCCAGGTGGTGCTGACCGCCACGCTGCTGGCCTGCCTGGTGGCGGTGCCCGCCGGCATGGTGGCCGCCTGGCGCCAGAACCGCCGCGCCGACACCGCCATCGTGTCGACGGCTATCCTGTTCGTGTCCATGCCCAGTTTCTGGGTCGGCATCCTGCTGATCTGGCTGTTCGGCGTGAAGCTGAACTGGCTGCCCGTGTATGGCTTCGAATCCATCGCCCAGGGCGGACTGGGGGCGGCGCGCTATCTGGTGCTGCCGGTATGCGCCATCGTGCTGACGGAGATCGCCGCGATCACGCGCATGATGCGGGCCAGCACCATCGAGACTCTGCGGCTGGAGTACGTGGCGCATGCGCGCGCCAAGGGCCTGCCGGAAAAACGCGTCATGCTGCGCCACGTGCTGCCCAATTCGTTTGGCCCCACCTTGACGGTGATCGGCCTGATGCTGGGCCATCTGCTGTCGGGCGCCGCGGTGATCGAGACCGTGTTCACGCTGCCGGGCATCGGCCGCCTGCTGGTGGAAAGCATCTATGCGCGGGACTACCCGGTGGTGCAGGGCTGCCTGCTGTTCATCGCGCTCCTGTACGTGGCGGTCAACCTGGTGGTGGATCTGCTGTATCCGCTGTTCGACCCGCGCGTGAAGCTTCAATAGGATCATCATGGCCATTAAACATACCAATGCCGTCCTGGGCGGCGCGCTGGTCGGGGGCGTCGTGCTGCTGGCCCTGGTCGGGCTGTTCTATACGCCGCATGACCCGCTGGAAGGCGACCTCCTGGCGCGCTTTTCGCCGCCCTCGGCGGAGTACTGGCTGGGCACCGACGAATTCGGTCGCGACGTGCTGTCGCGGTTGATGGCGGGGGCGGGCGTCAGCGTGGCGGTCAGCGTGTTCTCCGTGCTGCTGGCGCTGCTCCTGGGCACCGCGATAGGTGTCACGGCGGGCTATGCAGGCGGTTGGGTCGACCGCGGCATCACGGTGCTGGTGGAGTCGCTGATGGCGTTTCCCGGCCTCTTGCTCGCGCTGGGCATAATGACCGTGCTGGGCCCGTCAAAATGGGGCGTGGTGCTGGCGCTGGGCCTGGCGTATTCGCCGTCGGTGTCGCGCATCGCGCGCGGCGCCGCGCTGTCTTTGCGCCAGCGCGATTTCGTCATCGCCTCGCGCGCCACCGGGCATGGCGGCCTGTGGACGGTGTTCCGCCACGTGCTGCCCAATTGCCTGCCGCCGTTGCTCATCTTCGCGACCTCGATCTTCGGTTCCGCCTTGCTGGCGGAGAGCGCGCTGAGCTTTCTCGGCCTGGGCGTGCCGCCGCCGCTGGCCACCTGGGGCGGCATGCTGTCCGAGAGCCGCAACGCCATGGACCAGGCCATCTGGCTGGCAGTGTTCCCGGGCGCCATGATTTCGTTGAGCCTGCTGGGCATCAATCTGCTGGGCGATGCGGTGCGCGACCTGCTGGATCCGCGCATGCGGGGGGTGATGGCATGACCGCCGCGCAACCCCTGTTGTCCGTGCGCGACCTGGAAATCCGCTTTCCCGGCAAGCGCGATGCCGCGCCGGTGGTGAACCGGGTGTCGTTCGACCTGCACGCCGGCGAATCCCTGTCCATCGTCGGTGAATCCGGCAGCGGCAAGACGCTGATCGGCAAGGCCCTGCTGGGCCTGCTGCCCGATTCGGCCCGCATCACAGGCGGGCACGCGCTGTTCGAAGGCCAGGACCTGCTGCGGCAGGCGCCGCGCGATTGGCCGGCAATGCGCGGCACCGGCATCGGCATGGTGTTCCAGGAGCCGATGGTGTCGCTCAACCCGGCGTTCCGCGTGGGCGAACAACTCATCGAGGCGCTGGTGCTGCGTCGTGGCATGGCGCGCCGCGCGGCCTGGGACGAAGCCGTCCGGATGCTGGAGCGGGTGCGCGTGCGCGACGCGCAGGATTGCATGAAGCGCTATCCGCATGAATTCTCCGGCGGCATGCGCCAGCGCATCCTGCTGGCGGGCGTGATGCTGCTCAAGCCGCGCCTCCTGATCGCGGACGAACCCACCACCGCGCTGGACTGCGTGGTGCAAAAGGAAGTGCTGGACCTGATGTGCGAGTTGACGCGCGAGCAGGGCACGGCGCTGATCTTCATCAGCCACAACCTGGCCCTGGTGGCCGCGTACACGCAGCGCGTGCTGGTCATGTGCCGCGGCCGCGCGGTCGAGACCGGGCCGGTGGCCCAAGTCCTGTCGCGGCCGGCGGATCCGTACACGCTCAGACTGCTGGATGCGCTGCCCAAGCGCGGCCCGGCCCGGCCTGCCGTCGAAGGAGCGCCCATCCTGCAGGTGGACGGATTGGCGATCGACTACTCGGTTCGCGAGGGCTGGTTCCGCAAGCGCGCGGTGCGCGCCGTGCACCGCGCCACGTTCGCGGTGGCGCCGGGCGAAACGCTGGCCATCGTCGGCGAATCGGGCAGCGGCAAGACCACGGTCATGATGTCCATCCTGGGACTGGTGCCGCAGGCCCAGGGGCGTATCGAACTGGACGGCCAGGCCTTGCCCGCGGGCGGTTCGGGCCAGTCGTGGCAGGCGGCGCGCCGGCGGGTGCAGATGGTGTTCCAGGACCCCTATTCATCGCTGGATCCGCGCATGACCATCGGCGACCTGGTGGGCGAGGGTCTGCGGCTGGAAGCCGGCATGACGACGGAAATCCGCCGCGAGCGCGTGGCCGAGGCGCTGCGGGACGTGGGCCTGGGCGAGGACTACGCGGAGCGCTATGCGCACGAGCTGTCCGGCGGGCAGCGCCAGCGCGTCGCCATCGCGCGGGCGCTGGTGCTGCGGCCCGAGGTCATCATCGCGGACGAACCGGTGTCGGCGCTGGACGTCACCGTGCAGAAGCAGGTGCTGGAGACCCTGATGTCGCTGCAGCGCTCACACGGCTTCGCCTGCCTGCTGATCTCGCATGACCTGGGCGTGGTCGAGCAGATCGCCGACCGCGTGGTGGTGATGCTGCGCGGCCATATCGTCGAAGAAGGCACGCGCGACGAAGTGTTCGACCGGCCCACGCATCCCTACACGCGCCGCCTGTTGCAGGCGGTGCCGGAACTGCGCGGCAACCGGACCGAGGGCTTTCGCGTGGAAGTGCGCGACCTGCCGGCGGGCCAGGGGCGCGACGAGGCCGATTACTTCGATCCCTCGTCCGCGCCGGGCCTGCCCGCGATGACGGCAGTGTTCGAATCCGGCGCCACCCACCGGGTGGCACTGGCGGCGGCCGCCGCCGGGGCCTGAGGCGCGGGCCTCAGCCGTGCCGCTCGCGGCTGTCGGCAGGCGCCGCGTCGCGCTGGTTCATGCCGTAGTCGCGCAGCACCTGCGCCACGCGCAGGCGGTAGTTGGCGAAGACGCCGCCGCGTCCGGCCTCCTGGGCCCGGCGGTGCGACTCCAGCGTGCGCCAGCGCTGGACCGCCGCTTCATCGCGCCAGAACGACAGCGACAGCAGCTTGCCCGGATCGCTCAGGCTCTGGAAGCGTTCGACCGAGATAAAGCCGTCGACGGCCTTGAGTTCATCGATCAGGCCGGCGGCGATGCGCAGATAGGGATCGGGGTTGCCGTGGGCGGGTTCGACTTCGAATATCACTGCGATCATGGTGCTGGTTCCTCGTAAAAATCAAACTGCGGCACGCGTGCGTTGGGCAGCGGCCGGTAGCGGAAGCGGGCCGCCAGCGCGGCGGCGTCCAGGCCGGCGCGCCGCAGGCGGATAAGCGCGCCGGCCGCGTGCTGGCGGGCCGGCGGGCGGCCGGGGCAGGCGTGCCCGAACGCGCCGAAAGTCCAATGCGCCTCGGGTTGCAAGGTGGCGGCCGCGGCCAGCACCAGCAGCACGGTCTGGCCGGCTTCGATGCGTTGGCCGCCGACGTCGATGTCGGCGGCGAGAAAGCGCCGCGTGTTGTGCAGCGGCGGGTCGCTGCGTTCGACTTCATCCACCAGCGCCAGCGCCGCATCTTCCGTGAAGTCCGCGCGCAGGCCGCGGCGTCCGGCCAGGAGGATCGCATTGCCCAGCAGGCCCGCGCCCGCCTCGCGGGACTGGAACAGCAGGCCGGCCAGGTTGGCGGCCAGCAGCGCGGGCGCAATGCCGGCCCGCGCGCCGTCTTCGCGCAGCCTGCGCAAGGCCGGCGCGGCGTCAGGGACCTGCAGATGCGATTCGAGGCGCGTCTGCAGGCGCTGCGCGGCGGCGTGCCCCGCTTCGATGCGATCTGCCGTTGCGGCGGCAGGCAGCGCGGACAGGAACGCGGCAATATCGGCGGCACAATCCGCGTACAGGTCGGGCGGCAGTCCCAGGAAGGCGGCTTGCGCATGCACTGGCGCGGTGTTCAGGTAACGGTCGACGGCCGCGGCGTCCAGCGGCCCGGGATCCGGCCAAGCGGGCGTACAGGCCTGCTCCGCTTGCTCGCGGAGGTAGGCGCTCAGCAGGGTCTTCAGCTGCGTGTGCGTTGCGCTGTCGTTCATGCGCACGAAGCGGCTGAACAGTACGCCCGCCGCGCCTGGGCACAGTCCCTTGGGCACGGGCTCCGCCATCGGGCGCACGCGCGCGGCCGGGTGCTGCATGATGGCCGCTATCGTGTCCGGATGGCTGGCGATCCACAGGTCCAGCGCCGGCTCGCGATAGAGCGGCCGCTCGCGCGCCAGCGCGGCGTAATACGGGTAGGGGTCGGGGTGAGTGACCGCCTGCAGGGGATGGGCAGGATGCATGGCGATGGCCGGTAGTGGATCCGGCCGCCAGTATCCGCCAGCCTTGGCGGCCACGATTCGATGCGCGCCGAACTATGCCTGCGGCGTATCCGGGCCGTTGCCGGATGGCGCCAACAGCGCCGCATAGCCTTGCCGCGAGTCCGGCCATTGCAGCGTGAAGCCGCTGGCGCGCAGGCGGGCGTTGCTGAGCTTCTTGCTGCCGACGTTGGCGGGCGCCGGCGCCTCCCGTGGCGCGGGCGCGCCGATCAGCCTGGCCAGGTCGGCATACAGCTCATGCAGGGGCAGGGGCGTGTCGTCGCAGCCTATGTAGACAGGCGCGGCATCGGGCAGCAGCGCCAGATGGACCACGGCCGCCGCGGCGTCGTCGATATGGATGCGGTTGGCCCAGTGCTCGGGAGAGCTCGGCGCGCCTGCCACGCCCTGGCGCAGGCGTTCGATCAACTGCAGGCGTCCGGGACCGTACAGCCCCGCCAGCCGCAAGGCGGTCGAGGGCAGGCCGCGCGCCGCCAGCGCGGCTTCGGCCTCGAGCAGGATGCGGCCATTGACGCCCAGCGGCGCGGGCGGCGTGTCTTCGTCGACCCAGCCGCCCTGATGTTCGCCGTAAACCGCGCTGGACGAGATGAACACGATGCGCTTGAGCTGCGTGGTGTCCAGCGCGTCCAGCACGTGCTTGAGGCCGTCGACGAAAACCGCGCGGTAGGCGGCGGCTTCGCGCGCGCCGGGCGCGGGCAGGTGGATGAGCCGGGTGATGCCTTCGGGCAGGGCAGGCAGCCCGTCGGCGCGGGAGATATCGCCTTGCAGCCAGCGGATGCCGTCCGCATCCCCAGCCGGCGGATTGCGGCGCAGCGCGTAGACTTCGTCGCCGCGCGCCAGGAAGCGCCGGGCCGCGCGCTGGCCCAGGTCGCCGCAGCCGATGAGGAGTACGCGTTCGGTCATGGGATAGTCCTGCCTGTCGAAAAAAAAGCGCCCCGCGGGGCGCCTTGGTGGCCGGGCGCTGGCGTCCGGTTGCTTTACATGCCGCTGTAGACCGGACCTTCGCCGCCTTGCGGCGCCACCCAGACGATGTTCTGGGTCGGGTCCTTGATGTCGCAGGTCTTGCAGTGCACGCAGTTCTGGGCGTTGATCTGCAGGCGGTCTTCGCCGTGGTCGTCCTTGACGAATTCGTACACGCCCGCCGGGCAGTAGCGCGACTCCGGGCCGCCATACTTGGCCAGGTTGACCTGCACCGGTATCGACGGATCCTTCAGCGTCAGGTGGATGGGCTCGTTTTCGTCATGATTGGTGTTCGAGATGAACACCGAGCTGAGCTTGTCGAAGGTGAGCTTGCCGTCGGGCTTGGGATAGTCGATGCGCGCGCACTGCGATGCGGGCTGCAGACAGGCGTGGTCGGGCTTGTTGTGGCGCAGGGTCCAGGGCATCTTGCCCTTGAGCAGCAGCTGTTCGACGCCGGTCATCACGGTGGCGATGGTGCGGCCCTTCTTGAACCACTGCTTGAAGTTGCGCGCCTTGTTCAGTTCCGCATGCAGCCAGGACGCCTCGAAGGCCGCGGGATAGGCGGCCAGCTCGTCCTGGCGGCGGTCGGCGACCAGCGCGTCGAACGCGGCTTCGGCGGCCAGCTTGCCGGATTTGATGGCGGCGTGGCTGCCCTTGATGCGCGAGGCGTTGAGGAAGCCGGCCTCGCAGCCGACCAGCACGCCGCCCGGGAAGGTCAGCTTGGGCAGGGCCAGCAGGCCGCCCGCGGTGATGGCGCGCGCGCCGTAGGCGATGCGCTTGCCGCCTTCGAAGGTGCCGCGGATGGCGGGGTGCGTCTTGTAGCGCTGGAATTCGTCGAACGGCGACAGCCAGGGGTTGGCGTAGTCCAGGCCCACGATCATGCCCACCGCCACCAGGTTGTTGTCCAGGTGGTAGAGGAAGGAGCCGCCGTAGGTGTCGGCGTCCAGCGGCCAGCCGGCGGTGTGGATCACCAGGCCGGGCTTGGACTGGGCCGGATCGACTTCCCACATTTCCTTGATGCCGATGCCGTAGGACTGCGGATTGCGGCCGTCGTCCAGCTTGTAGCGTTCGATCAGCTGGCGGCCCAGCTGGCCGCGCGCGCCTTCGGCGAACACCGTGTAGCGGGCGTGCAGCTCCATGCCGGGCTGGTAGTGGTCGGTGTGCGAGCCGTCGCGGGCCACGCCCATGTCGCCGGTCGCCACGCCGCGGACGGCGCCGTTTTCGTCGTACAGCAGTTCCACGGCCGCGAAGCCGGGGAAAATGTCCACGCCCAGCGCCTCGGCCTGCTCGCCCATCCACTTGACGACGTCGCCGAGGCGGACGATGTAGTTGCCTTCGTTGTGGAAACAGGGCGGCAGCAGCCAGTTGGGCGTGGTGCGCGCGCCGGTCTCGGACAGGAACATGAACTTGTCATGCGTGACGGGCACGTTCAGCGGCGCGCCTTTTTCCTTCCAGTCGGGGATGAGCTCGGTCAGCGCCAGCGGGTCCATGACGGCGCCGGACAGGATGTGCGCACCCAGTTCCGCGCCCTTTTCAAGTACGCAGACGCCGATTTCCTGATTCTTTTCAGCGGCCAGCTGCTTAAGACGGATAGCAGTGGCCAGGCCGGCGGGTCCACCGCCAACCACGACCACGTCATATTCCATCGACTCGCGTTCAGACATTGCAAAGCTCCCCGTATGTATTCCATATTTTGCTGGAAGTATTATCGGCGATTGTATTGCAGGCGGAGGTCAGGTATGCCTTCGTATTTCTTTGAGCCATCAGGAGTAATTGGTGAACGCGGACAAAACCTCAGCGCGGACCTTGGCCGTGGGAGATATCCATCAGGTCGAACTGCCCTTGCGGTGGGGCGATTCGGACCCTCTGAACCATCTGAACAACGCGATGTATTTCCGCCTCATGGAAGAGGCCCGGATACAGATACTCTATGGCGCCGGTTTCGCGCTGCCCGCCGATCAGGGGCTGATCCTGGCGCATGCGTCCTGCGATTTCCTGCGGCCCCTGACCTATCCCGCCAATGTGCGCGTGACGCACAAGCTCATGCGCATCGGCCGCAGCAGCGCGGAATTTGAATTGCTGCTGGAGAAGGCGGGCGACGAGGGCGGTCCTTATGCCCGCGCGCGCAACGTGCTAGTCTGGATGGACTATGTGGCCAATGCGTCCGCGCCGTGGCCGCAAGAGGTGCTGTCCAAGCTGGGCGCCATGTTCAAGCCCGCGGCTTGAGTCGGCGCCGGCCAAAATAGCGCGTGCTTTGGCCGGCCATGCCGGTAAAATCTAGCGCAAAATCAAAAAAGCAATAAGGGCGCGCCACCCTCGGCGCCAGCCGCACAGGGCGCCGGACGGCGTTGCTGGAGGCGGCGCCGGCAGCCGCGCCCTCTTCGGTTAGACCTTAACTAGGAGTTGGAGCGATGGACAAGGTTTTTGCAAGCGCCCAGGAGGCGCTGGCAGGCATCGTCAAGGACGGCCAGATGATCGCCGTGGGCGGTTTCGGCCTTTGCGGCATCCCCGAGGCCCTGATCGCCGCGCTGCGCGATTCGGGCGTCAAGGATCTCACTTGCATCAGCAATAACGCGGGCGTGGACGGCTTCGGCCTGGGCCAGCTGCTCAATACGCGCCAGGTCCGCAAGATGATCGCGTCCTACGTGGGCGAGAACAAGGAATTCGAACGCCAGTTCCTGTCCGGCGAACTCGAGCTCGAGTTCACGCCGCAGGGCACGCTGGCCGAGAAGCTGCGCGCCGGCGGCGCCGGCATTCCGGCCTTCTTCACTCGCACCGGCGTGGGCACCATCGTGGCCGACGGCAAGGAAATCCGCGAGTTCGACGGCCACCAGTACGTGATGGAGCGTTCGCTGGTGCCGGACGTGTCGCTGGTCAAGGCGCACATCGCCGACCGCAGCGGCAACCTGGTGTTCCGCAAGACCGCCCGCAACTTCAATCCGAACGTCGCCATGGCGGGCAAGTTCACGGTGGTCGAAGTCGAGGAAATCGTTGATACCGGCAGCCTGGATCCCGATCAGATCCACTTGCCCGGCATCTATGTGCAACGGATCGTGCTGAATGCCACGCCCGAAAAGCGCATCGAACAACGCACCACTCGCCCGGCCTAAGGAGAACAGACATGGCATGGTCCCGCGATGAAATGGCGGCACGCGCCGCGCGCGAGCTGCAAGACGGCTTTTATGTGAACCTGGGTATCGGCCTGCCGACCCTGGTGGCCAACCACGTGCCCAAGGGCATGGAAGTGTGGCTGCAATCCGAGAACGGCCTGCTCGGCATCGGCCCGTTCCCCACCGATGATGAAGTCGACGCCGACCTCATCAACGCAGGCAAGCAGACGGTCACGACCTTGCCTGGTTCCTCGATCTTCTCGTCGGCGGATTCGTTCGCGATGATCCGCGGCGGCAAGATCAACCTGGCCATTCTTGGCGCCATGCAGGTGTCCGAAAAGGGCGACCTGGCCAACTGGATGATCCCGGGCAAGATGGTCAAGGGCATGGGCGGCGCCATGGACCTGGTGGCGGGCGTGGGCCGCGTCGTGGTCCTGATGGAGCACGTGGCCAAGAAGAAGGACGGCACCGAGGACATCAAGCTGCTGTCCGAATGCAACCTGCCGCTGACGGGCGTGGGCGTGGTCGACCTGATCATCACCGACCTGGGCGTGATGGAAGTCACCGAGAACGGCCTCAAGCTGCTGGAAACGGCGCCGGGCGTGACGGTGGACGAGATCAAGTCCAAGACGCAAGCCAAGCTGGATGTGTCGGCAGTCAAGTAATCCTTGCGCCGCACCCATGAAAAAACGCCCCTTCGGGGCGTTTTTTCATGCTGCTTCGTCCAGCCGCATCCCCACGTGCGGGATGCCGTCCTCGATGTACTCCTCGGTGACCTGCACGAAGCCGTGTCCGCCGTAGTAGTTGCGCAGGCGGGCCTGCGCGCCCAGGTACATGGCGCGGCCGGGCCAGCGCAGGCGCACTTCCTGCATCGCGTGGCGGATCAGCTCGTGGCCCAGGCCCTGGCCGCGCGTCCAGGGGGCGGTGATGACGCGTCCGATCTCGATCTGGCCGTCCTTCAGCGACGGATCCAGGATGCGGCAATAGGCGGCGAGCTTGCCGTCCTGCCAGGCCATCAGGTGCGAGGTCTGGCCGATCAGATCCTTGCCGTCCATGTCCTGGAAGACGCAATTCTGTTCAATGACGAAGACTTCCGTTCGCAGCCGCAGGATCGCGTAGATCTCGGTCACGGTCAGTTCCTGGTGCGGCTTGCAGATCCAATCGGGCATGGCGTCAATCCGGTGTGGCGTGGGAGCAGGGCGCCCCGTCGTTGGCGCCCGGTGTAAAGGCGCCCATCGGGGCGGGCCTTAGCGTAACGCAAACCGGCCCCGTTTTATTTGATGCACTGTTACATATATTCACGGGTATACCCTTAGTATGAAAATCTATTTTCTTATCTAAAATTTGCCTGTAAACAGATTTACATAAACCTCCGCTACACCTCCCTCCAAATCGATGACCAAGGCCGCACTCACGATTGCTGACCGGATCGCCCGGGCCCAGCCCGCGCTGAGCCGTACCCAGCACAAGATGGCCGAGTACGTGCTGGCGCACCAGTTCCGCGTCGCCACCATGACCATCGACGAGTTCGCCGCGGCGGTGGGGGTGTCGGTGGCGACTGCCAACCGCTTTGCGCGCGCCCTGGACCTGCCGGGCTATCCGCAGTTCCGCGCCGAGTTGGCGCGCGGTTTCGAGGCCGCGCTGGAACCGGTGGAAAAGCTGCGCACCGAGTTGGCGCATTCCGCCAGCGCCGTGCAGATCTTCGCCGCCACGCTGGAAGAAGACATCCGCAACGCCCAGCGCAATCTGCAGTCGTTGGACGCCGGCGCCTGCGA
Source organism: Achromobacter xylosoxidans (assembly GCF_002192695.1). GTDB lineage: Bacteria > Pseudomonadota > Gammaproteobacteria > Burkholderiales > Burkholderiaceae_B > Achromobacter > Achromobacter xylosoxidans_C. The sequence continues at coordinate 173,375 of NZ_MTLG01000053.1, forward strand.
GCGTGCGGTGGAGGCCATCCTGGCCGCGGAGCGCGTTTTCATCATCGGCTTCGGCGCCAGCGGCTTCCTGGCCGGCCTGCTGCAGCGCGGCCTGTGCATGCACCTGCATTCCGTCGAATCGCTGGCCGGTCCCGGCGGCGTGTCGAATGCGGCGCGCCAGATGGCGCGCATGACGGCCAAGGACCTGGTGATCGCCATCGCCTTTCCGCGCTACCTGGCCGACACGGTGACGCTGGCTGGCGCGGCCAAGCAGGCTGGCGTGCCGGTGCTGGTGCTGACCGACAAACCCACGTCCCCGCTGGCGCCCACGGCTTCCGTGGTGCTGTACGCGTATTCCGCGCGCCAGCTGATTCCCAATTCCGAAACCGCCGCGCTGGGGCTGATCGAAGCCCTGTCGTCGGCGGTGGCCTATCGGGCCAAGAATTCCGTCGCGGCCGCCGCTGGGGTGACCCAGTCCGTCATGCCGTGGCTCATCCATGGAGTAGGTAAACGATGATTCAACCCGTGATCGCGATTCACGGTGGCGCCGGCGCGATGTCCCGCGCGGCCATGTCGCCCGAAAAAGAACAGGAGTACCTGAGCGCGCTGGAATCCATCCTGACCGCCGGCCAGGCCGTGCTGGCCCGGGGCGGCAGCGCCCTGGACGCCGTGACCGAGGCCGTCCGCCTGCTGGAAGACTGTCCGCTGTTCAACGCCGGCCATGGCGCCGTGTTCACCAGCGCCGCCACCCATGAGCTGGACGCCGCCATCATGGACGGCGCCACGTTGCGCTCGGGCGCGATCGCCGGCGTGCACCGCGTGCGCAACCCGATCTTCGCCGCGCGCAAGGTCATGGAAAACAGCAAGCACGTGTTCTTCGTGGGCGAGGGCGCCGAAGCCTTTGCCAAGGAAGAAGGCGTGGAGCTGGTCGATCCTTCCTACTTCTCCACCGAGGCCCGCCGCGAACAGCTGCTGCGCGTGCAGCGCGAAACGCCGGAAGCGGCGGTGCTGGACCACGACGGCCAGGCCCTGGTCGCGCGCGGCCAGCCGGCGCCGGCCGATCCGCTGGACGCGGACAAGAAGTTCGGCACGGTGGGCGCGGTGGCGGTGGATGCCCAGGGCAACCTGGCCGCGGCCACTTCGACCGGCGGCATCACCAACAAGCAGGTCGGCCGCGTGGGCGACGCGCCGCTGATCGGCGCCGGCACCTATGCCAGCAACAAGACCTGCGCGGTGTCCACCACGGGCACCGGCGAAATGTTCATCCGCATGGTCGCCGCCTATGACGTGGCGGCCCAGATGGAATATTGCGGCGCGTCGCTGGAAGCGGCCGCCGACCGCGTCGTGCATGAAAAGCTGCCCACCATCGAAGGCAAGGGCGGCCTGGTGGCCGTCGACGCCCAGGGCAATGTGGCCTTGCCGTTCAACACGGAAGGCATGTATCGGGGTTACGCCCGCGTCGGCGAGAAGCCGGTCACCGCTATCTACCGATAAGCGGCGGCGGGTTCGTTTTTTCAGTATTTGGGGAATCAAAAGAGATGGTTGATCGCGCAAACAGCCTGGCGCTGCCGGAAAACCGCGTGGTCCAGGTCGACGACCTGACGGTGCGCTTCGTGGGATCGGAGCGCACGGTCGAAGCCGTGCGCAATCTGTCGTTCCATGTGGACCGGGGCGAGACCCTGGCCATCGTGGGCGAATCGGGTTCGGGCAAATCGGTGACGTCCCTGGCGCTCATGCGTCTGGTGGAGCACGGCGGCGGGCGCATCGCCCAGGGCAGCATGGCCCTGCGGCGGCGCAACGGCTCCGTGATCGACCTGGCCGGATCCAGCCAACGTGTCATGCGCAATGTGCGCGGCGCGGACATGGCCATGATCTTCCAGGAGCCGATGACCTCGCTGAATCCGGTCTTCACCGCCGGCGACCAGATCGCCGAATCGATCCGCCAGCACCAGGGCAAGGACGCCGCGGCCGCTCGCGCCGAGGCGCTGCGCATGCTGGAGCAGGTGCGCATTCCGGAAGCCAAGTCGGTGCTGGACCGCTATCCGCACCAATTGTCGGGCGGCATGCGCCAACGCGTGATGATCGCCATGGCGCTGGCCTGCAAGCCGGCGCTGCTGATCGCTGACGAACCCACCACGGCGCTGGACGTCACCATCCAGGCGCAGATCCTGCAACTGATCCGCCAGCTGCAGGAAGAAATGCACATGGGCGTGGTGTTCATCACCCACGACATGGGCGTGGTCGCGGAAGTGGCCGACCGCGTGCTGGTCATGTACCGCGGCGACAAGGTCGAGGAAGGCCCGTCCGAGCAGGTGTTCGCTACGCCGCAGCACCGCTACACCAAGGCGCTGCTGTCGGCCGTGCCGAAGCTGGGCGCCATGCAGGGCACCGACCTGCCCGCGCGTTTCCCGCTGCTGCAGGCCGAAGGCCAGGCCCAGCCCGAGGCGGCTGCCGTCAGCGCGCCCACCGCGCCGGACGCCAAGCGCGAACCCATCCTGAGCGTGCGCAAGCTGGTCACCCGCTTCGACCTGCGCGGCGGCATCATGAGCCGCGTGCAGCGCCGCGTGCATGCGGTGGAGCAGGTCAGCTTCGACCTGTTCCCCGGCGAAACGCTGTCGCTGGTGGGCGAGTCCGGTTGCGGCAAGTCCACCACCGGCCGTTCGCTGCTGCGCCTGGTCGACAGCCAGGGCGGCGAGATCAAGTTCGGCGGCCGCGACATCGTGCGCTTGAAGAACAATGAGCTGCAGTCCCTGCGCCGCGATATCCAGTTCGTGTTCCAGGACCCGTTCGCCTCGCTGGACCCGCGCGTGACGGTCGGCTTCTCCATCATGGAGCCGCTGCTGGTGCACGGCGTGGCCCGCGGCCGCGATGCCGAGCGCCGCGTGGCCGAGCTGCTGGAGCGCGTGGGCCTGCCGGCGGAAATGGCGCAGCGCTATCCGCACGAATTCTCGGGCGGCCAGCGCCAGCGCATCTGCATTGCGCGCGCCCTGGCCCTGAACCCCAAGGTCGTGATCGCCGACGAATCGGTGTCGGCGCTGGACGTGTCGATCCAGGCGCAGATCGTGAACCTGCTGATCGACCTGCAGCGCGACATGGGCATTTCCTTCCTGTTCATTTCGCACGACATGGCCGTGGTCGAGCGCGTCAGCCACCGCGTGGCCGTCATGTACCTGGGCCAGATCGTCGAGATCGGCCCGCGCCGCGCCATTTTCGAGAATCCGCAGCACCCTTACACCAAGAAGCTGATGTCCGCCGTGCCGATCGCCGATCCGGCCCGCCGCCACATGAAGCGCACGCTGTTGTCCGACGAAATCCCCAGCCCCATCCGCAAGCTCGGCGACGAGCCGGTGGTGCAGCCGCTGGTGCAGGTCGGAACGGATCACTTCGTCGCCCGGCACCCGGTCGGCGGAGCGTATTGAGTCAGTTGTCGTACTTGTTTTTCTTCCACCAAACCCCCTAATTCCTTTTTGGAACCAGGAGTTGCAATGATGAAAGTTCTGCGCCCCACCAAACTGATGGCCGCCGCCGCGCTGGCCTTCGGCGTGCTTGCTTCGCCGCTGGCGCATGCCGCCAAGGACGTGACGTTCGCCGTCTCCATCGCGCTGGAAACGCTCGATCCGTACAACACCAACAGCACGCTGAACCAGGCGGCCGGCAAGGCCTACTACGAAGGCCTGTTCGAATTCGACAAGGACCTGAAGGTCCAGAAGGTGCTGGCCACCGACTACACCGTCAGCGAAGACGGCCTGGTCTACACGTTCACGCTGCGTCCCGGCGTGAAGTTCCATGACGGCACCGATTTCAACGCCGAAGCCGTCAAGATCAACTTCGACCGCCCGGCCAATCCGGACAACCGCCTGTCGCGCTACATCCAGTTCAGCGTCATCGAAAAGACCGAAGTGGTCGACCCGATGACCATCAAGATCACGCTGAAGAAGCCGTTCTCGGCCTTCATCAACGCGCTGGCCCACCCGGCCGCCATGATGATCTCGCCCGCCGCGCTGGCCAAGTACGGCAAGGAAATCGGTTTCCACCCCGTGGGCACCGGTCCCTTCGAATTCGTCGAATGGAAGCCGGCCGAGTACCTGAAGGTCAAGAAGTTCGACGGTTACTGGAAGAAGGGCTACCCCAAGGTCGACACCCTGACCTTCCGCACCGTGACGGACAACAACACGCGCGCCGCCGTGGTGCAGACGGGCGAGGCGCAATTCGCCTTCCCGGTGCCGTTCGAGCAAGCCGCCGTGCTGAAGAAGAACGACAAGCTGGACGTGGTCGACCACCAGAACTCGATCATGGCGCGCTACCTGTCGATGAACACGCAGCAAAAGCCGTTCGATAACGTCAAGGTGCGTGAAGCCATCAACTACGCCATCAACAAGGAAGCCCTGGCCAAGGTCGCTTTCTCGGGCTACGCCACCATCGTCGACGGCGTCGTGCCGCAAGGCGTGGACTTCGCCCACAAGACCGGCCCGTGGCCCTACGACATCAAGAAGGCCAAGGCCCTGCTGGCCGAAGCCGGCTACCCCAACGGCTTCGAAAGCCAGCTGTGGTCCGCCTATAACGACGGCACCTCGGTGAAGGTGGTTCAGTTCCTGCAGCAGCAACTGGCGCAAGTCGGCATCAAGGTGTCGGTGGAAGTGCTGGAATCGGGCCAGCGCGTGCAGCGCGTCCAACAGGTGCAGAAGCCTGAGGACGCCAAGGTCCGCATGTACTACGCCGGCTGGTCGTCCTCGACCGGCGAAGCCGACTGGGGCCTGCGTCCGCTGCTGACCACCGCCGCGTTCCCGCCGGTGCTCAACAACGTGTCGTACTACTCGAACAAGTCGGTGGACGACGGCATCCAGCAAGCCCTGGCCACGACCGACCGTGCCAAGAAGACCGAAATCTACAAGAACGTTCAGGAAACCATCTGGAAGGACGCCCCCTGGGCCTTCCTGGTGACCCAGAACAACCTGTACGTGAAGTCGAAGAACCTGTCGGGCGTGTACGTTGAGCCGGACACCTCGTTCTGGTTCGGCGACATCGACCTGAAGCAGTAAACCTGGCAGTAACTCTCGGGGCCTGCGCGCCCCTGTAAGGCCACATACGGCGGGGGCGCGGTGTCCCCGCCGATGTTGCAGGAATTTCAATGCTGACCTACATCGTCAAACGTCTTCTGGGCATGATCCCCACGCTGCTGCTGGTAGCCGTGGTCGTGTTCCTGTTTGTGCACATGCTTCCGGGCGACCCGGCGCGACTGGCCGCGGGCCAGGAGGCCGACCAGCAAACCGTCGAACTCGTGCGCAAGGAACTGGGACTGGATCTGCCCCTGCCGCAGCAGTTCGTGCGCTACTTCAGCCACATGCTGCAAGGCGACCTGGGTACCTCCTTGCGTACCAAGCGCCCCGTCTCGACCGAAATCGCCGACCGTTTCATGCCTACCCTGTGGCTCACGCTCGCCAGCATGGTGTGGTCAGTGACCTTCGGCATGATCATCGGGATCGTGTCGGCGGTATGGCGCAATCGCTGGCCCGACCGTCTCGGCATGACGCTGGCGGTGTCCGGCATCTCGTTCCCCGCGTTCGCGCTGGGCATGATGCTGATGCAGGTTTTCTCCGTGAATCTGGGCTGGCTGCCTACCGTGGGCGCCTCGACCTGGCAACACTACATACTTCCGTCGATCACGCTGGGCGCCGCGGTGGCCGCCGTGATGGCGCGTTTCACCCGCGCTTCCTTCGTGGAAGTCATCCAGGAAGACTTCGTGCGGACCGCCCGCGCCAAGGGCCTGACCGAGCGCCGCGTCGTGATCAAGCACGCGCTGCGCAACGCGCTGATTCCGGTCGTCACGATGATGGGCCTGCAGTTCGGCTTCCTGCTGGGCGGCTCCATCGTGGTCGAGACCGTGTTCAACTGGCCCGGCCTCGGCCGCCTGCTGGTGGACGCCGTGACCCAGCGCGACTATCCGGTGATCCAGGGCCTGGTGCTGCTGTTCTCGCTGGAATTCATCCTGATCAACCTGATTGTCGACGTGCTCTATGGCGTCATCAATCCCAGCATCCGTTACAAGTGAGGCGGCCATGAGCAATACGACACCCGCCGCGACCATCGCAGCCGCTCCCAAGAGCGACGTGCGCACGCCCGCCACCGAGTTCTGGCGCAAATTCAAGAAGCAGAAGCTCGCCGTCGGCGCGGGCATCTTCGTCCTGCTGCTCGTCGTGGTCGCGATCTTCGCGCCGTGGATCGTGCCGTTCGACGCGGAGAACTTCTTCGACTACGAGGCCCTGAACGCCGGGCCTTCCACCACCCATTGGCTGGGCGTGGACTCGCTGGGCCGCGACATCTTCAGCCGCATCATCATGGGCGCGCGCATTTCGCTGGCCGCGGGCTTCCTGTCGGTCGCCATGGGCGCCATCGTCGGCACCTTCATGGGCCTGATGGCGGGCTACTACGAAGGCTGGTGGGAACGCATCACGATGCGCATCTCCGACGTGCTGCTGGCGTTCCCCGGCATGCTGCTGGCCATCGGCGTGGTCGCCATCCTGGGCTCCAGCATGATCAACGTGATCGTGGCCGTGGCCGTGTTCAGCGTGCCGGCGTTTGCCCGCCTGGTGCGCGGCAACACCCTGTCGATCAAGCAGATGACCTACGTCGAGGCCGTCAAGAGCGTGGGCGCGTCCGACTGGACCATCATCATGCGCCACATCCTGCCCGGCACGATCTCGCCCATCGTGGTGTATGGCACGATGCGTATCGGCACCTCGATCATCACCGCGGCCAGCCTGTCGTTCCTGGGCATGGGCGCTTCGCCTCCCACGCCGGAGTGGGGCGCGATGCTGAACGAAGCGCGCGCCGACATGGTGATCGCGCCGCACGTGGCGATCTTCCCGGCGCTGGCGATCTTCCTGACGGTGTTGGCCTTCAACCTGTTGGGCGACGGCCTGCGCGACGCGCTCGATCCCAAGATCGACCGCAAGTAATCCTGCCGCCGGACCTCCACGGAGGGCCGGCGTGGAGGGCGAATTTTTCCGCCGTCGCCCCAGGGCGGCGGCGTTTTGCATTCAGGAGCGTGGCGACACGCAGTGAACATGGACAAACAAGCGCTGGACATTCCCCGCATCGGCGTACTGCCCTCGGGACCGCTGGATTCGATCTGTGACGTGGGCGAGGTCACCGTCGGCCACCATACGCTGGCCGACGGCCCGCTGCAGACCGGCGTGACCGTCGTGCGTCCGCATGGCGGCGATCCCTATCTGGACAAGGTGCCGGCCGCCGCGACCGTGCTGAACGGCTTCGGCAAGAGCACAGGCCTGGTCCAGGTGCAGGAGCTGGGCGTGCTGGAAACGCCCATCGCGCTGACCAACACGTTTGGCGTGGGCACGGTGGCCAATGCGCAGATCCGAGCCGCGGTCGCGGCCAACCCCGGCATCGGCCGTGGCATGGCGACCGTCAATCCGCTGGTCTTCGAGTGCAACGATGGCTATCTGAATGACATCCAGGCGCTGGCGGTGCAGGAATCGCACTACGCCGACGCGCTGGCCGCCGCGGACAAGCCCTTCGAGCAGGGCGCCGTCGGCGCTGGCCGGGGCATGTCGTGCTTTTCGTTCAAGGGCGGCATCGGCTCGGCTTCGCGCGTGGCCTCCATTCCGGCGGGACCGCAGTACATGGTCGGGGCGCTGGTGCTGGCGAACTTCGGCCGCCTGCCCAACCTGACCGTGGCGGGCAGGCCTTTCGGCCGCCGGCTGGCGCAGCGGCTGGACAGCGGCCTGGCCCAGGCGGGCGAGAATGCCGCCATCGTGCCCGAGAAGGGTTCGATCATTCTGCTGCTGGCCACCGACGCGCCGCTGGACTCGCGCCAGCTGCGCCGCCTGTCGCTGCGCGCGGGGGCGGGACTGGCGCGCACCGGCTCGGTATTCGGCCATGGCAGCGGTGACATCGCGCTGGCGTTTTCCACGGCCTACACGGTGCCGCAACTGCCCGAGCAGCCCATGCCTGCGGTGGCGATGCTGCACGAAGCCCGCATCGACCCCTTGTTCGAAGCCGCCGCCGAGGCCTGCGAACAAGCCATCATTTCCGCGCTGTGGCACGCCGATGGCGTGACGGGGCGCGACGGCAACCAGCGCGCCGCGATCCGCGACGCGGCGCCGCAGTGGCGCCAGTGGCTGTCCGATACCGAATTCTGAAATCCTCCGAGGCTGATCCCATGAAGATCCTGATTTCCACCGATATCGAAGGCGTCGCTGGCGTCTTCCATTCCGAACAAGTCCGCGCCGGCAACGGCGAATACGAGCGCGCCCGCGCCTGGATGACCGCCGAGGCCAATGCGGCCGTGCAGGGCGCCATCGCCGGCGGGGCCGAAGAGATCCTGGTCAACGACTCGCACGGCGGCTTTCGCAACCTGCTGCCCGACGGCCTGGACGAGCGCGCCCGCCTGGTGCTGGGCAAGCCGCGCTACCTGGGCATGATGGGCGGCCTGGAAGAGGGCTGCGACGCCGTCTTCATGATCGGCTACCACTCGCGCTCGCAAGGCCGCGGCGTCCTGGCCCACACCATCAACAGCTTCGCGTTTGCCCGCGTGGTCATCAACGGCATGGAGCTGGGCGAGGCCGGCCTGTACGGCGCGCTGGCGGGCGAGATGGGCGTGCCCGTCATCCTGGGCACCGGCGACGATGCCTTCATCGAGGAAACCCGCGATACCTTCCCGGGCGCCGAGTGGGTGCAGACCAAGGTGGCGCATGGGCAGGGCAGCGGCGTGACCCTGTCGCCGGCCGCTTCGCGCCGCGCGATCGCCGCGGCCGCCGAAACCGCCGTGCGCAATCTGAAGAAGGGCGCGGCAGTTCCTTTCCGCATTCCCGCCCCTATAGAATGCCGGTTGCAGACGCAGAGCTCGGCCCTGGCCGACCTGTTCTGCATGTGGCCCACGCTGGAACGCGTGGACGGCGTGACCTTGCGATTCACCACGGATAGCATGCAGTCCGCCGTCCGCACGCTGAACAGCCTGGCCGCCATGTCTTTCATGTTGCGCTAAGGATCCCATCCCCCATGTCTAGCACCGACGCCCGTATCGCCCAATTGCGGCAGGCCATGAGCCGCCGCGGCCTGTCCGCCTATGTCGTTCCGTCCTCGGACCCGCACCTGTCCGAATACCTGCCCGCGCGCTGGCAGGGGCGGCGCTGGCTGTCGGGCTTCACGGGCTCGGTCGGCACGCTGGTGGTCACGGCCGATTTCGCCGGCCTGTGGGTGGACAGCCGCTACTGGGTGCAGGCCGAAGCGCAACTGGCCGGCACCGGGGTGCAGCTGATGAAAATCGCGCTGGCCACGACGCCGGGCCATGTGGACTGGCTGGCCGCCAATACCAAGGCTGGCGAGGTCATCGGGGTGGACGGCCAGGTGCTGGGCCTGGGCGCCTTCCGCGCCCTGTCGGCAGCCGCGGCCTCGGCCGGCGCCGTCCTGGAAATCCGCGAGGATCTGCTGGACGACGTCTGGGCGGACCGCGTCGGACTGCCTGGCGCCGCCATTTATGAACACGTGGCGCCCGAGGCCTGCGTGGCCCGCGCCGACAAGCTGGCGCAGGTGCGCGCCGCCATGCGCACGCATGGCGCCGACGTGCATTTCATCAGCACGCTGGACGACATCGCCTGGCTCTTCAACCTGCGCGGCGCGGACGTGGACTACAACCCGGTGTTCGTCGGCCATGCGCTGGTCGGACTGGACCACGCCACGCTGTTCGTGGCTGACGGCAAGATCGACGACGCCCTGCGCGCCGTGCTGGCGGCCGATGGCGTGGAAGTGGCCGCCTATGCCCAGGCCGCCGATGCGCTGGCTTCGCTGGAACTCGATCAGAAGCTGCTGATCGATCCGGCCCGCGTGACCTGCGGCGTGTTCCATGCCATGGATCCGGCCGTGCCGCGCATCGAAGCCATCAACCCGTCCACGCTGCTGAAGTCCCGCAAGACCGACGCCGAACTGGCCAACGTGCGGCTGGCCATGGCGCAGGACGGCGCCGCGCTCTGTGAGTTCTTCGCCTGGTTCGAAGGCGCGCTGGGCAAGGAAACCATCACCGAACTGACCATCGATGAGCAGATCACTGCTGCTCGTGCGCGCCGGCCGGCCTATGTCTGCCCCAGCTTTGCCACCATCGCCGGCTTCAACGCCAACGGCGCCATGCCGCACTACCGCGCCACCCCGGAATCGCACGCCACCATCGAAGGCGACGGCCTGCTGCTGATCGACTCGGGCGGCCAGTACCTGGGCGGCACGACCGACATCACCCGCGTGGTCGCGGTGGGGACGCCCAGCGCCGACCAGAAGGTGGACTTCACGCTGGTGCTCAAGGGCATGATCGCGCTGTCGCGCGCCTCGTTCCCGCGCGGCACGCCTTCGCCCATGCTGGACGCCATCGCGCGCGCGCCGATCTGGGAAGGCGGCGCGGAATACGGCCATGGCACCGGCCATGGCGTGGGTTACTTCCTGAACGTGCACGAAGGCCCGCAGGTCATTTCCTACCGCGCCGCGCCCGGCCCGCACACCGCGATGGAACCGGGCATGATCACCTCCAACGAACCGGGCATCTACCGTCCGGGCCGCTGGGGCGTGCGCATCGAGAACCTGGTCGCCAACCGCAGCTGGCTGACGTCGGAGCTGGGCGAGTTCCTGTGCTTTGAAACGCTGACGCTGTGCCCGATCGATACGCGCTGCATCGAACCCTCGCTGCTGCGCGCCGACGAGATCGCCTGGCTCAACGACTATCACAAGACCGTGCGCGAACGCCTGTCGCCGCTGGTCGAAGGCGAGGCGCTGGCCTGGCTGGAGCGCCGCACCACGGCGATCTGACGCGCGCTGCAAGCGCATGAAAAAAGGCCGCGGGCGTTTCGCCCGCGGCCTTTTGCTTGGGTGAGGCTGGTTCAGCTGTCCGGCGCGGCGGCCTTGGCGCGGGGATACAGCGCAAGCCTGCCGATCACGCAGCCCAAGGCTAGCAGCGCGCCATAGGCCAGCAGCGTCATGGCCGCCGCCGCGTGCGATTCCGAGGCGCGGATCAATTGGCTCCAGGTCATCGCCCGGACGATCAGGAATCCCAGGCCTATGCCCAGCGCCTGGGCCAGCCAGAATGCGAGGGTGCCGTGAGCCGCGGCCCGTCCAAAGCGGGCCGTGCCTATCGGATGCGGCAGTGTCTTCAGGCAGACCAGGACGCACAGCGCCAGCAGGGCCGCGGGCAGGACCAGATAGCCCAGCGCAAACGCCGTCCAGCCCGCGCCCGGGGCCTGCATCTGCAGGAAACTGCCCAAGGAGATTGAAACGGTCAGTTGCCAGGCCAGCATGGTCAACCCGGTAACCCAGGCGGCGTGGCGCCGTTCATAGGCCGGGCCGCCGGCCTGGCCTGCGGGCTGCACCGTCCAGGCGGCAATGCGCACGATGACGCAGATGCCGATGATCTCCAGCGCGATGGAGATGAGCTTGGTGATGATGTTCAGGGCCAGGAACTGCCCGATCATGCCGAAGCCGAGCTTGTCCTGCAGCATGTCGCGGTTGTCCATGGCGAAGCGCATCAGCGTGTTCTGCAGGAAGGCAATGCCCGCCGCCACGGCCAGGGTGTAGAGCAGAAACAGGGCGATGAAGGTGCCGTACAGCTTGCGGGGTTCGTCCACCGCCGTGGCGTCATGGCGCGCCAGCCAACTGCGCATGGCTCCCCATGTGGTCAATCCGGCGATCACCGCGCCTGCGACGATATGGGCGAGCAGCGGCGCCAGGAACTGGGGCTGGCTGTACATCTCCCGCAAATGCTCGAGCTGTGGCAGGGCGAGCAGGCTGTAGGACTGGACCAGCAGCGAGTAAGCCAGCCGCAGGAAAACGGCGGTCAGTGCGAGGCGCCAGGCGAGCGAGTAGGGGGATCGGGCGGGATCGGTCATCGGCGGATGGGGAAGTGTGGAGAAAAAACAGCAAGCAAAAAAATAGGGATCGAACATAGCACGGCGCTGCGCCGCGCCACACAACGCGATGGCCCTTGCGGCAATTCGAGTGCTGCCAAATGTTACGCCCCGGAGCTAGGGGAAAACCCAAATAAGCTCCGCCTCCCGGCTATAATCCAAATTTCCCGCACGCGCCCGCTCGTCCCGGGTGCTCATTACGATGACCAAATACGTATTTGTCACCGGCGGTGTGGTGTCTTCCCTGGGCAAAGGCATCGCCGCTGCGTCGCTCGCCGCCATCCTCGAGTCGCGTGGCCTGCAAGTCACCATGCTGAAGCTCGACCCGTACATCAACGTCGATCCGGGCACCATGAGCCCGTTCCAGCATGGCGAGGTGTTCGTCACGGAAGACGGCGCCGAAACCGATCTGGACCTTGGCCACTACGAGCGTTTCATTTCGGCTCGCATGCACAAGGTGAACAACTTCACCACCGGCCAGATCTACGAATCCGTGCTCCGCAAGGAGCGCCGCGGCGACTACCTGGGCAAGACCGTCCAGGTCATTCCGCACATCACCAACGAAATCCAGGACTTCATCGCCCGCGGCGCCGAAGCTGGCTGGAACGGCAACACCGACGTCGCCATCGTCGAGATCGGCGGCACCGTGGGTGACATCGAGTCCCTGCCGTTCCTGGAAGCCGCGCGCCAGATGAGCCTGCGCATGGGCCGCAACAATGCAGCCTTCGTGCACCTGACGCTGGTTCCCTTCATCGCGTCGGCCGGCGAACTCAAGACCAAGCCGACCCAGCACTCGGTGCAGAAGCTGCGCGAAATCGGCATCTACCCGAACGCATTGCTGTGCCGCGCCGACCGCCGCATCCCGGACGACGAGCGCGCCAAGATCTCGATGTTCTCCAACGTGCCCCTGGACGCGGTCATCTCCGTCTGGGACGCCGACTCGATCTACAAGATCCCGGCCATGCTGCATGCGCAGGGCGTGGACAACATCGTCTGCGAAGCGCTGGGCCTGACCCCGCCGCCGGCCGACCTGTCCATGTGGGACAACCTGGTCGAGGCGCTGGAGCACCCGCAGCACCAGCTCACCATTGGCATGGTCGGCAAGTACGTCGACCTGACCGAGTCGTACAAGTCGCTGACGGAAGCCCTGGTCCACGCCGGCATCCACACGCGCTCGAAGATCAACATCGAGTACATCGACTCCGAAGACATCGAAACCCGCGGCACCGACCAGCTCAAGCACCTGGACGCCATCCTGGTTCCGGGCGGCTTCGGCAAGCGCGGCACCGAAGGCAAGATCGCCGCGATCCGCTACGCCCGTGAAAACGGCGTGCCTTACCTGGGCATCTGCCTGGGCATGCAACTGGCCGTCATCGAGTTCGCGCGCCATGTCGCCGGCCTGGGCGGCGCCAACAGCACGGAATTCGATCCCTCGGCGCCGCACCCCGTGGTGGCCCTGATCACCGAATGGATGGACCGCGAAGGCAAGGTCGAAAAGCGCGACAACTCGTCCGACCTGGGCGGCACGATGCGCAAGGGCGCGCAGCGCGTGCCGATCAAGGCCGGCACCCGCGCGCAGGCCATCTACGGCGACGAAGTGAACGAGCGTCACCGTCATCGCTACGAGGTCAACAACGTCTACGTGCCGCGCCTGGAAGAAGCCGGCATGGTGATCAGCGCCCGCACGCCGACCGAGAATCTGCCGGAAATGATGGAATTGCCCGATCACCCGTGGTTCGTGGGCGTGCAGTTCCACCCTGAGTTCACGTCCACCCCGCGTGACGGCCACCCGTTGTTCTCCAGCTATATCCGCGCCGCCATCGAGCAGAAGGCTCGCCGCGGTCAGGAGGCGTAATGCGCGTCTGCGGTCTGGAGTTCCGTAAGCGGATCTTCGGGACCGCAGGCCGCCGCCTCGGCGCCGCCCTGTACGGCGGCGCTTCTTTCGGATACAACCAATTAGCATCGGATATGCGTCGCCAGGGCGCCTTGCGCGACACTGGCGGCATCGCCGTATCCGGCGTCAGACCGAAACCAACGCAACTGCTCTGAAGGAACCCCATGAGTGCCTACCTCATCGCCGACGTCTCAGTGACCAAGCCCGCGCAATACGAGGATTACAAGCGTCTGTCCACGCTCGCGATGCGCGCGTACGATGCCAAGATCCTGGTGCGCGGCGGCGATTCCAGGCACCTCGAGGGCCGTGAACCTGGCCGCACCGTCGTCATGGAGTTTCCCTCCATGGCCGCGGCCCAGGCTTTCTACGACTCCTGGCAGTACCGCCGTGCCCGCAATGCCCGCGAAGGCGCGGCTGTCATGAATATGTTTATCGTTCAGGGAATGTAAAGTCATGAGTGCTATCGTCGATATCATCGGCCGCGAGATTCTGGATTCGCGCGGCAACCCCACCGTCGAATGCGACGTGCTGCTGGAGTCCGGCGCCATGGGCCGCGCGGCCGTGCCGTCGGGCGCGTCCACCGGCGCGCGCGAAGCCATCGAGCTGCGCGACGGCGACAAGAGCCGTTATCTGGGCAAGGGCGTGCTGCGCGCCGTCGAGAACCTGAATACGGAAATCTCGGAAGCCCTGATGGGCCTGGACGCCCAGGAACAGACCTTCGTCGATCGCACCCTGATCGAGCTGGACGGCACCGAATCCAAGGAACGCCTGGGCGCCAACGCGATCCTGGCCGCCTCCATGGCCGTGGCCCGCGCCGCCGCCGACGAGTCGGGCCTGTCCCTGTACCGCTATTTCGGCGGCAGCGGCCCCATGAGCATGCCCGTGCCGATGATGAACGTCATCAACGGCGGCGCGCACGCCAACAACACGCTGGACCTGCAGGAACTGATGATTCTGCCGGTGGGCGCGGGCAGCTTCCGCGAAGCCCTGCGCTGGGGCGCCGAAGTCTTCCACATGCTCAAGAAGCTGATCCACGGCCAGGGCATGTCCACGGCCGTGGGCGACGAGGGCGGTTTTGCGCCCAACGTGCCCAGCCACGAAGCCGCCATCCAGCTGATCCTGAAGGCCATCACCGAAGCCGGCTACGAGCCGGGCACGCAGATCGCCCTGGGCCTGGATTGCGCCAGCTCCGAGTTCTACCGCGACGGCAAGTACACGCTGGCCGGCGAAGGCGGCATCTCGCTGTCCTCGCAGGAATTCACCAACCTGCTGGCCACCTGGTGCGACAAGTACCCGATCATCTCGATCGAAGACGGCATGGCCGAAAACGACTGGGAAGGCTGGAAGCTCCTGACCGACCAGTTGGGCAAGAAGGTGCAGCTGGTGGGCGACGACCTGTTCGTCACCAACACCAAGATCCTGCGCGAAGGCATTCAGAAGGGCGTCGCCAACTCGATCCTCATCAAGATCAACCAGATCGGCACCTTGACCGAGACCTTCGCCGCCATCGAAATGGCCAAGCGCGCCGGCTACACCGCCGTCGTGTCGCATCGTTCGGGCGAAACCGAGGACTCCACCATCGCCGACATCGCCGTGGCAACCAACGCGATGCAGATCAAGACGGGTTCGCTGTCCCGTTCGGACCGCATGGCCAAGTACAACCAGCTCCTGCGCATCGAGGAAGAGCTGGCTGAAGTCGCGTCGTATCCGGGCCTGGAAGCTTTTTACAACCTGCGTTGATGAGAAGCGCGGCTCCAGGCGTTAGCCAGGGGCCGCATCCACGCCACGATTGCTGAGGGTTCCCGCGTATGCGCCTGTTGTTCCTGGTGCTGTTCGTGCTGCTAGGCCTGATCCAATACCCGCTGTGGCTGGGTAAGGGCGGGTGGTTCAAGGTCTGGGATCTGCAACGCCAGGTGGCGGAGCAGCGCGAGACCAACGAAGGCCTGCGCGCGCGCAATGCCGCACTGGAAGCGGAAGTGCGCGACCTCGAAGGCGGCTCCGGCGCCATCGAGGAACGCGCCCGCGGCGAACTGGGCATGATGCGCGATGGCGAGGTGTTCGTGCACATCCTGCCGCAGAACACCCCGGCCCCGGCGGGCGGCGCCTCTTTGGCGGCCGACGCCGCGGCCAAGCCGGCGACGCCCGCGCGCGCCAGCGCACCGGCCGCCCGTCCGCCGGCTGCGCCTGCCAGGCCTGCCAATCAGACCAACGCCCGGCACTGAGCGCCGGCCGCCGTTCCTGTTCATTCCCCGTTTCGTCCTGCCGCAGCGCACGCTGCGGCATTCGCCGTACACGATGCCGGCGGGTTGCGGCGTTCTGCGCGCCCAATCCACCGGGTGCGAGTGCATCTCGGTTTCCAGTTCCATGCGCAAGGGCAACAGGCCCCGGGCCTGGGCGTTGCCCGCATAGCTGTTGCGGTCGACGGCCAGCACGGCCAGCAGCGCCCGCAAGGGCGGCAGCAGCGGCTTGTGCAGATAGGTCAGGCGCAACTTCAGGGTGTTGGCCTGGAAAATGCTCTGTCCGCCCGGACGCGGCGGCCGGCGCGCATGCTGCAGGTCCTGGTAGCCGTTGTCGATGGCGCGCAGGCCCGCCGCCGCCGGCGCCTTGAGGTCCGGGCGGGCGTGTTCGCGGAACGACTGCTCGTCGGGCAGCAGGACTTCGATGCGCCAGGGATGGGTGCCTGAAATGGCCGCCAGCTCGGCCAGTTCGTCATCCTGGCGGCGGCGCGCGCCGGCCTGGCCTTGCGCATCGGCGTGGCGCGGCAGCAAGGCCTGCAGAAAGGCGCTGCGCATGCGCGCCGGATCGCCGTGCGCGGTGGCGCCGGCGCGCGCCGCCTCCGTCAGCGCCAGGTGGGCCAGCTGGCGCACGCCTTGCCAGCGGGCCGTTTCGATCGCCAGGAGGCCCAGCAACAGCACCAGCGTCGCCGCCACCGCGAATTCGATGGCGGCGGCGCCGTATTGCCGGCAGGAGGGCGCATGAAAAAAGGCGGTCATGGCTGCGCAGTCTGGCGCGGGCATGGCCGCCTGTCGATGAGGATAAGCCGGCGTGACGGAAACGTCCCGGCGGCCGGGCCGCCGGCGTGGGTCAGTGCACCGTGGGTGGTTCGTCCGCGGCGGAGGCCGCGCTGGACGAGAACAAGGTCGCGCAGTCGACGGAATCGAACTTGTACGGCTTGCCGCAGAAATCGCAGGACACGTCGACCTGGCCGCGTTCGGCCAGGACGCTGTTGATCTCTTCCTGGCCCAGCGTGCGCAGCATGCTGGCCACGCGCTCGCGGGTGCAGGGGCAGTGCCAGCGCACGGACAGCGGATCGAACGCCACCAGGGTTTCTTCCCAGAACAGGCGGTGGATCAGCGTGTCGATGTCGGTGGCCAGCAGTTCATCGCGCTTGATGGTGCCGGCCAGGGCGCTGGCGCGGTCCCAGGTTTCGGCGGCGTTCTGCTCGGTGAGCACCGGCGCGTCCGAGCCTCCGTGGTACGGCAGGCGCTGGATCAGCATGCCGGCGGCATGGTCGGCGTCGGCCGCCAGCCACAGGCGGGTATCCAGCTGTTCGGAGGCCTTCATGTAGTGTTGCAGCGCTTCGGCCACCGTGTCGCCCTGCAGGGGCACGATGCCCTGGTAGGCCTGCTGGCCCGGCAGCTTGCGCTGCGGGTCCAGCACCACGATGAAACGGCCGTTGCCGCCCGGGTTCAGCAGGCTTTGCATATTGCCGTCGGTGGGCACTTCGTGGCCTTCGCGCATCTTGACGGTGGCGCGCAGGCTCAGGTCGTTGCGGCATTCCACCACCAGCAGGGCGATGGGGCCGTCGCCCTGGATCTGCAGCACCAGCGAGCCGTCGAACTTGATGTTGGCGGCCAGCAGGGTGGATGCCGCCACCAGTTCGCCCAGCAGGTGGGTGATGGCGGGGGGATAGTCGTGATTGGCCTGCACGGCCTTCCAGGTCGCGTCCAGGCGCACGGCCTGGATGCGGACGCTGCGGTCTTCGGTAAGGTATTTCTTGAGCTGATCGGTCATGGGGGAATGTTAGCCGATCAGGCCAGTCTATTCCCCCTGCCGGCAGCAGGGTCGAAGCCGCGCCCCAGGGCGCTCAGCCGATCCGTTTCAGGGCGGTCTTGTAGTGTTGGCCGCGCGCCACGTAATGGGCGGTGTTCTTGTGCAGATTGGCGATTTCCTCGTCCGAGAGTTCACGAACGATCTTGCCGATGCCGATGACCAGGGAGTTGTCGGGAATGACGCGGTCTTCGGGAATGATGGCGCCCGCGCCGATCAGGCAGTTGCGGCCGATGACGGCGTTGTTCAGCACGATGGCCTGCATGCCCACGAGGGCGCCTTCGTGGATGGTACAGCCGTGCAGCATGGCTTGATGGCCTACCGTCACGTTGGGGCCGATGGTCATGGGACAGCCGTCGTCCACGTGCAGCACGCTGCCTTCCTGGATATTGGTGCCGCTCTTGATCAGGATGGCGTCGTTGTCGCCGCGGATCGACACGTTGGACCAGATGCTGACGCCTGACTCCAGTGTTACGTTGCCGATGATGTCGGCGCTGTCGGCCACGTAGGCGGCCGGGTCGATGCGGGGGATCAGGTCGTCGAGCTGGTAAATGGGCATGCCTAGTTCTCCGGTTGCGGCGTCAGGCCTTTGGGGGCGTGCGGCGCTTCTGCCATGCTCGCGGTCGCCCGCGAGCGTTCTTCTTCGCGCAGGCGCAGGATGCGGCGCTGGATTTTACCGGTGGTGGTCATGGGCAGCTCGTCGACGAATTCGATCTCCTTGGGGTACTCATACGGCGCCAGGCGTTCGCGCACGTGCTCCTGCAGATTTTCGATGATGTCGTTGCGGTCGCGCTGCGCGAACTCCGGCGTCAGCACCACATAGGCCTTGACCAGGGCGCCCCGCTCGGCGTCCGGCTTGGGCACGACGGCGGCGTTGGCCACGGCCGGATGCCCGATCAGGCAGCTTTCGATTTCGCCCGGGCCGATCCGGTAGCCGGCGGACTTGAACACGTCGTCGGCGCGGCCCGCGTACCAGAGGTAGCCGTCGGCGTCGATCTTGGCCAGGTCGCCGGTCAGGCACCAGTCGCCCTTGAATTTGGCCTGGGTGGCGGCTTCATTGCGCCAGTAGCCCAGAAACATCACGGGATCCGGAAAGCCATGGATGTCGAGCCGGTTGACGGCGATCTCGCCGGTGGCGCCGGGCGCTACCGGCTTGCCGTCCTCGTCCAGCACGGCGACGTTGTGGCCCGGGTAGGGGCGGCCCATGCTGCCCGGCTTGGCGGGCCAGCGCTTCTGGCTGTTGCCCACCACGTAGTTCATTTCCGTCTGGCCGAACATTTCGTTGGGCGTCACGCCCAAGGCCGACTGGCACCATTCGAAGACGGTTTCACCCACGCTTTCGCCCGCGCTCATGATGGAACGCAGGGCCAGCTGGTAGCGGCCGCGCGGTTCCGGCACCGCTTTCATCATCATCTTGAGCGCGGTGGGGAAGAGGAAGGTGTTGGTGACCTGGTAGCGTTCCAGGAGTTCGAATGCGCGTTCGACCGAGAAGCGGCCGCGGGTGCCGACGATGGGGTGCCCGAAGTACAGGGTGGGCAGCAGGGCGTCCATCATGCCGCCGGTCCAGGCCCAGTCGGCGGGCGACCAGAACACGTCGGCGGGCTTGGGGAACCAGTCCTGGGAGGCCACGAAGCCCGGCAGGTTGCCGATCAGCACGCTATGCGGCAGCAGCGCGCCCTTGGGGGCGCCGGTGGTGCCGGAGGTATAGAGCAGGATGGCCGGATCCGAGGAACGGGTCTGGACCATCTTGAACTCGCTGGGCTGGCGCGCCAGCAGGCTGCGCCAGGGCAATACGCGCTCGTCGGCGAAGCCGATGCCGATGATCTGTTGCAGGTTGGGGCAGTTGTCGCTCACGGCCAGCAGGTTGGCGCTGGAGGCGTAATCCACGATGGCGACGCGGGTTTCGGAATCGCGCAGGCGGCTTTCCAGGGCTTCGGGACCGAACAGGGCGGACAGCGGCAGTACCACCGCGCCGACGCTGTAGATGGCCATATGGGCCACTACGGTCTCGGGCCGTTGCCCCAGCACCACACCGACGCGGTCGCCGCGTCCCACGCCCATTTTCACCAGGCCGTTGGCCAGCTGATTGGCCGCTTCCGCCAGGCGGGCATAGGTCCAGACCTCGCGGTTGCCAGATTCATCTTCGTAGTAGATGGCAATGCGCCGCGCATCCGGACTGCTGGATGCCCAGCGGTGGCAGCACGCTTCCGCGATGTTGAACTGGGTGGGTACCAGCCAGCGGAATGTTTGGTAGAGCGCCTGATATTGGTCGTTCATGGCCCTATGTTGTGAGCATGTTGCAGCGTGAACGGGTCAAGTTGGCCCGTTGCCCCAGATGCAAGCATGACCTAGAGGGCCGTGAACTGCAACATCCCCGTTGCGTAACGGGGACGCATACGGGTTATCACGGGTGTTTGCCTTGGCGGCGCAGCGCGGAGGGCAGGGCCGGCAGCGTCAGCGAGCGGGGCGGACGGGCAGCCGGGTCGGCTTCGCGTTCCGCCGTGATGGCGGCCCAGTCCAGCAGTTGAAGCTGGCCGTCGTGCGTCTCCGCCAGGGCCGAGAGGCTTTCCACCCAGTCGCCGTCGTTGCAGTAGAGGATTTCGCCCACGTAGCGCAGTTCAGCCTTGTGGATATGCCCGCAGACCACGCCGTCCAGGCCGCGGCGCCGGGCTTCGCCCGCCAGCGCCTCCTCGAAGTCCGTGATGAAGGAGACGGCGTTCTTGACCTTGTGCTTCAGGTACTGCGACAGCGACCAGTAATGCAGGCCCAGGCGGTGGCGCAGCCGGTTGAAGTGATGGTTGATCCACAGCGCCAGCTGATAGAGCCCGTCGCCCAGGTGCGCCAGCCAGCGGCTGTGCTGGATCACGCCGTCGAACTGGTCGCCGTGCAGTACCAGCAGGCGCTGCCCCTTGGCGGTGACGTGCACGTCCTCGTCCAGGATCTCGATATCGCCGAAGGCGTAGCCGGCGAATTCACGCGCGAATTCGTCGTGGTTGCCGGGGATGAACACGACCCGGGTGCCGTTGCGCGCCTTGCGCAGGATGCGCTGGATGACGTCGTTGTGCGCCCGGGGCCAGTGCCAGTGCTTGCGCAGCTGCCAGCCGTCGACGATGTCCCCCACCAGGTAAAGGGTGTCGGAATCGTTGTGGTCCAGGAAGTCGAGGAGGAATTCCGCCTTGCACCCGGCGGTGCCCAGGTGAATATCGGAAATCCAGAGGGCGCGCCAGTGCGCGGGGCGGATTTCGTTCACGGTAGCTTTCCCAGGGACTGTGCTCATGCCTGGGAATGAAACCATCCGGCGATGACCGGAACGTGAACGCCATGTGACGCTGTTGTGACGGCGGGGCGGCAGCCGCTACCCCGCCGCGCGGTCAGGGCTGCTGCTGGTTGGCCTTCTTGGCCCGCAGGCGCTTCCAGATGCCGCCGCCCAGCGCGGCCGCGGCCAGCAGGCCGACCTTGGCGAATTTGGCCAGGAAGGCGGCGATCACGGCGAACAGGCCCAGTTTCTTGGCCGCCACGCCGGCCACGAGGGCGGCCAGGCCGTACTCGGCGACCTTGTCGGTCGACGAGTCGAAGTCGGCGTAGCGCTTGCCTTCCACGTACGTGAGGTTGTCCAGCAGCGTCAGCACGGCCGTCTTGTCCTTGGGCACCATGCTCTTCTGCGTGATCAGGTCCAGGGTGATGTAGCCGTCGCGGCCGAGCGCGTAGGTGTTGTAGTTGACGGTGGGGTTTTCGGTGGCGCTTTCGCCCTTGTGCTTGACGGCGACCGACCAGACCAGGCGCTGCGATTGGCTGTCGTACTTCGGCGCCTCGACCCAGCCGTCCATGATCAGTTCGGGAAAGCCGCGCTTCTTGCGTTCTTCGTTGGACTGCTCCGTGCCTTCGCGCAGGCTGTCCAGCAGTTCGTTGACGTTCCAGTTCTTGGCGTCGTCGTCCTTGATGTAGCCGGCCTTGTCGAAATTGACGGTGATGACCCAGTCGTCGTCGTCGCTCTTGGGCATCACCACGCCCAGCAGGGAAGGATCCTTGCCGTTGCCGTAGGCCGCCATCAGCCGGTCCGCCTGCAGGCGCGGCACGAAGAACATGGATTCGGGCAGATGCACGACCGCCTGCTCGCCCAGCTTGACGTCGGCCGGCCCTTCCTGGGCGGCGGCAAAGGCGGCTTTCGTGGCCGCTTCGATTTCCTGCTGGGCGGCCGCGTTCTGCGCGAGCGCGCCGGCGGGCATCAGGAACAGGGCGCTGGCGGCGGCCAGCGCGACTCGGGAAAGGAAAGCGCGCATGTGGGTTCTGAGGCGTCTGAAAAAAGGGGCCCCATTGTCTTTGCGGTCGACTTTCAACTTTCTGAAAGCAAACAGGTAATTCGGCGCACGATGTTGCGATTTGTCGCAGGATGTATGCGGCGCGCCGGCCGGTGGCGTCATCCGGGGCCTAGCGGGCCTTCTTGTGCCGCGGCGCGTTGCGCAGGCGCGTGCCCAGGATGCGGTCGTGCAGGAACTGCCCGTCGGGATCGAACCAGGACCAGACAAAGATGGTGAAGGGCGCGGCGACGATGAACATGTCCATGGAGGCCCAGCCGGTAGCGCTGGCGGCGCCCCAGACGACGGCCGCGCCGGCCAGCACCAAGGGCCAGACCAGGACATAGCGCAGCATCAGCCGGCCGGTGGACGGGGTATTGCCGTCGCGGTCGACCAGGCGGATGTTCCAGGTCTTCATGGGGAGGGTCTGGCCGCGGCGGCGCCAGCACAGCACGAAGTACGCGCCGATGGCGACAAACAGCCAAGCCTGCCGGGCGCCCCGTAGTTCCAGCGCGTTCTTGCTCTGGGTCAGCGTATCCAGCAGGTAGCCCGCCAGGAACACCACGCCAAACAGCAGCACGGCTTCGTACATCATGCAGGCGAACCGGCGCAGCCGGTTGGGGGTCTGGTCGAGCAGGGCGTCGGTCGTCATGGGTCGCTATTATCCGACAAAGCCGGACTCCGGCGCCCTGGTTAAAAAAAAACCCACCGGTAAGGGTGGGTCTTAAAAGGGGCTGTGCAGCCCCCAAGGGGAAAACTGTTCAGGCCGTGGCCTGGGCCATGCTCAGGCGGCGGAGTGCGCGTTCTTGGCGCTCGTCTTGCCAGCCAGGGCACGGATGCCGTGGGCCAGCTTACGCAGGCCGGCGGCCAACGCCCGCATCGGGTGCGGACGGAATTGTTCTTCAATAGCCTGGAGCATCAGTTGGCGCTCGAGTTCGTCGGTCAGGCGGATGGTGTTGTTCGGGTTGATCACAATAGCCTCCACGGGCTTGCACTGTTTGTTTAGCTACTAGGGATAACCCGAATTATAGGGGTTAACCCTGAACTTGTGCAAGTGGCCGGTGCATATTGGCAACACCTTGGTGCGATGATGCTCTCAAACGGGGCTGGGGAAAACCATAAGTAAAGATAAGCGCGCCATGTTGCGGCGCCTTTACAACGCGCTGTTCAAGGGGGAAAGGGAGGGCGCCCCGCGGCCGAAACCGCCCGGGGCGCGGAGCGAGCCGCTCAGGCGTCGCGGTAACCGGCCGCGACCAGCTCGAAACCGAACAGGCGGCAGTCCAGCGAACCGTTGTGCAGCGGCACGCGGCGCTTGGGTTTCAGGCGCAGTTGGTTGGGCAAGGTCAGGTCGCTGGTGATGACGTGCAATTGCCAACCGGCGAAGTTGCGCTTCAGGCAGGTGGCCCAGTCGCGCCACAGGTCCGCGTCCTGTTCCGTCCCCATGCGCTCGCCGTAGGGCGGGTTGGTGACGATCCAGCCATGGTCGGCGGGCGCCGTGACATGGCGGGCATCGCCGACCTCGAAGCGGATGGAGTCTTCGGTCAGCCAGGCGCGTTCGGCGTTGTTGCGGGCGAATTCGATGGCTTGCGGGTCCAGGTCGTAGCCGACCAGTGGCGCGTCCAACTGCGGCAGGATGCGCGCGCGCGCATCGTCCTTCAGGTCGCGCCAGCGGTAGGCGTCGTGTCCGCGCAGGCGCTCGAAGCCGAACGGGCGCGAGATGCCGGGCGGCACGCCCAGCGCGATCCAGGCGGCCTCGATCAGAATGGTGCCCGACCCGCAGAACGGATCCAGCAGCGGGGCGGCTGGATCCCAGCCCGCCAGCGCCAGCATGCCGGCGGCCAGGTTCTCGCGCAGGGGCGCTTCGCCCTTGTCCAGGCGCCAGCCGCGCTTGAACAGCGATTCGCCTGAGGTGTCCAGGTACAACGTCGCGGTATGCCCGGTCAGGAACAGGTGCACGCGGGCGTCCGGACGCACGGTGTCGATGCTGGGGCGTTCGCCTTCCAGTTCGCGCAGGCGGTCGCAGATGCCGTCCTTGGCGCGCAGATTGCAGTACTGCAGGCTTTGCACCGGACTCTTGATGGCCGAGGTATCCACGCGCAGGGTCTGCTCCGCGCCGAACCAGCGTTCCCAGGGGGTGTCGCGGGCCAGGTCCAGGATGTCGTCTTCGTGCGAAATCTCGGCATGGGCGACCTGCACCAGGATGCGCGTCGCCAGGCGCGAATACAGGTTGGCGCGCTGCACGCCCGCCCAGTCGGCGGTAAAGGAGCAGCCGGCGCGGCCGGCTTGGGCGTCCTCGAAGCCCAGGGCCTGCATTTCCGCCGTCAGCGCCTCTTCCAGCCCTTGGGGGCAGGGGGCGAAGATGGGAAATACTTCCGCCTGGCGGGTTTCGCGCGGACGGCGGCTGCGGGTCTCCACGGCGGGTTCGCGCCTGCCGCGCCCTTCGTCGCGGTCATGTT
Organism: Achromobacter xylosoxidans; assembly: GCF_002192695.1. GTDB lineage: Bacteria > Pseudomonadota > Gammaproteobacteria > Burkholderiales > Burkholderiaceae_B > Achromobacter > Achromobacter xylosoxidans_C. Next base: position 197,949 of record NZ_MTLG01000053.1, read on the forward strand.
CATGGCCGTGACCGCGGGTTCCGGTGAAATCCGCTTCCTGTGCGTGATCGGGTTCGGGCGGGTACTCCGGCGCGGGGCCGTCGTCTTCGAACGGGTCGTAGAAGCGTCCCGCCGGCGTGGCGGGCGCGATGTACTGGTCGTCGCGCAGGCGCGGCGCGCGCTGCGGGGCGCGGCCGGAGCGGCCGCCGGACTCGGCCTCGCGGCGCGGGCTTTCGGCGCGCTTGCGGTCCGGCGCGGGCCGGTCCGAAGCGCCGCGGCCGGGCGCGGCCCGATCCGACGCGCCGCGCGCGGACGGGCCGCGCCCGGCGCCGCGCGGGCCGCGGGCTTCCTCGTCCTTGCGCCGCTGATAGGCGACGGGGTCTTTCTGGCGTTCGATGCTTTCCTTGGTGCGCTCCTGCTGGGCGACCAGGCGGGCGCGGGCGCCCGTGCGGGTGCGCTTGGGGGCGTCTTCGGCGTGGGCGTCGCGCGCCGTTTTCTTGATCGTCAGCGTCTTGCGCGGACGGTCCTGTTCATCAGAGGACATACGAATCCTGGCGAATGTGCAGAGGTAGGGGGTATCAGAAGGGTTTGACGACGACCAGCGCCACCACCACCAAGAGCAGCAAGACGGGAACTTCGTTGAACCAGCGATAGAACTTGTGCGAACGGGTGTTCTTGCCCTGTTCGAATTTGCGCAGCATCAGGCCACAGGCGTGATGGTAGCCGATGACGAGCAGGACGAAAAAGAGCTTGGCGTGCATCCAGCCGTTGCCGGGGCCCACGCCGATGCCATAGCCCAGGTACAGCCACATGCCGAACACGACCGCGACGATGGCCAGGATGGTGGTGAAGCGGTACAGGCGGCGCGCCATGCCCAGCAGGGTGGTCTGGACGGCGGGGTCCGATTGCTGCGCCAGGTTCACGAAGATGCGCGGCAGGTAGAACAGGCCGGCGAACCAGGAAGCGATAAAGACAATATGAAAGGTCTTGACCCAAAGCATGGCCATGGCGCGATCCAGTCGAGGAAAGCCGCATTGTAAGCTGCGCCACTGCGCGTTCAGGCCCAGAGGCAAAGCCCCGCAGACGGGGCTTTGCGGCGAGGCGGCTCAGATCACGTACAGGTCGACGTACTCGTGGACCGGCATGGCTTCCAGCCGCTTCTGGTCCAGCGAGGCCTGCAGGATGCGGTCCTGCTGGCGGGCGGGAAACATGCGCGCCAGGTTGGTGCGGAACTTGGTTTCCAGCAGCGGTATGCCTTCGGCGCGGCGGCGCTTGTGGCCGATGGGGTACTCGCAGACGATTTCGTCCAGCCGCGTGCCGTCCTTGAATTCCACCGTCAGCGCATTGGCGATCGAACGCTTGTCGGGGTCGTGATAGTCGCGGGTGTAGGCCGGGTCCTCGACGCAGACGATCTTGTCGCGCAGCGCGTCGATGCGCGGATCCCGCGCCACGGCGTCCTCGTAGTCGGCCGCGGTCAGGCGGCCGAACAGCGTCGGCACGGCCACCATGTACTGGATGCAATGGTCGCGGTCGGCCGGGTTGGCCAGCGGTCCCTTCTTGTCGATGATGCGGATGCAGGCTTCGTGCGTGCGGATGGTGATTTTCGCGATGTCGTCGGCGTTCTTGCCAGCGGCCTGCAGCCGGCCATGGAGCTCCATCGCGCATTCGACGGCGGTCTGCGCATGGAATTCGGCCGGAAACGAAATCTTGAACAGCACGTTTTCCATCACGTAGCTGCCGTAGGGGCGCTGGAACCGGAACGGCTGGCCCTTGAACAGCACGTCGTAAAAGCCCCAGGTCTTGGCCGTCAGCACGGACGGATAGCCCATTTCGCCGGTCCGGGCGATCAGCGCCAGGCGCACGGCGCGGCTGGTGGCGTCGCCGGCGGCCCAGCTCTTCCTGCTGCCGGTGTTGGGGGCGTGGCGGTAGGTGCGCAGGCTCTGGCCGTCGACCCAGGCCAGCGACACCGCGTTGATCACTTCCTCGCGGCTCAGGCCCAGCATTTGCGCCACCACGGCGGTGGAGGCCACTTTCACCAGCACCACGTGGTCCAGGCCGACCTTGTTGAAGGAGTTTTCCAGTGCGATGCAACCCTGGATCTCATGCGCCTTGATCATGCCGGTCAGCACGTCGCGCATCAGCAGGGGCGGCTTGCCGGCCGCGACCGCGATGCGGGACAGCCAGTCGGCGGTGGCCAGGATGCCGCCCAGATTGTCGGACGGATGGCCCCATTCGGCAGCCAGCCAAGTGTCGTTGAAGTCCAGCCAGCGGATCATCGTGCCGATGTTGAAGGCGGCCTGCACGGGGTCGAGCTGGAATTGGGTGCCCGGCACCTTGGCGCCGTGGGGCACTGTCGTGCCGGGGACGAGGGGCCCCAGCAGTTTCCTGCACGCTGGATACTCCAGCGCTTCCAGGCCGCAGCCCAGCGTGTCGATCAGGCAGTTGCGTGCCGTTTCGTACGCCAGGCCGCTCTGGATTTCATACTTCAGGACGTAGTCGGCGATGTCGACCAGGACCAGGTCGGGATCGGGACGGACGTTGGAGATCGGGGCAGACATAGCGGTACCTCTCCATGGAATGAATACAGGTGGCCATGCCGTGCCCTCGTCCGTGTCCCGGGTCTTACTTGCGCTTGTCCAGCGGCACGAACTTCTGGTCTTCCGGACCCACGTAGTTGGCGGTGGGGCGGATGATCTTGTTGTCGATGCGCTGTTCGATGATGTGGGCCGACCAGCCCGCCGTGCGCGCGATGACGAACAGCGGCGTGAACATGGCGGTGGGGACTCCCATCATGTGATAGCTGACGGCCGAGAACCAGTCCAGGTTGGGGAACATCTTCTTGATGTCCCACATGACCGTTTCCAAGCGTTCGGCGATGTCGAACATCTTGGTGCTGCCGGCCTTCTTGGACAGCTTCTTGGCGACTTCCTTGATGACCTTGTTGCGCGGGTCGGACACGGTGTAGACCGGGTGGCCAAAGCCGATGATAACTTCCTTGGCTTCGACGCGGCGGCGGATGTCGGCCTCGGCCTCTTCCGGCGTTTCATAGCGCTTCTGCACGTCGAAGGCCACTTCGTTGGCGCCGCCGTGCTTGGGGCCGCGCAGCGCGCCGATGGCGCCCGAGATCGCGGAGAACATGTCCGAGCCGGTGCCGGCGATGACGCGGGCGGTGAACGTGGACGCGTTGAACTCGTGTTCGGCGTACAGGTTCAGCGAGATGTGCATGGCCTTGACCCACTCGTCGCTGGGCTTTTCGCCGTGCAGCAGGTGCAGGAAGTGGCCGCCGATGCTGTCGTCGTCGGTCTGCACGTCGATGATGCGGCCGTTGTGGCTGTAGTGGTACCAGTACAGCAGCGCCGAGCCCAGGTTGGCCATCAGGCGGTCGGCGATGTCGCGCGCGCCCGGGGTGTTGTGGTCGTCCTTTTCAGGTAGCACGCAGCCCAGCACCGACACGGCCGTGCGCATCACGTCCATCGGGTGGCTGGCGGCGGGCAGGGCTTCCAGCGCGGCTTGCAGCTGGGCGGGCAGGCCGCGCAGGCTGCGCAGCTTTTCCTTGTAGGCCTTCAGTTCGGCCTTGTTCGGCAGCTTGCCGTGGACGAGCAAGTGGGCGATTTCCTCGAACTCGCTGGCGTCAGCGATATCCAGGATGTCGTAGCCGCGGTAGTGCAGGTCGTTGCCGCTGCGGCCGACCGTGCACAGCGCCGTGTTGCCGGCGACGACGCCGGACAGCGCAACCGATTTCTTGGGCTTGAAACCGGCTTTTTCTTCCGGCTTGGCATCCGTCTTGGCCACTTGCTTCTTGGGAGCCGTGCTCATGTCTCTACTCCTTCCTTTCGCGATGGTCATTGCTATGGGGGTGGGCATGCAAGGCGCCGGGCGGCTGCCGCGGCGCCGGAAACCGTGGGCCAGCTTACGCCTTGCCCTTCTGGAAAAGCGCGTCCAGCTTCGATTCGAATTCGTGGTAGCCGATGCGGTCGTACAGTTCCTCGCGCGTTTGCATCAGGTCCACCACGTTCTTCTGGTGGCCGTCGCGGCGGATGGCGGTGTAGACGGCTTCGGCGGCCTTGTTCATGGCGCGGAAGGCCGACAGCGGGTAGAGCACCATGCCCACGCCCACGCTCTTCAGCTCTTCCACCGAGAACAGCGGCGTCTTGCCGAATTCGGTGATGTTGGCCAGCACCGGCACCTTGACCGCCTTGACGAAGCGGTCATAGGTGGGCAGGTCGTAGGCGGCTTCGGCGAAGATCGCGTCGGCGCCCGCTTCCACGCAGGCCAGCGCGCGCTCGATGGCGGCGTCCACGCCGTGCGAGGCGATCGCGTCGGTGCGGGCGATCAGGTAGAAGTCGGTGTCGGTGCGGGCGTCGGCCGCGGCCTTGACGCGGTCGGCCATTTCTTCGGTCGAGACGATTTCCTTGCCCGGACGGTGGCCGCAGCGCTTGGCGCCGACCTGGTCTTCGATGTGGCAGGCGGCGGCGCCGAACTTGATCAGGCTCTTGACGCTGCGGGCGATGTTGAACGCCGACGGACCGAAGCCGGTGTCGATGTCCACCACCAGCGGCACGTCGCAGACGTCGGTGATGCGGCGCACGTCGGTCAGGACGTCGTCCATGGTGTTGATGCCGAGGTCGGGCAGGCCCAGCGAGCCGGCCGCGACGCCGCCGCCAGACAGGTAGATGGCGCGGTAGCCGGCGCGCTTGGCCAGCAGGGCGTGGTTGGCGTTGATGGCGCCGATGATCTGCAGGGGGCTTTCTTCGGCAAGCGCGCGGCGAAAGAGGGAGCCGGCGGATTCGGGTCTGGACATGGGTGGTCTCCGTAATTTGGACCGGGTGTTTTCATGGGCCCCGGATGAAACGACTGGACAGCGGACTGGCGCGCTGCAGGCCGGGCCGGGATGCGTCCCGTCCTGGTTCCTGACATTACCGCTGGCCCGGAAAATAAATCTGTCCCCTTCGCGACATTCCTTTGCGCAGGAGCAAAGGGACAGATTTATGTTTCGGTCTTGCCTAGGAATTGGGCCCGCGCAAACGGGCCCAATTCTTTACTCATGCGCTGCTTACTTCAGCAGGTCCTTGACGCCGTCGCGCTCTTCGAGGAGCTCTTTCAGCGTGAAGTCCAGGCGCTCGCGCGAGAAGGCGTCGATTTCCAGGCCTTCGATGCGCTTGTATTCGCCGTTTTCGGTCGTGACCGGCACGCCGTAGATGATGCCTTCGGGGATGCCGTAGGAGCCGTCCGACGGGATGCCCATCGTGACCCACTTGCCGTTGCTGCCCAGGACCCAGTCACGGACGTGGTCGATGGCGGCGTTGGCGGCCGAAGCGGCCGAGGACAGGCCGCGGGCTTCGATGATGGCGGCGCCGCGCTTGCCCACGGTGGGGATGAAGGTGTCGCGGTTCCAGGCGTCGTCGTTGATCAGCTTGGACAGCGATTCGCCGCCGACGGTGGCGAAGCGGTAGTCGGGGTACATGGTGGGCGAGTGATTGCCCCACACGACCAGCTTTTCAATCGCGGCGACCGGCTTGCCCGACTTGGCGGACAGTTGCGACAGGGCGCGGTTGTGGTCCAGGCGCAGCATGGCGGTGAAGTTCTTGGCGGGCAGGTCCGGCGCCGACTTCATGGCGATGTAGGCGTTGGTGTTGGCCGGGTTGCCCACGACCAGTACCTTGACGTTGCGGCTGGCGACGTCGTTCAGGGCCTTGCCCTGAGCCGTGAAGATCTGGGCGTTGACCGACAGCAGGTCCTTGCGTTCCATGCCGGGGCCGCGCGGGCGGGCGCCAACCAGCAGGGCCACGTCGGCGTCCTTGAAGGCGGTGCGCGGGTCGCTGTGGGCGGTGACTTCTTGCAGCAGCGGGAAGGCGCAGTCATCCAGTTCCATGATGACGCCCTTCAGGGCCTTTTGCGCTTTCTCGTCGGGAATTTCCAGCAGTTGCAGGATGACGGGTTGATCTTTACCCAGCATTTCGCCCGAGGCGATGCGGAATAGCAGTGCGTAACCGATTTGGCCGGCGGCGCCGGTGACGGCGACACGCAAGGCAGGCTTGGACATGGACGTTCTCCGTAATGGTTTGGCGAGAAAAAATCTCACCAATCAGTGTAATCGTTGGGCGTGAAAATCAACGCGTGTGCAGCGGCGTGCGCAGCGGCGTGCGCGGTGGCGCGCAAGCGGCTGGCGCAGGGCCCGGGGCAGCGTTGAATCCTAGATCGAATTTACGTGTCCGTCAATTGCTCTTCTATCTTATATAAGACATAAGACGTTGGACAGCGTCCCGGCCGATATGCCACAATAGAGCGTTTATTCGAATGCGCCGCAACCCGGTTTCGGTTGCGCGCCTGTATCAAGCCAGAACACTGGCGGCGGCAGCGCATTGCGGATGGGTTCGCTGCCTTGCGCCGCCCTCCCATTTCCCCGGATAAACATGACTCAATCTAAAAGATCCATGGCAGAGCCCCGGCCCGAAACCTCCTTACGCATTCGCGCCGCCCGCACGGCGGGCGAGGGGGCCGCTTTCAGTCCGCTCTACCGGCAAATCAAGGATCTGCTTGTCCAGAGCCTGGAACGCGGCGAATGGAAGCCCGGCGAGCTCATCCCCAGCGAAATCGATCTGGCTGCCCGTTTCCAGGTAAGCCAGGGCACGGTGCGCAAGGCGGTCGATGAGCTGGCCGCTGAGCACATGCTGCTGCGCCGCCAGGGCAAGGGCACGTTTGTCGCCACCCACCACGAAGCGCGCGTGCGCTACCGCTTCCTGCGCCTGGCCGCCGACGAAGAAGGCGAGGCCGGCCGCGCCGAAAGCCGCATCCTGGAATGCCGGCGCCTGAGGGCGCCCGCCGAGATCGCGCGCGCCCTGGACCTGCGGGCCGGCGAAACCGTCGTCATGATCCGCCGCCTGCTGTCCATGGGGCAGACGCCCACCGTCGTGGACGACATCTGGCTGCCTGGTTCCATCTTCCGTGGACTGACCCTGGAACTGCTGAGCGCCAACAAGGCGCCGCTCTATGGTCTGTTCGAATCCGAATTCGGCGTGAGCATGGTGCGCGCGGACGAAAAGCTGCGCGCGGTGATCGCGCCGGCCGAGGTCTGTCCGCTGCTTAATGTTCCCGCCGGGACGCCGTTGTTGCAGGTGGATAGGGTGTCTTATACGTATGGTGACCGCCCCATGGAAATTCGCCGGGGGTTGTACTTGACCGATCGATACCACTACCGCAATAGTCTGAATTGATGAGCTTTTTACCTACGATTTGATACCAACCCTATCTCTGGGCGAAAATACCGTGTTTGCCCGCAAGGGCGACGGCATTTCCGCCGTAACGATTCCCTAGTTCCGAAACACCGAGGCCGTCATGTCCGACACCGCTGCCAAGCCACGTCCGCAGTTTCGCAATATTGGTATTGCGCAACTCGCCAGCTACCGCCTGCCCCTGGCCGGCAAGCTGTCCATCCTGCACCGCGTCAGCGGCGCGCTGCTGTTCCTCTGTCTTCCCTTGGTCATTCTGCCGCTGTTCGCAGCCAGCGTGGCCGCGCCGCAGACGTTCGCAGCCGTGGCTGCCTACGCCGGCAACCCGATCGTCAAGCTTGTCTTCCTGGTCCTGGTCTGGGGCTACCTGCATCACTTCTGTGCCGGCATCCGCTACCTGCTGCTGGACCTGCACATCGGCATCGACAAGCTGTCGGCCAAGAAGAGCGCCGGCGTGGTTTTCGGGGTGAGCCTGGCTCTGACCCTGGTGTTCGCCCTCAAACTGTTCGGAGTGCTGTAATGGCCGACGTCAAAAACTACGGACCCAAGCGTCTGGTCGTGGGCGCCCATTACGGCGTCATGGATTTCATCATCCAGCGCATCACCGCCGTCATCATGGCCGTGTACACGCTGGTGCTGCTCATCGGCATCCTGATGATGCCGGCCTTCACGTACGAACACTGGACCGCGCTGTTCAACTTCTACGTGGGCGTTCTTCCGGTTGGCCAGATCCTGGCCACCCTTGCATTCATTGCGCTGGCCTGGCATGCCTGGATTGGTGTGCGCGACATCTGGATGGACTACGTCAAGTCGGTGGGCGTGCGCCTGCTGCTGCAAGTGCTGACGATCCTCTGGCTGGTCGGTTCGGTCGTTTACTTCGCGCAAATCCTCTGGAGCATTTAAGCCGTGGTCTCTGTCATGAAATCCCTGCCGCGCCGCCAGTTTGATGTGGTGGTCGTTGGCGCCGGCGGAGCCGGCATGCGTTGTTCGCTGCAACTGGCCCAAGCGGGCCTGTCCGTTGCAGTGCTGTCCAAGGTGTTCCCCACGCGTTCGCACACCGTTGCCGCACAAGGCGGCGTGAGCGCCTCGCTGGGCAACATGAGCGAAGACAACTGGTACTGGCACATGTACGACACCGTCAAGGGTTCGGACTGGCTGGGCGACCAGGACGCCATCGAATTCATGTGCCGCGAAGCGCCGAACGCCGTGTACGAGCTCGAACACTTCGGCATGCCGTTCGACCGCAACCCCGACGGCACCATCTACCAGCGTCCGTTCGGCGGCCACACCGCCAACTTCGGTGAAAAGCCGGTCCAGCGCGCCTGTGCCGCTGCCGACCGCACCGGCCACGCGCTGCTGCACACCCTCTACCAGCGCAACGTCGCCGCGCGCACCCAGTTCTTCGTCGAATGGATGGCGCTGGACCTGCTGCGCAACGAAGCGGGCGACGTCGTGGGCGTGACGGCCCTGGAAATGGAAACGGGCGAAATCTACATCCTGGAAGCCAAGACCACGGTGCTGGCCACCGGTGGCGCCGGCCGCATCTGGGCCGCTTCCACCAACGCCTTCATCAATACCGGTGACGGCCTGGGCATGGCCGCCCGCGCGGGCATCCCGCTGCAGGACATGGAATTCTGGCAATTCCACCCGACCGGCGTGGCCGGCGCCGGCGTGCTGATCACGGAAGGCGTGCGCGGCGAAGGCGGCATCCTGCTGAACAAGGATGGCGAACGCTTCATGGAGCGCTATGCGCCCACGCTGAAGGACCTGGCCCCGCGCGACTTCGTGTCCCGCTCGATGGACCAGGAAATCAAGGAAGGCCGCGGCTGCGGTCCGGACGGCAGCTACGTGGTCCTCAAGCTGGACCACCTGGGCGCCGACGTGATCAACAAGCGCCTGCCCTCGATCCGCGAAATCGCCATCAAGTTCGGCAACGTGGACCCGATCAAGGAACCGATCCCCGTCGTTCCGACCATCCACTACCAGATGGGCGGCATTCCGGCCAACTACCACGGCCAGGTGCTGACGCGCGAAAACGGCGAGAACAAGATCGTCAACGGCCTGTACGCCATCGGCGAATGCGCCGCGGTGTCGGTGCACGGCGCCAACCGCCTGGGCACCAACTCGCTGCTGGACCTGATCGTGTTCGGCCGCGCCACCGGCAACCACATCGTCAATTCGCACCCGGAACGCCAGCACGAGCACCAGCCCGTGCCGCAGCAAGCCGTCGAATTCTCGCTGGACCGCATCAACAAGCTGGAATCGCGCACCTCGGGCGAAAAGACGCAAGATATCGGCAACGCCATCCGCTTCTCGATGCAGCGCCACTGCGGCGTGTTCCGCACGCTGGAGCTGCTGAACGAAGGCGTGACCCAGATCGAAGATCTGGCCAAGCAAGCCGACAATATCTACTTCAAGGACAAGTCCAAGGTGTTCAACACCGCGCGCGTCGAGGCGCTGGAAATGGCGAACATGACGGAAGTGGCCCGCGCCACCATCAAGTCGGCCGCCGCCCGCACCGAAAGCCGCGGCGCCCACGCGCTGGACGACCACCCGACGCGCGACGACGAAAACTGGCTGAAGCACACGCTGTGGTACTCCGAAGGCAGCCGCCTGGATTACAAGCCCGTGCAGATGAAGCCGCTGACGGTCGAGTCCTTCCCGCCCAAGGCGCGTACCTTCTAAGTCCGGATTGAGCCCACTATGAGCAACAAGAGAATCGTCAAGTTCGAAATCTACCGCTACGATCCGGACAAGGACGAGCGCCCGTACATGCAGAAGCTGGAAGTCGAACTCCAGCCGACCGACAAGATGCTGCTTGATGCGCTGGTGCGCATCAAGAACGACGTCGATGACAGCCTGGCCCTGCGCCGCTCGTGCCGTGAAGGCGTGTGCGGTTCGGACGCCATGAACATCAACGGCAAGAACGGCCTGGCGTGCACGACCAACCTGCGCGAACTGAAGGAACCCATCGTTCTGCGTCCGCTGCCGGGCCTGCCCGTCATCCGCGACCTGATCGTGGACATGACGCACTTCTTCAACCAGTACCACTCGATCCGCCCGTACCTCATCAACGACACGCCGCCGCCCGAAAAGGAACGCCTGCAGTCGCCCGAGGCGCGCGAAGAGCTGGATGGCCTGTACGAGTGCATTCTGTGCGCGTGCTGTTCCACTTCCTGCCCGTCGTTCTGGTGGAACCCGGACAAGTTCGTCGGCCCGGCCGGCCTGCTGCAAGCCTACCGCTTCATCGCCGACAGCCGCGACGAAGCCACGGGCAGCCGTCTGGACAACCTGGACGATCCGTACCGCCTGTTCCGTTGCCACACCATCATGAATTGCGTCGACGTCTGTCCCAAGGGACTGAACCCGACCAAGGCGATCGGCAAGATCAAGGAACTGATGGTTCGCCGTACGGTCTAGTTTTTATTAAGCGCATTTTGCCTCCGGCGGCATTTTTTGCCGCCGGGCCGTCCCAAGGCAAAAACGCCCCCTCGGGGGGCAGCAAGCCCGCGTAGCGGGTGCGGCGTGGGGGCTTTTATAGGTGCAAAGAAGGATGAGCAAGCTAACTGAATTGGAGCGGGCGCGCTTGCGTTGGCGGGCGCGCCGCGGCTTGCTCGAAAACGACTTGATCATCACCCGGTATCTGGATGCCCACGAGGCTGAGCTTACCGATGATGACGTAGCCGCATTGACGCAGCTTTTCGAGATGGGAGACAACGACCTTCTCGATCTGCTGCTGGCCCGCAAAGAGCTTGAGGGCGCGCTGGACACGCCCAGGCTTCGGAGCATCATTGGCCAGATGCGCGCGCTCTGATTAATTGAGAGGAATGAACATGAACCTGTCTGACAAAAAAGCCACTCTATCCTTCTCGGATGGCAGCGCCCCCATTGAGTTCCCTGTTTACAAGGGTACGGTTGGTCCGGATGTGATCGACATCCGCAAGCTGTACGGCCAGACGGGCATGTTCACGTTTGACCCCGGCTTCATGTCCACCGCCGCCTGCGAATCGGGCATCACGTACATCGACGGCGACAAGGGCGAACTGCTGTACCGCGGCTACCCCATCGAGCAATTGGCCGTCAATTGCGACTTCATGGACATCTGCTACCTGATCCTGAACGGCGAACTGCCCAACAAGGACCAGAAGGCCGACTTCGATTCGCAAGTGACCCATCACACGATGGTGAACGAGCAGCTGCACTTCTTCCTGCGCGGCTTCCGCCGCGACGCGCACCCGATGGCCGTGCTGACCGGCCTGGTCGGCGCGCTGTCCGCGTTCTACCACGACTCCACCGACATCACGAACCCGCAGCATCGCCACATCTCGGCCATCCGCCTGATCGCCAAGATGCCGACGCTGGTCGCGATGGCCTATAAGTACTCGCAAGGCCAGCCCTTCATCTACCCGCAGAACAACCTGTCCTACACGGGCAACTTCCTGCGCATGATGTTCGCCACGCCGTGCGAAGACTACAAGGTGAACGAAGTCGTCGAGCGCGCGCTGGACCGCATCTTCATCCTGCACGCCGACCACGAGCAGAACGCCTCGACCTCGACCGTCCGCCTGTGCGGCTCGTCGGGCACCAACCCGTTCGCCGCCATCTCGGCCGGCGTGGCTTGCCTGTGGGGCCCGGCTCACGGCGGCGCCAACGAAGCTTGCCTGCAGATGCTGGAAGAACTGCAAGCCAACGGCGGCATCGCCAAGGTCGGCGAGTTCATGGAGAAGGTCAAGGACAAGAACTCGGGCGTGCGCCTGATGGGCTTTGGCCACCGCGTCTACAAGAACTACGACCCGCGCGCCAAGCTGATGCAGGAAACCTGCAAGGAAGTGCTCTCGGCCCTGGGCCTGGAAAACGACCCGCTGTTCAAGCTGGCCATGGAACTGGAACGCATCGCCCTGTCGGATCCGTACTTCGTCCAGCGCAAGCTGTACCCGAACGTGGACTTCTACTCGGGTATCGTCCAGCGCGCCATCGGCATCCCGACCTCGCTGTTCACGGCCATCTTCGCGCTGGCCCGCACGGTGGGCTGGATCGCCCAGTGGAACGAAATGCTGTCGGATCCCGATTACAAGATCGGCCGCCCGCGCCAGCTGTTCACCGGTTCGGTCACGCGCGACGTGCCGCCGATGGACAAGCGTTGATACGCTGCTGCCTGGCTTGAACAAGAAACCGCCTCCGGGCGGTTTTTTGTTGCCGTTTGCCGTGCGAAGACGGGCGGGCGACCCGGTGTTTGAACTTGGCGTTTGGGTTTGGCGTTTATCATCCAGGCCATGATTCCCATAGCATTGCCTTCCGCCGGCTTCTACATCTTCGTTTCCCTGGGTTTTCTTGCGGGCCTGCTGCTGCTCGGCTGGGCCGTGGTCTTGGCGGTGAGCGCGGGCGCGCGCCGCACCGTACGCAAGTACTGGAAGACTTCCGCTCTGGCGTCGATCGTGCTGGCCGTGCCGTTCGCTTTCTATGCCTGGGTCCAGACGGTGGTCTGGCAGATCGAGCGGGAGGGCGCCCGTGCGGAGGCCGCCCGCAATATCACGCTGCAGGAAACCACCACGGTCGGCGGCATTGCCATGCCAGCGGGAACGCGACTGAAGCTGCAGGACGAAGGGCAACTGGAAACCTATCTCGAAGCGGAGTTTCCACAGCCTGTGGCCATGTACGGGGTACGGGCGTCGAGCGCCCGGCGCTATCTCAACACCGATTACGACAACGAAACCTACGCCTTGCTGCGCCGCTACCCGCGCAATGTGATCCTGCGCGGCGCGGGTAGCCAGGCGGTGCAGGGTTGGCAGTGCGACGCCACACAGGACATCGAATTCGAGGTGGCGAGCGACGGCGCCATGAAGGCGTTCGACAAGTGCGTGCTGGGCCCGGGCAACCGGGTCGAGACCGTGGACCTTGCGCCGGGCTCCATCGTCTACGGCTCGAGCGGCACCGTCTACACCGATGGATCGCGCGATCCGGATCGCTGGCGCATCGAGGTCAAGAACCCGGTGGCGGTCAAGATATTCGGGCTGCCTTTGAGCGAGCCCCGGCTGTACCTTGACGAGGCGCGGCGCCTGTTGCGGGTCAGCGATGCGGAACTGGCCTGCCCGACGCGTTTCGGCGGCGTGAGCTATGCCGCAGGCACCCAGGTCAAGTCGGCGCGGCGCGGCCGCGGCGATGCGCGCGAGCCGTATCCGGGCGTGCTGGTGCTGAGTCCCTGGGACGGCCAAGTTGCCCGGCGTGACGGTCAGGCCGACGTGCCCGAGGGCATGTCGGTCATGCAGACGCTGGCCGGCGAGGTCGTGGACGTGCTCAAGAACGATGAGGCGGGCGTGTTCCACTTCGCCACCATCATCGTGGGCGACGAGGAACCGCAGCCCAGCCGCGCGGCCTGCCCCTGAGCCACGCAGCAGGCCGGGGAGCCTGCCTTATGCGCCGATGCCGCGCGCCATCAGCACGGCGAACAGTGGCAGGAAGATGAACAGGTGCGATTCGATCATGACCCAGCGGCGGGCGCGCTTGATGTCGGCCGCAGCAGGCAAGAAGCCCGGCTGTTGGCGGGACTGCTTGGCCCAGCGCAGGAATGTCATCGTAGGCGCGATCGAACAGAGGCCGATGATGACGAAGAGCGTGATCTTGGCGTGGAACCAGGGATTGCTCATATAGAACGCGGCGCCCTTGATGCCCAGCGTCAGGCGCAGCACGCCGGTGACAAGCACGACCACGGCGCTCAGCGCATAGAGGCGGTCATAAATGACCAGGCGCTTGAGGCCGCTGGCGCTGAGATCGGGCCGCAGCAGCACGGCTTCGGCCGTCAGGACCACCACGAGCAGGAAAATGGCCAGGTAGTGAAACCAGGCATACAAAGCGTCGGCCAGCATGTTGACTCCAGAAAACAAGGTCGAACTTGGTTTTTACCATCAGCGCGGGTAGGGCAGCTATCTTGATGGCGTGACCCTCCGGAATGAAAAAGAGCGCCCCGAGGGGCGCTCTTTGCCTTAGCGGCGGTCGATCATCAACGACGCTTCTTGGCGGCCTCGGCGGCTTCCTGCTGCGCGTCCACCACGGCCAGCGCCGTCATGTTGACGATGCGGCGCACGGTGGCGCTGGTGGTCAGGATGTGCACGGGGCGAGCCGCGCCCAGCAGGATCGGACCCATCGCGACGCCATTGCTGCCGGTCATCTTCAGCATGTTGTACGTGATGTTGCCGGTGTCCAGCGTGGGCATGACGAGCAAGTTGGCGCGGCCCTTGAGCGTGCTGTCCGGGTAGGCCAGGACGCGGATCTTTTCCGACAGGGCGGCGTCGGCGTGCATTTCGCCGTCGACTTCCAGGTCGGGAGCGCGGTCCTGCACCATCTGGCGCGCGGCGGCCATCTTGCGCGAGGATTCCGTCACGCGGCTGCCGAAGTTGGAGTGCGACAGCAGGGCGATCTTCGGCACCACGCCAAAGCGCAGCATTTCGTCCGCGGCCTGGATGGTGATGCTGGCGACTTCCTCGGCCGTGGGGTTCTCGTTGACGTGGGTGTCGGTGACGAACAGCGTCTGGTCGGGCAGCATCAGCACGTTCAGGGCGGCGTAGGTCTGGCCTTCCTTCTTGCCGATGATTTCGTCGATGTACTTGAGCTGGTTGTCGTACTTGCTGGCCACGCCGCAGAGCAGCGCGTCGGCATCGCCGCGACGCAGCAGCATCGCGCCGATCAGCGTGTTGTGCTTGCGGATCATCGCCTTGGCGATGGCCGGCGTCACGCCTTCGCGGCCCTTCAGCTGGTAGTACGCAGCCCAGGTCTCGTTGAAGCGGCTGTCGTCTTCCGGATCCACGATCTCGAAGTCCTGGCCGGCGACCAGGCGCAGACCGAACTTCTTGATGCGCATCTCGATGACGGCCGGGCGGCCGATCAGGATCGGGAACGCCAGCTTCTCATCGGCCACGGTCTGCACCGCGCGCAGCACGCGCTCGTCTTCACCGTCAGCGTAGATGACGCGCTTGGGCGCCTTCTTGGCCTGGGCGAACAGCGGACGCATCAGCTGGCCCGAGTGGTACACGAAGCCCATCAGTTTCTGGCGGTAGGCTTCGATGTCCTCGATGGGACGGGCGGCCACGCCGGAGTCGGCGGCGGCCTGGGCCACGGCCGGCGCGATCTGGACGATCAGGCGCGGGTCGAAGGGCTTGGGAATGATGTAGTCCGGGCCGAACGACAGTTCCTGGCCGGCGTAGGCGCGGGCCACTTCGTCGTTCTGTTCGGCTTGCGCCAGTTCGGCGATGGCCTTGACGCAAGCCAGCTTCATTTCTTCCGTGATGCGCGAGGCGCCGGCATCCATGGCGCCGCGGAAGATGAACGGGAAGCACAGCACGTTGTTGACCTGGTTCGGGTAGTCCGAACGGCCGGTGGCGATGATGCAGTCCGGACGGGCGGCCTTGGCCACTTCGGGACGGATTTCCGGTTCCGGATTGGCCAGCGCCAGGATCAGCGGGCTGGCGGCCATGGTCTTGACCATGTCGGCGGTCAGCACGCCGGCGGTCGAGCAGCCCAGGAACACGTCGGCGCCGTTGACCACGTCGGCCAGCGTGCGCGCGTCGGTCTTCTGCGCGTAGCGCTTCTTGTTGGCTTCCATGTTTTCGTCGCGGCCGTCCCAGATCACGCCGCGCGAGTCCACCACGTAGATGTGTTCGCGCTTGACGCCCAGGTGGACCAGCAGGTCCAGGCAGGCGATCGCGGCGGCGCCGGCGCCCGAGCAGGCCAGCTTGACCTTGCCGATGTCCTTGCCCACGACCTTCAGGCCGTTCAGGATGGCGGCCGACGAAATGATGGCGGTGCCGTGCTGGTCGTCATGGAAGACGGGGATCTTCATGCGCTCGCGCAGCTTCTTCTCGATGTAGAAGCACTCGGGCGCCTTGATGTCCTCGAGGTTGACGCCGCCCAGGGTGGGCTCCAGCGCCGCGATAATGTCGACCAGCTTGTCCGGGTCGTTCTCGGCCAGTTCGATGTCGAAGACGTCGATGCCGGCGAACTTCTTGAACAGGCAGCCCTTGCCTTCCATCACGGGCTTGGCGGCCAGCGGGCCGATGTTGCCCAGGCCCAGCACGGCGGTGCCGTTGGTGATCACGCCCACCAGGTTGCCGCGCGAGGTGTACTTCGAGGCGGCGTCATCGCCTTGGTCGAAGATGGCCATGCAGGCGGCCGCCACGCCGGGGGAGTAGGCCAGGGACAGGTCGTCCTGGTTGGCCAGGGTCTTGGTCGGGGTGACCGAGATTTTGCCGGGGGTGGGGTAGGCGTGGTAGTCCAACGCCATTTTGGTGAGAGTTTCGTCCATGGGATACAGGCCTCAGGGGCACAAAATGGAAAGGAAGACGGATTGAAAAAGGCGGGCTCGCGGCCCGCCGTATTTTTTTGGAAATGCTTGGGAACACCCGTATTTCAACAGAAAGCGCGGGCGATTGGTTGTTGCGGTGCAGCGAATGGACGATTTTGCGCAAGGCCTCGCTGCATCGCGGATCGCAATCCTACAGTTCCCAAGGCGGCGTCTGGCGCGCGCCGGCATTCAAGCGGGCGCGCAACGCCTTGGCGTCTTCCTGGCGGTCCAGGCTGTCCAGGGCGTGCAGCACGATCCAGTCCGCGCTGACCTCGAAGAAGTCGCGCAGCTGGGCGCGGGTGTCGCTGCGGCCGAAGCCGTCGGTGCCCAGCGTGCGGTAGGGCGCGGGCACCCAGGCGCGGATTTGCTCGGGCACGGCGCGCACGTAGTCGCTGGCTGCGACGACCGGGGCGTTGCTTGCGCCCAGGCAGGTCCGGACCCAGTCGACGCTGGCCGGCAGGCCCAGCGCGCGGGCGCGTTCGGCTTCGCGGCCGGCGCGCGCCAGCTCGGAGTAGCTGGTGACGCTCCAGACTTCCGCGTCCACGCCGTAATCGGCCTGCAGGCGTTCTGCCGCGAGTTCCGCCTCACGCAGCATCGGGCCCGCGCCCAGCAGGCGCACCTGGGCCTGCGCGCGCGCGGGCCGCAGGCGGTACATGCCGCGCAGGATGCCCTCGCGCACGTCCTCGCCCGCCGGCATGTCCGGCTGCGCCAGGTTTTCGTTGGTGACGGTCAGGTAGTAGAACTCGTCGCGCTGTTCGTCGAGCATGCGGCGCATGCCGTGTTCGACGATGACGGCGACCTCGAAGGCGTAGGCCGGGTCATAGGCGCGGCAGTTGGGCACGGTGGCCGCAATGATGTGGCTGGAGCCGTCCTGGTGCTGCAAGCCTTCGCCGCCCAGAGTGGTGCGGCCGGAGGTGGCGCCGATGAGAAAGCCGCGCGTGCGCTGGTCGGCGGCGGCCCAGATCAGGTCGCCGATGCGCTGGAAGCCGAACATCGAGTAATAGATATAGAAGGGCAGCATCGGCAGGCCGTTGACCGAGTAGCTGGTGCCGGCGGCCGTCCACGAGGAAATCGCGCCGGCCTCGGTGATGCCTTCTTCCAGGATCTGGCCGTCGCGGGCCTCGCGGTAGTACAGCACCGAGCCGATGTCCTCGGGCTGGTAGAGCTGGCCTTGCGCGGAATAGATGCCGATCTGGCGGAACAGGTTGGCCATGCCGAAGGTGCGCGCCTCGTCCGCCACGATGGGCACGATGCGCGGACCCACGGTGCCGTCCTTGAGCAGCGCGGTCAGCATGCGCACGATGGCCATGGTGGAGGACATCTCCTTGCCGTCGGCGGCCAGCGCGAAGCGCGCCCAATGTTCGGCCTCGGGCGGCGCCAGGCGCGGCGCTTCGGTGTTGCGGCGGGGAATGTGGCCGCCCAGGGCGGCGCGGCGCGCCTGCAGGTGGCGCAGTTCGGCGCTGTCCTCGGCCGGACGGTAGAACTTCAGCGCCAGGCAGTCGGCGTCCGAGATCGGCAGCGCGAAGCGGTCGCGGAAGGCCAGCAGCGCCTCGTCGTCCAGCTTCTTCTGCTGGTGCGTGGTCATCTTGCCCTGGCCGGCCGAGCCCATGCCGAAACCCTTCTTGGTCTGCGCCAGGATCACGGTGGGCTGGCCGCGATGGTTGGCTGCGCGGTGGTAGGCGGCATGGATCTTCACCATGTCATGGCCGCCGCGGTGCAGACGGTCGATGGCCTCGTCGCTCCAGTCGGCCACCAGGGCGGCCAGTTCGGGATTCTGGTTGAAGAAATGGGCGCGGTTGAAGGCGCCGTCATTGGCCGCGAAGGTCTGGAACTGTCCGTCCACGGTATTGGCGAAGGCGCGCGCCAGGGCGCCGTTGGTGTCGCGGCGCAGGAGGGCGTCCCAGTCGCTGCCCCAGACCAGCTTGATGACGTTCCAGCCGGCGCCCGCGTACAGCGTTTCGAGTTCGTCGATGATGCGGCCATTGCCGCGCACCGGGCCGTCCAGGCGTTGCAGGTTGCAATTGACCACGAACACCAGGTTGTCGAGCTTTTCGCGCGCGGCCAGCGTCAGCGCGGCGATGGATTCGGGTTCGTCCATTTCGCCGTCGCCGAAGATGCCCCAGACCTTGCGGTCGCCGCCGGGCATGAGCGAACGGTGTTCGAGGTAGCGCATGAAGCGCGCCTGGTAGATGGCGTTGATGGGGCCGATGCCCATCGAGCCCGTGGGGAACTGCCAGAAGTCCGGCATCAGCCACGGGTGCGGGTACGACGACAGTCCGCGCAGGCCGCGCGCGCCAGCCGTGATCTCCTGGCGGAAATGCGCCAGGTCCTCTTCGCCGAGGAAGCCTTCCAGGTAGGCGCGGGCGTACACGCCGGGCGCCGAATGCGGTTGCATGTAGACCAGGTCGCCCGGCCCTTCCTGGCTCTGCGCGCGGAAGAAGTGGTTGAAGCCTACCTCGAACAGGTCGGCGGCCGAGGCGTAGCTGGCGATGTGGCCGCCCAGCTCGCCGTGCGCCTGGTTGGCGCGCACCACCATGGCCAGCGCGTTCCAGCGGTTGATGCGGGCGATGCGCTCCTCCACGGCCAGGTTGCCGGGGAAGGGCGGCTCCTGGTCGGCGGGGATGGTGTTGAGGTAGGCGGTGCGGGTCTGGCTGTTGGCGCGCAGGCCCAGCGAGGCGGCATGGCCGAGCAGATTGTCCAGCACATAGCCCGCCCGTTCGGAACCTTCCGCCTGTACCAGCGATTCCAGCGCGTCGCGCCATTCGGCGGTTTCGGCGGGGTCGGCGTCGTGTTGGATGTCTTGCCCGGGGCGGGCGGAACTGGCGTCGCGCATGGTCTGGTCGTCTCCTGTTGTGACGTCCATGCTAGACCCTAGCCCCAGGCATGGGTAATCAAAATTTTGGGGGAATTCCCGAAAATTCAGCATAATCTGTTGCAGGTTTTGCG
The DNA here is from genome assembly GCF_002192695.1 of Achromobacter xylosoxidans. Lineage (GTDB taxonomy): Bacteria > Pseudomonadota > Gammaproteobacteria > Burkholderiales > Burkholderiaceae_B > Achromobacter > Achromobacter xylosoxidans_C. The sequence goes on from NZ_MTLG01000053.1 coordinate 217,437, forward strand.
ACCGGCGGCAGCTTATGCCGAGGATGCACCTAGCGACCGCCCCAGGGGCGTGGCCGCTGGGTGGACGCGAAGGCGCTAGAATTCGCGGCTGGCATGATAGGAAATACTGCAATGACCCAACCCATCAGCGTCCCGGCAGAGGTCACGTTGCCCGAACTTACGTTCCGCGGCATCCTCCTGGGCGCAATCATCACCGTGATCTTTACGGCCTCCAACGTCTTCCTGGGGCTGAAAGTCGGCCTGACGTTCTCATCCGCCATTCCGGCGGCGGTGATCTCGATGTCCGTCCTGCGCTTGTTCAAGGACGCGAACATCCTCGAGAACAATATGGTGCAGACCCAGGCCTCCGCGGCCGGGACGCTGTCCTCCATCATCTTCATCCTGCCGGCCCTGGTCATGATGGGGCACTGGCAGGGCTTCCCGTTCTGGCAGACGCTGGGCATCTGCGCGGCGGGCGGCATGCTCGGCGTGATGTTCACCATTCCGCTGCGCCACGTGATGGTGGTGCAGAGCGACCTGCCGTATCCGGAAGGCGTGGCCGCCGCTGAAATCCTGCGGGTGGGCAGCGCCGAGCGCGCCCAGGACGAGGCCGCGGAGGACGGACGCGCGCCGGCCAAGGCCGAGACCGGCATGGGCGACATCGTGGCCGGCGGCGTGGTCGCTGCCGCCGTCAGCTTCGCGGCCAGCGGCCTGCGCGTGCTGGGCGATAGCGTCAGCGGCTGGTTCGCGCTGGGCGGCGCGGTGTTCCGGCTGCCCATGGGCTTCTCGCTGGCGCTGCTGGGCGCGGGCTATCTGATCGGCATCGTCGCCGGCCTGGCCATGCTGACCGGGCTGATCATTTCGTGGGGCATTGCCGTACCCATCCTGACTGCCATGGGCGACATGCCCGCGGGCACGTCGCTGGCGAAATACGCCACCGGCCTGTGGGCCTCGCAGGTGCGCTTCATCGGCGCCGGCGTGATCGGCGTGGGCGCCATCTGGACGCTGGCCACGCTGTTCATGCCGATGGCGCGCGGCGTCAAGGCCTCGTTCGCGGCCCTGACCAAGGCGGGCGCGGCCCGTGCCGGACGCGCGCCGCGCACCGAGCGCGACCTGTCGGCCGGCTGGATCTCGGCCGTGACGCTGGTGCTGGTGGCGGTTCTTGTGGTGACCTTCCAGGTGTTCCTGTCCGGCGCGCCGCTCTCGCCCGCCGGCATCTGGAAGCTGGTGGCCTACGCCGTGCTGTTCGCCTTCGTCTTCGGCTTCCTGGTGGCCGCGGCTTGCGGCTACATGGCTGGCCTGGTGGGCTCGTCGACCAGTCCGATCTCGGGCGTGGGCATTGTCGCCATCGTGCTGGTGTCGCTGCTGATGCTGGCGCTGGGCGGCGAATTGCTGGGCGCGCAGAACGGCGTGCAGATGGCGATTGCGCTGTCGATCTTCAGCACCTCGGCGGTGGTGGCGGTGGCCTCCATTTCCAACGACAACCTGCAGGACCTGAAGACCGGCTGGCTGGTGGGCGCGACGCCCTGGCGCCAGCAGGTGGCGCTGCTGATCGGCTGCGTGGCCGGCGCGGCGGTGATTTCGCCGGTGCTGGAACTGCTCTACAACGCCTACGGTTTTGCCGACGCCATGCCGCGCGAGGGCATGGACCCGGCGCAGGCCCTGTCGGCGCCGCAGGCGACACTGATGCTGGCGATCGCGCGCGGCATCTTCACGCACCAGCTCAACTGGACCATGATCCTGATCGGCATGGCGGTCGGCGTGGGCCTGATCGTGGTGGACGAGATCATGAAGCGCACCTGCCGCGTGGCCCGGATTCCGGTGCTGGCCGTGGGTATCGGCATCTATCTGCCGCCCACCGTTGCCGCGCCCATCGTGGTCGGCGCGGTCCTGGCATGGCTGCTGGAACGCGCCCTGCGCCGTCGCGCCGCCGCCGGCAAGCCCTACGAACAGTTTGCCGACGCGGCCAACCGCCGCGGCGTGCTGATCGCCTCGGGCCTGATCGTGGGCGAAAGCCTGGTCGGCGTGCTGATGGCCGGCATCATCGGCGCGGCCGGCACCGAAGCGCCGCTGGCGATCGCGGGCGCAGGCTTCGAGCACACGGCCTCGTTCCTGGGCCTGGCCGTCTTCGTGGCGGTGGCGATCCTGTTCTGGCGCCGGGTGATGAAACTGGCGTGAGGCGCCCGGCCGGTCCTGCCGGGCGGCCGCCTCAGGCGGCGTCCAGCAGGTCGGCCAATGTGCGGGCGATGACCTTGGTGGCGCGCCGCAGGTCTTCCAGCACCACCCGCTCATCGTTGCGCTTGGCGTGCGATTCCAGCACGGTGCGCGGTCCGGCGCCGTAGATCACGCCAGGGATGCCCGCTTCGGCGTACAGGCGCACGTCGGTATAGAGCGGCGTGCCCATGGCGGCGATGGGCTCGCCGAACAGTTCCTCTCCATGTTTCTGGATGGCCTGCACCAGCGGCTGGCTGCCCGGCAGCGGGCGCATGGAATTGGCCAGCAGCAGGCGCTTGATGTCCACGCTGATGCCGGGCACTGACGCGGCGGTTTCCTGGATGATGCGGCGGATGTCGGCTTCGACTTCGGCCGCGTTTTCTTCGGGGATCATGCGCCGGTCCAGCTTGAACGCCACCTTGCCCGGCACCACGTTGGTGTTGGTGCCGCCTTCGATGCGGCCGACGTTCAGGTAGGGGTGGCTGATGCCCGGCACCTCGGAGCGGATCTCCCGGTACCGCGCGTTCTGCGCGTACAGCGCGTTCAGGATCGCGACCGCGCCTTGCAGCGCGTCCACGCCGCTGCTGGGGATGGCGGCATGGGCCATCTTGCCGTGCACGGTCACTTCCATCTGCAGGCAGCCGTTGTGCGCGGTGACGACCTCGTAGCTGAAACCGGCGGCGATCAGCAGGTCGGGCTTGGTCAGTCCTTGGGACAGCAGCCAGCCGGGGCCGAGCAGGCCGCCGAATTCCTCGTCGTAGGTGAAGTGCAATTCGACCGCGCCGCGGCGGGGGCGGGCGACGGCTTCCAGCGCGCGCAAGGCGAACGTGAAACTGGCGAAGTCGCTCTTGCTGACGGCGGCGGCGCGGCCATAGAGACTGCCGTTGTCGATTTCGCCGCCGTACGGGTCATGTTCCCAGCCTTCGCCCGGCGGCACCACGTCGCCGTGGGCATTGAGCGCCACGCGCGGGCCGCCCGCGCCGTACTCGCGGCGCACGATCAGGTTGGTGATCGATTGCAGTCCATAGTCCCGCACCTCCTGCGCCGGCACCGGATGGGCCTCGGCGTCCAGGCCGAAGCCTTGCAGCAATGCGGCCGTGCGTTCGGCGTGCGGCGCGTTGTTGCCGGGCGGCGTGTCGGTCGGCACGCGCACCAGCTCCTGCAGGAAGCGGACTTCTTCGTCAAAGTGGGCGTCAACCCAGGCGTCGAGTCGGGCGTAGTCGGTCATGGTCTTTACTTGGTGTCGTTGGCGAGGTCGTCGAGCAGGCTCAGGAACGCCAGCACGGCAAGCTGGATGTCGTCGCTGGAGGTGGATTCGCGCGGGTTGTGGCTGATGCCGGAGTTCTGGCCGCGCACGAACAGCATGGCCTGGGGCATGACCTCGTGCAGCTTCATGGCGTCGTGGCCCGCGCCGCTGGGCATGCGGTGGACGGGCAGTCCCAGCGCGTCCACGGCGCGTTCCCAGCGCTGTTGCCAGGCGGGATCGCTGGGCGCGGCGGCGGCGCGCATGGTTTCTTCCAGCGTGTAGCGCAGGCCGCGGCGCTGGCAGATGGCTTCCAGTTCGGCCAGCACGTCGCGCGCCAGCGCATCGCGCTGCGCGTCGCTGGGCGCGCGCAGGTCCAGGCTGAAGCGGCATTCTCCCGGCACCACGTTGATCGAGCCGCCGGGGACTTCCAGCATGCCCATGGTGCCTACCGAGTCGCCGTCGCGGGCGGCGCGCTGCTCCACGTACAAGGCCAGCTCGGCGCTGGCGGTGGCGGCGTCGCGGCGGCGGTTCATGGGCGTGGTGCCGGCGTGGCAGGCCAGGCCGTTGATCCGCACCTGGTAGCGCACGCAGCCGTTGATCGAAGTGACCACGGCCAGCGGCAGCCCCATTTCGTACAGCACCGGGCCCTGCTCGATATGGACCTCGACGAAGCCCAGGTAGCGGGCGGGGTCGCGCTTGAGCTTGGGGATGTCCTCGCTGCGCAGGCCGGCCTGCGCCATGGCGTCGCGCATGCTGACGCCGTCGGCGTCCTGCTGGTCCAGCCATTGCGGCTTGAAGTCGCCGATCAGCGCGCCCGAACCCAGGAAGGTGGCGCGATAGCGCTGCCCTTCCTCTTCGGCGAAGCCGATGACTTCCAGGTGATAGGGCAGGCGTTTGCCCTGGCGGTGGAGTTCGCGCACGCAGGCCATCGGCACGAAGATGCCCAGCCGGCCGTCGTACTTGCCGGCATTGCGCACCGTGTCGTAATGGCTGCCGGTCATGAGGGTGGGGGCGTCGGGGCGGGCGGCCAGATAGCGGCCGACCACGTTGCCCACGGCGTCGATGCCGACTTCGTCAAAGCCGCAATCGCGCATCCATTGCGACAACAGCCCGGCGCAGGCGCGGTGGGCTGCGGTCAGGTAGGTGACGGTCAACTGGCTCTTTTCGGCATAGCCCGGATCGCTATGGACGGCCAGTTGCTCGCCCCAGTCCCAGATGTCGTTGCCGATGGCTGGCTCGGCGCCAAAGCTATCCCGCAGGCGGATTTCGGCGATGCGGTGCAGCTGCTGCTGGGCCTCTTCGAACTCCAGGTCGGGCGGGTTGTCCAGCCGGCGGGCGAACTCGTCGATCACTTGCTGGCGCGCCATGCCGGCGCCGCGAGCGCCACGCACGGCCAGGACGAAGGGAAAGCCGAACCGGGCCAGGTAGGCGGCATTCAGCTCCTGCAGGCGCGCCAGTTCGGCGGGCGTGCAGCCGGCCAGGCCGGCCAGATCCTGCTCGCGCGCCGAATCCGGATCCAGGCGCGTGCCGTGCGCGGTTCCCAGTTCGGGATGGGCGCGCAGCAGCGCCGTCCGGGCTTCGGCGTCCGCTTCGTTCACGGCGTGGCGCAAGCGCTGCGCCAGGTCGGCCAACGAGCGGAACGGCCGGTGGCCAAGCGCGCGTTCGGCGATCCAGGGCGCGTGCCCGTACAGGGCGTCGAGCATGGCGGCGGCGTCCGTGGGCGCCGCCGCATTGAGTTGGGCTAGGGTGTGGGCCATGGCCGTCCTGTTCAGGCGTTGGGGGTGTAGGGATGCGCCGCCTGCCAGTGGCGCGCGATGTCCAGGCGCCGGCAGACCCAGACGCGGTCGTGGCGGGCGATGTGGTCCAGGAAGCGTTGCAGCGCGGCGATGCGGCCGGGCCGCCCCAGCAGGCGGCAGTGCATGCCTATGCTCATCATCTTGGGCGCTTCGTCGCCTTCGGCGTAGAGCGCGTCGAAGCTGTCCTTCAGGTACTGGAAGAAGGGATCGGCGTGCGAATAGCCTTGCGGCAGCGCGAAGCGCATGTCGTTGCAGTCCAGCGTGTAGGGCACGATCAGTTGCGGCACCACGCTGCCGTCCGTTTTCTGCACGCGCATCCAGAAGGGCAGGTCGTCGCCGTAGTAGTCGCTGTCGTACTCGAAGCCGCCGTAGTCGGCCACCAGGCGCCGGGTGCGCGGACTGTCGCGGCCCGTGTACCAGCCCAACGGACGGCTGCCGGTCAATTGCGTGATCGCGTCCATGGCGAGGCGCATGTGTTCGCGTTCGGTGGCTTCGTCGATGTGCTGGTAGTGGATCCAGCGCCAGCCGTGGCAGGCGATCTCGTGCCCCAGTTCCGTGAAGGCGGCGGTCAGTTCCGGGTGGCGTTGCAAGGCCATGCCGACGCCGAACACGGTCAGCGGCAGCCCGCGCTTCTCGAACTCCCGCAGGATGCGCCATACGCCCGCGCGCGAGCCGTATTCGTAGATGCCCTCCATGCTCAGATGGCGTTCGGGATAGCTGGCGGGGTTGAACATTTCCGACAGGAACTGTTCGGACCCGGCGTCGCCATGCAGCACGCTGTTCTCACCGCCTTCCTCGTAATTCAGCACGAACTGCACCGCGATGCGCGCCTGGCCCGGCCATCGGGCATGCGGCGGATTGCGGCCGTAGCCGGCCAGGTCGCGAGGGTAGGGGAGCGTGGAATCGTAGACGGTCATGGACAGGCGGGCAGAATGCAACGGCGGGTGTGGTTGGGCGGACGACTTCCTGATGCTCAGCACCATAGCTGGAAATCATAGTTTTGTATACAAACTATGTACATAATTATGCGGCGACCACACGCGGGAATGGTCAGCCCACACGAAAAGCCCAGTCGGCGGATACGCCGGCTGGGCTGCGCTTCCTGCGCTCATCATGGGCGCTGGCGGCCAGGACTGGCAAGCCCTGGGCCTGGCCGGCCTTTCAGCGCAGGTCGCCGCAAGGCCAGCCGAAGGCGCCGTAGGCGCCCTTATCCGTTGCGGTAGAGAAAGCTGTAGGCGTTGATCGCCGGCACCCCCCCAGGTGCGCATACAGAACCCGCGAACCTGCCGGAATCTCGCCGCGGCGGATGATGTCCATCATGCCCTGCATGGATTTTCCTTCGTAGACCGGGTCGGTCATCATGCCCTCGAGCCGGGCGCAAACACGGATGGCCTCGTTGGTTTCGGCCGACGGCAGGCCGTAGGCCGGGTAGGCATAGCGGGTGTCCAGCACCACGTCGCGCTCCTCGATGGCGGTCCCGAGTCCGACCATGTCGGCCGTGCGCCGCGCGATGCGTAGGATCTGCGCCCGGGTCTGCTCCGGCGTGCCCGAGGCGTCGATGCCGATGACGCGGTCCGCGCGGCCATCCGCCGCAAAGCCCACCACCATGCCGGCCTGCGTGCTGCCCGTGACCGCGCATACCACGATGTAGTCGAACTTGAAGCCCAGCTCGGCTTCCTGGCGCCGCACTTCCTCGGCGAAGCCGACGTAGCCCAGGCCGCCAAGCTCGTGGTCGGACGCGCCGGCCGGAATCGCGTAGGGCTTGCCGCCGCGCTTGCGGACGTCTTCCAGTGCCTCTTCCCAACTGCGGCGAAAGCCGATGTCGAACCCCTGGTCCACCAGGCGCACGTCGGCGCCCATCAGGCGGCTCATCATGATGTTGCCGACGCGGTCGTAAACCGCGTCCGAATAGTCCACCCAGTTTTCCTGCACCAGCACGCAGGCCAGTCCCAGCTTGGCGGCCACGGCGGCCACCATGCGGGTGTGGTTGGACTGGATGCCGCCGATGGTGACCAACGTGTCGCAACCCTGTTCCAGCGCCTGCGGGATCAGGTACTCCAGCTTGCGCAGCTTGTTGCCGCCGAACGCCAGGCCGCTGTTGCAGTCTTCGCGCTTGGCGTAGATCTCGACCTTGCCGCCCAGGTGCGCGGACAGGCGCTCGAGCTTTTCGATGGGGGTGTCGCCGAAGGTCAGGCGGTGGCGCGGAAATCGTTGCAGATCCATGTGAGTTCTCCTGTGCCGGCCGGGTGGCGCGGATGGAAAAATCATAGGAATTTCAAAGATTTATCGTCAATTGCGTATTTTTATTGTTTAAAAGGAAAATAATTAAATAGGTTCAAGAAATTCTATTTAATATTTGAATATTGGATTCTTGATCGAAATTTAATTTTCAGGGACGTATCAAATGCCAGCCATTTCCAGCCTGGACCGCATCGATCGCAACATCCTGCGAGTCCTGCAGCAGGACGCCCAGATCACCAATCTGGAACTGAGCGCGCGCGTCCATCTCAGCCCGGCCGCCTGCCTGCGCCGCGTGGAAAAGCTCAAGAGCGAAGGCATCATCCGCAAGACCGTCGCCCTGCTCGAACCGGCGGAAGTGGACATGGGCACCCTGGTCATCGTGGGCGTGGTGCTCGACCGCTCCACGCCGGAGTCCTTCACGGATTTCGAAGCCGCGGCGCGCGGCATCAGCGGCTGTCTGGAATGCCACCTGGTTGCGGGCGAGTTCGACTACTTCCTGATGCTGCGCATCCGCGACCTGGAGCGCTTCAACAAGCTGCATGCGGGCGAGATCATCAAGCTGCCCGGCGTACGCCAGATCCGCACGTTTTTCGTCCTGAAAGAGATCCTGTCGACCACCGAATTGCCCGTATGAACGAGGCTAATGCGCAACACTGCCATTTCTGCCAGTGAAAATGATGCGGCGCGGCATTTTGGGTTGCCGGAAATTGAATGCGAGTAGACGGCGCAATGGAAGGGGTTGGCTGGACATTCCAATGCTGCATGACGGCATTCCGAATGCGCTTTTGCGTCACGCAAACGCAAGAAGACGTCCTTAAACTCAAAGGGCTATACTCTTATCCCATACGGCTTTTAAGGCTTGTACGCGCCTTCTGCCCCTGCTATCCGCTTAACGGGAAGCCCGTGTCGCGGAAGGTTTTCCTGCATCGTGTCGAGTGAAGCACTCGTAAAGGTGAAGCGATATGTCTTCGGAAATAGAATCTCTATCCACGTCTTATCTCTTTGGGGGTAACGCCCCTTATGTTGAGGAGCTTTACGAAGCCTACCTCGACAATCCCGGTTCGGTACCTGACAACTGGCGCGAATACTTCGACCAGCTGCAACACGCTCCCGCCACCGACGGCCAGGAATCCACCCGCGACCAGGCCCACGCTCCCATCGTCGAATCGTTCGCCCAGCGCGCCAAGGCCAATGCCTTCGTGCAACGCGCCGCCGAACCCGACCTGACCGTGGCCAGCAAGCAGGTTTCGGTGCAGTCGCTGATCGCGGCCTACCGCTCCCTGGGTTCGCGCTGGGCCGACCTGGATCCGCTCAAGCGCCAGGAACGTCCCCCGATCCCCGAACTCGATCCGGCCTTCTACGGCCTGACCGAAGCCGATCTGGACCAAACCTACTCGGCCACCAACACCTACTTCACGACCGCCAGCACGATGACGCTGCGCGACATCCTGAAGGCGCTGCGCGACACCTACTGCCGCAGCATCGGTGCCGAATTCACGCACATCTCCGACCCCGCCGCCAAGCGCTGGATCCAGGAACGCCTGGAAACCACCCTGGGCGCGCCCACCTACTCGGTCGAAGAAAAGCGCCACATCCTGCAGCAGCTGACCGAGTCCGAAGGCCTCGAGCGCTTCCTGCACACCAAGTACGTCGGCCAGAAGCGCTTCTCGCTGGAAGGCGGCGAAAGCTTCATCGCCTCGATGGACGAAGTGGTGAACCACGCCGGTGAAAACGGCATCCAGGAAATCGTGGTCGGCATGGCCCACCGCGGCCGCCTGAACCTGCTCGTGAACATCATGGGCAAGATGCCCGGCGACCTGTTCGCCGAGTTCGAAGGCAAGCACGCCGAAGGCCTGACCGACGGCGACGTGAAGTACCACAACGGCTTCTCCAGCGACCTGTCCACCCGTGGCGGCCCGGTCCACCTGTCGCTCGCGTTCAACCCGTCCCACCTGGAAATCGTCAACCCCGTGGTCGAAGGCAGCGTGCGCGCTCGCCAGGAACGCCGCGGCGACGCCGAAGGCAAGCAAGTGCTGCCGGTGCTGGTGCACGGCGACGCGGCCTTCGCCGGCCAGGGCGTGGTCATGGAAACGCTGAACTTGGCGCAAACCCGCGGCTACGGCACGGGCGGCACGCTGCACATCGTCATCAACAACCAGATCGGCTTTACCACGTCCGACCCGCGCGACTCGCGCTCGACGCTGTATTGCACCGACGTGGTCAAGATGATCGAAGCGCCGGTGTTCCACGTCAACGGCGACGATCCCGAAGCCGTGGTGTTCGTCACCAAGCTGGCGCTGGACTACCGCCTGCAGTTCCGCCACGACATCGTCGTGGACATCGTCTGCTTCCGCAAGCTGGGCCACAACGAGCAAGACACCCCGTCGCTGACGCAGCCCCTGATGTACAAGCGCATCGGCCACCACCCCGGCACGCGCAAACTGTATGCCGACAAGCTGACCACGCAAGGCGTGCTGGCCGAAGGCGAAGCCGATCAGCTCGTCAAGGACTACCGCCAGCTGATGGAAGACGGCCAGCGCACCATCGAGCCGGTGCTGACCGACTACAAGAGCAAGTACGCCATCGACTGGTCGCCGTTCCTGGGCGCCAAGTGGACCGACCAGGCCGACACCGCCGTGCCGCTGGCCGAACTCAAGCGCATCGGCGAACGCATCACCGCCGTGCCGGAAGGCTTCACGGTGCACCCGCTGGTCGCCAAGCTGCTGAACGACCGCCGCACCATGGCCAAGGGCGAAATGAACCTGGACTGGGGCATGGGCGAACACCTCGCCTTCGCCACCCTGGTGTCCTCGGGCTACGCCATCCGCATCACCGGCCAGGACTCGGGCCGCGGCACGTTCACGCACCGCCACGCCGTGCTGCACGACCAGAACCGCGAACGCTGGAACGACGGCACCTACATTCCGCTGCAGAATGTCTCGGAAGGCCAGGCTCCGTTCACCGTGATCGATTCCGTGCTGTCCGAAGAGGCGGTGCTGGCGTTTGAATACGGCTACTCCAGCGCCGAACCGAACACGCTGACCATCTGGGAAGGCCAGTTCGGCGACTTCGTCAACGGCGCCCAGGTCGTGATCGACCAGTTCATCAGCTCCGGCGAAGCCAAGTGGGGCCGCCAGTCGGGCCTGACCCTGATGCTGCCGCACGGTTACGAAGGCCAGGGTCCCGAGCACTCCTCGGGCCGCATCGAGCGCTTCCTGCAGCTGTGCGCCGACAACAACATGCAGGTGATCCAGCCGACCTCCGCGTCGCAGATCTTCCACGTGTTGCGCCGCCAGATGATCCGCCCGTTCCGCAAGCCGCTGGTGCTGTTCACGCCCAAGTCGCTGCTGCGCAACAAGGACGCCGGCTCCCCCCTGACCGATCTGGCGGGCGGCAGCTTCCGTCCGGTCATCGGCGAGGTCGACGAGGCCATCGACGCCAGCAAGGTCAAGCGCGTGCTGGCTTGCTCGGGCAAGGTCTACTACGATCTGGTCAACGCCCGCCGCGAGCGTGGCGCCGACAACGTGGCGATCATCCGCGTCGAACAGCTGTATCCGTTCGCGCACAAGTCGTTCGAAACGGAACTGCGCAAGTACCCGAAGGCAACCGAAGTGATCTGGGTTCAGGACGAACCGCAGAACCAGGGCGCCTGGTTCTACGTTCAGCATCATGTGTACGAAAACATGGTCGAAGGCCAGAAGCTGGGCTACGCCGGCCGCGCCGCGTCGGCATCGCCGGCCGTGGGCTACCTGGCCAAGCACCAGGAGCAGCAGAAGGCCCTGATCGAAACGGCCTTCGCGCCCAAGTTCAAGGTCATGTTGACGAAGTAACACTCGCTTGATGCACGCGCCGCGCGCGCAGGTTTCTGGAATTCCGATTCGAGGCTTGCCGCGCAGCGCGACCAGAACACAAACTTTACGGAACAAACAAAATGGCTATTACCGACGTCGTCGTCCCCCAACTCTCCGAATCCGTCTCCGAAGCGACGCTGCTGACCTGGAAGAAGCAGCCGGGCGCTGCCGTTGAAGCGGACGAAATCCTGATCGAAGTCGAAACCGACAAGGTCGTGCTGGAAGTGCCGGCTCCCGCCTCGGGCGTGCTGGCCGAAATCGTCAAGGGCGACGGCAGCACCGTCACCTCCGGCGAAGTGCTGGCCCGCATCGACACCGCTGGCAAGGCCGCCGTCGCCGCCGCCGCGCCCGCCGCCGAAGCGCCCAAGGCCGCTGAACAAGCCGCTGCCGCTCCCGCCGCTCCCGCTTCGTCGGCTGCCGCCGGCGTGGCTTCGCCCGCCGCCTCCAAGATCCTGGCCGAAAAGGGCGTCGACGCCGCTTCCGTGGCCGGCACCGGCCGTGACGGCCGCGTGACCAAGGGCGACGCCCTGGCCGCCAGCGCACCCGCCAAGGCCGCTCCGGCCAAGGCCGCCGCGCCGGTCGCGCCCCCGACGCTGTCGCTGGACGGCCGTCCGGAACAGCGCGTGCCGATGAGCCGCCTGCGCGCCCGCATCGCCGAGCGCCTGCTGCAATCGCAGCAGGAAAACGCGATCCTGACCACGTTCAACGAAGTCAACATGCAGGCCGTCATCGACCTGCGCAGCAAGTACAAGGACAAGTTCGAGAAAGAGCACGGCATCAAGCTGGGCTTCATGTCGTTCTTCGTCAAGGCTGCCGTTGCCGCGCTGAAGAAGTACCCGCTGATCAACGCCTCGATCGACGGCAAGGACATCATCTACCACGGCTACTTCGACATCGGTATCGCTGTCGGCAGCCCGCGCGGCCTGGTTGTGCCGATCCTGCGCAACGCTGACCAGCTGTCGATCGCCGACATCGAAAAGACCATCGCCGACTTCGGCCGCCGCGCCGCTGACGGCAAGCTGGGCATTGAAGAAATGACCGGCGGCACGTTCTCGATCTCCAACGGCGGCGTGTTCGGCTCGATGCTGTCGACCCCGATCATCAACCCGCCGCAATCGGCCATCCTGGGCGTGCACGCCACCAAGGATCGCGCCGTGGTTGAAAACGGCCAGATCGTCATTCGCCCGATGAACTACCTGGCGCTGTCCTACGACCACCGCATCATCGACGGCCGCGAAGCCGTGCTGGGCCTGGTCGCCATGAAGGACGCCCTGGAAGATCCGCAGCGCCTGTTGCTGGACCTGTAATCTCGACGCCCCGGCCCGGCGCCCAAGCGACCCCTGGGTCTTGCGGCGCCCCGGCCGGCTTCGTGCCGGCCCGCAGGGCGGGGCGTGCTCCACTCAATACCTCATCGCGAGAACACTATGTCCAAACAATTTGACGTCGTCGTCATCGGCGCGGGCCCCGGCGGCTACATTGCCGCCATCCGCGCCGCGCAGCTCGGCATGTCGGTGGCTTGCATCGACGCCTGGCAGAACGGCCAAGGCGGCCCGGCTCCCGGCGGCACCTGCACCAACGTCGGCTGCATCCCGTCCAAGGCGCTGCTGCAATCGTCCGAACACTTTGAGCAGGTCAATCACCACTTCGCCGACCACGGCATCGAAGTCAAGGGCGTCAGCCTGAAGCTCGACACGCTGATCGGCCGCAAGAATACGGTGGTGAAGCAGAACAACGACGGCATCCTGTACCTGTTCAAGAAGAACAAGGTCACCTTCTTCCATGGCAAGGGCGCGTTCGCCGGCCAGGTTGACGGCGGCTGGGCCATCAAGGTCACCGGCACCGCCGAGGAAGACCTGGTTGCCAAGCACGTGGTGGTCGCCACCGGTTCGTCGGCACGCGAGCTGCCCGGCCTGCCGTTCGACGAAAAGGTCGTGCTGTCCAACGACGGCGCGCTGAACATCGGCGCCGTGCCGAAGACGCTGGGCGTGATCGGCGCCGGCGTGATCGGCCTGGAAATGGGCAGCGTGTGGCGCCGCCTGGGTTCCGAAGTCACCATCCTGGAAGCGATGCCGGAATTCCTGGCCGCCGCTGACGGCCAAGTGGCCAAGGAAGCCCTGAAAGCCTTCACCAAGCAAGGCCTGAACATCCAGATGGGCATCAAGATCGGCGAGATCAAGGCGACCGCCAAGTCCGTCACCGTGCCTTATGTCGACGCCAAGGGCGCCGAGCAGAAGCTGGTGGTCGACAAGCTGATCGTCTCGATCGGCCGCGTGCCCTACACCGGCGGCCTGAACGCCGACGCCGTGGGCCTGAAGCTCGACGAGCGCGGCTTCGTCGCCGTGGACGGCGACTGCAAGACCAACCTGCCGAACGTCTGGGCGGTGGGCGACGTGGTGCGCGGCCCGATGCTGGCGCACAAGGCCGAGGAAGAAGGCGTGGCGGTTGCCGAGCGCATCGCCGGCCAGCACGGCCACGTCAACTTCGACACCGTGCCGTGGGTGATCTACACCTCGCCGGAAATCGCCTGGGTCGGCAAGACCGAGCAGCAGCTCAAGGCCGAAGGCCGCGAGTACAAGGCCGGCAGCTTCCCCTTCCTGGCCAACGGCCGCGCCCGCGCGCTGGGCGACACCACGGGCTTTGCCAAGGTGATCGCCGATGCCAAGACCGACGAGGTCCTGGGCGTGCACATCGTGGGCCCGATGGCCTCGGAACTGATCTCGGAAGCCGTGACCATCATGGAATTCCGCGGCGCCGCCGAAGACATCGCCCGCATCTGCCACGCGCACCCGACGCTGTCGGAAGCCGTGAAGGAAGCCGCATTGGCCGTGGACAAGCGCGCATTGAACTTCTGATACGCGCATAGCCGATGCAAGACGGGGGCGGGTTCACGGATCCGCCCTTTTTTCATTCTGCTTTACCTGCTCCCACATGAACGTCCGCGAATACTACGAACATGCCCTGGCCGAGCGCGGCTACAAGCCCGACGAAGCCCAGAAAAAGGCGATCGACCGGCTGCAGCGCTATTTCGACGAATGGGTCAAGTTCAAGTCGATGCGCTCGAACGCGCTGAAGAAGCTGCTGAACCGCCCTGACGTGCCGCGTGGCGTGTACCTGTGGGGCGGAGTGGGGCGGGGCAAGAGCTTCCTGATGGACGCCTTCTACGCCACCGTGCCCGTGGTGCGCAAGACGCGCCTGCATTTCCACGAGTTCATGCGCGGCGTGCACCGCGAACTCGAAGAAGTGAAGGGCATGCAGGATCCGCTGGACGAAGTCGCCAGGCGCGTGGCCAAGCGCTACCGCCTGATCTGCTTCGACGAGTTCCACGTATCCGACGTGGCCGACGCGATGATCCTGCACCGCCTGCTGTTCAAGCTGTTCGAGTACGGCACGTCCTTCGTGATGACGTCCAACTACGAACCCTCGACCCTGTATCCGGACGGCCTGCATCGCGACCGCATCCTGCCCGCCATCCAGTTGATCCAGGCGCGCATGGACATCATGAACGTGGATGCCGGCGTGGACTACCGCCGCCGCTCGCTGGAACAGGTGCAGTGTTATCACACGCCGCTGGACGAGCATGCCCAGCAGGCGCTGCAAAAGGCGTTCGACAGCCTGGCCGATACGCCGCCCCAGGACCCGGTGCTGCATATCGAGCACCGCGAGATCCGCGCGCTGGCGCTGGGCGGGTCGGTGGTGTGGTTCGACTTCGCCACGCTTTGCGGCGGACCGCGTTCGCAGAACGATTATCTGGAATTGGCCAACCGCTTCCACGCGGTGATCCTGTCGGGCGTGCCCCGCATGGGACCGCGCCAGGCCTCCGAGGCGCGCCGCTTCACCTGGCTGATCGACGTGTTCTACGACCACCGCGTCAAGCTCATCATGTCCGCCGAGTGCCAGCCCGAGGAAATCTATACCGAGGGTGCGCTGGCCAATGAGTTCCACCGCACCGTCTCGCGCATCCTGGAAATGCAGTCGCGCGAGTACCTGGAGTCGGAACGCCGGCACACCGTGTCGTTGTAGTCGCGCCGCATCTGTCCGGATTTTCCGGGCAGATCACGGTTGAAATTGGTAATACAAGTCATTATCAATTAAGATTTGGAGACTTCTGGTCCAGTACCGCAGTTTCCAACGTGTCTTCCACCCTCTTGTCCGCATCGGCCGCGCGCACCGACGCTTCCGCCGCGCCCGTCGATGGCCTGTACCGCGATCACCGCCCCTGGCTATTCGGTTGGCTGCGCCGCAGGCTGGGCTGCGAGCATCGCGCCGAAGACCTGGCGCAGGACGTGTTCCTGCGGGTGATCCAGGGCCGCAAGGCGGTACGCGCCGGCGAAGCCCGCGCGCTGCTGACCACCATCGCCCGCGGGCTGGTGGTGGATCACCAGCGGCATGCGGCGCTGGAGCGCGCGTATCTCGCCTATCTGGCCGCCATCCCCGAAGCCTATGCGCCGTCCCCCGAAGAACAGGCCGGGCAACTGCAATCGCTGGCGCGGCTGGACCGCCTGCTGGACGGATTGCCGCCCAAGGCTCGTTCCGCGTTCCTGCTGTCGCAGCTCGACGGGCTGACCTATCCCGAGATCGCCCAGCGGCTCGGGGTTTCCTTGAGTTCGGTGCAGCAGTACATGGTGCGCGCCATGACTGCATGCTATGCGGCGTTTGATGACTAGCGCCGCGGATCCGGTGGCGGAGCAGGCGATCGGCTGGTGGGTGCGGCTGCAATCCGGCCTGGCCGGCGTGGCGGAACGCCAGTCCTGTGAGGCATGGCTGGCGCAGGATCCCGCGCACCGTCAGGCCTGGGACCGCTTGCAGCGCATCAGCCAGGACGCGCGCCGCGTGCCGGCGGCGCTGGCGCATTCCGCGTTGTCAGCACCACGGTCGGCTGGCCGCCGCACGGTATTGCGCGGGTTGCTGGCCATCGGCGGCACGGCCTTTACCGGCTGGGCCGCATACCGCCACACGCCGTGGCAACGGCTGGCCGCGGACCTCAGCACCGGCGTCGGCGAGCGGCTGGCGGTGGCGGTGGCCGATGGGCTGCACATCACCTTGAACAGCGACAGCGCGGTGCGCCTGCACTTGCAGGGCGATGCGCGCGGCTTGGATCTGCTGCGCGGCGAAGTGCTGGTACGGACCGAAATGCGGCCCGACACGGCGGCGCTGCGCGTGGACACGGGGCATGGCGAGCTGCGCGCCGAACGGGCGCGCTTCGACCTGCGCCGTACCGCCGAAGGCGCGCGCGTGGGCGTGTACGAAGGCAGCGTGGTGTTGCTGCGCGCCGGCGTGGCCACGCATGCCGAAGCCGGTGAACGCCTGCAATTCTCCGAGCGCGGAGAGGTTGGCCGCCACGCCTCCGACCCTGACAGGCTGGCCTGGACCGATGGGCTGGTGGTGGCCAAGGACTGGCGCCTGGACTACTTCGCGCAATACCTGGCGCGCCAGCGCCTGGGCATGATCCGGGTGGATCCGGCGGTGGCCGGCCTGCGGCTGTCGGGCGTCTTCCCGCTGGACGACGCCGAGCGCGCGCTCAAGGCCCTGGAGCCAGCCTTGCCCATACAAGTGTTGCGGCATACGCGGTACTGGCTGCACGTCGGGCCGCGCGAGGCTTGAGCGTTACAAATTTTTTTTGCCTGAGGCTTGCAGGTTTTCCGATCCCGTACGGAAGGCAGGGATAGATACCACCGTACAGGGAGAGTTTTGTGTCCGCTTCATCTCACCCGCGCTTGCGCGCCCCTTTGTCCGCCGGCCGCATCGCCGTGCTGGCCGCCCTATGCGCGGGCGGGCTTGCCGCTGGCATGCCGCAGGCCTGGGCCCAGTCGGCGCCGGCCTCCGCGAACGCGCCGCGCAGCTACCAGATCGCTGCCGGCTCCTTGGCCGATGCCCTGACGCAGTTCGCGCGCAGCGCTGGCGTGGTCCTGTCGTTCGATCCCGCGCTGGTGCGCGGACGCCGCTCCGAAGGGCTGGACGGCGCCTATTCGCTGGGCGCGGGGTTCGCCCGCATCCTGGCGGGCAGCGGCCTGCAGGCGCGCGCGCAATCGGGCAATACCTGGACCCTGGTGCAGGTTGCCGCGCCCGCGGGCGACACGCCCACGCTGGCGCCGGTGACCGTGTCGGGCATGTCCGAAAGCGCAATCACGACGGTGGGTTATGTGGCCACGGTGAGCGCCAGCGCCACCAAGACCGACACGCCGCTGATCGAAACGCCGCAGTCGGTGTCGGTGGTCACGCGCGAGCAGATCACGGAGCAGGGCGCGCAGACGCTGAATCAGGTGCTGCGCTACACCGCGGGCGTGGCCACGGAATCGCGCGGCGCCACCGCCACGCGCCTGGACCAGTTCAGCGTGCGCGGCTTTTCGGCGTCGACCTACCTGGACGGCCTGCGGGTGTTCGGCGGCCGCGACGCCTTGCCGCAGGTGGACGCCTATCGCCTGGAGCGCGTGGACGTGCTGAAGGGCCCGGCCTCAGTCATGTACGGGCAGGGCGGTCCGGGCGGCGTGGTCAACCAGGTCAGCAAGCGCCCGCTGGAAGAGACGCTGCGCGAGGTCGAGGTGCAGGTCGGCAACTATGACTATCGCCGCGCCAACTTCGATTTCGGCGGTCCGGTGGATGACGAGGGCAAATTCCTGTACCGCCTGGTCGGCTCGGGCTATATGTCCGACGGCCAGGTCAAGGACACCAAGGAACGCCGCTACTTTGTGTCGCCGGCCTTTACCTGGAAGCCCAGCAGCGACACGACGTTGACGGTGCTGACGAACTTCCAGCGCGATCCCGACATGGGTTCCTACGGCAGCGTGCCGGCCATGCGCACGCTGCTTTCCGCGCCCGACGGCATCCGCCTGCCGGCCGATTACTACGACGGCGACGCCAATTTCGAAAAGAGCGACCGCAAGAGCTATTCGCTGGGCTATGTGCTGGAGCACCGCTTCAACGACAACATCAAGGCATCGCAAAGCCTGCGCTGGACGCGCGCGGAAGCGCAGTACCGCAGCATCTACGGCGCCATGACCAACAACTACGGCTACACCGACAAGACCTACCGCTACCAGCAGCGCGCATCGATCGCGACCGACGTGGACGTGGGCGCGCTGGTGCTGGACAACAACGTGCAGGCGCGCTTCAACACCGGTCCCTTCGCCCACACCACGCTGGTGGGCTTTGACTACCAGCACGTCAAGACCGACACGCTGTCCGGCTTCGGCACCGCGCCTGCGCTGGACGTGTTGAACCCGAATAACCGCCAGAACATTCCGGTGCCGGCGTTCTCGACGGACGCGACCAATAAGCAGTACCAGACCGGTCTGTACTTCCAGGACCAGATCAAGCTCGACCGCCTTTCGGTGTTGCTGGGCGGCCGTTACGACTGGTCGCGCACCGTGGGCGAAACCACCACGATCGCCACTGGACGGGTCGCGCCGTCCTCGCTGAACGCGGAGAAGTTCACGGGCCGTCTGGGCGTGATCTACAACTTCGACAACGGCGTGGCGCCGTACTTCAGCTATTCGGAGTCGTTCGAGCCGCAGTCGGGAACGGGTTGGCAGAACAAGCCGTTCAAGCCGATCGAAGGCAACCAGTACGAGGTCGGCATCAAGTACCAGCCGCCGGGCAGCGCGACGCTGCTGTCGGTCGCGGCGTTCGACATCCGCCGCGAGAACATGACGACCACCGATCCGGATCCGACCCACATCTGCGGGACGGCCGGCGGACGCTGCTCCATCCAGGCGGGCGAGCTGCGCACGCAGGGCATCGAATTCGAAGCCAAGACCGAGCCCCTGCGCGGGCTGACGCTGGTGGCGGCGTACTCCTTGATGGACAACGAGTATTCCAAGGGCTATCCCAACGCCGCGGGCATGAACCTGAAGGGCAAGACGCCCGTGGGCGTGCCTTCGCAACAGGCGTCGGCCTGGGCCCGCTACCAATTGCAGGACGGTTCGCTGGCGGGCATGGGCGTGGGGGGCGGCGTGCGCTACATCGGTTCCTCGTACGGCAACGAGACCAACACGCTGAAGGTGCCGTCGGTCACGCTGTTCGACCTGATGCTGGATTACGACCTGGGCCGCGCCTCGCCGTCGCTCAAGGGCATGCAGGTGGCGCTGAACGTGCAGAACCTGTTTGACAAGGAATACATCGCGTCGTGCTCGGGCGAGTCCTGGTGCTGGTATGGCTATCAGCGCTCCATCAAGGCCAGCCTGCGCTATCGCTGGTAAGACTTGCCGCTATTTCGAAGTGAGAATGGTTATAATTTAAAACCCTCCGAATCGGGTCCTGGCCGCGGGGCTGGCCCGATCCGGTCCTCTAAAGGAAATCAACAATGACATTCGCAAGAACCTTGGCCGCCATCGCCCTCATGGGCGCGGCGGGCGCCGCGCAGGCGCATTTCGTTTGGCTGGAACGCAGCGCCGAGGGACCGGCCAAGGCGTACTTCGGGGAATGGGCGGACGACGTGCGCGAAAAGCGCGACGGCCTGCTCGGCAAGATCATGGTGGCGCCTGTCGTGACGGGCACCGACGGCAAGGCGCTGAAGGCCTCGGGCGAGGGCGCGGACTTCCTGGAATTCGCGGCGGCAGGCAAGGGCGACGTGCGCCTGCGCCAGGCCTACCAGTTCAAGGACACCCTGGTGCAGTACGGCGCCAAGGCGGGCCGTGCGGACACCGAGGGCAAGCTGGACCTGGAACTCGTGCCGGTCGCGGCCGGGACCAACGCCTTCGTGCTGCAGTTCAAGGGCAAGCCGCTGGCCAAGACCGAAGTCACCGTGTTCGGCCCGCCCAAATGGGAGAAGCGCTTCCACAGCGATGAAAACGGCCGCATCGAAATCACCACGCCGTGGCCCGGCCAGTACGTGCTCGAAGCCGCCCACGTCGAGGACAAGGCGGGCGAGGCCGACGGCAAGGCATACGCCAAGATCCGCTACGTTTCCACCACTACCTTCAACGTGTCCCAGTGAAAGCTCCCGCTGCCGGCGCAGGCATGATGCGCTACCGTCTGGCCGTCTTTTCCAGGGCGGCGGCCGCCATCCTGGGCGGCTACGTCCTGGCGTCGGCGGCAGCCGCCTGCCTGGCGATCTGGCTGCCCATGCGGCGGCCGGACGCCGTGGTCACGGCGCAGATGCTGTCCTTCGTGTTCTACGCCTGCGGCGTGATCTGGGTGTTCGCCACGCGCAATGCCTGGCGCGCCTGGGCCGGCGTGCTGTTGCCCGCCGCCTTGATGGGTGCGCTGTTCCTGGCCGGCCGGACCATGGGGGCGGCATGAAGGCGAAAGTGGACAAGGCGCCAGGCGAGGAAGGCCTGCGCCAATCCATGTCGTGGCTGCACACCTGGTCGGGGCTGATCTTCGGCTGGGTGCTGTTCGCGATGTTCCTGACCGGCACGCTGGCGTTCTTCCGGCCCGAGATCACGGCCTGGATGCAGCCCGAGATCCAGGTGCGGCCCGCGCCTGCCGCGCAGTCCGTGACGGCTGCGCAGCGCTACCTGAGCGAACATGCGCCGGACGCCACGCGCTGGTTCATCACGCCGCCGTCCGACCGCGAGCCGTCGATCCAATTGCTTTACCAGGTGCCCAAGCCCAAGCCCGGCGAACGCGGCTTCGTGCGCGTGAAGCTGGACCCGGCCACCGGCCAGGCCGTGACCGCGCGAGAGACGCGCGGCGGCGACTTCTTCTACCGCTTCCATTTCGAACTGGAAACCGCGTTTCCCTGGGGACGCTGGCTCGCCAGCATCGCCGGCATGTTCATGCTGGTGGCCATCATCAGCGGCATCATCACCCACAAGAAGATCTTCACCGATTTCTTCACCTTCCGGCCCAGAAAGGGCGGGCAGCGCGCCTGGATGGACGGCCACAACGCCTTGTCGGTGCTGGGGCTGCCGTTCCATCTGATGATCACGTTCAGCGGGCTGGTGCTGTTCATGGCCATGCTGATGCCGGCCGGCATATTGGCCGTTTACGAGAGCCCGCGCCAGTATTCCGACGACGTCTTCAAGTCGTTCAAGATCACCCCCCCGCGCAACGAGCCCGCGCCGCTGCTCGCGCTTGCGCCGCTGGTGGAGCAGGCGCAGCAGCATTGGCAAGGCAGGGTGGGGCGCGTCACCGTCAATCACCCAGGCGATGCCGGCGCGACCGTGACCCTGGTGCGCGACGCCGCCGATGGCGTGTCGTTCGGCAAGCTGGCGCCCTATATGCGCTTTGACGGCGTCACGGGCGCGCTGCAGGAAAGCGAGGACGAAGTCGGCGCCACGGCGCGCACCGCCGGCGTCATCGTCGGCCTGCACCTCGGCCTGTTTGCCGAACCGTTCCTGCGCTGGCTTTATTTCCTGGTCAGCATGGCGGGCACGGCCATGGTCGGCACGGGCATGGTCCTGTGGATCGCCAAGCGGCGCCAGAAGGCGCGTCCGGGCGCGCGTGAAGCGTTCTCGCTGCGGCTGGTGGATGCGCTCAATGCCGGCACGATCGCGGGTCTGTTCATCTCGGTCGCGGCCTTTTTCTGGGCCAACCGCCTCTTGCCCGCGGATCTGCCGGGCAGGCAGTTCTGGGAATCGCGCGCCTTCTTCGCCGCCTGGGGACTGTCGCTGGTCTACGCCTTCCTGTTCCAGCACCGCAAGTGGCGCGATCTGCTGGCCGCCGCAGCCGTTGCCCTGGCGCTGGTGCCCGTGGTCAACGTCCTGACGACTGCGCGCCATCTGGGCGTGTCGCTGCCGGCGGGCGACTGGGTCATGGCCGGTTTCGATCTGACCTGCCTGGCAGGGGCGCTGCTGCTGGCCTGGATGGCCCGCAAGGCCGCCCGCGCCGGCAAGGCGGCTGCCAGGGCGCCAATCAAGGGGACGGCCAAAGGGGCCGCCAAGGCGAACGTAGCCGCCAAGCCCGCCGTGCAGCCGCAGACTTCTCCTGTCCAGCCCGCCTACGAACCTAGAGGGGATACGCCATGACGCTAGCCGCCTTCTGCCTGGCCTATGCGGGCTTTTCCGCCCTGTGCCTGGGCATGGACCGTCACTACGAGGACCTGTTCGACCGCGCCTTGCCCCGCCGCCATCGCCTGCCCTTGCGCCTGTTCGGCTGGGTGGCGCTGGCCCTGTCCCTGTGCGCTTCGGCGGCGGTCTGGGGCTGGAGCTACGGCACGGTCGAATGGATCGGCATTCTCAGCATTGCCGGACTGCTGCTGATCTGGTTCCTGACGTTCCGGCCGCGCGCCGCGCTGACCGCCGGCGGCCTGTGCGCGCTGGCGGCGCCGGTACTGGCCGTTCTGTAGCCGCCCGTCCGGCACGTTACACTGGGCGTTTCCCCTAGCAAACGCCTCTTCGCCTCATGAATACCCGCGTCCTTACCGGCATCACCACCTCTGGAACTCCCCACCTCGGCAATTACGCGGGCGCGATCCGTCCCGCCGTCCAGGCCAGCGCGCAGCCCGGCGTGGACGCATTCTTCTTCATGGCGGACTACCACGCCCTTATCAAGTGCGACGACCCCGCCCGCGTGGCCCGCTCGCGCCTTGAAATCGCCGCGACCTGGCTGGCGGTGGGCCTGGACCACGAGCGCGTGACCTTCTACCGCCAATCGGACATCCCCGAGATCCCCGAGCTGACCTGGCTGTTGAATTGCGTCACGGCCAAGGGCCTGATGAACCGGGCGCATGCCTACAAGGCGTCGGTGGACCAGAACACGGAAAAGGGCCTGGAGCCGGACGATGGCGTGACCATGGGCCTGTTTTCGTACCCGGTGCTGATGGCCGCGGACATCGTCATGTTCAACGCCAACAAGGTGCCGGTGGGCCGCGACCAGATCCAGCATCTGGAAATGGCGCGCGACATCGCCCAGCGCTTCAACCACCTTTATGGCCGCGACTACTTCACGCTGCCGGAAGTCGTGATCGAAGAAGACGTGGCGACCTTGCCGGGCCTGGACGGCCGCAAGATGTCCAAGAGCTACAACAACACCATTCCGCTGTTCGAGGGCGGCGCCAGCGCGCTGCGCGCGGCGGTGATGCGCATCGTGACCGATTCGCGCGCGCCGGGCGAGCCCAAGGACGCCGAAAACTCGCACCTGTACACCATCTACCGCGCCTTCGCCACGCACGAGCAAGCCGCCGCGCTGCGCAAGCAGCTCGAAGAGGGCATGGGCTGGGGCGAAGCCAAGCAGGCGCTGTACGACCATCTGGAAAACCTGCTGGCGCCCATGCGCGAGAAGTACTTCGACCTGATGGCCAACCCCGGCCGCATCGAAGACATCCTGCAGGCCGGCGCCGCCAAGGCGCGCAAGCTGGCTACGCCGTTCATGCAGGAACTGCGCCAGGCCGTGGGCCTGCGCAACCTGGAAGCCGGTTCCGGCGCCAAGGCCGCGCAGCCCAAGAAGGAAAAGGGCAAGGGCGCGCGCTTCGTCAGCTTCCGCGATGAAGACGGCGGCTTCCGTTTTCGCCTGCTGGCCGCCGACGGCGAGGAACTGCTGCTGTCGCAGCGCTTCGCCGATCCGAAGGAAGCTGGCGCCGCCATGCGCCGTCTGCAGGCCGAACCGGCGGATGTGGCGCTGCAGGCCGACGGGCAGGGCTATGCCGCGATGATCGACGGCGTGGCCGTGGCGACCGCGCCGACGGGCGCGCAGGACGAATCCGGCGCCTTGCTGGCGCGCGCGCGCGCCGCGCTGTCGTCGCTGTCGCAGGAATAAACCCAAGGGGCCGGCGCAATGCCGGCCCGGCTGCCTAAGCGGCGCGGGCGTTGGCCACGATGCGTCCGTCGCGCACCTGGAAGCGCTGGGCGCTGCCCTGGCCGGCGATCTCAAGCATGTCGCCTTCCGTGTAGCCCGTGACGTTCGGGCAGTCCAGCCATTCCGGGTTGATGAACGGGAAGTACTTCAGCGTGCCGCTGCCCTGGCTGGCGAAATCGAAAGTGGTGTTGGCGACCACTTCCGGATCCCATTGGCTGGCGTCGAAGGTCAGCGCGCAACCCGCGCCGATGCGGTAAGTGATGCTGGCTCCCATGCTGGCGAATCCCAGCGCGCCGACGTGCAACTGCGCGCCATTGCTCAATTCGATGACGCGGCTGCCCAGCCGCTCCAGCGTGATGTGCTTGAAGCTCACTTCGGCGCCGTCGACAAGCAGGTGCGAATACTGGCCCAGGGTGATTTCGCTGTAGGCGCCGCTGGCGTTGGCTTGCTCGGCGGTGATGGTTGCCGTTTCATTGGCGGCAAGCGTGATGGTATGGGGCATGGCTGGGCAGATCTCCGGTCGTTCGGGGCAGGGCGCTGTCGTTCTTGTGCTGCTCCCCGGCAGGCGCTGCGCGCCATGGCTCGCCTGCTCGCGGGGGGCTTGTGTCGCTTTGCGGCCTGGCGCCGCCGGGTCTTATTATTTAGACACAATTAGATATTTTCTATCATTTTTGATAGTTGCGGCTTGAGCGAACACAAGTAAGCCGTCGCTTTACGGGTAAGCCCTAGGTAAAAAAAACCGGCGCCCCAGGCGCCGGTCTTTCGTTGAGCGACTTACGCTCAGCGCTTGAGCTTGGCGAACGCATCCGCCATGGCGCTGTTCATGCCGGCGCCGGCCCCGGAACCGCCGCGGCCGCCGTCGCCTTGCGGGCGGCGGTTGCGGTCGGCGCCCTTGGGCGCGTCGCCGCTGCGGCGAGCGGGAGCCGCGGTGTCGTTCATGCGCATGGTCAGCGCGACGCGCTTGCGCGCCACGTCCACTTCCAGCACCTTCACGCTGACCGTCTGGCCCACGCGCACGACGTCGCGCGGATCCTTCACGAACTTCTCGGCCAGGGCCGAGATGTGGACCAGGCCGTCCTGGTGCACGCCGATGTCCACGAACGCGCCGAAGTTGGCCACGTTGGTCACCACGCCTTCCAGCACCATGCCGGGGTACAGGTCGTTGAGGGTCTCGACGCCTTCCTTGAACTGCGCCGTCTTGAACTCCGGACGCGGATCGCGGCCGGGCTTTTCCAGTTCGGCGAAGATGTCGCGCACCGTCGGCAGACCGAAGCGCTCGTCGGTGAAGTCCGACGGCGACACGCCCTTGAGGGCTTCGCGCTGGCCGATGATCTGCTTCACCTCGGCCTTGATCTTGGCGACGATGCGTTCGACCACCGGATAGGCTTCGGGGTGGACCGACGAGGCGTCCAACGGGTTGTCGCCGTTGGGGATGCGCAGGAAGCCCGCAGCTTGTTCAAAGGCCTTGTCGCCGAAGCGCGGCACCTTGCGCAGGATTTCGCGGGTCGGGAAGGCGCCGTTCTCGTCGCGCCAGGCGACGATGTTCTTGGCCAGCAGCGAATTCAGGCCGGACACGCGGGCCAGCAAGGCTGCCGACGCGGTATTCACGTCCACGCCCACGGCGTTCACGCAATCCTCGACCACGGCGTCCAGCGAACGCGCCAGCTCGCGCTGGTTGACGTCGTGCTGGTACTGGCCCACGCCGATGGCCTTGGGATCGATCTTGACCAGTTCGGCCAGCGGATCCTGCAGGCGGCGGGCAATGGACACCGCGCCGCGCAGGGTGACGTCCAGGTCGGGGAATTCGAGCGCGGCGGTTTCGGAGGCGGAATAGACGGAGGCGCCGGCTTCGGAAACCACCACGCGGGTGACCTTCAGGTCCGGGAAGCGTTCCATCATGTCGCCCACCAGCTTTTCGCTTTCGCGCGAAGCGGTGCCGTTGCCGATGGCGATCAGGTCGACCTTGTGGCGGGCCACCAGGGCGGCCAGCGTGTTGATGGTGCCTTCGCGGTCGCGGCGCGGCTCAAACGGGTAGACCGTGGTGGTGTCCACGACCTTGCCGGTCTGGTCGATTACCGCGACCTTGCAGCCGGTGCGGATGCCGGGGTCCAGGCCCAGCACGGCCTTGGGGCCGGCGGGCGCGGCCAGCAGCAGGTCCTTCAGGTTGGCGGCGAACACGCGGATGGCTTCGGTTTCGCCGCTTTCGCGCAGGCGGCCGATCAGCTCGCTTTCGAACGCAGTCAGCAGCTTCACGCGCCAGGTCCAGCGGCAGACTTCGCCCAGCCAGCGCGCGCGCGGCGTGGCGTCCAGTGCGAACAGGCCGTTGCCCAGCTTGAGGAAGCCGGCGATGCGGGCCACGCAGGGATGCGGCGTCTGCGCTTCCAGTTCGGCTTCCAGGCCCAGGCGCAGTTCCAGCACGCCTTGCTGGCGGCCGCGCAGCAGCGCCAGGATGCGGTGCGAGGGCAGGGTGCGCAGCGGTTCGTTGAAGTCGAACCAGTCGCGGAAATTGGCGCCCTCGGTCTCCTTGCCGTCGACCATCTTGGAATGGATCAGTCCGGTGGACCACAGGTGTTCACGCATGTCGGCCAGCAGGTCCGCGTTTTCCGCGTAGCGCTCGGCCAGGATGTCGCGCGCGCCGTCCAGCGCCGCCTTGGCGTCGTTGATGGACGCTTCGGGATTCAGGTATTGCGCGGCCAGCGCGGCGGGGTCGCAGGCGGGATCGGCCAGGATGCCGTCGGCCAGCGGCTCCAGGCCCGCTTCGCGGGCGATCTGGGCGCGGGTGCGGCGCTTGGGCTTGTACGGCGCGTACAAGTCTTCCAGGCGCTGCTTGGTGTCGGCCGTGGCGATTTCCTGCTGCAGCGCTTGCGTGAGCTTGCCCTGCTGCGAGATGGATTCAAGAATGGAGCCGCGGCGTTCTTCGAGTTCGCGCAGATAGCCCAGGCGCACTTCGAGGTTGCGCAGCACGGTATCGTCCAGGCCGCCGGTGGCTTCCTTGCGATAGCGGGCAATGAACGGCACGGTGGCGCCATCGTCCAGCAGTTCCACCGCCGAAGCGATCTGGGAGGCGCGCGTGCCCAGCTCGGTGGCGAGCTGCGCGACGATGCGGGCGTTGTCGACGCCGGCGGCGACGTACGTGATAGCGGAAGTTTCAGACATCTCGATACGACGACAAAAAGGAAAAACAAGGGGCGGATTGTGCCATAAGCCGCTGTTACAAAACGTGCCAGGATGGGCGGATATGTCCCCCTTGCGGCGGCATGGCGGCCAATCCGCGGCCCGGCAGCGGGTATCATTTGGTCCTTTCCCACACATGTGTCTGGCGCCCGAACCGCAACCGGCACCGGTTCACCGTTGACTCGCTATGCTGGACCTGGATATCTCCGAATTCTTTGACGCCGAGGGCCCCTTGGCCACGGCCTTGCCCGGCTACAAGCCGCGACCGTCGCAGATCGAACTCTCGCAGGCCATAGGGCTGGCCATCCAGGACCGCGCCACCTTGGTGGCCGAGGCGGGCACCGGCATCGGCAAGACCTGGGCCTATCTTGTACCCGCCTTCATCCAGGGCGGCAAGGTGCTGATTTCCACAGGCACGCGCACGCTGCAGGACCAGCTTTTCGCCCGCGACCTGCCGCGCGTGCGCGCCGCGCTGGCCGCGCCGGTGACCGCCGCGCTGCTCAAGGGCCGCGGCAACTACGTCTGCCACTACCACCTGGACCGTCTGCAGGGCGACGAGCGCGCCTTGAAGTCGCGCACCGAGATCCAGCAGCTGCGCCAGATCCAGGTATTCGCTGGCATCACCAAGACCGGCGACCGCAGCGACCTGGCGCAGGTGCCTGAAGACGCCGACATCTGGCAGCGCGTGACCTCCACGCGCGAGAACTGCCTGGGCCAGGAATGTCCGCGCATCCGCGATTGCTTCGTGGTGAAGGCGCGCCGCCAGGCGCAAGAAGCCGATGTGGTGGTCGTCAACCACGCCCTCTTCATGGCCGACCTGGTGCTGCGCGAAGAAGGCGTGACCGATCTGCTGCCCGAAGCGGACACCGTGATCTTCGACGAAGCGCACCAGTTGCCGGACACCGCCACCCGCTTCCTGGGCAGCAGCGTGTCCACGCACCAGCTGCTGGATTTCGGCCGCGCGCTGGAAGCAGCCGGCCTGGCCTATGCGCGCGAAGCCGCCAAATGGAGCGACGTCAGCCGCCATGTGGAAACGGCGGCGCGCGAGCTGCGCCTGGTCTGTGCGCCGTTGGACCGGATGCCCGGCCGCAAGGCCACCTTCGAGGCCATCCCCAATCCCGAGGAATTCGACGAGGCGCTGATGGCGCTGCGCGAAGCCGTGGACGGCGCGGCGAAGGCGCTGGGCGCGGTGGCCGAAAAGCACCCGGACCTGATGGCCGCCGCGCGCAGCGGCGCCGAGATCTCGGTGCGCCTGAAGCGCTGGGCCACGCCGGGACGGGCGGGCGCGGACTATTCCGAGGAAGGCTGGGGCCGCGACGACCAGGCGCCCGAGCCTGCGGTGCAATCCGCGCTGGGCGACGGGCTGTCCACGCCCGCCGCCCTCCTGGAGGGCGCAGCGGCGGCGGCCCAATGGACCGGCCCGGCGGTACGCTGGGTCGAGCACGGGCAGCATCACGTGCGCCTGCATTCGGCGCCGCTGTCGGTGGCCCAGGCTTTTTCCAAGTACCGCAAGCCGGGCCAGGCCTGGATCATGACCTCGGCCACCTTGTCCGTGAACGGCGAGTTCACCCACTTCACCAGCCAGCTGGGGCTGGAGAAGGCGCGCACGGGCAAATGGGAATCGCCCTTCGACTACCCCGAACAGGCCCTGCTGTTCGTGCCGCGCGGCATGCCCGAACCGCAATCGCCGCAGTTCCTCGATCGTTTCGTGCAGACGCTGCTGCCCTTGCTGGAAGCCAGCCCAGGCGGCACGCTGGTGCTGTGCACGACGCTGCGCGCCGTGGACAAGGTCGCCAACCTGCTGGCCGACGCCTTTGATGATGCCGGCCACGAATGGCCCTTGCTCAAGCAGGGCGAGGGCACGCGGCGCGACCTGCTGGACCGCTTCTGCAAGCTGGAGCATCCCGTGCTGGTGGGCAGCGCCAGTTTCTGGGAAGGCATAGACCTGCCCGGCGACGTGCTGACGCTGGTGGCGATCGACAAGCTGCCGTTTGCGCCGCCCGACGATCCGGTCATCGAGGCGCGGCTGCGCGCGTGCCGCGCGCATGGCGGCAATCCCTTTGCGGAGTACCAGTTGCCCGAAGCCGCGATTTCGCTCAAGCAGGGCGCCGGCCGCCTGATCCGCACGGAATCGGATTGGGGCGTGCTCATGGTGGGCGACGCGCGGCTGGTCGAAAAGCCTTATGGCAAGCGCCTGTGGCGCGGGCTGCCGCCGTTCGCGCGGACGCGCGAGCTGGAAGAGGTGCTGGCGTTTTACCGGCGCAAGCAGGAACCGCGGGACTAGCGGCCGTTCACGGCACAATGAGCCGGCCCTGGGGACCGCCCGCGCCAGCGGGCACCCCTGCCAGCCGCGTCAGGCCGCGACCCGTTCCGTCCGCCGCGACATCGCCCACCAACCGGTCATGACCGCGGCCAGGCCCACGATGGGCAGCATGGCGGCATTCAACGTTTCCCAGCCCATGCGCGCGAGCGCCGGACCCGCGGCCAGCGTGGCCAGGGCGGTGGTGGCATAGCGCAGCATCTCGGCGGCCCCCTGTACGCGCGCCCGTTCGGCGGGGCGGTAGGACTGCGCCAGCAGCGTGGTGCCGCCGACGAACATGAAGTTCCAGCCCACGCCCAGGCAGAACAATGCCGCGTGGAAGGCCGTGAGCGACGTCGACTGCATTGCGATCAGCGAGCAGGCGGCGTTCAGCGCCATGCCCATGCCGAGCACGCGGGGCAAGCCCAACCGGTTGATCAGCGCGCCGGCGAAGAAGGCCGGCGCATACATGCCGATCAGGTGCCACTGCATGATGCTGGCGCCGTCGGCGATGCTGTGCTGGCAGGCCACCGCGGCCAGCGGCGCCGCCGTCATGACGAACATCATCGACACCGAACCCACGACGTTGTTGGCCAGGGCCGCCACGAAAATCGGCTGCCGCATGACCTCGCCCAAAGGACGGGCCGGCAGGCCCGCGGCCTGCGTGTCGGCGGGCTGGCCGCCATCGCCCTCCTGGTCGCGGTAGGCGATGAGCAGCAAGGCGCTGGCCGCTCCCAGCAGGGCCACCATCAGATAGGCGCCGGAAAAGATCGCGGCGGGGAAAATGTCCTTGGCCCAGGCCGCCAGCGCCGGCCCCGCGATGGCGGCGATGACGCCGCCCGTCAGGACCACGGAAATGGCGCGGCTCTTGGCCTCGGCGGGCACCGCGTCGGCGGCGGCCAGCCGGTAGTACTGCGCAAAGGCCTGGAACACGCCGACCAGCGCCGTGCCCAGGCAGAAGAACCAGAAATCGCTGGCGAAGACCGCGCCCACGGAAATCAGCCCGCCGGCCGCGCCCGCCAGCGATCCCAGCATGAAGCCCGCGCGGCGGCCGATGCGCTGCATGAGCAGCGATGCATACCAGGTGACCGCGGCGCCCGCCACCGTGATCAGCGCGAAGGGCAGCGTCGCCAGCGCCGGATGCGGCGCCAGCATCTGGCCGGTCAGCGCCGTCAGGGTCAGGTCGATGGAGATCGCCGCGATGTACAGGCCCTGGCAGACGGCGAGGATGCGGGCATTGCGCAGGCCGCGCGAGGAGGAGGTCATGGCTGTGGGAGTCCGGAGGATTGACAGCCCCCACTCTAGCGGCGGACACTTTGGCAAGAATGACTATTTTCCCTCTTTTCTGGCCGTGACTCATCGCGTCTGCATCCTGCCCGTGCCCAACTTCCAGCTGCTCGACATGGCCGGGCCGCTGTCGGTCTTCCAGATCGCCGCCGAACTGGTGCCGGGCGCCTACGAGGTGGCGGTGGCGTCGGCCGAGGGTGGCCTGGTCCGCTGCTCGGCCGGCGTGGCCGTGCAGACGCGGTCCTGGCGCGGCCTGCGCGCCGACACCGTGCTGGTGCCTGGCGGGCAGGGCGCGCGCGAACCTCGGGCGGCCCCCGCCATGCTGGCTTATCTGCGCGCCGCGCATGCGCGCGGGCGGCGCGTGGCCAGCGTCTGCACCGGCGCTTTCGTGCTGGCGCAGGCCGGCATCCTGCAGGGGCGGCGCGTGACCACCCACTGGCGCCACGCCGCCGAACTGCAGCAGCGCCATCCCGCCCTGGCGGTGGAGGCGGACCGCATCTATGTCGAGGACCGCGCGGTCTGGACCTCGGCGGGCATCACCGCCGGCATCGACCTGGCGCTGGCCATGGTGCAGGCGGACCACGGCGAGGCGGTCGCCCGCGCCACCGCTCGGGAGATGGTGGTCTATCACCGGCGCACGGGCGGGCAGTCGCAGTTCTCGGCGCTGCAGGATCTGGCGCCGGCCAGCGGACGCATGCGCGAGGTGCTGGCCCATGTGGGCCAGCACCTGGACGAAGTCCTGGACATCGAGCGCCTGGCCGGCGTGGCCTGCCTGAGCCCGCGCCAGTTCTGCCGCCAGTTCAAGCTGGAAACCGGGCAGACCCCGGCCAAGGCCGTGGAGCGCGTGCGCGCCGAGGCCGCCCGCGAACTGGTCGAGGAGGGCGAGGCCGGCATGGATGCCATCGCGCGCCGGGTGGGCTTCGGCGATACGGAACGCATGCGCCGCGCCTTCATCCGCATCTACGGGCAGCCGCCGCAAGCCCTGCGCCGCGCCGTGCCGGCATGAAAAAGCCCCTGCATGGCAGGGGCTTGGTCCAGGCTGGAGAAACGGCGCGTCAGTTGAACGGGTTCCACCAGCTCCGGTCGGCCTTCAGGCCCTTGGTCTTGAATTCGCTGTTGGGGAAGTTCTTGTCGTACACGCGCTGCGAGTCGTTCTTCAGCTCGGTCAGGCCGAGCTTGTCGTAGGACTCGACCATCAGATAGAGCGCTTCCTCGGTGGCGGGGGCGCCTTCGAAGTCGGTGATGACGGTCTGCGCGCGGTTGGCCGCGGCCACGTAGGCGCCGCGCTCGTAGTAGTAGCGGGCGACGTGCACTTCGTTCATGGCGATGGTGTTGACCAGCCAGGCGACGCGCTTCTCGGCATCCACCGTGTACTTGCTGTCGGGGTAGCGCTTGATCAGCTCGTTGAACGCGTCGTAGGACGCGCGCAGGCCCTTGGGATCGCGCTCGGCGGGATCCTGGCCGGTGATGTTGCTCATGAAGGCGCTGGCCGGGGTGAAGTTGATCAGGCCCTTCAGGTAGAGGGCGTAATCGGTGCCAGGATGGTTGGGGTAGAGCTGCTGGAAGCGGTCGATGGCGGCCAGGGCCTGTTCGTTTTCGCCGTCCTTCCAGTTGACGTAGGCAAGCTCGAGCAGGGCTTGCTGCGCGTAGACGCCGAAGGGGTAGCGGCTTTCGATCGCGGTCAGGCGTTCGCGCGCTTCTTTCCAGCCGCCCGAGGCCATTTCCGCCTTGGCGTCCGCGTAGAGCTGTTCGGCGCTCCAGTTGGTGGTCTTGTCATACTTGCTGTTGGTCGAGCCGCAACCGGCAATGACCATCACGGCGAGCAGCGCGATAACCACGCGCAAGACCGGCCCGCTTCGGGAGGCGGGATTCGAGGGAGCTGCGGAGTGGTGAATCACGAGAATCGTATCCTTGGTGTTAGCATGCAAGGCTGATTATATGATTTGTCTCCATGTCTGATACAGCCTCCGGCGCGGATCTCAATTCCGACGACGAACTCCTGGGTATTTCCGAAGAAAATCCCCGGGGAGAGCCGCAATTTGTAACAGTGCCTTCCGGCACGCGCGCCGACCGGCTGGACAAGGTGCTGGCGGGGCTGATGCCCGAACATTCCCGCGGCCGGCTGCAGGGCTGGATCGAGGCCGGCAACGTCCACGTCAACGGCAAGCCCGGCAAGGTCCGCCAGACGGTCGGCCCCGACGACGAACTCACCGTCTGGCCCCAGCCCGCACCCGAAACCCTGGCTTTTGCGCCCGAACCCGTGGATTTCGCGGTCGTGGCCGAAAGCCCCGACTGGATCGTGGTGAACAAGCCCGCGGGCCTGGTGACGCATCCCGGCGCCGGCAACTGGAGCGGCACGCTGCTCAACGGCCTGCTGTACCGCTATCCCGAACTGACGCAGGTGGCGCGCGCCGGCATCGTGCACCGCCTGGACAAGGACACCTCCGGCCTGATGGTCGTGGCACGCAACGAAACCGCCCAGACGCATCTGGTGCGCCAATTGCAGGCGCGCAGCATGGGCCGGGAGTACGTGGCGCTGGCCCATGGCTGGCTGGCCGCGGGGGGCAAGGTAGACCGTCCCATCGGCCGCGATTCGCGCGTGCCGGTCCGCATGAGCGTGGAGCGCCCGGTGGCGCCCAAGCCCGCCATCACCCATTACATGCCCGCCCGCCGCGGCGAGGCGGATCCCGGAGGCCGCGTCACCGAAGTGGTGTGCCGCCTGGAAACGGGCCGCACCCATCAGATCCGCGTGCACATGGCCAGCCTGGGGCATCCGCTGCTGGCCGATACGATCTACGGCGGCAAGAACATTGCGGGCGCGCAGCGGCAGATGCTGCATGCGCGCGCGCTGCATTTCGAAGATCCGGGCGGCCGCGGCGAAGTCGAGTTCGCCGCGGCCGTGCCTCCCGACATGAGCTTGGTCCAGGAAGAGATTGCATGGAACGCGTAGTGGCAGGCTTGCCGGTGGTGACCGGCCCGCAATGGCCGGGCGTGAACTACTTCTGCACGACCCGGGCAGGCGGCGTGGGCGTTGCGCCGCACGACACCTTGAATCTGGGCCGCCGCGCCGGGGACGATCCGGACACGGTGACTGAGAACCGGCGCCGCGTGCGTGCTGCACTGCCGGCCGAACCCCTGTGGCTGCGCCAGGTCCATGGCAGCGAAGTGGTGGACGCTGATCAGGCGGACCTACCGGACGAGCCGGCGGTCGATGCCAGCGTCACGGCGCGGCCTGGCCGAGTCCTGGCCGTGATGGTGGCCGATTGCCTGCCCGTGGTCATCGCCGATGCGCAAGGCACGGTGCTGGGCGCGGCGCATGCCGGCTGGCGCGGCCTGTCGGGCGGCGTGCTGGAGAACACGCTGGCAGCCATGCGCGCCAAGGCGCCGCAGGCTTCCGGCTGGCGCGCCTGGGTCGGGCCGGGTATCGGCCCGCAGGCGTTCGAGGTCGGCCAGGACGTGCTGGACGCGTTCGCCAAGGACGATCCGGCAACCCTGCGCTACTTCACGCCGCGGCCCGGAATCTCCGGGAAATGGCTGGCCGACCTCGCCGGATTGGCTGATTTCCGCCTGCGTCGCGCCGGGGTACAAGAGGTGTCCTTGAGCGGGATGTGCACGGTGGCCGAGTCCGAGCGGTTCTTCTCGTACCGCCGCGACGGCGAAACCGGACGCATGGCTTTGCTGGCCTGGCTCGACCCGGCTTGATCTGGCTCAAGGCCCGCGGCGGGCCTTGCGGCATACCCTGTCAGGCCTCCTTGTATACCCGCATTGACAGTCCCGGACCCGGAATGCAACATCAATCGCGTAGTTTCGATAACAAGGTGTCGAAGTGAATGCCAATCTCTCCGCAGGGCCCATTCCGGTGAGCGTGGCACCGGATGTCATGGCCGATATTCAGGCCGAATTTTCCCGCGAGTGGCAGCGCCTTTGCGATGACGCCCGCCGTGGCGCGCTTGCGCCGCCGCCAGACCGCCGTTTTTCGGGCGACGCCTGGGCCTCCCATCATTCGCACCTGTTGCTGGCGCATACCTATCTGCTGTCGGCGCGCGCCATGTCGCGCATGGTCGATGCGGCCCAGGTGAGCGAGCCCATGCGCGACCGCCTGCGCTTTTCCATCATGCAATGGGTCGACGCGCTGTCGCCGTCGAACTTCCTGGCGCTGAACCCGGATGCCCAGCAATCCATCGTCGAAAGCGCCGGACGCGCGCTCAACGAAGGGCTGGCCAATCTGCTGGGCGACGTCAAGAAAGGCCGCATCACGCAGACCGACGAATCGCAGTTCGAGATCGGCCGCAATGTCGCCGTGACGCCCGGCGAAGTGGTGTTCGAGAACCGGCTGTTCCAGCTTATCCAGTACGCGCCGTCGACCGCCACCGTGCACGAACGGCCGCTGGTCATCGTGCCGCCGAACATCAACAAGTTCTACATCCTGGACCTGCAGCCCGAGAACTCCTTTGTGCGGCATGCGGTGGACCAGGGTTATACGGTGTTCCTGATTTCGTGGCGCAATCCGGTGTCCAGTGACACCGATGGCGTGGACCGCGCGACTTGGTCTGATTATCTGGACGATGCGGTGCTGCAGGCGCTGCGCGTGGCCAGCGACATCACCAAGCAGCCGCAAGTCAACGCGCTGGGCTTCTGCGTGGGCGGCACCATGCTGGCCTCCGCGCTGGCCCTGGCCGAGGCGCGCGGCGAGCATCCCGTGGCGTCGCTGACGCTGCTGACCTCGCTGCTCGATTTCCACGATACCGGCATCCTCAACGTTTTCGTCGACGAGGCCCACGCGCTGCTGCGCGACCACCAGCTGGGACAGGGCGGGCTGATGCCCGGGCGCGACCTCGCCACCACGTTCTCGTTCCTGCGGCCCAACGAACTGGTCTGGAATTATGTGGTCGGCAACTATCTGAAAGGCCAGAAGCCGCCCGCGTTCGACCTGCTGTTCTGGAATGGCGACAGCACCAATCTGCCCGGACCGTTCTTCTCCTGGTACTTCCGCAATACCTACCTGGAGAACAACCTCAAGGTGCCGGGCCGCGCGCATGCCGCGGGCCTGCCGCTGGACCTGACGCGGCTCGAAATGCCGGCGTACATCTTCGGGTCACGCGAGGACCATATCGTGCCCTGGGTCTCGGCGTATGCGTCGACCCAGGTGCTGCGCGGACCGCAGCGTTTCGTGTTGGGGGCATCCGGCCACATCGCCGGCGTGGTGAATCCGCCGGCCAAGAAGCGCCGCAGCTATTGGGCGGCTGACAAGCTCGAGCAGTCGGGCCATCATCTGCCTGGCGACCCGAACACCTGGTTCGCGCAGGCCGTCGAGACGCCGGGCAGCTGGTGGCCCGATTGGGCCGGCTGGCTGTCGGGCCATTCGGGCAAGCAGGTCAAGGCGCGTGAAAAATTGGGCAATGCCAAGCACCGGCCGATAGAGCCGGCGCCTGGCAGGTATGTGAAAGTCCGGGCAGCCTGAAGCCGCGACCAGCGGTTAGGCCCAGACAAGAAGAAGGTTAATCAACGAGGCGTCCGTCGCACACAGGAGGAAGTCCAATGAGCGGAAAACTGGCTTACGTTACAGGCGGGATGGGCGGTATCGGCACCTCTATTTGCCAGCGCTTGGCCAAGGATGGCTTTCGCGTGGTGGCAGGTTGCGGCCCCAGCCGCAACTACCAGCAATGGCTGGATGAGCAGGCAGCGCAGGGCTATACGTTCTACGCGTCCGTGGGCAACGTGTCCGATTGGGACTCCACGGTAGAGGCCTTCGAACGGGTCACGAAGGAACTGGGCCCGGTCGACGTGCTGGTCAACAACGCGGGCATCACCCGCGACGGCTTGTTCCGCAAGATGAGCGCCGACGATTGGCGCGCGGTCATCGACACCAACCTGAACAGCCTGTTCAATGTGACCAAGCAGGTCATCGAAGGCATGGTCGAGCGTCAGTGGGGCCGCATCATCAACATCAGCTCGGTCAACGGGCAGAAGGGACAATTCGGCCAGACCAACTATTCCACGGCCAAGGCCGGCATCCATGGCTTCACCATGGCGCTGGCCCAGGAAGTGGCCAGCAAGGGCGTCACGGTCAATACGATTTCGCCCGGCTATATCGGCACCGACATGGTCCGAGCCATCCGTCCCGACGTGCTGGAAAAGATCGTCGCCACCATTCCCGTGCGTCGCCTCGGCACGCCGGAGGAAATCGCGTCGATGACAGCGTGGCTGGCCTCGGACGAGTCCGGTTTTTCGACCGGCGCGGACTTCTCGCTCAACGGCGGCCTGCACATGGGCTGACCCATCGCGGGCCGCCAGCGGGCGGCCCGTCGGCGCCGGAGGGCCTCGGGGAGAGGGCCCTCCGGATTACACTAACCCTATCCGAAGCCTTAGAGATCGCCCGATCCGGGGACAACCATGACGCAAGCACAAACCGGCGCCAGCCTGCGCCTGATTAAAAAGTACCCCAACCGTCGCCTGTACGACACCCGGACCAGCACGTACATCACCCTGGCAGATGTCAAGCAACTGGTCCTGGCCAATGAGGAATTCCAGGTCGTCGATGCCAAGAGCAGCGAAGACCTGACGCGCAGCATCCTGCTGCAGATCATCCTCGAAGAGGAAAGCGGCGGCATGCCCATGTTCTCGTCGAACATGCTGTCGCAGATCATCCGTTTCTACGGCCATGCCATGCAGGGCATCATGGGGTCCTACCTGGAAAAGAACATCCAGGCCTTCATGGAAATCCAGCAGCGCATGGCGGAACAGTCCAAGGGCCTGTACGGCAGCCAGTTCGGCCCCGAGGCCTGGACCCAGTTCATGAACGTGCAGACGCCCATGCTGCAGAACATGATGAACAACTACATCGACCAGAGCAAGAATCTGTTCGTGCAGATGCAGGACCAGATGCAGGACCAGACCCGCGCCATGTTCTCGACCTTCCCGTTCACGCCCGGCGGTCCGCAAGGTCCCGGCCGCAAGTAACGGCGGGGCCGCGCCTGGCGCGGCCTCATCGATCAGCACCCCAAAAGCCGGATGGCGTTCCGGTTCTTGGGGTGTTTTTTCATCGACGCGTTCAGGCTTTTTTCTCGGGCTCTGTAGGGGCGGTCCGTAGCGCTTTCAGCGCTTGATCAAACGCAATGATCCGCAGATTTTCCTGGCTCCAGGTTCAGGGTTCTGTCAGTTGATTTGGTTACATTAATGAAAACGGTTCTTGTTTGTATTTTAGGAGCCGTCGTCTCATTCGTGTCTCAAGGATTATGCACATGATCAAGAAAGCCTTGGCCCTGGCCATCGTCGCCCTGAGCGTTTCCGCCGCGAACGCGGCCGAATACCCCATCGGCAAACCGGTGGAAAAGGGCGGCATGGAAATCGGCGCGGTGTACCTGCAGCCGATCGAAATGGACCCCCCGGGCATGATGCGCCCGGCCAAGGATTCGGATGTGCACCTCGAGGCCGACATCCACGCCACTGCCGGCAACAAGACGGGCTTCCCTGAAGGCGAGTGGGTGCCTTACCTGGTCGTGAAGTACGAAATCCAGAAGGTCGGCAGCCAGAACGTGCAGAAGGGCACCTTCATGCCCATGGTCGCCAACGACGGTCCGCACTACGGCGAGAACGTCAAGCTGGAAGGTCCGGGCAAGTACAAGCTGAAGTACTCCATCCTGCCGCCGACCGCGGACAAGATGAGTCACTTCGGCCGCCACATCGACAAGGAAACCGGCGTGGGCCCATGGTTCGAGCCTTTCGATCTGGAATATGAATTCGTTTACGCCGGCACCGGCAAGAAGGGCGGTTACTGATCGTGCGCAGCCTGCTTCGCGTCGCCGCGGCAATCTTGATCGGCTTGGCAGGTCTGGCCGGCGCGGCGACCGCGCAGGCGGATGAACTGCCCACGTTCACGCTGACCTTCAAGCCGAACGGCACGTTCGAACCCGCCACGCTGGAAGTGCCGGCGGGTCGCTTCAAGATCGAGCTCATCAACGAGAGCAACGAGCCGGTGGAATTCGAAAGCATTCCGCTGCGCAAGGAAAAAGTCCTGGGGCCGGGCGTGAAGTCCTTTGTCGTGATCACGATTTCCCGTCCCGGCGAGTATCCATTTTTTGATGACTTTCACCAGAGCGTGAAAGGCACCTTGGTCGTCAAACCCAAGGAATAAGCGGTAGCAATATATGGAACAGGTCCTCTTTATCGTCTGGCGTGAAAGCGTCGAAGCCATGCTGGTGGTGGGCATACTCTACACCTGGCTGCGCTCCACGCCCGAGGGCAAGCGCGGCCTGAACTACCTGTGGGGCGGCGTCGCCGCAGGCCTGGCACTGGCCGTGGCGCTGGCGCTGGTGCTGCTGGGCGTGTCCAACTGGCTCAGCGACGAAGGCCAGGAATGGTTCCAGGCCATCATGTCGCTGGCCGCTTGCGCCTTGGTGGTGCAAATGGTCGTCTGGATGAAGAAGCATGGCCGCACGCTCAAGGGCGAACTCGAAGGCGGCGCACGGGCTTCGGTCGCCAGCGACAACTGGTGGGGCTTGTTCGTGCTGGTGGCGATCGCGGTGGCGCGTGAAGGCAGCGAGACCGTCGTGTTCCTGTACGGCACCGTGTCGGCGAGCGAGGGCGGCAGCGACATGCTGATGCTGGCGCTGGCCGGCGCGGCTGGCTTCGTGGTGGCGCTGCTGACGTTCTGGCTGCTGCAAT
Organism: Achromobacter xylosoxidans; assembly: GCF_002192695.1. Taxonomy (GTDB): domain Bacteria; phylum Pseudomonadota; class Gammaproteobacteria; order Burkholderiales; family Burkholderiaceae_B; genus Achromobacter; species Achromobacter xylosoxidans_C. The sequence goes on from NZ_MTLG01000053.1 coordinate 256,863, forward strand.
TGGGCGGCAAGCTCATCACCTGGCGCCGCTTCTTCCGCGTGACCGAAATCCTGTTGCTGCTGCTGGCCGGCTCGCTGCTGGTGGGCGGCCTGGATCATCTGATTTCGCTGGACGTCCTTCCGACCATCGTGGATCCGGTCTGGGACAGCTCCTGGCTCCTGAGCGACAGCACCGGCGTGGGCAAGGTCCTGGCCGACTTCGCCGGCTACCGTGCCTTGCCCGCCCTGACCTCGGTACTGTTGTGGGTGGCTTATTGGATCATTGTGTGGGCGCTGCTGCGCTGGGTGGGAGGCAAGCCTGCGAAGGCTGCCGCCGCGGTCCGCAGCGCGTCCTGAACCCGACTATCGCCGGACTGAATACTTGAAGGTTTGACCATGGCAGCTGCACTCGGGAGGGCAACCTCCCGTATCGCCGACTTTCTCCGTGACCATGCCCCGCTGTTGCGCAAGTTGCAGTGGGGCATTGTTGCGATGTACGCGTTCCTTTTGATCGTGCCCGCGATCCTGCCCTTGCCGGACAATGCGGCCTCGGTGTTCAACAACTTGACCATCGTGGCGCAGTTCGCGTTCTGGGGCGTGTGGTGGCCGTTCGTGCTGATTTCCATGCCCATCCTGGGCCGGGCCTGGTGCGGCTGGCTCTGTCCCGAAGGCATGCTGACGGAATGGGCCAGCGAGCGCGGCCAAGGCCACGCGATCCCGAAATGGATGCGCTGGGGCGGCTGGCCTTTCGTCGCGTTTGCGCTGACCACCGTTTACGGCCAGCTGGTCAGCGTGTACCAGTATCCGCTGGCGGTGCTGGCGGTGCTGGGCGGGTCCACGGTGGCGGCCATGATCGTCGGCTGGCGTTACGGCCGCAGCAAGCGCGTGTGGTGCAAGTACCTGTGCCCGGTCAACGGCGTCTTCAATCTGCTGGCCAAGCTGGCGCCCTGGCACTTCAAGGTCGACGAAGAGAAGTGGCGCCATCCGGTCATCCGCATCGAGCCCATTAACTGTGCGCCGCTGGTGCCGCTGCGCCACATGAAGGGCGCGGGCGACTGCCATGTCTGCGGACGCTGCAGCGGCTATCGCGGCGCGATTGAGCTGACGCCGCGTTCGCCCGAAGAAGAGATCGTGCATGTCACTCATGGCGACCCGTGGCAGACCGCGCTGCTGTGCTTCGGCCTGATGGGCATCGCGATCGGCGCCTTCCTCTGGAGCGCCAGCCCCTGGTACGTGACCGCCAAGCAGTGGGCCGCGACCTGGCTGGTCGAGCACGACATCATGTGGCCGCTGCTGGACAACGCGCCCTGGTTCATCCTGACGCATTACCCGGAAGTGAACGACAGCTTCTCGTGGCTGGACGGCGCGGGCATCCTGATGTTCGTCGTCGGCGCCACGATTTGCGTAGGTGGAGCGAGTTTCCTGTCGTTGTGGATCGCCGATCGCCTGGCGCCGGCCGCGCCCGTGGCAGGCGAACCCGCGACGCGCTGGGGCCGTCCTGGCCTGCACAAGCTGGCGCAGGCCCTGATTCCTTCGGCCGGCATCGGCGTGTTCCTGGGCCTGTCGGCCACCACGGTCAACCTGCTCAAGCACGAAGGGATGCAGGCCGCCTGGGCCGCGCCCGTGCGCTTCACGCTGCTGAGCCTGGCGGTGCTGTGGACGCTGCGCCTGTTTGCGCGCCTGCTCAAGCCGCGCGTGGCGAGCGGCTGGCGCAAGGGGCTGGCCTGGCTGGTGCTGGCGGCCGGCCTGGCGCCGTTCTGCCTGGCCTGGGTATTGTTCTTCGCGGTCTGGTAGCCCGGGTCCGAGGCTTGCGATAAAGTGGGGAACGCGCCGGCCCAAGCCGGCGCAACGTTTTCAACTATCGCTACCGCCATGGCCACCTACGCTTTCCGCCTGCTCAACGTCTTCGCTTCCTCCACCTTCAGCGGCAACCAGCTTTGCGTGTTCGAAGACGCGCGCGGCATGGACGACGCCACCATGCTGAACCTGGCGGCGCAATTCAATCTCTCCGAAACGACCTTCATCCTGCCATCCGACAAGGCGGCGGCGCGGGTGCGGATCTTTACGCCGGGCTTCGAGATGAAGTTCGCGGGCCATCCCACCATAGGTACTTCTCAGGTCGTGCGTGACTTGCGGCAGACCGGCGATGCGTTGACGCTGGAGTTCGCCGCCGGCGTGGTGCCGGTGACGGCGCGCGGCGATGCCTGGACCTTTACCGCGCCGTGTCCGGATGGCGTGCGCACCGCCGCGCCCGCGCTGGATCGAGGCGAAATCGCCAGCCTGCTGGGACTGGATGCGCGCGATCTGCTGGGCGATCCGATCTGGCTGGACACCGGCGCCGATCAACTGCTGGTGCCGTTGGCCAGCGTGGCTGCGGTGCGCCGCGTTGCGCCCGACGCCTCGCGGCTGGACCGTTGGCAGGCCAACAGCCTGGGCCGCAAGGTCATGTATGCCTTCGCTTTCGACGACAGCCGCCAGCAGGATGGCCGGCAGGTGGTGGTGGCGCGCTATTTCTACGCCAAGGCGGGCGGCGGTGTGAACGAAGATGCCGGCACGGGTTCGGCCTGCGCCAATCTGGGCGGCTGGCTGCTGCATCAAAAGCGTTCCTTGCCCGCCAGCATCCTGGTGGAGCAGGGCGACCAGATGGGCAGGCCCTGCCGGCTGTTGCTGGACGTCCAGGCCAATGGCCGGATCCAAGTGGGCGGACGCGCGCTGCAGATAGGCCGGGGCGTGGTGGACATCTGATCTGGACCGCCGCGCGGGACGCGGCGCAAAAACAAGGCGGCGCCTGTGTTGGACACAGGCGCCGCCTTGTTTTCAAGACCGGGCCGGAACGGCCCTGCCGAGCTTACTTCTTGTTCTTGGCCGGGTCGACCTTGATGTTGTTCATCACCTGCTTGACGCCTTCGACGCCGCGCGCCACGGTGGCGGCATGATCGGCTTCGGCTGCGGTGCCGACGGTACCCGTCAGCTTGGTGACGCCCCCGTTGGTCTCCACGGCGATGTCCAGCGCGCTCAGCTGCTTGTCGGCCACGATGGCGGCCTTGACCTTGGTGGTCACGGTGGCGTCGGACGCGTATTCACCCACGGACTGCTTCGGCTTGCCGTCGTCGGCGGCAAAAGCCATGGAAGTGAAGACGGCGCCCGTGCCCAGTGCAGCGGCGGCGATCAGCTTGCGGAATTCCATAGTCATGCTCCTTGTTAGTGGTTCAGCGCGTCGGGGCGCGGGAACTGCGTAGTGTCTTGGGTGCGAGTTCTATTTCTTGCGGAAAGCGCCGCCGAGGATGGACAGCAGCGCCAGTACCAGGAAGACGAAGAACAGGATCTTGGCGATACCGGCAGCGCCGGCGGCGATGCCGCCGAAGCCCAGGACAGCCGCGATGATGGCGATGACGAAGAAAACTACGGCGTAGTGCAACATGTCAGCTTCTCCTGGTGGTTGGTCGGATCAAGGATTGCGGTCGAAGAAGTCGCGGACTTCCTTTTCAGCCTGCTCCTTGGTCTTGCCATAACGCTCCTGGATCAGGCCCGCCAGACGTTCGGCGTTGCCTTCGGTGCGGGTCAGTTCGTCGTCGGTGAGCTCGCCCCAGGCGGCCTTGGCCTTGCCCGTCAGTTGCTTCCATTTGCCAGCGATGATGTCGTTGTTCATGGTGACCTCTCCTGTTGCTTGCGCCATCCGGTTTGCGGCCTGTAAACCGGGCTGTCGCGGTTGAGTGGGACACTGATCAGCTAGAGCCTGCCGATGCAAAAGATGTCGTGCAGGCCATGCATTCACCGTACGAGCCTGCGGCATGGCCGTCAAACCAGGCTGTGGGCAAATGTAACGGCAAGAGGTCCGCAAAAAGGTCCGGTTTCCAGCGGGGCGGGGTTACAGGCGCACTAGATGTGGCAGTTACATTCCGGCAATGTCTTGTCCTCTTTTGAGCGGGGCTGGTAACCGGATCTGCGGGGTCATGCAGGGGCGGGCGCGGCTGGCTTGCGGGCGGGCGCGACGGTATAGTCATGGCGGAACCGGCAACCACGTTCGGCCGCAGAAAAAGGAAGAGGAACCCGCATGACGCAACGACTTTGCAGCGCTATCTTGCTGGCGCTGGCCGCGATGGCGGCGATGGGATGCACGCACGTGACGGACCGCTATCAGGCTGCCGCGCCCGTGGCGTCGTCCAGCAGCTGACCGGCGCGCGCTGACGCAAACGGGGCGCCCATGGGCGCCCCGTCTTTACTTCAGGAACCGCTTACGGCTCAGGCTTGCGCGATGCGGCGCGCAATGTGGTCCAGCGCCTCTTCGACCTGGTCGACCAGGATCAGGCAAAGGTCGCCTGCGCCCAGGCGCGCCAGCGCGGTGTCAATGGCGAGAAACTCGCCGTGGATCTCTTCGACATGCTTGCTGCGCGTGGCATTGACCAGGCCCTGCTGCAGCAGGGCCAGCACTTCGCCGTCGGCGCGGCCGCGCTGGCATTGGTCCTGGTAGAGCAGCACGTCGTCGAAGGCGTCGCCGAGGATCTCGGTCTGCATCCGGATGTCTTCGTCGCGCCGGTCGCCCGCGCCGCTGATGACCACGGAACGGCGCTTGGCGGGCATGGCGTCCACGGCGCGCACCAGGGCCAGGATGGCGTCGGGATTGTGGCCGTAGTCGGCGATCACCGTGGCGCCGCGGTAGTCGAACACGTTGAAGCGTCCGGGCGCGGTCTGGGCGTCGTTGACGAAGCTGGCCAGGCCGCGGCGGATGATGTCCGTGTCCAGGCCCAGCGCCCAGGCCGCGGCGATCGAGGCCATGGCGTTTTCCACCTGGAAGGTGATCGTGCCGTTGCGCGTGAGCGGAATCGCGGCCAGCGGGTAGCGGGTCTCTTCGCCGCCCTGCGCGGTGACGATGGAGTCGCCGTCGCGGTACACGCAGCGCAGGCCTTGCGCGCGATGCGTGGCCAGCACGGGATGATTGCGGTCTTCGGCGAAGTAGGTGATGGAACCCGGGCAGCTCGCCGCCATGTCAGCCACGATGGGGTCGGCCGCGTTCAGCACCGCGGTGCCGGTGGGGTGCACGTGCTGCACGATGACGCGCTTGACCACGGCCAGGTCCTCGACCGTGCTGATGTAGCCCAGGCCCAGGTGGTCGCCCATGCCGATGTTGGTGACGATGGCCACGTTGCAGCGGTCGAAGGCCAGGCCTTCGCGCAGGATGCCGCCGCGCGCGGTTTCGAACACGGCCGCGTCGACGTCCGGGTGCATCAGCACGCTGCGGGCGCTGCGCGGGCCGCTGCAGTCGCCCGTGTCGATGCGCAGGGTGTCGACGTAGACGCCGTCGGAGTTGGTCATGCCGACGCGGTTGCCGGCCACGCCCAGGATATGGGCGGTCAGGCGCACGGTGGTGGTCTTGCCGTTGGTGCCGGCCACGGCCACCACCGGGATGCGGCCGTCGTCGCCGTCCGCGTACATATTGGCGATGATGGCCTCGCCGACGGCGCGGCCCTTGCCGAACGAGGGATTCAGGTGCATGCGCAGGCCGGGCGCGGCGTTCACTTCCACCACGCCGCCGTTCTGCTCTTCCAGCGGGTAGAGCACGCTTTCGGCCACCACGTCCACGCCGCAGATGTCCAGCCCGATCATGCGGGCCGCCGACACGGCGCGCGCGGCCATCTCGGGGTGCACCTCGTCGGTCACGTCGGTAGCCGAGCCGCCGGTGCTCAGGTTGGCGTTGTTGCGCAGGAAGATCAGGGTGCCGGACGGCGGCACGGAGTCAGCCTCGAAACCCTGCTTCTTGAGGGTCGCCAGGGCGATGTCGTCGAAGCGGATCTTGGTCAGCGAGGTCGCGTGGCCGTCGCCGCGCAGTGGATCGGCGTTGACCTGGTCCACCAGTTGGCGGATGGTCTGCACCCCGTCGCCCGTGACCTGCGGCGGGTCGCGGCGCGAGGCCGCGACCAGCGCGCCGCCCACCACCAGCAGGCGGAAGTCGTGGCCGGGGATGTAGCGCTCGACGATGACTTCGGAGCTGATTTCCTCGGCCACTTCAAAGGCCTGGATCACGCGTTCGCGCGTTTCGATGTTGACGGCGACACCGCGCCCCTGGCTGCCGTCGCGCGGCTTGACCACGACCGGGCCGCCCAGTTCCTCGGCCGCGGCCCAGGCTTCCTCGGCGGTGGTGACCGAGCGCCCCATGGGCACCGGCACGCCGGCCGAGTCCAGCAGCATCTTGGTCAGGTCCTTGTCCTGGGCGATGGACTCGGAGATGGCGCTGGTCAGGTCGGTTTCGGCGGCCTGGATGCGGCGCTGCTTGCTGCCCCAGCCGAATTGCACCATGCTGCCTTGGGTCAGGCGGCGGTAGGGGATGTTGCGGGCGGTGGCGGCGTTGACGATGGAGCCGGTGCTGGGCCCCAGGCGCACGTCTTCGTCCAGCTCGCGCAGGCGCTTCAAGGCATCGGCGAGATCGAAGGGCGTGTCGTCCAGCGCGGCGCGCACCAGCACTTGCGCCAGTTCCATCGCCAGCAGGCCGACTTCTTCTTCGCTGTACTCGACCACCACCTGGAACACGCCAGGCTCGATGGTGGAGGCGGTGCGGCCGAATGTGACGGGGCAGCCGGCGTGCGCCTGCATCGTCAGGGCCACGATCTGCAGCACATGCGCGATGGAGATCGCGCCCTGATGGCCTTCCGGACGCAGCAGCCCGGTCTGGGGCAGCCGCGCGCGCAGGCGCGCCTCGAAGTCAGGCAGGTTGTCGATGGAGCATTCGGCGTCGGCGCAGGAAACTATGGCCTCGATCGCGGTGTTCTTGCTCCACAGATTGGGGCCGCGCAGTGCTCGGATACGGGAAACTTCCATGGCAGGTATTCCTGTCTAGCTCACGCGCGCCCGCGCTTGGGCGAGGGCGCGCGCAGATATTGTCAGTATTGCTGAATCCAGCGGCGGACCAGGTCGATGGTGGGACCGGAGAAGGCCTCGTCGGACTGCAGCAGGACGAAGTCGCCTGCGGCGATGCCGTCGAGCTGGCTCTGGATGGCCTTGCCGTGGTCCGGCTCGTCCTGGATGTCCTTGATGCGGGCGCCCTGCGCCAGGCCCTGGCGCAGCAGCGCGCGCGCCTCGCCGGCGGGGCGCTTGCTGCGCACGGTCAGGTCGTCGTAGAGCACCACGCGGTCGAAGGCGTCGCCCAGCAGCTTGCCCTGTTCGATCAGGTCCGCGTCGCGGCGGTCCGCGCCGGCCGAGTAGACGGCGGCGCGGGTGGTCGACGGGAACTGGTCGATGGCGGTGATCAGGGGGCGCAGCGCCGAGGCGTTGTGCACGTCGTCGACCACCACGGTGCTGCCGTTGCGCTCGAACAGCGTGAACTGCCAGGGCGCGTCGGCCTGGTCGATGTCGAAGGTTTCGATGCCGGCCCGGATCAGCTCCACCGGGATATCCAGCGCCCAGGCCGCGCCCACGGCGGCCAGCACGTTTTCGACCTGGAAGGCCACGCGCCCGCCATGGGTCAGCGGGATCGAGGCCACCGTGGCCAGGCGTTCCTCGCGCGTGCCTTGAGCCAGCACGATGCCGCCGTCGCGCACGAACACGGCGCGGCCGTGCTGCTGCAGGTGCGCGGCGATGGCGGGCAGGGCGGGGTCGATGCCGAAGAAGATCACGGCGCCGTCGGATAGCTCGGCCATTTCCACCACGCGCGGATCGCGCGCGTTCAGCACGGTGGAGCCGCCGGGCAGGACCACGTCGACCTGGGTGCGGAACACGTTGAACATGCGTTCCGTTTCGTTGATGTCGAAGTCGCCGAGGTGGTCGGCGTCGTCGATGTTGGTGACCACGCCCACCTGGCAGCGGTCGTAGGCCAGGCCCTGGCCCAGGATCACGCCGCTGTCGTTCTCGATGACGGCGGCGTCCAGGTTGCGGTTCATCAGCAGGCGCGTGCCCGAGGCGAAATCGGCGCGGTCGCCCTTTTGCACTTGGCGGCGGTCCAGATAGAGGCCTTCGCTGCAGGCCAGGCCGGTGCGCTTGCCGGACAGGCTCAGCAGGCGGGCCACCAGACGCGCCACCACGGTCTTGCCGTTGGTGCCGGTCACGCCCACGATGGGGATGCGGCCGGCGTCGCCTTCGGGGAACAGGTGGTCGACGATGGCGCGGCCCACCGGGCGCGGCGTGCCGTCGGCAGGCTTCAGGTGCATCAGCAGGCCGGGACCGGCATTGACTTCGACGATGGCGCCGCGCTGTTCTTCCAGCGGGCGGGAGATGTCTTCGGCCACCAGGTCCACGCCCGCGATGTCCAGGCCCACGATGCGCGCGGCCAGGGTCACGGTGGCGGCGATGCTGGGGTGCACGCGGTCGGTGACGTCGAAGGCGACGTTGCCGCTGCGCTGCACCAGCACGCGCTGGCCTTCGGGTGGAACGCTGTCTTCCGACAGGCCCTGGCGGGCGATTTCCAGCCGCGCGGCGGAATCCAGGCGCACCGGATTCAGCGGATGGTTCTCGGTGCGGCCGCGGCGCGGGTCGGTATTGATCTGGCTGTCGATGAGTTCGGTGATGGTGGACTTGCCGTCGCCCGTCACCCAGGCCGGTTCGCCGGCGGCGGCGGCCACCATGCGGTCGCCCACGACCAGCAGGCGGTGCTCGTTGCCCAGCACGAAGCGCTCGACGATCACGCCGCTGCCTTCGTCCACGGCCACGCGGTAGGCCGACACCACTTCCTCGCGCGTCGTCAGGTTGGTGAACACGCCGCGACCATGGTTGCCGTCATAGGGCTTCACGACCACCGGCAGGCCGATATCCTCGGCCGCTTCCCAGGCGTCGTCCTCGCTGCGCACGAGGCGGCCTTCGGGCACGGGCACGCCGCAGGTCGACAGCAGTTCCTTGGTCAGGTCCTTGTCGCGCGAAATGCCTTCTGCGATGGCGCTGGTGCGGTCGGTCTCGGCCGTCCAGATGCGGCGCTGGGCCGAGCCATAGCCGAACTGCACGAGGTTGCCCTCGAACAGGCGGATATAGGGAATGTCGCGGTCGTCGGCGGCATCCACGATGCAGGCGGTGCTGGGGCCGAGGCAGTGCTTGTCGATCAGGCTGCGCAGCTTGGCGATGGCGGCGGGCACGTCGAAGGGGCGGTCCTCGATGGCGGCCATGACCAGGTCGCGGGCTTCGTTCAGGGCGGTGCGGGTGACCTGTTCCTGCCAGGCGCGCACCACGACCTTGTAGACGCCGCGGGTGGAGGTTTCCCGGGCCTTGCCGAAACCGCCGCGCAAGCCGGCCAGGTTCTGCAGTTCCAGGGTGACATGTTCAAGTATGTGGCCAGGCCAGGTGCCTTCCTTCAGGCGCGACAGGAAGCCGCCCCGCACGCCAGGACTGCAGCGGTGCTCGATCAGGGTCGGCAGCCATTCCGTCAGGCGCTCGTAAAAGCCGGGAATGGTGTTGGAGGGATAGTCCTCCAGTTCGCCGATATCCACCCACGCCTCGAGTACCGGGCGATACGTCCAAATGTTCGGGCCGCGCAAAGCCACGACATCGAGAAATTCAATGTCTTTCTTTTTCATGTTTTAATTTACGAGAGAAGCAGGTTGGCACGCGCGGACGCCCCTATGCAAGACCGCGAATTTATTGGGGTTGCGCCTTTAGAATAATGCCAACGAGTGGGGGATCCCAGATATTCCTAATTAGAAAAATCGGCTGCTACTATACGACGCCTTCAAAGCGTGAAATCGTTATGTTGTAAGGAAGGGACACGTTTGCCGCCAGTCCAGGTTGCGAACCGGTTGCCGCCTAGTAGGGCAGAGTCCTGGCCCGGTATGCGTACCAATGAAAAAACCAAACCTGCTTTCCGGCCTTGCCGAAGCCTTTCCTGCCCGCTGGCGGGATGAAATCCGCGCCGAACTGGCGGATGGCGAAACCTTGTTGGCCTGGGTTGAAATAGACCTGGATCAGCGCCTGAAGTTCCGCCCGGGGCTGGTCGCCGCGACCGACCGCCGGCTGCTGGCCCGCCATCCGGACGAGCCGCGCTGGGAATCCTGGGCATACGGCCCCCAATTAAAGCTGAGCCTGACCGACCACGCCGGCGCCGCGCTGCTGGAATTGAACGACGATGGCTCGCGTCTGGGCGCCTGGCGTTTCACGCTGGCGCGCAATCCGGCCGCGCTGCGCCTGCTGGCGCAGTTCGAGACCCAGCAGGCCATCCGTTTGTCCGGCCATCAGGACGAGGAGCTGGCTGAGCGCACCTGCACCGTCTGTAATAACGTCATTCCGGCGGGCGAGGAAGAATGCCCGACCTGCAACCAGGAACAGGCGGCGCCATCCACCACTTGGGCGCTGCTGCGCCTGTGGCGTTTTGCCCGGCCCTACCGCGGGCCGCTGCTGGCGGGTTTCGTGCTGACCCTGCTGGGCACCGCCGCCACCCTGGTGCCGCCGTACCTGACCATGCCGCTGATGGACGATGTGCTGATTCCGTTCCAGAACGGCGCGCCCATCGACTACGACAAGGTCCGCCTCTATCTGGGCGGACTGCTGGCCTCGGCCTTCCTGGCCTGGGGCCTGGGTTGGGCCCGCACCTACATCCTGGCCTGGGTCAGCGAGCGCATCGGCGCCGACCTGCGCACCACCACCTATGAACACCTGCAGCAGCTGTCGCTGGAGTATTTCGGCGGCAAGCGCACCGGCGACCTGATTTCCCGTATCGGCAGCGAAACCGACCGCATCTGCGTGTTCCTGTCGCTGCACTTGCTGGATTTCGCCAACGACATCCTGATGATCGTCATGACCGCGGTCATCCTGGTGTCCATCAACCCATGGCTGGCGCTGGTCACGCTGGTGCCGCTGCCGTTCATCATCTGGATGATCCACGCGGTGCGCGACCGCCTGCGCCATGGCTTCGAAAAGGTCGACCGCATCTGGTCGGAGATCACCAACGTCCTGGCCGACACCATACCGGGCATCCGCGTGGTCAAGGCTTTCGCGCAGGAAAAGCGCGAAGTGGCGCGCTTTCGCGAAGCCAACAACCGCAACCTGGAAGTCAACGACCGCGTGAACACCACCTGGTCGCTGTTCTCGCCCACCGTCACGCTGCTGACCGAAGTGGGGCTGCTGGTGGTGTGGATCTTCGGCATCTGGCAGGTGTCGCAGAAGCAGATCACCGTCGGCGTGCTGGCCGCCTTCCTGGCCTACATCGGGCGCTTCTACATGCGCCTGGATTCGATGAGCCGCATCGTCTCGGTCACGCAGAAAGCGGCCGCCGGCGCCAAGCGCATCTTCGACATCCTGGACCATGTCTCCAGCGTGCCGGAACCGCAGAATCCCGCCAAGCTGCCGCATATCAACGGCCGCATCGAATTGCGCGACGTGGGCTTTCGCTACGGCAACCGCCAGGTCATCCGTGGCTTGAACCTGAATATCGCCCCAGGCGAGATGATCGGCCTGGTGGGCCACAGCGGCTCGGGCAAGAGCACGCTGATCAACCTGATCTGCCGCTTCTATGACGTGTCCGAAGGCGCGGTGCTGGTGGACGGCGCCGACATACGCTCGGTGCGCGTGGCCGACTACCGCCGCAACATCGGGCTGGTGTTGCAGGAGCCTTTCCTGTTCTTCGGCACCATCGCCGAGAACATCGCCTACGGCAAGCCGGACGCCACCCGCGACGAAATCGTGGCCGCGGCGCGCGCCGCGCATGCGCACGAATTCATCCTGCGGCTGCCGCATGGCTACGACTCGCTGGTCGGCGAACGCGGCCAGGCCTTGTCCGGCGGTGAACGCCAGCGCATCTCGATCGCGCGCGCGCTGCTGATCGATCCGCGCATCCTGATCCTGGACGAGGCCACCTCGTCGGTGGACACCACCACCGAAAAGGAAATCCAGAAGGCGCTGGACAACCTGGTGCGCGGCCGCACCACGATCGCCATCGCCCACCGCTTGAGCACCTTGCGCAAGGCGGACCGCCTGGTGGTGCTGGACCGCGGCCAGATCGTGGAGCAGGGCCCGCACGAAGAGCTGATGGCCCGCGAGGGCGCCTACTATCGCCTGTACCAGGCGCAGGCGCGCCAGGCCGAGGCCGACGCGCAGGCGTCGGGCAGCGAAGACATGGCCGCCGTGGCCTGACGCGGAACCGGAATTATCGTCATGACCCTGCCGTCTTTTCAGTTGCGCCGCAATGCCTTCGGGCGCCTGGAGTTCCAGTCCGCCGATGGCCAGAACCACGAGGGCGTGTTGCCCGTGCGGGCCTTTCCCATCAGCGAGCCGGGCCGCGGCCTGTCGCTCGTGACGGCGGACGGGCGCGAGCTGGTCTGGATCGAACACCTGTCCGATGTGCCGGCGCCGCAGCGCGAGCTGATCGAGGAAGAGCTGGCGAGCCGGGAATTCATGCCCGAAATCCGCAAGCTGGCCAGCGTCTCCACCTTTGCCACGCCGAGCACCTGGCAGGTCGATACCGACCGCGGCCCCACCTCGTTCACGCTGCGCGGCGAAGAGGACATCCGCCGCCTGAGTCCGCAGACGCTGCTGATCGCCGACAGCCACGGCATCTTCTATCTGGTGCGCGACATCCAGTCGCTGGACAAGCACAGCCGCAAGCTGCTGGACCGCTTCCTCTAGACCTCAGCCTTCCCGCGGCCGCTTGAACGGGGAGTGCGTTTCCAGTTCTCCCAGGTAGTCCGCCACCGCCGCCGTTTCCTCGTCCAGGAAGTTCTGGATCGCGTCCGCGAAGCCGGGGTGCGCGACCCAGTGGGCCGACCAGGTGGGCGTGGGCAGCAGCCCGCGCGCCATCTTGTGTTCGCCTTGCGCGCCGCCCTCGAAGCGGGCGATGCCGTGGGCGATGCAGTAGGCGATGGACTGCATGTAGCAGGTCTCGAAGTGCAGCCCCGGCACGTATTCGGTCGCGCCCCAGTAGCGCCCATACAGCGCGTCGCCGCCCGCCAGGTTGAGTGCGGCCGCCACCGGCAGGCCGTCGCGTTCTGCCAGGATCAGCACAAAGGCTTCGGCCTGTTCGCGGTACGCGCGCCGGAAGAATTCGTGGCTGAGGTAGGGCGGATTGCCATGGCTGAAATAGGTGCGGCAATAGCATTCGTAGAAGAAATCCAGCTCGGCAGCGCCGATCTCCGCGCCGCGCAGCCAGCGGTACGACAGCCCGGCGGCGGCGACCTTCTTGCGGTCCTGGCGGATCTTCTTGCGCTTGTCGTGGCTCATCGTGGCCAGAAAGGCGTCGAAGTCCACATAGCCCGGATTGGTCCAGTGGAACTGCACGCTTTCGCGGATCATGAAGCCGGCCTCGCGCAGCGCGCGCATGTCGGTGTCCGCGGGGAACAGCAGATGCAGCGACGACACCTTGAGCTCTTCGGCAAAGGCGACCAGCCCGCGCACCAGCGTGGCGCGGTCTTCGTCGCTGCGTGCGAGCAGCCTGGGTCCGGTCACCGGGGTGAACGGAATGGCCGACAGCAGCTTGGGGTAGTAGCGCAGCCCGTGGCGCTGGAAGGCGTCGGCCCAGGCGTAGTCGAACACATACTCGCCGCGCGAATGGGACTTCAGGTAGAGCGGCGCGGCGGCGACCAGCGCATCGTCGCGCCACAGCGCCAGGTAATGCGGCGCCCATCCGGTCTGGGGCGTGGCGCACCCGGTCTCGTGCAGCGCGCGCAGGAACGCATGGCGCAGAAAGGGCTGGTCGCCCGCCAGCGCGTCCCATTGCTGGGCGTCGATGCGGGACAGGTCGGTCTCTATGGTCAGGCGCAGGGAATCCATGGCTGAATGATAAAGTCTCCGTGTATGCGCGAGGCTTGCGGCCACGGCGCTTTCAAGGGATTTCGGGCTGGCGCGAGGCCGCCCGGCACAGAGAAGCATATGGATAGCAACACGACGCCCGCCGCGGCCGGGCATCGCCCGGATTGCCTGCGCGGGCAGGCGCTGGCGGCCCTGGCCGCCACGGCCTGGCAGGACAAGCTGGCGGCAGTGCGCGCCATGTCGGATGAGGCGGCGCTGGACTGCGAGCAGACCTATACGCCCACGGCGGAACTGCCGGGCCGCCCGGCGCGGCCCGAGCTGGTGGCTCCCGCACAGGTCAAGCAACGCTCCATGGCCACCGAGCAAGGGCGCGCCGCGCTGCTGCACGCGCTGGCGCACATCGAATTCAATGCCATCAACCTGGCGCTGGACATCATGTGGCGCTTTGCCGGCATGCCGCCAGCCTTCTACCGCGACTGGCTGCGCGTGGCGCGCGAAGAGGCCTATCACTTCGATCTGCTCAGGCAGCGCCTGGCCGCGATGGGTTACGCCTATGGCGACTTGCCCGCCCACAACGGTCTCTGGGACATGGCGCAGCGCACGCAAGAGGATCTGCTGGCCCGTTTGGCGCTGGTGCCGCGCACGCTGGAGGCGCGCGGCCTGGATGCTTCTCCCGCGATCCGCGCCAAGCTGGCGGGGGCAGGGGACGCGGAGAGCGCCGCCATCGTCGACATCATCCTGGCCGACGAGATCGGCCACGTTGCCATCGGCAACCATTGGTACAAGCAGCTGTGCGAGCAGGCAGGCAAGGATCCCGTGTCCTGCTATGCCGAACTCGCACAGCGTTACGACGCGCCCCGACTGCGCGGCCCCTTCAACCTGGAGGCGCGCCGCGCCGCCGGATTCGACGATGCCGAACTTGCCGCGCTGCAGGCCGGCTGACTGGACGACATGAACAACCACAACTTCTTCAAGACGCCGCGGGCCCGCCCGCTGCACGCGCTGGTCTGCGGTCTGGCCGGCGGCGCTCTCATCTCGCTGGCGCCCGCGGCGTCGGCCGCCGATGCGTTCGCGGCCTGCCTCGCGCAATTGCGCGGCCCGGCGCTCAAGGCTGGCGTGTCCGGCGCCACGTTCGACGCCCAGACTGCGGGACTCGCGCCCGACATGACGGTGCTGGATCTGCTGGACGCCCAGCCGGAATTCAAGACGCCCATCTGGGACTACATGGCGGCCCTGGTCGACGACGAGCGCGTGGCCGACGGCCAGGCCGGCATGGCGCGCTGGCAGTCCGACCTGGACCGCGCCGCATCGCGCTACGGCGTGGACGCGGCCACCATTGCCGCGGTGTGGGGCGTGGAGAGCAACTACGGCCGCACCCTGGGCGGCCGGCCCTTGCTGACGTCGCTGTCCACGCTGTCCTGCTTCGGCCGGCGCCAGGCCTATTTCCGGGGCGAGTTCTTTGCCACGCTGAAGATCATCCAGGACGAGCACATCGCGCCCGAACGCCTGACCGGCTCCTGGGCGGGCGCCTTCGGCCAGACCCAATTCATGCCCTCGACCTACCTGCGGCTGGCGGTGGATTTCGACGGCGACGGCCGCCGCGACCTGGTCGACAGCGTGCCGGACGCACTGGCTTCCACGGCCAACTTCCTCAAGCGCGCTGGTTGGAACAGCGCGCTGCAATGGGGCTATGAAGTCCGCCTGCCGGCGGGTCTGGATACCTCGGGCGCGGGCCGCAAGAACAAGCGCCCGATGTCGTACTGGGCCGGACGGGGCGTGACGCGCGCCGATGGCCAGCCGCTGCCCGCGGGCGACACGCCGGCCGGCCTGCTGTTGCTGGCGGGCCGCGGCGGCCCCGCCTTCCTGGTCACGCGCAACTTCGACGCCCTGTATTCCTACAACGCCGCGGAAAGCTACGCGCTGGCCATCGCCCATCTGTCCGATCGGCTGCGCGGCGGCGGTCCGCTGGCGCAAGCCTGGCCGACCGACGATCCGGGCCTGTCGCGCGCGCAGCGGCGAGAATTGCAGCGGCTGTTGATTGCCCGTGGCTATGAGATCGGCGAACCCGATGGCATGATCGGCGCCCGCACCCGGCAGGCGCTGCAGGCGGTGCAGCGCGAACTGGGCCTGCGGCCGGACGGCCGCGCCGGCCTGAAGTCGCTGCAGGCCTTGCAGGCGGGAAAGGCCGCCAATTGAAGGGACGGAATCGACAAGCTTTGCAAAGATGCCGGGTGTCATCCATCGGATGACAGGCGGGGCGGCGGGCATGGGCCTATACTGAATCTCCGTTTTTTCAGGAGCACGATGATGAGCCTATTGGATACCTTGGCCTCGATGGCCGGCGGCGGTCAGCAAGGGGGCTCGGCTTCGCTGCTGCCCGCGCTGATCGAGCAACTGAACAAGTACCCGGGCGGCTTGACCGGCCTGATCGCCAGCTTCCAGAAGGGCGGCTTGAGCGAGATCGTGGCCTCGTGGGTGGGTACCGGCCAGAACATGCCGGTGAGCGCCGACCAGCTCGGTTCCGTGCTGGATCCCGGCGTCGTCAATGAACTGGCCGCCAAGACCGGACAGGACACGGATTCCGTGCTGGGTTCGCTGTCCTCGCTGCTGCCGCAACTGGTGGACAAGGCCACCCCCAACGGCGAGGTCCAGGGCGGGCAGCAATTCAACCCGGCCGACCTGCTGGCGTCCTTGTCGGGCATCTTCGGCAACCGCGGTTAAGTCCTATCGCCAGGCAGCCCATGCTGGCATCGATGCCTGCTTCCACCGGCCGGCGGCGTCTGTTGCAGGGCCTGGGCGTGGCGGCGCTGGCCGCCAGCCTGCCCGCCTGCGCGCCGGCCTGGTCGGTGCAAAGCACCTTCTGGCAGTTATGGCCCAGCCATCTGGAATTGAGTCCAGAGGCCTGGCGCGAGCGCATCGCCGCCATGCATGCGCTGGGATTCCGCGAGATCATCATCCAATGGGTAGGGGCTGGCGGCGGTCCCCAGCCGTGGCAATTGCCTGCGGCCACGCTGGCGCTGATCTTCGACGAGGCCGAGCGCCTGGGCATGGGGCTGCAACTGGGCCTGCCCTACGACGAGCGCTGGTGGCGGCAGCTGGGCAATCCGGATGAGGCGGCGCTGGCCGCATTCCTGCAGGACGCGCAGGCACAGGCGCTGGCCTATGCGCGGGCCTCGAGCGCAATCGGGCTGGCCGCGTTCCGCGGCTGGTACATCCCCTACGAGATCGAGCAGCATAGCTGGGCCGCGCCCGGCCGCCAGGCGCGCCTGGCGCAATGGCTGCGCGAGCTGTCCGATCCGCTTGCGCAACAGAGTGGGCGCATGCCCGCCATCTCCACGTATCACAGCAAATTGCCGGGAACGCTGGGACTGGCCGACCTGTGGAGCGGATTGCTGGATGCCGCCAGCCTGAGGCCCATGCTGCAGGACGGGGTAGGCGTGTCCGGCATGGCGGCGTACGAGGCGCTGGAGCCCTTGCACCGCATGCTGCTGGCGCGTCGCGCGCCGTTCGACCTGATCGTCGAACTGTTCGAGGAACTGCCGTCCGGACGCCAGGACGGCACTACCTTCAATGCCCGCTCCGCCGACGCGGCGCGCGTGCGCCGGCAATTGCGCATCGCGCGGCGCTACCGCGCGCAAAGCGTGGTTGCCTTTGCCGCGGATCCCTGGCTGATCGGGCCTACGCCCGAAGCCGAGCGCCTGCGCCAGGAATGGCCGCTCTAGGCGGCCGGCAAGCAGTCTGGAGGGAAGGGGTCAGCGCGGTTGCGCCGCGGCCATGGCCTTGAGCTGCGCGCAGGTCTTTTCCTTGTCGGCCGCGCTCAGCGTGCCCAGTTGCACCTTGGCTTGGCTGTAGGACTTCGAGAAAGCGGCGTCGAAGTCCGCGGCGGACATGCCCTGGGCGCCGGTCGCGGTCTTCTGCTGTTGCTTCATCTGCTCGAGCTGCGCTGCCGAGTAGGCGCCGCAGTACTCGGCGGCGGCATGCATCTGGCCGCTCACGGCCGCCAGGTTGGGCATCTGGCCCGGCATGGTCTGCTGGGCAAGGGCGGCGCCGCTGGCCAGGGTCAGGGCGGCGGCCGTCAGGGCGATACGGGCTTGTTTGAACATCGGCAATTCAATCTCCAACGCGGTGAGGGATGAGGTTTGCACGCCTGGCGATCGCGCAGCCTGCGTGGCGCGGAGCACTATGCCCGATTCATTGTTATAGGCTTATGAACTGATGTAATGGTGTGTATCAGCGGCTCAGTATGACAGCGTCATGTTCATGAACCAGCCCTTGGCGCGGTCGCTCTCGCCGCCGCCCAAGCTGGTGCGGTACTGGACGCCGAAGTCCAGGTAGGAGCGCGGCGCGTTGTAGTGGTCTTCGCGGAACCAGTAGCGCACGTTGAAGCCGGGCCCCACGCCCAGCGACCACGAGGTGCCATGGTCGGACAGGACCACCGACTGGCTGCCGTAGCCGGGCAGGTCGTTGAGCTTTGCCACGCTCTTCTGCCACAGCCAGTCCGCGCCCACCACCGCATAGGGAAACAACACCAGCTTGTCGCTGATGCCGGTGGCGCGGAAGCTGCGGCCCACGCGCAGCTCGCCGGACAGGAAAGCCTGGTCGCGCTTGAGGCGGCCCGAGGAGCTGCCCAGGTCCTGCTGGCGCTGGCCCTTCGAGTCCACCGAGTAGGCGGTGTAGTTGGCGCTATTGTCGTCCCAGAGATAGCCGCCCTGCGCATAGCCTTCGATGGTGAGCCAGCTAGGCACGTCCACGCGCAGCTCGCGGCCCTGGTAATAGCCGTAGGTGAGATAGGTCATCCATCCGCCCGCGTTGCCGTTGAGCTTGTAGCGCGCGACCGCGCTCTGGTCCTGCAGGTTGGGATAGGCGCTGTGGAAGGCCTGCTGCGCCGCGCACTGCACCGCGCTGGATTCCGGATAGGCGTAGCCCTGGCGGGTGGCCGACCCCAGGAAGAAGCGCCGTTCTATGCCGAAGGTCACACCGGTGTCGGCCAGCAGGTAGCGCAGGCCCAGCGCGCCGATGGTACTGGGGATGCCCGCGGCCGAGCTGCTGTTGCGCAGGCGTTCGTCGGCCGAGCGGTTGTCCGGCGTGCTTTCTCCGGTGCAGGGATCCACGTTCCTGCGCGACTCGTAGGTGCTGCCGCCGTCGTACAGCGTGTTCGAGCTGCGCGCATAGGCTTCGAGCATGCCCCAGCGGTTGTTCAGCTGCGGCGGGCGCCAGAAGATTTCCGCAGTGCTGAATACCACGTCGCCTGGCGTGTTGATGGCGGCGCCGCCCATGCTGGAGTTGGCCGGCCGCGCACCGCGATAGGACGCGGAAAACGAGCCGCCCCATTCGCGCGACAGGGCGGCGACGCCGCTGCGCGTGTTGTAGCGTTCCAGCGGCGTGAGGCCCAGCTGGCCGGCATCGTCCATGTCGATGGCTTGCTTGAGCGAGTCGGTGGCGGCGCGGTTGTCGCCCATTGCGGATTGCGCATAGGCCTGGTCCAGGATCAGGCGCGGCGGCGCCTGGCCGGTGGCGCGCGCGGCCGCGAAGTCGGACGCCGCGCCCGCGGGCTGGCCCAGGCGCTGGCGCGCGTAGCCGCGCTGCGCGAGCAATTGGGCCGAGTCCGGCTGGCGGGCGATGGCGTCGCTGAGCCGGGTTTCCGCCTCGGCGGCTTGCGCCTTGTCGCCCGCCGCCAGCGCGGTCGTCAGCAGCTGGGCATAGCTCTCGTTGTCCGGGGCTTGCGCCACGGCCTGGCGCGCCAGGGCGATGGCTTCCTGGTAGTCGCCCTGGTCGTAGGCGGCGTAGGCGCCCGTGGCGGCCACGCTGCCCGGAGCCGGCGCGGCGGGCGCCTGGCTGGCGGCGATCTGCTTCTGAAAGGCCTGTTGCCGGGCCTGCAGCGCTGCCTTGTTGGGCGCGCCCAGCGCCAGCGCCGTGTCGACCGCCTGGCTGGCGGCTTCGTAGCGCTGCTGCGCGCCCAGCGATTCCACCCACAGCAAGGCCCATTCGCCTTGCCTGGGCGCGGCGCGGAAGGCGCGCTCGGCGCCTGCGGCGGCCGCGGCGTAGTCCTGCCGCGCGTAGTCCGCGTAGGCGCGCGCCGCCACGGGATAGGCCCGCTGGTACGGTGTTTGCGGCGCGGGCTTGCGGACCGGCGCGGACGTTTGTGCGGGCGCTTGCTTGGAAGCTGGTGCGGGAGCTTGTCCGGACGCTTGCGCAGGCGTTTGCGCCGCGGGCGGCGCAGGCGTGGCGGCCACGGCCGGCGGGCGTTGCAGGTTGGCGCGGGCCTGGCGCAGTTCGGGCGAGCCCAGGCCGGCCGCGATGGCGGCGTCGGCGGCGCGCGCGGCCTCTTGGCGCTTGCCTTGCTTTTCCAGGGCATAGACCAGCAGCAGCCGCAGGCGGGCCACGTCGGGCCGCAGGCGGATGGCGTTCTCCGCCATGATCTGGGCGGTTTCGTAGTGGCCGGCGTCGTACTGCTTATAGGCTTGGTCGGCCAGTTGGTAAGCGTCGCCCTCCAATGGCCGTTCGGTTGCGGCCGCGGCTTGGGCGGCGGCTTCGGGAGCCGCTGCCACGCACAGCAGCAGGGCGCTGAAAGCCAGCGAACGCGAAATGACGGTCATGGAGGAGAAGGCCTGTGCGATAGCGGGTCCGCGGGATGTTCGGTCTGTGTCGGAGCGCCCTGCTGGAATGAAAGCGCTTCGTGCAGCGTCTTTTCATCGAGCCAGCCCCGTTCCATCAGGATTTCGCCCAGCGGCCGCTTCTCGCGCGCCTGGATCTCCAGCGCCTGCTCCAGCATCTGGTGGTCGATGGCCTGCCAGGACAGCAGCAGGTCGCCCAGGCGCTGACGCTGCTGCGCCAACTGGTCGGTGGAGGGGAAGTCATGCATGGTCTTGTCCCAGGCCAGCCGCTTGCCCGTGATCAGGTGGCCGATGAACAGGCGCCAGGCCCGCGCCGCCGCCATGGCGTTGATGAAGTTGCCGACGATCATGCGCGGCATGGACAGCAGGGCATGCTCCCAGCCGTACATGCGGCCGACGAAGTACGCGCGCTGCACCACGCGCAGCAGAAGCGCTCCCGCGTTCAGCCACATCAGCGTCACCAGCCAGCCGCCGGGACGGAAGTAGGAGGGGTAGTAGACCTGCCACCAGCCGAAGCGATCAGCCAGGAAGAAGAGGAAAAAGTTGGCCAGCAGCAGATAGGCCAGTATCGCGATGAACGAGGTGAACAGGCCCTTGCGGTCGCGGAACAGCAGATACTTGGTGGCCAGCGATCCCGTCCACCCCACCTGCTGCCAGCCTTGCAGGCCGATGCCCAGCGTCCAGCGCGCCTTCTGCCGGTAGGCGGTGCGGAAGGTGTTGGGGAAGTATTCGCGCACGCCCAGCGGCATCCTGATGACGGAGATCTTCTCCGGTCCCAGGCCGAACCAGGAGTGGCGCCGCGTCACGTACTCGACCTCGAACTTGCCGAAGATCTGGCGCATGCCGCGCTGGGCCAGGCGCGCGCCGATGTCGTAGTCCTCGGTCAGCGTATCGGTATTGAAGGGCTGGTTGTTGGTCTCTGCCGCCAGCACCTCCAGCGCGTGGCGCGAGAAGCAGGTGCCGACGCCGGCGGACGGCACCATCTTGGACAGGCTTTCGCGCACCACCAGGTCCTTGGTGTGCCATTCGGCGAACTCGTCCATGTAGGTGCCGGCGACCAGCTCGTGCCACTCGCGTTCCAGCGAGGTCACCGGCAGCTGGATGAAGTCGATGCGCGGCAGCAGGTAGTTGTAGTACTTGAGTTCTAGCGGGTGCAGCACGTCTTCGCTGTCGTGCAGGATCACGCCCGCGAACGGCTCGGGCTGCAGGGCGTTCTGCGCGAAGATGGCCTGCACGATCCAGTTCAGGCAGTCGGCCTTGCAGGTCGGGCCGTCGTGCGGCACTTCCACCCGTATCAGCTGGCGGTAGCGGCGCCGCATGCGCTCCACTTCCTTGATGGTGCGCTCGTCGTTCTGGTAGGTGCCAGCGAAGATCGTGTAGTTCTTGTACTCCAGCGTGGACACCATGTTTTCCAGCATGGGCGCGATCACGTCATATTCCAGCCAGGCCGGCACCATGATCGCCAGCGGCTGTTCCCGCTTGGCGCGCAACTGTTCCGCGCTCAGCGGCGCATACTGGCGCTTGACCGTCAGCCCGCGGCGCAGCTCGCGCAGCCAGAACCAGCCGTCGATGAACAGGTCGTCCAGGCTGGACATCAGGATGATGACGCCGACCACCGCCGTCACGATCTCCAGGCCGCGGTAGTAGTCGGCGATGAGGTAGGGCCAGTAAAGCGAGGACATGGCGCCTCCGGGTTACTTGCTTTCCTTGTTCTTCCTGCGCGTGACGCGCAGTGCGGCGATCAGGATCAGGAGCAGGACCAGCAGACCGACGCTCAGCGCCGGCACGCTCCACGACAGGTAGTTGCGCCATTCGAAGAAGGCGCTTGCGCCCGCGCCCGGCGGCTGGCCGGCCGCGGGATTGGCGCTGTCGATCCAGGCCAGCGGCCCTGCCGCGCCGATGATGGCGATATTGCCGCGGTTCAGCACGAAGGGCGCCTGCGGCATCACCGGACGCTGGCCCAGCGTGTGCCACAGCAGGCCGTCCTGGCCGCCCGCGCGCACGACTTCGGCCGTGCTCAGCTGGTCCAGGCCGGAAATGTCCAGCCAGGGCGCGTTCTTGCCGTCCACCGTCAACTGCTTGCGGTCCGTGACCTTGACCATGGGCTTGGCGCCGTCCACGGCCACTTCCATCGCCACGAACGGGCCGCTGGGCTTGGCCGCCTGGCCCGCCGGCGTGAGCGACAGCGTCGCGCGCGTGGCCGACAGGCCGCTGGCCGTGGCGATGCCGATCACACGCTGCAGGTTGGCCGGCGCATCGGCCAGATAGGTGTCGGGGATGAGCAGTTGGGGACTGCCGGCCAGCAGCGGCAACAGTCCCACGAAGGTGCCGTCGGGCTGCGCGCGGCCCGGTCTTACATAGCTGGTGGGCAAGACGTTGACGGGATAGCCTTGCGGGATTTCGTTGCAGTCCACCGATACCGGCTGGCGCTGGAAGGTGAC
Source organism: Achromobacter xylosoxidans (assembly GCF_002192695.1). GTDB lineage: Bacteria > Pseudomonadota > Gammaproteobacteria > Burkholderiales > Burkholderiaceae_B > Achromobacter > Achromobacter xylosoxidans_C. The sequence continues at coordinate 279,546 of NZ_MTLG01000053.1, forward strand.
GCGCACGGCGTTGCTGAGGCCCAGGGCATAGCCGGGCACGCGCGCCGTCAGGCGTTCGGGATGGCCGTCGGCGTCCATCTGTTTGGCGGCCAGCAGGATGCCGTTCCAGAACACCGAGGCGACCGGGCGGGTCGCCGAGGCGCCCGGCGCGGCAGCCAGGTCCATGACCAGTTCGTCGGGCATGCTGCCGTCCGCCGAGACCGCGGCCAGCGGGAACGTGGCGTTCCAGTCGCCGCGCGCGACCACGTCGAAGCTGGCGGATGAGCCGCCCAGCGCCGTCAGGCGCATGCCGTCCTCGCTGGAGGCCTGCGGCGGCTCGGCTGCCTTGACCTGCGCCTGGCGCGTGACCAGGATGCGGCGCCAGGCCGTGTCGAAGGCGCCAGCGCCTTGCGCGCCGGCGTCGGCGGACACCGCGATCACCGCCTGTCGGCCCAGCGGCGCCAGGCGGATTTCCTTGGTCTGCAGGTCCTGGCCGGCCAAGGGCATGCGCCGCTGGCGCCAGGCCTTGAAGGCCTCGGCGGCGTCGGCGTCCTGCGCCAATTGGGCCTGCAAGGCATCTAACGCCTCGTTGTAGCGGGCGCGCAGCGCGGCGTCGGCGATCACCACGTCGCCGCTCACGGCGGGGGCGCCCATGATCAACAGCGCGCCGATCTCGGCGGGGCTGGCCAGCTTGTGCTTGTCATTCCCCGCCAGGGCTGCGAACGCCGGCACCTGCCCCAGTCCGTTCGGGGCCTGCAGGCCGCGCGTGTCGACCTCGTCGCCCACCGCCGGGAAGGCGCGGACCGCGACCTGCTTGCCGCTGCGCGCCATTGCCACGCCCATGCGCCAGGCGCTGTCGAAGGCCTGCTGGTCGAGCTTGGCGCCCGCCACCATCAGCACGGGCTTGCCGGGCAGGGTGCTCCAGGCTTCGTCCAGGCTGCCGATGGCCGAGGCGTCGTAGCGGTAGCTCAGGCGTGTGCGCGGCGACACCATCAAGGCGTTGGCGGTGGCGCGGTTGCTTTCGCACCGGCGCAGCGCGATCTCCGATTGCCAGTCCACCGCCAGCCGCACGAAGCCGGTGTCGCGCACGCGCTGTTCCACGTTCAGCTTGCGCGTGGCCGAGCCTTCGCCGTCGGCAATGCGCTGCGCGGTCTGCGGCACGCCGTCCACCCACAGCACCATGCTGGCGCGCCCCGGCTCGCCCTTGATGTAGCGGGCGTCGAAGTCCAGCGTGGCGTCGGCTATCGGCACGCCGCGGGGCACCGGCAGATAGAACTCCTGGCGCGCGTCGCTATTGCTAAGCACCACCGGTTCGCGGATGCCCAGGTCTTCCAGGCTGGTGTCGCGCGTCACCCAGTCGTCGCCCAGCAAGCGCCGCAAGGCGTCGCCCGCGGGACTGGCCATCGCTCCCAAGGGGAGCAGCAACCCGGCGGCGATCAGCGCGCGGCAGAGGGTGCGGGCGGCGGGGGAATGCGGGGCGTGGGGCATGAGGGCTCCGGTGGTGAGGGGCATGGGGCGGCTAGCGGGCCGCGGCCGGTGCTTGAGGCGCAAACTCGGATACGGCGCGGCCGCAAAGCGCGTCGACGATGCGCTGGCTGGCGAGGCCGTCGCCATAGGGATTGATGCGGCGCGAGAACGAGGCGTGCAGTTCCGGGTTGTCGAGCAGGCGGTTCACTTCGGCCAGGATGCGCTGCGTGTCGGTGCCGACCAGCGTCACGGTGCCGGCCTGCACGGCTTCCGGGCGCTCGGTGACGTCGCGCATCACCAGCACCGGCTTGCCCAGGTAGGGCGCTTCCTCCTGCACGCCGCCCGAGTCGGTCAGGATCAGGTAGGCGCGCTGCATGAACCAGACGAAGTCCAGGTAATCCAGCGGGGCGATCAGATGCACGCGCGACAGGCCGTCCAGCTGCGCCATCACCACGTTGCGCACCTGCGGATTCAGGTGCACGGGGTAGAGATCTGCAGGTCCTCGCGCCGCGCCAGTTCGGCCAGGGCGGCGCAGATGTGCCGGAAGCCCTCGCCGAAGCTCTCGCGCCGGTGCCCGGTGACCAGCAGCAGGCGGCGCTGCGGATCCAGCCAGCCATAGCGAGCCGACAGCTGCTGCGCGAGCGTGCCATCGGGCGCGAGCTTGGCGCAGGTCATGGCGAGCGCGTCGATCACGGTATTGCCCGTGATCGTGATACGCCCCGAGAGGTCTTCGCGCAGCAGGTTGGCGCGCGATTGCGCCGTGGGCGCGAACAGCCAGTCGCCTATCGCGTCGACCACGCGGCGGTTCATTTCCTCGGGGAAGGGCTTGCTCAGGTCGCCGGTGCGCAGGCCCGCTTCGACGTGGCCGATGCGCGCGCGGCGATGAAAAGAGGCCAGTGCGCAGGCCGATGCGGTGCTGGTGTCGCCATGGACCAGCACGCAATCCGGTTGCTCAGCTTCCAGCACGCTGTCGACCCGGCTGATCAGCCGCGCATAGAGGCCGTTGAGCGTCTGGTTGGGCACCATGATGTCCAGGTCGTGCTGCGCCCGCAGATCGAACAGGGCCATCACCTGATCCAGCATCTCGCGATGCTGGCCCGTCACGCAGACGACGCTCTGGATCCGGGGTTCGCCTTGCAGCGCGGACACCAGGGGCGCCATCTTGATCGCTTCGGGACGCGTCCCGAATATGGAAAGGACTTTCATCGCAAGAGCGGGCCCCCTACGCCGGTGGCATTTTCTTGCGTAGATTATGGATTGAAAGTAATCGTAATATGTGACGGTTTATTTCAAGAAAAGGGGGTTGTCGGAAAATTTAGGGACAATCTGTTGCTTTCGCGCGATACCCCTGACTATTTGCCCAGTGTCATGCCGCCATCGATGGTGACGACCGAGCCGGTCATGAACAGGAACGGCGGCCTGCTCAACGCGATGATCGACGCCGCGATTTCCTGGGTGGTCGCCAGGCGGTTCATCGGATGCATGGCCGCGAGCCGGGCCTCGTCCAGTTCGCCCGCATCGATCGAATGCTGGATCAGCGGCGTCTTGACGTAGCCGGGCGCCACCGCGATGACGCGGATGCCATCCCCGGCCCATTCGTTGGCCAGCGACCGGGTCAGCGTCGCCACGCCGGCCTTCGACACGGCGTAGTGGGCGCGGCCCTTCATCATGACCATGCCGGCGACCGAGGCGATGTTGACGATGACGCCGCCGCGGGCGCGTAGCGCCGGATACAGCGCATGCGCGCAATGGAAGGTGCCGTTGAGGTTCACCGCCAGGACCTGGGCCCATTCCGCAGGATCCTTTTCCGCGACCGGGGCACGGCTGCCCGCGATGCCGGCGGCGTTGATCAGCAGGTCCACGCCGTCCAGCCGCGCCGCCGCGCGGGCCACGCTGGCGTAGTCGGCAACGTCGACGGCCACGGCTCCGTCCGCGGCGGTCCGGTCCCACACCACGACTTGCCAACCTTCGGCGCGCAGCTGGCGCGCGCATTCCTGGCCGATTCCGCTTGCGCCGCCGGTGATGACGGCGATCTTTGCTTGAGTATTCGTGCTCATGTCTGACTCGCTATGTGGGTTGTGTTGATTTCAGGTGCCGGAGGCCGCTGCTTGCGCGGCCGGCGCCGCGCGCCGGTTGCGCACGCACAGGATCGCCAGGCCCGCGCTCGCCAGCGTCGCCAGGGCGAACACCTGGGCCGCGAGTTCCCATTCGCCGCCGCTGGCCTGCATGACCGCGCCGGTCAGGGTCGGGCCGAAGAAGCCGCCCAGCGAGCCGATGGTCGTCACCAGTGCCAGCGGGCCGGCGCTGGCGCCGATGTAGTTCTGCACGGCGGCATTGAGCGGACCGTAATACGCGATGGTGTAGCCGGTGATGATGGACACCACGGCCAGGAATGCCGCCAGGGACACCGTCGCCGCGCCGTGCAGCATCAGGAAGCCGGCAGCGCCCACCAGGCAGACGGCCGCCAGGTGCCAGCGGATGTCGCCGGTGCGTTCGCTGCTGCGTCCGACCACATAGCTGAACACCAGCGCCACGACGTTGGGAATCATCAGCAGCGCGCCGATTTCCAGCGGCGTGATGCCGTACAGCTGCTTGAGAATCGTGGGAAGAAAGTACGCCAGGGCGAAGGTCGCGGCGTAGGCAGCCAGCAGAATCAGCAGCAGGCCCCACAGCATGGGCTGGCGGAAGACGGCGAATCCGTGCGCCCAGGAAGCAGTGGGGCCGGCCGTGCGGGCGGGGGCCTCGTGTTCCATGAGGGCGCGCAAGCCCTGACGCTGGCCTTCGCTGAGCCAACTGGCTTCCTGCGGCGTGCCAGGCAGGTAGCGCAGGATCAGCAGGCCCAGCAGCATGGTCGGCAGGCCTTCGATCAGGAACAGCCAGCGCCAGCCCGGCATGCCGGCGTCGATCTTCAGCAGCGCGCCCGCCAGCGGCCCGCCGAAGATCATGGCCAGCGGCAGCGCCATGATGAAGATCGAATTGATGCGGCTGCGGTAGCGGGGCGGAATCCAGGACGCGATGTAGAAATTCACGGCGGGAATGAAGCCGCCTTCCGTCACGCCCAGCAGGAAGCGCAGCGCGTAGAACGATTTTTCGCCATGCAGCGCGGCCATCAGGCAGGAGACCAGGCCCCAGGCCAGGAACATGCAGGCCAGCCAGCGCCTGACGCCAAAGCGTTGCAGCGCCAGGTTGGCGGGCACGCATACGCTGGCGTAGCCGATGAAGAACAGCCCCGCGCCGAACCCGTAGGCCGCCAGGGAAATGCCCAGGTCCGCGCCCATCTGCAGCTGCGCATAGCTGATGTTGGTGCGGTCCAGGAAGTTGAGCAGATATCCTGCGAACAGCAAGGGCAGGACGCGGTTGCGAAAGCCGGCGACGGCCTGTTCGGCTTGCGCCAGATCTTCATTGCGGATCATGGTAGGTCTCCTGTCGTCCGCCTTGGTGGCGGATCTCGCTAGGCTGGGATTGCGGCGGCGCGGGGCAGCGCTGCCAGTCTCGATGTCAGTGGCGCCCCGTCACCCGGGCGTACAGGTCGGTATCCGGCCAGCCGGCGCCGCGCCAGGCGACGTGCTGATCGGGCCGGATCAGAGTGAGCGGGGCGGGGTAGAGGTTGGCCACGCCGCCTTCTTCCGGACGGATCAGCGTCAAGGGCACGCCCGCCGTCCGCGCCGCGGAGACGGCGGCCTCGACGTCGCGGGCGGCTGCCGCGGGCAAGGCCAGCAAGGTGAATCCCGGGCCGAAATGGTCGTACAGCGAACTGCCGTCATGCAGCCAGGCATGCGGGGCCAGGGCGCCAGGACGGGACGTAGGGACGTAGTTGATGAAGTCCCGGGCCGGTGCGGGGCTGCCGTCGGGCACGATGACGGGGGAATCCGCGTACTGATAGCCCAGCACTACGCCCAGGGTGGCGAACTCGCGCATCTTTGCCGCCCGGATGCGCGCGCCGGCTTCCTGGCGCGCCCGCTCGCCCGCCGCGCCGGCCTCTTCCAGATGATCGGCCAGCAAGTGATTGCCGAGAATCGAATGGTTGTGCTCGGCTTCGTCCAGCACCCACTGGTGCACCGGCCGGCGTTCCCGCTCATAGCTGTCGATGAGGGCGGGGCCGCCCCAGCCTTGCAGCGCGGCGGCCAGCTTCCAGCCCAGGTCCACGCTGTCGGCCACGCCCATGTTCATGCCGTAGCCGCCGAAGGGCGGGTGCAGATGGCAGGCATCGCCCACCAGGAAGACGCGCCCCTGCCGGTAGCGGTCGCCCAGAAGCTTGCTGGCGGTCCACTCGTCGCTGCTGAGCACCTCGTAAGGCAGGTCGATGCCGGTGGCGCGGGCGATCATGGCGCGCGCGTCGATGTCGCTGGCGCGCTGCTGCGGGTCCACGTGAGTGGGCATGAAGAACCAGGTGTCGCCGCTGTCCATCGGGCCGATCAGGCTGGGCGCGTCGCCGTTGATCTGCCAGTACATGATGGCGGGGCCGTGCCGATGGGCCTGGGCCAGTCCGGGGGCGCGGAACACGATGTTGTAGTTGCGGGACAGGTCATGGCTGCCTTCCATGCGCGTGCCGATCAGGTCCCGCACCAGGGAACGCGCGCCGTCGGCGCCCACCAGATAGTCCACGTCCAGCTCGATGTCGCGGCCTTGCGCCAGATCGCGCAAGCGGGCGCGCACGCCGCCGGCATCCTGCGCCAGGTCCAGCAGTTCGGAGCGGAACCGGATCTCCACATCGGGCAGGGTAGCAGCATGGGCGCGCAAGACTTCTTCGACGGTGTATTGCGGTATCCACTGCGCGTGTTCCGAGTACAGCGGATTGCGGCCGGGCGCGCAGTACATGGCGTTCTCGTGCCGCGCGAGTTCGAAGCCGGCCAGGCGGGTGCAGAACACCACGTTGGAGGGGTAGTAGGCGCCCAGCGGCGATGCCGCGCGCAAGCGGTCGGCGATGCCCCAGCGGCGCAGGTGTTCGCGCGTGCGCACATTGGTCGTCTTGGCGCGCGGCGCGTATCCCACGCGGTCGTTGCGCTCGATGAGCAGGCACGGAATCTTCCTGTGCCCCAGTTCGATCGCCAGACTCAGTCCGGCCGGTCCGGCGCCCACGATCAGCACGCGGGGCGAGGCTCGCTTTTCCACCTTCGGTCTCCTCGGTTGCCTGCTTACGCTGCAGGCTTTGGACGCATCCTAGGCCTATGCCGCCGATGCTGAAAGATGGCAGAATCAGCTTACCGATATCAAATTTGATTCACTTCCATGAAGCTGAATACCTTGCGGGATTTCCTGGCCGTGGCCGAACGCGGCGGCGTCAGGGCTGCGGCCCGCCATCTGGACGCGCCGCAGCCGGCCATCTCCCGCAGCATCCGCGAACTCGAGAAAGAACTGGGGTGCGTCCTGTTCGAACGGCATGCCAAGGGCGTGCGCCTGACCCCCATGGGCGCCGTATTCCTCAGGCGGGCCAACGCCATACGCCATGAGATGCAGCGCGCGCGCGACGAGATCGGCCAATTGAATGGCGAGTCCCGCGGACGCGTCACGCTGTGCATGTCGACCGCGCCGCATCTGGGCTTGTTCGCCGAAGTGCTGCGCGAGTTCCGGGCGCGCTACCCGGATACCCATCTGGAGATCATCGACGGGGTCTACCCGCTGGTCGAAGCGTCCCTGCTGGACGGCACCGTGGACTTTTATATCGGGCCGGTGCCCGCGCGCACGCCAGGCGAACTACAGGTGGAAAAGCTATTCGACAACACGCGCGTGATCATCGGCCGCAAGGGCCATCCGCTGGCGCGCGCCCGCTCCCTGCGCGACCTGGCGGGGGCGCAATGGATCACCACCTCCATCACGCACAAGGCCGAAGAGGAGCTGGGCCCGCTGTTCGACAAGCATGGCCTGCCGCCGCCGCACCTGGCCCTGAAGGCCCAGTCCGCGCTGACCTTCATCACGGCCCTGACCCATTCCGACCTGTTGATGATGCTGCCGGTGCAATGGCTGCGGTATCCGCTGCTGCAAGGCGTGTTCCAGGAAATCCGCGTCAAGGAACCGCTGCCCGCGCCGCCGGTATGTATCGTGCAGCGCGCCGGCCTGCCGCTGACGCCGGCGGCCGAGTACTACTGCACGCTGGCGCGGCGGGCAAGCGCGCGGGCCCAGGCTTAGAGGCCGGCTGCCGGCCACTGGAAGCGTTGCGCCACCTTGTCAAGAAAGCGGCCGGCCGCCTCGCGGTGATAGTCGGTGGAGCGCGCCACGCCCTGGCCGGCGGCTTCCAGGTCCAGCATCGCGTTCAGGTCGCTGTTGAGCGAGGCGTTGAAGCCGCGCTTGGTGATCGCCAGCGCCGCCATGGGCAGTTCGGCCATGGACAGCGCGATCTGCCGCGCGCGCTCGTGGATCGCCTCTTGCGGCTGGATCTCGAACACGATGCCCATGTCGCGGGCTTCCTGCGCCTGGAATTCGCGGGTGGAGAAGGCCAGTTCCTTGGCGCGTTGCAGGCCCACCATGCGCGGCAGGGTGTACATGGTGGCGCAATCGGGGATGGCCCCCAGCCGCAGGAAGGACAGGCAGAAGCGCGCCCGCGGCGACGCCAGGATCAGGTCGGCGGTCAGGGCCAGGCCCAGCCCGGCGCCATAGGCTGGGCCATCGACCGCCGCGATCACCGGCCGGTCCAGCGTGATCAGGCCTTCTATCGTCAGCAGCAGGCTGGCCATGCGCTCGCGCGCTTCCTCGGCGGAGCCGCCGGAGCCCATGGTGGAGATGTCGCCGCCCGAGCAGAAGGCGCCGCCGGCGCCTGCCAGGATCACGACGCGCACGCCGCGGTCGCGTCGGATCTCGCCCACCAGATGGGCCAGTTCTTCGCGCATGGCCATGTCCAGCGCATTGCGCTGGGCGGGGCGGTTCAGCGTGATGGTGGCGACGCCGCCCTCCACGGCATAGAGCAGGGTCTTGAACTCGCTAGAGATGACTTGCATCGGATCGGTCTCCATGTCTGCCTTTCAGGATGGCCGGCCCGCGCCATGCGGACCGGGCCGCTAGCTGCCGCGAACGCTCAGGCGATGGCGCCGCGCTCGCGCAGGGCCTGGATCTCGGCTTGCGCCAGGCCCAGTTCCGCCAGCAATTCTTCCGTGTGCGCGCCGGGCGCGGGCACTGCGCGGGCCTGTCCCGGCGTGCGCGAAAGCCGCGGCGCGGGGGCGGGATGCACGATGCCGCCGGTCTCCATGAAGCTGCCGCGCGCCACATGGTGGGGGTGTCGCGGCGCTTCCTCGAAGTCCAGCACCGGCGCGAAGCAGGCGTCCGTGCCTTCGAGCAGCGCGCACCATTGCTCGCGGGTCCGGCCGGCGATGATGCCCGCCAGCTTGGCGCGCAGCTGCGGCCATTGCGCGCGCTCCCATTGCTGCTGGAAGTCCGGGTCGTCGATGCCGCAGCGCTCCAGCAGCAGGCGGTAGAACTGCGGCTCGATCGCGCCGATGGAGACGTACTTGCCGTCCGCGCAGGCATAGCAGCCGTAGAAATGGGCGCCACCGTCCAGCATGTTGGATTGGCGCTGGTTGACCCAGCCGCCATCCTGCAGCTTGCCGTGATAAGCGCTGGCCAGCAGGGACGCGCCGTCGCAGATCGCCGCGTCCACCACCTGGCCCTGGCCCGTGCGGCCGGCCTCGAGCAGGCCGCAAAGCACGCCGAAGGCCAGCATCATGGCGCCGCCGCCCATGTCGCCGACCAGATGCAGCGGCGGCGCTGGCGGCAGTTCGGCATGCCCCATGGCGTGCAGCGCGCCGGTGATGGCGATGTAGTTCAGGTCATGGCCGGCCGCCTGCGCCAGCGGGCCGTCCTGGCCCCAGCCGGTCATGCGCCCGTACACCAGGCGTGGATTGCGCGCCAGGCACTCGTCCGGCCCCAGGCCCAGCCTTTCCATCACGCCCGGGCGGAAGCCTTCCAGCAAGGCATCCGCCCGGTCCAGCAGCCGCAGCACGATGTCGGTGGCGCCGGGCTGCTTGAGGTCCAGCGCGATCGTGCGGCGGCCGCGGTCGATGATGGTGCCGCCGCCGCCCAGGAATCCGGGCGTCAGCCGGTCGATGCGGATCACGTCCGCGCCCATGTCCGCCAACATCATGGCGCAGAAGGGGCCGGGCCCGATGCCGGCCATTTCCACCACCGTCAATCCGTTCAGGGGACCAGCCATGTCTATCGTCACTCCATGATGTGTCGGGTTCTCAGGATTCGAAGAATTCGGCGCGCGCGTCCAGGATGATCTGGATGTACTTCTCCATATTGGCGTCCATGCGATGGGTCGGGCCGACGATGGACAGAGCCGTCAGCTGGCCTCCCACGCGCCCCGCGATGCCGACCGCCGACACGCCTTCATTGCCTTCGTCGCGGCTGTTGAAATAGTGCTTGGCCGACTGCGATTCGATCTGGGCGCGCAAGGTGGCGGGGTCGGTGATGCTGCTGGCCGTGACGTGCTCGTACGGCAGCGAGTCGATCAGCGCATTGCGCTCCGCCGCGTCCATCTCGCCCAGCAGCGCCTTGCCCAGCGCCGCGACCTGCAGGTCGAAGGTGGTGCCGGGCTGCACCACGTAGCGCAGGGCGCGCGGGCTTTCCTGGCTGGCGTAGATCTTCACCTTGTTGCCGTCCAGCAGGCCGCACATCGACGATTCGCCGGACTGGCGCGTCAGGATTTCCAGCGCTTCGGACGCGAAGGACTGCAGCGGGTCGGCCGCCGAGATGCCCTGGGCCACGTCGAGCAGCCTGCCCGTCGGATGGAAGTAGCGCGACTTGGGCGTGCGCAGCAGATAGCCTGCCTGACGCAGCGTGTAGAGCAGGTCCGAGCAGCTGCTGTCGGCCAGATCGAGGAAGCGCGCCATTTCCGAATTCGTCAGGGGACGGCGTTCCCGCGCATAGACTTCGAAGACTTGCAGCACGCGCTGTGCGGTAGGGAGGATTTGCGGCATAGGATGTCGGAGTGGATAGGGGAGCCGGCCTGGGCGTTGGCGTAGTCGGTCATTTCAACGCGGAAATGCCTAGTACGCTCTGCGCCATGAGTAGGGCCTGGATCTGGTTGGTGCCTTCGGCAATGCTCAGGTGGCGGGCGTCGCGGTAATGACGCTCGACCGGGAACAGCGTGGTGTAGCCCGCGCCGCCATGCACCTGCATGGACAGTTCCGCCACGCGCAGCACGGCGTCGGTGGCATGGCGCTTGGCCATCGAACATAGCATCTGGCTGTCGGCGGCGTTGCGGTCCAGCGCGTCGGCGGCGCGCCAGCACAGCAGGCGCGAGGTTTCGACCAGCGTCATCATGTCGGCGATCATATGCTGCACCAGCTGGAAGCCGCCTATGGGGCGGCCGAACTGGACCCGGTCGCCGGCGTATTTTACCGCCGCCTCATAGGCGGCCTCGGCGATGCCCAGCGCGGAAAACGCCACCACGCAGCGGCCGATGTTGAGGTACTTCTTGGCCAGCGCGAAGCCCTTGCCCTCCGTGCCGATCAGGTTGGCCGCGGGGATCTCCACGTCTTCGAACAGCAGCTCGCCCAGCGGGCAGCTCAGCATGCCCATCTTGCCGATGGGGCTGGACGAGAAGCCCGGCATGGCGCGCTCGAACAGCAGGCAGGATACGCCGCGTTCGCCGTTCTGCCGCTGGGTCTGCACGAACACCACGCCCAGCTCGCATACCGTGCCCAGGCTGATGTAGAGCTTGCGGCCATTGACCCGCCAGCCGGTCGCCGTTTCCACCGCGCGGGTTTCCACGTTGGCCGCGTCCGAACCGATATTGGGTTCGCTGAGCGCGAAGCTGGCGATCGCGTCGCCCGACAGGACGCGCGGCAGGTACCTTTCCTTGAGGTAGGGCGAGCCGCCGTCGCTCAAGACCGAGGCCGCGAGATTGCTGGTGCTGACGATGCTGCGCAGCGACGGCCAGACGCGCGCCAGCTCGGCTATCAGCATGCCGTAGGTTGTCATCGGCAGGCCGTAGCCGCCGTCCTTTTCCTGCAGCATTCCGCCCAGGAGGCCGAAGTCGCGCATGGCGCGGACCATGTCTTGCGGCACCACGCGGGCCTCGGCTTCGTAGCGGTTGACGATGGGCGCGACTTCGGCCGTCAGGTAGCGGCGCAGCGAATCGCGCAATTCGATCTGGGTGGAGTCCAGTGAGAAGTCCATGCGAGTCCTAGGCGGATAGAGTCGGAAAGAGCAGTCCGGCGGCGCTCATGGCTGGCGCAGCCCCAGGTCGGGATCCGCATCGGCCCGCAGGCCGATCAGCGCGTCCAGCGGCACCGCGCCTTGCCCAGCGGCGCCGACCCAGACCGGATTGAGCTCCATTTCCTGCAAGGCGTCGCGGTGGCTCCAGGCGAAGTCCGAGACCTGCAGGACCAGGTCCTCCAGCGCCGCGAGATCGGCGGGCGCCTGGCCGCGCACGCCGTCCAGCACGTCGGCATGGCGGATCTCGCGCAGCAGCGCTCGTGCATCGTCGCGCGACAGCGGCACCATGCGGTGGGCCACGTCGCGGATGGTTTCGACGAAAATGCCGCCCAGGCCGAAGGTCAGCACCAGGCCGAAGGCCGCATCGCTGTGCACGCCGATCAACACTTCGCGGCCGCCCGGCGGCAGCATGCGCTCCACCAGGATGCCATCGATGACGGCGTCCGGCTGGTGGCGCGCGACCGATTCATGAATGGCGGCATAGGCTGCGCGCGCCGCGCCAGCGCTGGCGATACCCAGCTTGACGCCGCCCGCTTCGGTCTTGTGCGCGATCTGGGCGCTGACCACCTTCATCACCACGGGAAAGCGCAGGCGCTCGGCCTCATGGGCCGCCTGTTCGGCGCTGGCGGCAACCACTCCTTCGGGTATCGGCAGGCCGGCCGCGCGCAGCATGGCCTTGGCCGCGGCTTCGCTAAGCATGCGGGCCTGGCCGGGGGCGGCATCCGCGTGCGCGGGCGCCGCTGCCGCGCGCTCGGGGCGCTTCCAGGGTATGGCCTTGGACAGCGCCGCGATCGCGTCCGACAGCGACAGGAATGGCAGCAGGCCGGCGGTTTCCAGCAGCTGGAAGCCCCCGCCCAGGCGCCGGCTCATCCAGACCGGCACGATCAAGGTTTCGGTTTCGGCCGCCACCGTGGCGATGGCCTGCGCCATGCCGTCGGTGATCGAACCGTAATCCATGGGGATGGGGAACAGCACCGTGCCCACCGCCGGGTCGGCGCATATCGCGCGCAGGCAGGCGGCCGAGGCCTCGGGGTTGCGCAGGATGTCGGCAGTGGTGTCTACCGGGTTGTCGATGCTGGCGAAGTCCGGCAGCAGCTTGCGCAAGGCGGCCTTGGTTTCGGGCGCGAACACTGCCATCGGCAGGCCGGCGGCGCCAGCGATGTCGGCGGCCAGCGCGGCGGTGCCGCCCGAGAAAGTATGGATGCACAGGCCATTGCCGCTCTTGGGCGTGATGCGCGTCAGCAGGCGCGAGGCCGCCAGCAGCTGATCCAGGTCGTCCACTTCGATCGCGCCGAACTGCCGGAACACGGCGCTGTTGACCGCAGCCGTGCCGGCCACCGACGCCGTGTGCGATTGCGCGGCGCGCACGCCGGCTTCGGAGCGGCCGACCTTCAGCACCACCACCGGCTTGTTGCGGGCGCGCGCCAGCTCCAGCGCGGCGGTCAGGCGTCTGCCATCCTTCACCCCTTCCATCAGCAAGGCGATCACGCTGATTTTCGGATCGTTCGCCATGTGGGCGATGAAGTCCGGGATCTCCAGGTCGACCTCGTTGCCGGCGGAAAACCACAGGCCCACGCCCTGGCCGTGGGACAGGCCTTGCAACAGGTTGCGGCCAAGTCCGCCGCCCTGGGTTGCCAAGCCGATGGAGCCGGAGTTCAGATCGTCCTTGAAGGCGGGCGAGAAGGTCATGCCCAGGCGGTCGCGGACATTGACGAAGCCGGGACAGTTCGGCCCGTAGACATGCAGGCCGGTGGCCTCGCACAGCTCGGCGATCTCGCGCTCCAGGCGCCTGCCTTCCTCGCCCGCCTCCGAAAAGCCCGAGGTCATGACCACCGCGAACGGAATTCCGCGCGCCGCGCATTGGCGCAAGGCATCCAGCACCAGCGAGGCGTTGACCATGATCAGCGCCACGTCGATGTCGGCCTCGGGCAACGCGCTGATGGAGGGCCAGCAGGGCCGGCCACCGATCTCCTGATAGGCCGGATTGACCGCGTACACCTCGCCCGGCACCGAGGAATGCAGCATCAGGTTGTCGTACAGGCGGCGCCCCTGGCTGGACTCGCGGGCGGAGGCCCCGACCACCGCCACGTTGCGCGGGTTGACGAAGCGCGTCAGGTCTGCGAACGGTTTCATGCCGCACCCTCCATGGACCGCAGCACCATGGCGAAGTCGGCCTGGACCACCACCTCGCCGCGCTGGTTGACGGCTTCGCGCCGGAACACCACCTTGTCCTTGCCGGGCCGGTACTGCCCGGTTTTTTCGGTCACAGTCACTCGCACGACGATGGTGTCGCCGATGAAGGTGGGCTTGGGAAAACGGCAGTTGATGTCGATCAGCGCCAGCACATAGGGTTCCAGCTGCCGGTAGCCGCTGGACTGCGTGGTCAGCCCGGACAGCACGGACAGCACCAATAGGCCGTGGGCGATGCGCTGGCCGAAGGGCGTGGCGCTGGCGTACTCGTGGTCGACGTGCAGGCGGTTGAAGTCGCCGGACAGGCAGGCGAAGTTGACGATGTCGCTTTCGGTAATGGTGCGGCCGGCGGATTCGAAGCGATGGCCGACTTCCAGCGGCGGCTGGGCGGGAAGCGGGGACTGGCTGGCAGGGCTTGCGCTTTGCATGGCTGAGCGGATTCCGGAGAGGAGGGGCGTTTTACGAGGCGTAGCGGCCGCCGGTCACGTGCAGCAGTTCGCCCGTGATGAAGGAGGACCGTTCAGAGGCCAGGAAGGCCACCGCGTTGGCGATGTCCTCGACCGCGCCCAGGCGCGGCACCGGCTGGCGCGCCAGCGCATTGGCGCGCAGGGTTTCATAGGTGGACAGGCCGCGCACCAGCGGCGTTTCGATCAGTCCCGGAGCGATGGCGTTGGCGGTGATGTTGAACTTGCCCTGTTCCAGCGCCAGCGCGCGGGTGAAGCCGATCAGGCCGGCCTTGGCGGCCGAGTAGTTGGTCTGTCCGGGATTGCCCCAGTGCGCGCGCGAAGCGATGTTGATGACGCGGCCCCACTTCCTTTCCATCATCGAGGGCAGGGCGGCCTTGGTGCAGTAGTAGGCGCCCTTCAGGATGGTGTCGACCACCGAATCCCAGTCCTCCACCGGCATCTTGAGCAGGTACTTGTCGCGCGTGAAGCCGGCGTTGTTGACCAGGATGTCGATGCCGCCGAACTTGTGCGCGGCCAGCTCGGCCATGGTCTGGACCTGTTCCGCGTCGCAGACGTCGAGCACGGCGCCGATGGCCTCGTGGCCGGCCTGCTTCAGGCTGCCGACTGCCTGTTCCACCGATTCGGGGTTGATGTCGGTAATGACGATGCGGGCGCCTTCCTGCGCCAGGGCCAATGCCGACGCATAGCCGATGCCGCGGCCGGAACCCGTGATGACAGCGACTTTACCGGTGAGTTGCAGGTCCATCTCCATTCCCCTTCTGTAGCTGATGTGCCGGCGCCTTGGGCCCGAAATCCGATATCCCGGGAGATACGCCTGGCAAGTTTGAATTTATTCCGAGGTTCCGAACAAATATACACATCACCGGAAATATTGACAATTATTATCGGCACATCGTTATACTGTTCGGCATGTCGGAATAAGTTGGCCCGACATTCCCATATCTCTAAAAAAACGGAAGGAGATCGACTCATGGCAATGTTGAAGGGATTGTTGGCCGCGGTACTGAGCCTGGCTGCCGCAGGCGCAGCCAGCGGGGCCGACGCTTATCCGGACAAGCCGGTGCGGGTGTACGTGGGCTTTGCGCCCGGCGGCGCCACGGACTTGCTCGCCCGCCTGTACGCCAAAAAGCTCGGCGAACGTTTCAATCAGACATTCATCGTGGAAAACCGCCCGGGCGCCGGCGGCAACATCGCGATCCAGGCGCTGACGCAGGCCCCGGCCGACGGCTACACCATCGCGATGGCGGCCAACTATGTGGCGGCCAACGCCGCCATGAAGCGCAACCCCTACGACTGGGAGCGCGACCTGATGCCCATAGGCATGGTGGCCTCCACGCCCAACATCCTGGTGGTGCCGACCGGCTCCAGCATCCAGGGCGTCGACGACCTGATCAGCAAGGCCAAGGCCGGCGGCAACAAGCTGACCTTCGCCTCGGCCGGCATGGGCTCGTCCATTCACCTGGCGGGCGAGCTGTTCAAGGTCATGGCCGGGGTCGACATGACCCACGTGCCCTACAAGGGCGTGTCGCCGGCGGAGGTGGACCTGATGTCGGGCACCGTGGACATGATGTTCGGCAGCGTTTCCACCGCCATCCCGCTGGTGCAGTCCAAGAAGCTGAAGGCGCTGGCCGTGACCGGGCGCGAGCGCATGAAGGCGATGCCGGACCTACCCACCATCGAGGAAGCCGGCCTCAAGGGCTATGACGTGGAAGCGGTGTACTTCATGGCGGCCCCCGCCAAGGTGCCGGCGCCGGTTTTGAAGAAGCTGGCCGATGCCGTGGCCGACATCAACAAGCAGCCCGATGTGCAGGAATTCATGGACCGGATCTACGCCCGGCCCCTGACCGGCGGTCCGGACGAGGCGCGGGCCTTCCTCAAGAGCGAAGTGAAGAAGTGGCAGGGCGTGGTCGACGCCACCGGCATGAAGGTGGATTGACGCGCGGCAACGGGTCCGTTCGCCGGATTCGAGACAGCGGGCGCCACAAGCCCGCGGACACAAGACCAATCAGGAGACATACATGAACACACGCAGGCGATACACGCTGGCAGTGCTGGCCAGCCTGATGACCGCAATAACCTTGCCGCCGGTGTCGCACGCGGCCGATGACTATCCGAACAAGCCCCTGCGCCTGATCGCGCCCAGCTCGCCGGGCGGAATCCTGGACATCACCAGCCGGGTAATAGGCAAGAAGCTGTCCGAGAGGCTGGGCCAACCGGTGGTGGTGGAAAACATGGCCGGCGCGGCCGGCATCCTGGGCATGCAAGGCTTGCTGCGCGCCGAGCCCGACGGCTACACGATGGTCATGGGCAGCAGCGGCCCGAACGCGGTCAATTACACGCTGTACAGCAAGCTGCCTTACGCGATGTCCGACTTCGCGCCGGTGATCCGCATCATCACCATGCCGAACGCGCTGGTGGTCAACGCCAACGCGCCGGTTAAGACGCTGGCCGAGTTCCGCGACTATGCCCGCAAGAAGCAGGGCAGCCTGTCGATGGCGGTATCCATGATCGGCACGTCCGGGCACCTGGGCGGCGAGCTGCTGAAGAACCGCCTGGACTTCACCGCGGTCACCGTGCCCTACAAGGGGGCGGCGCCCGCGACCAACGACCTGGTCGCGGGCCAGGTCGACTTCACGGTCGAGAACGTGATCACCGTCGCGCCGCTGGTCAAGGCGGGCAGGCTGCGGGCGCTGGCGGTCACCACCCGCGAACGCAGCCAGATCCTGCCCGACGTGCCGACGCTGGCCGAGCAAGGCTATCCCGATGTGGACGTCGGCGCGTGGCTGGGCGTGCTGGTCGCGGCGCGCACCCCGCCGGCCGTGGTCGCGCGCCTGAACACGGAGCTCAACGCGGTCCTGGCGGATGAGGAAGTGAAGAAGCAGCTGGCGCAGCAGGGCGGCATTCCGCTGGGCGGCACGCCGGCCGAGTTCGACAGCTTCATCCGGTCCGAAAAGGACCGTTGGGAAAAAATCATCAAGGCCGCCGGCATCAAGGCGGAATGACCCGCAAGCCGGCGGCCAGGCGCCGCCGGCTTGCACAGGGAGGCATGATCCATGGCAATCGATTATCAAAACCTGCGCAACTGGAAATTCGAGGACCGCGTCGACCGCTACAGCGCGCGCGACTGCATGATCTATGCGCTGGGACTGGGCTACGGCAGCGATCCGGCCAACGAAGGCGAACTGCGCTACGTGCATGAAGAAGGGACGGCGGTGGTGCCGACCTTCCTGGCCACCATCGGCGCGCCCAATGGCTGGGCCGCCGATCCGGCCACGGGCATCGACTGGGTCAAGATCCTGCATGGCGAGCATCGCATGACCTTCCATGCGCCGCTGGTCGCGGCCGGCGCGGTGCGCAGCCGGACCCGCGTTACACGGGTAGTGGACAAGGGCGCCAGCAAGGGCGCGCTGGTGGTGACCGTGCGCGATATTTCGGACGCCGACAGCGGCGCGCCGCTGGCCACGGTGGAGCACGTGTCGTTCTGCCGCGCAGATGGCGGCTTCGGCCAGGGCGACGAGCCGCCCGAGGCCTTGCCGGCCACGCCGGAGCGCGAACCCGATCAGGTCGTGCTGCTGCCCACGCTGCCGCAGCAGGCCTTGCTCTATCGCCTGAACGGCGATCTCAACCCGGTGCACGCGCTGCCGCACATGGCGCGCGAAGCCGGCTTCGACCGGCCCATCCTGCATGGCCTGTGCACCTACGGCATGGCGGCGCGGGCCTTGCTGCAGGCCTGCGCGCCCTCGGCGCCGCAACGGCTGGGCGCCATCGCCGCGCGCTTTTCCGCGCCGTTCTTCCCGGGCGAGACGTTGCGTGTGGAGATCTGGCGCGACGGCGACCGCCTGCAATTCCGCGCGTTGGCCCACGAGCGCGGCACGGTGGTGCTGAGCCATGGCGCGGCCAGCCTGGCGCATTGAGAGAAACCAGAGGTGAACCATGTCTGTACTTGAAGCCCATGCCCGGGAGATGCCCGATGGCATCGCCTATCGCATGATTCCGTCCGGCACCAAGGTGACCTGGCGCGAGTTGGAACTGCGCAGCCGCAAATGCGCGGCGGCCTTGCTGGACGCTGGCCTGCAACCCGGCGACGTGGTTGCGGTGTTCCTGGAAAACCATCCGCGCTTCTTCGAACTGCTGTGGGCCGCGCACCGCGTCGGCCTGTACTACACCACTATCAGCCGCCATCTGAAGCGCGACGAAGCGCGCTACATCATCGAGAACTGCGACGCGCGGGTGCTGTTCTACTCCGGCCATACGCAGGCCGAAACGGACGCGGATGAACTGGATGCGCGCGGCGTGCTGCGCGTGTGCATGGACGGCGCGGACGCCGGCGCGATCCAGTACGAAGACTGGATCGGCCGTTACGCCGATGACGTGGCCTTGCCTGAAACCCCGGAAGGCACGGACTTCCTGTATTCATCGGGCACCACCGGACTGCCCAAGGGCATCAAGCGTCCGCTGTCGGTGGCCAACCGCTACTTCCGCGTCGGCGACGCGCCCAGCAGCGCCTGGAAGGCCTTCGACCGCGGCACCGTCTATCTGTCGACCGCGCCGTTCTATCACGCGGCTCCGGTGCGCTGGAACATGGCGGCGCTGCGGGCGGGCGGCAGCTGCGTCATGATGGAAAAATTCGACGCGGCCGCGGCGCTGGAGGCCATCGCCACCCATGGCATTACCCATTCGCAATGGGTGCCCACCATGTTCATCCGCCTGCTGCGCCTGCCGCCAGAGGAGCGCGCGCGCCACGACCTGTCCACGCTGCGCTACGCGGTGCACGCGGCCGCGCCGTGCCCGGCCGACGTCAAGGAAGCCATGATCGCGTGGTGGGGGCCGATCTTGTACGAGTACTACAGCGGGACGGAACTGGTGGGACGCACCTCGCTGGGCTCCGACGAGTGGCTGGCGCATCGCGGCTCGGTCGGCCGGCCGGAGTTCGGCCAGGCCCACATCATGAGCGAGGACGGCCTGAATGAATTGCCCCCCGGCCAACCCGGGGTCATCTATTTTTCCGGCGGCGGCTCCTTCGAATACCACAAGGATCCGGACAAGACGCGCGGCGCCTACAACGCGCGCGGCTGGGCCACCTATGGCGACATCGGCTACCTGGATCAGGACGGCTATCTGTACCTGACCGACCGCCTCTCCAACATGATCGTGTCGGGCGGCGTCAACATCTATCCCCAGGAAGCGGAGAACCTGCTGAGCACGCATCCCGCGGTGGCCGACGTGGCGGTGGTCGGGGTGCCGAACGCGGAGTTCGGCGAAGAGGTCAAGGCGGTAGTGCAACTGCGCGATCCCGCCGCCGCCAGCCCCGATTTGGCGCAGCAGCTCATCGCCTATTGCCGCGACCGGATCTCGCCCATCAAGTGCCCGAAGAGCGTGGATTTTTCCAGCGACATGCCGCGCACCGAGACCGGCAAGCTGCTCAAGCGGCTGGTCAAACAGCGCTACTGGCCGCAAGCCTAGGCGGGCCGCCATGACAGACCAGGAGACAGCATGAACCGGCAGCGCAAGCTTTTCTCGGCGGAGCACGAACTGTTCCGCGACACCGTGGCGCGCTTCATTGCGCAAGAGATCACGCCCCATCACTACCAATGGGAACAGGAAGGCCTGGTGCCGCGCGAGCTGTGGCGCAAGGCCGGCGCGGCCGGCATCCTGCTGCCCAGCACGCCCGAGGAATACGGCGGGGGCGGCGGCGACTTCCTGCACACCATCATCGTGGTGGAAGAGATCGCCCGCGCGCTGGCCACCGGCGTCACGGGCTTCACCACCCATTCCGATATCGTCGCGCCCTACCTGCTGAACTTCGGCACCGAACGGCAGAAGCTGCGCGACCTGCCCGGCATGGCCCAGGGCGACATCGTGGCGTCCATCGCCATGACCGAGCCGGGCGCCGGCAGCGACGTCAAGGCGATACGCACCGCGGCGGTCCGTGCCCAAGGCGGCTACGTCATCAACGGCCAGAAGACCTTCATCACCAACGGCTTCCATGCCGACCGCGTGCTGGTGGTCGCCAAGACCGATCCCGCCGCTGGCGCGCGCGGCATCAGCCTGTTCTGGGTCGATACCGCGACGCCCGGATTCACGCGCGGACGCCTGCTGGACAAGGTCGGGCAGAAGGCGCAGGACACGGCCGAACTCTTTTTCCAGGACATGTTCGTGCCGGACGAGGACATGCTGGGCGAGCCGGGGCAGGGCTTCGGCTATCTGATGAAGGAGCTGGTGCGCGAGCGCCTGATGATCGCGGTGCGCTGCGCCATGGCGCTGGAGAGCGCGCTGCAATGGACCGTCGACTACACCAAGGAAAGGCGCGCCTTCGACAAAGCCTTGATCGACAACCAGCACATCCGCTTCAAGCTGGCCGACATCAAGACCCTGGCCGCCGCCACCCGCGCCTTCGTCGACGGCTGCGTGCAGCAATACCTGGATGGCGAGCTCGATGCAGGCGGCGCGGCCATGGCCAAGCTGTGGGCTTCCGAGGCCACCAGCGCCATCGATGACCTGCTGCAGTTCCACGGCGGCTACGGCTATATGCGCGAATACCCCATCGCCCGCGCCTACACCGACGTGCGGCCCAACCGTATTTACGGCGGCGCCTCGGAGGTCATGCGCGAGCTGATCGCCCGGACGCTTTGAACCTTCTCTTCGACTTCGACAGGAACAGATCCCTACATGAGCAAGCATCTTTCTAAATCGGTCGCCATCGTCGGCGCCGCCGAATCGGACCTGGGGAAAGTGCCCGGGATGACCTCGCTGGACCTGCAGGCGCAGGCAGCGGCCCGCGCCTTGCGCGATGCCGGGCTGACGCTCAAGGACGTCGACGGCGTGTTCGCGCACGTGGACGACAAGTTCGCCGGCCTGCACCTTGCGGAATACCTGGGCATACGGCCGCGCTACGTGGATTCGACCAGCGTGGGCGGCATGTCCAGCGTCATGCACATCCGCCACGCCATGGCCGCCATCGAGGCCGGCATGTGCGAGGTGGCGCTGGTGGCCTACGGCAGCACCCAGCTGTCGGACGGCACGCGCAAGGTGGGCGGCACGCCCGAGGACATGCGCCTGCCGCGCGGGCAGTTCATCACGCCGTATGGGCAGCTGAGCCCCATCGGCTACTACGCGATGGTGGCGCAGCTGCACATGCAGCGCTACGGCACCACCCACAAGGACCTGGCCGAAGTAGCGGTGGCGGCGCGCAAGTGGGCGCAGCTCAACCCCAAGGCCTACCGCCGCGAGGACACCTCGATCGAGGAAGTCATGGCGTCCAAGATGATTGCCGATCCCCTGCGCCAGCGCGACTGCTGCCTGGTGACCGACGCCGGCGGCGCCGTCATCATCACGTCCGCGGCGCGCGCCCGCGAACTCAAGCGGCCGCCGGTCTACGTGATGGGCATCGCCGAATCCTTCTCGCACCACTACACGCCCTTCAACACGGCGGACTGGCTGGACACCAATGTGGCGCAGACGGCCGACGCCGCGCTCGCCATGGCCGGCGTCACGCGCGCCGACATCGACGTGGTGCAGATCTACGACCACTTCACCATCGGCGTGATCCAGTCGCTGGAAGAACTGGGCTTCTGCAAGCGCGGGGAGGGCGGGGCCTTCGTGGCGGACGGACGCCTGGCTCCGGGGGGCGACTTCCCCATCAATACCTCGGGCGGCGGCCTGTCCTACAACCACCCCGGCCAGTTCGGCATGCTGCTGCTGCTCGAGGCCGTGCACCAATTGCGCAAGGAATGCGGCGAGCGCCAGCTGCCCCGCGCCGAACTGGCCCTGGTGCATGCGCCCGGCCTGGTCTTTTCCTGCAACACCACCCTGATACTCGGAGTCTGACCATGGAACTCGCCCAACGCCCGCTGCCGCAACCGACCCGGATCACCCAGCCCTACTGGGATGCGGCGAAGCAAAACCGCCTGGTCGTCCAGCAATGCGGCTGCTGCAAGACGCGCCAGTTCTATCCGCGCGAATTCTGCACGGCCTGCCTGTCCGACAACATCGAATGGATCGAGTCCGCAGGCCAGGGAACCGTCTATACCTACACCATCAACCGGCGCCCGAGCAACGCGGCCCTGAGCGAAAAAGTGCCATATGTCGTCGCCATGATCGACCTGGATGAAGGCGTGCGCATGATGGCCAACATCGTCGACAGTCCGCCCGAGGCGGTCCGGATGGGAAGCCGGGTGCGGGTGTGCTTCGAGCGGGTGTCGGACGAGATCACCTTGCCGCAGTTCAGGCTGGAGGCTTGAGCACAGCGGGGTGCCGAGGTGCGTTTGTCGCAGGCAAAAAAAAGCCGGTCTGATTCAAGATCAGACCGGCTTTTCAGCGGTATTTGGTGGAGCCGGGGGGAATTGAACCCCCGTCCGCAAGCCCTCCGCAACCAGTTCTACATGCGTAGTCGATTTATTTGGTTTTAACTTTGGACTTAGCCAACCGACAGGCCGGACCAAAGCGATTCACGTAATTTAAATTTGAACCGTGTGACCCCAGTTCAAACCGATTCCTTGTGAATGTCGCTGCTGCGGTTCGAGGGTTGCCCCCCTAGGAAGTTGCCTTCCTCCGCCTGACCCAAGGACAGATCAGTGCAGCGGCTCACCGCTTAAGCGGCGAGAGCGAAACGCTCGTCGTTGGCGTTTGTAGTGTTCCAGTGGTTTAACGAGCGTACTGGTGCTCGGCATGCCCTGAGTTGTTTCGCGACCCACGTCGAATCCGGATCGGCCCCAAGAGGATCTATTGTACTGGTAAACGCCATAGCTTGCTGCGTCGTCTGCGCCGCCTTGCCCGGGCGTGGCGCAGACGATACAGGCGGGCGTCAGACCGCGTTGGCGCAGACCGCCTTGGGCTCCCGGCGCGGGCGCGAAGCCGCCATCAGCACGAAGGCCAGGATCACGGAGACGCCGACGATCGCGGCCGCGGCCCAGCCCAGCGAGGCCAACCCGTAGTTGTCGATGACGTACCCGCCGACCACGGCGCCCAGGCCGATGCCGGTGTTGGCGCCCGAGATATTCAGGGACGCGGCAAATGCCGGCGCTTCGGGCGCGGATTTCATCAGCCGCACGTGGCAGACGATGAAGAGCGCGGCTTGCGCAATGCCCCAGACGCCCAGCGCCACGGCCAGCAGGCCGTGCGATTGCATCACGGGGGCGATCACGGCCAGTCCCGCCGCCATCAGCGCCGAGAACAAGGCGGTCGCGCCCAGTGGGCTGCGGTCTACCATGCGGCCGCCCAGGGTGTTGCCGATCAGGCCGACGGCGCCGAATGCCATCATGGTCCAGCCCACGATCTGGCCGTTGAAGCCCGCCAGCCGCTCCAGCATGTCCGCCAGATAGGTATAGGCCGTGAACATGCCGGTGAACACCAGCAGCGACAGCAGCACGTGGCCGACCACGATCGGGTTGCGCAGGATGCGCAGCTGGGTGATGAGCTTGACGCTGTCGGCGCGGATGCGGGTGCTGGGGAAGGCGAACAGCAAGAGCAGGGCCTTGGCGAACGCCACCGCCGACAGCACGCCAAAGGCGGCGCGCCAGCCGAAGGCGTCCGAGATCAGCACGCCGATGGGGATGCCGAACACCGTGGCCGCGACGATGCCGAAGGCGACCATGGAGATGGCGCGCCCGGCACGGGCGGGACCAACCAGCTCCACGGCCGTGGCGCTGGCCAGCGACCAGAACACCGGCAGGGCCAGTGCAGGGACCAGACGCGCCACGGCCATGACCCAGATGTTGGGCGCGACGGCTGCCAGGGCGTTGGACAGGCCAAACAGCACCAGCACGCCGATGAACAGCCGCTTGCGCTCGATGTTGGCCATGAGCGCCGTGAGCAGAGGGCCGGTCGCCGCCACCGTGAAGGCGAACAGCGACACCAGCAGGCCGGCCTGGGATACGGTGACGTTCAGGTCGCGGGCCAGGCCGGGCAGCAGCCCGATGATCAGGAACTCTGTCGTCAGGATGGTGAAGCCGGCGGCGGAAAGTAACAGGATGGGCAATAGCATAGGCATTCCTCTGGCGCGACGCGGCAGGGCGGCGCGCGGGCGGCGTTGTGGGTGGTCTAAAAAGGTCAGGTGTGCTCCGGCCTGAGCGCCGGGCAGAGCAACGGGGCCGAAGGGCGCCGTTGCGGGGGATTAGTGGCGGACGGCGGTGTCCGCGACCTCCGGCATCAGCCGGAAAAGGCAATCGGGAAGCACCCGCATGCCTTGCATAAGCGATACTTTAAGTGGCTTTGGTTTCAGGATAAAGACCCTGATTCCGGAAAGATTGTTCGGCAAATTCAACTAATTTTCGCGAACAAGCGCTAGGTGGGATACGGGCCGCGCGGCGGCCCGGCCAAGCTGGATCAGCGCAGGTCGCTGGGCAGCAGCGGCTGGATGGCGGACCAGAGTTCCGCGGGGGAGTTGGCGCAGGTTTCCGCTTCCCAGGTCGTGATGTTGTCGTCTTCGCCGACGTAGCCGTAAGCGGCCGCCACCGCGGGCATGCCTGCCGCGTGCGCGGCCTGGATGTCGCGCAGGTCGTCGCCGACATAGACGCAACGGTCTACGGCGAAGCCGGCTTCGCGCGCCGCGTGCTGTAGCGGCAGCGGGTGCGGCTTGGCGTGCGCCGTGGTGTCGCCGCAGACCAGGACCGCGCTGTCACGCGTCAGGTCCAAGTATTCGACGATGGGCAGGGTCAGGTAGGTGACCTTGTTGGTCACGATGCCCCAGGACAGCCCGCGGCCGCGGATGTCCGCCAGCAGCGCCTCGATGCCGGGAAACAGCTTGCTGTGGACCGTGGAGCCGGCGGCATAGTCTTCCAGGAACTGCAGGCGGGTGGGCTCGTAGTCGGCGTCGCCGGGTTTGAGGTCCAGCGCCACGCGCAGCAGGCCGCGCGCGCCTTGGGACGCGACCGGGCGCAGGGCCTCGTAGGGCATCGGTTCCAGGCCCTTGCGGGTGCGCTGGCGGTTGGCCGCGGCGGCCAGGTCGGGGGCGGTGTCGGCCAGCGTGCCGTCGAAGTCGAACAGGATCAGGGCGCTCATTTGCGGGTAGCCATCAGGTAATTGACCGAGGTATCGGACGACAGGGTGTAGATCTGGGTGATCGGGTTGTATTCCATGCCGCGCATGCTGACCGGTTCCAGGTTGGCGCCGCGCGCCGCTGCCGACAGCTCGCTGGGCTTGATGAACTGGTCATAGCTGTGCGTGCCGCGCGGCAGCAGGCGCAGGACATATTCCGCGCCGACGATGGCGAACAGGAAGGACTTGGGATTGCGGTTCAGCGTCGAGAAGAACACCCAGCCCCCCGGTTTCACCAGGGTCGAGCAGGCGCGCACGATGGAAGCGGGATCCGGCACGTGCTCCAGCATTTCCATGCAGGTCACCACATCGTACTGACCCGGTTGTTCCGCCGCGAGTTCCTCCACGGGAACCTTGCGGTATTCCACCTTCACGCCCGATTCCAGGCCATGCAGGCGGGCCACCTTCAGGGATTTGTCCGCCAGGTCGATGCCGGTGACCTCGGCGCCGCCGCGCGCCATGGCTTCGGACAGGATGCCGCCGCCGCAGCCCACGTCCAGGACCTTCTTGCCCGCCAGGCTGCCCGCGCATTCCTGGATCCATTCCAGCCGCAACGGATTGATGGCGTGCAGGGGCTTGAACTCGCTTTCGGGATCCCACCAGCGGCTGGCCAGGGCGCCGAACTTGTCGATTTCAGCCTGGTCGGCGTTGATGGCGGGGCGGGCGGTGTCGTGCGTTTGCGTGGTCATGGGCAGGTCCAGCGTAAGGCGACTCTATATATATAGAGGGGGTCCGTCGCGCTAGGCGAGGGAAGGGCGCGGCGTTGCACCGCTTTGGTGCGTGGCCGGCGAAAAAAAGGGCCTCGCTATGCGAGGCCCCCTTATTGTAGCTAGTCCAGCAATTACTTGCGGCTACCCACGATTTCGATTTCAACGCGACGGTTTTGGGCGCGGCCTTCCTTCGTCTTGTTGGAAGCGATCGGGTTCAGCTCACCCTTGCCTTCCGTGTAGATACGGTTCGGGTCGATACCCTTGCTGACCAGGTAGGTCTTGACCGAAGCGGCGCGGCGCTCGGACAGCTTCTGGTTGTAGGCTTCGGTACCGATCGAGTCGGTGTGGCCCACAGCAATGATGGTTTCGAGATCGATACCGCGAGCTTGCTGGGCGACTTGGTCCAGCAGCTGACGGCCTTCGGGCTTCAGCGTCGACTTGTCGAAGTCGAAGAACGTGTCAGCATTGAACACGACCTTGGCCGCCATCGGGGCCGGCTTCGCCTTCTGTTGTGCAACCGGCACGCCGTCGCAACCGGGGATACCGGTGGCCGGGGTCCAGAATGCATCGCGCCAGCACAGTTCGTTCGTGCCGTTCTTCCAAACGTCACCGAACGGGTTGCGCCAGTTGTCCACGGTTTGCGCGGAAGCTACACCAGAGGCCGTGACGGCGGCGAAGGCGAGCGCCAGAGCGAATTTGGAGGGTTTGTTCATGTTTCTCCTCGTTGAGCTTGAAGCTGGATAAGTGACTCGCAGCGAACCCCCGCCGCATATCAGGAAAACGGGGCCAGTATAGCAACGCCAAGAGCTGGTTCAAAGGAATAGCTACTGGGTTTCCTGCGTGCTGGAAACAATCTTAAGGCATTTGGGGGCCTTTGGCTTCCCTGGAGAGGCGCATTGGCGCTGGATATGACGTTTTCGGCGCTCCTTCCGTTTTCCATGTTGGTTTTTGACAACAGGCCCGCAGGACGCGGGTCGAGGCGCGGGTCGGTCGCCGCCCCATATCTGCCGGTCCGGCCCGCCGAGGGGCTTCTTGGGGAGCGCCTTCTGACCTCTACGGGAATCGGATGATAGAATTTCCTGTTTACCCGGCCCGGGTTCCTCCTTACACGATTCTGTCGTTATATATATGGATTCCTTTGCCAAGGAGACGCTTCCGGTATCGCTGGAAGAAGAGATGCGCCGCAGTTACCTCGATTACGCGATGAGCGTGATCGTCGGGCGGGCGCTACCGGATGTGCGGGACGGCCTCAAGCCCGTCCACCGGCGCGTGCTCTACGCGATGCACGAACTGAACAACGACTGGAACCGCGCCTACAAGAAGTCGGCGCGTATCGTCGGGGACGTCATCGGTAAATACCACCCCCACGGCGACCAGTCCGTCTATGACACCATCGTCCGCATGGCGCAGGACTTCTCCATGCGCTACATGCTGGTCGACGGCCAGGGCAACTTCGGCTCGATCGACGGCGACAACGCCGCGGCGATGCGTTACACCGAAATCCGCCTGGCCAAGATCGCCCACGAACTGCTGGCCGACATCGACCAGGAAACGGTGGACTTTGGCCCCAATTACGACGGCAGCGAACAAGAACCGCTGCTGTTGCCGTCGCGCCTGCCCAACCTGCTGGTCAACGGCAGCTCGGGCATCGCGGTAGGCATGGCGACCAACATTCCGCCCCACAACCTCCAGGAAGTGGTCGACGGCTGCCTGTACTGCCTGCGCAATCCGGGCTGCTCGGTCGATGAGCTCATGGAGCTCATCCCGGCCCCCGATTTCCCCACTGGCGGCATCATCTACGGCATGTCCGGCGTGCGCGAAGGCTACCGCACCGGTCGCGGCCGCGTCATCATGCGCGCCAAGACCCACTTCGAGGACATGGAGAAGGGTAACCGCCAGGCCATCGTGGTCGATGCGATCCCTTACCAGGTCAACAAGAAGACGCTGCAGGAACGCATCGCCGAGCTCGTCAACGACAAGAAGATCGAAGGCATCTCCGACATCCGCGACGAGTCCGACAAGGACGGGATGCGCCTGGTCATCGAACTCAAGCGCGGCGAGGTTCCCGAGGTTGTCCTGAACAACCTCTATAAGAACACGCAACTGCAAGATACCTTCGGGATGAACCTGGTGGCGCTGGTCGACGGCCAGCCGCGCCTGCTCAACCTGAAGCAGATGATCGACTACTTCCTGCAGCATCGCCGCGAAGTGGTCACGCGCCGCACGGTGTTCCAGCTGCGCAAGGCCCGCGAACGCGGCCACGTGCTGGAAGGCCTGGCCGTCGCGCTCGCCAACATCGACGATTTCATCGCCATCATCAAGGCGGCGCCGACCCCTCCGGTCGCGCGCCAGGAACTGATGGCGAAGTCGTGGGACTCGTCGCTGGTGCGCGAAATGCTGTCGCGCGCCGATGGCGACACGCCGGGAGGCCGCGCGGCCTTCCGTCCGGACGACCTGGGCACCGAGTTCGGCCTCCAGGGCGACGGCATGTACCGCCTGAGCGACACGCAGGCCCAGGAAATCCTGAACATGCGCCTGCAACGCCTGACCGGGCTGGAGCAGGACAAGATCGTCGGCGAATACAAGGACATCATGTCCACCATCGCCGACCTGCTGGATATCCTGGCGCGCCCCGAGCGCATCACCACGATCATCTCCGACGAGCTGCAGGCCATCAAGGCGGAATTCTCGACTGGCGTGAAGGATACGCGCCGTTCGGAAATCGAACTGAACGCGACCGAGCTCGACACCGAAGACCTGATCACCCCGACCGACATGGTCGTGACCCTGTCGCACGGCGGCTACATCAAGAGCCAGCCCTTGTCCGAGTACCGCTCGCAAAAGCGCGGCGGACGCGGCAAGCAGGCCACGGCCATGAAGGAAAACGACTGGATCGACCAGTTGTTCATCGCCAACACGCAC
The DNA here is from genome assembly GCF_002192695.1 of Achromobacter xylosoxidans. Taxonomy (GTDB): domain Bacteria; phylum Pseudomonadota; class Gammaproteobacteria; order Burkholderiales; family Burkholderiaceae_B; genus Achromobacter; species Achromobacter xylosoxidans_C. The sequence continues at coordinate 308,467 of NZ_MTLG01000053.1, forward strand.
GACTTCCTGCTGTGCTTCTCCAACCGCGGCCGCGTGTACTGGCTGAAGGTCTGGGAAGTGCCGCAAGGCACGCGCAACTCGCGCGGCAAGCCCATCGTCAACATGTTCCCGTTGGCCGAAGGCGAGAAGATCACCGTGGTGCTGCCGGTCAAGGAATTCAGCGAAGACCATTACGTCTTCATGGCGACCTCGCGCGGCACGGTCAAGAAGACCCCGCTGTCCGACTTCTCCAACCCGCGCAAGGCCGGCATCATCGCCGTGGACCTGGACGACGGCGACTACCTGATCGGCGCCGACCTGACCGATGGCAAGCATGACGTCATGCTGTTCTCGGACTCGGGCAAGGCCGTGCGCTTCGATGAAAACGACGTGCGTCCGATGGGCCGCAACGCCCGCGGCGTGCGCGGCATGATGCTGGAAGACACCCAGACCGTCATCGCGCTGCTCGTGGCTGGCGACGAAACGCAAAGCGTGCTGACCGCCACCGAAAACGGCTATGGCAAGCGCACGCCGATCACCGAGTACACGCGCCACGGCCGCGGCACCAAGGGCATGATCGCCATCCAGACCAGCTCGCGCAACGGCAAGGTCGTGGGCGCCGTGCTGGTCATGCCTTCGGACGAGATCATGCTGATCACGACCGGCGGCGTGCTGGTGCGCACCCGCGTCTCGGAAATCCGCGAAATGGGCCGCGCCACGCAAGGCGTCACGCTCATCAACGTCGACGACGGCAGCTCGCTGTCCGGCGTGCGCCGTGTCGTGGAAAGCGATGCGGACGATGACGGCGACCTGGGCGAAGACGGCCAGGACGCGGATGGCGGCGACGACAACGGCGCTGCGGACTCGACGGATTCGACGGAACCTACGGAGCAATAATGGCCCGCCCCTGGAACTTCTCGGCAGGCCCCTCGGCCTTGCCCGAGGTGGTGCTGCAGCAAGCCGCTGCGGAAATGCTGGACTGGCACGGCAGCGGCATGTCCGTGATGGAAATGAGCCATCGCGGCAAGCATTTCGTGCAGATCTGCGATGAAGCAGAGTCCGATCTGCGCGACCTGCTCGGACTGCCGGCGGATTACGCCGTCATGTTCATGCAAGGCGGCGGTTCCGGGGAAAACGCCATCGTTCCCATGAACCTCATGGGACGCCGCGGCACGCCGGCGGCCGACTTCGTCGTGACGGGCCACTGGTCCAAGCGTTCGTACAAGGAAGCCGGCCGCTACGGCAGCACCCATGTGGCGGCAAGCAGCGAGCAGGCCATCCAGCTGGATGGCCGCGAGCAGGCGCCGCTGACCTGGGTGCCGCCGGTCGATACCTGGCAGGTGCGCCAGGATTCGGCCTATCTGCACCTGTGCAGCAATGAAACCATCGGCGGCGTCGAGTTCATGGACTGGCCCGACACCGCCGCGCTGGGCGCGCCCGACGTGCCGCTGGTCGTCGACGCGTCCTCGCATTTCCTGTCGCGTCCGATGGACGTGACGCGCTGCGGCATGATGTATGCCGGCGCGCAGAAGAACGCCGGCCCGGCGGGGGTGACGATGGTCATCGCGCGCCGCGACCTGATCGGCCATGCCTTGCCGATCTGCCCGTCCGCGTTCGACTACGCCAACGTGGCAGCGGAGCATTCGCGCTACAACACCCCGCCCACCTTCGCCATCTACGTCGCCGGCCTGGTGTTCAAGTGGGTCAAGGCCAATGGCGGCGTGGCCGGCATGGAAGCCGCGAACAAGGCCAAGGCCGATCTGCTGTACGGCTACCTGGACAGCACCAGCTTCTACCGCAATCCCATCCACGCACCCGTGCGCTCGCGCATGAACGTGCCGTTCGTGCTGCGCGACGAATCGCTGAACGACGCCTTCCTGCAAGGCGCCGACGCGGCCGGCCTGACGCAGCTCAAGGGCCACAAGAGCGTGGGCGGCATGCGCGCCTCCATCTACAACGCGGTGCCCCTGGCCGGGGTCGCCGCGCTGGTCGAGTACCTCAAGGAATTCGAGCGTCGCTATGGATGACGATCTGCAGCGCAAGCTGCTCCCCCTGCGTCAGCGCATCGACGCGCTGGACGCCCAGATCCTCGACCTCCTGACGCAGCGCGCGAGCGCCGCGCTGGAAGTGGGCGAGGCCAAGCACGCCGCGAATGCCGATGGTCCCGTGCTGCGTCCTGAGCGCGAAGCCGATGTCATCCGCCGCCTGCAGCAGACCAATCCCGGCCCGTTCCCGAACGCAGGCGTGGCCGCGGTTTGGACTGAAATCATCTCGGCCTGCCGCGGCCTGGAGCGCGGCATGACGGTCGCTTTCCTGGGCCCGCAGGGCTCGTTCTCGGAACAGGCCGCGCAGGAGCATTTCGGCCACGCCGTGCAGAAGTTGCCGTGTGCGTCCTTTGACGAGGTCTTCCGCGCCGTCGAGGCGGGGCAGGCCGACGTCGGCATGGTTCCGGTCGAGAACTCCACCGAAGGCGCGGTCAACCGCAGCCTGGACCTGCTGCTGAACACGCCGCTGAAGATCCTGGGCGAGCGTTCACTGGTCATTCGCCATTGCCTGATGTCGCAGTCCGGCAGCATGGACGGCATCAAGACGATTTCCGCGCATCCTCAGGCGCTGGCCCAGTGCCAGGGCTGGCTGACGCGCAACTATCCGGACGTGGCGCGCGTGGCCGCGTCCAGCAATTCCGAGGCCGCGCGCGCGGCTGCGGGCGACCCGAGCATCGCGGCCATCGCCGGCGAAGTGGCGGCGCCCGCCTGGAACCTGCAGATCGTGGCCGCGGGCATCCAGGACGATCCGCACAACCGCACGCGCTTCCTGGCGATCGGCAACATCGAGCCGCTGGTCAGCGGCAAGGACAAGACCAGCCTGATCCTGGCGGTGCCGAACCGCGCCGGCGCCGTCTACGAAATGCTGGCGCCGCTGGCCGCCAACGGCGTATCCATGACGCGCTTCGAGTCGCGGCCGGCGCGCACCGGCCAGTGGGAATACTATTTCTATGTGGACGTCCAGGGTCACCGCAATGACCCGAACGTCGAACGCGCCCTTGCCGCCTTGCAGGCGCAGGTTGCCTACCTGAAAGTGCTGGGTTCCTACCCGGCGCCGTGAGCCTCTCCGACATGACCACCGCATCCAAGCCCCTTGTTGCTCCCGCGCACGTCAGCGCCATCGCGCCTTACCAGGCCGGCAAGCCCATCGAAGAACTGGCCCGCGAATTCGGGCTGGATCCCGCCGGCATCGTCAAGCTGGCGTCCAATGAAAACCCGTTGGGCATGCCCAAGTCGGCGCGCGAGGCCATGCTGGCCGCCGCCGAGTCGCTGGCGCGCTATCCCGATCCCAACGGCTTCGACCTGAAGGCGGCGCTGGCCGAACGCTATGGCGTGCCGATGAGCTGGGTCACGCTCGGCAACGGCTCCAACGACATCCTGGAAATCGCGGCGCTGGCGCTGCTGGAGCCGGGCGTGTCGGCGGTGTACGCGCAGCATTCGTTCGCGGTCTACCGTCTGGCCACCCAGGCGCGCGGCGCGCGCCACATCGTGGTGCCGGCCAAGGAATACGGCCACGACCTGGATGCGATGTTCGATGCCATCGCCGACGATACGCGGCTGTTGTTCATCGCCAACCCGAACAACCCGACCGGCACCTTCGTGCCGGGCGACCAGATCGCGGCCTTCCTGGAGCGCGTGCACGCCGCCCACGGCGACCGCGTGACGGTGGTGCTGGACGAGGCCTATAACGAGTACCTCGATCCCGAGTTCCGCTTCGACAGTACCGCGCTGGTGCGCCGCTATCCCAACCTGATCGTGTCGCGCACGTTCTCCAAGGCCTACGGCCTGGCGGGCCTGCGCGTGGGCTTCGCGGTGGCGCAGCCCGTGCTGACGGACTTGCTGAACCGCGTGCGCCAGCCCTTCAACGTCAATACGCTGGCGCAAGCCGCCGCCATCGCCGCCTTGCGCGATGCCGCCTACCTGGAAGAGGCCTATGCTTCCAACAAGGCGGGCAAGGCGCAGCTGTGCGCCGCGTTCGAAAACCTGAAACTGCGCTACGTGCCCAGCTACGGCAACTTCGTGCTGGTGCATGTGGGCGACGCCCCGCGCATCAACCTGGAGCTGCTCAAGCGCGGCGTGATCGTGCGTCCGGTGGCCGGCGACGGCTTGCCGGAGTGGCTGCGGGTGTCCATCGGACTGCCGCAGGAAAACGAGCGGTTCATCGAAGCCCTGACCGCCATCTTGTCCGCATGAACGACGCGTCACCGAAATCCGATCAGGGGGCCGCTGGCCCCCTGATTCCTGTATTGGCCGTCGTGGGCGTGGGCCTGATTGGCGGGTCCTTCGCCGCGGCCTTGCGCCGGGCGGGGCAGGTGGGCCGGGTGCTGGGGGTGGGGCGCAATGCGCAATCGCTGGCCCGCGCAGTTGAGTTGGGGCTGATCGACGAAGCAGCGTCCGCAGAGGATGCCGCGGCGCGCGCCGATCTGATCCTGCTGGCGACGCCAGTGGGCGGGCTGGGCGACGTGCTGTCGCGCATGCGCGCGCATCTGCGTTCCGATACCGTGCTGACGGATGGGGGCAGTACCAAGGCTGAAGTGGTCGAGGCCGCACGCGTCGCCCTGGGCGACCGGATTGCGCAGTTCGTGCCTGGCCATCCCATCGCCGGCGCCGAGCGTACCGGGCCGGAGGCGGCGGATGCCGACCTGTACCGCAAGCGCACCGTCATACTGACGCCGCTGGCCGAGAACGGCGCGGCCTCGCTGGATCTGGTGCGCCAGGCATGGCGCGCTTGCGGGGCGGACGTGATCGACATGGACACCGACGCCCATGACCGCGTGCTCGCTTCGGTCAGCCACTTGCCGCATCTGCTGTCGGCGGTGTACATGGAACAGGTGGCCGAGGCCGCCGACGCCGCCACGCGCCTGGCTCTGGCGGGCAGCGGCTTTCGCGACTTCACGCGCATCGCCGCGGGTTCGCCCGAGATGTGGCGCGACATTTTTCTGTCCAACCGCGACGCGATGCTGGCCGAACTGGCCGACGTGCGCGCGGTGCTGGATCGTGCCGAACGCGCCATTGCCGACGGCGATGGCGCGGCTTTGCTGACGCTGCTGGACACGGCGGCCCGCGCCCGCCGCAACTGGCGCAAGGAGTAGCTGACATGGGCGCTTTGCCTTATCTCGACCTGCCGCGCGTGCGGCAAGCGCGGGGCGTGATTGCCCTGCCGGGTTCCAAGAGCATTTCCAACCGCGTGCTGCTGCTGTCGGCCATTGCCGAAGGCAGCACGGTCATCACCGGCCTGCTGGATTCCGACGACACCCGCGTCATGCTGGGGGCCTTGCGCCAGCTGGGCGTGCAGGTGTCCGAACTGGAAGCGGGCAGCGTCACGGTGCAGGGCGTGCGCCGCTTTCCCGTGGAAAGCGCCGACCTGTTCATGGGCAACGCCGGCACCGCGATCCGGCCGCTGACTGCGGCGCTGGCGCTGATGGGCGGCGACTACCGCCTGTCAGGCGTGCCGCGCATGCACGAGCGGCCCATCGGCGACCTGGTCGACGCGCTCAAGGGCCTGGGCGCCAGCATCGATTACCTGGGTCAGCCCGGCTATCCGCCCCTGCACATCGGCCGCGGCGACATCGCGGCCGACGCGGTCACGCGCGTGCAGGGTTCGGTGTCCAGCCAGTTCCTTACGGCCTTGCTGATGGCCGCGCCGCTGCAGGCCGGCCGCAGCGGCAAGCCGGTCACGATCGAAGTGCTGGGCGAGCTCATCTCCAAGCCCTACATCGAGATCACGCTGAACCTGATGGCGCGCTTCGGCGTGCAGGTGCGGCGCGACGGCTGGAGCCGTTTCGTCATCGACGGCGGGGCGGCCTATCGCAGCCCCGGGCGGATCGCCGTGGAAGGCGACGCCTCCACGGCTTCATACTTCCTGGCGCTGGGCGCGATCGGCGGCGGGCCGCTGCGCGTGACCGGCGTGGGCGCGGACAGCATCCAGGGCGACGTCGCCTTTGCCGCCACGCTGGCCGCCATGGGCGCCACCGTGACCTACGGTCCGGACTGGATCGAAGTATCGGGCGCGCGCGTCGCCCAGGGCGAACGCCTGAAGGCCTTCGACACCGATTTCAACCTGATCCCGGACGCAGCCATGACCGCGGCGGCGCTGGCGTTGTACGCCGATGGCCCGTGCCGCCTGCGCAACATCGGCAGCTGGCGCGTCAAGGAAACCGACCGCATCCACGCCATGCAGACCGAGCTGGAAAAGCTGGGCGCGCAGGTGGAATCGGGGCCGGATTGGCTGCGCGTGACGCCGCCGGCGCAGGACGCCTGGCGCGACGCGCACATCGGCACCTGGGACGACCACCGCATGGCCATGTGCTTCTCGCTGGCGGCTTTCGGGCCGGCGGCCGTCCGTATCCTCGACCCGGGTTGCGTCAGCAAGACCTTCCCGGGTTACTTTGATGTTTACGCGGGCCTGGTAGCGGCCTAGCGCAGAATTGCCCATGACTTCGATTTCCTCTGCAACTTCCTCTTCCGTCCCCGTCATCACCATCGACGGCCCCACCGCGTCCGGCAAGGGCACGGTGGCCCACCGCGTCGCCAAGGCGTTGGGCTGGGCCGTGCTCGACAGCGGCGCGCTCTATCGCCTGACCGCGCTGGCGGCGTTGAACCGCGGCTTGTCGGCCGAGGACGAGCCCGGCGTGGCGCGCGTGGCTGAGACCCTGGACGTGCGTTTCGAGGGCCCTCATGTCTACCTCGAAGGCGTGGACGTCGGCCACGAGATCCGCCGCGAGGAAGTCGGCAATTTCGCTTCGCGCGTGGCTGCCTTTCCGGGCGTGCGCAAGGCGCTGCTCGAGCGCCAGCGCGCCTTCCAGGTGGCTCCGGGCCTGGTTGCGGACGGTCGCGACATGGGCACGGTGGTGTTTCCCGATGCGCCCCTGAAGGTGTTCCTGGTGGCCGATGTGGTCGCGCGGGCGCAGAGGCGCTGTAAGCAGTTGATCGAAAAGGGAATTTCTGCTAATCTTGATGACCTTCTACGGGATATGCGCGAGCGGGACGCCCGCGATATGGGGCGAACTACGGCTCCCCTGGCTCCCGCAGCGGATGCACACGTGCTGGATTCGTCTGATTTGACGATTGCGGAAACGGTGCAGGCAATACTGGATTTCTGGAAGAACGCCGCCGCGGATTGAGTTATCGGTCCCGGACTTTCCCCGCGAATCCTCCGCAGTTTTCTGTTTTTTTTATCGGCCCTGTTCAAGCCAGGTGCAACCCCCACGGGCCACCCCGCAAGGGCGAACCGGCAAACAGGCATTTTGACTCCACTGTGGCGGGCAATCCGCTGCGGTGTGTTTTTAACGGCCATTTCGGCCCAATGGATTTCAACCCCATGTCTTCCGTTTCCACTACCGTCGCCACCGGCGGCGAAAGCTTCGCCGACCTTTTCGCACAGAGCCTCAAGAGCCAGGACATGAAGTCCGGCGAGGTCATCAGCGCCGAAGTCGTCCGCGTCGACCACAACTTCGTCGTCGTCAACGCCGGCCTGAAGTCCGAAGCGCTGATCCCCCTGGAAGAGTTCCTGAACGACCAGGGCGAGCTCGAAGTGCAACCCGGCGATTTCGTCTCGGTGGCCATCGATTCCCTGGAAAACGGCTACGGCGACACCATCCTGTCGCGTGACCGCGCCAAGCGCCTGTCGGCCTGGCTGCAACTGGAAAAGGCCCTGGAAAACGGCGAGCTGGTCACCGGCACCATCACCGGCAAGGTGAAGGGCGGCCTGACCGTCATGACCAACGGCATCCGCGCGTTCCTGCCGGGTTCGCTGGTGGATCTGCGTCCGGTCAAGGACACCACCCCGTACGAAGGCAAGACCCTCGAATTCAAGGTCATCAAGCTCGACCGCAAGCGCAACAACGTCGTGCTGTCGCGTCGCCAGGTGCTGGAAGCCAGCATGGGCGAAGAGCGCCAGAAGCTGCTCGAAACCCTGCACGAAGGTGCTGTGGTCAAGGGCGTGGTCAAGAACATCACCGACTACGGCGCGTTCGTGGACCTGGGCGGCATCGACGGCCTGCTGCACATCACCGACATGGCCTGGCGCCGTGTGCGTCACCCCTCCGAAGTCCTGCAAGTGGGTCAGGAAGTCGAAGCCAAGGTGCTCAAGTTCGACCAGGAAAAGAGCCGCGTCTCCCTGGGCGTCAAGCAGCTGGGCGAAGACCCGTGGGTGGGCCTGGCTCGCCGCTACCCGCAAGGCACCCGCCTGTTCGGCAAGGTTACCAACCTGACCGACTACGGTGCGTTCGTTGAAGTCGAAGCCGGCATCGAAGGCCTGGTGCACGTCTCCGAAATGGACTGGACCAACAAGAACGTCGATCCGCGCAAGGTCGTGACCCTGGGCGAAGAAGTCGAAGTCATGGTCCTGGAAATCGACGAAGACCGTCGTCGCATCTCGCTGGGCATGAAGCAGTGCCGCCAGAACCCGTGGGAAGAGTTCGCCACCAACTTCAAGCGTGGTGACAAGGTCCGCGGCGCCATCAAGTCGATCACCGACTTCGGCGTGTTCGTCGGCCTGCCCGGCGGCATCGATGGCCTGGTTCACCTGTCCGACCTGTCGTGGACGGAAACCGGCGAAGAAGCCGTGCGCAACTTCAAGAAGGGCGACGAGATCGAAGCCGTGGTTCTGGGCATCGATACCGACAAGGAACGCATCTCGCTGGGCATCAAGCAGCTGGAAGGCGACCCCTTCAACAACTTCGTTGCCACCTTCGACAAGGGCGCCGTTGTTCCGGGCACCATCAAGTCGGTCGAAGCCAAGGGCGCTGTTGTCACGCTGTCCGTGGACGTTGAAGGCTACCTGCGCGCTTCCGAGATCTCCTCGGGCCGCGTCGAAGATGCCACCACCGTTCTGAACGCCGGCGAGAACATCGAAGCCATGATCGTCAACATCGACCGCAAGACGCGTTCGATCCAGCTGTCGATCAAGGCCCGCGACAACGCCGAAACCGCCGAAACGATCCAGCGCATGTCCGACGCCAGCGCTTCGTCCGGCACCACCAACCTCGGCGCGCTGCTGAAGGCCAAGCTGGACCAACAGCGCAACGACGGTTAATTCGTGACCAAGTCGGAGCTGATCGCCGCCTTGGCGGCCCGCTATCCTCAGCTGGCCGCCCGCGACACCGATTACGCGGTCAAGACCGTGCTCGACGCAATGACCCAGGCCCTGGCCTCGGGTCAGCGCATCGAGATCCGCGGTTTTGGCAGCTTCTCGCTGTCGCAGCGGTCTCCCCGCATCGGTCGCAATCCGAAATCCGGCGAGCAGGTGCTGGTGCCTGGTAAACAGGTGCCGCACTTCAAGGCGGGCAAGGAACTGCGCGAGCGGGTGGACTTGGCCGGCGGCAATGACGAGGACGCTCAATCCTCTGGATCGAGTGAACCGATGCCGTCGATGGTGAGTCTGCACGCCATGCATTGACGGCACGGCAGTAAGGCCGCCTTCGGGCGGATCGGACCGAGAACCTGGCCCCTTGAGCAATCAAGGGGCTTTGTTTTTTGGCGCCAGGCGGGATCCGTCGCTTACAATTGATAGTCTTGAATTCTTTGGAGCATGCGCCATGCGCTACCTAGTCTGGGCCCTGCGATTGCTCGTGTTTGTTGCAGTATTGATGTTCGCGTTGAAAAACACGGATCCGGTCGCCGTGAAGTTCTACGCCGATTACGTGGTGCAGGACGTCCCCCTCATCGTCGTGATGCTGGTCGTGTTCGTGTTGGGCGCCTTGTTCGGCCTGTTGCTGACCGTGCCCGCCGCCATGCGCCGCCGCCGCGAAGCCATGCGCCTGCGCCGCGAACTGGACCGCGTCCAGGCCGCCGTCGCCGGCACCACGCCTGCCGTGCCGCCGGAGGCCGTGGCCCCGATGTCGCCGCTGTAACGCGCCGGCCCTGTATCCCTTTCCGCACTGAATTACCGCAAGAGCCCGCATAGTGGATTTTGAACCTTGGTGGTTGATTTTCGTGCCGGTATTGTTCGCGCTGGGTTGGCTGGCCGCGCGCTTCGATATCCGGCAAATGCTGCGGGAAACCCGCAGCCTGCCCGACTCCTATTTCCGCGGGCTGAATTTCCTGCTCAATGAAGAGCCGGACCGCGCCATCGACGCCTTTGTCGAAGTGGCCAAGCTGGACCCGGAAACCACCGAGCTGCACTTTGCGCTGGGCAGCCTGTTCCGCCGCCGGGGTGAAATGGAGCGCGCCATCCGCGTGCACCAAAGCCTGCTGAACCGTTCCGACCTGCCCGCCGCCGAACGCGAGCACGCGCAGCACGAGCTGGCGCAGGACTTCCTCAAGGCGGGCATGCTGGACCGCGCCGAAAGCGGCTTCGAGCAGCTCAAGGACACCCGCTACGCCTTGCCCGCGCTGCGTTCGCTGATCCGCATCTACGAATCCGAGCACGACTGGCCGCGCGCCATCGAGGCCGTGAAGACGCTGCAGGGCCTGGTCGACGAGCCGGTGCCGCAGCTCGTGCACTATTACTGCGAACAGGCGCAGACCGCGCTGTCGGCCAAGCCCGCCGACGTCGAAGCGGCCCACAAGGCGCTGGATGCCGCCGACCATGCCCTGTCGACCATCGATCCCGGTGCGAGCAAGGGCGCCATGGTGCGCACCGCGATGCTGCGCGCCCGCCTGGCGCTGATCGAACAGGACCCGAAGCGCGAACGCCTTTACCTGGAGTCGGTCATGACCGACGCTCCCGAGTACGCCGGCCTGGTGGCCGAGCAGGTCCTGGCGAACTACCGCGCCGCCAATCAGGAAGCGGCCGGGCTCGACGTGCTGCAGAAGCAGTATGCGCGCCACGCGTCGCTGGACCTGTTCAACGTGCTGTTCCGCGAACTGCGCGCCCAGCAGGGCTCTGCGCCGTCATGGGCATTTGCCCGCAATGCCTTGCGCAGCCATCCGTCGCTGCTGGGCCTGGACCGCCTGCTGGAAGCCGAGCTGGCCAATCCGGAAGGCGGCGCCGAGCAAGCGCCGGTGCCGGGCGCCGACCTGACGCTGTTGCGCAGCCTGATCCACAAGCATACGCAGCGGCTGGACCGCTACGCATGCCGCAGTTGCGGTTTTCAGGCGCGTCGCTTTTACTGGCAATGTCCCGGCTGCAACGCCTGGGAAACCTATGCGCCGCGCCGCTTGGAAGAACTTGAATGAATGCATTTCCCGCCGAAGCCATTTCGCATAGCCGCGTCCTAGTGGTGGGCGATGTGATGCTGGACCGGTACTGGTTCGGTGAAGTCGAACGCATTTCGCCGGAAGCGCCGGTGCCCGTGGTGCGCGTCGCGCGCCGCGAAGACCGGCTGGGCGGCGCGGCCAACGTCGCGCGCAACGTGGCGGCCCTGGGCGGCCACGTGACATTGGTCGGCGTGCTGGGCGAAGACGAGGCCGGCGACAGCGTCCGCCGCCTATCCGCCGAGGCCGGCATACAGGCCGACTTGGTCGCCGATACGTCCTTGCACACCACCTTGAAGATGCGTGTACTGGGCCGCCAGCAGCAGCTCTTGCGCGTGGATTTCGAGCAGCATCCGGCGCAGGCCGCGCTGGACTGCGTCGATGCTGCATTTGCCCGCCATCTGGCCAACCACGACATCGTCGTGCTGTCCGACTATGCCAAGGGCGTGCTGACGCGGGTCGAATCGCTGATCGCCCTGGCCCGCAGCGCCGGGGTGCCGGTATTGGTGGACCCCAAGGGCCACGACTACACCCGTTATCGCGGCGCCACCCTGGTCACCCCCAATCGCTCGGAAATGCAGGAGGCCGTGGGCCGCTGGAGTTCCGAGGCTGAACTTACCGATCGCGCGCAGCGCCTGCGCGCCGACCTGGATCTGGAAGCCTTGCTTGTGACGCGTTCCGAGCAGGGCATGACTTTGTTTACCGACGGCGGGCGCGACCACATCGATGCCCAGGCGCACGAAGTGTTCGACGTGTCCGGCGCGGGCGATACCGTGCTGGCGACGCTGGCCGTGTCGCGCGCCATCGATCTGCCCTGGGTCGACGCGATGGGCTGGGCCAACAAGGCCGGCGGCATCGCCGTGGGCAAGCTCGGCACGTCCATCGTCACCGCCGCGGAATTGGCAGGAGAACTCTCATGATCGTCGTTACCGGCGCCGCCGGCTTCATAGGCAGCAACCTGGTGCGGGGGCTCAACCGCCGCGGCATCAAGGACATCATCGCGGTCGATGACCTGACCGAAGGCGACAAGTTCGTCAACCTGGTCGATTGCCAGATCGCGGACTACATGGACAAGGACGACTTCCGCCGCCGCGTCCTCGACGGCAGCTTGCGCGAAGTGCGGGCCGTGCTGCACCAGGGCGCGTGCTCGGACACGACCGAGCGCAACGGCCGCTACATGCTGGACAACAACTACCGCGTCACGCTGGAGCTGTTCGAGTTCTGCCAGGAGCGCCGCATTCCGTTCCTGTACGCCTCGTCGGCGGCGGTCTATGGCGGTTCCTCGATCTACGTGGAAGATCCCGCCAACGAAGGCCCGCTCAACGTCTACGGCTATTCCAAGCTGCTGTTCGACCAGGTCCTGCGCCAGCGCATGGACAGCCTGACCGCACAGGTCGTGGGCCTGCGCTACTTCAACGTCTATGGCCCGCACGAACAGCACAAGGGCCGCATGGCCTCGGTGGCGTTCCACAACATGAACCAGTTCCTGGAGCACGGGCACGTGCGCCTGTTCGCGGGCTGGGACGGCTACGTGGACGGTGGCCAGAGTCGCGACTTCATCTCCGTCGAGGACGTGGTTGCCGTCAACCTGCACTTCCTGGATCACCCCGAGCAGTCGGGCATCTTCAACTGCGGCACGGGCCGCGCGCAGCCCTTCAACGACGTGGCGGCCGGCGTGGTCAATGCCTTGCGCGCGGAGCGCGGCGAAGCCGAGCTGACGCTGGCGCAGCTGGTCGAACTGGATCTGATCCGCTATATCCCGTTCCCGGACGACCTGAAAGGGCGCTACCAGAGCTACACGCAGGCCGACGTCACGCGCCTGCGCGCGGCGGGGTTCCAGGCGCCGATGCGCGACGTGCGGACCGGTGTCACCGAGTACGTGCGCTACTGGCGCGCCCGCAAGTAAGTCTGCGCGACTGCGCCGTGTCTGCAAGCTAGCCACCCTTCGCGGTGGCTTTTTTTCGTCTGGCGGTTTGCCGGGGCGGATGTTTCCATTCACCGCGCCGCCGTGGCGAGGCGCGCCGCCCGCATGATCTGAGCGTGGCGTGACAGCCGTTGCGCCAGACTCCAGGGAGACCTTCCATGAATCCGTTCCTTCAATCCGCCGCCGCCCACCCGGCGCCCTTTGCCAGATGGCGCAGGACGCGTGCCACCCTTGCTTCCGAAGCCCGGCCGCGCCCTTTGCGGCAGGTGTTGGGCACGCTGCTGGTAACGGCGGGCCTGGGCCTGGTCGCGCCGCAGGCGCTTGCGGTCGACCTCAACCAGGCCAATGCCCAGCAGCTCGAAGGTGTCCGGGGAATCGGCCCGCGCATGGCGGAAATCATCATCAAGGAACGCGAGCGGGGCGGCAAGTTCGAATCCTTGAACGACTTGGCTGAACGCGTGCGCGGCATCGGCCCGAAGAAGGCGCAGGCCTTGCAAGAGGCCGGCCTGCAGGTGGGAGGGGCGGGCCCTCAGACCGGGCAGGGCGATACAGCGGCCAAGCCGGCGCAGGGCAAGCCGGCTGGGGGCAAGGCCGAAGCCAAATCCGAAACCAAATCCGAAGCGAAACCGGTGGCATCCCAGCCCGCCGCCCGCGCCCGGCCCTGAGCGCGTAGCGGCCTGCGGCGGGTAGCCCTGGCGGGAGCGCGGCTTTTGACGGCGCGCGCCGCCAGGCGAGGTTATTATCGTCCGCATGACTACTACCTATCCCACTATCGAGCAAACCGTCGGCAATACGCCGCTGGTGCGCCTGCAGCGCATTCCCGGGGCCGCGGGCGCAGCCCGGGGCAATGTCATCCTGGCCAAGCTGGAGGGCAACAACCCCGCCGGCTCCGTGAAGGACCGTCCGGCCCTGTCGATGATCGCGCGCGCGGAAGAGCGCGGCGACATCAAGCCGGGCGACACCCTCATCGAGGCCACCAGCGGCAATACCGGCATCGCGCTGGCCATGGCCGCCGCCATGCGCGGCTACCGCATGATCCTGATCATGCCCGACAACCTGTCGGTGGAACGCCGCGCCGCCATGACGGCCTATGGCGCCGAACTGATCCTGACTCCTGCGGACAAGGGCGGCATGGAATATGCCCGCGACCTGGCCTCCGCCATGCAGGCGGACGGCCGCGGGCTGGTGCTGGACCAGTTCGCCAATCCCGACAACCCCCGCGCCCACATCGAAACCACCGGGCCGGAAATCTGGAACCAGACCGAAGGGCGCGTCACTCACTTCGTGAGCGCCATGGGCACCACCGGCACCATCATGGGCGTGTCGACCTACCTGAAGTCGCGCAATCCCGCGGTCCAGGTGGTGGGCGCGCAGCCCGCCGAAGGGTCGTCGATCCCGGGCATCCGCAAGTGGCCCGAAGCCTACCTGCCCAAGATCTTCGACCGCAGCCGGGTGGACGCCTATGAATCCATCGAACAGGCCGAGGCCGAACAGATGGCGCGCCGGCTGGCGGCGGAAGAGGGCATCTTCGGCGGAATTTCCTCGGCGGGCGCGCTGGTTGCGGCCCTGCGCGTGGCCGAGCGCGTCAACGACGCCACCATCGTGTTCATCGTGTGCGACCGCGGCGACCGCTACCTGTCCACGGGCGTGTTCAACTGAACGCCTGACCGCGTCGCACCGAAAAAAACCGCCATGCCGGGCTAGCCGGACATGGCGGTTTTTCATTGCAGGGGCGCAGCGGGCGCCCCGGTTTCTTGCCGGCTTATTCGGGCTGGATGCCGGCGTCCTGCATCACCTTGATCCAGCGCTTGCTTTCCGCGAGGTTGAAGGCTTCCGCTTCCTGGTAGCTCATGGCGCTGGGCAGCGTGCCTTGCGACTTGAGCGCTTCCACCACCTTGGGCGATTGCGACGCTTCGATCATGGCCTTGTTCAGCTTGGCGATGATGGGCTGCGGCGTGTCCTTGGGCGCCCACATGCCGTACCAGGTGACGATGTCGAAACCGGGCAGGACGCTTTCCGCGATGGTCGGCACGTCGGGCAGTTCGGCCAGGCGCGTCTTGGTCGTCACGGCGATCGGGCGGATCTTGCAGCTCTGGATCAGCGGCAGGGCCGGCGCCAGCGGCGCGTACATCAGGTCCACGTGGCCGCCCGCGACATCGGTCAGCGCCGGGCTGCTGCCGCGGTAGCCGACGTGGGTGATCTTGGCCTTGGTGGAGGTGTTGATCAGCTCGCCCGCCAGATGCGGCAAGGTGGCGACGCCGGGCGAGGCGAAGGTCAGCGAGCCGGGCTGGGCCTGGCCCTGCTTGATCAGTTCGCCGAAGGTCTTGAACTTGGAGTTGGGCGGGACGACGGCCACCATCGGCACCGTGCCCAGCACGCCCACCATCTGGAAGTCCTTGATCGGGTCAAAGCTCAGATTCTTGAATTGGGCCGGATAGATGCCCTGCACCGACGGGTTCATCAACAAGGTGTAGCCGTCGCCGGGCGCCTTGGCGACCTGGGCCGTGCCGATGGTGCCGCTGGCCCCCGCGCGGGTTTCGATCACCAGCGGCTGGCCCAGGATTTCCCCCATCTGGACCGCGATCACGCGGCCGACCACGTCCGTCGGTCCGCCCGCCGCCCACGGCATGATCACGCGGATGGGCTTGTCCGGATAGGCCGCCTGCGCATAGG
Organism: Achromobacter xylosoxidans; assembly: GCF_002192695.1. Lineage (GTDB taxonomy): Bacteria > Pseudomonadota > Gammaproteobacteria > Burkholderiales > Burkholderiaceae_B > Achromobacter > Achromobacter xylosoxidans_C. The sequence goes on from NZ_MTLG01000053.1 coordinate 324,226, forward strand.
CGTTTGCCGCCGGCAGGGCCGCCGTGGCGATCGCCGAGCATGCCGCGGCGAGGAAGGTGCGTTTGTTCATCTACTGTCTACTCCTACAAAGGTGAGATTGGCCGAGGGCAGCGCTGCCTGCAGCATCGCCCGGACCTCGGCCAGCTGTTTCCCCGTGGTGGCTTCGTTCTTCAGCATCCGGCTCAGCGGGCCGGCCACCACGATGGCAAAGGGTTGTTCGTATGCCCGGAATCCGAGCGAAATGGACATCACGTCCTCCACGTTCTCGCCCACCGAGCGTTGCCAGCCGCGCGCCACGCCCGCTTCCAGGTCGCGGTCGAAGGCCTCCTGGCTGGTGAGCGTGCTGTCCGTGTAGGCGGCAAAACCGCTGTAGGCCTTGAACCACTTCTGCCGTTCTTCCTGCGACAGCACCGACAGCAGCGCCTTGCCGGAGCTGGTGGCGTGCACCGCCTTGAAGCCGCCCGGCTGGTGCGAGAAGCGGATCGTCTGCTTGGACTCGGCGACGATCAGGTACACGACCTTGTCGTCGGCCAGCTTGGCCAGCAAGGCCGTTTCGCCCGTCAGGTCGCGCACCCGGGCCAGCACCGGCTCGATCACCGCGTTCAGCGGGTCGCTATGGCAGATCAGGGTGGCCACGTGTATCAGTTTCTGGGTCGGGTAATAGCCGTGCTTCTTGCCGATTTCATAGAGATAGCCGCGCGCCACCATGGTCTTCAGCAGCCCATGGCAGCTCGACAGCGGTATCCCCATCTGGGCTGCGATTTCGCTGTACAGCAAGGGCTTCTGCGCCTCGGCGAAGAGGTTCAGCACATCCAGCACGCGGCCTGCAGTTTTCACATCCATGATGTTAGTATCCTATACGTGATAAATTTATGTCAAACAGCATTCAATCGACCAGGAGTTGCAACGCATGAGATGGAAGAACCGTCCTGAGGGATCGAACTGGGGAGATTTTGGGCCTGACGACCAGCGAGGCTGCCTGAATTACATCACCCCCGCGAACGTGCTGAGCGGCATGCGCGAAGTCCGCGAGGGACTGAGTTTCTGCCTGTCGCTGCCGCTGGATTACCCGGGCGGCAACGGCGTGAACGTCCGGCGCCATCCGCCCAAGCTGCGTCCCACCGAAAGGGACGGCGACCAGTACCTGAATTTCCCCTTGGGGCGCCTGCGTCCGGGATGCGTCGACGTGCTCAGCGACGACATCGTCGAAATGAGCCTGCAGTACTCAACGCAATGGGATTCGCTGGCGCATGTGGGCGCGCTGTTCGACGCCAATGGCGACGGCCTGCCCGAACGCGTCTACTACAACGGCTACCGGCCCAACGAGCACGTGGTGGGGCCGGTGGACTACGACGTGGACAATGGCTACGCCAAGACCGACCTGGGCCAGGGGCCGGCCTCCAACGCCAAGAAGCTGGACATCACCCAGCTGGCCGAATCGTGCCTGCAGACCCGCGGCGTGATGGTTGACCTGGCGCGCCATTACGGCCGAGAGCAGAAGTCGGTCGGCTACGACGACCTGATGCGCATACTGGAAGCAGACCGGATCGAGATCGAGCGCGGCGATATCGTGCTGTTCCACACGGAATTCGGCGACGCCCTGCTCGAAAAGAACCGCGAGCCGGACCCCCATACGCTGCACGAGATCTGCGCCGGCCTGGATGGCAGCGACGAGAAGCTGCTGCAGTGGATCACCGACTCGCAGGTGGCGGCCATGGCATCGGACAACCATGCGCTGGAAATCTATCCCACGCAGAAGCCCAATGCCTGCTGCGCGGCGCTACCCTTGCACCACCATTGCATCTTCAAGATCGGCATGCCGATAGGCGAGATGTGGTACCTGGGGGCGTTGGCGCGCTGGCTCGCCGCCCACGGCCGCAGCCGCTTCCTGTTGACGGCGCCGCCGTTGAACCTGCCGGGCGCCGTAGGGTCGCCCGCGACGCCCGTCGCGACGGTGTAAAGGCTGGCCGCGGCGTGGGACGCCGCGGCTCATAGCGCTGTCAGCGGCCCACGCGGGCTTCGATCTCGTAGGCCAGATCCGCCACGGACGTCGCGTAGAAGTAGCTGCGGTTGTACTTCGTCAAGGCGAAGAAGTTGGGCGTGCCGACGCGGTATTGCGCCGTGCCCCGGGCTTCCTCGACCAGGTCGACGACCCCCAGCGGCTGGCTGCCCCAGCCTGCGGCAGAGGCGCCCGGCTGCAAGCGCGCGCCGGCCGCCGTGAGCGTGCCCCAGCTTTGCTTGGGTTCCAGTCCGCCGTCGACCAGCGCGGTGGGATCGGCGGGCAGCACCACCGGCGCGAACACCGGCAGGCCGCGCTGCCAGCCATGCTGCGACAGGAAGCTGCCCACCGACATGATGGCGTCGCGGGTGTTGTTGCTCAGGTCGATATGGCCGTTGTCGTCGCCGTCCACGGCGTAATGCATGACGCTAGTGGGCATGAACTGGGGCATGCCGATGGCGCCGGCGTAGGAGCCGCGGGTTTCCAAGTCCAGCTTGTCTTTCATGACCAGGGTCAGGAAATCCGCCAGTTGGCCGCGGAACATGGTGGCGCGCTCGGGCTTGGCGGGGTCCGGATAGTCGAAGGCCAGCGTGGTCAGCGCATCCAGCACGCGGAAATTGCCCATATTGCGGCCGTACAGCGTCTCCACGCCGATGATCGAGGCAATCACCGGCGCCGGAACGCCGAAGCGCTGCGCCGCCTGGTTGAGCAGGTCGCGGTTCTCGTTGTAGAACTCCACGCCCCAGCCGATGCGCTTGGGCTCGACGAAGCGCGAGCGGTAGGTCAGCCAGCTGCGCCAGATCTTCTTGCCCGGGGGCGAGGGCGCGATCAGGCGCGCGACGGTGGCGTTGTAGCGGGAACCGGCCAGCGCGGCGACCATGGGATCCAGCGGCAACTGGCGCTCGGTGGCCAGGTTTTCCACGAAAGTGCGGACTTCAGGCCGCAACGTGCCATTGGCGGCCAGTGCGGCGGGGGCATCGTCCGCCAGTTCGGATCCAGGTGTCGGCGCGCTGGGTCCGATGCGGATGGGGGCCGGGGTTGATTCGGCAGCCGGCTGGCCGGCGGCGGTATTGGGGGCAGAGGGGGCGGTGGTGGAGCAGCCCGCCAGCAGGGCGGAGAGCGTTCCGAGTTGCAGTAATCGCCGACAGATGAACATAATCTTCCTTATGGAGACCATGTATCTTACCCACCCGGCATGCCGCCTGCATGAAATGGGCAGTTGGCATCCCGAAAGCCCCCAGAGGCTGGACGCCATTTCAGACCAGTTGCTGGCCAGCGGATTGATGCCTTACCTGGACGACCGCCAGGCGCCGCAAGCGTCCCGCCATGACATATTGCGGGTGCACACTGTCCAGTACTTGAACAGTTTGCGCGAACACTTGCCGGAGCAAGGGTATTTCCCTATCGATCCGGATACCTTGATGAACCCCCACACCTACGAGGCCGCCCTGCATGCGGCCGGAGCGGGCGTGGCGGCGGTGGATGCCGTGATGGGCGGGGAAGCCCGCACGGCCTTCTGCGCGGTGCGGCCTCCGGGGCACCATGCCTGCCGTTCCCAGGCCATGGGATTCTGCTTTCTGAACAACGTCGCCATTGCAGCGCAGCATGCGCTGGACTTCCACGGCCTGTCGCGCGTGGCCATCGTCGATTTCGACGTGCACCACGGCAACGGCACCGAAGACATCTTCGCCGGCAACGACCGCGTGCTGATGTGCAGCTTCTTCCAGCATCCGTTCTTTCCCAATAGCGGCACCGAGCATCCGGCTTCCAACATGCTGAACGTGCCCGTCGCCGCCTACACGGGAGGGGCGGCGGTCAGGGCCATCGTCACCGATACCTGGCTGCCGGCGCTGGAGGCGCACCGGCCCGAGCTGATCCTGATATCGGCCGGTTTCGATGCGCACCGCGAGGACGACATGGGCCAGATGGGCCTGGTCGAGGCCGATTACGCCTGGATCACCGAACAGCTCGTGGCGGTGGCCGAGCGCCACTGCCAGGGGCGCATCGTCAGCACGCTGGAAGGCGGTTACAACTTGTCCGCCCTGGGCCGCAGCGTGGTCGCCCATATACGAGCGCTGGCGAAGCTGTAGAATCAAGAAAAAATTGTGCAATGCGATCCCGGCGCATGCCGGGTAATTATTTTCCATTTGGAGGCAGCGGGATGAAGGTTTTGGTACCTGTCAAACGCGTCGTTGACTACAACGTCAAGGTGCGCGTCA
>NZ_MTLG01000054.1 GCF_002192695.1 Achromobacter xylosoxidans
TGAACTGACCGGCGCGCTGTAAGCCGCAACGCGCAGCAGTATTGAAGGTCCGCCAGCGTTGCGCTGGCGGGCCTTTTTTATTTTTTGACGCCAGGACTACACATCTTGTGATTTCAGTGTTCCAAATCTTTTGATTTCTCGAAAGATTCTGATAATGTGTTCCGCGCGCAGCTAGATACGCGCAAGTGCTCGACCTGTACAGAACGAAGGAGATTCGGGATGGAATGGTTCTTTGACACTCTGCGAAAATATCCGGAACTTGCGATATTCCTTACCCTCGGTCTCGGGTACTGGATAGGCGCCAAGAAGCTTTTCGGATTCAATCTGGGAGCCGTGACTGGCACGCTGCTGGTGGGCGTGCTGGTGGGACAGCTCAATATCACGATCGCTCCCGTCCTCAAGCAGGTCTTCTTCCTGCTCTTCCTCTTCGGTCTGGGTTACGGCGTCGGACCGCAGTTCTTCCGAGGGATGAAAAGCGATGGCCTTCCGCAGGTCATCTTCGCCGTCATTATTTGCGTGATCTGCCTGTTGGTGACATGGGCGACAGCCGTAGGCTTCGGCTTCGATGCCGGCACCGGCGCAGGCCTGTTGTCAGGGGCCCAAACCATTTCCGCGGTCATGGGCGTGGCGACGGACACCATCAACGGCTTGGGCATAGACGCAGCCACCAAAAAGAAATGGATCGACAGCATTCCTGTCGCCTACGCGGTCTGCTACATCTTCGGCACGGTCGGAAGCGCCTGGATCCTGGCCTCCCTGGGCCCGAAGCTGATGCGCGTGGATATCGTCAAGGAGTGCCAGGAATACGAAGCCAAGATGTCCGGCGGCGCCGATTCGATGGAATTGTCGGGCTACCGCAAGTTCATCGCGCGCGCCTACAAGCTGGACCGCGAGGAATTCGCCGGCAAGACGGTGGGAGAACTGGAATCCCGCTTCGTCGAGGCCCGGGTGTTCGTGGAACGCATCCGGCGCGGCGACCAGATCATCGACAGCGATGCCAAGACGGTGCTGCAGCAGGGCGACATACTGGGCGTGACCGGCAGGCATGACGCGCTGGTTACGCAGGCCGCGGGCATCATCGGCACCGAAGTCGAGGACCGCGACCTGATCAGCATGCCCGCCGAGGTCGTCGAGGTCGTGCTGACCAATAAGAACATCGCCGGCAAGACCATCAAGGAAATTGCGGACAGCGAAGCGGGCCGCGAACTGGGACGCGGCGTGTTCCTGCGCAAAGTCGTGCGCGGCGGCCACGACATGCCGGTCAACTGGGGCCTGAAGCTGGACCGCGGCGACCGCCTGTTCGTCCTGGGCGCCAAGCGCGACGTCGAACGCGTGGTCGGCAGGCTGGGCTATGTGGACCGCGCCACCAGCCAGACCGACATGGTCTTCGTCGGCTTCGGCATTCTGCTGGGCGGCCTGTTCGGTTCTCTGGTGCTGACCGTGGGCGGCGTTCCCGTCACTTTGTCGACCTCCGGCGGCGCGCTGATTTCCGGCCTGATCTTCGGCTATCTGCGCTCGGTGCATCCGACCTTCGGACGGGTGCCGGAACCGGTGCACTGGTTCCTGACATCCGTGGGGCTGACGACCTTCGTCGCAGTCGTGGGCATATCGTCCGGGCCGGGATTCGTGCTGGGCTTCCAGCAATTGGGCGCCAAGCTCTTCATCGCGGGCATCATCGCCACCAGCGTGCCGATGATCGTGGGCGTGTACATTGCGCGGTACGTCTTCAAGTTCCATCCCGCCATTGCATTGGGAGTCTGCGCCGGCGCCCGGACCACCACCGCGGCCATCGGCCAGATCACCGAAACGGCGAAGAGCCAGGTGCCCGCCCTGGGCTACACGGTGCCTTACGCCATCGGCAATACCCTGCTCATCATCTGGGGGATTGTCATCGTCATGCTCATGTCCTAGCAGAACGCCCCGCAAGCCCCGCGCTTGCGGGGCGTTTTGCAAGCGCGCCGGCCCGGCCGGCGACGCTCAGCGCCTGTCACCATGCAAACCAGGAGTACTGAACAATGGCTTCCACCGCGCCTCTTACCGTCAGCCTGGCTTCGGCCTTGAAAACCACCCGTTCGCGCCAGCGCGACCTCGAACAGCTTTCCCCCTTTGAACTGAAGGACTACCTGATCACGCTGGCCAAGGACAACCAGCACACCGCCGCCATCACCATGTTGAACGCCGGCCGCGGCAACCCGAACTGGATCGCCACCGAACCGCGCGACGCCTTCTTCCTGATGGGCCAGTTCGCGATGAAGGAAGCGCGCCGCGTGCGCGACGAGTCCATCCTGGCGGGCATGCCGGCCAAGAAAGGCTGCGCGGACCGGATGCGCAAGTTCCTGTCCAAGCACAAAGGCATGGACGGCTACGATTTCCTGGTCGGCGTGCTGGAGTACGGCGTCAAGGTCAAGGGCTTCGACCCCGACGCGTGGGTCCATGAACTGACCGACAGCATCATCGGCGACAACTATCCCGTCCCGCCGCGCGCACTGGTTCATCTTGAACAGATCGTGCACGATTACCTGATCAAGGAAATGTGCGACGGCCGTCCGCCCAAGGGCAAGTTCGACCTGTTCCCGGTCGAGGGCGGCACGGCGGCCATGTGCTACATCTTCGACTCGCTGATGCAGAACGGCCTGCTCAAGCAGGGCGATACCATCGCGCTGTTCCTGCCGACCTTCACGCCCTATATCGAGATCTCGCATCTGGAGCGCTTCCAGTTCAAGATCGTGCCGATCAACGCCAGCAGCCTGCGGGCCGACGGCACCCATGATTGGCACTATCCGGCGTCTGAAATCGCCAAGCTGGAAAATCCCAAGATCAAGCTGGCGGTCACGGTCAACCCCAGCAACCCGCCGTCGGTGGCGTTCAGCCCCGTCGAGATGAAGCAGATCGTGCGCCTGATCCGCAAGAACCCGGACCTGGTGCTGGTGACGGACGACGTCTATGGCACCTTCGTGCCGAACTTCCGCTCGCTGATGGCCGAAGTGCCGCATAACACCATATGCGTGTACTCGTTCTCGAAGAACTTCGGCTGCACCGGATGGCGCCTGGGCGTGATCGCGACCCATGAAAAGAACACCATGGACCGCCGCATCGCCGAATTGCCGGCGTCCTGGAAGCAGCGCCTGAACAAGCGCTACGGCGCCATGACGATGGAGCCCGAAAAGCTCAAGTTCATCGACCGGCTGGTGGCCGACAGCCGCAACGTCGCGCTGAACCATACCGCGGGCCTGTCCCTGCCGCAGCAGGTGCAGATGGGATTCTTCGCGCTGTCGCACCTGATGGACCTGAAGGACTCCTACAAGCACCTGACGATGAAGATCGTGCGCGCGCGCCGCGATGCCTTGTGGCGCGGCCTGGGCATCCCCATGCCGCCCGAGGATCCGATGCGCGCCTGGTACTACGTCGAGCTGGACTTCATGGTCTGGGCCAAGATCACGTACGGCGAAGCGTTCTGCAAGTACATGATGTCCAACTACGAACCCGTCGACTTCCTGTTCCGCCTGGCCGAGAAATCCGGCGTGGTGCTGATGGACGGCGGCGGCTTCGGCGGCCCGCCGTGGTCGATCCGCGTGTCGCTGGCGAACCTGGACGACGGCGATTACGCCAAGATAGGCAAGCACATGGTCGAAGCCGCGACCGAGTACGTCGAGGCGTGGAAGGCCGGCGAGCTGGTGCGTTCGGGTCCGACGGCCGGCAAGGGCCAGACCACGAAGGTGCCCGCGGCCAAGCGCAAGGCGGGCAAGACCGCGGCAGCCAAGAAGGCGGTCAAGAAGGCAGTGAAGAAGGCCGACACGGCGGCGAAGTCCGCCAAGAAGGCCGCGGCGCGCAAGTAGGCGGGCCAGGCAGCAACCTCCAGGGCGACATGACGACATGACTTGCACGGTCGGGTTTTTCAATAGCGTTCCCATCGCGGTGCTGTTTGTGACGGTGGGCTTGGGATACCTGATCGGCAAGCTCAAAGTCGGGCCGATCCAGTTGGGCGGCGTGTGCGGCACGCTCATCGTCGCCCTGCTGATCGGCCAGACGGGTTGCCAGATGCGCGGCGACCTGAAGGAGGTCGCCTTCGCCCTGTTCATTTTCGCGATGGGGTACTCGGGCGGGCCGCAGTTCTTCGCCAACCTGAACCGCTCCAGCCTGCGCTACATCGCGCTGCCTATCATCGAAGCCTTGCTGGTGCTGACCATCGTGCTGGCCGCGGTGCCGCTGTTCGGCCTGGATGCCGGAACGGCGGCGGGTCTCGCGGCGGGCGCGGCCACCGAGTCGGCCGTGGTCGGCACGGCGGCCGAGGCGCTCAAGCACCTGGGCCTGGCGGATGCCGAGGTCCAGCGCATGGAAGCCAACATCGCCACGGCCTACACGCTGACCTATCTGGTCGGCCTGATCAGCATCGTATTCTTCACCAGCCAGGTTGCGCCGGCGCTCTTGCGCATGAACTTGCGCGAAGCCTCCAAGGCCCTGGAGGAAAAACTGGGCGTGGCGGCCGGCGAAGGCGAAGAGTCGAACATGCCCACCTTGCCGCGGCTCGTGGGGCGCTCGCATGTGGTCAAGGATGCGGACGGCAAGAGCGTGGCCGAGGTCGAGGCCGCGCTGGGCGGACGCACGGTCATCAGCCGCATCCTGCGCAACGGCGAGGCGGTGGATGCCACGCCGGACGACAGGCTGGCCACGGGCGATATCGTGGTGGTGCTGGGCCTGCGGCGTTTCGCGCTGCGCGCGGGCTCCGTCATCGGGCCGGAGATCCAGCTGCCGGAGGCGCATGCCGATGACCTGCAGCTGAGCGAACTGGCCGTCATTGTCAACAAGAAGGCCGTCAACGGGCATACCGTCGGCGAACTGGCGAAGCGGCCGAACGCCCGGCGCGCGCGCGGCGTCTTCCTGCAATCGATCGTGCGCTCGGGGCATTCGCTGCCGATCACGCCGGCCACCGTGGTGCAGTACGGCGACCTGGTCACGCTGGTCGGCGCCGAGCCTGAACTCTCCCAGGCTGGCGCGGCGCTGGGCAACGAGCTGCGGCGCAGCGGCGTGACCGACCTGGTGTTCCTGGCGTTCGGCATCCTGGCCGGCTTGTTGATCGGCAGCCTGAGCGCGCGGATGTGGGGCATCCCCGTGTCGTTGGGCAGCGGCGGCGGCGCGCTGGTCAGCGGCCTGGTCTGCGGCTGGATCAACGCCAAGCGGCCCTCGATAGGGCATATGCCGGACCATGCGGTGCAGTTGCTGAAGGACCTGGGGCTGGCGGTGTTCGTGGCCTGCGTGGGCTTGTCGGCGGGGCCGGAAGCCATCTCGCTGATCCGCGAGCATGGCGCGGTGCTGCCGCTCATCGGCCTGCTGGTGTCGCTGGGGCCGGCCTGCCTGTCGCTGTGGGTGGGGCACAAGATCCTGAAGATCGAAGGTCCCTTGCTGGTCGGCGCGATTGCTGGCCAGCATGTCAGCACGCCGGCCATCAGCGCCATCCTGACCTCCAGCGGCAGTTCCGTGCCGCTATTGGGCTACACGGTGACGTACGCCATCGCCAACGTGCTGCTGCCGGTGCTGGGGCCGATCATCGTGTCGCTGGCCCACCACCTGGGTTAGCGCGGACCCTGCTTCAGCAGCGCGCATCCCTGCCACGCCTGATCGTCGATCAGGCGTTTTATTTCGTCTTTGCACAAGGCCATGATCTGGCTCACCGCTGGCGTGGGGGGCAGGCTTTCGCTGGCGCATAGCACCAGTTCGCGCGACAGCGCGCCGTCCAGCGCATGCGCCACGATCGACCCTTCCGCGATTTCGGGCTGCGCCGCCGAGCAGGGCAGGATCGTGGCGGCCATGCCGCTGCGCACCGCGGGGACGAGGATGGCCGAGGTGCTGGCTTCGGCAAACAGATTGCAGGTCAGGCCGGCGGTCAGGAAAGCATGGTCCAGGCGCGCGCGCAGCGTGTTGGGCAGGCTGGGCAGAACCAGGGGCAAGGCGGCGAAGTCCGCGATGGCCAGGGTGCGGCGCGGCAGCGCGACGCTGGCGTGAGCCAGCAGGAACAGGCTCTCCCGCAGCAGCGGCGTGCGCAACAGGCCCTGCATGGGCTGCTGGTCCGGCGACAGGGAAAAATCGATGCGTCCCTGCAGCACCAGCTTGGTCAGGTCCGCGCTGGGCACATCGACGATTTCCAGCACCACCGAAGGCAGCTCCGCCTTGGCTCGGCGCATCAGCGGCAAGGCCAGCATGCGCGCGGTGCTGGAAGCCAGTCCTATCGATACCGTGCCGGTGACCTGGTCCCCGGTCTTGGACAGCAGGCTGCGGGTGCTGTCGACCTGACGCAGGATGGTTTGCGCGTGCCGGTACAGCAACAGGCCTTCCGCGGTGGGCTGGGCGCCCTTGACCCCGCGCACCAGCAAGGCGACGCCCAGATTTTCCTCCAGCAGCGCCATCTGCTGGCTCAGCGCGGGTTGCGCCACATGCAGGCTTTCGGCGGCCCGGGTCATGTTGCGCATTTCAACCACCCGGACGAAGTACTTGAGCTGACGCAGATTCATTGAATAAGAAAATCTTATGAATGGATCGGAAAACAGTATTTTCGGGACCTGCGACGCGCTGCCTAGAATGGGCTTCGCATCACGGGAGGAACGAACATGAGTCTGCCATTGGCAGGGCTGAAGGTGCTGGATCTGACTCGGGCCCTTTCCGGGCCTTTCTGCACGATGATTCTGGGAGACCTGGGCGCCGAGGTCGTCAAGGTGGAACCTATGCCGGCCGGCGAGATGGCACGGCAATGGGGCCCTTTCGATGATGACATAAGTGTTTATTATCTTAGCGCCAATCGCAGCAAGCAAGGCATAGGCGTGGACTTCCGCAAGCCGGAAGGGATCGCGCTGCTGCGCAGGATGGCCCTGGCTTCCGACATCGTGGTCGAAAACTTCAAGGTCGGAACGATGGAGGCGATGGGCCTGGGATACGAGGCACTGGCGCTAGAGCATCCGGGCTTGATCATGGCGTCGATCTCCGGCTTCGGCAGCAAGGGGCCGGCGCGGGACTGGGCCGGATTCGATCAGGTCGCGCAAGGCTATTCGGGCTTCATGAGCCTGACCGGCACGCCGGAGTCGGGGCCGACGCGGGTGGGCGTGGCCGTCGGCGACCTGAGCGCGGGCATGTGGCTGACGATAGGGATCCTGTCGGCGGTCGCGCAGCGTGCGTCGACTGGCTGCGGGCAGCATGTGGAAACCTCGTTGCTGGCGGGCCTCATGGCGCTGCTCAGCGTGCAGGGCCAGCGCTATCTCAGCAAGGGAGAGGTGCCGGAACCCTGCGGCAACGTGCATCCGGTCATCGCGCCCTACGGCACCTTCGAGACCGCGGACGGGCCGCTCAACCTGGCGCCCGCGACCCAGGCGATGTGGGTCAGGCTTTGCTGCATTCTCGGGCTCTCCCATCTGGCGTCCGACGAGCGGTTCCTCACGAACGCCGAGCGCATGCAGCACCGCTATGCACTGAAGCAGGAGCTGGAGGCGGGGCTCAAGCGCAAGACGCGCATGGAGTGGACCGCGCTGATGATCGAGGGTGGCATTCCGGCGGGGCCCATCAATACCCTGGAGGATGTGTTCGCCGATGCGCAGGTGCAGGCTTGCGGGCTGGTCCGCTCGTTGACGCATCCAGTGCTGGGCGAATTGCGGCAGGTGGACCTGCCCCTGGGCCTGAGCGGGGCGCAGGCGCCGAGCCGCCGCGCTCCGCCCGTGTTCGGCCAGCACACGCGCGAGGTCTTCGCCCGCTACGGGATGGCGGATGCCGAGATCGACCGGCTGCTGGCCGAGGGCGTGGCGCATCAGGCGGAGATACAGGCATGACGAGCCCCGCAGAGACGCCCAGCCTTGCCGTCGACGGCCACGTGGCGACCATCCACCTGCGCAGGCCCGGCCATGCCAACCGGCTCGGGCCGCAGGATCTGGCGGTCCTGAGGGAGCACCTGGACAGGGTGAACGCGGACGACGCAGTGCGGGTGCTGCGCTTCCAATCCGATGGCAAGTATTTTTGCAGCGGCTATGACATTTCTTCCTTGGCATCAGACAGCGCGCCCAGCTCTCTTTATTTTGGCCAGACCATGGACCTGATCGAGGCGGCGCGTCCGGTGACGATCGCGGCGGTGCAGGGCGGGGCCTATGGCGGCGGCACGGACCTGTGCCTGGCCTGCGATTTCCGCATCGGCACGCCGCAGTCGGACATGTTCATGCCGGCCACGCGCCTGGGCCTGCACTTCTACGCGGGCGGCATGTCGCGTTATGTGACGCGCCTGGGCCTGGACCAGGCCAAGCGCCTGTTCCTGACGGCGGAAAAAATCCAGGCCGAGGAAATGCTGCGCATCGGATTCCTGACCGAGCTGGTGCCGCAGGAAATGCTATCGGCCCGGCTGGACGACTTGAGCGCGCAGATTGCGGCGATGGCCCCGATTCCGCTGTTCGGCGTGAAAGCGCACCTGAACCGCATTGCGCGCGGCGAACTCGACCTGGCCGGCATCGAACAGGCGGTGTTGCGCTCGGAACGATCCCGCGACCTGGCCGAGGGCGCGCGGGCGTGGAAGGAGAAGCGCGCGCCGGATTTCACCGGCTGCTGAAGCGGCCGGCGCATGACCAGAGAGCCGCGCCACAAGCGGCTCCTATTCCATCAAAGGAGACCCTGATGAAACCTGCTATTGCCATCCATGGCGCTTTGCTTGCTGCCATCGCCTTGTCCGCGACGCCCGGCGCCGCGCATGCCGCCGATCCTTATCCCTCCAAACCCCTGACCCTGGTGATCGGATTTCCTCCCGGCGGCGGGGCGGATCAAGTGGGCCGGGTCTATGCGAATGCGCTGGCCAGGCAGCTGAAGCAGCCGGTGGTCGTGGAAAACCGCCCCGGCGCCGGTTCCACGATCGGCGCCAGCCTTGCCGCGCGCGCCGCCGCCGACGGCTACACGCTGTACTTGGGGAATTCCAGCGTCATGGGCAGCGACAGCGCCTTGTACAAGGTGGATTACACGCCGGACAACTTCGTGCCCGTGGCGCAGCTCACCACCGGCCCCATGGTCTTGATCGCGAATGCGAAGCTGGGGCTGAAAAGCGTGCAGGACCTGATAGACCGCGCCAAGAGCAAGCCGGGGTCCATCAATGTCGCCTCGTCCGGCAACGGCGTCATCACGCACCTGGCCGCGGTCGAGTTCATGACGCTTGCCGACGTGAAGCTGATGCACATTCCATTCAAGGGCGGCGCCGCGGCGGCGCAGTCCGTGGCGGCGGGCGACACCGATGTCTCGTTCGCCACGGCGCCCTCGGCCAAGTCGGTGATCGATACGGGCAAGGTGGTGGCGCTGGCGGTGACGTCCGGCCAGCCCTCGCGCCTGTTGCCCTATCCGACCATCGCGCAGACCGTGCCCGGCTACGACGTGTCCAACTGGTGGGGAATCTTTGCTCCCAAGGGTACGCCGCCGCAGGTGCTGGACACGCTGTTCAAAGCCAGCAGCGACGTCCTGGCGCTGGCCGATGTGCAGCAGGGCATGGCGGCCGGATACGAGGAAGTGACGCCGTCCGCGTCCCTGGCCGCGTTCGGGGAGTATGCCCGCAAGGAGGGAAACAAGGGTTTAAGATTGGCCAAAGAAAGTCTAGAGACGGCCAATTGATGGAGACCCCATGCCTTACGTAACCCCGCTGCAGGACTTCCGCTTCGCCTTGAAGGAGCTGGCAGGACTCGATGAAGTCCTGAAACTGCCCGGCTTCGAAGAGGTTACGCCGGATCTGGTGGACGCCATCCTGGAAGAAAACGGCCGCTTCGTCGAGCAGGCCGTGGCGCCGCTTAACGTGCCGGGCGACACGCAGCCGCCGGTCTGGAAAGACGGCCAGGTCACCACCACGCCGGGCTATGCGCAGGGGTTCAAGGACTACGCGGCGGGCGGCTGGCAGGGCTTGCAGCATCCCGTGCAGTGGGGCGGGCAGGGCTTGCCCAAGCTGGTCGCGGCGGCGCCGGGCGAAAACATCCAGGCGGCCAGCCTGGCGTTTTCCTTGTGTCCCATGTTGACGGACGGCGTGATCGAGGCCTTGCTCACCGTCGGGTCGGACGCGCAGCGCAAGCAGTATGTGCCGCAGCTGATCGGCGGCAAGTGGACCGGCACCATGAACCTCACCGAGCCGCAGGCCGGCTCGGACCTGGCGCAGGTCGCGACCCGCGCGGTGAAGCAGGGCGATGGCAGCTACCGGCTGACGGGCCAGAAGATCTTCATCACCTACGGCGACCACGACCTGGCCGAGAACATCATCCATCTGGTGCTGGCGCGCACGCCGGACGCGCCTGCCGGCGTGAAGGGCATTTCGCTCTTCATCGTGCCCAAGTTCCTGGTGCAGGCCGACGGCAGCCCGGGCAAGCGCAACGACGTCTGGTGCGCCTCCCTGGAACACAAGCTGGGCATCCATGGCAGCCCCACGGCCGTGCTCATGTACGGTTCGGACAAGGGCGAAGTGGGCGAGGGCGCCATCGGCTATCTGGTCGGCGAGCAGAACCGCGGCCTCGAATACATGTTCATCATGATGAATGCCGCCCGCTATTCGGTGGGGCAACAGGGCATAGGCGTGTCCGAACGCGCCTACCAGCATGCCCTGGCCTATGCGCGCGACCGCGTGCAGGGGCGCGCGGTCGAAGGGTCGGCCGGTCCCGTGGCCATCGTGCGCCATCCGGACGTGCAGCGCATGCTGATGACCATGAAGGCGCTGACCGAGGCGGCGCGCGCCGTGTCCTATGTGACCGCGGCCGCGCACGACAAGGGCATGCATCATCCGGATCCGGAGCAGCGCTCGCGCAACCGGGCGTTTTACGAATACATGGTGCCCATCGTCAAAGGTTTCTCCACCGAGACCGCGGTCGAGGTCGCGTCCCTGGGCCTGCAGGTGCACGGCGGCATGGGCTACATCGAGGAAACCGGCGCGGCGCAGTATTACCGCGACGCGCGCATCCTGCCCATCTACGAAGGCACGACCGCAATCCAGGCCAACGACCTGGTCAGCCGCAAGACGCAGCGCGACGGCGGCGCGACCGCCCATGCCGCGATCGCGGCGATGCGGGAAACGCTGCGTGCGGTCGAGGCCGAGGCAACGCGCGCGTCGGCCGGCGATCGCGACGGGCTGCGCCTGCTGCGTGACAACCTGGACAGCGCCATCCAGGCCTACGAGGCCGGGGTGGCATTCATCCTGGAACAATCGCCGACCAATATCAGGGCGGTCTATTCCAGCAGCGTGCCCTATTTGATGCTGGCCGGCGTGGTGCACGGCGGCTGGCAGATGGCGCGCGCCGTGCTGGCCTGCCGCCGGCACCTGGCGGCCGGGTCCACCGATCCGTTCCATGCGGCCAAGCTGGCGACCGGATTGTTCTATGGCGCCCACATCCTGCCGCGCGCGCTGGCCCTGTCCGCCGCGGTGCGGGCCGGGGTGGTGGCGGATGCCTGCGGCGCCAGTTTGAATATTGCATAAGGTTATATGACTTGCGTATTTCCCCGGCTAAAGGTTTGATGGAAGAATCGTTTCACAGGCGTTAACCTGCGCCAAGAAACGCTGTTCCTGCGCCGCCTGCTGCGACGGGCGGCCAGCCCCCAACCTGCTTCCGCACACAGGAGACACCATGAGTCATCTACGCCTGGGCGACACCGCCCCTGATTTCGAACAGGAATCCTCGGCAGGACCGATCCGCTTCCATGAGTATCTGGGTAACAGCTGGGGTGTACTTTTCTCGCACCCGGCCGATTTCACGCCCGTCTGCACCACCGAGCTGGGCTACACCGCCAAGCTGGCCGATGAATTCGCCAAGCGCAACGTGAAGGTGCTGGCGCTGTCGGTCGACGGCACCGATTCGCACACCAAGTGGATCGAGGACATCAACGACACGCAGTCCACCAAGGTCAACTTCCCGATCCTGGCCGACAAGGACCGCAAGGTGTCCGAGCTCTACGACATGATCCACCCGAACGCCAACGCCACGCTGACCGTGCGTTCGGTGTTCATCATCGATCCCAACAAGAAGGTGCGCCTGACCATCACGTATCCGGCCAGCACCGGCCGCAACTTCAACGAGATCCTGCGCGTCATCGACTCCCTGCAGCTGACCGACAGCCACAGCGTGGCCACGCCGGTGAACTGGGAAGACGGCGACGACGTGATCATCGTCCCGTCCTTGCAGGACGAGGCCGTGATCAAGCAGAAATTCCCGAAGGGCTACAAGGCCGTGCGTCCCTATCTGCGCATCACGCCGCAGCCGAATAAGTAAATTCGGAAATCGAAGGGGGCTGGACCCCGTTCGCAACCGCCGCCTGCCCCTTGGGGAGGCGGCGGTTTTTCATTGGGGCGCGCATGGGGCCAGGGCAAATTCCCATTGCTGGGACACCGGTCCTATATGCCTGCGAGCGATGAGCAACCAAATAATGATTCGTTCCGTTCAGAACGCCCAGCCAGCACACTTGCTTCCACATTGCCGAACACAGGGAGCATGGGATGTCTTTCAGGAAAGCCGGTTGGTTGGCCGCCTTGGCCGCAGTGACGATGTCGTTTGCCGCGATCGCGCCCGCTCAGGCGCAGCAGAAACAGACACTCTTGAATGTCTCGTACGACCCGACCCGCGAGCTGTATCGCGCCATCGACGATGCGTTCATCAAGCAATACAAGGAAAAGGCCAACGTCGACCTGACCATCCGCCAATCCCATGGCGGTTCGGGCCGCCAGGCGCGCTCCGTGATCGACGGCCTGGAAGCCGACGTGGTGACCCTGGCCCTGGCCTATGACATCGACGCGGTCGCCGACCGCGGGCTGCTGCCGGCCGACTGGCAGGCCCGCCTGCCGCAGAACAGCTCGCCCTATACCTCCACCATCGTGTTCCTGGTGCGCAAGGGCAACCCCAAGCAGATCAAGGACTGGGACGACCTGGTCAAGGACGGCGTGCAGGTCATCACGCCCAACCCCAAGACCTCGGGCGGGGCGCGCTGGAACTACCTGGCCGCCTGGGCTTATGCCTTGGAGAAGAACGGCGGCAGCGAGGAAAAGGCCCGCGCCTTCGTGGGCGACCTGCTCAAGCACGTGCCGGTGCTGGACACTGGCGCGCGCGGTTCGACCACCACTTTCGTGGAGCGCGGCGTGGGCGACGTGCTGCTGGCCTGGGAAAACGAAGCCTTCCTGGCGCTGGAAGAACTGGGTCCGGACAAGTTCGACATCGTGGTGCCGTCGCTGTCCATCCTGGCCGAGCCGCCGGTGGCCGTGGTCGACAAGGTCGTGGACAAGAAGGGCACCCGGGCGGCGGCGCAGGCCTACCTGGAATTCCTCTACACGCCCGCCGCGCAGGAAATCATTGCCAAGAACTACTACCGGCCCATCGACAAGACCGTGGCCGCCAAGTACGAAAGCAAGTTCCCCAAGGTCAAGCTCGTGACCATCGACGACAAGATCTTCGGCGGCTGGCGCAAGGCGCAGAAGGACCACTTCAGCGATGGCGGCACCTTCGACCAGATCTACCTGCCGCAAAAGAAATAAGCACTTGACGATCGGACGACGGCCATGACGACAGCCTCGAACCCGGTGGCAAGCGGCGCGCAAGCGCCTTTTGCCTTTCGGCGCAACAGCCCGGGCGTGCTGCCCGGATTCGGCATCTCGATGGGTTACGCGGTGCTGTACCTCAGCATCCTCGTGCTCATTCCGCTGGCGGCCCTGCCGATCAAGAGCGCGGGGCTGGGCTGGCAGGGCTTCTGGGACGCGGTGACCGCGCCGCGGGTGCTGGCTTCGTACCAGCTGACCTTCGGCGCGTCGTTGATCGCGGCGCTGGTGAACCTGGTATTCGGCACGGTGGTGGCCTGGGTGCTGGTGCGCTATCGCTTTCCGGGCAAGAAGATCCTGGACGCGCTGGTGGACCTGCCGTTCGCGCTGCCCACGGCGGTCGCCGGCATCGCGCTGACCTCGCTGTACTCGCAGAAGGGCTGGCTCGGCGGACCGCTGGCCGACTGGTTCGGCTGGAAGGTGGCGTTCACGCCGCTGGGCATCGTGATCGCCCTGATCTTCATCGGCGTGCCGTTCGTGGTGCGCACGGTGCAGCCGGTGCTGGAAGACGTGGAGCGCGAGATCGAGGAGGCCGCGGCCAGCCTGGGCGCCAACCGCTGGCAGACCATACGCCGGGTGCTGCTGCCCATCATCATGCCGGCCTTGATGACCGGCTTCGCGCTGGCCTTTGCGCGCGCGGTGGGCGAGTACGGCTCGGTGGTGTTCATCGCCGGCAACATGCCCATGGTGTCCGAGATCACGCCGCTGCTGATCATCGCCAAGCTCGAGGAATTCGACTACGCCGGCGCCGCGGCCATCGCCACGGTGATGCTGGTGCTGTCCTTCGCGCTGTTGCTTGTCATCAATCTGCTGCAGGGCTGGCAGGCCCGCCGCAATCTCGGGAGGCTCGCATGAGCGCCGCGGACCGTCCCGCCCACTTGACCGAACCGCGCTGGGTGCGCGGCGTGCTGCTCTTCATCGCGCTGGGATTCCTGGCGCTGTTCCTGCTGGTGCCGCTGGCGGCGGTATTCGCCGAAGCCTTCAAGAAGGGCTGGCAGCTGTACCTGGACGCCATCGTCGAACCTGACGCGCTGGCCGCCATCCGCCTGACGCTGCTGGTGGCGGCCATTGCGCTGCCGCTGAACCTGGTGTTCGGCGTGGCCGCGGCCTGGGCGATCACCAAGTTCCAGTTCCGCGGCAAGCAGTTCCTGATCACCCTGATCGACCTGCCGTTCTCGGTGTCGCCGGTGGTGGCTGGCCTGGTGTTCGTGCTGCTGTTCGGCACCCAGGGCTGGTTCGGCGGCTGGCTGCAGGAGCACGACATCAAGATCGTCTACGCCGTGCCGGGCATCGTGCTGGCCTCGCTCTTCGTGACCTTTCCGTTCGTGGCGCGCGAGCTGATTCCGCTGATGCAGGCGCAGGGCAGCGAAGAAGAGCAGGCGGCGCTGACCTTGGGCGCGAGCGGCTGGCAGATCTTCTGGCGCGTGACGCTGCCCAACATCAAGTGGGGCCTGCTGTACGGGGCCATCCTGTGCAACGCGCGGGCCATGGGCGAGTTCGGCGCGGTGTCGGTGGTGTCCGGACAGATCCGCGGCCTGACCAACACCATGACCCTGCATGTCGAGATTCTCTACAACGAGTACCAGTATTCCGCGGCGTTCGCCGTGGCGTCGTTGCTGGCCTTGCTGGCGCTGGTGACGCTGGTGGCCAAGAACGTCGTCGAGTGGCGCAACGCGCGCTTCCAGCAGGCCGCCGACCTGCCGGTCGAGTACCCCGGCCAGCCGGCCGCCATCAAGCCGGCGCTGGCCTGACGCGGCGGCCTGAAAGGAGACAAGCATGAGTATCGAAGTCCGCAATCTATCCAAGCGCTTCGGCCAGTTCCGCGCGCTGAACGACGTCTCGCTGCACATCGAGACGGGCGAGCTGGTCGCGCTGCTGGGGCCCTCGGGCTGTGGCAAGACCACGCTGCTGCGCATCATCGCGGGGCTGGAGTCGGCCGATTCCGGCAGCGTGCTGTTCGCGGGCGAAGACGCCACCGCCGTGGACGTGCGCCAGCGCCAGGTCGGTTTCGTGTTCCAGCACTACGCGCTGTTCAAGCACATGACGGTGTTCGAGAACGTGGCCTTCGGCCTGCGCGTCAAGCACCGTTCGCAGCGCCCCTCGGAGGACGTGATCCAGCGCAAGGTGCATGACCTGCTGGGACTGGTGCAGCTGGACTGGCTGGCCGACCGCTATCCCGCGCAGCTCTCCGGCGGCCAGCGCCAGCGTATCGCCCTGGCGCGCGCGCTGGCCGTGGAGCCGCGGGTGCTGCTGCTGGACGAGCCGTTCGGCGCGCTGGACGCCAAGGTGCGCAAGGAATTGCGGCGCTGGCTGCGCCGCCTGCATGACGAGCTGCACGTGGCCAGCGTGTTCGTCACGCATGACCAGGAAGAAGCGCTGGAGGTGTCGGACCGCGTGGTGCTGATGAACTCGGGCCGCATCGAGCAGGTGGGCACGCCGCGCGAGGTCTGGGAAGAGCCGGCCACGCCCTTCGTCTACGGCTTTCTGGGCGACGTCAACCAGTTGCAGGGCTTCGCCACGCGCGGCGTCTGGAGCGGCGCGGGCCTGTCCCTGCCCGCGCCGGAACTGGCGCAGGCCGAAGCCCAGCGCGCCACCGCCTACGTGCGGCCGCACGAGTTCGAGGTCGAGCGCTACCGCGCCGGCGCTGACGGCATTCCGGTGCGCCTGGCGCATGCCTTTCTCGCCGGTCCCAGCGCCTACCTGGAGCTGGCGAGCGAGGATTCCGACGCTATCATCGAAGCCGAGGTGCCCGAGTCCCTGTACCGGGAACTGGGTCTGCGCGATGGCGAAATTCTGTTGGCGCGTCCGCGGCGGGCGCGCATTTTTGCGACGCAATCATGAGCACTACCGATCTTTTGCCTGAACTCGAACCGGGCCTGGCCGCGCGCTGGCGCGAGCTGGGCGAGCGACTGGCCGACGTGCAGCGGCGCTATCCGGACGCCGCGCTGGCCTCCTCGCTGGCGGCCGAGGACATGCTGCTGACGCACGCCATCTACGGCGGCGGCCTGGACCTGGAAGTCTTCACGCTGGACACGGGCCGGCTGCACGCCGAAACGCTGGGCGTGCTGGACGCCGTGCGCAAACGCTACGGCCGCGAAGTCACTGTGTACCGGCCGGTGGCGGCGGCGGTCGAACAGCACGTCGCCGAACACGGCGCCTACGCGTT
This sequence comes from Achromobacter xylosoxidans, assembly GCF_002192695.1. Taxonomy (GTDB): domain Bacteria; phylum Pseudomonadota; class Gammaproteobacteria; order Burkholderiales; family Burkholderiaceae_B; genus Achromobacter; species Achromobacter xylosoxidans_C. The sequence goes on from NZ_MTLG01000054.1 coordinate 16,719, forward strand.
CTACGAAAGCGTGGAACTGCGCAAGGCCTGTTGCCAGATCCGCAAGGTCGAGCCGCTCAAGCGCGCGCTGGCCGGACGCGGCGCCTGGGTCACCGGGCAGCGGCGGGCGCAATCCACCACCCGCGGCGAACTGCCGCTGGAAGAGCAGGACCAGACCTTCGGCATCCACAAGTTCAATCCGCTGGCCGAATGGAGCGAAGAGGAAGTCTGGTCCGTCATCCGCGCCCTGGGCATCCCGTACAACCCGCTGCACGACCAGGGCTACCCGTCCATCGGCTGCGAACCCTGTACCCGCGCCATCCGTCCCGGCGAGGACCTGAGGGCAGGGCGCTGGTGGTGGGAGTCGTCGGACTCCAAGGAATGCGGCCTGCATGCAGGCAACCGGGTCATCAGCATCGCGGCGCGCGCCGATTGATGCGGCCCACAAATTCGAAATCTGTTTTAGGGGAAGTGCATATGTCTGCTGTGATCCAACGCAGCCACCTGGATTGGCTGGAATCGGAAGCAATATTCATCCTGCGCGAGGTGGCCGCCGAAAGCGAGAAACCCGTGCTGCTGTTCTCGGGCGGCAAGGACTCCGTGGTGCTGCTGCGCCTGGCCGAGAAGGCCTTCCGGCCGGGACGCTTTCCGTTCCCGCTGATGCACATCGATACCGGCCACAACTTCGACGAAGTGATCGCCTTCCGCGATGAGCGCGCCGCCGAGCTGGGCGAGACCCTGATCGTGCGCAGCGTCGAGGATTCGATTGCGCGCGGCAGTGTGGTGCTGCGCCGCGAGACCGATTCGCGCAACGCCGCCCAGGCCGTGACGCTGCTGGAGGCGATCGAGGAATTCGGCTTTGACGCCTGCATCGGCGGAGCGCGCCGCGACGAGGAGAAGGCCCGCGCCAAGGAACGCATCTTCTCGTTCCGCGACGAATTCGGCCAGTGGGATCCGAAGGCGCAGCGCCCGGAACTCTGGAACCTGTTCAATACCCGCGTGCATCGGGGCGAGAACATGCGCGTGTTTCCGATCTCGAACTGGACCGAACTGGACGTCTGGCAGTACATCCAGCGCGAGCAGCTGGCGCTGCCGTCCATCTACTACAGCCACCAGCGCGAGGTCGTGCGCCGCAAGGGCCTGTTGGTGCCGGTCACGCGGCTGACTCCGCCGCAGGACGGCGAGCAGGTCGAACGCCTGCAGGTGCGGTTCCGCACGGTGGGGGACATCTCCTGCACCTGCCCGGTGGCGTCCGACGCCGCCGACACCCGCGCCATCATCGCCGAAACCGCGGTGACCGACATTACCGAGCGCGGCGCCACGCGCATGGACGACCAGACTTCCGAGGCCTCGATGGAGCGCCGCAAGAAGGAAGGCTATTTCTGATCGCATGACACGCCGGCATCCGCCGGCGACCAGGAACGCACATGAACGCACTAAACGATTCTTTTCTTTCCGGCGCCGACACGGGCGTGTTGCGCCTGATCACCGCGGGCTCGGTGGACGACGGCAAGTCCACCCTGATCGGCCGCCTGCTGTATGACAGCAAGGGCGTGTTCGCCGACCAGCTGGACGCGATCTCGCGCGCCAAGCACAAGCGCGTGGCGGGCGATGGTATCGATTTTTCGCTGCTGACGGACGGCCTGGAGGCCGAGCGCGAGCAGGGCATCACGATCGACGTGGCCTACCGCTATTTCTCGACGCCGGCGCGCAAGTTCATCATCGCCGATGCGCCGGGGCACGAGCAGTACACGCGCAACATGGTTACCGGCGCGTCGACGGCGGATGTGGCCGTCATCCTGATCGACGCCACCCGCGCGGCCGACGGCGTGCTGCTGCCGCAGACCAAGCGCCACAGCACCATTGCGCGCCTCTTGGGCATCCGCCACATCGTGGTGGCGGTCAACAAGATGGACCTGGTGGACTGGGACCGCGCCGTCTTCGAACGCATCCGCGACGCTTATGCGGACCTGGCGGGCAAGCTGGGCATCGAGCACTTCGACGCCTTGCCGCTGTCGGCGCTGAACGGCGACAACGTCGTCACGCTGTCGCCGCAAACGCCCTGGTACGAAGGACAGCCCTTGTTGGCCCTGCTGGAATCGCTGGACCTGGCGAGCGACGGTCGCGCCTTGCCGCTGCGCTTTCCGGTGCAATGGGTGGCGCGCCATGATGGCAGCCGCAAGGATGACTTCCGCGGCTATGCCGGCCGCGTCGCAAGCGGCGTGCTGCGGCCGGGCGACGAGATCACGGTGCAACCCTCGGGCGTGACGGCGATCGTGAGCGAAGTGCGGGCCTTCGACCGCGCGCTGGATGAAGCGGTGGCGGGCGACTCGATCACGCTGGTGCTGGATCGCGACGTGGACGTGTCGCGCGGCGACGTGATCGTGCATGCGTCGGCGCCGGCGCAGGTCACGCGCGAGTTCGAAGCCGAGCTGTGCTGGCTCGATGCGCAGGCCTTGAATCCGGCGCGCAAGTATCTGCTGAAGTCAGGCACGCGCCTGACCTCGGCGAAGATCCGCGCGGTGCTGTCGCATCGCGACATCCACGAACTGCAGGAAGTGGAGAACACCGAAGGCACGCTGCGCATGAACGACATCGGACGCGTGACGATCACCACGCGCGAGTCGCTGGCGGTCGATCGCTATGCCGATGTGCCCGCGACGGGCGCGTTCATCCTGATCGACGAGGCCACGCACCAGACTGCTGCGGCAGGCATGTTGCGCTAATCCGCAAGAGGACGAAAAACAACGGGTCTGCAGCCCTGCAGAACCTGTTGTTTTTCTGCTAGATCAAGCATTGGCGCGGGTTTCCGGGCGATCTCGTCTGATGAAATCGATTTGTCCGGACGGCGTCGGCGTCTTGCGGTAAAGTGGGGCTGTCTTACGAAAAGGCTTTTGGTGCTTGTCAAAACCACTGTGTTTTTGTACAGTAGTTTTCATGGCACGCACCGATCATTCTTTTCTCGCCGGTTCTGGGTCCCCGGCTGCCGCCCCCGCCGCCTTGCGCGGTCGGGGTGCGGTTACTAATGTTCGGCATCGCTTTCAGCGCGATGACCGCGTGCAGGTCGACGACGGCTGGTCTTCCTCCGGTCTGCCCGCCGACTTCGTAGATTCCGTCCCCGATAATTTCCCCGAAGCAGCCTCCGGCGAGCCAACGGCTGCCCGCGTCATTCCCATCCTGCCGGATGCGCGCATCGCGCCGGCCGCTCCCAAGACCACGGTCACCGCCGAAGAAGCGCGCAAGATGCTGTCGCGCAACGATTCGCCGGACATTCCCTTCGACGTCGCGGTCAATCCGTACCGCGGCTGCGAACATGGCTGCGTCTATTGCTACGCCCGGCCCACCCATTCCTACCTGGGCCTGTCGCCCGGGCTGGATTTCGAAACCCGGCTGGTGGCCAAGGCCAATGCGGTCCAGGCCCTGCGCGCCGAACTGGCGCGGCCCGGCTACAAGCCGTCTCCCATCAACATCGGTTCCGCCACGGACGCCTACCAGCCCATCGAACGCGAATGGCGGCTGACCCGCGGCCTGCTGGAACTGATGCTGGAAACCCGCCATCCGCTCACCATCGTCACCAAGAACGCGCTGGTCGCCCGCGACCTGGACCTGTTGGCCGCCCTGGCCGAGCAGAAGCTGGTGGTGGTGTACATGAGCATCACCACGCTGGACGCCGGCATGGCCCGCACGCTGGAACCGCGCGCAGCCGCCCCATGGCGCCGGCTGGAAACCGTGCGCAGCCTGACCGACGCCGGCGTGCCGGTGGGCGTGTTGGTGGCGCCCATCATTCCGTTCATCAACGACGAGTCCATGGAACACATCCTCCAGGAGTCCAAGGCGGCCGGTGCGCACTACGCCAGCTACACCGTCCTGCGCCTGCCCTGGGAGGTCAAGACCCTGTTCGAGGACTGGCTCAACGCCCATTTCCCGGACCGCGCCCAGCGCGTCCTGCATCGCATCGAAGACCTGCGCAATGGCCGCCGCAACGACCCCAATTTCGGGTCGCGCATGCGCGGCACCGGCGTGTGGGCCGATCTGCTGCGCCAGCGCTTCACCATCGCCACCCGCAAACTGGGCCTGAACCGCCACCGGCTGGCCTTGGATTGCGACCGCTTCCTGCCCCCCGCCGCATCGGCGGGGGCTGCCGATTTCCTATCCCCGGTTGGCGCGCAAGCGTCTTCAGGGGTCCCTTTTTCTGCCGTATCGCCCGCAGCCGGCGGCGCGCACGGGCGCGCAGCGCGCCAGTTGCAAGCCATGGCCGCAGGCCAGTTGTCATTGTTCGATTGACCGCCGGCTGTCGCCGCGGATGCCTGCCGGGGGGCTACGCCCTGGAGCTGGACCATCTTTGCTAGGAGTTCCCTATGAACACCGCTGATATTTCCGTCTTGTCGGACGAGCTCGTCGTCACGCTGAACCCGCTGCGCCGCGGCACGAACCGCGCTCGCGCCTGGTGCGCCAGGGTGGCAGGCATGGCGCTGCCCTGGAACACGTCAGCGGCCGGTGTTGAACCGCGCCGTCGCGTGCGGCCCGGTTCCGCACCGGCTCGCTGGCCGTTTCCGCCGGTGCCCGCCGAAGCGGACGCAGTGACCGGCCAGGCTGTCGTCGCGCCGGTGCCGATGCCTGCGCCTGCAGTTCCGGTTGCGCCGGCCGCGCGCGAGCGCTGCCTGGGCAACGCCACGGTGGAGCCTGTGACGGCTCAGGTCACCATGAAGGCCATGGTGATCGATGTGGTGATGGTGTTGGCCTGGGGCGCGATCATCCCCGGACTGATGTGGCTGGGTGCGGCCGCGGGCTTCTGAGCGGAACAGGGCTCGTCAGCTCGAACCCAGCAGAATGACGCCCGCCAGGATGGCCAGGCAGCCGGCCAGCCGGCCCGGTCCGACTTTTTCGCGCAGCAGGAACATGCCGGCCAGGGTGCCCAGCATCATGGACATTTCCCGCGCAGGGGCCACCAGGCTCAGCGGCGCGCCGTTGCGCAGGGCGTACAGCACCAGAATGTATCCCAACGGCGACAGCAGGCCCACGGCCAAGGCTAGATGCCAGTGTCCACGCATGGCCTCCCAGGATTGGGGGCGGCGGCGCAGCATGTGGGGGGCCATCATGGTCGTGCGGGTGACGCACGTAAACCAGTCGAACAACACGGGGCTGATCAACAGCACCTTCACGCCATAGGCGTCGACCACGGTGTAGGCCGCGATGAACAGGCCGATCACCACGCCCCAGCGCACGCCCACCCAGGCCTGGGCCTGCTTGAAGATGGCCAGGCGGCCCTGGGTCGCGATCAGCAGCACGCCGCCCACCACGCAAAGCATGCCGATGATGCCGGTGCTGGTGGCGGGTTCGCCCAGCAGCAGAAAGGCGCCGGTGGTGGACAGCAGCGGCCCGGTGCCGCGGGCGATGGGGTAGACCACCGACAGGTCGGCCACCTGATAGCCCCGTTGCAGGCACAGGCTGTAGCCCAGATGCAACAGGCTGGAGGTCAGGATGGCGGCGACCACTGGCCAGCTCCAGGTCATGCCGTCGTGCAACAGCACCCAGATGACCCACGGCGCGTACAGCACCGAGGCGCACAATCCATAGGCGAAGACGAAGGGAGCGCCCACCATGGCCGCGCGCTTGGCGAGCAGATTCCACGTGGCGTGGGCCATTGCCGCCAGGACGACCAATATCAGGGACGAATACGACATGAAGGAACAGCGCCAGATGACGTGTTTGTTACAGAAGACGGAAGGGTACTCCAAACCGCGAGAACCGGGGTCATGTTACCTGATGCCCGGAGCGATTTTTGGTGTAGAATCATTGGTTTGCCAAATCTCATCCTCTGCTTGCGGCACATGCAACGGGAGCTGGCCCTACCGCCAGTTGGCCGTGCAACACGCGACGGATGCGGGCTTGTGCGTACAGCGCAATCCTGCGGAAGCCGCGTGAACAACATCGAACGGCAAAAGTTTTAGTCCGCAAAGACATGATGATCTAGGAGTTCTCATGAACCTTATCGCTATCCTGGAACAGGAAGAAATTGCCCGTCTGACCGGCGGTCAAGCCAAGCCTGAATTTGCTCCTGGTGACACCGTCATCGTGAGCGTGAACGTCGTTGAAGGCACCCGCAAGCGCGTGCAGGCTTTCGAAGGCGTCGTGATCGCCAAGCGCAACCGCGGCCTGAACTCCGCGTTCACCGTGCGCAAGATTTCGTCGGGTGAAGCCGTGGAACGTACGTTCCAGCTGTACTCGCCGCAAATCGCCGGCATCGAAGTCAAGCGCCGCGGCGACGTGCGCCGCGCCAAGCTGTACTACCTGCGCAACCGCTCGGGCAAGTCGGCGCGTATCAAGGAAAAGCTGGTCAGCAAGCAAGCCCCGGCGGCTTGATCGCTTATCGGCACACGGCCCTACCAGTGTCGGACGCTCACGCCATCCAGCGTTTTCGTTCGGCACGGGTTTCCGGGTTAAAAAGGCACCTGCGAGGGTGCCTTTTTCTTTTTGCAGAGTCTTTTGCAGAGACGTATGTCTGATTCCTCGTTTTCCCCGCGGCCCCGGCGGCCGCTGGCGCGTCCCGGCTTCGATCCGGCGACGCAACCCTGGGTGGTGGCCAACGCGTCCTTGCCGGCCGTGCCCGCCAGCCTGTTGACCCCGGATTTGTTGCGGGGCACGCTCAGCCAGCCGTCCACCTGGACGCTGGAGCTGTCGCGCGACACCGACCTGCGTTATCCGGGCCGCGAAGGCGTGCCCGTGCCAGCGGCCGTGCTGATTCCGCTGGTGACGCGCGACAACGGCGTGCACATCATGCTGACGCAGCGCGCCGCTCACCTGCATGACCATGCCGGCCAGATCAGCTTTCCGGGCGGGCGCATCGAAACCAGCGACTCCACGCCGGAGGCCGCGGCCTTGCGCGAAGCGCAGGAAGAAACCGGGCTGCCCGCCAATCACGTGGAAGTGCTGGGCAGCATGCCGCCGTATCTGACGGCGACGGGCTTTTCCATCATTCCGGTGGTGTCGCTGGTGCGTCCGGGCTTCGACCTGGCGCCCGATGCCTTCGAGGTGGCGGAAGTGTTCGAGGTGCCGCTGTCCTTCCTGATGGATCCCGCCAACCACCGGCTGTACGAAGCCCGCCTGGACGACGGCCGGGTGCGCCAGTATTACGGCATGCCTTATGGCAAGCATTTCATCTGGGGCGCGACGGCGGGCATGCTGCGCAATCTCTACCACCTGCTGCGGCACGGCTTCACGCCGCGTTGATGCCTTCCGGCGCTTTGCGCCATCAATGAATACGGCCCCTGGATGGGGCCGTATTCATTGCGGAATCGCGTTCGGTTTGGCGCTTCAGGCCTTGCGCAATGGGGCGCCTAGTAGCGCTGCTGCCCGGCCAGGTTCTCTTCCAGGATGCGCTGGTACAAGGCGTAGCGCGCCGGATCGATCGCGCCGGCTTGCAGGGCCGCCACCACGCCGCAGCCGGGCTCCTGCCGGTGGGTGCAGTTGTAGAAGCGGCACTGCTCGATGGGTTTGGTGAACTCCGGGAAGCCGCGGATGATGTCCTCGCGGCTCAGATGCTGCAGGCCGAAGGCCTGGAAGCCCGGCGAATCAATCAGGTCGCCGCCTGGCGCGGGCAGGTGATAGAGCCGCGTGCTGGTGGTGGTGTGCTTGCCCATGTCCAGCGCGGTGGAGTGTTCGCGGGTAGGGGCGGCGGCGTCCGGCACCAGGGCGTTGAGCAGCGTGGACTTGCCCATGCCGCTCTGGCCCAGCAGCAGGCTGGTGTGTCCGGCCAGGCGCGGCGCCAGCAGCGTATGCACCTTTTCGGGCTCCCGCGCGCTGAGTTCGATCACGTCCACGCCCAGCGCGGCGATCGGCGCCAGCCGCGCGCGCGCCGCGGGCAGTTCGTCGGCAAGGTCGGTTTTGTTGAGGATGATGATGGGCGCGATGTCCGCGCTCCAGGCGCCGGCCAGGGCGCGTCCGGTCAGGTCGTCCGAAAACGTGGGCTGCACGGCGACCACGATCAGCAGCTGGTCGACGTTGGACGCGAACTGCTTGGAACGCATTTCGTCCGAGCGGTACAGCAGGTTGCGCCGCGGCAGGATGGCGTCGATGGCGCCTTCGTCCTTGCCCTGGGGCGTGATGCGCACGCGGTCGCCCACGGCGGCGCCTGCCTTCTTGCCGCGCGGGAAGCACTTGCGCAGCGTGCCGTCGGCGAGCTCCACCGTGTAGTGGCGCCCGTGGGCGGCGATGATGCGGCCTTCGTTGGGTCCGGCTGCCGGCGCGGTCATGCGGCGGCCGCCGTCAGGTGGCGGATGCGCACGGCGGCGGGGGGATGGCTGTCGTAGAAGGCGGAGTGCACGGGGTCGGGAGTCAAGGTGGCGGCGTTGTCGTCGTAGAGTTTGACCAGCGCGGACACCAGGCGTTCCGGCGAGCTCTGTTCGGCCGCGTAGCGGTCCGCTTCGAACTCGTCGCGGCGCGAGTACCAGCTGGCCACGGGCGTGAGCATGAAAGTGAAGACGGGGATGACCAGGAAGAACAGCAGCAGCGCCATGGCGTCGTTGCGTCCGCCCAGCTGCGGCATGACGCCCAGTCCCACGTAGAACCAGGGTTGCTGCGAGATCCAGCCCAGGATGGCGAAGAAAACCAGCGCGGCTGCGAAGCTGAAGACGATGCGCTTGACGATGTGGCGCTTGGCGAAATGGCCCAGCTCGTGCGCCAGGACCGCCTCGATCTCGTCGCCGTTCAGGCGCGCCAGCAGGGTGTCGAAGAACACGATGCGGCGCGAGCGGCCGAAACCCGTGAAATAGGCATTGCCGTGGGCCGAGCGGCGCGAACCGTCCATCACGAACAGGCCGTTGAGCGCAAAGCCGCAGCGCTGTGCCAGGCGCTGGATGCGTCCGGCCAGCTCCGGGTCGGACAGCGGCGTGAATTTATTGAACAGCGGGGCGATGAACATCGGGTAGATGATCAGGAGCGCCAGGTTGAACGCCGTCCACAGCGCCCAGGCCCACACCCACCAGTAGGCGCCCGCGCTGCCCATCAGCCAGAGCACCGCGGCCGCCAGCGGCAGGCCCAGCACGGCGGCCACCAGCAGGCCCTTGACGGCGTCGGCGACGAACAGGCCCGGCGTCATGCGGTTGAAGCCGAAGCGCGCTTCCAGTTTGAACTGCCGCCACAGGGTGAAGGGCAGGCCCAGCACGCCCAGCAGCAGCGCCACCACGACCAGCAGCAGCATCTGCCGCAGGAAGTCGTTGTCGGTAAGCTGGGCCACCAGCAGGTCAATGAGCTGCAGCCCGCCCATCAGCGTCAGGCATACCAGCAGGATGGCGTCGTAGGTGCGTTCCAGCATGCCCAGCTTGACCCGCGCCACCGTGTAGTCCGCCGCGCGCTGATGGCTGGCCAGGCCGATACGATGGGAGAATTCGGACGGCACCTGGTCGCGGTGGAGCGCGACGTGGCGGATCTGCCGCGTAGCCAGCCACAGGCGCACGGCGATATCGGTCAGCAGGAAGGCAACGAACAGCAGTGTGAACATGGGCGATGCGGTGTGCTCAAGTAGGTGTGTGCGAAAATCGTGTGTTTTACCGTCTGGCGGTTCCAAGGCAGGAAGCGCTCCGTTGGGGGCAGCAAGCCGAAGGCGCGGCGCCGGGGTATTCCTTATAGGCAAATTATATGGCTGTGAATGAAAACCGCCTGGTCTGGCTGGACATGGAAATGACCGGCCTGGACCCCGAGAAAGAACGCATCATCGAAGTCGCCGTGGTGGTGACGGAGCCCGACCTGACCGTCGTGGCTGAAGGCCCCGTGCTGGTGGTGCACCAGCCCGACAGCCTGCTCGATGCCATGGACAGCTGGAACAAGTCCACCCACGGCAAGAGCGGCCTGATCGACAAGGTCAAGGCCTCCACCATTTCCGAGGCCAAGGCCGAGGATACGCTGCTGGCGTTCCTGGCGCAGCACGTGCCGGCCGGCAAGTCGCCGCTCTGCGGCAACACCATCAGCCAGGACCGCCGCTTCATGTTTGCTTACATGCCGCGCCTGGAGCAGTTCTTCCACTACCGCAACCTGGACGTGAGCACGCTGAAGGAACTGGCGCGCCGCTGGGCGCCGGCTGTGTACAAGGGTTTCGAAAAGAAGAGCCGCCACGAAGCGCTGGCCGACATCTACGAGTCGATCGATGAACTCAAGTACTACCGCGAACACTTCCTGAAGGTGTAAGCGGTACCCGCCCATGCCCGCCGCCCCGTCCGCCTGCGAGCCGCTCATCGGGGATCACCCGTCGATGGCGGCCCTGCGCGATCTGGTCGGCCGGGTCGCGCGCAGCAAGGCCAGCATCGTCCTGATCTACGGCGAAACCGGCACCGGCAAGGGGCTGGTCGCCCGCAACCTGCATGCGCAGTCGGCGCGCGCGGCCAAGGGCTATACCGAGATCAATTGCGCCGCCATCCCGGGCAATCTGCTGGAATCCGAACTGTTCGGCCATGAACGCGGGGCGTTCACCGGGGCGGTGGCGCGCAAGACCGGGCTGCTCGAAGCGGCCAATGGCGGCAGCGTATTCCTGGACGAGATCCGCGAGCTGGATCCGGTCATGCAGGCCAAGATCCTGACCCTGCTGGACAGCCGGCGCTTCCGCCGCATCGGTTCGGTCCAGGAAGTCTCGGTCGATGCGCGCTTCATCGCCGCCACCAACAAGATCCTGTTGGGGGAAGTGCAGGCCGGGCGCTTCCGCGACGACCTCTATTACCGACTGCAGGTGGTGTCGATCAACCTGCCGCCGCTGCGCGAGCGCGGCGACGACGTCATCGTGCTGGCGCAGCGTTTCCTGGAACGCTACAACGCCACTCACGGCAGCCGCTTTACCGTCATCGATCCCGAGGTCCAGCGTATCTTCAAGGCCTACGCCTGGCCGGGCAATGTGCGTGAACTCAGCAATTTGCTGGAGCGGATCTGCATCCTGGAAGACGGCGACACGGTGCTGGCGCGCCACCTGCCGCAGCGCATCCTGCGCGAAGCGGGCAAGTCCGCGCCCGCGGCCTCGCCCGCCGCAGCCGGCAGTTATGCCGAACTCTCCGCGCAGTTCCAGCGCGGCCTGATCCGAGCGGCCTTGCAAGCCCAGGACGGCAACCTGGGGCGCGCCGCCGAGTCCCTGGGGCTCACGCGGCACGCCCTGCGCCACCAGATGCTCAAGCTGGGGCTGGACGGCTGAAGACTATTCCGCGCTGATGTTGTGCTTGCGCGCAATGCCTTGCCACTGCGCCAGCTCCTCGCGCACGCGCGCGCCGAATTCGGCGCTGTCCATGCGCGACGGCACGGTGCCGTCCAGATCCAGCAATGCCTTCATTTCCGGCGAGGCCGAGATGTCGACCAGCGCGGCGTTGAGCTTGTCGATGTAGGGCTGCGGCGTGCCCGCCGGCGCGAACACGCCCACCCAGATCTGCACCGAGTAGCCCGGCAAGGCCTGGGCGGCCGGCGGCAGGTCGGGGAAGGCCGGCGAGGGAGCCTGCGCCGTGGTGGCCAGCAGCTTGACCTTCTTGCCCTGCACCACGGGCGCCAGCGTGCTGTAGTTGGACAGCATCACGTGGATCAGGCCGCCGGCCAGGTCGGAGGCGGCATTGGCCGCGCCCTTGTAGGGCACGTGCGTCATCTCCGTGCCCGCCGCGTCGTCCAGCATGACCGTGGCCAGATGCGCCAGCGAACCGACGCCGGCGCTGCCGTAGTTCAGGGCGCCCGGCTTGCCGCGCGCCGCTTCCAGCAGCTGCTTCAAGGAGGTGTAGGGCGTCTGCGCCGAGGCGGCGATGACCAGCGGCCCCTGTCCTATCATCGCCACCGGCGCGAACTGCTTGAGCGGGTCGTAGGGCAGGTGAGGCTGGGTGGCGGCGGTGGTCAGGAAGGTTGACGAGGTCAACAGCAGCACCGAGCCGTCCTTGGCCGAGCGGGCCACGTACTCGGAGCCGATGGCGCCGGCCGCGCCGCCGCGGTTTTCCACGATCACCGTATTGCCGAGGCGGGCCGCGAGTTGCGGCGCGATCGCGCGGGCGATCGCGTCATTGCTGGCGCCGGCGGTGAACGGCACCACGATCTTGACCTGCTTGGGCACATCCGTCTGGGCCGCTGCCGCGCCGGCCAGCAGGGAAGCCGCCAGGAACAACATTGTTTGCATGAGCGCTTTCATGATCGATTCTCTGGGAGAGCGAGGGTTGGGGCGGGCGCCGGACGCGGCGCCCGCGGCGTTCAGTCCGGCATGGGGACAGCGACGTCCAGCAGCGGCGCGTACTGCTGCGCGCCGAAGATGTCGCCGTCGCCCGCGGATCCGCTGGGAGCCAGCCGGTAGATCGTGAACTTGATGGCCAGGCCGGGATCGTAATGCACGAAGTCCGAGATGCGGTTGTCGTCGATGCGGTACAGGGCCGCCATGCTGGCGCGCGTCAGCGCGCCGGAGCGCTTGACCGCCTCGTAGGTCGCCGGCTCGCGGAAGATGATGTCGAAGGTGATCTTGTTCACGCCCGCGTTCTTGCTGCGGATGGTCTTGGCCAGGGTGCTGAGTTTCTGGGTGCTCATGGTCTTGCCGGCTCAGGCGCCAGCCTCGGTGAGGTGGGTCGGGAAGAGTTCGCCGGCGTCTTGCACCGGCAGCGTGTGGTTCAGGGTCCAGCGGTAGGCGGCGCTGGTGCGCACCACCTCGTCCAGCGGGAACGACACCGAACCGGCCGTGCCCTTCACGTCGGGCAGGCGGGCGTAGAACATCTGGCGCAGGCCCGTAAGCGTCAGCTCCTCGGCCATTTCGGCGGTCGGCGCCACGCCCTGGACCATGACGCACAGCTCATGGCCGGGCTGGTCGCGCAGCGGCTCCAGCTCGCCCATGACACCGTCGCGCCCGTAGACCTTGTAGTGCAGCTCATAGCCCGAGTCGCCGAAGCGTTCGCGCACCTTGTCGCGGGCCCAGGCGATGACGCGGTCGACGTTGGCGATGGTGTAGGGATCGCGTATGCCGCAAAGCCCCATGTAGCGTTCGCCGACCTTGCCGGAGCCTTCCAGCTTCACGCGCACCTGGGCGGCGGGTTCGAAGCGCGAGCCGGTGATGCGGGTGGTTTTCTCGCTCAGTTGCTCGTAGCGGCATTCGGCCATGTCCAGCCGGCCGCCGGCGAAGAATTCTTCGTAGGGATTGGAACGCTCGTACATCGCGTGGCCCGCGACCGACGCGATGGTGCAGCGCTGGTCGGGATGCATGGCCGTGACGCGCACGTCCTCGGCCGAGATTTCGCCCATCACGGTTTCCTTGCCGCCATAGGGTTCGGCGCAGAACGAGGCGCACTCCAGGACCTTGCCCAGGTAATAGGCGCGGTCGGCGTCGTAGCCCTGGTGCAGGGCCGGGGCGGCGAACACGGCCGCGTCCGAGCTGCGGCCGCCGATGATGACGTCCGCGCCCGCTTCCAGCAGCTTGATGTAGGGATGCACGCCGGCCACCGCCACGATGCGGTCGCTGGCGTCGAGCTCGGCCTCGGTCAGGTCGGCATAGCCGTCCAGGCCCGCCACCTGCTGGCCGTCGCGCAGCGCGCGGCGCACGCGCTCCTTGTCGACTTCGGAATAGAAATAGCCGATCTTGAACGGCGCCAGCTTGTGCTCGGCGGCGATTTCCTTGATCAGGCGCACGTACAAGTCGACCCGGCTGTTGGAGCCGGTGTCGCCGGCAGAGCCGATGACCATGGGCACGCCCAGCTTGCGCGCGGCCAGCAGCATCTGTTCCAGGTCGTGGCGCTGCCAGGCTTGCGGGCTGGTGGACGTGTCGGAGCCCAGCGGCACGGGACCCACGTCGTCGCTGCCCGAGTCGGCGGCGATGCAGTCCGGCCCGGCGGCGACGCCGAGCTGGAAGCTCTCGGTGCGCAAGGGGGCGAATCCTAAGTGCCCGTTCGGGCAGATGATGCTCATGGAACGCATGGGTGTAGTCTCTTTCAGTTGAGTCGTCCGGTCTCGCTCGTACCGGCCATGACTACAACGCAAGATGCGTGCCAGCCGGCAAGACGCGAAAATCCCGCGAATTTGCTGGGCTGGCGGCGCAGTTCCTTTGAATATGCGGGTAAATTTTCACGCAATGCGTGAGTTTCACACATAAAAAGCGATGCCATCTTCATACTCGGTCGCCCGGATCCGCGACGCCGAACGCCAGGCCCTGGCCGCCGGCAGAAACTTGATGTCCCTGGCGGGGGCGGCTGCGGCCCGTTACGCGGCGGCGCAGGTCGGCCCGGGGGCGAGGGTACTGGCGCTGGCGGGGCCAGGGAACAATGGCGGCGATGCGCTGGAAGCCGCGGCCGGCCTGCGCGCCATGGGGCATGACGTGCGCGTGCTGTTGCCGTCAGGCCCGCAGCGCCTGCCGGCCGATGCCGCCCGCGCTTATGCCGGCTGGCTGGCCGCGGGCGGTGAAACCTGGTCAGAGCTGGAACCGGGCTTCGTGCCGGAACTTGTCATCGACGGCCTGTTCGGCATCGGCTTGAATCGCCCGCTGGGCGCGGACTGGCAGGCGCTGGTGGACACGGTCAACGCCTGGAGCGTGCCGGTGCTGGCGCTGGACGTGCCCAGCGGCATAGACGCGGATAGCGGCGAGGCGCTGGGGCGGCCCATCCGGGCGCGCTGGACGCTGTCGTTCATCGGCCGGGCGAGGGGGCTGGAACGGCCAGGCCCGGGACGCGACGCCTGCAGCGTGTCGGCAGTGGACACGCTGGGCGTGACCATCGCCCCGCAGGCCTGATCCGAAGGGCTCGTCTTGGCGTCTTGACTTAGGCGGGCTTGCCGCCGAAGCGCGAAGCGATGTCGGCCGCCAGCGGCGCGTAGCGTTCGTTGTCGCGGCCGGCCAGCGCATCCAGATGCGCTTCCGACGCGTCGAACACCTGCCAGTAGATGCGGCCGCAGATCTCGCGGGCGGCATGGCCGGGCCAGTCCTCGGGCAGCATCGGGCCCGGCAGTTGCGGGTCATGCAGGACGATGCGGCGCCAGCTATGCAGCAGCATGACCCGCACGATGAACGCCTCGGCGGGCGCGGGCGGGGTTTCCAGCAGCTTTTCCAGCGGACCGAAATTCTTGGAGAACTGGCGATACTGCTCGGCCAGTTCGTCCAGGTTCCAGCATTGCGAGGCCAGGCTGGCTATCGGCAGGCCGCCCGCGCCGGCCAGGTCGCGCGCCGACAGCACCAGCGCGCGGTCGGGGATGCCCAGCTTTTCCAGGATGTCGTGCGCGGCGCTCGCCTCGGTGTGCGGATGCGCGAACAGTCCGGGCGCGATCATGCCGAAACCTTCCCAGACCAGTTCCCGGCGCAGCTCGGCGCGTTCGGCCAGCCCGTTGCCGGTGCGCGGCAGGGCGACCAGCGTCCATTCGCCGTTCCATTCCTGGGGCGGGCCGACATAGATGCGCTGCGAGGCGTGCGCGGTGTGGCGCAGGCCCTGCTCGGAAATCAGGTAGAGGCTGCGCCGCCCGTGGCGTTCCGACTGCAGCCAGTTCTGCGCCACCAGGCGGAACACGCTGGTGCGCAGCAGCCGTTCGTTGATGCCCAGCGGAGCCAGCAGTTCGATCAGGTCGCCCAGCCAGATGGCGCCGCCGTGCGGCGCCAATGCGTCCCCAAGCAGGCTGACGCAAAGCGATTTCGCGCGCGGCGGATCGTTCTTGATCAGGCGTGACAGAAAGCGGTCCAGGGGCGACTGAGGGTTTGCCATTAGAGGGGGCCGGGGCGGCCGATATCGGGATCCGCAATATGATACATAAATCCAATGTGATACAGATTTGAGTTTGACAATGAATTTTTTGTATTAAATAATCCGCCTATGACATGACGGCACTGCGCAACGTTTGCTTTGCGTTTTCGCAAACCGTCTTCAAGGAGACAAACATGTACGCTCAACTCGTCGAAACCGGCGTCAAGCAGGTCAAGACCGCGGACCAGCTCGAAGGCCGGGAACAGACGTTCCAGCGCCGGATCGACGACGGCGTCCGCATCGAGGCCAAGGACTGGATGCCGGACGCCTACCGCAAGACGCTGGTGCGCCAGATTTCCCAGCACGCGCACTCCGAAATCGTCGGCATGCTGCCCGAAGGCAACTGGATCACCCGCGCGCCTTCGCTCAAGCGCAAGGCCATCCTGCTGGCCAAGGTCCAGGACGAAGCCGGCCACGGCCTCTACCTGTACAGCGCCGCGGAAACCCTGGGCGTGTCGCGCGACGACCTGATCGACGACTTGCACGCCGGCCGCGCCAAGTACTCCAGCATCTTCAATTACCCCACGCTCAGCTGGGCCGACATCGGCATGATCGGCTGGCTGGTCGACGGCTCGGCCATCATCAACCAGATCCCGCTGTGCCGCTGTTCCTACGGCCCCTATGCGCGGGCCATGGTGCGCGTCTGTAAGGAAGAGTCCTTCCACCAGCGCCAGGGCTACGACCTGCTGATGCAGATGTGCCTGCACGGCACGCCCGAGCAGAAGGCCATGGTGCAGGACTCGCTGAACCGCTGGTGGTGGCCCGCGCTGATGATGTTCGGCCCGTCCGATGCCGACTCGCCCAACAGCGCCCAGTCCATGGCCTGGAAGATCAAGCTCTTCTCCAACGACGAGCTGCGCCAGAAGATGGTGGACCAGACCGTGCCGCAGGCCGAATACCTGGGCCTGAAGGTGCCGGATCCCGAGCTCAAGTGGAACGCCGAACGCGGCCACTACGACTTCGGCGAGATCGACTGGTCCGAGTTCTACGCGGTGCTCAAGGGCAATGGCCCCTGCAACCGCGAACGCCTGGCCGCGCGCGTCAAGGCGCACGAGGACGGCGCCTGGGTGCGCGACGCATTGGTCGCCTACGCCGACAAGCAGGCCGAGCGCAAAGCTGCCTGAGCCATCGTCCGCACACGACTCTTCTTCACCACCATTGCAAACCGGAGCGCGCGGCGCGCGCCCGGCATTCAAGGACATCCATCATGAGCAAAGACTGGCCCCTGTGGGAAGTGTTCATCCGCAGCCAGCACGGCCTGGCGCACAAGCACGTCGGCAGCCTGCACGCATCCGACGCTGAAATGGCGATCAACCACGCCCGCGACGTCTACACGCGCCGCAACGAAGGCCTGAGCATCTGGGTGGTGCGTGCCTCCGATATCGCGGCCAGCAGCCCCGGCGACAAGGATCCGCTGTTCGAACCGGCCAACAGCAAGGTCTACCGGCATCCGACGTTCTTCCCGATGCCCGAAGAAATCAAGCACATGTAGGACGGCGGGGGAGACATGGACAAGACTCTGTTTGAATACCTGCTGCGCCTGGGCGATTCCTCGCTCATCCTGTCGCAGCGGCTGGGCGCCTGGACCGGCCACGGCCCGATCCTGGAAGAAGACCTGGCGCTGACCAACACCGCGCTCGACCTGCTGGGCCAGGCCCGCATGTGGTTGACGCTGGCGGGCGAGGTCGAAGGCGCCAGCCGCGACGAAGACGCGCTGGCCTACCTGCGCGACGCGCACCAGTTCCACAACTTGCTGCTGGTCGAACGCCCCAATGGCAACTACGCGGACACCATGGCGCGCCAGTTCCTGTTCGACGTCTGGCACTACTTCCTGTTGCAGCGCCTGGAGCAGTCGACGGACGAGCGCGTCGCCGCCATCGCGGCCAAGGCCATCAAGGAAGTGACCTACCACGTGCGCCGTTCCTCGGACATGGTGGTGCGCCTGGGCGACGGCACGGCGGAAAGCCATGCCAAGATGCAGGCGGCCATCGATGACGCCTGGCGCTTCACCGGCGAGCTGTTCGCCGACGACGCCGTCGACCTGGACGTCGCCGCCCGCGGCATCGGCTGTGAGCTGTCGGCCCTGCGCCAGCCCTGGCTGGCGCATGTGCGCGAAGTGCTGGAAGAAGCCACCCTGACCGCGCCCGACGAAGCCGCCGCCAATCATCTGGCGTACCGTGGCGGACGCCAGGGCAGGCACACCGAGGAACTGGGCTACGTGCTCGCCGAGATGCAGTTCCTGCCGCGCGCCTATCCGGGAGCCACCTGGTGAACGCGCTGGCGCCCGTTTCCGCCGACCAGGTCTACGCCTGGCTGCAGGAGGTCCCCGATCCGGAGATCCCCGTGCTGTCCGTGGTGGATCTGGGCGTGGTGCGGGACGTGTCCTGGGACGGCGAGGCCTGTGTCGTGGTCATCACGCCCACGTACTCCGGCTGCCCGGCCATGCGCGAGATCACGCAGGACATCCAGCAGACCCTGGCCCGCCACGGCGTCGCCGAGGTCCGCGTGGAAACCCGCCTGGCGCCGGCCTGGACCACCGACTGGATGAGCGAAAAGGGACGCGAGGCGCTCAAGGGCTACGGCATCGCCGCGCCCGCCGAACGCGCCGTCGACATCTCAGGCATCAGCCGGCGCATGGCCGGCCCCGCCATCGCCTGCCCGCGCTGCGGCTCCAAAGACACGCGCCTGGTCAGCAACTTCGGGTCCACGTCCTGCAAGGCGCTGTATCGCTGCGTGTCCTGCCGCGAGCCCTTCGATTATTTCAAGACTCACTGAGAGCGGTTTCGCAATGAGCCAGAACCAATTCCATTCCCTGACGGTGGCCTCGGTGGCGCGCAACACGCGCGACGCCGTGGTCGTGACCTTCGACCTGCCCGAGACGCTGGCGCAAGAGTTCGCCTTCCTGCCGGGCCAGTACCTGACGCTGCGCACCGAGCTCGACGGCCAGGAACAGCGCCGCTCCTATTCCATCTGTTCCGCGCCCGACGACAAGCTGCTGCGCGTGGCCATTAAGAAGGTGGACGAGGGCGTCTTCTCCAGCTGGGCCAACCATGAGCTGCAGCCGGGCCAGACCCTGGAAGTCATGGCGCCGGCCGGCAACTTCACCGTCGACTTCGCGCCCAAGAACCAGCGCCACTATGTGGCGTTTGCCGTGGGCAGCGGCATCACGCCGGTGTTTTCCCTGGTCAAGACCGCGTTGTCGACCGAGCCCAACAGCAAGTTCACGCTGTTCTTCGGCAACCGCGCTTCGTCTGCGGTGCTGTTCCGCGAAGAGATCGAGGACCTGAAGAACCTCTACATGGAGCGTTTCTCGCTGGTCTACATCATGAGCCGCGAGACCCAGGACATCGAACTCTTCAACGGCCGCCTGGACGGCGACAAGGTCGACCAGCTGATGGCGGCCTGGATGAGTCCCGAGGATATCGATTACGCTTTTGTCTGTGGTCCGCAGACCATGACCGAAAGCGTGGTCGAGCGGCTGCAGGCCCGCGGTATTCCGAAGTCGAACATCAAGTTCGAACTGTTCGGCGCACCCAAGGGGCCGCGCGCATTGCGCACCGGCCAGGACGCCCGCCAGGCGCCCGGCAAGGGCCAGTGCGAAGTGACCGTGGTGCAGGACGGCCACAGCCGTATGTTCGTGATTGAAAAGAATAAAGACAGCGTGCTGGATTCGGCGCTGGCGCAGGGCATCGAACTGCCGTATTCGTGCAAGGGCGGGGTGTGTTCCACCTGCCGCTGCAAGGTCATCGAGGGCGAGGTGGACATGGACGCCAACTTCGCCCTGGAAGACTACGAAGTGGCGCGCGGTTTCATCCTGAGCTGCCAGAGCTTTCCGGTCAGCGACCGCCTGGTCATCGACTTCGACCAGGAAACCTGACCCGGCGCGCGCCAGGCAGATAAAACCATATCCATTTGGAGAGACGCAGTGTCCCAACAATTCTTCGAACGCCACCAGCCCCTGCTGGAACAAGCCATGGCCGCAGCCTCTCTGCGCGGCTACTGGAGCCCCTTTGCCGAGTCGCCCAGCCCCCGCAACTATGGCGAGACCGCCAACGACGAGGGCCGTGCCGCTTTTGAGGCGCTGCAAGGCAAGCCCTTCCCGCTGAACCTGCATGACGCCGACGGCACCGTGGGCGGCGAAAAATCGCCCTTCGGCTTCGACCTGGGCATCACCTACCCGCACGTGCCCGCCGACAAGCTGATCGCCGCCTCCAAGCGTGCGCTGGAAGACTGGCGCCGCGCCGGCCCGCGCGCCTGGGTGGGCGTGTCGCTGGAAATCCTGGCGCGCCTGAACAAGCGCAGCTTCGAGATCGCCTACGCGGTCCAGCACACCACCGGCCAGGGCTTCATGATGGCCTTCCAGGCCGGCGGCCCGCACGCGCAGGACCGCGGCTTCGAAGCCGTGACCTACGCCTGGCAGGAAATGTCGCGCATCCCCGGCGTGGCCGTCTGGGAAAAGCCGCAAGGCAAGAACGACCCGATCCGCATGGAAAAGCAGTTCACCGTGGTGCCGCGCGGCGTCGCGCTGGTGATCGGCTGCTCCACCTTCCCGACCTGGAACGGCTACCCCGGCCTGTTCGCCAGCCTGGCGACCGGCAACACCGTCATCGTCAAGCCGCACCCCGGCGCCATCCTGCCGCTGGCCATCACCGTGAAGGTGGCGCGCGAAGTGCTGCAGGAAGCGGGCTTCGACCCGGACGTGGTGCTGCTGGCCGCGCACGCCGCCGGCGATGACACCGCGCAGAAGCTGGCGCTGGACCCGGCGGTCAAGATCGTCGACTTCACCGGCAGCACCGCCAACGGCGACTGGCTGGAGAACAACGCCCGCCAGGCGCTGGTCTACACCGAGAAGGCCGGCGTCAACCAGGTCATCATCGATTCCACCGACGACCTGAAGGGCGTGGCCCGCAACCTGGCGTTCTCGCTGGCCCTGTATTCGGGCCAGATGTGCACCGCGCCGCAGAACATCTACGTGCCGCGCGACGGCATCCAGACGCCGGAAGGCCGCGTCAGCTTCGACGAGGTCGCGGCTGCCCTGGGCGCCGCGGTCGAGAAGGTCGGCGCCGATGCGGCCAAGGCCGTCGAGCTGACCGGCGCGATTCAGAACGAAGGCATCGTCGAGCGCATCGAGAAGGCCCGCGCGCTGGGCCTGCCGGTGGTGGCCGACAGCAAGGCGCTGACGCACCCGCAGTTCGAGAACGCCCGCGTCCGCACGCCGCTGCTGCTGCGCACGGAAGCCGGCAACGCCGCCATCAGCCAGGAATGGTTCGGCCCGATCGCCTTCGTGGTGGCAACCGATTCCACCACCCACAGCATCCAGCTGGCGCGCGACAGCGTCATCAAGCATGGCGCGCTGTCGCTGTCGGCCTACACCACCAGCGACGCCGTCGCCGACCAGGTGCAGGACGCGGCGGAAGTCTCGGGCGTGTCGCTGTCGCTGAACCTGACGGGCGGCGTGTTCGTCAACCAGACGGCCGCCTTCAGCGACTTCCACGGCACCGGCGCCAACCCGGCCGCCAACGCCGCGCTGTCCGATTCGGCTTTCGTATCCAACCGCTTCCGCGTGGTGCAAACCCGCCGTCATGTCTGAACGGGGCCGCTGACATGAGCTACCAGGATATCCAATTCGACCTGTCGGGCGGCATCGCCCGCCTGACGCTGAACCGTCCCGACAAGCTGAATAGCTTCACGGCCAACATGCACGGCGAAGTGGCCGACGCGTTGACGCGTGTGGAGACCGAGGGCGCGCGCGTGCTGCTGCTGACGGGAGCCGGCCGCGGCTTCTGCGCCGGCCAGGACCTGAGCGAGCGCAAGCCCGCCGCCGATGGCACGCCACCCGACCTGGGCGAGACCGTCGACAAGTTCTACGGGCCGCTGGTGCGCCGCGTCAACGCCTTGCCCATGCCTGTCGTGGTGGGCGTGAACGGCGTGGCGGCCGGCGCGGGCGCCAACCTGGCGTTTGCCGGCGACATCGTCATCGCCAAGGCTTCGGCCACGTTCATCCAGTCGTTCTGCCGCCTCGGGCTGATCCCCGACACCGGCGGCACCTTCGTGCTGCCGCGTCTGGTGGGCCGCGCCCGCGCCATGGGCCTGGCCATGCTGGGCGACAAGCTCAGCGCCAAGCAGGCCGAAGAGTGGGGCCTGATCTGGCAATGCGTGGCGGACGAGGAATTCGACGCCACGCTGGAACGCCTGGCCCAGCATTTCGCCGAGGCGCCGACCAAGGGTCTGGCGTTCACCAAGCGGGCCATGCAGGCCAGCCTGGGCAACGACCTGTCCACGCAGCTGGACCTGGAACGCGACATGATGCGCGAACTGGGCCGCAGCGCGGACTACGCGGAAGGCGTGGCCGCCTTCCTGGGCAAGCGCGAACCGCAATTCAAAGGGCAATGAGAATGAACGCACACGTTCCCGCGGTCGAAGTGCCGGCCGATCCCCAGGAGCTGGCGCAGGCCGTCGGCACCGTCATGTTCGCAGGCGATGCCGCGTCGCAGGGCCTGGACATGAAAGTCGAGGAAATGGCGCCGGGCTACGCGCGCCTGACCATGCGCGTGCGCGCCGACATGCTGAACGGCCACAAGACCTGCCACGGCGGATTCATCTTCGCCCTGGCCGACAGCGCCTTCGCCTTTTCCTGCAATTCGCGCAATGTCAGCACCGTGGCTTCGGGCTGCACCATCGATTACCTGGCGCCGGGTTTCGAAGGCGATCTGCTGACGGCGGTGGCGCAGGAGCGCTCGCTGGCCGGCCGCACCGGCGTCTACGACGTAACCGTGACCAACCAGGATGGGCGCAACGTGGCGTTGTTCCGCGGCCGCTCCTACCGCATCAAGGGCCAGATCGTCGGCGTCCCCGCGGACGCTTGAGGCAGCCAGCCAAGCAAAGCCATACGGCCGCGGGCCGGGCCGCGAGCGGGCAGGGCTTCCGCCCGCTGCGATCCGGCCCCGCGCAGAAAGAATTTCAGGAGAGAGATAACCATGTCCAACACCATGAGCAAGCCGGGGCTGGACCCCATCGAGCATGCCAGCCAGGATGAGCTGCGCGCGCTGCAGCTCGAGCGCCTGAAGTGGTCGCTCAAGCATGCCTACGAAAACGTTCCGCACTACAAGAAGGCCTTCGATGAAGCCGGGGTGCACCCGGACGACCTGAAGCAGCTGTCCGATATCTCGAAGTTCCCCTTCACCACGAAGAAGGAACTGCGCGAGAACTATCCCTTCGGCATGTTCGCCGTGCCGCGCGAGCGCATCTCGCGCATCCATGCCTCCAGCGGCACCACCGGCAAGCCGACCGTCGTGGGCTACACCAAGGGCGACCTGGACAACTGGGCCAACCTGGTGGCGCGCTCGATCCGCGCGGCGGGCGGCAAGCCCGGCGACACGGTGCACGTGGCCTACGGCTACGGCCTGTTCACGGGCGGTCTGGGCGCGCATTACGGCGCGGAACGCCTGGGCTGCACGGTCATCCCGATGTCGGGCGGACAGACCGAAAAGCAGGTGCAGCTGATCAACGATTTCCGTCCGGACATCATCATGGTCACGCCCTCCTACTTCTGCAATATTCTGGAGGAACAGCGCCGTCAGGGGATTGATCCGCGTCAAAGTTCGCTGCGCATCGGCATCTTCGGCGCCGAGCCCTGGACCGGGCAGATGCGCGCCGACATCGAGGCCGAAGCCGGCATCGACGCCGTGGACATCTACGGCCTGTCCGAAGTGATGGGGCCGGGCGTGGCCAGCGAGTGCGTCGAGACCAAGGACGGTCCCGTGGTCTGGGAAGACCACTTCTACGCGGAAATCATCAATCCCGACACGGGCGAGCCCGTGGCTGATGGCGAACCGGGCGAACTGGTGTTCACCTCGCTGACCAAGGAGGCGATGCCCATCATCCGCTACCGCACCCGCGACCTGACGCGCCTGCTGCCGCCGACCGCCCGCAGCATGCGGCGCATCGGCAAGATCACCGGCCGCAGCGACGACATGCTGATCGTGCGCGGCGTGAACATGTTCCCGACCCAGGTCGAGGAACTGGTCCTGAAGATCGCCCAGTTGGCGCCGCACTACCAGTTGGTGCTGTCGCGCACCGGCAATATGGACGAGCTGGAGATCCTGACCGAACTGCGCGCCGAGTTTTCGACGCTGTCGGATGCGGAACGCGCGAACCTTGGCAAGCAGTTGCAGCATGCGGTCAAGACGCATATCGGCGTCAGCGCCCGCATCCAGGTGTCGGATTCTGGCCATGTGGAACGCACGCTCACGGGCAAGGCGCGCCGCGTGATCGACAAGCGGCCGAAGTAGGCCCCCTCGCCGTGCCCGCTGCGCGGGCTAGCTGCCCCCCGAGGGGGGCGGATTCTTGTACGCAGTAGTCAAAAAGCAGCCGCAAGGCTGCTTTTTTTTTACTTGATCGTCCCGCGCACGATGCGCCGGTACCAATAGTGCAACAGCGCGGCCGACAGTCCCAGGCCGACCATGGCCATCAGCCACATGCTGCCCGCGCCCTGCGGCGAGCCCGGCACCAGGATGGCGCGCACGCCGTCCAGGCCGCCGCGGCCCGGGCCGAAGCCGAACCACCAGCCGCCGACCAGACCGACGCCTGCCAGCGCCACCACTTGCAGCAGCAACGGCACCACCGCGACCTTGTAGGCGCGCAGCAGGTAGGAGTTGATGCATTGCATCGAGTCGAACAGATGGAACAGGGGCAGGACCGCCAGCAGGGTGGTCGCGACCGCGGCCACCTCGGGATTGTCGGTGTAGGCGGCCAGGATGAGCGGGCGGCCGGCCAGCAGCACCGCCGCCGTGAGCAGCGCGCCCAGGATGCCCAGGGTCAGGCCTGCCATGCCGGTGCGGTGCGCATGCGCGAGATTGCCCGCGCCGATGGCCTGCGCGGTCAGGGCCGCCGTGGCCACGCCCAGCGCCATCGGCATCATGTAGCAGAGCGCGGCGAGGTTGGACATGATCTGGTGGCCGCCGGTCACGAACGTGCCTTCGCGCGCCACCAAGAGGGCCATGAAGGTGAAGGCCGACACTTCCACCAGGTAGGAGCCGCCCATGGGTATGCCCAGGCGCAACAGTTCCTTGAGCGTCTTCCAGTCGGGCTTGCCGACGTGCAGTTTGAAGCGCCGGTAATAGCGGTCATGGGTGATGACCCACAGGCCCAGGCCCAGGCTCATCCATGACACCACGGCCGTCGCCAGGCCGGCGCCGGTGGCGCCCATGGCCGGCAGTCCCAGCTTGCCGTAGATGAACAGCCAGTTGAAGAAGGCCTTGAAGCCGATCGCCGTCAGGTTGATGGCCATGACCAGCTTGGGGCGCGAGACCGAAGTGCCCAGTGCGTAGATGGTGCGGAACACCAGCGCGGCGGGCAGGGCCAGCACCAGGGCTTGGAGATAGGAGCCGATGCGTTCGCGCACGCCTGGGGCGACCTCGCCCGACATGGATAGCCACATGTCCGGGAACAGCATCAGCACGGCGCCCACGACCGAGAGCCCGAGCGCCAGCCACACGCCCTGGCCCCAGCTGCGGCCGACCTCGAGATTGTTGCCGGCGCCGAAGTGCTGGGCCAGGATGGGGATCAGGGCGTGCACCACGCCCATCAGCCCGACGAAGATGGTGATGTAGATGGACGCGGACAAGGCCATCGCCGCCAGGTCGGCGGCGCTGGAGTGGCCGGTCATCGCGGTGTCGAGCACGCCGAAGGAGATGCCGGCCCATTGGCTGACCAACACCGGCCAGGCCTGCCTGGCGATGCCGCGCAGGGTGGCGCCGAAACTCATCGGCGCGGCGGGCGCGGGCGTCATCGGGGGGCGCCGACTCTGAGCAGGCGGAAGACTTCCTGGCGGTCGGCGCGCCGGCCGCCTTGCCACAGCACCTCGGCGCCGTCGCTGTAAGCGGCGGTGTTGTCGCGCAGGCTCTGGTTGCTGGTCTGCTGCAGCACCAGCGTGCACTTGGAGTCGAACGTGAACGTCAGATTATTGAAGATCAGGAAGGAGGCGCGCTGCCCGCTGCCCAGGCTCAGTCCGCGCACGCACTCGCCAGGGCGCACGTTCTGCTCCAGCGCCTGGGCCAGTTGGCCCGACACGGTGCGATAGCTGCGGGCGTAGTCCACGGCGGGTTGCCACAACAGCACCAGCAGGATCCAGGTCACGGTCAGGCCGCCGGCCGACAGCACGGTGCCGCGCCATAGCGCCTGCGGGCGCACCCGCAGCCGCCACACCACCAGCGCGATCCAGCCCACGGTGAACCCCAAGGCCAGCGCGAATGCCACCCAGGAGATCTCGGCCTGGTAGCCGGTGGTCTGGCGGGCGATATTGCGGGAAATCTGCGCCGGCCAGCCGAAGTGCAGGGCGACCCAGCCCAGCCAGACCGTGGCCGCCGTCAGCGAAAAGCACATGACGGCGAACCAATCCAGCGTGTTGACCACGCCGCGGCGCAGCGTGGGCAGCGAGAATGCGCCCAGCACCGCGCAGGGCACGGCCAGCAGCACGTATTCGGAATCAGACGCTTCTTCCAGGCCGAACAGCACGACCAGGGAGCACGCCAGCAGGGTCAGGGGCAGCCAGATATGGGGCGAGTAAAGCCAGGCGCGCCAGCGCCAGATGGCCAGCAGGGCTAGCGGCCAGGTCGGCCACAGGTACCAGGGCAGGTCGCGCAGCATGCGTCCCGTGTCATGCCAGGTCGGGATGGCGAAGGACGACAGGTTCCAGGTCTTCCAGTTGCGGATCCAGTATTCGCTGCTGTGGCTGGCGGGAATCCACCAGGCCAGGATCAGGAGTGCGGCCAGCAGCGCGGTCCAGGGCAGCCAGCGGCGGCATTTCCACAGCCGGCTGCGGGGATAGAACGCCAAGAGCGCGCCCACCATGATGGGGAGGGCGCCGACCCAGCCGCGGGTCAGGAAACTGGCCGCCAGGGCGATGCCCAGGGTGGTGCTGCCGGTGAGCGGCCGGTCGATGCTGCGCGCCAGCGAATAGAAGGCAAGCGCCTGCCACGCCATGATGGCGGGCACGACGGTGGTCTCGTGGGTGCGCTGCAGGATGCCGACCGTGGCCAGCAGCAACAGCAGCGCGGCGTCCGCCAGCATGCGGCCGTAGTCGCGGGGTTCAGGCTCGCCGCCGAAGGGCAGGGCCAGCGGCTGCGCTTCGGCGCGGCGGCCCAGCAGATAGGTGCCGTACCAGACGCTGGTCGCGGTGATGCCGAACCACAGCAGATTGGGCAGGCGGCCGGCGGGAATATCGCCGATGATGGGGCCGAACAGCCAGATGCAGATCGCGCCCACCCAGGTGATCAGCGGACCTTCCTCGGCATGGGCCAGGTGCCCCACCTGCGGCAGCAGCCAGGTGATGCCGCCTTCGCGGATCGCCGTGAGCATGGTCGCCAGCCCCACCGCATCATCTGTTTTCCACGGGTCGCGCATGAACAGGCCGGCCACGATATAGGCCAGCGACAAGCCCAGCAGGATCAGCCTGGGCAGTTTCGCGGTGGCCACGGACGTGAGCCGGGCCGGAGTGGAAAGTGAAAGTGGGGACACGGGCGTTAATGTAACCGAGTGGTCTGATTGCGCTAGTACCCAGCGTCAAAACTGGACGGCCAGGGAGAAAAAAAAGCAGCCCGGAGGCTGCCTTTTTGCTGCGGCTCCCGGGGGAGCGACAGATCAGGAAGCGGACTTGACCGTGCCGGCAGTGCGGGCGAAGCGGGCGCGGAACTTTTCCACGCGGCCGGTTTCGACGATGCGGGTCTGGGCGCCCGTGTAGAACGGGTGCGATTCGGAGGTCACGTCGCACTTGAAGAGCGGGTACGTCTTGCCGTCCAATTCGATGCTTTCGCGCGTGTGCACGGTCGAACGGGTGATGAACTTGTTGCCCGTTTGCAGGTCGGCGAAGACGACTTCGCGGTATTCGGGGTGAATGCCTTCTTTCATGGTGCTTTCCTAGGGCTCTTTCGAGCCTTGCAAGTTGTTAGGGTCGCCAGCAGGACGCGCGTTCATCCCGCCTGCCCGGCAATCTCTCCGATATTCATCGCAGGCTGCCCAGCGGCCGGATATTCGTCGACTGTTCCAGCCACGTATCCAAAAAGTAACCCCAAATTCTAGCATGGGAATTTTGGCCAGGCCAAGAGGGAAGCAGGGCCCGTGCTGGGCCCGCTTCTTTCTAAAAATTAGGGTCGGATAAAGGCCTGCGCTCAGAGGTCCGTGCGCAGCTTCCAGATCTCCGGGAACAGCACCACTTCCAGCATGCGCCGCAGGTAATCCACCCCCGACGTGCCGCCGGTGCCGCGTTTGAAGCCGATGACCCGCTCGACCGTGGTGACGTGGCGGAAACGCCACAGGCGGAAGGCATCCTCCAGGTCGGTCAGCTTTTCTCCCAGCTGGTACAGGTCCCAGTAGCGGTCGGGCTCGCGGTAGACCGTCAGCCAGGCGGCCTCCACGCCGGCCGACGATTGGTAGGGCTGGGTCCAGTCGCGCTCGAGGTGGTCGGCCGGCACGTCCAGGCCGTGGCGCGCCAGCAGCCGCAGCGCCTCGTCATAAAGCGACGGCGCTTCATAGGCGCTGCGCACCTGGGCCAGCAGGTCCTCGCGGTGCGCATGCGGCTTGAGCATGGCGGCGTTCTTGTTGCCCAGCAGGAATTCGACCTGGCGGTACTGGTAGCTCTGGAATCCGCTGGAACGCGCCAGGTAGGGACGCAGTGCGGAGTATTCGGGCGGCGTCATGGTCGCCAGCACGTCCCAGGCATGGACCAGCTGTTCCATGATCTTGCTGACGCGGGCCAGCATCTTGAAGGCGGGCTGCAGCCGGTCGGAGGCCACGTTGGCGATGGCGGCGCGCAGTTCGTGCAGCATCAGCTTCATCCAGAGTTCGCTGGTCTGGTGCTGGATGATGAAGAGCATCTCGTTGTGCTCGGGCGACAGCGGATGCTGCGCGCCCAGCAGTTCGTCCAGATGCAGGTAGTCGCCGTAGGTCATGTCGCGCGTGAAGTCCAGCTGCGCTTTTTCCTGGCGGACGATGTCCTCGGGGCGTTCGGAGTGGCTCATGCGCGGCCTCCGTGGCAGGGCGGCGCGGCGCGGCGCGCGGAGGCGGGCAGGGCGCGCCACGAGGGCGCATGGGGGCGGGCGCAGGCAAGCGCCGCAGGCAAATCGGAATGGTCTTTCATGGTCATGCTTCCAGAACCGGCGGCTGAACCAGGTCAGCCGCCTGTGGCCAGCGGACCAGCCTACAGTTCGCGCAAGACGGCGCGAACCGGGCTGGCATCGGCCTGGACCAGCGCCAACGGCAGTGCGATCAACTCGTAATCGCCTTCCGGCACATCGTCGAGCACCAGGTTTTCCAGTACCCGCATGTCGTGCCGCAAGATCGTATGGTGGCTGTCCAGGGTCTTGCTGGACGCGGGGTCGATGCTGGCCGTATCCAGGCCGATCAGCATGACGCCGCGTTCGGCCAGCCATTCGATGGTCTGGGGCGCGTAGGCGGAGAAATCGTCGGTCCACCAGTCTTGCGCGGCATGCTTGGCGGTGCGGACCAGCACGCGGGGCGGCAGGTTCAAGGCCGCATGGGCCAGGTGGTCCACCGTGATGAGGGGGCCGCAGTCGACGGCATGGATGACGCGACAGGGGCCCAGGAACGGCTCCAGCGATACCGCCCCGATGGCGGCGGCGCCGTTCTGGTAGTGCAGGGGAGCGTCAGCATGCGCGCCGATGTGCGGCGACATGGTGATTTCGCTGACATTCACCGGACAGCCGGGCGCAAGCGACCATTTCCATTGCTGGCGGTACGGCGTGTCGCCAGGAAAGACCGGCGATGCCGTGGAGACGGGCGGGGAAATGTCCCACAAGCGTTTCATGTCAGGCGGGGTGGGTCGAGAGATGCGTTAAGCCTAAAGCAATTGCGGGCGCTAGTCTAACGAATTCGGGCGCCGTCCGCAGCCCCTACAGGCCGCCCAGTTCGGCCATGGACACGACCGTGCCGGCGGCCACGATCAGATGGTCCACCAGCCGGATGTCCACCAGCGCGAGCGCCTGTTTCAGGTGCTGGGTGAATATGCGGTCCGCGGCGCTGGGCTCGGCCAGGCCGGAAGGGTGATTATGGGCGATGATCAGGGCGGCCGCATGGTGGCGCAGGGCTTCGCGCACGACTTCGCGGGGGTAGACCGATGCCTGGGACAGCGTGCCGCGCGCCAGTTCGCCGGTGGCGATCAGGCGCAGCCGGTTGTCCAGGTAGAGCGCGATGCAGTGCTCCACCTGGCGGTGTCCCAGCGCCATCTTGCAATATTGTTTTACCTGCGGCGGGTGGTTCAGGTTGCTGTTGCGGGCCAGATCTTCCTCGATGGCGCGGCGGGCCAGTTCCAGCAGGGCGGCCAGCATGCATGCCTTGGCAACCCCCAGGCCGCGAACCGTGGCGAGTTCCTCGGGCGTCGTTCCCAGGAGCCCCCGCAGGCCGCCGAATCTGGCCAGCAGCTGGTTGCCCAGTTCCACCACGTCCAGGCCGGGAATGCCGGTGCGCAGGGCGACGGCGAGCAGCTCCGCGTCCTGGAGGGTGGCGGCGCCGTGGCGCAGCAATCGCTCCCTGGGGCGCTCGTGTTTGGGCAGCCGGTCGGACAATTTCATAAGAGGCTCTAAAATCAAGGTTTATTCAATTGCATATACGGTGGCAGATCTTGAGCATCGCCTCTAATGAAGTGAACGTTTTGGTCCGTCCGGATTCCTACCTGACGTTGCACTATCGCATCACGCTGGCCTCCGGGCCGGGCAAGGATTCCGTGTTCGCCGACACTTTCGACGGCCGTCCCGGCACGCTGCAGATGGGTAGCGGCCAATGGGCGCCCGGCCTGGAAGCCGCGCTGATCGGCCGCGCCGAGGGGGAGCGCTTCAGCGTCACGGTGGAGCCCGCCGATGCCTACGGCGAGCGCAACCCCGAACTGATCCAGCGCGTCACGCGCGCCATGCTGGCCGAGCATGCCGACGCCGACGCCACCTTCGAGCCGGGCGACCTGGTGGAATTCGCCGCGCCCAACGGCGGCCGCTACTCGGGCGTCCTGAAGGAAATCAACGACGAATCGGCCCTGTTCGATTTCAACCACCCGCTCGCGGGCATCAGCTTGCGGGTGGACGTGGCGCTCTTGGGAGTCCTCTGATGAGCCAGCTTGTCACCGCCGCCGACGCCGAGGTCCTGCTGGCGCAGCCGCGCGGCTTCTGTGCCGGCGTGGATCGCGCCATCGACATCGTCGAGCGCGCGCTCGAGCTGCACGGCGCGCCCATCTACGTGCGCCACGAGATCGTCCATAACCGCTACGTGGTGGAAGACCTGCGCGCCAAGGGCGCCATCTTCATCGACGAGCTGGACGACGCGCCCGCCGGCGCCATCGTGGTGTTCTCGGCGCACGGCGTGTCCAAGGCGGTGCGGGCCGAGGCCGAATCGCGCGGGCTGCGCGTGTTCGACGCCACCTGCCCGCTGGTCACCAAGGTCCATATCGAGGTGGCCCGCATGCGTGCCGCCGGCCGCGAGATCATCATGATCGGCCACAAGGGCCATCCCGAGGTCGAAGGCACGCTGGGCCAGGCCCAGGGCGGCATGTACCTGGTCGAGACCGCCGAGGACGTCGCCAGCCTGCAGGTGACCGATCCCGAGAACCTGGCCTACGTCACGCAGACCACCTTGTCGGTGGATGACGCGGCGGCCGTGTCGCGGGCGCTGAAAGCGCGCTTTCCCAATATCGTCGAACCCAAGAAAAGCGATATCTGCTACGCCACCCAGAACCGCCAGGACGCGGTCAAGGTCATGGCGCCGGAATGCGATCTGGTGCTGGTGGTGGGCAGCCCCAATAGTTCCAACTCCAACCGGCTGCGCGAAGTGGCCGAGCGCAAGGGCGTCGCGTCCTATCTGATCGACGGCGCGCAATCGATCGATCCGGCCTGGCTGGTGGGCCGCAAGCGCATCGGCGTGACCGCGGGCGCTTCCGCGCCCGAGATCCTGGTGCAGCAAGTGATCGACCGCGTCAAGGAGTTGGGCGCGCTGTCGGTGCGCACCATGCCGGGCCTGGAAGAAAATGTCGCGTTCCCGCTGCCCAAGGGCCTGTCCCGCAAGTCGGCGCAGACGGAATCGCTGGAATAAGCAGGCGGGCGCCACGCGAGCGCGGCGCCGCATCAGAACATCAAGGAGACTTCATGCAGTTGTACAGCTACTTTCGCAGCTCGGCCGCGTACCGCGTGCGCATCGCCCTGAACCTCAAGGGCTTGCCCTACGAATACCTGCCCGTGCATCTGCTGAAGGATGGCGGCCAGCAGTTGTCGGCGGACTACCGCAAGCTGAATCCGACCGCGCTGGTGCCCACGCTGATCGATGGCGACGCCGTCATCGGCCAGTCGCTGGCCATCATCGAATACCTGGAAGAAACGCATCCTGAAGTGCCGTTGCTGCCGGCGGACGCCATCGGCCGCGCCCGGGTGCGCGATCTGGCGCTGGGCATCGCCTGCGACACGCATCCCTTGAACAATCTGCGCGTGCTGAAGTATCTGAAGCACACCCTGGGCGTGGACGAAGCGGCCAAGACCGCCTGGTACAAGCACTGGGTGCATCAGGGCCTGGAGGCGCTGGAGGCGCAACTGGCGGGCTCTTCCGCCACCGGCCGTTTTTGCCACGGCGACACGCCCACGATCGCCGACCTGTGCCTGGTGCCCCAGGTGGCGAATGCCCAGCGCTTCGACTGCGACCTGTCGGCCATGCCCAACGTCGTGCGCATCGATGCCGCCTGCCGCGCGCTGCCGGCGTTCGACGCGGCCGCGCCGGGCAAGCAGCCCGACGCGGAGTAGCGGCAGTCCGGGTGCGGATCGGCTCAGCCGATCTGCACCGGCACGAAGATCTTGTCTTCGCCGCGCTGTACCAGCAGGGCGACCGTCTTGCCCGCCTTGGACAGCGCATCCTTCACCTGCGCGACATTGCGTACCGGCACGCCGTTCAGCGACAGCAGCACGTCTCCGGGTTCGATCCCGGCCTTGGCGGCCGGTCCGATCGAACGTTCGATCAGCAAGCCCTCGGCGCCGGCCGCCTGCTGCTCCTGCGGGCTCAGCGGCCGCAGTGCCAGGCCGAGCTGGCCGCGCTGCACCTCCTGATCTCCCGCCGCGGCCTGCGTCTTGTCCTTGGGCACGCCGCCCAGGGTGGCGACCAGTTCCTTCTGCGAACCGTTGCGCCAGACGTCCAGCTTGATCTTCTCGCCCGGCGTTGCCAGCGTGATGGTGGAAGCCAGGTCGCCCGAGGACACGATGGTCTTGCCGTCGATCTTGCGCACCACGTCGCCCGGCTGCAGGCCGACCTTGTCGGCGGCGCTGCCTTTCTCCACGCTGGACACCAGCGCGCCCGAGGGCGTATCCAGCTTGAAGGAGTTGGCCAGGTCCTGGTTCACTTCCTGCACCGTCACGCCCAGTCTGGCGTGCTGCACCTTGCCGTGTTCGAGGATCTGGTCCTTGATCTTGTAGGCCACGTCGATCGGGATCGAGAACGACAGGCCCTGGAATCCGCCGGTGCGGCTGTAGATCTGCGAATTGATGCCCACGACTTCGCCGCGGTCGTTGAATAGCGGGCCGCCCGAGTTGCCGGGGTTGACCGCCACGTCGGTCTGGATGAAAGGCACCGAGGTGTCGTCGGGCAGCGAGCGGCCCTTGGCGCTGACGATGCCGGCGGTGGCGGTGTTTTCCAGGCCATAGGGCGAGCCGATGGCCAGCACCCATTCGCCCACCTGCAGCTGGTTGACGTCGCCTACCTTCACCACCGGCAGGTTCTTGGCGTCGATCTTGAGGACGGCCACGTCGGTCTGCGGATCCGAGCCCAGCACGCGGGCCTTGTATTCGCGGCGGTCGGTCAGCTTCACCGTGACTTCCTTGGCGTCCTGCACCACGTGCGCATTGGTCAGGATGATGCCGTCGGCGCTGACGATGAAGCCGGAGCCCTCGCCGCGCATGGGGACTTCGCGCGCGGGCCGCTGGCCGCGCGCGCCGGGGATCTGCCCGAAGAATTGGGCGAAGGGATCGCCTTCGTCGGCGGACACCTTGCGCGTGCCGCTGACGCTGATGTTCACCACGGCCGGGCCGAAGTCGCGCGTGATCTGCGCGAAGTTGGGCGGGCTGGACGTGCCCGGCGACTGGAGGGGGGAGGTGACGGCCGGCGCGTTGGCCGCCATCGAAACGCCGCCGGTGAAGGCGGTTGCGCCCGCGCCGCCTATGGCGCCGGCTGCCAGCAGCGCCAGCACCAGGCGCGAGGGTTTCATTTGGGTGGTCTTCATGTCGGCTCCTGCGTTCATGTTGAAGGACATGGCGCTATCTTCGGGCCTGACACTTAGGCGAGCCTTAAGCCGGGAAAACCACCTTTACGCGCAGGCCCGCGCCCACCGGCGTGTCCTGCAGTTCTATCGTGGCGCCGTGCTGGTCGGCGATGCTGCGTGCGATCGCCAGCCCCAGGCCGCTGCCGTGCTGCGCATTGCCTTCGACGCGGTAGAAGCGATCGAACACGCGTTCGCGCTCGTCCGGCGCAATGCCGGGGCCCTCATCGTCGATCAGCAGGGTCGTCTCTCCGGGCGCTTGTTCCAGATGGAGGTGGATGCGCTTGCCGGCGGGCGTGTACTTGATGGCGTTGTCCAGCAGGTTGCGCGCCAGCAGCGTCAGCGCGTCGCGGTGCCCCCGCACCGATGCTTGCGGCGCGCCGTCCAGGTCGATGCTGATCGATTTCGCATTGGCCTGGGGCAGCATCTCGGAGAGTGCCTGGCGCAGCACGTCGGCCAGGTCCACGGCTACGGCCGGCGCCTGTCCGGCCGCGCTTTCGTGGCGCGCCATGGATAGCAGCTGTTCGACCAGGCGCGTGGCACGGTCGATGCCTGCGGCCAGACGCTGTTCGGCCTGCCGGCGCGCATCCGTGTCGTTGGCGCGTTGCAGGGCCTGCAATTGCAGGCGCAGGGCCGTCAGAGGCGAGCGCAGTTCATGCGCCGCATCGCCGACGAATTGCTTCTGCTGCGCGAAAGCGCCGCGCATGCGTTCCAGCAGCAGGTTCAGTTCCAGCACCAGCGGCCGGATCTCATCGGGCAGGCCGTCCACGCTGACAGGCGAAAGATCCTCGGGCTGGCGCGCCGCGACCTGGGCGCGCGCCCGCTTCACCGGCCGCAGCGACCAGCTGACCACGCACCAGACGATCAGCATGAGCAGGGGCGCGGCGGCGGCGATGGGAGCGATGGTGCGTAGCGCCAGCGCGCGCGCCATGCTGGTCCGCACGGTCATGTCCTGGGCCACCTGGATGACCTGGAAGGGCGTGGCCAGCGAATACACGCGATAGGTGCCGCCCTCCATCTTCGCGTCGGAAAAACCGAGGATGATCTGGTCCGGCAGCGGGCGGCGGGAACGGGAATTGAAGACGCGCACGCCGTCTGGCGTCCAGATCTGGATGATCAGGTCATCGGCCACGGGCGAGCCCGCGCCGCGCGCGTGCGCCGGGCCCGTGCTGAGCAGCCCGTCGCCCGTGCCCAGCGACAGGGCGGTGCGCTGCAGCAGCGAATCGAAGATGTCGTCGGCCTGCGCCAAGGTGCTGCGGTAAGCGATGGCGCCTTGCACCAGCGCGCCGACCACGATGGCGGCCAACAGGAAGAAAAGCAGCCTGGCTCTCAGTGAGTAGCTAAGCGGAATGCTCATGTTTTGGGGATGACATAGCCGACGCCTCTGACGTTCTGGATCAGGTTCGGACCCAGCTTCTTGCGCAGGCCATGAATATAAACCTCAACCGCGTTGCTGCTGATGCTGTCTTTCCAGCTGTACAGTTTTTCTTCCAGTTGGGCGCGCGAAAAAATCATTCCCGGGCGCGCGATCAACGGTTCCAGCACCGCCCATTCGCGCGCGGTCAGCGTCACGGGGGCGCCGTCCACCATGGCGGCGTGGGACTGGGGATCGATGGTGATGCCTTCGTGTTCGAACACCGGCTCGGCGCGGCCCGCGCTGCGGCGGATCAGGGCGCGCATGCGGGCCAGCAGTTCGTCCACGTCGTAGGGTTTGACCACGTAGTCGTCGGCGCCGGCGTCCAGCCCCGCGATGCGGTCGCTCACCGCGTCGCGGGCGGTGGCGATCAGCACCGGCGTGCGGTCCTTGCGCGTGCGCAGGTCGCGCAGCAGCGACAGGCCGTCGCGCTTGGGCAGGCCCAGGTCCAGCAGTATGAGGTCGTAGGTGTCGGTGCGCAGCGCGAGTTCCGCGGCATTGCCGTCCTTGACCCAGTCAACGGCATAGTTTTCGGCGCGCAGGCAGTCCAGCACGCTCTCGCCTATCATGAGGTCGTCTTCGACAAGAAGGATGCGCATGGTCGTGTCCGCCGGGATGGTCCAGCGGGTTGGACGCACGGCGGCGGGCGGGAGTTCCCGGGCGCAGGGCGGCGTGGAACGGGCGCGGAAATGAAAAAAGCAGCCCGAGAGGGCTGCTTTTTGGAATCTGGTGCCGGCAATAGGAGTCGAACCTACGACCTTCGCATTACGAATGCGCTGCTCTACCAACTGAGCTATGCCGGCAAGACCATTTGCTTCTGAACCGCAAGCAAAACATCTTTGTTTTTCCCGGTCCGTCACCCTGTTTATGGGGTCCGATCTGGAAAGACCGAGATCATATCAGAGTTTTTTTGCGTTGGGAAACCAAGCAGGCCAAACAGGCGAAAAATTCAGCGATTTGCACAGTTCGAATTTTTAGTTCATAATCTCGTTTCTTAGCAGTTCCCCGATAGCTCAGTCGGTAGAGCGACGGACTGTTAATCCGCAGGTCGCTGGTTCGAGCCCAGCTCGGGGAGCCAAAGAATTCGGGGCCATTCACGCAAGTGAGTGGCCCTTTTGGTTTGCTCCATCGGAATGGCGAGCATGGAAGATCGGGTATGGACGACAAGCGCATAGGCGTGACGGTGATTTCCGGTTTCCTGGGTAGCGGCAAGACGTCGCTGCTCAACCGCCTGCTGCGGGATCCGGCATATGCTGACGCCGTCGTCATCGTCAATGAGTACGGTGAGATCGGTGTGGACCATCACCTGGTACGCCAGGCGCGTGACAACATCGTCCTGGTCGAGGGCGGCTGCCTGTGCTGCGTCGTCAGCGGCGCGGTGGTCGAGGCCTTGCGCGAATTGTTCATGCTGGCGCTCAGCCGCAAGATCAAGCCCTTTCGCCGCGTGCTCATCGAAACCAGTGGGCTGGCCGATCCCGCGCCCATCCTGTTCACCCTCAAGCACGACCGCTTCCTGGCCGAGCGCTATGCGTACCACGGAGCGATCGTCCTGGCGGATGCGCGCAACGGGTTGGACCAGCTGGAAAAGCAACCCGAGGCGGCCCGCCAGCTGGCCCTGGCGGACGTGGTGGTGTTCAGCAAACCGGATCTGACGGACGCCGTGCGCCTGGAGCGTATGGGGCAGGCCGTCGCCGCCATCAATCCGGGTGCGCAGCGTTGCGTGCAATGGCCCGATGCGCCGCTGGCCGACGCACTGCGCGTTGGTCTCGATATGCGGGCCAGGCGCGATGGCGCCGCCTTGGCGAACTGGCTGCGGCCGTACGCGCAGCCGCGGGCGGGCGGCCATGGCAATGTGGGCAGCTTCTCCCTGGCTTTGGTTGCGCCTGTCGGGCGCGCGGCGTTCCTTGCTGGCGTGTCGCGGATCCTCGAGCGCTATGGGTCCGGCTTGCTGCGGATGAAGGGGCTGGTGTGCTTCGAGGGCGAGGCGCTGCCGTGCGAGGTGCATGGCGTGCATGGAGAGCTTTATCCGGTGATGCCGCTTGACCAATGGCCGGACGGCGACAGGGTGTCGCAACTGGTCTGCATTCTGCGCGGGCTCGAGGTGGCGGAGGTTCGTGCCGCCGTCGGCGCCGCGCTCGGACAGCCCGTCCCTTGAATGTCCCTGTCAGATCGGCCCTGCAAACGGCGAGTCTTGATTTTGATGCCGGTGTTGCACCGAAATACGGTATAACCGGAGCAGTCTGGTGCAAGAATCGAGACAATCATGGATCGTTTGAAAGCCATGCAGGTGTTCGTGGAAGTCGCTGACAGGGGGAGCCTGTCGGCGGCGGCGATTCATCTGGACATGTCGCGCGCCATGGTGTCGCGCTATCTCGCGGAAATGGAGCAGTGGGTGGGGGTGCGCCTGCTGCACCGCACGACGCGGCGCCTGAGCCTGACGCCCGCCGGCGCCGAAACGCTGCCGCGCTGCCGGCAGATGCTGGACATGGTGGGGGATCTGCGCAATGCCGTGTCGACCCCGGACGACACGCCGCGTGGCCTGCTGCGCATCACCACCAGCATGTCATTCGGCTCCCGCCATCTGGCCAGCGCCATCACCGACTACGTCAAGCTGCATCCCGGCACCTCGGTGGATCTGATGCTGGTGGACCGCGCCGTCAATCTGGTGGAAGAGCGCGTCGACCTGGCTGTGCGCATCACCAACGACCTGGATCCCAACCTCATTGCCCGCAAGCTGGCGGTCTGCCGCTCGGTGGTGTGCGCCTCGCCCGAGTACCTGCAGCGCGAGGGCGTGCCGGCGCGCATCGAGGACCTGTCCTTGCGCAACTGCCTGACCCATTCGTATTTCGGCAAGAGCCTGTGGCGCTTCGAGCGCGACGGCGAGCCAGTGGACGTGCCTGTCAGCGGCAACATCAGCGCCAACGAGGTGTCGGTGCTGTCGTGCGCGGCGCTCGAGGGCGCGGGCATTGCCATGCTGCCCACCTACTTTGCGGCCGACCACATCGCATCGGGCCGCTTGCGGGCCATCCTGACGCAAAGCAAGCCCCAGGAGCTGGGCATCTACGGTGTTTACGTGTCGCGCCGCCAGATGCCCCTGATCCTGCGGTCCATGCTGGATTTTCTGGTGAGCCGCCTGGAATCCACGCCGTGGGACCGGCCTGTTGCGTAGTTTTCGCGCCGCTTGCGGCGTTGTGCGGGCTTGAGGGTGGGGTATATGGCGGTATAATTGAACAACTGCTTGAATATGTTTGGCGCGGTAGGCTTATGCCTGTCAGCGTGTAGTCTTAGAAAACATCCAAGAATCGTGGTTGCGGCTCGAATGAGTCGCGGCATCGCGGAACCGGTTTCCGCATGCGCCGGGGGAAACGTATCGGGTTTGTGGGTTGCGGCGGTCTGTTCGCGCTGTCCAAGCCTCGATGATCAGGTCCTTGATATCGATTGCCGCAGCAAGACGGCGCCGGGTTGCCGGCGTGCTCTGCGGGCTGGCCGGCGATTTCTGCCGGCTTTTCCAGAATTTGCTTGAGTGTTTGCCGTGCGGGTCGCGGCAGGCATTCCGCCCAATTCCGATTGGCGCGGTCGTTTCGGCGCATGTCCGGGATACGCATATCCGGGCGCATGGCGGTAAACACAGGAATCCAGTGAGAACTTCGCAAACCCATGCTGTCTGTTGCTGGCGAGCCGCCGAGGCTGCCGGTGCGGCGGCGGGTGCGCGCGCCGGCGTGCCGGGTTTGCGCGCGCTGCCGTGCTTGCGGACTTTTTCCGGCGCCGCAAATGAAAAAGGCCCGGCGCGTACGCCAGGCCTGAATCAATTTGGTTGCGGGGGCAGGATTTGAACCTACGACCTTCGGGTTATGAGCCCGACGAGCTGCCAGACTGCTCCACCCCGCGTCTGAGAAATGAATAGTAGCCTTATTTTCAACCTAGCGCAAGTTAGCCCTTTTTGAATTTGAATGTCGATGAACGATAGCGAGGCAATACTCGTGTTGGAAACCGCGCTGCTTTGCGCGGCGCAGCCGATGCAACTGTCCGATATGCGCAAGCTGTTCGGGGACGATGAACAATTCGACAACAGCGCGTTGCGCGCGCTTCTGGAAACGCTGCAGGCCAATTGGGCCGATGGCGGCCTGGAGCTGGTGCAGCTGGCCACCGGGTGGCGCTTTCAGAGCCGCCCGCGCATGCAGCGTTACCTTGAGCGCCTGAATCCGGAAAAGCCGCCCAAATATTCGCGCGCCGTGATGGAGACGCTGGCCATCGTGGCCTGGCGCCAGCCGGTGACGCGTGGCGACATCGAGGACATTCGCGGCGTTACCGTGTCTTCCCAGATCGTGAAGGCGCTCGAGGACCGCGGCTGGATCGAGGTCATCGGCCACCGCGACGCGCCGGGCCGCCCGGCACTGTTTGGCACCACGCGCCAGTTTCTGGACGATCTGGGCCTGCGGGCGCTGGACGAGCTGCCAGCGCTGGAATCCGCGCAGGCGGCTGCGGCGCTGGCCGGGCTGGATCTGGGCGAAGTGCAGCAGGTGATGGGTGGGGAAGAGTCCGCCGCCGAGGGCGATGCGTCCGCCGATGGTGGCGAGCCGGCCGATCAGCAGCCTGAGGTTGCGGCAGGCGAACTGGCTGCCGAGGGCGAAGCCGAGACCCGTCTCGAAGTCGAACCCGCCGGCGCGGCGGGCGAGGACGTGGCGTCTGAAACCAGTATTCCGGTTGCGGAATTGTCTGTTTCGGAACAGGATGTACCCATAGCTCCCGTCGATAGCGTAGAATCCGTGCTTTCGCGCACAGAAGAAGGCGCGGATCCCGCCGACGAATCCACCGTCCGGGAGCAAGCCGAAGGCTTGTCCAATACGTCAGCCATGTCCGGTTTTCCCGACGATGCGGCTGGCAACGACATTTCCGATATGGCCGCCGATGCCCCAGAAGCCGGCGCTGCAAAGGAAAGCGTCGAGAACGCAAAACACGCGGAACCGACCGACCCGATTGACCAGACCGATACCGCGGCGCCAGACGCCGCCGGGCATGAGCCCGCTTCCGGTCTTGCCGATCCTGTTCGGCCTGGCCCGGATGCCGCCTCCCCGGAATCGGACGAGGCAGGCTTCGAGCGGCCCGAGGCTGATCGAGAGCCGGCGTCCCCAGATGATGACGAGCCTGCCGCAGGCAGGCCCACCCAAGTTTGAAATTCGGAGCTGTCCCAGTGACAACGAATACAGCAATGCAGGACGACAACCCCCGTTCGGATGATGCCGTTTCCAATGGCCAGCCGGAATCCACCGCGCGCGAGCCGGCGGCTGAAGGCGAGGCGGGCGCCCGCGGCCGGGGCCGCAAGCTGAGAACGCCGTTCCGCCGCCGCCGCGGCGATGCCGCCGCCGAGCAGGCGCCGGCGGGCGAGGCCCAGCCGGCAGCGGCCGCTGCCGCCGCGGTCCAGGCCGAACCGCAGGAATCGCGCGGCACCGAGCAGGAAGCCGAGCAGGCGCTGTCCTACCTGGAAACCGCTGACCGCATGGAGCAGCGCCTGGGCAAGTACCTGAACAGCGATTCGGTCATGCCCAAGCTGCACAAGGTGCTGGCGGATGCCGGCATCGGTTCGCGCCGCGAAATGGAAGAGCTGATCGTCGCGGGCCGGGTGTCCGTCAATGGCGAGCCGGCCCATATCGGCCAGCGCGTGGCGCCCAATGACCAGGTGCGCGTCAATGGCAAGCCCATCATGCGCGTGAATACGAAGAAGCCGCCGCGCGTGATCCTGTATCACAAGCCCGCCGGCGAAATCGTCAGCCACGACGATCCGGGCGGCCGCGCAAGCGTCTTCGCCCGCCTGCCCAAGCTGCGCACGGGCAAGTGGTTGTCGGTGGGCCGTCTGGACCTGAACACCGAAGGTCTGCTGATCTTCACGACATCCGGCGACATGGCCAACCGCATCATGCATCCGCGCTACGGCACGGAGCGCGAGTACGCCGTCCGCGTGCTGGGCGAGATGGACGAGGCCCAGCGCCAGTCGCTGGTCGACGGCATCCAGCTGGATGACGGCATGGCCGCATTCGGCGCGCTGGACTATCTGGGTGGCGACGGCAGCAATCGCTGGTACCGGGTCACCCTGCAGGAAGGCCGCAACCGCGAAGTCCGCCGCATGTTCGAGGCCGTGGGCGTCACGGTCAGCCGGCTGATCCGTACCCGTTTCGGCGATGTGGTCCTGCCGCGCACGCTGCGCCGCGGCCGCTGGGAGGAGCTAGATTCCTCCCTGGTTACGGCCCTGATGGTCCAGCTGGGGCTGGTGCGCGACGATGACGAATCCGGCGGCAACCGCCGCCGCTCCAAGCAGCCGCAGTCGCATGACAGTGCGCTGCCCCCGGGCTTCGGCACCATGGACCGCAACGGCATGAATGGCGCCCGCATCGGTCGCCGCGGCAAGTTGCAGGGTGGTCGCCTGGGCAGCGCGGGCCAGGCGGCTGCGTGTCCCTCGGATCCTTTCGGCACGGGCTTGATGATTGCCGGCGGTTATGCCAATGGCCATCCGCTGTCGGGAGAGAGCGCCGGCGGCAACCGCAAGGGCGGCAAGTCCGGCGGCGGCCGTGCCGCGGCGGGCGGCGCCAAGCCTGGCAACAAGCAGGGCGGCAAGCCCGGCGGAAAAACCGGCGGCAAGCCGCGCGGTCCGCGCGCGGCGGCTGCGGGTGGCCAGCCGGGCAATGTCGTGTCGGCCGAGGCCGGCACCGGCAACACGGCGGAGGCGCCGGCTGGCGGCCGTCGGCCGGCCGGCGGCAAGCCTGCCGGTGCGCGCGGCAACAGCGGCCGCGGCGGCAAGCCGGCGGGTGCTGGTGCTGGTGCGGGTACTGGCGGCGGCCGTGGCGGCAATAAATCGGGCGGTTCTGGCAATAAGGGACCAGGCGCTGGCGGCAAGCCGCGTGCGCCCCGCAATGCCTCGTCGGGTCCTCGTGGTGATGACTGGCAGCCGCGCGGCGCATCGGCGCATGAATCCCGCCTGGGCGTGATGGGCGGGCGTGGCCGTCAGGGTCGCTGAGGGTCTCTGGGCGGCGCGCTGGCCGCGCCGCCGCGTGGGATATGTCCCGCATAAACGTAAGCCCGTGACGAATCAGGCGTTTTTCCAGTTTATCTGGTAAAATCAATGGTTTTCATGGCTTCGTGTCGTTGCCTTTTGCGTGCCCGCAAGCAAAATGCGGGCAAATACAGCAGGGAATGACGGCGGCAGCCTTGGCAGTTTGCATCGGACTTTGCGCCTGGTGCCGCCTGGCCCGGATTGCGGGTTGGAGCGGCGGGTCAAGAATGGCCAGGGCGGCGCAAGCCAAATTTAGGTCGCAATATAGGGCACTGCCCAGCATTGCTCCTTACGTGCAGTAGGGTGGCGGCTGGGCTCTGTGCAATACGGTGGGCTGGGCGTACAGCCCATTTTTTTTGAGTATATGGCTGATTTATTCGCATTGACCAAAGAGGCTCTGGCCGGCATGGACGTCGAACTCGTGGACGTCGAGCGTGCCGCCCTGGGCCTTTTGCGCGTCACGATCGATCGGGTCGGCGGTGTGCGCATCGAAGACTGTGAGCAGGTGTCCCGCCAGTTGTCGCGGGTGTTCGAAGTCGAAAATGTCGACTACAAGCGGATGGAAGTCGGTTCGCCGGGCGTGGACCGCCCGCTGCGCAACGAGGCTGAATTCCGCCGTTTCGCAGGCGAGCGCATCGAAATCAAGCTGCGCGAGGCATTGGACGGCCGTAAGGTCTTTGCCGGCATATTGACTTTGCCCGAAGACGACGCCGCAGCCTCCGATGCGGCTGCTGGGGTGCAACAGACCGTGTTCGGTCTCGAATTTGAGGCAAAAAAGAACGAAGTCCAGGTATTGAATTTCACGATCGACGATATCGAACGTGCAAAACTGGATCCCGTTCTGGATTTCAAGGGCAAAAAGCGATGAGTCGCGAAATTCTTCTGTTGGTCGATGCCTTGGCGCGTGAAAAGAACGTCACGCGCGACGTCGTGTTCGGAGCGCTGGAAAGCGCGCTGGCCTCGGCGATGAAAAAGCGCTTCAAGGACGATGCGGACATCCGTGTCGCCATCGATAGGGACACGGGCGATCACGAAGGCTTCCGCCGCTGGCTGGTCGTGCCCGATGAGGCTGGCCTGCAAGAGCCCGACAAGCAGGAAATGCTGTCGGACGCGCTGGAAATCGTTCCCGGCATCAAGGAAGGCGAGTACATCGAAGAGCCGCTCGAACCCATCGAGTTCGGCCGCATCGGCGCGCAGGCCGCCAAGCAGGCCATTCTGCAGAAGATCCGCGACGCCGAGCGCGAGCAGGTGCTCAATGACTTCCTGGACCGTGGCGAGACCATCGTGTCCGGCACGATCAAGCGCATGGACAAGGGCGACGCCATCGTCGAAACCGGCAAGATCGAAGCGCGCCTGCCGCGCTCCGAAATGATCCCGAAGGAAAACCTCCGGGTGGCCGACCGCGTCCGCGCTTTTGTGTTGCGCGTAGACCACGCCGCGCGCGGCCAGCAGGTGATCCTGTCGCGCACCGCGCCGGAATTCATCCGCCAGCTGTTCGAGAACGAAGTCCCCGAAATCGAGCAGGGCCTGCTGGAGATCAAGGCCGCGGCCCGCGACGCCGGCGTGCGTGCGAAGATCGCCGTGGTGGCATACGATAAGCGCATCGATCCGATCGGCACCTGCGTGGGCATGCGCGGTTCGCGCGTGACCGCCGTGCGCAACGAGCTGGGCGGCGAGCAGGTCGATATCGTGCTGTGGTCGGAAGACCCCGCGCAGTTTGTCATCGGCGCCCTGGCGCCGGCCAACGTCGAGTCCATCGTCGTTGATGAAGACAAGCACGCGATGGACGTCGTGGTGGACGAGGAA
The DNA here is from genome assembly GCF_002192695.1 of Achromobacter xylosoxidans. Taxonomy (GTDB): domain Bacteria; phylum Pseudomonadota; class Gammaproteobacteria; order Burkholderiales; family Burkholderiaceae_B; genus Achromobacter; species Achromobacter xylosoxidans_C. Next base: position 60,953 of record NZ_MTLG01000054.1, read on the forward strand.
AACCTGCCCAAGGCCATCGGCGCCAAGGGTCAGAACGTGCGCCTGGCTTCCGAGCTGACCGGCTGGCAGATCAACATCATGACGCCGGAAGAAAGCCTGAACCGCCAGGAAGTCGAGCGTTCGGGCCTGCGCGCCACGTTCATGAGCAAGCTGGACGTCGACGAGGAAGTCGCTGACATCCTGATCGACGAAGGTTTTACCGGTATCGAGGAAATCGCCTACGTGCCCATGCAGGAACTGCTGGAAATCGAGGCCTTTGACGAAGACACCATTAATGAGTTGCGCGCCCGTGCCCGCAATGCGCTGCTGACCGAGGCGATTGCCCAGGAAGAGCGCCTTGAGACCGCGCAGGATTTGCTCGAACTCGAAGGCATGACGTCCGAGCTGGCTGCCAAGCTGGCCGAGCGCCAAGTGCATACGCGTGATGATCTGGCCGAACTGGCGACGGACGAGCTGGCGGAAATCGCCGGCCTGACCGAACAGGAAGCCAGCGACCTCATCATGCGTGCCCGCGCCCATTGGTTCGACGAGGAATAACCAAAAGGACACGGGTCCGCGGCGGGCGGGATATCCGCCGCCGCGAGTTCACGTTGTTTGTAATAGCTGCATATAGGGAAGAGAGAGCCTAATGTCGAGTAATACCGTCGCGCAGTTCGCTACCGAGCTGAAAATGCCTGCCAATGTGCTGCTGGATCAGCTGCGCTCGGCTGGCGTTGACCTCAAATCGGTCGACGATTCCGTCACCGACAGCGACAAGGCGAAATTGCTCGAATCGCTGCGTCGCGCCCATGGTGCGACCGAAGGCAAGAAGATCACCTTGACGCGTCGCCAGACGTCCGAGATCCGCCAGGCGGATGCCACCGGCCGCTCGCGCACGATCCAGGTCGAAGTACGCAAGAAGCGCGTGTTCGTCAAGCGTGATCCCTCCGAAATCGCCCTGGAACAGGCCGCGTCCGCGCGCGCCGAAGAGGAAGCCGCCGTCGACGCGGAGCCGCAGGTGTCGGCGCCCGTCGCACCCGAGGCTCCCGCTGCGGCCGCTCCTCGCGAGGCCGCTCCCGTCCAGGCGGAGGCTGCTGCCCCCGTCAAGGCGGAAGAGCCCGTTGCTGCAGAAGCGCCCGCGCCGGTTGAAGCGCCCGCGCCTGTTGAATCCGTCGCGGCCGAAGCGCCCGCTCCCGTCGAGGCGCAAGCCGCCGAAGTCCAGGCCCAGCCTGAACCCGAACCGACGCCGGCGCCTGCTCCTGCCGAGCCCGTGGCCGAAGAGGCCAAGCCCGAAGTCAAGACTGAATCCACCGAGCCCAAGGCTGAAGAAGCCAAGCCGGAACCCGTTGTGCTAGCCAATAAGTCCGAACCAACATCCTCCCAGGCCGCCGCGCCTGTCGCCCAGGCTCAGCCTGCCGCGAAGTCCGAACCCGTCAAAACCGCCGCGAAGCCCGAGCCCGCCGCGCCCGCCGTCAAGGTAGGCAACCGCGCGGACAACCGCCGCGCCGGCCCGCCCCTCGCGGCTTCCGCCGCGCCGGCAGCCCGCGATGAGGCCCGCCGCAAGGCCGAGGCCGAAGCCGCCGCTCTGCGCGAGATGCTGAACCGTCCGCGCAAGGTGCTGCGCGCTCCCGAACCGGAAGCGCCCGCTGCTGCGGCGCCGATCTCGGGCACGCTGCACAAGCCTGCCGGCAAGCCGGGCGCCGCTCCTGGCGCCAAGAAGGACGCCAAGCCCGCCGCTCCCGGCGCGAAGAAGACCATCAAGACCGCCGAAGTCGCTTCGACCTGGTCCGATGACGCCTCGCGCAAGAAGCCCGCCGACAAGCCGGCAGCTCCGGCCAGCCGTGACGGCTGGCGTGCCGGCGGCAAGGGTGGCGGCAAGGGCGGCCGTGGTGGCCGCAACCAGCAGAACGATCGCCGCAACGAGCCGGCGCCGCAGGAATTCATCGCGCGTGAAGTCCACGTGCCGGAAACCATCAGCGTGGCCGACCTGGCCCACAAGATGTCCGTCAAGGCCGCCGAAGTCATCAAGCAATTGATGAAGCTGGGCCAGATGGTCACCATCAACCAGGTGCTGGACCAGGAAACCGCCATGATCGTGGTCGAGGAACTGGGCCACGTGGCAATCGCCGCCAAGCTGGACGACCCGGAAGCTTTCCTGGACGAAACCGCCAGCGTGTCGGAAACCGAGCAGCTGCCGCGCGCGCCGGTCGTGACCGTCATGGGCCACGTCGACCACGGCAAGACCTCGCTGCTGGACTACATCCGCCGCGCCAAGGTTGCCGCGGGCGAAGCCGGTGGCATTACGCAGCACATCGGCGCCTACCACGTTCAGACCGAACGCGGCATGGTGACCTTCCTTGACACCCCGGGCCACGAGGCGTTCACCGCCATGCGCGCCCGCGGCGCCAAGGCGACCGACATCGTCATCCTGGTCTGCGCGGCCGACGACGGCGTGATGCCGCAGACCCGCGAAGCCATCCACCACGCGAAGGCCGCAGGCGTTCCGATGGTCGTGGCCATGACCAAGATCGACAAGCCCAGCGCCAACCCCGACCGCGTCAAGCAGGAACTGGTCGCCGAGGAAGTGGTGCCGGAAGAATACGGTGGCGACGTGCCGTTCGTGTCCGTGTCGGCCAAGACTGGCGAGGGCATCGACGATCTGCTCGAAAACCTGCTGCTGCAAGCCGAAGTGCTGGAATTGAAGGCTCCCGTCGACGCGCCCGCCAAGGGCCTGGTGATCGAAGCCCGTCTCGACAAGGGCCGTGGCCCGGTCGCGACCATCCTGGTACAGAGCGGCACGCTCAAACGCGGCGATGTGGTGCTGGCCGGCGCAAGCTTCGGCCGCGTGCGCGCCATGCTCGACGAAAACGGCAAGCCGATCCAGGAAGCCGGCCCGTCGATCCCCGTGGAAATCCAGGGCCTGACCGAAGTGCCGGCCGCTGGCGACGAGCTGATGGTGCTGTCCGACGAGCGCAAGGCGCGCGAAATCGCGCTGTTCCGCCAGGGCAAGTTCCGCGACGTCAAGCTGGCCCGCCAACAGGCCGCCAAGCTCGAGTCCATGTTCGACAACCTGGGCGAGGGCACGCAGACCCTGGCCCTGATCGTGAAGACCGACGTCCAGGTTTCGCAGGAAGCGCTGGTGCAGTCCCTGACCAAGCTGTCGACCGACGAAGTGCGCGTGCAGGTCGTGCACGCCGCCGTGGGCGGCATCTCGGAAAGCGACATCAACCTGGCCATCGCCTCGAACGCCGTCGTCATCGGCTTCAACGTCCGCGCCGAAGCCAGCGCCAAGAAGCTGGCCGAGAACAACGGCATCGACGTGCGCTACTACAACATCATCTACGACGCCGTGGATGAAGTGAAGGCAGCCATGTCGGGCATGTTGGCGCCCGAGAAGAAGGAAGAAGTCATCGGCTTGGTCGAGATCCGCGAGGTCTACAGCATTTCCCGCATCGGCAACATTGCCGGTTGTATGGTGCTGGACGGCCTGGTGCGTCGCGATTCGCAAGTCCGCCTGCTGCGCAACAACGTGGTGCATTGGACCGGCCAGCTCGATTCGCTGCGCCGCTTCAAGGACGACGTCAAGGAAGTCAAGTCGGGCTTCGACTGCGGCCTTACGCTGCGCGGCAACAACGACATCCAGGTGGGCGACCAGCTGGAAGTCTTTGAAATCAAGGAAATCGCGCGTACGCTGTAAGGCGTCCGCGAGGCACTTTCTAATGAGCCGTCACAAGTCCAAAGCCATCCCCGGCCGCAATCTGCGGCTGGCCGACCAGATCCAGAAGGATCTGGCCGGGATCATCCAGCGCGAGATCGACATGACCCGCGCTGGACTGATCACGCTCTCTGGTGTGGAACTGTCGACCGACTACGCGCATGCCAAGGTGTATTTCACGGTTCTGGGCGCCGAGCCCGAAGCCGCGACCGCCTTGCTGAACGAAAAAGCCGGTTGGCTGCATTCCCAGCTGTACAAGCTGCTGCACATACACACTGTCCCCACTTTGCGCTTCTTCCACGACGAGCAGATCGCCCGTGGCATCGAAATGTCGATCCTCATCGACCGCGCAAACCGGCCCGGCCCGCACTCGGGCGTGCCCGACGAACCTGAAGACCAGTCCTGATCGGGCTGTCGTCACTGCTTTAAACCGGATTCCGACGATGGCTAAACGACGCGGGCTTACGCTCGACGGTGTGCTGTTGCTCGACAAACCCGTGGGTTTGTCGAGCAACCACGCCCTGCAACGCGCCAAACGCGCCATGGATGCGGCGAAAGCCGGCCACACCGGCACGCTTGATCCCTTTGCCACCGGCCTGCTGGTGTGCTGCATGGGCCGCGCGACCAAGATTTCCGGCGCGATGCTCAACGCCGACAAGGCATATCGCGCTACGCTGCAATTTGGCTCTGAAACCGATTCTGGCGACCTGACCGGCAATGTCGTGTCGACCGCCGAGCCTGGCTTTACGGTGGATGAGCAGGCGCTGCGCGATGCGCTGTCACGTTTCTCGGGCACGATCGAGCAGATTCCGCCCATGTATTCCGCGCTCAAGCGCGACGGCAAGCCCTTGTACGAGTACGCGCGCGCCGGCATCGAGCTGGAACGGCCGCCGCGCCAGATCACGATTTACCGCATCGAACTGCTGTCCCTGAACGGGACCGAGGCAGAGATCGATGTGGCTTGCAGTAAAGGCACATACATCCGGACGCTGGCCCAGGACATCGGGCGCGTGCTGGGCTGTTACGCCCACCTGACGGCGCTGCGGCGCACGCACGTCGGGCCGTTTTCCCTGGATCGCGCCGTTGCGCTGGATGCCTTGCAGGCCATGCCAGACCCCAAGCAGGCATTGCTTGCACTGAACGAATTGCCGGAGGGCTTGCTGCCCTCCACCCTGACCTTAAAGGACTCGCTATGACTCGCGCCTTGCGCAACGTCGCCATCATCGCCCACGTGGACCACGGTAAAACCACCCTGGTCGACCAGCTGCTGCGCCAATCCGGCACCTTCCGCGAAAACCAGGCGCTGACCGAACGGGTCATGGACTCGAACGATCTGGAAAAAGAACGCGGCATTACGATTCTGGCCAAGAACTGTGCCGTTGAATACGAAGGCACGCACATCAACATCATCGACACCCCGGGACACGCGGACTTCGGCGGCGAAGTCGAGCGCGTGCTGTCCATGGTCGACGGCGTGCTGCTGCTGGTGGATGCGGTTGAAGGCCCCATGCCCCAGACCATCTTCGTGACCCGCAAGGCGCTGGCCCTGGGCCTGAAGCCCATCGTCGTGGTCAACAAGGTCGACCGTCCGGGCGCCCGCACCGACTTCGTCATCAACGCCACGTTCGACCTGTTCGACAAGCTGGGCGCCACCGACGAGCAACTCGACTTCCCGGTGATCTACGCCTCGGGCCTGTCGGGCTATGCCGGCCTGAACCCCGATGTGCGCGAAGGCAATATGCGCCCGCTGTTCGAAGCCATTCTCGAACACGTGCCGCAGCGCGAAGACGATCCCAACGGTCCGCTGCAGATGCAGATCATCTCGCTGGACTACAACAGCTACGTCGGCAAGATCGGCGTGGGCCGCATCAACCGCGGCCGCATGCGTCCCGGCATGGAAGTCGCCTACAAGTTCGGTCCTGAAGGCCAGGGCGGCCGCGGCCGCATCAACCAGGTGCTGAAGTTCCACGGCCTGGAGCGCATCGTCGTGGACGAAGCCGAAGCCGGCGATATCGTGCTGATCAACGGCATCGAAGAACTGGGCATCGGCTGCACGGTGACCGACACCGCCACCCAGGACGTGTTCCCGATGCTGCGCATCGACGAGCCCACCCTGACCATGAACTTCATGGTGAACACCTCGCCTTTGGCCGGCCGCGAAGGCAAGTTCGTGACCAGCCGCCAGCTGCGCGACCGCCTGGACCGCGAACTGAAGTCCAACGTGGCGCTGCGCGTGCGCGACACGGGCGACGACACGGTGTTTGAAGTGTCGGGCCGCGGTGAACTGCACCTGACCATTCTGCTGGAAACGATGCGCCGCGAAGGCTACGAGCTGGCCGTGTCGCGCCCGCGCGTGGTGTTCAAGGATATCGACGGCGTGAAGTGCGAGCCGTTCGAATCGCTGACCGTCGACGTCGAAGACGCCCACCAAGGCGGCGTGATGGAAGAGCTGGGCCGCCGCAAAGGCGACCTGCAGGACATGCAGCCGGACGGCCGCGGCCGTACCCGCTTGGAATACCTGATCCCGGCCCGCGGCCTGATCGGCTTCCAGAACGAATTCCTGACGCTGACGCGCGGCACCGGCCTGATGAGCCACATCTTCCACGAATACGCGCCCATCAAGGAAGGCTCGATCGGCGAGCGCCGCAACGGCGTGCTGATCAGCCAGGATCACGGCGACGCCGTGGCCTACGCCCTGTGGAAGCTGCAGGATCGCGGCCGCATGTTCGTGAGCCCGGGCGATGCGCTGTACGAAGGCATGATCATCGGCATCCATAGCCGCGACAACGACCTGGTCGTGAACCCCATCAAGGGCAAGCAGCTGACCAACGTGCGCGCCTCGGGCACCGACGAAGCCGTGCGCCTGGTTCCGCCGATCCAGATGTCGCTGGAATACGCCGTGGAATTCATCGACGACGACGAACTCGTGGAAATCACGCCCAAGTCGATCCGCCTGCGCAAGCGCTTCCTGCTGGAAAACGAGCGCAAGCGCGCCGCGCGCGAATCCGCCGTCTGATGGAACTGCGCGCAGCCTTGTGCTGCGCGTGGCATCAGAAAAACGCAGCCTGCGGGCTGCGTTTTTTTTCGTCCTGCGGCGTCATGCGTGCTGGTGCCGGTACTCTTGCGTCACCCCGCCATAGCCATAGGCGGCCGCGCGCGCGTCGATCACGTGCACGTAGGAGCATTCATGCAGCTTGCCCAGGATGTCCTGGAATGCCGCGTGGATCTCCTTGATGTAGCGCGCCTTCTCGGCCTTGGTATTGGTTTCGTCGGTGACGCTGATGTCCAGGTGGAAGGCATTCTTACCCAGTTCGGACAGGGGCTGGCCGCCGATGAACCAGAGATCGTGGGGAATGTGCTGCAGCGTGATCGCGATGACGGGCAGCTGCTTGCCCAGCACGGACTGGGTCAGGCCGGCCACGGCTTGCACCACGCGGCGGTTGACGGCGGGATCGGACTGGCCGGACAGATGGACGACGATGTGAGGCATGGCTGAACTCCGTTGGTTTGAAGGCGTGCAGCCAGTCTAGGATCCGGATTGACATCGGAAAAGCGGGAAATTACGATTTCATCCATCGATAATCCCGTTGGATAGGCCATGTCCGGATTCGACCTTGATCAACTGCGCACCCTGGTCGCCGTGCTGGATGCCGGCAGTCTGACGGCGGCCGCGCCCAAGGTCTTCCTGTCGCAGTCGTCGGTCAGCGAACAGATGCGCAAGCTGGAAGAGCGGGCAGGGCAGCCGCTGCTGGTGCGCGGCAAGGCCGGCGTCGTGGCCACGGCCGCGGGCGAGCGGCTGTTGACGCATGCGCGCGCCATCCTGGCGCTGAGCGACGAGGCCTACCGCGACCTGCGCGGCGTGGCCTTGCGTGGCCAATTGCGCCTGTGCATCACCGACTATTTCCGCCCCGGCGACGTGGCGCGCATGCTGCGCCGGCTGAACGAGCAATATCCCCAGGTGCGCCTGCACGTCACCATCATGAAGAGCGGCGCCATCGAGGACGCCTACGAGCGGGGCGAGATCGACGTGGGCATTTCCATGCGCATCCAGGAGCGCGGCGCCGCCCGCGGCCGGGCGCAAGGGGCGCTGCTGCGGCGCGAGCCGCTGCTGTGGATGGCGGCGGAAGGCGCCGCCGCGCCGGCGCGGGACGCCTTGCCCTTGCTGGTGCTGCCGGAGACCTGCGCGCTGCGGCAGTATGTCGAGCGCCTGCTATCGCGGCGCGACGTTCCTTATTCGGTGGCGCACGTCGCGTCCGGGGTGGCCGGCCTGCAACTGGCCGTCGCTGCCGGGCTGGGCGTGGCTTGCCTGAATGAATCCGCATTGGGGGCCGGCATGGCTCGCCTGCACGCGCCTGGCCTGCCGGCCCTGCCGATGGCGGAATTCCGCCTGTTGCCTGCAAGGGCGGGGGAAAGCGAATTCGTCGGGTTGGCTCGGGAGGCCATCGTCAAGGCGTTGGGCTAGGTCCGCCCGGCATGGGAGCGTGTTTCAGCGGCGGCTTGCGCCCGCCGAGCCCGGCAGGCGCTGCACCGCGTCCAGCAGCCGGGCGGCAAACTCCTGCGCCGCGCGGCTGCGCGACGCTTCCTTGCGCCACAGGATGGCAGCGCGGCGGATGGTGGTCGGGTCGGTCAGGGCGATGCTCGTCAACCCCGAGCCGGCTGCACCCGCCGCATGCTCGGCGGCGATGGTCGCCAGCTCGCCCTGCCGGCACAGGTGGATCAGGGCGTCGACCGATTCCATCTCTACCCGCACCTCGGGTATCAAGCCGGCCTGGGCGCAGGCCGCGTCTATCATGCGGCGCGTGGCGAAGCTGCGCGGCAGCAGCGCCAGCGGCACGCCCGCGAGATCGCGCATGCGCAGGCTGCGCCGCGCGGCCAGCGGGTGGTTCTTGCCGACCACCACCTGCAGGCGTTCGTCGAACAGCGGTTGCGCCTCGATTTCCTCGCGCAGCGCCGGATGGAAGGAGATGCCCAGGTCCAGCTGGCCGCTGACCAGCAGGTCTTCGATGGGGCCGGCCCGTAGGTCGCGCACCTGGATCTGGACCTTGGGAAAGGCGAGGCTGAAGCTGGCCACGGCGTCCGGCACGAAATGGGTCAGGAAGGTGGGGATGACGCCTATGGTCAGGGATCCGGCCTGCAAGCCCGCCAGATCCGCCAGGGCCATTTTCCCGGCTTCGACCTCCTGCAAGGCCCGGCTGGCGTGGTCGCGCAGCACCCGGCCTGCCTGCGACAGGCGCAAGCCCCTGCCGATACGGTCGAACAAGGGCATGCCCAGCTCTTCTTCCAGCTGGCGCAGGCCGTGCGACAGGGTGGATTGGGTGACGTGCAGGGCGTCGGCCGAACGGGTCAGGTGCTCGGTTTCCGCGACGCTGAGAAAGTAGCGTAGCTGGCGCAATTCCATCGGCGGGACTCCTGGCGCAAAGCCGGAACGGACGGTCAATGATGGGTGGATTTATCATTCGATAGTATCGAACAATAAATGCAATATAAATCATTGGATGCAAAACCGGCCGGGCCCTAATCTTGCCTGTATCACTCATGGCAGGGCTATAGGCTTTATGACATCCGTTTCGATCCAGGCACCGATCACGCCAGACGACGCCTCCTGGCGCATCGAGCGCATCCACGCAAGAATCGTCGACATCCCGACGATCCGGCCGCACAAGTTCTCGTTCGGCGCCATCAACCGGCAAAGCCCGGTCATCGTGCAGCTGTGGCTGGCCAATGGCGCCTGCGGGTTTGGCGAGGCGGCCACGATAGGCGGACCGTCCTGGAACGAGGAGTCGCCGGAAACCATCCTGCATGCGATCCAGAATTACCTGGCTCCCGCCGTGACGGGCGCCGATGCGCGCAGGTTCGCCGAACACATCAATCGCTTCGATGCCGTCTGCAAGGGCAATGCGTTTGCCAAGAGCGCGGTGGAAATGGCGCTGATCGATGCGGTGGCGCGCAGCCTGGGCGTGCCGGCCTGGCAGTTGCTGGGCGGCAAGCGCATCGAACGCCTGCCGCTGGCCTGGACGCTTGCCAGCGGCGATTCGCAGCGCGATCTGGAGGAGGCCGAGCAAATGATGCAGGCGCGCCGCCATCGCCTGTTCAAGCTCAAGATCGGCGCGCGCAGCCCGGCGGATGACGTGGCGCACGTGACCCGTATCGCGCGCGGCCTGGACGGCCGCGCCGACATGACGGTGGACGTCAACCAGGCCTGGGACGGCAACACGGCTCGCCGCTATCTGCCGCAGCTGGTGGAGGCCGGCGTGACGCTGATCGAACAGCCCGTGGCCAAGTGGGACGTGCAGGCCTTGCGCGAGGCGACGCAGTCGCTGGGCTCGGCCGCGCTGATCATGGCGGACGAAACCGTGTGCTCCGCGCAGGACGCCTACATGCTGGCCTCGCAGCGCGCCTGCCACGTGTTTTCCTTGAAGGTCGCCAAGCATGGCGGGCTGCTGCGCACGCGCGAAGTCGCGGCGGTGGCGCAAGCCGCGGGCATAGGCTGGTACGGCGGCACCATGCTGGAGACCTCGCTGGGAAGCGCGGCGTCCGCGCATGTGTTTTCCACGCTGTCGGACCAGCACCATGGTTGCGAGCTGTTCGGTCCGCAGCTGCTGGTCGACGACATCGTCGAGCAGCCCATGGCCGTGCGCGACTTCGAACTCCATCTTCCCGACGGCCCTGGCTTTGGCGTCGCCGTCGACGAAAAACGGCTGGAACGCTTTGACCGCGCAAGGGCAGGCCTGACGCCCGTCACGGTCGACTTCGGCCGCCGCGGCGAGGCAGCCGCGACCTGACCCACCACTTTCCCCGATCATTCCAAAAAGCAGGAGACGCATCATGGCTGAATATACCCAGCAACAACTACTGGACCTGGTCAACAGTTCCCAGGTCAATCCGGGCAACGACCGCGTCCGGCAGATCACGCAGCGCGTCGTGTCGGACCTGTTCCGCGCGATCGACGATCTCGACATCAAGCCCGACGAATTCTGGGCAGGCGTGGATTGGCTCGCGCGCCTGGGCGCCAGCGGCCAGATGGGATTGATCACGGCCGGCCTGGGCTTTGACCGCCTGATCGACATCCGCGAGGAAGAGGCCGACGAGGCCGCCGGCCGCGCCGCGGGCACGCCGCGCGCGATCGAGGGACCGCTCTACATCGCGGGCGCGCCGCTGTCCGACGGCGAGGCCCGCCTGGACGAGGATCCCGCGGCCGGCACGGTGCTGGTGATGGAAGGGCAGGTGCGCGACGTGGACGGCAATCCCGTCGCCGGCGCGCTGGTGGACGTCTGGCACGCCAACGAGCTGGGGCGCTATTCGCACTTCGATTCCGACCAGGCGGACTACCACCTGCGCCGCAAGATCAAGACCGACGCGCAAGGCCGCTACCGCTTCCGCAGCTTCATTCCGCCGGGTTATGCGATTCCGCCGAACAGCCCCACGTCCGAACTGTTCGTGGCGCTGGGCCGCCATGGCAACCGGCCGGCCCACATCCACTTCCTGGTGGCTGCCGAAGGCCGGCGCACGCTGACCACGCAGGTCAACATCCCGGGCGACACTTTCCTCGACGACGACTTCGCCTTCGCCACGCGCGACGGCCTGGTGGTCGAACTGCAGCCCAATACGCCGGCCGCCGGCTACGAGAGCCTGGGCGTGAACGCGCCGTTCACGCGCGTCTGTTTCGACTTCGTGATGCAGCCGGCGCTGGACGCCGACGAGGCCCGCCCGCAAGCCCGCATGGACCGCGCCACCGCCTGACCGATGCCCTGGGCGGCGCCCGCGAGCGGCGCCGCCATTTCCCCTTGAAAACCACCTAGAACAACCCGCAGGCGCGAGGCCGGGTTCGGCCGCGCCATGGAGACAACCATCATGACCGCGACTTCCAGCTGGTCGATTCCGACGCTGATCGACCAGGAGCGACTGGGCGCCTTTCAATGGCGCGTGCTGATCCTGTGCTTTCTGATCGCGCTGTTCGACGGCTTCGACACCCAGGCGATCGCCTTCACCGGGCCCGCGATCCTGGCCGCCTTCGATCTGAAGGCGGGCGCGCTGGCGCCCATCCTGACCGCCGGCATCGTCGGCATGACGGTGGGCGCCATGACCCTGGGCCTGATTGGCGACCGCATCGGCCGCCGTCCGGCCATCATGCTGGGCCTGGCCCTGTTCGGGCTGTCCACGCTGGCGACGGCCTGGGCTACCGACACCACCCACATCCTGGTGCTGCGCTTCATTGCCGGCCTGGGCATGGGCGGCTGCACGCCGGTGCTGCTGGCGCTGGCCGCCGAGTACGGGCCGGCCCGTTTGCGTGGCGCCATCATGACCGGCGTGCTGCTGGGCCTGCCGGCGGGCGCCATGATGGGCGGTTTGCTGGCCGCCCGCATGCTGCCCGTCATCGGCTGGGAAGGCATCTTCATCGTCGGCGGCCTGGCGCCGCTGGCCCTGCTGGCCGTCGCCTTTGTGATGCTGCCCGAGTCGCTGCACTTCAAGGCCACGCGCCGCGATCCGGAAAGCCAGCGCTACATCGCGCGCGTCCTGTCGGCGATATCCAGCCGCAAGCTGGGCGCGGACACGCAGTTCACCGTGCCGGAGGAATCCGTCGCGCGAGCCGGCGTGGGCGCGCTGTTCGCGGACGGCCATGGCGCCAAGACCGTGGCGATCTGGGCGGTGTACCTGCTGAACTGGGTGGCGTGGTTCATGCTGCTGTCGTGGCTGCCCACGGTGCTGAAGGCTGCGGGCCTGCCCGCCGAGCAGGCGCCCATGGGCACCGTCATCGTCAATGCGGTTTTTATCATCTGCGCGATTCCGCTGTCCTTCATGCTGCCGCGCGTCAACACCCGCAGGCTTCTGGGCGGCATGTTCGCGCTGGGCATCGCGGTGGCAGTCGGCCTGAGCCAGGCCGGCGACAACTGGACGCTGGTCTTCATCCTGGTTGGTGCGGCCGGCTTCGGCATAGGCGGCCAGCAGATCGCGCTGAACTACCTGGTCGTGGGCGCTTATCCGACCGCCTTGCGCGCCACCGCCACCGGCTGGGCCATCGGCATGGGCCGCGCGGGCGCGATCGCGGGTTCGGCCATAGGAGGCAGCTTCCTGGCCTGGGGCGGGCCTTCGGGATTCTTCATCGCGCTGGCCATACCCCTGGCGGTCGCGGCGCTGGCGGTGCTGAGCCTCAAGCTCAAGCACGCGCGGCCGGACGGCGCGCTTTCGGCGGCGCATTGAGCAGCAAGGACGAATCAAACATGAGCACACATCAACGTTTCGAGGGCCTGGTGGCCCTGGTCACCGGCGCCGCCCAGGGCGTGGGCCGGGCAACGGCCCGGCGCCTGGCGGCCGAAGGCGCGCACGTCGTCGTGGTGGACCGGGCAGAAGCGCAGGGCGCCGCCGTGGCCGAGGAAATCCGGGCCGCGGGCGGGCGCGCCAGCTTCGCCCAGGCCGATCTGGAAACCCATGAGGGCGCGCAATCCATGGTGCGCGCCGCGCTGGAAGTCAACGGCCGCATCGACGTGTCGGTGCACAACGTGGGCGGCACGATCTGGACCCGGCCGTTCTGGGAATACACGCCGGAGCAGATGCAGCGCGAGGTCAATCGCTCGCTGTGGCCCACGCTGTGGTCCTGCCGCGAAGTCATACCGGTGATGCGGGCGCAGGGCGCGGGCGCCATCGTCAACGTCGGCTCGAATGCCACGCGCGGCATCTACCGGGTGCCGTATTCGGCCTCCAAGGGCGGCGTGCACGCCGCCACCGTCTGCATGGCGCTGGAGCTGGCGAAGTCCGGCGTGCGCGTCAATTGCGTGTCGCCGGGCGCGCTGGACAACGGCGTGCGCGCGATTCCGCGCAACCAGGAAGCGCCGTCCGCGCAGGAGACCGCCTGGGTCGGCGAGATGTATGCCTCCTGCCTGCGCGACACCCCGCAGGACCGCCTGGGCCAGGCCGAGGAGGTTGCCGCGGCGATCTGCTTCATGGCCGCGCCCGAGGCGTCCTACATCACCGGGCAGATCATGTACGTGGCCGGCGGCGACATAGGCTGAGGATCGGGCTGGCTCAGCGGGCCTTGCGCCCGGCCGCCAGCCAGTCCAGGAAATCGCGGCCCGGCCCCTGGTCGCGCGCGATCGCGCCTATGGGCTGGAACGAACCCGGCGATTCGATGCGCACGCGCTGGAAATGCCCGTGCTGCATGTACCAGTTGCCCAGGGTCTGCGGCACCATCGCCAGGGCTTCCTGGGCCTGCATGACGGCGATGAGCAGCGGCATGGGCGGGGCGGCGCTGCTCAGCCTGCACAGCCGCGGCACCACGCCGGCGCGTTCGAAGAAGGCCTTGAACACCGCATGGATGGCCAGTTCGGGGCGGGGCTCTATCCATAGCTGGGAGGCCACCTGCGCCAGCGTGGGCGCGGCGTCCGGAGCCAGCAGCGGATGGCCGGCGGCGGCCACGATCACCGCCGCGTCGTCCTGCAGCGGCACGAATTCCAGACCGGCGGGCACGGCTTCCGGACGCCGGCACAGCAGCATGTCCAGGCTGCCGCTGGCCGCCTGCGGCAGCAGTTGTTCGCGGCTGCCTTCCACGACTTCCACCTGCAGTCCCGGGTGCGCCTTCATGTAGGCGGGCAGGCGCTCGGCCAGCAGGCCGCCGCTGGCGGCCGGTATGGCGCCCAGGCGCAGATGGCCGGTGGCGCCCTGGCGCAGGGCCGCCACCGAATCCGTGGAGGCGCGCAGCGTCGTCAACATGCTGCGGGCGCACTCCGCCATGAGCAGGCCGCTGCGCGTGGTGCGCATGCCGCGGGCATGGCGCTCGAACAGCTTTACGCCCAGCAGATCCTCGATGTCGGCCAGCGCATGGGTGGCCGCCGGCTGGCTCAGGCCGATATGGTTGGCCGCCTGCTGGATGCTGCCCAGATCGGCGATGCTGGCCAGCAATTGCAGGTGGCGCAAGCGGCCTCGGGCGAGCAGGCGGGAGAGCAGGGTGGCGGGAGCGATGTCCATGGCGCAGGCGGGCAAGCTATTCAAAATATGAATATATCCACGCATTAATGTATTTGAAATAAGGATATGCCCTGGACACAATGCAGCGATCCCTTACATCGCTTCCGTTCCCCAGGAGTGGCTGGTCCATGAAGTCCCGTCTGCTGCACGCGCTGGTTTGCGCCGTAACTTTCAGTGTTTCGTCCCTGGCCGCCGCCCAGGGCGCCTATCCCTCCCAGCCCTTGCGGCTGATCGTGCCGTTCGCGCCCGGCGGGTCCACGGACGCGCTGGCCCGCGCGGTGGCCGAGGGCTTGCGCAAGGAACTGGGCCAGAGCGTGGTGGTGGAGAACCGCGCCGGCGCGGGCGGCCTGCTCGGCACCGAGGCGGTGGCCCGGGCCGAACCCGACGGCTACACCCTGGGCATGGCCACGGTCAGCACCATGGCGGTCAATCCCCTGCTGTACGGCACCAAGCGCGTCAACCCCGAGACGCAGCTGAAACCGGTGGCCTCGGTGGCGACGGTGCCGGTCGTGTGGATGGTGAATCCGGCGTTTCCGGCACAGGACTTTGCGCAGTTCCTGGCCGAGCTGCGGGCCCATCCGGGCAAGTATTCGTTTGGCTCGCCCGGCGTGGGTTCGCTCGGGCACCTGAACCTGGCGGCCATGAACGCGGATCTGAAGGTCGATGTGCTGCACGTGCCGTACCGCGGCATGGGGCCGGCGCTGACCGCCGCGGTAGGCGGCGAAGTGCAGGTGCAGCAGGACCAGTACGCGTCCGCGCAATCGCTGGTCAAGGCCGGCAAGCTGCGCGCCATCGCCGTGTCCGCACCCGCCCGGATGCCCGACATGCCGGACCTGCCGACCATGGCGGAACTGGGGTATCCGCAGTTGAACGCGCTGGGCCAGACCTGGTTCGGCCTGGTCGTGCCCGCCGGCACGCCCGATGCCGTGGTGCAGCGCCTGAATCAGGCCGCCGTGCGTGCGCTGGCCGATCCGGCGCTGGTGCAGCGCCTGGCAGGCATGGGCGCGCAGCCCGACGCAGGCACGCCGCAGGCCTTCGCCGAGCGCATCGCGCAGACGCTGGCCGCCAATCGCAAAATCATTGAAACTGCCGGCATCAAGCTCGACGAGTGACCTGACCGGTTTTTTCCCCCGCCATTAAAGCCACAGGAGAGACAATGGGTGCCATCGACAAACTTGCGCCGTTCATCGACGCGCGCAGCGAGCGCTACGCGGAACTGAGCGACCGCATCTGGAGCCTGGCCGAACTGCGCTACGACGAGCATAAGTCCGCCGAGCTGCACATCGCCATGCTGGAGGAAGCCGGCTTTCGCGTCACGCGCGACGCCGCCGGCATTCCCACCGCCTTCGTGGCCGAGGCCGGCAGCGGCGGCCCGGTGATCGGCATCCTGGGCGAGTACGACGCGCTGTCCGGCCTGAGCCAGGAAAGCGGCGCCTACGCCTGCCAGCCTTCGCCGGAAACGCCGAACGGCAACGGCCACGGCTGCGGCCACCATTTGTTGGGCACGGCCGCGCATTTCGCCGCGGTGGCGGTCAAGGAATTCCTGGAGGCCAATGGCCTGCCCGGCACCATCCGCTTCTATGGCTGTCCGGCGGAAGAGGGCGGCTCGGGCAAGACCTTCATGGCGCGCGCCGGCCTGTTCGACGACGTGGACGCCGCGCTGACCTGGCATCCCGCATCGCACACGGGGATCTTCCACCAGTCGTCGCTGGCCAACATCCAGGCTTACTTCCGCTTCCGCGGCGTCGCGGCGCACGCGGCCAATTCGCCGCACCTGGGCCGCAGCGCGCTGGACGCGGTCGAGCTGATGAACGTGGGCGTGAACTACCTGCGCGAACACATGGTGCCGGATGCGCGCGTGCATTACGCCGTGACCAACAGCGGCGGCATTTCGCCGAACGTGGTGCAAGCCCGCGCCGAAGTGCTCTACCTGGTGCGCGCGCCCATCAATTCGCAGGCGTCCGAACTGTACGAACGCGTGCAGAACGTGGCGCGCGGCGCGGCCCTGATGACGGGCTGCGAACTGGAAATCGTGTTCGACAAGGCCTGCTCGAACTACATCCCCAACGGCGTGTTGAACCAGATCATGTACGCCAACATGCTGGCGCTGCAGGGGCCGGATTACAGCGCGGGCGAACAGCAGGCCGCGCGCCGCATGTGGGACGCGATTTCCGCGGACGACATTGACAATGCCGGCAAGAACCTGGGCGCGGTGCTGCGCAATCCCACGCCGCTGTTCACTGGCGTGGCGCCCTATGAACCCGGCAAGGCCGAGATTACGTATGGCTCCACCGACGTCGGCGACGTGAGCTGGGTCGCGCCCACCGCGCAATGCTGGGGCGCCTGCTACGCCTACGGCACGCCGTTCCATTCCTGGCAGATGGTGGCGCAGGGCAAGATGTCCATGGCGCACAAGGGCATGGTGCACGCGGCCAAGATCATCGCGGCGACCGCCGCCGATCTGTACACGCAGCCCGAGGCGCTGGCGCGGGCCAAGGAAGAATTGATGGAGACGCGCCGCGGGCAGCCTTACGTCTGCCCGATACCGGCGGACGTCTTGCCATCCTTTATGCGAAAGTAGAAAGGGCCCCCACGCCGCGCGCGCTTTGCGCGCTTGCTGCCCCCCGAGGGGGCGGCGCCGCCTTAGGGCGGCCTGGCGGCGGCGCGGGCCCCCACGCCGCGCGGGCTTTGCGCGCTTGCTGCCCCCGAGGGGGGGCAGCGCCGCCTTAGGGCGGCCTGGCGGCGGCGCGGGCCTCAAGCTACATGCGGTTTCAGGCCGGCAGGGACGGCGCGTATTGCGCGTCCGAATTGACCTTGGCGTGGAACTCCACCACCTTGCGCACCACCTTGACGGGATCGTCTTCGATGATGAAGAGATCCAGGTCGTGCGCGCCTATCATGCCGTTGGCCAGCACCTGGCCGCCCAGCCATTCGACCAGGCCGGACCAGTACTCGCTGCCCACCAGCACGATGGGCGCGGGCGGGACCTTGCCCGTCTGGATGAGCGTCAGCGCTTCGAAGAGTTCATCCAGGGTGCCGAAACCGCCAGGCATCGCCACATAGGCGAAGCTGTGCATGAAGAAGGTTGCCTTGCGCGAGAAAAAATACTCGAATGACAGGCTGATGGTTTGGTATTCGTTGTTGTGCGCTTCGTGGGGCAGGCTAATGTTCAGACCGATGCTGGTGCCGCCTGCTTCGAACGCGCCCTTGTTGGCTGCCTCCATGATGCCGGGACCGCCGCCGGCGATCACCGCGAAACCCGCATCCGCCAAGGCGGCGGAAATTGCGACGGTGGTTTCATAGTGGGGGGAATTGCGGCTGACTCGCGCACTGCCGAAGACGCTGACAGCAGGCCCGATGTTCGCGAGCTTGTCTGCCGCCGTCCGTATCTCTGACATAATCAGCGGAATTTGTTTGTTGGCGGGTGTTTCCGCAGCTATTGCCATATCTGCCTTTGTAACCATGAAAAAAACCTTATTACTGGTCGACGGTTCAAGTTACTTGTACCGCGCTTTCCACGCTATGCCTGATTTGCGCAACGCGCAAGGCGAACCCACGGGGGCGCTCTACGGCGTGGTGAATATGCTGCGCAAACTTGTCTCTGATCATAAGGCAGAGTATGCCGCATGTATTTTCGATGCCCGCGGCAAGACCTTCCGGGACGATCTCTACCCGGAATACAAGTCGCACCGCCCGCCCATGCCGGAAGACCTGGCCGCGCAGATCGAGCCCATCCACCGTGCCGTGCGCGCGCTGGGCTGGCCGGTGCTGGCCATCGAAGGGGTCGAGGCCGACGATGTGATCGGCACCCTGGCCAAGCGCGCCGCCGAGCACGACGTGCACACCATCGTGTCCACCGGCGACAAGGACCTGGCGCAGCTGGTCAACAGCCACGTCACCCTGGTCAACACCATGACCGGCGAAGTGCTGGACGAGGCCGGCGTGGTCAACAAGTTCGGCGTGCCGCCCGACCGCATCGTGGACTACCTGATGCTGGTGGGGGACGCGGTGGACAATGTCCCCGGCGTGACCAAGGTGGGCCCGAAGACGGCGGTCAAATGGCTTACGGAATTCGGCTCGATAGACAAGCTGGTGGACGGCGCGCAAGACATCAAGGGCGTGGCCGGCAGCAACCTGCGCGAAGCCATTCCCAACTTCCCGCTGACGCGCCAATTGCTGACCGTGAAGTACGACTGCGACCTGGCCGGCCATGTGGATGCCGTGGACGACCTGACGCCGCGCCCGCGCGACGATGCGACGCTGACCGAACTCTATGAACGCTACGGTTTCCGCACCTGGCTGCGCGACCTGACCGGCGACGCCGAACGCGTGCCGGCGGGCGACGCCCGCGTCGCGCACGAGGCGCCCGCCGCGCCCGTGGAGCTGGATTATCAGATCATTTCCGATTGGGCCGCGTTCGACGCCTGGATGGAAAAGCTGAAGGACGCGCCCCTGGTCGCGCTGGACACCGAGACCACCTCGCTGGATGAAATGCAGGCCAGGATGGTGGGCATGTCGCTGGCGGTGGCGCCTGGCGTGGCCTGCTATATCCCGGTCGCGCACCGCGGCCCGGACAACGCGCCGCAGCTGCCCAAGGCCGAGGTGCTGGCGCGCCTGAAGCCCTGGCTGGAGGATGCGTCGCGCGCCAAGCTGCTGCACCACGCCAAGTACGACGCGCACGTGTTCGCCAACGAAGGCATCAAGCTGTCCGGCATCACCGAAGACACGATGCTGCAGGCCTACGTGCTGGAGTCGCACCGCGGCGTGGGCCTGAACGACCTGGCGCAGCGCTACCTGGGCCGCAGCGGCGTGTCCTACGAGGACCTCTGCGGCAAGGGCGCCAAGCAGATCGGCTTTGACGAAGTGGCGGTGGACAAGGCCGGCCACTATGCCGCCGAGGACTCGGACTTCACCTTGCAATTGCACCAGGTGCTGCGCCCGATGGTGGCGGCCGACACAGGGCTGAACCGTATCTACCTGCTGGAAATGCAGGTGTCCTCGGTGCTGACCACGGTCGAGCGCAACGGCGTCAAGGTAGACGCCGCGGAACTGGGCCGCCAGAGCCACAAGCTGGGCCAGGAAATGCTGCAGCTGGAACAGAAGGCCTATGAATTGGCCGGCCAGCCCTTCAACCTGAATTCCCCCAAGCAGCTGGGCGAGATCCTGTTCGGCCGGATGCAGCTGCCGGTGGTGCGCAAGACCGCCAGCGGCGCGCCGTCCACCGACGAAGAGGTGCTGAGCAAGCTGGCGCAGGACTATCCGCTGCCGCAGGTGCTGCTGGAGTACCGCGGCTTGTCCAAGCTGAAGTCCACCTACACGGACAAGCTGCCGCGCATGATCAACCCGGACACCGGGCGGGTGCACACGCATTACTCGCAGGCTGCGGTGATCACCGGCCGCCTGGCTTCGTCCGATCCCAACCTGCAGAACATTCCGGTGCGCACCGAAGCCGGCCGGCGCGTGCGCGAGGCGTTCATCGCCGAGCAGGGCATGCTGCTGTCGGCGGACTATTCCCAGATCGAGCTGCGCATCATGGCGCACGTCTCGGATGACGCCAATCTCCAGCGCGCCTTCGCGGCGGGCGAGGACATCCACCGCGCCACGGCTTCGGAAGTGTTCGGCGTATCGCTGGCCGATGTCTCCACCGATCAACGCCGCGCGGCCAAGGCCATCAACTTCGGCCTGATCTACGGCATGGGGGTGTTTGGCCTGGCGTCCAACCTGGGCATCACGCGCGACGCCGCGCAGGCCTACATCGACCGCTATTTCGCCCGCTATCCCGGCGTGGCGATGTACATGGACGACACGCGCCGCCGCGCGCGCGAGCAGGGCTACGTGGAAACCGTCTTCGGACGCCGCCTGCAACTGCCGGAAATCCGCGGCGCTTCCGGCCCGCGCCGCCAGGCGGCCGAGCGTGCCGCCATCAACGCGCCCATGCAGGGCACGGCGGCCGACCTGATCAAGATGGCCATGATCGCGGTGCAGGACTGGCTGGAAGCCGAAAAGCTGCAGACGCGCATGATCATGCAGGTGCACGACGAACTGGTGCTGGAAGCGCCGGACGCCGAGCTGGAACTGGTCAAGGAAGCGCTGCCGCGCCTGATGTGCAACGTTGCGGAACTGCGCGTGCCGCTGGTGGCGGAAGTCGGCATGGGCAAGAACTGGGAGCAGGCCCACTAAGGCCGGAAGCACCCGGTCCCAGGACACATGGGCCGCTTCCGGGCGGCCCATTTCCGTTTTTGGTATTGAAACAATATAATGTTGCGCTTCCCTCGCCTCTAAAGCGTTCCCCCCAAAAATGTTGCTGCTCTGGATTCTGCTCGCCACCGTCACCGGCGGGCTTATCGCCGTCCTGGTCGCCAGTTGGCTGGCCTACAAGGTTTTCGCGCAGTACCTGCACCACATGGTCAGCCTGTCGGTGGGGGTGCTGCTGTCGGTGGCCCTGCTGCATCTGCTGCCCGAGGCCTTCGAGACCGGGGTGGGCGATGCCCACGTGCTGTTCGGCCTGATGCTGGCGTCCTTGATCGGCTTCTTCGTGTTGGAGAAGATTGCGCTGCTGCGGCATAGCCATCACCACGAGGGCGACGGCCATCACCATCACAAGGGCCACGACCGCCACGAGGCGGGCCGCGGCGGCGTGCTGATCCTGATCGGCAGCTCGCTGCACAATCTGTGCGACGGGGTTCTGGTGGCCGCGGCGTTCCTGACCGATCCGCTGCTGGGCGTGCTGACCGCGGCGTCCATCATCGTCCATGAAGTGCCGCACAAGCTGGGCGACTTCGTGGTGCTGCTCAACGCGGGCCTGGCGCGCCGCCGCGCCTTCTCCCTGATCCTCTTCACCAGCTTGTGTTCAGCCGTGGGCGGCATAATAGGGTACTTCGTGCTGCAGCAGGCGCAGCAATGGGTGCCGTATGTCCTGGTGGTTGCAGCCAGCAGCTTCCTTTACATCTCGGTGGCCGACCTGATGCCGCAAATGCATGAACGGGTATCCCTGGCCGATGCCGTCCCGCAATTACTGCTGGTCGGCGTGGGCGTGGCGCTGATCTACAGCGTCACCACGGTGATGCACCACGGGCACGACCATGAGGCCGACACCGGCCAGGGCGCGCCGCAAGTGGAGCATGTCCACCGGCACTAGGATCGGCGCGGGGCCATGCAGGCGCTGGCGGGATATCCGGCTTGGTTGATCATCCCTACACAGGAGTTCTTCATGAGTTTTTCCGCCGCAGCCGGCAATGTCGCGCCCACCGTGATCCATACGGACACCCAGGGTCTGGTCCACGGGGATTTCAAGCTGCCCGTGGCCGACGGCACGATCGCCGCCTATTACGCCGCGCCCGAAGGCAAGCGCGACCTGCCCATCGTGCTGGTGGTGCAGGAAATCTTTGGCGTGCATGAGCACATCAAGGACCTGTGCCGACGGGTCGCCAAGGCCGGCTACCTCGCTGTCGCCGCCAATCTTTACGAACGCCAGGGCGATGCATCGGTCTACACTGACATCCCCAAACTCATCGCCGAACTGGTCAGCAAGGTGCCGGACGAACAGGTTTTTGCCGACCTGGACGCCAGCGTGGCCTGGGCGGCCGCGCACGGCGGCGATCCCAAGCGCGTGGCGGTGACGGGCTTTTGCTGGGGCGGCCGCCTGACCTGGATGTACGCCGCGCACAATCCCGACGTGAAGGCGGCCGTGGCTTGGTACGGCAAGCTCAGCGTGGGCCATGGCCCGCTGATCAAGCGCTTTGCCTTCGACGTGGTCAACGAGCTGCACGCGCCGGTGCTGGGCCTGTACGGCGGCAAGGACGCCAGCATTCCGCTGGCCGATGTCGAAACCATGAAATCCAAACTGGCCGCCGGCAACGACAACGCCCGGCGCTCGGAATTCGTGGTGTACCCCGAGGCCGACCACGCCTTCCTGGCGGACTATCGCGCTAGCTACAAGGCCGAGGCCGCGCAGGACGGCTGGAAGCGCATGCTGGAGTGGTTCAAGCGCTATTTGTAGGACCGCCGGGCAGTGAAAACTGCCGGGAGCCCAGTTGAAAAAGCCGGCCGGAAGGCCGGCTTTTTCATTCTGCTCAGTTCCCCGCTTCGCGCAGGCGGCTGGGCAGCAGCTCGCCGTGGCGCGCCAGCAGGGGGTAGGCGGCCGCGCCGACCAGATGGGAATTGATCCCCTTCATGTCGCGCAGGATATCCAGGTACAGCGCGCCCACCTCGGCGGCGTCGACCTCGCCTCCTTTGATTTTCTGCAGGTGCGTGTCCGCCGCGTTGGTCTCGATCGAGCGGAAGCGCGCCTTTTCGCCAGCCAGCGCACGGGCCTGGCGCAGGTCGTCGTTGACGAACAGGGCGGCGGCGGTGCGCTGGTTGGAAATGAGCTGGCCCAGCGTGTCGTCGAGGCTGGCGCGCTGCTCGGGCGAAAAGACCCAGCCTTGCTTGCGCAGCTTGGCGATGTGGCTGAGCAGGCCGTGGTTGGCGATGTCGCCGGCATGGCCGATATTGCTGGTGAAGGCCAGGATGTCGTCCAGGCGCTGGATGTCGTCGCGCGTCATGTTCTCCTGGTCCAGGGTGGCCAGGTAGGTGGTGATGGCGTTTTCCAGCTTGTCCAGCGCCGCGTCCAGCTGGCGCGCCTGCACCATGCGGTGGCGGTTGTCGCGCTTGAAGCCGGCGCGGGCGTAGAGCAGCAGCGTCTGCAGCATGTCGGCCATGCGCAGCGCTTCGCGCGCCGCGTTGCCCAGGGCCACGGCCGGCACGTCATGGGCCCATTCATCCAGGTACTGGGGGCGCGACGGGTCGTTCGGATCCGCGCGCTTGGGCAGCCAGCGGGTCAGCAGGGCGGCGTAGGGCGTCAGCAGCGGCAGGAACACCAGGGCGATGACGGCGTTGAACAGGGTGTGGAAGTTGGCCACGGCGCGGGCCGGGTCGGATGCCAGGTCGCTCATCATCGGCTGCAAATAGGGCAGCAGCATCAGGCCGGCCAGCACGCCCACCACCCGCGTCAGCAGGTTGCCCAGCGGCAGGCGGCGGGCGGCGGGGTCGTCGCCGGTCACGCCCTCGATCATGGGGTTGATGGCGGTACCCAGGTTGGCCCCCAGCACCAGCGCAAAGGCGACGTGCGGCGCCACCATGTGATGGCTGGCCAGGGACATGACCAGCACCACCACGGCCACGCTGGAATGCGCCGCCCAGGTGAAGGCGGCCGCCAGCAGCACGGTCGCCACGGGCTGGGTCGACAGCGCGTCCAGGATCATGCCCAGCATGGGGGCGGTCTGGAACGGCTGGAACAGTTGGACCAGTTGGTGCAGCGACAGCAGCAGCAGCCCCAGGCCGATGAAGACGCGGCCCAGGTCGCGCGTGCGCCCCGGCGGATAGCGGCGGAACATCCATACGCCCGCGAGGATCAGGATGGGGGCGAGCGAAGTCAGGTCGAAGGACAGCAGCTGCACGATCAGCGTGGTGCCGACGTTGGCGCCCAGCATGGCGGCCAGGGCCGGCGCCAGGCCGACGACCCCGCCGGCCGCGAAGCCGGTGATCATCAGGCCGGTGGCCGTGCTGCTCTGCAATGCGGCGGTGATGCCCAGCCCGGCGGCGAAGGCCCGCAGCCGGGTGCCGAGCGCCTTGCCCAATGCCGCGCCCAGCGCGGCCCCGAAGGCGCGCTGCACGCCTGTTTGGACCATGTGCACGCCCCACAGCAGGAGGGCGACGTAGCCGGCGAAGTCAAGCAGGGTAATGAGTCCGGACATCCTGGCGTGTTTCCATTCTTTTATGACAAGTAATAATTCTGTAATGATCGCATGCGCGGCGCTGGCGGGGGAACCTGTCCCCGCAATACAGCATACGCTTGCCGGGCCTGCTGCGCGCGGGCTGGCCTACGCGTATCATTGCTTCATCATTTGCAGATGCATTGGAGTGTTGCGTGGCCGTTTCCGTATTCGACCTGTTCAAGATAGGCATAGGCCCGTCTAGCTCCCATACGGTGGGGCCCATGCGGGCCGCCCTGTTGTTCGCGCAAGGCCTGGAACGCGATGGGCTCATGCCCAGCGTGGCCTCGGTGCGCGCCGAGCTCTACGGCTCGCTGGGGGCCACGGGCAAGGGCCACGGAACCGACAAGGGGGTGCTGCTGGGCCTGATGGGCGAAGCGCCCGACACCGTCGATCCCGCCGCCATCGTCGGCATGATCGCGTCGGTGCGGGCCAGCCGCCAACTGCCATTGCTGGGGCGCTATCCGGTTCCTTTCATCGAAAAGGAACACATGATGTTCTACCGGCGCGAAGCCATGGCGGAGCATCCCAACGGCATGAAGTTTCACGCCTTTGACGCCAACGGCGAGTCGCTGCGCGAGGCCCGCTACCTGTCGGTGGGCGGCGGCTTCGTGGTGACGGCCGGCGCGTCCAACAGCCAGGTCATCGCCGCGCACGACCAATTGCCGTACCCGTTCCGCATGGGCCGCGAACTCATGTCCATGTGCCGCGAGAACGGCCTGACGGTGGCGCAGCTGATGATGAAGAACGAGCTGACCTGGCGCGACGAGGCCGAGGTGCACGCCGGGCTGGACCGCATCTGGCAGGTGATGCAGGACTGCGTGTCGCGCGGCTGTGGCATCAATTACCCGGAGGCCGACGGCGAACTGCCCGGCCCCTTGCGCGTGCGCCGCCGCGCGCCCGAGCTGTACCGCAACCTGACCCAGCGGGCCGAGCGCACGCTGTCCGATCCCCTGTCCGTGATGGACTGGGTCAATCTGTACGCCATGGCCGTCAACGAAGAGAACGCCGCGGGCGGGCGCGTGGTGACGGCGCCGACCAACGGCGCGGCCGGCATCATCCCGGCGGTGCTGCACTACTACGACCGTTTCGTGCCCGGCTCCAACCGCGAGGGCGTGCGCGATTTCCTGCTGACCGCGGCGGCCGTGGGCCTGCTGTACAAGTACAACGCCTCGCTGTCGGGCGCCGAGGTCGGCTGCCAGGGCGAGGTCGGCGTGGCCTGCTCGATGGCGGCGGGCGGGCTGGCCGCGGCCCTGGGCGGCACGGTCGAACAGGTCGAGAACGCGGCCGAGATCGGCATGGAGCACAACCTGGGCCTGACCTGCGATCCGGTCGGCGGCCTGGTGCAGATCCCCTGTATCGAGCGCAACGCCATGGCCTCCATCAAGGCCGTGAACGCCGCCCGCATGGCGCTGCGCGGCGACGGCCAGCATTACGTGTCGCTGGACTCCGTCATCAAGACCATGCGTGAAACCGGCGCCGACATGAAGACCAAGTACAAGGAAACCGCGCGTGGCGGGCTGGCGGTGAACATCGTCGAGTGCTGACCGGCATTCCAGGTTCCGCCCAAGAAAAAGCCCCTCCGTGGAGGGGCTTTTTGCTGGCTGCGAGGCTTAGACCACGCGTGCGTTCTGCAGCGCGGCGATGCGGGCCGGGATCGGCGGGTGCGAGGCGAACATCGCGGCCAGGCCGCCCTTGCCGGTGATGCCCGAGGCCTCGAAGGACTTGGGCAGTTCGCCAGGTTCCAGGCCGCCCAGGCGGGCCAGGGCGCGGATCATGGGTTCGCGCGCGCCCATCAGGTGGGCCGAGCCGGCGTCGGCGCGGTATTCGCGCTGGCGCGAGAACCAGGCCACGATGATCGAGGCCAGCACGCCGAAAATGATTTCACAGACCAGCACGGTGATGTAGTAGCCCGGGCCGATGCCGCGTTCGTTCTTGAACACCACGCGGTCGATGAAGTAGCCGACCACGCGGGCCAGGAACACGACGAAGGTGTTCACCACGCCCTGGATCAGGGTCAGCGTGACCATGTCGCCATTGGCGATGTGCGCGACTTCGTGCGCCAGCACGGCGGCGACTTCTTCCTCGCTCATGCTTTCCAAGAGGCCGGTGGAGACCGCGACCAGGGAGTCGTTCTTGAATGCGCCGGTGGCGAAGGCGTTGGGCGCGCCTTCATAGATGGCGACTTCCGGGCGGCCGATGCCGGCGCGGTCGGCCAGCTGGTGCACGGTGTCGACCAGCCAGGCTTCGCGCTGGTTGCGGGGCGAGTTCGGGTCCAGCACCTGGGCGCCGGTGCTCCACTTGGCCATGGGCTTGCTGATCAAGAGCGAGATGATCGCGCCGGTGAAGCCCACCACCACCGAGAAGATCAGCAGGGCGTTGAGGTTCAGGCCGTTGGCGGTGATGTAGCGGTCCACGCCCAGGATGCGCAGCGTGGCCGACAGCACCAGCATGACAGCCAGGTTGGTCAGGACGAACAGGACAATGCGTTTCATGTTTTTTGTGTTCCTCTGCGAGCAGGATATGCCGGAATTCGACACTGCCGCGGCCCGCCAGTTCCCCGACTTGCGGCGCCGCTTCCGGTGACGGAGAGTATAGTATCGCTTTCCCTTAGTCCTCCCCACTTTTCCCTTAGCGTAGACCCCCATGCAGGCACTCTGGATGTTGCTGGCGTCCGCCATGTTCGCCATCATGGGTTCGTTCGTGAAGCTCGGCACCGAACACGGCGCCTCGCTGCCGCAAGTCGTGCTTTTTCGCGGACTGCCCTCGGTCATCCTGCTGCTGATCTGGGCCCGCGCCGGCCGCCAGTCCATCATCCCCGTCAGCTGGAAACTCCACCTGTGGCGCAACCTGTCCGGCGTCACCTCGATGTGGCTGGGTTTCTTCGCCATCGCCCATCTGCCCCTGGCCACGGCCACCAGCCTGAACTACACGGCGCCGCTGTTCATCGCCTGTTGGATGCTGGGCTGGGGCGGCGCGCAGCGGGATTCCGTGCGCATCGTGGCGGTGGCGCTGGGGTTCCTGGGCGTGATCGCGGTGCTGCGACCAAGCATCAACGAGGACCAGTGGCTGGCCGCCTTGCTGGGGATGACCGCCGGCGCCATGTCGGCCATCGCCATGATGCAGATCCGCCAGTTGGGCCGGGTCGGTGAACCCGAATGGCGCACCGTGCTGTTCTTCTCCGTGGCCGTTTGCGTGTCCAGCCTGGCCGGACTGTTGTTCGAGGGCTGGGGCCACGCCGACTGGACCGGCTATCTGTCGCTGCTGGGCGTGGGCGTGACGGGCCTGTTCGGGCAACTGGCCATGACCCGCGCCTTCGGCCTGGGGTCGGCGCTGCTGACGGCGGCGCTGCAGTACAGCACCATCATCTTCGCGGCCTTGCTGGGCATGGGCTTCTGGGGCGAACAGCTGGACGCCCTGGCCTGGGCCGGCATGGGCCTGATCATTTTCGCGGGGCTGTTGTCGATCTGGCGCACCATGCGCGATCCCAAGCCGGCCTGACCCGCGGTATCCACGCACCATTACGGGAGCACACCGAATGACGATGACCCTGATTTCCGCCGCCGATCTGGCCGCGCGCTTGAATGCGCCCGACGTGCGCGTGTTCGACGTGCGCCACGACCTGAGCAACCACGCGGCGGGCCGTCAGGCTTACGACGCCGGCCATATTCCCGGCGCCCGCTACCTGGATCACGAAACCGAACTGGCCGCGGCCCGCACTGGTAAGAACGGCCGCCATCCGCTGCCCTCGCGCGCCGCGTTCGGCGCGCTCATGGCCGCCCACGGCGTGACGCCGCAAACCCTGGTGGTGGCCTACGACGCCAGCGGCGGCATGTACGCCGCGCACCTGTGGTGGATGCTGCGCTGGCTCGGCCACGATCAGGTGGCGGTGCTGGACGGCGGCTGGCAGGCCTGGACCGCGGCCGGCCTGCCGACCACCACCGAAGCCGCTGCCGCCGTGCGTGCCGGGCAGCCGGTCGAGCTGGGCTCCTCGCTGGCCGGTTCGGTGGACGCCCAGGCGGTGCTGGACAATATTCCCCGTCAGGCCTTCACCGTGATCGACGCGCGCGCCGCCAACCGCTATCGCGGCGAGGTCGAGCCCATGGATCCGGTGGCCGGCCACATTCCGGGCGCGCTGAACCGTCCCAACGGCGAGAACCTCCAGGCCGACGGCCGCTTCAAGCCGGCCGCGCAGCTGCGCGAGGAGTTCGCCAGCCTGCTGGACGGCCGCGATCCGGCCGCCATCGTGCATCAGTGCGGCTCGGGCATCACGGCCTGCCACAACCTGTTGTCCATGGAGATCGCCGGCCTGTCGGGTTCGCGCCTGTATCCGGGTTCCTGGAGCGAGTGGTGCAGCGATCCGTCCCGGCCGGTGGCCAAGGGCGCCTAGGACCCTAGCGGCCGGGGGCTGCGTCCGGGCCCGGACGTCCTGGCGTCCGCGAATACCCGGGAGCCCAAAAAGTCCACCAGCGCCCGCACCTTGGGCGATGGATGCTTGCTGGCGGGCCACAGGATGTGGAAGACATTGGTCCGCTCCGCCTGTCCCTTCAGGACCTGCACCAGGCGGCCATCCGCCAAGGGTTCGCGAATGGCGAAATCCGGTAGATAGGCGATACCCAGCCCTTGCAGCGCAAAGCAGGCGCGCGTCTCGATGTTGTTGCAGATCATCGAGACGGGCAGTTGCAGTTCGGGCTCGCCCGCCGCTTGCCGCAAGGCCCAGGTTTCCAGCTTGCCGCTACTGGGAAAGCGGTAGTGCAGGCAACTGTGGCGGAGCAGATCGGCCGGCGCCTTGGGCGTGCCCCGGCTGGCCAGATAGGCGGGCGAGGCGACCAGCAAGATCTGGAAGGCGCCCAGGCGCCGCGCCGACAGCCGGGAGTCGGCCGGTTCGCCCGTGCGCACCACGGCGTCGAAGCCTTCTTCGATCACGTCCACCATGCGGTCGGTGAAATCCAGGTCGAGTTCGATCTCGGGATATTCGCGCATGAACTCGCCCAGCACCGGCAGCACCAGTCCGCTGACCAGCGGCAGGCTGACGCGCAAGCGTCCGCGCGGCGCGCCGGCCGCCTGTGACAGCTCCAGTTCGGCCGCCTCGATCTCCGCCAGGATGCGGCGGCTGCGTTCCAGGAACAGCGCGCCTTCGGCGGTCAGGGTGACGCTGCGGGTGCTGCGGTGGAACAGGCGCACTCCCAGTTTTTCTTCCAGCCGCGCCACGCTTTTGCCGATGGCGGATGCTGACACGCCCAGTAGCCGGCCGGCGGCGACGAAGCTGCGCGTTTCGGCCACCTGCACGAACACGACAAAGCCATTAAGGCTATCCATCTCGTTTCCTTGATTGCGGACGTTTAGTTCCGCATAAGAAGGAAATGTAGCCTACTTTTTCTTTAATCTCGGGGCTTATATCGTCTCGACACCAAGCTTCAACCCAGGTGTCCAGCATGAAAAAAACCACGAATTCTCCGCGCCCGCGCACTGCGCCCGGGCATTCCGCCACCGCCGGCCAAGACCGCCTGCCGCTGGGCTCGCTGCTGGCGTTGGCCATGGCGGGTTTCATCACCATCCTGACCGAGGCGCTGCCCGCGGGGCTGTTGCCGCAGATGGCGCAGGGCCTGGCCGTGTCGCAGGCCCGCATCGGCCAAACCGTCACGATTTATGCAATCGGTTCGCTGGTGGCGGCGATCCCGCTGGTCGCCGCCACCCGGGGCGTGCGGCGGCGTCCGCTGCTGCTGGCGGCGATCGCAGGATTCGTGCTGGCCAATACGGTGACCGCCTTGTCCTCCAGCTATGTGCTGACCCTGGCCGCGCGCTTCCTGGCCGGCGTGTCGGCGGGGCTGTTGTGGGCGCTGCTGGCGGGCTACGCCGCGCGCATGGTGCCCGCGCACCAGCAGGGCCGCGCGATCGCGGTGGCGATGCTGGGCGCGCCGCTGGCGCTGTCGCTGGGAGTGCCGGCCGGAACCTTCCTGGGGGCGCTGTGGGGCTGGCGCATCGGCTTCGGCATCATGAGCCTGCTCGCGGTGATGCTGATGGTCTGGGTGCGCTTGCGCGTGCCGGACTTTGCGGGACAGGCCCGGGGCCGGCAATTGCCGCTGCGGCGCGTATTCCTGCTGCCCGGCGTGCGTGCGGTGCTATTCGCGGTGCTGGCTTTCGTGCTGGCGCACAACATCCTCTACATCTACATCGCGCCGTTCCTGGCATCGCTGGGGATGGCCGCAAGCACCGAGCTGGTGTTGCTGGTGTTCGGACTGAGTTCCATCGTCGGCATCTGGATGGTCGGGACGCTGATCGACCGCCATTTGCGCGTGCTGACCCTGGCCTGCATCAGCCTGTTCGGCCTGGCCGCGCTGGCCCTGGGCGTCGCGGGCGGCGTGCCGGTCATGCTCTATTTGGCGGTGGCGGCCTGGGGCGTGGCGTTCGGCGGCTCGCCGACGCTGTTCCAGACGGCATTGGCCAAGACGGCGGGCGATGCCGCAGACGTTGCGCAGTCCATGCTGGTCACTGCCTGGAATACGGCGATTGCCGCGGGCGGCGTCGTCGGCGGCGTGCTGCTCGAACGCCTGGGCGTAACGGCGTTCGTGCCGGCGCTGCTGGTGTTGCTGGCGGCGACCCTGGCGGTCGCCTGGGCCGCCAGGACGCATGGCTTTCCCGCCAGCCCTACCAGATGGCAGCCAGCTTGACCCGTCCCGAGATGCTCTCGGCGATCTCCAGGAAGTGGTCCAGGGGTGGCGTGGCCAGGCCTGGAACCTTGGCCATGTCGTCCCAGCGCCTCAGGCGGATCGCGTCCGGCGCGCCCGGCATGCTCGCGAAATCCACCGCCTGGCCCGCATCGAAACTGCCCCCCTGCAGCGCCAGGCTGCGTTTCGAATCCTCCGAGAGCGACGCTTCATATTGCGGTTCCACATAGCAGAGGTAACGCTTGGCCTCCACATGCAGCCGGATCGGGTCCAGCACCGCCGGGCTGAACAGGCCGCGCAGGAAGGGCAGGACGAAATACTGGTGCTTGTCGTCGATGCCGCGCAGCGTGGGCGTGCCCGGCCGGTCGGCGATGAGATGGCCCAGGTCGTGCAGCAGGCAGGCGGTGATCAGATGGGCGCCGGCGCCATTGCGTTCGGCCAGCGCCGCGGTCTGCAGCGCATGCCGCAGGTGGCTGACGGATTCGCCGTCATAGGAGCGGTGCCCGCGCTCCAGGAAGATCTGCTCGATATCTTGCAAGGTCAAGGCCATGGTTGTCTCCTGAGTGGCCGCATAGGGGAGGGCGGCGCTCAGCCCGCGGCTGGCGCCATCTCCAGAAAGCGCGCGATCAGCTGCACCGGTTGGCGCTCGCGCAGGCAGTACAGGTATTCGTGCATCACGATGTCGGCGCCCTCGATGTCCAGCGCCGCCAGTTCGGGATGGGAAGGGATCTCGCGCGAAGGGATCAGGCTGATTCCCAGCCCGCACAGGATGGCCTGGCGGATGGATTCGCGGCTGCCGATCTCCAGCGTGCGGCGCACCGTGACGCCGGCCGCCTGCAAGGCGTCCTCCGTCAGCTGCCGCGTCATGGAGCCGGGCTCGCGCAACAGCAGCGCGTGTTCGGCCAGGTCGGCCAGGCGGACCTGGCCCAGGCGCGCCAGCGGGTGGTCGCGATGCGCCACCACGCGGATGGGGTCGGCCGCGATCATGCGCCGGTACAGATGCTTGTCATCCATCAGAAAGGATGACGTGGCAATCTCGATGCGATAGTCATGCAGCGCGTGCAGCATGGTCTGCGAATTGCCGATGGTCAGCGTCAGGTCTATGCCGGGGTAGCGCTGGTTGTAGGCGCGCACCGTGTCCATGATGTAGTAGGGGCCGGTGGCGCCGATGCGCAGATTGCCTTCGCGCAGGTCGCTGGCGTCGCGCAGCCGGAAGTCGATCTCGGTTTCTTGCTGCACCAGCTTTTCCACCATGGGCATCAGGCTGTGGCCGGCGTCCGACAGGCGCATGCCGCGCCCCTGGCGGTGGAACAGCTCGACGCCGTAACGCGACTCCAGCTGGCGCAACTGCCCCGTCACCGTGGGCTGGCTGACGCCCAGTTGGGCGGCGGCCTTGGTGACGGTGCCGCAGCGGGCCACGGCATAGAAGGATTTGAGTTCGGCGACAAGCACGGTGCAGGAGGCGGAATAGGGGCGCGATGCGCAAGACCGCCAGTACACCAAAATAATTTGATGTTTTTATTACTGCATTTGCGCGAAGTGTCATAAACACTCAATACGCGTCTTCCATACTGCCTTCGTTCCCAAACCGGAGGCCCCATGGCCGAACGCGATACCGCATTTCTCTCTGTCAGGCATCTGGTGAAGCGCTTTGGCAGCCATACCGCGCTGTCGGACGTCTCGCTCGACATCCGCGCCGGGGAGCTGGTGTGCCTGCTGGGCCCCTCGGGCTGCGGCAAGACCACCTTGCTGCGCGCTATCGCCGGCCTGGAACGCCAGGACAGCGGCACCATCGTGCTGTCCGGCCGCGACATCTCGCATGCCGAACCGCAGGCGCGCGACTACGGCATCCTGTTCCAGTCGTATGCGCTGTTCCCCAACCTGACCGTGGCCCAGAACGTGGCCTATGGCCTGAGCGGCAAGCGTGCGCACCGCAACCATGTCGCCAACCGCGTCGAGGAAATGCTGACCCTGGTCGGCCTGGCGGGCGCGGCGGATAAGTATCCGGGACAGATCTCGGGCGGGCAGCAGCAGCGCGTGGCCCTGGCGCGCGCGCTGGCGCCGTCGCCATCCCTGCTGCTGCTGGACGAGCCCATGTCGGCGCTGGACGCCCGCGTGCGCGAGCATCTGCGCATTGAACTGCGCGCCCTGCAGAAGCGCCTGTCCATCACCACGCTGATGGTCACGCACGACCAGGAAGAGGCCATGGTGATGGCCGACCGCATCGCCGTCATGAATGGCGGCATCATCGAGCAGTACGGCACGCCGCGGGAACTCTACCGTCAGCCCGGCTCGGCCTTCATCGCCGATTTCGTGGGCGAAGCGAACTGGCTGCCGTTCGAACGCGTGGACGCGCACCGCGCCCGCGTCGGACGCCAGGAGCTGGCCGTGGACGAGGCGCTGGACGCCGCCAGCGGCAAGCTGTTCGTGCGCCCGGAAGCGGTACGGGTCAGTACCGCGCGCCCGGACCAGCCCAACGCCATGCTGGCCGACGTGCTGGACGGCGTGTTCCTCGGCCGCGGCTACCGCCTGGCCCTGCGTCTGGAAGGCGTGCCCGGCAGCATGGTGCATTCCATCGTGTCCCCCGAAATCGGAGACGCCCTGTTGGGTCCTCATGCTGCCAGCCGTTGCTGGGTGGAGCTGCCGCGCCATGCGATACGCGCCTACGGTTGATTCCGCCATGAGCCGTTCCTCCAACGTAGCCGCGCCGGGGGCCTTGGACACCGCCGCGCCGGCGCTGGGCCGCCGCCCGCTGCCGGCCTGGATCGGGGCTACGGGCCTCGCCGCCGGGCAGGGCGCCTTGGCTTTGGGCCTGCTGCTGTTCCTGGCGCTGCCCCTGGCCGCCATCCTGCTCAAGTCCGTGACCGACAGCGACGGCGCCTGGGCCGGCGTGTCCGTGCTCGCCGGCATCATCGGCGGCGACGGCTTCATGGCCATGGTCGCGCGCAGCCTGGCGGTGGGCGTCGTGACCACGCTGCTGGTGGTGCCCTGCGCCTATGGATTCGCCTACGGCCTGACGCGCACGCGCCTGCCCGGCAAGGGCCTGCTGCGCACCGTCGCCTTGCTGCCGCTGCTGGCGCCGTCGCTGCTGCCCGGTATTGCGCTGGTGTATCTGCTGGGCAACCAGGGCCTGCTCAAGGGCCTGACCGGCGGCGCGACCATCTACGGCTTCTGGGGCATCGTGGTGGGCGAGGCGTTCTATACCTTTCCGCACGCGCTCATGATCCTCCTGACCGGTCTGGCCCTGGCCGACGGCCGCCTCTACGACGCCGCGCGCGCCATGGGCGCGGGCCCCTGGCGCACCTTCCTGACGGTGACGCTGCCGGGCACCCGCTATGCCGTGTTCTCCGCCTGCTGCGTGGTCTTCACGCTGACGGTGACAGATTTCGGCGTGCCCAAGGTCGTGGGCGGCGACTACAACGTGCTGGCGATGGAGGCCTACAAGGCCGTGGTCGGCCAGCAGAACTTCCCCAAGGGCGCGGCCATCGGCATCCTGCTGCTGCTGCCCGCGATCCTGACCTTCGCGCTGGACCGCCGGCTGCGCGCCCGCCAGGGCGCCCAGCTAAGCGGCCGGGCCCAGCCCTACGCCGCGGGCGTCAACCGCCGCCGCGATGCCGCGTTCCTGGCGCTGGCCGGCGTGCTGGCGGCGTTCCTGCTGCTGATCATCGGCGTGGCGGTGTGGGCGTCCTTCGTGAAGATGTGGCCCTACAACCTGTCGATGTCGCTGCGTTCGTATGACTTCGACAATATGGACGGCGGCGGCTGGCTGGCCTGGCGCAACAGCCTGCAGCTGGCGTTCTGCACCGCGCTGGCGGGCACGGCCGTGGTCTTCACCGGCGCCTGGATGATGGAAAAAGTGCCTGCCCGCGGTACGCTCACGCGAGGCCTGCGCGGCATGGTCGGCATGCTGGCGCTGATGCCCATGGCCGTGCCCGGCCTGGTGCTGGGCCTGGGCTATATCTTCTTTTTCAACAGCCTGTCGAACCCGCTGAACGTGCTGTACGGCACCATGCCGCTGCTGGTCCTGTGCACCATCGTCCACTTCTATACCAGCGCGCACCTCACCGCCGCCACTGCGCTCAACGCGCTGGACCCGGAATTCGAGGCGGCGTCCGCGTCGCTCAAGGTGCCGCGCCTGACGACCTTTCTGCGCGTGACGCTGCCGATGTGCCTGCCGGCGGCGCTGGACGTGGCGCGCTATCTGTTTGTTTCCGCCATGACGACGGTGTCCGCGGTCGTGTTCCTGTACAGCCCTTCGACGGTGCTGGCCGCGGTCGCGGTGCTGAACATGGACGACGCCGGCTTCATCGGTCCCGCCGCCGCCATGTGCACCGTGATCATGGCCAGCTCGGCCGTCGCCGCCCTGGTCCTGCACCTGGCCAGCCGCGCGCTGGTTGCGCGCAGCCAGGCCTGGCGCCGCCCCGTGGCCCATTGAACGATTTTTCAAGGATGACCCTCATGACTGTTTCGCCTTTGCCCGTCCGCCTGGAAGCGGTGATCTTCGACTGGGCCGGCACGCTGGTCGACTTCGGCTCCTTCGCGCCCACCAAGGTGTTCGTGGACGCGTTTTCGCAGTTCGGCGTGGAGATGTCGCTGGCGCAGGCCCGCGGCCCCATGGGCATGGGCAAGTGGGACCACATCCGCACGCTCTGCAACGATCCGGTGATCGCCGGCCAGTACCAGGCCCAGTTCGGCCGCCTGCCCACCGACGACGACGTGACCGCCATCTACGAGCGCTTCCTGCCGATGCAGCTGGACAAGGTCGCCCAGTATTCGGCGGCGATCCCCGGCGCGGCCGAACTGCTGCGCGCCCTGCGCCAGCACGGCCTGAAGATCGGCTCGTGCTCGGGTTATCCCGGCAGCGTCATGCGCCGCGTGGTCGAGCGCGCCGCCTCCGAAGGCCTGGAACCCGACTGCATCGTCGCCAGCGACGACGTGCCGCGCGCGCGGCCGGCGCCCGCGATGGCGCTGAAGAACGTGGTCGAACTCGGCTTGTCCGACGTGGCTGCCTGCGTCAAGGTCGACGACACCGCGCCCGGCATCGAAGAAGGACGCCGCGCCGGCATGTGGACCGTGGGCCTGCTGCTGTCGGGCAACGCCGCCGGCCTGACGCTGGAGGAATACCTGAGCCTGGATGACGCAGGCCGCCAGAAAGCGCGCACCGCCGCCAGCCTGGAGCTGTCGCCCGCCGCTCCGCACTACCTGATCGATACCGTCGCCGACCTACCTGGTGTGATCTCCGATATCGAAGCCCGCTTGTCGGCAGGCCAGCGCCCCTAACCCTCTCACCTGTCTGCACCGCTTGCCGGGGCCGGTTCGCGCCAGCCCCGGGGGCCTCCCTCAGCCTTTTTCCGCCTACCCACGGAGTACTTCATGAATCGCTACAAGCTGCTTGCACTGGCCGCCGCCCTGACGGGCGTGATGGGCGCCGCCTCCGCCGAGACCACGCTGACGGTCTACACCGCGCTCGAAGCCGACCAGATCAAGGCCTACCAGGCCGCGTTCGAGAAGGCCAATCCCGACATCAGGATCCAGTGGGTGCGCGACTCCACCGGCATCATCACCGCCAAGCTGCTGGCCGAAAAGAACAACCCCAAGGCCGACGCCGTCTGGGGCCTGGCCGGCACCTCGCTGGGCCTGATGGACAAGGAAGGCATGCTGCAGCCCTACGCCCCCAAGGGCCTGGACCAGATCGCCGCCAACATGCGCGACGCCAAGGCCGAGCCCAGCTGGGTCGGCATGGACGGCTTTGCCGCCGCCATCTGCTTCAACACCATCGAAGCCGAGAAGCAGAAGCTGCCCAAGCCCACCTCGTGGCAGGACCTGACCAAGCCGGTGTACGCCGGCAAGATCGTGATGCCGAATCCGGCCTCGTCGGGCACCGGCTTCCTGGACGTCAGCGCTTGGCTGCAGATCTTCGGCGAAGAGAAGGGCTGGGCCTACATGGACGCCCTGCACAAGAACATCGGTTCGTACACGCACTCGGGTTCCAAGCCTTGCAACATGGCCGCCGCCGGCGAGTTCCCGATCGGCGTGTCGTTCGACTACCGCGCCGCCAAGCTGAAGGCCGACGGCGCGCCGGTCGAAGCCGTGTTCCCCTCGGAAGGCCTGGGCTGGGAAGTGGAAGCCACCGCCATCATGAAGGGCACCAAGAACCTGGAAGCCGCGCGCAAGCTGGCCGACTTCTCCGCCAGCCGCGAAGCCAACGAGCTGTACAAGGCCAACTTCGCCGTGCTCGCCATCCCGTCGATCGCCACGTCCAATCCGAACCTGCCGGCCGACCTGATGCAGCGCATGATCAAGAACGACTTCACCTGGGCCGCCACCAACCGCGACCGCATCATCGCCGAGTGGACCAAGCGCTACGACGGCAAGTCCGAGCCGAAGAAGAAGTAAGTCAGTTTGACCGCGGCGGCGCCGGCCGCCGCCGCACCCCGGGGGGGGCGCCCGCCAGGGCGGCTCCCGCCGCATTCCTCTTGCAATGTTCCACAGATGAAAAATTTCGACGTAGTCGTGGTGGGCGCCGGCATGCTGGGCATCGCCCACGCCTGGGCCGCCGCCAAGCGCGGCCTGTCGGTGGCCGTGATCGAGCGCAGCCGCCAGGCGCATGGCGCCACCATCCGCAATTTCGGCCAGGTCATCGTGACGGGCCAGGCCCCCGGCATGATGCTGTCGCACGCCCAGCAGGCGCGCGAGCTGTGGCTGGATCTGGCCGGGCGCGCGGGCTTCCATGTGCGCGCCAACGGCGCCCTGGTGCTGGCGCGCAATGCCGAAGAGGCGGACGTGCTGCAGGAATTCGCCGACACGCGCATGCGCCAGGAAGGCTATCGCGCCAACCTGATGTCGGGCCGCGAGGTGGCCGCGCTATACGGCGGCCAGCTGGCGCATCACTGCGCGGGCCTGCAAGGCCATGACGATCTGCAGATCTATTCGCGCGAGGCGCTGCCGGCCATCACCCGCTACCTCGCGGAATCGCTGGGTGTGCAGTTCATCACCGGCACGCTGGCGCGCGCGGTCGAGGGCGGGCTGGTGTGCACCTCGGCTGGCGAATTCAAGGGCGGACACGTGTTCGTCTGCCCCGGGCACGATTACCTGACCCTGCTGCCCGAGCGCTTTGCGCCGATGAACCTGGAGGTCACGCGCCTGCAGATGCTGCGCGCCGCATTCGAAACCCATCCCATCGCGCTGGACCGCCCCTTGCTGACCGGCCTGTCCTGCGTGCATTACGGCGCGTTCTCGGACCTGCCGTCGGCGCTGGCGCTGCGCGACGTGATCCAGGCGCGCACGCCCATGCTGCTGGAAAATGGCATCCACCTGCTGATCAGTCCCACGCCTTACGGCGAACTGATCATCGGCGATTCGCACCGCTATGGCCAGGACGCGCCGCCGTTCAACGACGAGGCGGTCGACAATGCCATGCTGGACCTGGCGACCCAGGCCCTGGGCGCGCGCCTGCGCGTGCTGGAGCGCTGGCAGGGCGTCTACGGCGCGCATGGCCCGGCGCCGTTCTCGGTCATGCCGGTGGACCCGGCCACGACGGTGGCGGTGATGCACTCGGGCGTGGGCATGACGGTGGGCCTGGCCATCGGCGAGCGCACCGTGGCGGGCGTGCTGGGCCGCTGAACGCGGCAGCCGGAAAGCGGAAAGGCCTCGCATATGCGAGGCCTTTCTGCATGGGAGCGGCGCCGAAGCCAGGCTTCAGACCCGCTCCTGCATGATGCGGCGATACCATTCGTGGAAGTGCTGCATGCCGTCTTCCATGGGCGACTGGTAGGGACCGGTTTCGTTCACGCCGCGCAGCATCAAAGCCTTGCGGCCCGCGTCCATGCGTTCGGCGATCTCGTCGTCCTCGATGGCCGTTTCCATGTAGGCGGCGCGCTGCGCCTCGACGAATTCGCGCTCGAAGGCGGCGATTTCCTCGGGATAGTAGAACTCGACCACGTTCACCGTTTCCTGCGGGCTCTTGGGATACAGCGTGGAGAGCACCAGCACGTGGGGATACAGCTCGATCATGTGGGTCGGGAAGTAGGTGACCCAGACCGCGCCGAAATCCGGCGCGTCGCCTTCGCGGAATGCCAGCAGGCGGTCGTGCCACTGCTTGTACACGTCGGACCCCGGCTGCGCCAGGGCGTTGTGCACGCCGACCTTCTGCAGGCTGTACCAGTCGTTGAACTCCCAGCTCAGGTCGTCGCAGGTGACGAAGCGGCCCAGGCCCGGATGGAACGGGCCGACGTGGTAATCCTCGAGGTAGACCTCGATGAAGGTCTTCCAGTTGTAGTTGCACTGGTGCACTTCGACGTGGTCCAGCACGTAGTCGCCGAAGTCGAATTCCGGACGCGAGAACAGCGGCGCCATGTCGGCGGACGGATCGCGCGGGCCTTCGAACAGCAGGCCATGGCAGTCGCGCAGGCGGAACTTCTGCAGGTTCATGCAGGGCGTGGTGGCGAACTGGGGCGCGCCCAACAACTCGCCCTGGTTGTTGTACGTCCAGCGATGCAAGGGGCAGACGATATTGCCGCCGGTTGCCTTCAGATTGCCATGCGTATTGCAGTTGCCGGCCACATTGCCGGTCTCGCCGCCCAGCATCAAAGCCTGGCGGTGGCGGCAGACATTTGAGATGAGTTCGACGCCTTGCTGGTTGCGAACCAGCACGCGTCCTCCGTCTTCCTGGACCAACGTACGCCAATCCCCGATTTCGGGCACCACTTTCTGGTGGCCGACGTATTGTGAGGATTGCTTGAAAATGAGTTCTTGCTCGCGGGCAAAGAGGGCTTCGTCAAAATACGCGCTGACGGGTAGCTGGGTGCGAGCTGGCACTACATGTGCCATCCGACCGATGTCGGTCATGATTCCCCCCGCTCGGATAAAAAAGCCAGGACGGATGAGCTTTTGCCTGGCGGCTTTGATATCCGCTGGGTGAAGTCCGTTCTGGCGCGAAGAAAAATCGGTGTCTGGCCGATCAAATAAGCCGTGAATTGTACCCCAAGCCCTTACCCCGCGCCCGTGAAGATCTGCGAAGCTTGGTGAAGTTATGCCGGAGCCGGTTTACATGCGTTGCGCGGGGCATAACCCCTTGACGACGCAGGCCTTTCAGACGAATCGGCGCGTGGCCGGATGCCGCCGTAGCAGCCAGCTGCTGGCGGCCGACAACACGAACACGCCGGCGGCAAGCACGGGCAGCGTCCAGGCGTCCTCGCGCGCGCCCGTCAGGGCGCCGGCGCGATGCGCCACGTCCAGGAACAGCGGATGGATCAGATAGATGCCGAAGGTCAGCGGCGCCAGCGAGGCCAGCCGCGGCAGGCGCGGCGACGAGACGATCCACTGGAAAGCCGCCAGCGACATGAACGGCACCGTCAGGCTGAAGTAATCGTAGAAGTAGGTGTCCAAGGCGCGGTTGCTCGACATGGCTTGCACGCCCAGCGCGGTCGCGGCCACGCTGGCCGCCAGCATCAGGCCGGGGCGGGGAATGCGCATCTGGCCGTCGAAGATCAACCGGCCCGCCACGAAGTAGCCCAGGTAGGGCAGGAACCAGGTCAGGAAGAAGCCCGCTGGCGCGCCCAGGGCGCGGCGGTACAGCGCGTCCAGGATCGCCACGCCCAGGATGCTGACCACCCACAGCGCGCGGGCGTGCGGCGTGCTGCGCGCATACAGGATGCGCACCAGCGGCGCGAACAGGTACAGGCCCACGATCATGTACAGGTACCACAGGTGGTAGTACGGCTCGCCCTGCGCCAGCTTGCGTGGCCAGAACGAAAAATCGATGCGGCCGTCGTCCCACCAGTCCAGCGCCGTGCGCCATGCCAGATAGAAGAACGTCCAGAACACGAGCGGCGCGCAGATCCGCGCCATGCGCCGGCTGTAGAACTGGCGCGCGTCCTGCGGCTTGTCGGGGTCCAGCAGCAGGGCGCCGCTGACCATGACGAACACGGGCACGCACCACCTTGCCGCCGAGTCATACAGGTTGGCGGCCAACCAGGCTCCCCCGCCGTAGATGGCGGGATTGCTGACTATCATGGCCGCGCTGTGCAACAGCACCACGGCCACCGCCGCCAGCCAGCGGGCGGCATCCAGGCGCGCATATTTCTCTTCGGCGTACGGCATCGGGCTCCCATGGCGGCATCTACTTTTTCACCATAGCAGCGGGGGGCGTCCTGGTTCTGTATCCAGGGGTTAGAGGGCATATCGACGCGCATGAAAAACCGGCAGGGGCGGTGAAACCCTCTGCCGGCGGACGCCGCGCGGCGCGGCGCATGCGCGGGCGGGCGCGGGCCCGCCTACGTTTTGTCACGAAACCGGCCGCGCCATCATTGCAGGACGATATTGGCCTGCTTGATCAATTGCGACACGATGGGCTGTTCGTTCTTGATCTGCTTGTCCAGCTCGGCGGCCGTGCCCGAGCGCGGGTCGATGCCCATGTCCAGCATGCGCTTCTTGATGGTTTCGTCCTGCAGGGTTTCGACCAGGGCCTGCTGCAGTTTTTCCATCACCGGGGCGGGCGTGCCCTTGGGCGCCACGAAGCTGAACCAGGCGGTCATGTCGAACGCGGGATAGCCTTGCTCGGCCAGCGTCGCCAGCTTGGGCTGCGTCGCCAGGCGGCCGGGGCTGGTGATGGCGAAGACCTTGACCTTGCCGGCATCGGCCTGCGGCATGCCGGTGGCCACCATGTCGAAGAACAGGTCCACGTCGCCGCTGACCAGTGCGGGCAGGGCCTGGGTCGCGCCCTTGAAGGGCACGTGCAGGATGTCGATGCCGGCGCGCTCCTTGAAGAGTTCGCCCGCCAGGTGCGAGGACGTGCCCGGGCCGAACGTGGCGAAGGTCAGCTTGCCCGGATTCTGCTTGGCGTAGGCCACCACGTCCTGGGTGCTGTTGAACGGCCGCTTGGGGCTGGCCAGCAGGACCAGCGGTCCGACGCCCACCATGCCGATGCGGGCGAAGCCGTCGGGATCGTAGGGCAGTTCCTTGTACAGATAGCGGTTGGTGACCAGCGTGGAGTTGGTCGCCATCAGGATGGTGTAGCCGTCCGGCGCTTCGCGTGAAACGAAGGCGGCCCCGATGGAGGTGCCGGCGCCTGCCTTGTTCTCGACGATCATGGGCTGGCCCAGCGTCTTGGCCATGCGTTCAGCCAGGATCCGGGTCAGCACGTCGGTGGCGCCGCCGGCAGGGAAGGGCGAGACCACCTTGATCGGCCGGGCCGGATAGGTGTCGGCCTGGGCC
This sequence comes from Achromobacter xylosoxidans, assembly GCF_002192695.1. Classification (GTDB taxonomy): domain Bacteria; phylum Pseudomonadota; class Gammaproteobacteria; order Burkholderiales; family Burkholderiaceae_B; genus Achromobacter; species Achromobacter xylosoxidans_C. Next base: position 103,240 of record NZ_MTLG01000054.1, read on the forward strand.
CCCAGCGCGGCGGCGCTGAGCAGCAGGGTGGCCAGCAGTTTGAAGCTAGTGCGTATCAATGTTTTCCCCTTGAAATCGCGTGCATGAGTGGAGGGTCGGGCCTGGCTTGGCGTTGCGGGGCAAGGCTTGCCAGGTCTCCTTGGATGCATTAAATTCCGTAAAATGGAATTTAATTTTGTTATTCGAAATAAACTATAAAAACGAAGCGAATAGAAATGCAATCTTTTTCTGACGCCAAGCGCATCGCGCATCCCGCCGCCAAACCGGACGGCAAGGTCGAACTCAGCCTGCCCGCGCGCCGCAAGCGCGCCGCCGGCGCGGGCGAGGGCGCCAATTCGCCCGACTTCATCACGGCGCTGGCGCGCGGGCTGGACGTGCTGCGTTGCTTTCGCCACGGCGTGACGGCCTTGGGCAACCTGGATCTGGCGCGCCTGACCGGCCTGCCCAAACCCACCATCAGCCGCATCACCTATACCCTGACCGAACTGGGCTATCTGCGTTATCACCCGGACACCGGCAAGTACTCGCCGGGCTACGGCGTGCTGGCGCTGGGCTTCGGCCTGCTGGCCGGACTGGAGGTGCGCGAGCTGGCCAAGGCCTCCATGACCGAACTGGCGCGCGCCACCGGCGGCGCCGTGGCCCTGGGCGCCTTCGATGGCGATGCCATGACCTACGTCGAGGCCATCCATGGTTCTTCGGCGCTGTATCTGCGCCTGCCGGTGGGCTATCGCGCCAGCCTGGACAGCGCCATGGGCCGGGCCTATCTGGCCAGCCTGCCGCCCCAGGCCTGCGCCGATGCGCTCGCCCGCCTGGACGAGACGGCGCCGGACGCGGCCGCCATCGAACGCGCCCGCGCGGAGTTGCACGACACGGGCTGCTGTTACGCCATTGGCGAATGGCAGTCGGGGATCAATGCGGTTGCGGTGCCGTTCTCCTCCCTTACGGGCGAGGGCGTCTTCGTCATGAGCTGCGGCGGGCCCGCCAGCCTGCTGCCGGAGGCGGACCTGCGCACGCGGGTGGCCCCCCTGCTGCGGGCCGCCATAGCGGGGCTGGCGGGCGCCCCTGCCTGAGACGCCGGCGAGTGGCGGCGGGCCCGCCGGCCTTGCGGGTATCTCGTACAATTCACGGATTGATCCACCCCTAGCGCCCTCGGAGACCCGTTTGGCCAAATCTTCACAAGCCGATCCGCAGATCGATGACCGTCCCTTGCCCCAGGATTTCGAAACGGCGCTGGCCGAGCTCGAATCGCTGGTAGCGGCCATGGAAGACGGCTCGTTGCCGCTGGAGCAGTCGCTTGCCGCCTACCGGCGCGGCGTGGCGCTCACGCGGGTCTGCCAGGAACGCTTGGCGCAGGCCGAACAGCAGGTCAAAGTCCTGGAGGGCGACTTGCTGCGTCCGCTGGACCCGGCGGCGCTGGATGACGAATAAGAATCCAATGAAGCAAATTCAACTCGCCTTCCCGGAATGGCTGCAAGGGCGCGTGAAGCACGTCGAAGACGTCCTGGACGATCTGTTGCCCCCGGCGGATGCGCTGCCCTCCCGGCTGCACGAAGCCATGCGTTACGCCGTGCTTGGCGGCGGCAAGCGGGTGCGCGCCGCGCTGGTCTACGCTGCGGGGCAGGCCTGCCCCGTCAGCGGCAGCGTGCTGGCCGTGCAGGCCTCGCTGGACCGCGCCGCCGCGGCGGTGGAGCTGATCCACGCCTATTCGCTGGTGCACGACGATCTGCCCTGCATGGATGACGACACGCTGCGCCGCGGCCGTCCCACCACCCACGTGCAGTTCGACGAGGCCACCGCCATGCTGGCGGGCGATGCGCTGCAGCCGCTGGCGTTCGATCTGCTGGCTTCCATGCCGATCGCGCCCGCGCTGATCGTGCAGGCCACGCAGTCGCTGGCGCGCGCCGCCGGCAGCCAGGGCATGGCGGGCGGCCAGGCCATCGACCTGTTCAGCGTGGGCCGCGCGTTGTCGCGCGACGAACTGCAAACCATGCACAGCATGAAGACAGGCGCCATGCTGGCTTGCAGCGTGGCTCTGGGCGGCATCGTGGCGGGTGCAAGCTCGGCCTCGCGCCAGGCGCTGGACGCCTACGCGCAGGCCATGGGGCTGGCCTTCCAGGTTGTCGACGACGTTCTGGATGTCACCGCGGACAGCGCCAGCCTGGGCAAGACGCCGGGCAAGGACGCCGCCGAGAACAAGCCCACCTATGTTTCGCTTCTGGGGCTGGAAGGCGCGCGCGCGTTCGCCCAGGAGCTGCGTGAGGACGCGCTGGCTGCCCTGGCTCCGCTGGGCGAGGCCGGATCGCGCCTGGCTGAACTGGCCGACTTCATCGTCCTACGAGACCGCTGAGCCGGGACCAGCCCGGACTGGAGGCAGGCCGGGCCAACGAACCACATAAAAGCATGACGACAGATTTACTGGACCGCATTCAATCCCCGGCTGACCTCAAGCGCCTGGATCGCCGCGAGCTGAAAAGGCTGGCCGACGAGCTGCGCGGCTTCGTGCTGGAATCGGTGTCCAAAACGGGCGGGCACCTGTCGTCCAATCTGGGCACGGTCGAACTCACGCTGGCCCTGCACCAGGTGTTCGACACGCCGCATGACCGCATCGTCTGGGACGTGGGCCACCAGTCCTATCCGCACAAGATCCTGACCGGACGCCGCGCCGGCATGGACAAGCTGCGCCAGCAGGGCGGGATCTCGGGCTTTCCGAAACGCAGCGAATCCGAATACGACGCCTTCGGCACCGCGCATTCGTCCACGTCCATCTCCGCCGCGCTGGGCATGGCGGTGGCCTCGCGCAACGCCGGCGTGCAGCGCCAGCACATCGCCGTCATCGGCGACGGCGCGATGTCGGCGGGCATGGCCTTCGAAGCCATGAACAACGCCGGCGTCACGCCCAATATCAACCTGCTGGTGATCCTGAACGACAACGACATGTCGATCTCGCCGCCGGTGGGGGCGCTGAACCGCTACCTGGCGCGCCTGATGTCGGGCCGCTTCTATGCAGCGGCCAAGAACGTCGGCCGCGCGGTGCTGCAGCACGTGCCGCCGGTGCTGGAACTGGCGCGCCGCTTCGAGGAACACGCCAAGGGCATGGTCACGCCGGCTACGCTGTTCGAGGAATTCGGCTTCAACTACGTCGGCCCGATAGACGGGCACGACCTGGACGCGCTGGTGCCCACCCTGCAGAACCTCAAGGCCCTGGAAGGCCTGCAGTTCCTGCACGTGGTCACCAAGAAGGGCCAGGGCTACAAGCTGGCCGAGGCCGACCCGGTGCTGTACCACGGCCCCGGCAAGTTCGATCCGGCCGTCGGCATCCAGCAATCGAAGGCGCCGGGCAAGCGCAGCTTCACGCAGGTGTTCGGCCAGTGGTTGTGCGACATGGCTGAACAGGACCCGCGCCTGGTCGCCATCACGCCCGCCATGCGCGAGGGCAGCGGCCTGGTGGAATTCGAAAAGCGCTTTCCCCAGCGCTACTTCGACGTGGGCATCGCCGAGCAGCACGCCGTGACGTTCGCCGCGGGCATCGCCTGCGAGGGCCAGAAGCCCGTGGTGGCGATCTACTCCACCTTCATGCAGCGCGGCTACGACCAATTCATCCATGACGTCGCCCTGCAGAACCTGGACGTGACCTTCGCGCTGGACCGCGCCGGCCTGGTGGGCGCGGACGGCGCCACGCATGCCGGCAACTACGACATCGCCTTCCTGCGCTGCGTGCCCAACATGGTCGTGGCCACGCCTTCGGACGAAAACGAAACGCGGCTGCTGCTGTCGACCTGTTATCAGTATCCCGGCCCGGCGTCGGTGCGCTATCCACGCGGCGCGGGCTGCGGCGCCGCCGAAGCGCCCGGCCTGGACACGGTGGAACTCGGCCGCGGCGTGGTGCGCCGCGAGGGCCGCAAGATTGCCATCCTGGGTTTCGGCATGCTGGTCCAGGCGGCGCTGGGCGCGGCCGAAAAGCTCGACGCCACCGTGGCCGACATGCGTTTCGTCAAGCCGATCGACCGCGAGCTGATCCTCGACCTGGCCAGCCGCCACGATGCGCTGGTCACGCTGGAAGACGCTTCCATCATGGGCGGCGCGGGCAGCGCCGTGCTGGAAACGCTGAGCGCGGCCGGCGTTGCAATCCCGGTGCTGCAGCTGGGCCTGCCCGACGAGTTCATCGACCACGGCGAGCAATCGGCGCTGTGGGCGGGCATCGGCCTGGACGCGCTGGGCATCGAGAGCTCGATCCGCGCCCGCTACGCCGACCTGCTGGCCTGATTGCACAGCGATTCCTGCGGGTTTTGCCCGCAGGAATGAAACACACTGTTCCGGCCCCGCCAACCTACGAATAAAAGGGTTTTCCCTGGCGCTTGGCGGACTATGGGCGATAATGGCCCCCTCTCAAAGATTCCTAGGCCCGTGCGTTTTCACGACTGACTGCCTAGACAGGTAAGCCGAAATGAATTCTCCGATCGACCCCGCCCTCGTGATGCCCGACGTCCAGAGTTCGGCGGACACCCGGCACATCCCGATTCAGCGCGTGGGCATCCGTGGCGTGCGCCACCCCATGTTGATTGAAAGCGGCGACGGTTCGCCCCAGGGCACCGTGGCCAACTGGACGCTGACCGTGGCGCTGCCGCCCGAAGAAAAAGGGACGCACATGTCCCGCTTCGTGGCCCTGCTGGAAAAGTACCGCAGCATCCCCATGACGCCGACCCTGTTCCGCGCCATGGCTGCCGACATGCTGCCGCTGCTGCATGCCGAGCGCGGCGACATCACCGCCGCCTTCCCGTACTTCATCAACAAGTCCGCCCCGATCTCCGGCGTGCAAAGCCTGCTGGACTACGAAGTGCAGTGGATCGCCCGCGCCCAGGGCGACGAGGTCGAGTTCGAACTGATCGTGCAGGTGCCCGTCACCAGCCTCTGTCCCTGCTCCAAGGCCATCTCCGAGTACGGCGCGCACAACCAGCGCTCGCACGTCACGGTGTCCGCCATCCTGAGCGCCGACATCGGCATGGACGGCGTCATCCGCCTGATCGAGGAAGAAGGTTCCTGCGAACTCTGGGGCCTGCTCAAGCGCCCGGACGAGAAGTACGTCACCGAACGCGCCTACGACAATCCCAAGTTCGTCGAGGACCTGGTGCGCGACGTGGCTGCCCGCCTGAACGCGCATCCCGGCATCGCCCGCTACCGCGTGGAAGCCGAGAACTTCGAATCCATCCACAACCACTCGGCCTACGCCGTCGTGGAAGGCTGAGCCTGCCGTGAGCCATCCGGCGGCCAATGACTGGCCGCTCATCGCGGGGCTGCAGGAGTGGGAATCGCGGCTGGCCAGCAATCTGGCCGGCCGCGGCCGTTTTGGCGTCGCGCTCTACGAGTTCTTCCGCTTCGGCGTGAAGCAGGCCTGGGCCTGCCTGTTCGGCGGCCTGATGTGCGCGCTGCTGCTGGGCACGCACTGGTGGTATCCCAAGGACGCCGCGCTGGCCCGCTACGATTTCCTGACCCTGGCCGCGCTGGGCATCCAGGCGCTGCTGCTGGCGCTACGCATGGAAACCTGGAGCGAAGCCCGCGTGATCCTGCTGTTCCATGTGGTGGGCACGGGCATGGAAGTGTTCAAGACCGCCGCGGGTTCGTGGATCTATCCCGAGGCCAGCGTGCTGCGCATCGGCGGCGTGCCGCTGTTCACGGGCTTCATGTATGCCGCGGTGGGCAGCTACCTGGCCCGCGTGTGGCGCCTGTTCGATTTCCGCTTCCGCGCGCATCCGCCGGCGGCGACCACCGTGGCGCTGTCGGTGCTGATCTACGTGAATTTCTTCACGCACCACTACATCATGGATTTCCGCTGGGCGTTGTTCGCGCTGACGGCGGTGTTGTTCGCGCGGACCTGGGTGTACTTCCGGATCTGGCGGGTCTACCGGCGCATGCCGCTGCTGCTGGGCTTCGTGCTGGTGGCCTTGTTCATCTGGTTCGCCGAGAACATCGGCACCTTTGCCAATGCCTGGCGTTATCCCAACCAGTCGCAGGGCTGGGAGCTGGTGTCCATCGCCAAGCTGGGATCGTGGTTCCTGCTGATGATCATCAGCTACGTGATGGTCAGCGTGGTCAGCCGGCCCCAGGAAATCGATGTTGCCGATTTGCCTCGGCGGGCGGGGCAGGGTAGCGAAAATAGCCCGTCCCTCATTTCCTGAGATCCTCCCGGCTTGCGTCTATAGGCTCAATCGGTGATAATCGAGAGCTTTCTTGCTCGACCGCCCATGGTTTTTGGGTAGCGGGCTGCCCCTTGCGGGCCACTGTTCAAGATGCATATTGCGATCCGCCTCTGATGGAAAGCGGGGGCGCAGGACGGTCGGCCAGCGAGACATCCTCAAGGAGTTTTACTCATGCGTCACTACGAAGTGGTGTTTATCGTTCACCCCGACCAAAGCGAGCAAGTGCCCGCCATGGTCGAGCGTTACCAAGCGCTGGTCACGGGCCAAGGCGGCTCGGTTCACCGCCTGGAAGACTGGGGCCGCCGTCAACTGGCCTACCCGATCCAGAAGCTCGTCAAGGCTCACTACGTCTGCCTGAACATCGAGTGCGGCCAAGCCACGCTGGATGAGCTGGAACACTCGTTCCGCTACAACGACGCCGTTCTGCGCCACCTGGTCATCAAGACCAAGAAGGCTCAAGCCACGCCCTCGATCATGATGAAGTCGGTCGAACGCGAAGAAGCCCGCAAGGCTTCGGCTGAAGCAGCAGCGCCGGCTCAGGCCGAGTAAGCAGGGCTCACGCAGAGCTCATCCCATGAAGTCCCCTCGGTGCCTGGCAGGATGAACAAGCTGGAACTCAGCGCCCGCGTTCTCGAATGCGAGCCTTTGCGCCACACTCCCGCCGGTTTGCCCGCACTGGAAATGGTGCTGGCGCACGAGTCCGAAGTCGTCGAAGCAGGCCTCCCGCGCCGCGTCGAGCTGACTATCGCGGCCGTGGCACTGGGCGATCTGGCGTTGCTGCTGAAGGACACCGCTCTAGGGTCTGAATTGCTGGTGCAGGGGTTTTTGGCTCCCACCCGCAAGGACTCGGTGAAGGTCAAGCTGCATTTGCAGCAGGCACGCAGGATCAGCGGTAGCGCAGGACGCGATCCGCTGGTGGCTTGAAGGGAATTGGGCAAGAGGCGCGATGAGCGCCTTCTGAATACGGATAGGTTATGGGGGTTTGGGCCCGTTTTGGGTAGAACCCGGCCCCCTCAAACAAAGAGGCACATATCATGGCTTTCTTCGGAAAACGCAAGGAAAAACGCAAATTCACGCAGCAGAACCCGCTTTTCAAGCGTCGTAAGTTCTGCCGCTTCACCGCTGCCGGCGTGGAAGAGATCGACTACAAGGATCTGGACACCCTGCGCGACTTCGTGCAAGAAAACGGCAAGATCATCCCGGCTCGCCTGACCGGCACCAAGGCAATCTACCAGCGCCAGCTGGACACCGCCATCAAGCGCGCGCGCTTCCTGGCCCTGTTGCCTTACACCGACAACCACAACTAATCCGGGGCACTGAAAATGCAAGTTATTCTGCTCGAAAAAGTCGTCAACCTGGGTAACCTCGGCGAAGTCGTGCGCGTGCGTGATGGCTACGCCCGCAACTTCCTGATCCCCCAGCGCAAGGCCCGTCGCGCAACCGACGCCGCCCTGAAGGAATTCGAAGCGCGCCGCGCCGAACTGGAAAAGGCCCAGGCTGAAAAGCTGGCCGCCGCCCAGGCTCTGGGCGAGCGCCTTGCCGGCTTCCAGCTGAAGGTCTCCCAGAAGGCTGGCGTCGACGGCCGTCTGTTCGGTTCGGTCACCAACGCCGACATCGCCGAAGGTCTGAAGAAGGCCGGTTTCGAAGCCGTGGAAAAGGCGCAAGTCCGCCTGCCCAACGGCCAACTGAAGGCGATCGGCGAGTTCCCGATCCAGGTTGCCCTGCACGCCGACGTGCTGGTCGACGTGACGGTCCTGGTCGAAGGCGAACTGTCCTAAGCCGGTACCCGCAGTAAAAAGAAGCCGGCCCGCGCGCCGGCTTTTTTTCTTTTTGCCCCACGCGTATTGCGTGTAGTCTTCGGACTCCACGAGCCAGGCTCTGCGCCGCATTTTTCAGAGGACCTCTTGACTCAGCCCCCCGTTCACCACAACGCCCCTCCCGGCCTGCGAGCCTGGCTGGATAGCGTGGACGCGTCGCGTGAACCGTCGGTGCGGGATGTGACGATAGATGGCGTGCGCTGCATCATCAAACGCCGCCGTCCCAGTATCGGCCAGGGCCTGAGCTATGCGCTGCGCTATGTGCGTGCCCTGTTCCTGGGAGTGGTGTGCAAGATATTCCTGGGTGAGTTTCCGCGTCCAGGCGTGTTGCTGCGCAACGGCCTGGTGCATGAGTCGCAGCGCCTGGGGCAACTGCTGAAGGCAGGCTGCCGCGTGCCCGAGGTCTGGTGGCAGGAGCAGGGCCTGCTGGTGCTGGAATACGTGGGCGAGGATCTTGCCGACCTGATCCGCAACGAGGACACGACCTCCCGGCTGTGGCTGGCGCGCGCCGCCGCGGCCGATCTGGCCGCCTTCCATGCCCGCGGCATGTGGCATGGCGGCGCGCAGATCCGCAACATCACCTTGCAGGAAGGCGAGCTGTGGCGCATCGATTTCGAAGAGAACATCGGTTCGACCCTGTCGCGCCCCCTGGCCCAGGCCTATGACCTGTTCCAGATGCTGGCCTCTCTGGTGTCTTTGCGTAAATTGCCCGACGACGTTGCCCGCGTGCTGGGTAAACTGGCGCTCGAAGTCTATTTCGAGAGCAACCCCGATGCCGAGGTCCGAGCCCGCCTGACACGTCTGGCGCGTGTGCTCTGCGGCATCGCCGCGCCCCTGCGCGTGGTGCTGGGCCGCTTGCCCTCGCGCGATATCCAGGGATTCTTCCGCGTCGCGGACATCCTGCAGCCGTTACTATTGAAGTCATGAATACACCCGCCGATTCCCAGCTCGAATACCTGCGCGTTCCTCCCCATTCCATCGAGGCTGAACAGTCGGTTCTGGGCGGCCTGCTGCTGGATAACTCCGCCTGGGACCGCATCGCCGACGTGCTGGTGGAAGAAGACTTCTATCGCCACGACCACCGCCTGATCTGGCACCACATCGCCCGCCTCATCGGCCTGGCGCGTCCCGCGGACGTGATCACGGTCAATGAATCCCTGATCAGCGCGGGGAAGGCCGAAGACGCCGGCGGCCTGGCCTACCTGAATGCCCTGGCGCACAACACGCCGTCCGCCGCCAACATCCGGCGCTACGGCGAAATCGTGCGCGAGCGCGCCATGCTGCGCAAGCTGGTGTCGATCGCCGACGAGATTTCCTCGGCCGCCCTGAATCCGCAGGGCAAGGAAGCGCGCCAGCTGCTGGACGAGGCCGAGTCCAAGGTGTTCAAGATCGCCCAGGAAGGCGCGCGCGGCGCCGCCGGCTTCCAGGAGATCCAGCCCCTGCTCACGCAGGTGGTCGAACGCATCGACGAGCTCTATCACCGCGAGGGCAGCTCCGACGTGACGGGCGTGCCCACCGGTTTCACCGACCTGGACAAGATGACGTCCGGCATGCAGGGCGGCGACCTGATCATCGTGGCCGGCCGCCCGTCCATGGGCAAGACCTCGTTCTCCATGAACATCGGCGAACACGTGGCCATCGAGCAGGGCTTGCCGGTGGCGGTGTTCTCCATGGAAATGGGCGCCGTGCAATTGGCGATGCGTATGCTGGGCTCGGTCGGCCTGCTGGACCAGCACCGCATGCGTACCGGCAAGCTGATCGCCGACGACTGGCCGCGCGTGACGCACGCCGTGCAGCTGATGCAGGACGCCCAGGTCTATATCGACGAAACGCCCGCGCTCAGCCCGATGGAAGTGCGCGCGCGCACACGCCGCCTGGCGCGGCAATGCGGCCAGCTGGGCCTGATCATCATCGACTACCTGCAGCTCATGTCGGGCAACGGCTCGGGCGAAAACCGCGCCACCGAAGTGTCGGAAATCAGCCGCTCGCTCAAGGGGCTGGCCAAGGAACTCAACTGCCCGCTGATTGCGCTGTCGCAGCTGAACCGAAGCCTGGAACAACGCCCCAACAAGCGCCCCGTGATGAGCGACCTGCGCGAATCGGGCGCCATCGAACAGGACGCCGACGTGATCCTGTTCATCTACCGCGACGAGGTCTACAACCCTGACTCGCCGGACAAGGGCACCGCCGAGATCATCATCGGCAAGCAGCGTAACGGTCCCATCGGCACCGTGCGCCTGACCTTCCAGGGCTCCAGCACGCGCTTCCTGAACTTCTCGGGCGCGCAGCCGCGCGACATGTACTGAGCCGCTTCGGCCCAAGAAAAAACCGCGCCTCGGCGCGGTTTTTCATTGCGGCTGCGAACCTGTTTCAGGCTTCGGCCTCGGGGCGCTTGCCGAAGCGCGCGGCCAGCACGCCGCAGACCATCAGCTGGATCTGGTGGAACAGCATCAGCGGCAGCACGATCGCGCCCACGGCGTGGCCGGCGAACAGCACCTGGGCCATCGGAATGCCGCTGGCCAGGCTTTTCTTCGAACCGCAGAACAGCAGCGTGATGCGGTCCTCCACGTTGAAACCCAGCACCCGGCCGGCCAGGGCCGACAGGCCCAGCGCCAGCGCCAGGATGACGGCGCAAGCCACCACCAGGCCGGCCAGCGCGGGGATCGGGGTCGAACTCCACAGGCCTTCGTTGATGGCTTCCGAAAAGGCCGTGTAGACCACCAGCAGGATGGAGCCCTGGTCGACGAACTTCAGCATGGCCTTGCGCTTGTGCACCCAGGCGCCGATCCAGCGGCGGGCGAACTGGCCCAACACGAAGGGCAGCAGCAGCTGCAGCATGATCTTGCCGACGGCATCGAAGGAGATCGGCGCGCTGCCCGCGTTGGCGACCACCGTGCCCACCAGCAGCGGGGTGAGGAAGATGCCGAGCAGGCTGGAGGCGGAAGCGCTGCACACGGCCGCGGGCACGTTGCCGCGCGCCATCGAGGTGAAGGCGATGGCCGACTGCACGGTGGCGGGCAGGCAGCACAGGAACAGGATGCCCAGATAGAGTTCAGGCGTGACCAGCGGCTCCAGCACCGGCTTGAGCGCCAGGCCCAGCAGCGGGAACATCAGGAAGGTCGCGGAGAAGATCGTGAGGTGCAGCTTCCAGTGCGTCAGGCCGGCGATGATGGCCTCGCGCGACAGGCGCGCGCCGTGCAGGAAGAACAGCAGGCCGACCGCGATGTTGGTGATCCAGCCGAACACCACCACGCCTTGCCCGTGGGCGGGCACGATGCTGGCGATGATGACGGTGCAGATCAGGTAGAGGGTGAAGCGGTCGGGAAGAAGGCGGGCAAGGCGTGACATGGGGGATGGGGGAAGGGCGGACGAAAGGCGCCACGGGCGCCGTAAACGGGGCGTATTGTAGTCCCGGGAACGCCTTGCTTCCTGACAGCCAATTGTCAGCGCTGCTGGGCCGCGGCGCCGCGCTCAGGGCGTCATGGCCAGCGCCAGGTCGAAGGCGGCGACCAACGATGCGTGGTCCGCCAAGCCCTTGCCCGCGATATCGAAGGCGGTGCCGTGGTCCACGCTGGTGCGCACGAAAGGCAGGCCCACCGTCACGTTCACGCCATGGTCCAGGCCCAGGTACTTGACCGGTATCAGACCCTGGTCGTGGTACTGCGCCACGACGATGTCGAATTCGCCGCGCCGGGCGCGCATGAAGATCGTGTCGCCGGGCCAGGGGCCGCTGGCGTCCATGCCTTGCGCGCGGGCCGCGGCGATCGCGGGCTCGATGATGTCGACGTCTTCGCGGCCGAACTTGCCGCCTTCGCCGGCATGGGGATTCAGGCCCGCGACCGCGATGCGCGGCTGGGCGATGCCCATCTGGCGGCAGGCCTGGTCGGCCAGGCGCATGGCGGTCAGTTCGGCCTCTGGCGTGATGCGCGCGATCACGTCGGCCAGCGCCACGTGTATGGTCACCAGCAGCACGCGCAGTTCGTCGTTGGCCAGCATCATCGCGAAGTCGCGCGTGCCCGAGCGTTCCGCCAGGATCTCGGTGTGGCCGGGGTAATCGACGCCGCCGGCATGCATGGACTTCTTGTTCAGCGGCGCGGTGACGATGGCGCGGATGCGGCCGGCCTGCGCGTCGTCGATGGCGGCGCAGACGTAATCGTAGGCGCCACGTCCGGCCGCCGCGCTGATCTGCCCCAGGGGCAGGTCGGCGGGCAGCGCGGGGCTGCAGGCGATGACGTTGATGTGGTCCGCGCCCGGCGTTGCCTGGCCGACATCGGCGACCTCGACGATCTCCAGCCTGGCGCCCAGTTGGGCAGCGGCGCGGCGCAGCGCGCCTGCGTCGCCATACACCACACAAGGCGCATTCAGGCCTTGCGCGTAGGCCTTGACGACGATTTCGGGGCCGATGCCGGCGGCATCGCCCATGGTGATGCCCACGGGCAGGGAGGTCTTCACGGTACGCGGAGCTGAGGTTGCGTTCGGTTCATGCTACACCCGCAAGCGGGCGGGCCTCTGCCTTACTTCGAGGAATTCTTGGGCGGTTCGATGACGCCGCATTCGAAGGTCACGGTGGCGCGCTTGGGCCCCAGGCCGGTCGCGTGGTTGGACGTGATCTTGGGCTTGACCAGTTTGCGGTCGATCGACTGGCAATACTGTTCGGCTCGCAGCAGGGCCTGGTTCTTGATTTCCACCCAGGTCATCATCTGCGAGCCGGAGCTGTGGGTGACGCTGTAGGTGTCCTTGCCGACGGACGTGACCTCGCTCATGCTGGAACAGGCGCTCAGCAGGGCGAGCAATACGGCGGCGGGGGCAAGGCGTGCAAACATGAGGCGTCCTGAAATGGCGATTACCCCAATTACACCATCATTTCATGGCGCGGCCACGGCGCTGCGGCGGTCGACCTTGCGGCTCAGGACGATGGATGTCTGGGTCTGCTTGACCCCGTCGATGAGGCCGATGCGGTCCAGCAGCTCGTCGAGCTGTTCATGGGTTTCGCAGCGCAGGAAGATGAGGTAGTCGTAGGGGCCGCTGACCGAGGAGACCTCCTCGACCTCGGGCATCTTTTCCAGTTCGCGGATCACCGCGGCCGGGGTCTTGGGCAGCACGCTGATGAAGCAATAGGCGCGCACCGCCGCTTCTTCCAGCAGCCGCCCCAGGCGCACGCCGTAGCCTGCAACGATGTGCTCGCGCTCGAGCCGCGCGATGCGCGCCACCACGGTGGTGCGCGCCAGGCCGAGCTTGCGCGCCAGGATGGCGGCAGGTTCGCGCGCATTGGCTTGCAGCAGGCTGAGCAGTTGCCGGTCGATGGCGTCGAGTCGTTCGTTCATACGGTGATGGGCGGCATGTGGCGGGAGGGCGCGAGTGCCGACGGTACAGGCCGCGGCCCGCCCGCGTCAATGCGCGGCAGCGCGCGCACGGGATCTTGCGTCAGCCGTCCGATTCGGGTGGTATGCCGCCCTGATAGATGCGCCCGTCGAACTCGAAGCGCGTGATGGTCTTGCGCGCGGCATCGAAGATGCGGTCGCGGCTGGCGTCGTCCAGGCCGTCGTGGTCGGCGAAGCTGAAGCGGCATAGATCGATGTCGCTGTCATAGAAGGCCGAGTGCACGTAGCGGCTGACGTCGGCTTCGTGCGCGAAATGCGCGAACTCGCGCAACTGCTCCATTTCGTGGAAGGAGCCGTTGCGGCTGACCAGCAGCATGCCGAACTTGCGCTCTTCGTCCGCGACCGGTTCCGGCGCGGGCAGGGCGTCGGGGTGCCGCGTATCCTGGTAATCGAAGCGCGCGCCCAATTCGTGCATGGCGGCCAGCACGCGCTGCCATTGCGCTTCGTCCAGCGTGAGGCGCGCGGCCACGTAGAACAGGCGCTGGCGGCCCAGCGAACGCGGCTCGGAGCCGCCGATGAAACTGTGCCAAGGGATGGCTGCGTCCAGTCCGGCCAGCTCCGCCATGCGCGCGTCGCTGTATCCCAACCTGTCCTGCAGGCGCCGCACGGACTGGGCGTCAGGCGGGAGGTAGTTCTGGATCGTCTTCATGGGCGGCCTCCGGTTGCACCGGTTCGGTCGCGGGCGCGCAGCCCTGGAGACGGAGCCGGTGACGTGCGCCGCCGTGCCTCTGCGGCTACGCTTCATGCTAGCGCGGCGCGCGGGGCTTGCCTAGCATGGGCGGTGCGCGGCGCCATGCTAGGATTTGCGCCGACTTCAATGCCAGGAGGCTTACACAATGGACATCCAGGAACAAATCGCCGTCATCGTGCATACCATTTCGCATCAGGGCGGCCGCATCGACGCGCTGAATTCGACCGTGCTGTCGATGCTGCATCTGGCCAAGGCATCGCCCGGCCTGCGCGAAGCCATCGAGGCCCAGCTTGAGCAGAACTATTCCAGCCTGCTGGCCCGCTCCGAGAATCCGCAATACGTGGCCGGTTTCGAGAGCGTGCGCGACATGATCCTGGGCGCCCTGAAATAGGCTGCCGGGCTTGCCCCGGCTTGCGGGAGTTACCCACAACTTCTGTGGACAAGCCTTGGGATAGTGCGGGCATAGATGTTCATTTTCCTTTAATTACAAAGGCTTGCATGGCGCGGTCAAACCTGGCTCCAATTGCTCGCTGCGGCAGCGCCGCCTGCGCGCTGCCGCAGGTCATGCAAGCCGGGTAATATGCGGCCCCATGCGGAATCAGTATTCATTGGAATGCCGGGGCGGATCGATCGCGATGCGCGTCTCGGAAGCAGCAAAGCTGGCGGCGTTCGACCCCGGCAAACTCTCCCCCGAGGCGCGCCAGAGCTGGGAGCGCATGGGGCATGGCTTCAAGGCCTGGCACGACTTCGACCAGCGCCATCCCATCCTGCGCCGCCTGGCGCGCTTGCCCCTGCTGGGCCGTTGGTACCGCAATGCGCGGCGCCGCTACGTGCTGAGGGCCAGCGGCAAGCTGGTGGTCTGAAGCCCCGCGCCTACTTGCGGCGCTTGCCCAGCAGGTGATAGGCGAGCCAGATGGCCGCGCCGACCGCCAGGGCCACGGCCAGCTTGGTCTCGACGCCGTGCAGGCGTCCCAGCATGGATTCGATCGTCTGGCCGAACAGGTAGCCCAAGACGCTGAAGCACACGGCCCAGATAGCGGCGGCGATGGCGTTGAGCAGCAGGAAGCGCAGCGGCGGCACGTTCGATACGCCCAGGGCCACCGGCCCCACGGTGCGCAGGCCATACAGGAAACGCAGGCTCAGGATGAAGCCATGCGGATAGCGGTCCACCGCCGCCAAGGCCTTTTCGAAAGCGGGCTTCTCGCGGATGCGCCGGACATAGCGATGGTCGCGATAGCGGCGCCCCAGGAAGAACAGCGCCTGGTCCGCCAGGAATGATCCGGCGAACGCGCACAGCATGACATGGGGCAGGTGCAGCAGATGCTGGTGGGCCAGGAATCCGGCGAACACGACCACGCTTTCGCCTTCGAGCAGCGTGCCGCCGAACACTGCCCACAGGCCGTAATCGACGATGAACTGATGCAGGGCGGGATTCATCTGGGCCGCTCAGCCACGATGCGCGCCAGCGTCTGCAGGGCGGCGGTGATCTCGGGCGTGGTGCGTTGTCCGCAGCTGATGCGCAGGAAGTGGTTGTAGCGGGTGCCGTTGGAGAACATGGCGCCCGGCGCGACCCGTATGCCTTGGCGCAAGGCAGCCTCGAATACGTCCGTGCCGGAACGCCCGTCGGGCATTTCCACCCATAGCAGCATGCCGCCGTGCGGCATGCTTAGCCGGGTGCCCGGCGGGAAGTGCGCGGCGATGGTCTCGGCCGTCTGGTCGCGCTGCAGTTTCAGCTGGCGGCGCAGGCGCGACAGGTGGCGGTCGTAGGCGCGCGAGCCCATGAACTCGGCCACGGCGATCTGCGCCAGCGGCTCGTTGGGGCGGCTCTGGGCGAACTTCAGCATGGCGATGCGGGCCTTCCAGCGCCCGCCCAGCAGCCAACCCAGGCGCATGCCCGGCGCCAGCGTCTTGTGCATGGACGAGCAATAGATGACGTTGCCGGTTGCGTCCCAGGACTTGGCGGCAGCCAACGGCGTGTCGTCGTCGGTCAGCGCGCCATAGGTGTCGTCTTCTATCAGTGGCACCTGCTGGCGTTCGCACAGGGCGACCAGCCGCGCCTTTTCCGCGTCGGGCATGACGCAGCCCAGGGGGTTCTGGAAATTGGGCACCACCACCACGGCGCGGATGTTGCCGTGCGTCTGGAACGCCAGGTCCAGCGCTTCGATCGACAGGCCGTGCTGCGGACTGGTGGGGATCTCCAGCGCCCGCATGCCCAGGCTTTCCAGGATCTGCAGCAGGCCGAAGTAGGCGGGCGATTCGACCGCGATCGTGTCCCCGGGCCGGGCCACCGCGCGTAGCGCCAGGTTCAGCGCCTCGATGCAGCCATGCGTGACGATGACGTCGTCCGGCGTCGCGTTGATGCCGTTGGCCAGCGCCCGGCGGGCCAGCACGGTGCGCAGGTCCGGATGTCCTTGCGGCGGAACCGGGCTGACCAGCACCTGGGGCGACTGTCGCAGCGCGCGCATCATGGCTTGCTTCAGTTCCTCCAGCGGATAGGCTTCGGGCACGGCGGCGGCCAGCGCGAAATTGGCGCTGACCGGATGGGCTTCGCATTTGGCCACGAAGTCCGAGACCCGGTCGTGGATGCCCACGTATTGCGCCGCGCCCAGCGTCTGGCGGATATCCGGTTCATCCACGGGCGGGATGCTGTTGCGCCGGGGCTTGAGGACAAAGTAGCCCGAGCGGGGGCGCGCTTCGATCAGGCCGTCGTCTTCCAGTTGGCGGCAGGCCTGCAGCGCCGTGGACAGGCTGACGTGATGGGTGCGCACCAGGGTGCGGACCGAGGGCATGCGCTGGGCGGGCGCCAGCACGCCTGTCTGGATGGCGCGCCGGTAATGATTGGCCAGGCGTAGATAGAGCGGTTGTGGATCCATGCGCCGATCATGCTCCCCGAGGTTGGAATGAAGCTAGGCACAGATTCGAGCAAAGTACACCATAACAGCGTGGAAATCGAGTATCTGCATCGGTACAGAAACCCGCAGAGTGTGACTGTTGCGCATAGCAGGGCGGGCGTAGCCTGTGGTTGTCCGACAGGAGATGACGATGATTGCGACTTACGCCCCAGATGCCCAGGCCCGCCGCCTGGAACTTGCCGCCGGCGCCAGCCGGAAACTGGTCTTGCGCCCGGGCGCCACCCTCGTGTGCGTCAGCGGCAGCGTGCGGGTGGAAGAGTCCGCGAACGGCCCGGAAGCCGCGGGAGGATTGCCTCGTGCGGTGGCCGTGCGCATCAATGCGGGGGAGGGGCATGGTCTGGGCTACGGCAGCGTGGCGCATGTCACGGCCATCGGTCCCGCGGAGCTGATCTGCCTGGACAGGCCGGGCTATGCGCAGCGTGTTATTCAGGCCGCGGCCACCTTTTTTCAGCAAAATTTGGCCAGAAACCGAAAAAAATCCCTAGGTGCGCTGCACAAGATTTCAAAATGATGTATGATTCACACATCAGACGCGGGGTGGAGCAGTCTGGCAGCTCGTCGGGCTCATAACCCGAAGGTCGTAGGTTCAAATCCTGCCCCCGCAACCAGTTTCAAGCAGGACCCGGACAGCCCGGTGGCATGGCAAGAAATGCCGCACTGGATAGTCCCTTGCAGAAGAAAGCCGCGATACTCATCGCGGCTTTTTTTTCGCCTCGCGGCAAGATTTCCCCCAGCGCTTGCTCTGCGTCAAACCTTTGTTCCAGTCCGGACTTTCCCTGGTGTTCGCGGCCGCACAGGCCTCCAACCGTGCGCTACCATGGGTCACGCGCGCTAGGTTGCCGCACTCGAGGAGGGTCCATGGGAACAGCAAAATACGATCATCCCGGCTATGTCGCCGATACGGGCGCCGACGGCAAGTACCACGTGGGCATCTGGTGCCCCCACGGCTATCCCGCGCATATCCATATCGGCCGGCCGGCCGAACGCGGCGACCCGCAGGCAATGCTGCGTCTGCGTATCCCGGATGGGGTGTTCCAGTCCTTGCCCGACGATCCTGAAACGCTCTGCCGCCGCGCGCTGGGTCAGGCGCTGGACGCCGGTTTGCTGCCATCCGTCGCGGTGGACGGCGAGTACCAGGAGCTGCGTTTCCAGATCGACGCCGAGCCCTGGTCCGGCCCGATGCAGTCCGCCAACGCCTGAAGCCCGGGCGCGAGCCGCAGCTGAATGCCTGTCGGTTCGGGCTGAATTACCCACAGCTACTGTGGACAAGCCTTGGGATAGCCTCTGCGCATTTCGGGTTTTCCCTGTCGGAACAATGACTTGGCAGTGCCGGTCAATAAACGCCCCAGCGGGGCGTTTATTGCTTCCGACCGGCCCCGATTCGGCTATGCGACAATCTTTTCCCTTCCTGGCGCGTCCGCGTCTGTTCCGCCATTCCCTCCCGGTTCGTTCCCCCATGCTTAGTGCTACGCGTATCCATTCCTGCTGCCTGAAGGCGCCGGCGCCATGAGTCCGGCTGTTGCGCGCGCTGCCGTCATAGGCGGCGGTCCAGCCGGCCTGATGGCGGCCGAGCGCCTGAGCGCGCATGGCGTGCAGGTGGATGTGTTCGATGCGATGCCTTCGGTGGGCCGCAAGTTCCTGATGGCGGGCAGGGGCGGGCTGAATCTGACCCATAGCGAACCGGCCGCGCCGTTCCTCGCGCGCTACGGCGAGCGCGCGCCGAACGTGGCGCCTTGGTTGCGTGCGCTGGATGCCGATGGACTGCGCGAGTGGACGCACGGCCTGGGCATCCAGACCTTCGTGGGTTCGTCGGGCCGGGTGTTTCCCCAGGAAATGAAGGCGGCGCCCCTGTTGCGGGCCTGGCTGGCCAGGCTGCGCGCCAGCGGCGTGCGCCTGCACATGCGGCACCGCTGGCTGGGTTGGCCGGCGGGTTCGCAGCCGGGCGCGGGAGCGCTGCGCTTTCACACGCCCGAGGGCGAACGGCTCCATGCGGCCGACGCCGTGGTGCTGGCGCTGGGCGGAGGCAGCTGGGCCAAGCTTGGATCGGACGGCGCCTGGGTCGACGGCCTGCAAGCGCATGGCGTCGCCGTCGCGCCGCTGCGTCCGGCAAATTGCGGATTCGACGTGGTGTGGTCGGATCATTTCCGCGAGCGCTACGCCGGGCAGCCCGTGAAGTCCGTGGCCATGGCCTGCGAGACCGCGGCCGGCAGGACGCCCGCCAGGCAGGGGGAGTTCGTCGTGTCGGAAACCGGCATAGAAGGCAGCCTGGTCTACGCCTTGTCCGCGCCGCTGCGCGACCGGATCGACAGCCAGGGGCATGCCATCGCGCTGCTGGATCTGGCCCCGGATTGGTCGCAGGAAAAAGTGATGGCGGCCGTGACCCATCCGCGCGGCTCGCGTTCGATGTCGAGCCATCTGCAGAGCCGGCTGGGTCTGACCGGGGTCAAGGCGGGGCTGCTGCGGGAATGCGCGACGGCCGAGGACTTCCGCGACCCGGAGCATCTGGGTCTGCGCATCAAGGCCTTGCCGTTGCGCCTGATTCGAGCGCGGCCCATGGACGAGGCTATCAGCACGGCCGGCGGCGTGTCGTTCGACTCATTGGATTCGGGCCTGATGCTGCGCGGCGTGGCTGGTGTGTTCTGCGCGGGGGAAATGCTGGACTGGGAGGCGCCAACGGGCGGCTATCTGCTGACGGCGTGCATGGCGAGCGGCGTGATTGCCGCGGCCGGAGTGCTGGAATTCCTGAGGTCCACCGGGCGAGTGCCGGTGGATGCCTGAAGCCGCGCGGCTTCAGGATCCCGACGTGTAGGGCGCCAGGCCTAGCGGCGCTCGCGGCGCCAGATCGCCGACCACATGGCCCACCACGGGCTCGCCCCCATCCGGTTGCGTGACGATGCCGATGACGCGGGTAATGGCGCTGGCAGGAATGTCCGTGCCGTGCGCGGGATCCTGCACCAGTTGCCAGATGGTGGCTTCGTCGGGGATTGCGTTCTGCTCGGTCAGGTCGGAGTTGTCCAGGCAACTGCGGGCAAAGGCGGACCAGTCCGACGCGTTGCAGGGCAAACCATGAGCGGTGGCCAGACGGGCCAGGGCCAGGGGCGCATCGGCCTGGCTGGCGGCATGCTGGGCGGCGGCTCCCAGGGAGACATCCAGCGACAGCAAGCGCAGGAACTCTACGACGTTGTCGGCATTCTTCATAGTGCGGTCTCCTGCGGTGACTGTTCTGGTTATGGCCCTGAGCCTGCTGCCAAGCCGGGCGGTGCTTCAGGCTGGGCCTTGGCCCAGCATCGATACCAATGACTGTTTCAGGCGTGCCGAAAAAATGGGTACCGTATGGGATACCCCATCGCGGTCCACGCCCTCTTTGAGTTCGACCGATTGGCCGAGAAAAATATCCGGCGCGGCGCCGATTTCGTTGTAGCGAGCCAGCAATTCGTTCACGTTCTGCTGCGCGTCGGCCAGCGTGCTGCTTTCAGCCAGCTTGCCGGCGGTATGCGCCTGCAAAATGCGATGGAGATCGTCGATGAAGAGCGCCAAGGCTGCCTGGCCGCGGCATTGCGGCTGTTCCCAGCCCCAGCCCTGGTGGGCCGAGCCGGCGTTTTGCGATGCGTGTTTCTTGGTCATGTCCGCATCCTAATCGATTGGCGGCAATTGCGCGACAGGCGAACGCAAGCCTTTTCAACGCTGTTTGATACTTGTTCCGGGCCTTGGGACGGGCCTGCCGGGGTGCATCCAGCCAATGCCCAAATGAGGGGCTTTGGGGTATGCTGGCTTCACTTTCCAAGCCCAGACAGGAGATGTCTATGAAGAACAAAGTCTTTCTCGCCATGTTGCTTTCGATCGCCGCGCTCTCGGCGGGTTGCAACACCGTCGCGGGGGCAGGCAAGGACATCCAGCGGGGCGGCGAGAAGATCGAGGGCGCTGCCACCAAGTAGCCCCCTTGTTCCATATGCCGTAATCCCGGCTCAAAAGCCGCGAGACATGCCCAGGCATCCCTCTCGCGGCTTTTTTGTTGATGCGCGGGCAGGGGAGGCAGCAAGCGAGTGCGGCGTGGGCTCGCTTCTCTCGCTGGCATAATTCGGGGAGTTGAATTCGATCGTGGGAAGTGTCATGCGCAAGTCTTTGTGGGTGGGAATGGCGTTCGCGGCCCTGTTGGCCGGCTGCGCGAGCAAAGGGGTCTACGAGTCCGATGCCGTCGTGACCGAGACCTTTACGGTCAATACCAACTATGAAGCGGCTTTCCGCCGGGCCGGCGAGTACGTGCGAACCTGCCATATACAAGTGCAGCACGCCTACAACGTCGCCTATGCCTGGCGCCACGTGAAGGGCGAAAAGGGCGCGCCGGACGAAGTGCAGCTCTATAAGGTGACGGAGCCCGCCAAGGTGCTGGAACTGATTGCCGCTGAAAGCGCCAGTCCGTCGACGTCCAAGGTGACCATCACGGTGCTGGGCGAAGGGCGTTGGGACGCGGCCGAAATCGCTGCCGCCCGCGCTTCCATCCAGAGCGCCACGCCGGTTTGCCGCAAGGGCGGCGAAGGCTGATCCATGGACGCCCGCGCCCAGCAGATCCGCGCCAGCGGCCTGTCGTTCTCGCTGCTGGCGGGGGCGTTCCGCTTCCTGGGTTGGCTCAATGGCGGCGCGGCGCTGGTCCTGACGGGTTTTTCCCTGGGCGTGGTGGGCGGCGAGATCGCCGCGCCGGATCTGCAATTGCCGCTGGCCCTGCTGCTGGGCGGCCTGCTGGCCGCTTGCCTGGGAATACTGTTTGCCTACCTGGCGCAGGTCAGCCTGTTGCGCCAGGGATACACCGGGCATCTGACGCGCGCCCATTGGCCCGCGCAGCTCCTGGCCATGTTTTGCTATCTGATCAGCGCGCTCGCCTTCTGCGCCGCCTGCTGGCTGGCGGCTGGACAGGCGATCACGGATGCACCCCAGACGACAACGGCCTATGCCAGGCGGTAGTTGCGGGTAAACCCGTGTGCGCAAAAGTGTTGGACTTGAATTTACGTTGAGAATAATATGCGCACTGCGTATATAAATCTCCTGTTCGGGGCCCCGCCATGACCATCTCCCAGCAAGCCTTCCTGCGCGACGCCATGCGGCGCCTGAATCTCACCCGCGACGTGTTCGCGACCCGCATCGGCGTCAAGCGCCGTGCGCTCGACACCTGGCTGCTGCCCGAGGGCTCGCAGGAATTCCGCGCCATGCCGGAAGTGGTGCAGCGCTTCGTCAGCGAAATCGTGCAGAACGGGGTGTTGCTGGAAAAATATACGCAAAGCGTACAAGAAGGTCCGCTGCGTGACCGCATCTCGGTGGAAGGCAAGCCCCAGCTGCTGTCGGTGGACCAGTTCACGCGCGAATCGGTCGAGGACCTGTTCCGCGTGGCCGACATGATGCAGCCCATCGCCCGCCGCCAAAAGGTGTCCCGCGTGCTGGAAGGCGCGGTGCTGGGCAACCTGTTCTTCGAAGCCAGCACCCGTACCCGCGTCAGCTTCGGCTCCGCATTCTGCCGCCTGGGCGGCTCGGTCTGCGACACCACCGGCTTCACGTTCTCGTCCATGGCCAAGGGCGAATCGATCTACGACACCAGCCGCGTCATGAGCGGCTACGTCGACGCCATGGTCATCCGCCATCCGGACCAGGGTTCGGTTGCGGAATTCGCGCGAGCCACCAACATCCCCGTGGTCAACGGCGGCGACGGTCCGGGCGAACACCCCAGCCAGGCCCTGCTGGACCTGTACACGATCCTGACCGAGTTCTCGCGCCTGGGCAAACTGCTGGACGGCGCGCATATCGCCATGGTCGGCGACCTGAAGTACGGCCGCACCGTGCACTCGCTCATCAAACTGATGGCGCTGTACAAGAACGTCAAGTTCTCGCTGGTGTCGCCCAAGGGCCTGGAGATGCCGTCCTACATCATCGAGCAGGCCAGCCGCAACGGCAACATCATCGAGCAGAAGACCACGCTGGCCGAAGGCCTGGCGGGCGCGGACGTGATCTACGCCACGCGCGTGCAGAAAGAGCGCTTCGCCAATGAAGAGAACGAAGGCTACACGCCGGACTTCCAGATCAGCCGTGCCATCATCGACGCCTACTGCGGCCCCGATACCATCGTGATGCACCCGCTGCCGCGCGACAGCCGCCCGGGCGCCAACGATCTGAGCGTGGACCTCAACCACGATCCGCGGCTGGCCATCTTCCGCCAGACCGACAACGGTATCCCCATCCGCATGGCGATCTTCGCGGTGCTGCTGGGCGTCGAAGGCCTGGTGCAGCATTCCTTGCGCGACGTGACCTGGCAACATCCGTCCCACGTCGGCCCGGACGATTCCGCGTTCCACGGGCTCGAATAAGCGCGCCCCGCTGGGCCGAATATCCCTAGGGCACCGGGCCCTGGGGCGGCCCGGCCCGGTGATTTCAAGCATAATCCGCGCTGGTTTTTCCTGTCGCGTGTCGTTTCCGGACACGCCGAGGAACCTCAGGGCGGATTATCTATGTCTTCTAGCAGTCTCGACGTCCCATTACTTCCGGAGCCGCACACCGGCGCATCCGGCCAGGCGTGCTACCTGAGCGCGTCCAATGAGCAGGCCTGGGTAGCGGTGTACCAGTCGGTCGACGCCTACACGCGCGGGCAGGTTGCCGCCGTGGTCGGCGACAGCCTTTCGGAACTGGTCGACGCCTTTTATTCCACGCTGTTGGCCGATGACGAGGCTGGCCCGCGCCTGTCCCATGAAATCGTGTCCAGCCGCCTGCACGCGGGCATGACGCGCTGGCTCAAGGGGCTGCTGTGCGTGCGCGAACAGGGCGACGTCGGCGTGCTGATGGCCACGCAGAAAAAAGTGGGCGAAGTGCACGCCCGCGTCCACATCCCCATTCATCTGGTGATGGCCGGCGCCCGCATCCTGAAGAACGAGATCGCGCTGCGCCTGCGCGCCAGCGACCTGGACGGCATGGCCGCGTCGGTCGCGACCCAATACGTCTGTAATCTGTTCGACCTGGCTGTCGAGCAGATGAGCCGCGCCTTCATGCGCGATATCAGCCGCGGCGCCCGCAACGACGAGGCCTACCGGCTGTTCGCGCTGGGGCAGAACATTTCCACCGAGCGCGAGCGCCAGCGCGCCGCCCTGCTGGAATGGAGCCAGGCGGTGCTGATCGGCCTGCATTACCGTGCGCCCGGGCAAAGCTTGCCGCGGCTGGCGGCTTCGGAATTCGGGCTGTGGCTGCAGCACAAGGGCGGGGCGATGTTCGAAAGCGCGCCGGGCCTGCAGCAGATCACGGACGCCGTTGCGCAACTGGACGGAGTGGTGCTGCCCCGATTGATGCGGGGCGAGGAGCCGGGGCAGGCTTCGGCCATGCCCGACCATGTGCGTGAGCTGCAGGAACTGGTGGCGCGCATCAAGCACCTGCTCAACGGCCTGTTCGACATGGTGGCCGAGATCGAGAGCGGCAGCGATCCGCTGACCAATGTGCTGAACCGGCGCTTCCTGCCCTCGGTGGTCGGGCGTGAAATTTCGATTGCGCGGCGCCAGCGCAGCGCATTCTCCGTGCTGCTGCTGGACATCGATCATTTCAAGGCCATCAACGACCAGCACGGCCATTCCGGCGGCGACCAGGTGCTGCGCCAGTTTGCCGAGGTCCTGCACCAATCGTGCCGTTCCAGCGATTTCGTGTTCCGCTATGGCGGCGAGGAATTCCTGGTGGTGCTGGTGGACACCGCGAGCGAGGCCGCGCTGGCCACGGCCGAGAAGCTGGGCGCGGAAATCCGCCGCCATGTCTTCAGCATTCCCGAGGCCGGTCCGCTGCACATCACGGCCAGCATCGGCGTGGCGACCTTCGACGGCCACCCGGACTATGCCTATCTGATCGACCGCGCGGACAAGGCGCTCTACCAGGCTAAGCAGGCCGGCCGCGACCGCGCGGTGACGGCCTGAGGCCAGGCCCGCTCGCGCATGAAAAAGGCCGCCCGGTCATGGGCGGCCCGCGGTTTGCCCGTGGCGCCAAGGCGCCCGTGGCTTAGACCTTCTTTTCGCCGCCCAGCGCGTCGACCAGTTCGGCCATCATCTTGGCCAGTTCGCCCGTCATCAGCATCATGTCGGAATCGAACTTTTCGTCGTCGTTGGCGGCCACGCCTTCGTTGCCTTCCTTCAGCACGTCCAGGGGCGCGACGCGCTTGACGTCCAGGCCTTCGGTCAGCACGAACGAAATGCGGTCGGCCCAGGTCATGGCCAGGCGGGTGCACTGCTTGCCCGACTGGATGTGGCGGCGCACATCGTCGGCGTCGATCGAGTGCTTGACGTAGCGGATGGCCGCGCCGCTTTCACCCGAGGAACGCAGCTCGGTGTCCTGGTCGATCGAGAAGTTGGCCGGAGCCTCGTCCTCGGCCAGCCAGCCGGTCATGGCCGAGGCTGGAGACTGCGCCACGTACAGGTTCTCGAGCGGGAAGGGGTCCACGCACTTGGCCAACAGGCCGATGACTTCATCGGCCTTGGCCGAGGCGGCGGCGTCGATGACCAGCCAATGGTTTTGCGGGTCGATCCAGACGCGGGTGTCGCGGTATACGCTAAAGGCGCGCGGCAGGAGTTCGTCGGTGACGCGCTCCTTGATTTCCTTCATCTGCTTGCGGCCCGGCTTGTAGCCTTGCTGCTCTTCGATTTCCTGGGCGCGGGCCTTGGCAACCTGGTTTACCACGGTGCCCGGCAGGAGCTTCTTTTCGGCGCGCAGGCTCAGCAGGATCTGGCCATTGACCACATGAGCCAGGCCGCCGTTTTCACGCGGAGGCACCCAGCCCAGGCTTTGCATTTCGAGGTTGTTGCCGCTTTGGTAGGCATGCCGCGCGAGCGTTTCTTCAAGCTGGTCGCCGACCAGCGTCCACGGCGAGGAGAGGCGATAAATCTTGAGATTCTTGAACCACATGAGCGTCGGCCAAAAGGGTTGATTCTATACGACCCGGCCGCTTTGCCGAAGTGCGGCAATACCGCAGCGTGATGCGACACCTTCTGTCACTGACAGCGGCGGGCCGATGCGCTAATGTCCGCGCAGCAAGTCGAACTGGAGATAAAAAATGAAGATCATCGGCGCCATTCTGATCGTCCTGGGCATCGCCGCCCTGGCCTACAAGGGCTTCAATTACAAGTCCGAGGAGACCGTGCTGCAGATCGGTTCGGTGAAGGCCACCGCCGAGACCGAGAAATCGGTGGCGATCCCGGCCTGGGCCGGCATTGCGGCCATCGTGGCGGGGGTGGTGGCCATCGGCGTGGGCATGCGCCGCTGATTGCGGGCGGCTGCGGCCGCCTTCTGCAGGATCCAGCCATGGCGACCGCGCGGTCGCCATTTTTGCGTGCGCCGGTACAAAAAAAGCGGCCCGGCTCATTAAGGGCCGGGCCGGTACGGGAGCACGCAATACCGCGTCATAAAAGGCTCGCGGGGAACGCGGTATCGGTGTCAGAACACTAGCCCTGCAATCGTCCGACAGGGGGATCAATCGTCGGTCGATCTGGCGCAAGGCCGTAATCTGAGCGCTCAGTCTAATGGTGCGGGTCTGACATGGTCCTGAAAGTGCGGGCCTCTTTTGCGCGCGCTCGCTTCCTGGGACGGATCCTGCTTGATCGCGCGCAAAAAAAAAGCTCCATAAGGAGCTTTTGAAAGGCCGGGCGGGCGCAGCAGTCCCGTCCGGCGGGGGATGGCCTTTTAAGCGTTGATGTCGTTGTCCTTGGATTCGCGCACGAACAGCGTGCCGATGACCAGGGTCATGACTGCAATGATGATCGGATACCACAGGCCGTCGTAGATGTTGCCGGTGGCGGCGACCACGGCGAAGGCGACCGGGGGCAGGAAGCCGCCGAACCAGCCGTTGCCGATGTGGTAGGGCAAGCTCATCGACGTGTAGCGGATGCGCGTCGGGAACATTTCCACCAGCATGGCGGCGATCGGGCCGTACACCATGGTCACGTAGAGCACCAGGATGGTCAGCAGGACCACGACCATGACGTTGTTGCTCTGGGCCGGATCAGCCTTGGCGGGGTAGCCGTGGCTGCGGATGGCGGTGGTCAGCGCCTTGTCCAGTTCAGCGGCCTTGGCCTTGAAGTCCGCCGGGGCCATGGCCTTGCCGTCGAACGAGGCGAACTCGTCGTTGCCGATCTTGACCTTGGCGACCGAGCCGGCCGGCGCCGCTTCGTTCTTGTAGTTCACCGAGTTGCGGGCCATGAAGGACTTGACCACGTCGCAAGAGCTGGTGAAGGACGAAGTGCCCACCGGGTTGAACTGGAACGAGCAGGTGGCGGGGTCCGCGATCACGGTGACCGGGGCGGTGGCCTGGGCCTTTTCCAGCGCCGGGTTGGCGAAGTGAGTGATGCCCTGGAAGATCGGGAAATACGTGATCGCGGCGATCAGGCAGCCCGCCATGATGATGGGCTTGCGGCCGATCTTGTCGGACAGCGCGCCGAACACCACGAAGAACGGGGTGCCGATCAGGAGCGCGATCGCGATCATGATGTTGGCGGTATTGGCGTCGACCTTCAGCGTCTGCGTCAGGAAGAACAGCGCGTAGAACTGGCCCGTGTACCAGACCACGGCCTGGCCGGCGGTCAGGCCCAGCAGCGCCAGGATCACGACCTTCAGGTTCTTCCACTGGCCGAACGATTCGGCGATCGGCGCCTTGGAGCCCTTGCCTTCTTCCTTCATGCGCTGGAAGGTCGGCGATTCGCTCAGCTGCAGGCGGATCCACACCGAGATGCCCAGCAGGACGACCGAGATCAGGAACGGAATGCGCCAGCCCCAGGCCTTGAACTCGTCTTCGCCCATGAACGTGCGGATGCCCAGGATGACCAGCAGCGACAGGAACAGCCCCAGGGTCGCGGTGGTCTGGATCCAGGACGTGTAGAAGCCGCGGCGGCCATGCGGGGCGTGCTCGGCGACATAGGTCGCCGCGCCGCCGTACTCGCCGCCCAGCGCCAGGCCTTGCAGCAGGCGCAGGACGATCAGGATGGCGGGAGCGGCCAGGCCGATGCTGGCGTAGCTGGGCAGCACGCCCACGAGGAACGTGGACAGGCCCATGATCACGATCGTGACCAGGAACGTGTACTTGCGTCCGACCAGGTCGCCCAGGCGACCGAATACCAGCGCGCCGAACGGACGCACGGCGAAACCGGCGGCGAACGCCAGCAGGGCGAAGATGAAGCCCGCGGTGGGGTTCACGCCCGAGAAGAAGTGTTGCGCGATGATGGCGGCTAGCGAGCCGTACAGATAGAAGTCGTACCACTCGAAAACCGTGCCCAGCGACGACGCAAAGATGACGCGGCGTTCATCCTTGGTCATCGGGCGCGGATCCGCGGATGGGCCGCGGCCTGCCATGGTTGTTGTGCTCATGATGTCTCCTCGGTTTTATGGCCGGCGGTGGTCCGCCGTGCTGCGCCCGCCGCCGGCGAGCCGACATTGAGCTATATGCAACATTGGGGGGTGACGCTGACGAGGTTCTGACGGGATACTTACTTGAGTCTTAAAATTGAAACTGAAAGTAACGTTTCCCTGGGGGGCTAGGGATAGTCCTAGGAGGCGTCGGAGAGGTCTGACAACTCTGCGTAAAGCGGAAAGATCACGCGGATCCGCATGCCGGGCAGGTTCGAATACGTCGTGGGGTGATCGCTGATCTCGACGCGGGCCTGGTGCTTCTGGGCGATCTCCCGCACGATGGCCAGCCCCAGGCCGCTGCCGTCGGACTGGGTGCCCAGCACGCGGTAGAAGCGGTCGAACACCCGTTCGCGCTCTTCAGGCGGGATGCCGGGGCCGGAATCCTCGACCTCCAATAGCGCATGCGCGCCCTGTATCTGCGTGCGCACCGTGATGTGGCCGCCGCGCGGCGTGTAGCGCAGCGCGTTGTCCACCAGGTTGTTGAGCAGTTCGGCCAGCAGCAGGGGGTTGCCGTTGATCTCCACCGGGTGGTCCGAGCCTTCGAAGCCCAGGTCGGTGTTCAGCGACAGCGCCTGCGGCACCCAGTGCATGGCCTGTTCGTAGGCGATGGTGTTGAGGTCCGTGCGGGTCAGGCCGATGGCGCTGGGGTTCTCGGCCCGGGCCAGCAACAGCAGCTGGTTCACCAGCCGCGTGGCGCGTTCCGAGCCGGTCACGAGCTGGCGCAGGCTGGACTGCATTTCCTCGGGACTGGCGTCGCGCAGGGCCAGCTCGGCCTGGGTGCGCAAGCCGGCCAGCGGCGTCTTCAATTGGTGCGCGGCGTCGGCGACGAAGCGGCGCTGCGCCTGCACGTTGGACGAAAGCCGGTCCAGCAGGTCGTTCATGGCGGCCACCAGGGGCGCGATCTCGGTGGGCGCGGCGCGTTCGTCGATGGGGGAAAGATCGTCGGGCCGGCGGGCCCGCAGGCGCTGCTGCAGCGCATTCAGCGGCGCGACCCCGCGCGACAGCCCGAACCACACCAGCAGCACGGCGATGGGCAGCACCACGAACTGCGGAATGATCACGCCCTTGATGATGTCGTTGGCCAGCTGCGTGCGTTTTTCGACGGTCTCGGCGGCGATCAGCAGCGCCGGCTGCGTGTCCGGCAGGTGCAGGTCGACCCAGGTGAACGCGAGCCGGATGCCGAAGCCGCGCAAGGTCGCGTCTTCGTACTGCACTACGCCGGGGCGGGGCTGGCCCACGGTGGAAGGCAGGGGCAGGGCGCGGTCGCCGCCCAGGTATTCGCCGCGGCTGCCCAGCGCCAGCCAGAACACGCTGTCGGTCTCGTCGGCGTGCAGCACTTCGCGCGCGGTGTTGGTCATCTTCAGCACGGCGCGGCCGTCCTGCGCGTGCACCTGCAGGGTCAGCACGTGGAGATTGTTGGCCAGCGCGCGGTCGTAGGGCACGTTGGCGATGTTCTGCGCCACCACGTAGGTGATGGCCACGCTCATCGGCCACAGCAGGAACAGCGGCGCCAGCATCCAGTCCAGGATCTCGCCCAGCAGGGAGCGTTGCGGCGGCGCGAAGCTCGGGCCCTTGGCCCCCGCCCGCATGACCTCCAGTGCTTCCTGGTTCAGCGCTTCCGGCGGCGCTGCTTCAGCTTGCGAGGTACGCCGCACCCTGGTCCCGCTCAAGACAGTAGCCCAGGCCGCGCACGGTCACGATCTTCACGCCGCTGGGCTCCAGCTTCTTGCGCAGGCGATGGACGTAGACCTCGATGGCGTTGGTGCTGACTTCCTCGCCCCATTCGCACAGGTGGTCGACCAGCTGGGTCTTGCTGACCATGCGGCCGCTGCGGGTCAGGAGGATCTCGAGCAGGCTGACTTCCCGCGCCGACAGGTCCAGCGTCTGGTCGTCGACCATGGCGACGCGGCCGGTCTGGTCGAACAGCAGGCGGCCGTGCTTGATCATGGTGGCGCCGCCGCCCGCGCCGCGCCGGGTCAGGGCCCGCACCCGGGCCTCGAGTTCGGACAGCGCGAAGGGCTTGGCCATGTAGTCGTCCGCGCCCAGGTCCAGGCCCTTGACGCGTTGTTCGATGCTGTCGGCCGCGGTCAGGATCAGCACCGGCAGGGCGGAGTTGCGGGCACGCAGCCGGCGCAGCACTTCCAGTCCGGCCAGTTGCGGCAGGCCGAGGTCGAGGATGAGCAGGTCGAAGGCCTGGGCCGCCAGCGCCGAATCGGCCGCCAACCCGTCGCGCACCGCATCCACGGCATAGCCGTTGTGGCGCAACGAACGGGACAGGCCGTCGGCCAGGATGCTGTCGTCTTCGGCGATCAGGATACGCATGGGCTACAGTGAGAAAGGACCCCGTGGCGCAAAGGGGACAAAACGCCGGGTTCGCCTGGCATTCTGGCATAGGGCGCCAGGCTTGCCACTCAGGGTATACGTGCAAAACACTGGCACACTGGTTTTATGTACAGTATAATCCGATGCCATAATCTGACCCGTTGCTCAAAGCACCCGCCTAAACCTGCGGCACTTCCCTAGACACCAGATACGTTACAGACAGGACTCTACATGGACGACAAAACCACCAAGGCCGCCGCATCGGAAAAGGCCAAGGCGCTTGCCGCCGCGCTTTCGCAGATCGAAAAGCAGTTCGGCAAGGGCTCGATCATGCGCTACGGCGACAACGATGTTTCGCATGACATCCAGGTGGTTTCCACGGGTTCGCTCGGTCTGGACATCGCGCTGGGTGTCGGCGGCCTGCCGCGAGGCCGCGTGGTTGAAATCTACGGTCCGGAATCCTCGGGCAAGACCACGCTGACGCTGCAAGTGGTCGCTGAAATGCAAAAGCTGGGCGGCACCTGCGCCTTCGTCGACGCCGAACACGCGCTGGACGTGCAATACGCCTCCAAGCTGGGTGTGAACCTGGCCGACCTGCTGATCTCGCAGCCGGACACGGGCGAGCAGGCCCTGGAAATCACCGATGCGCTGGTGCGCTCCGGTTCGGTTGACCTGATCGTCATCGACTCGGTGGCCGCGCTGGTGCCCAAGGCCGAAATCGAAGGCGAAATGGGCGATTCCCTGCCCGGCCTGCAAGCCCGCCTGATGAGCCAGGCGCTGCGCAAGCTCACCGCCACCATCAAGAAGACCAACTGCATGGTCATCTTCATCAACCAGATCCGCATGAAGATCGGCGTGATGTTCGGCAACCCCGAAACCACCACCGGCGGCAACGCGCTCAAGTTCTACGCCTCCGTGCGCCTGGACATCCGCCGCATCGGCTCCATCAAGAAGGGCGACGAGGTCGTCGGCAACGAAACCCGCGTCAAGGTCGTGAAGAACAAGGTCGCGCCGCCGTTCAAGCAGGCCGAGTTCGACATCATGTACGGCGCCGGCATTTCGCGCGAAGGCGAAATCATCGACCTGGGCGTGGCTGCCAACGTGGTGGACAAGTCCGGCGCCTGGTACAGCTACAACGGCAACCGCATCGGCCAGGGCAAGGACAATGTCCGCGAGTACCTGAAAGAGCACAAGGAACTGGCCATCGAGATCGAGAACCGCGTCCGCGAGAATCAAGGCATCGTCAGCCGCGCAGCCGAATTCGTGCCGACCGCGGAAGATACCTCCGAAGATTGATCGGATCGGTGGCGGGCCTGGCGCGGCGCAATTCAGATTCGCCGCGACCGGCCCGCGTATCGCGTCGGGGCAGCCCGAACAGTTGCGGCAGGCGCCAGGACGGGCCTGCCGTTATGCATAGCAAGCAGGAAACGCATGAGCTGGAAACCGCCGCCCGCTTCAGCCGATCGCCTACGCGCCAAGCTGGACGATGAATTCGAAACCGTGGCCAAGCCGCAGGGCTTGCGCCGCACGTCGGATGCGCGCCGCGACCAGGAAGCGGAATCCAGCGATGCGCCGGATCTGTGGAGCCGCAGTTCGGATGCCGGCAATGCGCGCCGCGGCCGCCGCGCCGCCGTGGCCGAGGACGGCCCGGATGCGGACGGCCAATCCACCCGCAAGGGGCCGTCGCTGAAGATGCGGGCCGTGGGCTATCTGTCGCGGCGCGAGCATGCCCGCGAAGAGTTGGCGCGTAAGCTCGCCGCCTACGCGGAGGACCCGGGCGAAGTCGAGGCCGTGCTGGATGCCCTGGAAAAAGAAGGCTGGCTGTCCACCGAACGCTTTGCGCAAAGCCTGGTGCATCGGCGCGCCTCGCGCCAGGGGGCGGCGCGCATCGTGCAGGAATTGCGCCAACATGGCGTGGACGACAACCAGGTCGCCGAATTGCGCGAACAGCTGCGCGCCACCGAGTACGACCGCGCGCTGGAAGTCTGGAAAAAGCGCTTCAGCGCCAAACCGGAGGATCGCGCGGCGTACGCAAAACAGGCGCGCTTTCTGGCCAGCCGCGGCTTCGCGCACGACGTGATCCGCCGCATCCTGGGCGAAGGCGGCGACGAGGACTGAGTTCCTCCGCCGTAAACGGCTGGCGTCTTACTTTGCCGACTTGATTCCCGATAGCGTCTTGAAGCAGACGTCGCGGGTGATGGTCAGGAACTCATCGATGTACGAGGCATCGGTGTCCTCGCTGCGCACCGTCGCATACAGCGTGCGCCATACGCCTTGCGGGCCCAACCGGCACTGCCGCAGCCAGCCCTGATTCATGTACTCCGTCAGCGCCCAGTTGGGCAGCGCGGCCACGCCGCGGTTGCTGGCCACCAACTGCGCAATGATGGGGGTGAGCTCCGCGCGGCGGATGGCCGCCGGCTCCACGTCGGCCGGGTCGAGGAACGCCGTGAAAATGTCCAGGCGTTGCTTGTCCACGGGATAGGTGATGAGCGTTTGGTCGGCCAACTGGTCCGGCATGACGAACTTGCTGCCGGCCAGCGGATTGGATTCCGACACGGCCAGCACCAGCTCGTACTTGAACAGCGGCAGGTATTCCACCGCGTCCAGCGGCTGGGGATCGGAGGTAATGACCAAGTCCAGGTCGCCGCGCACCAGGGCGGGCAGGGGGGCGAAGGAAAACGCCGCCGACAGGTCCAACGCCACGTCCGGCCATTGCGCGCGGAAAGCGTCCAGGGCCGGCATCAACCATTGGAAGCAGGAATGGCAGTCGATCGCCAGGTGCAGCCGCCCGGTGCGGCCCGCGGCCAGCCGCTGCAGATCCCGTTCCGTCGCGCGGATGCGCGGCAGCACCTCATCCGCCAGGGCCAGCACGCGCAGGCCCGCCGTCGTCAGCCGCGCCGGCCGCGTGCGGCGGTTCAGCAACGGCGTGCCCAGCCGGGTTTCCAGGTCGCGCAGTTGGTGCGACAAGGCCGACTGGGTCAGGTGCAGGCGCTCGGCGGCTTCCTGCAGGCTGCCGCCATCGCGGATGGCGGTAAGCGTTTCTAGGTGGCGGATTTCAAGCATGGGCGACTGCAGGGAAAGGGAATAAGCTCATATTGTATGAGGTTTACTCATTTTATGAATGTAGACATTGATTTTGATTCATTTTGGATTGGCGTCAGAATAGCCGTCACTTGAACAAATTTTGTCTAACGGCGGAAATATCATGACCATTATTCATAACTTGGGTTTCCCCCGCATCGGCGCGCAGCGTGAACTGAAGCGCGCGGTCGAAGCCTATTGGGGCGGCAAGCAGACCGCCGAAGAGCTGGAGCAGACGGGCCGCGAGCTGCGCGCCAAACACTGGAAGCTGCAGGCCGCGGCCGGCCTGAAGTTCGTGCCGGTGGGCGACTTCGCCTGGTACGACCAGATCCTGGAATGGACCTCGCTGCTGGGCGCCGTGCCGGCCCGCTTCGGCCAAAAGGACGACGAGGCTGTCACGCTGGACACGCTGTTCCGCATGGGCCGCGGCCGCGCGCCGTCGGGCAAGCCCGCCGCCGCTTGCGAAATGACCAAGTGGTTCGACACCAATTACCACTACATCGTGCCGGAACTGGTGCCGGGCCAGACTTTCCGCATCGCCCGCGAATCGCTGTTCGAACAGGTCCGGGAAGCGCAGGCCCAGGGCTACGCCGTCAAGCCCGTGATCCCTGGTCCGCTGACCTGGCTGTACCAGGGCAAGGGCGACGCCTTTGCCGCCGGCGCCGCCGATGCCGGCAAGCTGCAACTGCTGGCCGCGTTGCTGCCGGTCTACCAGGAAGTGCTGGCGCGCTTTGCCAAGCTGGGCGTGCAGTGGGTGCAGATCGACGAGCCGATCCTGGCGCTGGACCTGCCGCAAGCCTGGCGCGACGCGTTCAGGCAAACCTATGACCAGCTGTCCGCCAGCCCGGTCAAGCTGTTGGTGGCCACGTACTTCGACGGCCTCAAGGACAACCTGCCGACCGCCCTGGGCCTGCCCGTGGCCGGCCTGCACGTGGACCTGGTCCGCGCGCCCGGGCAACTGGCGGAAGTGGTCGCGGGCCTGGGCGCCGAACAGGTACTGTCCGCTGGCGTGATCAATGGCCGCAACATCTGGCGCACCGACCTGGACGCCGCCATCGCCACGCTGACCCCGATCAAGCAACAGTTGGGCGACCGCCTGTGGCTGGCGCCTTCGTGCTCGCTGCTGCACGTGCCGGTGGACCTGGCTTATGAAACCGAACTGGACGCGGAACTCAAAAGCTGGCTGTCGTTTGCCGTCCAGAAGCTGGAAGAGCTGAGCCTGCTGGGCCGCGCCCTGGACAGTGCGACGCAAGCCGCCGCGCAGGACGGCCTGGCCAGGCAGCGCGCCGCGCTGGCCGCCCGCCGTTCTTCGGCCCGCATTCACAATCCGGCCGTCGCCCAGCGCATGGCCGGCGCCGCTGCCGTGTCGCGCGACCGCGCGCCGTTCGCCGGCCGCATCGCCCGCCAGCAGCAACAGCTGGGCCTGCCCGCCTACCCGACCACGACCATCGGCTCCTTTCCGCAGACCGCCGAAATCCGCGCCCTGCGCCGCGACTGGAAGTCGGGCGCGCTGACGGACTCGGGCTACGAGACCGCCATCCGCAAGGAAATCGAGGAAGTCATCCGCTTCCAGGAGAAGGTCGGCCTGGACGTGCTGGTGCACGGCGAACCCGAGCGCAACGACATGGTGGAATACTTCGGCGAACTGCTGGCCGGCTTCGCCTTCACCAAGAACGGCTGGGTCCAGAGCTACGGCTCGCGTTGCGTCAAGCCGCCGGTCATCTTCGGCGACGTTGCGCGCCCCGCGCCGATGACGGTGGGCTGGTCGTCCTACGCGCAGTCGCTGACCGACAAGCCGGTCAAGGGCATGCTGACCGGCCCGGTCACCATCCTGCAATGGTCCTTCGTGCGCGATGACCAGCCGCGCGAGCAGACCTGCCGCCAACTGGCCCTGGCCCTGCGCGATGAAGTCGTGGACCTGGAAGCCGCCGGCATCAGCGTCATCCAGATCGACGAACCCGCCATCCGCGAAGGCCTGCCGCTGCGCCGCGCCGACTGGCAGGCGTATCTGGACTGGGCCGTGGATTGCTTCCGCCTGTCGACCGCCGGCGTGCGCGACGAGACGCAGATCCACACCCACATGTGCTATTCGGAGTTCAACGACATCATCGAATCCATCGCCGCCATGGACGCGGACGTGATCACGATCGAAACCTCGCGCTCCAACATGGAGCTGCTCAAGGCCTTCGAGGACTTCCGTTATCCGAACGACATCGGTCCCGGCGTGTACGACATCCATTCGCCGAACGTGCCCGAAGTGGACTGGATGGTCGGCCTGATGCAGAAGGCCGCGGCGCGTCTGCCCAAGGAGCGTCTGTGGGTCAATCCTGACTGCGGCCTGAAGACGCGCGCCTGGCCTGAAACCGAAGCCGCGTTGATCGGCATGGTGCAGGCGGCCCGCGCCTTGCGCCAGGCGGCCTGAGCAGACAGCTTGCCGTAACGCCGCCGGATCCCATGGCTCCGGCGCCAGCCCTGATCCGCGCATGCCGCGCGCGGATCAGGGCTTTTCCCATGCAGCCGCAAGGTTCTTGTGATGGCTGCACGCCACAGCCTGGGCGCGGCGCGGATGTTTTTTTCAATCCTGCTTGAACGAAATTCCGCGGCATGGGTCAATACGCAAAATCCCATTGCTGGATCCTTGTCGTTCCTATGATTCTCCAAGGCCCCTGTCGGCCCGACCTGCTGCTTGCAGAGACGCTGCCCGACATTCTGGAAGCCACGATCCGCCGGTATCCCGCCGCCGTTGCCATTCATTGGCTGGATCACACCCTCACTTACGACATGCTCGGCCGACGCGCCGACCTGGCCGCGCACCATCTGATCGAAGCCGGCGTGCGGCCCGGCGATATCGTGGGCCTGTGCCTGCCGCGCGGCGCCGACCTGTTGGTGATGCAGGCGGCCATCGCCAAGGCGGGCGCGGCCTGGCTGCCATTTGAGTCCGACACGCCCGCGGACCGCATGCTGGTCTGCCTGCAGGACGCGGGCGCCCACGGGCTGATCGCGGGCGCCGAGGTCCGGCTGGACGGCATGGCCACCTGGACCACCTGGGCGCTGTCGGAGCCGGCCGCAGGCGATTTGCGCAGGCGGGCAGGGCTGTTGCCCGAACATCCCGCCTATGTCATCTACACCTCGGGCTCCACCGGCAAGCCCAAGGGCGTGCCTATCAACCACGCCAGCATCTGTCACTTCCTGCGCAGCGAAAACGCCGTGTTGGGCGTGCGCCATGAAGACAAGGTCTACCAGGGCTTTTCGGTGGCCTTCGACATGTCGTTCGAAGAGATCTGGATCAGTTATCTGGTCGGCGCGTCCTTGTGGGTGGCGCCCAAGATGCTGACCACGGACCCGGAAGGCTTGCCGGATGCCCTCGTGCGCGAAGGCGTGACCGTGCTGCACGCGGTGCCGACCTTGCTGGCGCTGTTTGCGCGCGACGTGCCTGGATTGCGCATCGTCAATCTGGGCGGCGAGGTCTGTCCGGATTTCCTGGTGCCGCGCTGGGCCACGCCCGGCCGGCGCCTGTTCAACACCTACGGCCCCACCGAGACCACCGTGTCGGCCAGCCTGGCCGAACTGCTGCCCGGCCAGCCCGTGACCATAGGCGCGCCGCTGCCCAACTACGGCATGCTGGTGCGCGGCGAGGACGGCGCGGTGCTGCCGCAAGGGCAGGTGGGAGAGCTGTGCATCACCGGTCCCGGCGTGGCCGGCGGCTATCTCGGCCGGCCCGAGCTGACGGCCGAGAAATTCCTCGCGAATCCGCGCCCGTCCGGCGATCACGACACCCGCATGTACCGCAGCGGCGATCTGGCGCGCATCGACGAGCACGGGCAGATTCATTGCCTGGGCCGCAGCGACGACCAGGTCAAGGTGCGGGGGTTCCGCGTCGAACTTGGGGAAATCGAGGCCGCGCTTTACCGCCTGCCGGGCGTGGGCGCCGCTGCCGTGGTGCTGCGCGATCTGGCGGGCATCGAGCAGCTGGTGGCCTTCCTCAAGCCCGAGGGCGAGGCGCGGCTGGACCCGCATGCGATGCGCGCGGCCCTGGGCGCGGACTTGCCTGCCTACATGATTCCGGCGCGCTTCGAACTGGTGGCCGAAGTGCCGCGCCTGACCTCGGGCAAGATCGACCGCAAGGCGCTGAAGGCGCGCGAGCTGGACGCCGTGTCCGAGCCCAGCGGCGAAGACGACGAGCCCGTCACACCGGGCGAGCTCGCCTTGTTCGACGCCTTGCGTCCGCTGTTCCCGGGGCAGCCGCTGCGGCTGGCCAGCGACTTCTTCCGCGACCTGGGCGGTCATTCGCTGCTGGCCGCGCGCCTGGTGTCGTCGCTGCGCAAGCATCCGCATTTTTCCGCGCTGACCATGCACGAGCTTTACCAGCATCCCGTGCTGGGAACGCTTGCGGCCCGGCTGGATGCGCTGGCCTCGGCCGAAGGCGCCGCGGTCCAAGCGGCAGCCGTCGCCGGGACAGACGGCGATCCGGCGGCCGCGCCCGAGTGGCGCCGCTGGACCTGCGGCCTGGCCCAGTTGGCGGCGCTGCCGCTGCTGATCGGCGTGCGCATGCTGATCTGGCTGACGCCGTTCTTCACCTACCACTACTGGACGGGCGACGAGGGCGACTCGGTCTGGCGCGCGGTGGCCCTGTCCATCGCCAGCTATCTGGCCTGCAACCTGCTGAGCTTCGGCGTGGCCGTGGCCTGCAAGTGGGGCATCCTGGGCCGGCTCAAGCCCGGCCGCTACCCGCTGTATGGCTGGCTGTTCTACCGCTGGTGGCTGGTGGACCGGGTGCTGGACATACCGCCCGCGCATCTGCTTGCCGGGTCGCCGCTGCAGATCTGGTACTTGCGGGCGCTGGGCGCGCGCATCGGCCGCGACGCCGCCATCAGCCGCATTTCCGTGCGCGCGCCCGACCTGTTGGCGGTCGGAAACGGCGTCAGCATCGGCGCGGCCGTGAACCTGGAGAACTTCGCGGTGCGCGGCGGGGAATGGCGCGTGGCGCCGATCACGCTGGCGGACCGCGCCTACATCGGTTCCTATTCGGTGCTGCAGGGCGACGTGGCGATGGGCGAGGGCGCCCGGCTGGACGGCCTGTCCTCGCTGGCGCAGGGCGCGCGCGTGCCGCCAGGCCAGATCTGGAGCGGCGCGCCGGCGCGGCACGATCCGCAGGCCCGCGCGCCGGCGCTGCCGCCGCGGCCGCAGCGCCAGGGCCTCTGGAGCCGGCTGGACTGCGTGGCCTACGCCGGCGGCGGCACGCTGATCGCCGCCCTGTTCTTCATGCCCGTGTTCCCGAGCTTCGTGTTGATCGATTGGATCGACGCGCGCTGGCTGGACCTGATGGGCGCGCGCGTGCCCTGGCCCCAAGCCTTCTTGAGCTATCTGCTGCTGGCTTTGCCTGCCAGCGCCTTGCTGCTGATGCTGACGGTGCTGGTATCGGCGCTGCTGCGTTGGACGCTGCTGCCCCGTCTGGCCAGCGGCCGCTGGCCTGTGTACGGCCAGATCTATCTGCGGCGCTGGCTGACCAACCAGATTCAGGAATCCAGCCTCAGCGTGCTGCACGGCCTGTATGCATCGATCTATGCCGGCAACTGGTACCGCCTGCTGGGCGCGAAGGTCGGGCGCGGCACGGAAATCTCCACCGCCATGGGCGTGGTGCCCGACATGCTGACCCTGGGCCGCGACAGCTTCATCGCCGACGGCGTCATGCTGGGCGACGAGGAAATCGATGGCGGGTGGATGACCATGCGGCCCACCGTCATCGGCAACCGCAGCTTCGTCGGTAACGGCGCCTATGTCCCGGACGGCTCGGTGCTGCCCGACGACGTGTTGATCGGCGTGCAGAGCCGCGCGCCGGCCAACGCCCGCATGGCCAGCGGCCAGACCTGGCTGGGCAATCCGCCGCTGGCGCTGCCGGCGCGCGAACAGACGGCGGGCTTTCCAGCGCACCTGACGTTCCGCCCCAGCCTGGGCCGCAAGATCCTGCGCGGCGGCGTCGAGGGCATGCGCATGATCCTGCCGCTGGCCGTGGTGATCGCGGTGGGCTATTTGACCGTGATGAAGGTCATACCCATGGCCGCCCGCGAAGGCTTCGTTTCCGCCTTCGACGAGCTGATGCTGGCCGGCGTACTGTACGGCGTCGGCGCCTTCCTGTTTCTGGTGGCGCTGAAATGGGCCTTGATCGGCCGCTACAAGCCGCGCGCCGAACCCATGTGGACGCCGTTCGTCTGGAAGAGCGAAGCCGTCACCAGCCTGTACGAATCCATCGCGGTGCCCAATTTCTTCAACTTCCTGCGGGCCACGCCCTGGCTGCCGCTGGCTCTGCGCTGCATGGGCGCCCGCATCGGCAAGCGCGTCTTCATGGACACCACCGACATCACCGAGTACGACTGCGTGTCGATCGGCGACGACGCGGTGCTGCACGCCTGGTCCGGCCCGCAGACCCATCTGTTCGAAGACCGCGTGATGAAGATCGGCATGGTCCGCATCGGCGACGCCGTCAACGTGGGGCCGCGCAGCACCATCCTGTATGACACGCGGGTGGAAGCGGGCGCGCGCCTGGGGCCGCTGACGCTGGTGCTCAAGGGCGAGTCCATCCCGGCGGGGCAGGCCTGGATCGGCAGCCCGGCGACCCCGTGGACGCAATAGTGACCGAACCCTTCAGGCTGACCGGGGAGGGCGCCCCGGTCGAATTGTGGCTGCTGTCTCTGCCGGCGTCCCGGCAGCGGCAGCGCCAGGCCGCGCGGGATTGGCTGGCGGCGGAACTGGCGCGGCGCGAGCCGCAAGCCGCCTTCGGCTGGACGGAAACGCCCAAGGGGCCGCGGATGCCGGCAGGCGCGCGCTGGAACAGTTCCTTCTCCTACCATGGCCCCTATATTCTCTGCGGCCTGTCCCGGCTGGGCCTGCCGGGCGTGGACCTGACCGGCGCGCAGGCCTGGGCGGGCGATGCGGACGTGATCAGCCTTTATTGCGGTCCGCAGGCCGCCGCCGACCTGGCTGCCAGTCCGCCAGCCGCCCGGCCGGACGCCTTCGCCCGCGCCTGGAGCGCGCTGGAAGCGCGCCTGAAAGCCTGCCGCCGGGGACTGGAGGAATACTCCCCGGAGCGCGAGCGGCGCCTGGCCGCCGCCCGCATCACCTGCCAGGTCCGGCACCAGGGCCTGTGGGCGGCCGCCGCCCTCTGCGGCGGCGCGTCAGGCACCAGTCAGGGGGCTTGATCGCAGGCCGCCTGCGCTATACTTTGAAGGTTTTGTTGCCGCGCACCATGCGCAGGCATCTCGCCCCGCAGGCCCCCAGCATGCCCTTGCCACCGCCGGACTATCCTCGCCAACCATTGCACACGCGTTCCATACGCGTGCAGTCGTATGCGCGCGAAGACGGGCTCTGGGACCTGGAAGCCGAGCTGATCGACGTCAAGGCGTACGATTTCCCCAAGCGCGACGGCGAGATGTTCAAGGCTGGACAACCCATCCATCACATGCATCTGCGCATCACCATCGACGAGAACTTCTCGATCGTGGCGGCGCAGGCCGTCTATGACGCCGCTCCCTACGGCGAGCATTGCATGGCCATCGAACCGGCTTACACTGATCTGATCGGAATGAACCTGCTCAAAGGGTTCCGCGGGCAGGTCAAGGAGCGGTTCGGGCACGTGGAGGGCTGTACGCACATGACCGAGCTGTCGCAGGTGCTACCCACCGCGGCGGTGCAGACCATGGCCAACCGCCGGCGGCAGGAAAACAACCCGAACCGGCGTCCATTCCAACTGGACGGCTGCCACGCGCTAAGCACCAGCGGCCCGGTGGTGGCTGAGCACTATCCCAAGTGGTACACCGGGGGTAGCGCTGAGGCATCGGCCGATTCGTCCTCCGATTCACCTTCTTTTTCTCATACGTCCTGACAGGTAACACATGAAAATCCACGAGTATCAAGGCAAGGAACTGCTGAAGCAATTTGGCGTCCCCGTGCCGCGCGGGATTCCCGCTCTTTCCGTCGACGAGGCCGTGGCTGCCGCTGAAAAGCTGGGTGGACCGGTGTGGGTCGTCAAGGCACAAATTCACGCGGGCGGCCGCGGCAAGGGCGGCGGCGTGAAGCTGGCGCGCTCGCTGGACGACGTCCGCAAGCTGGCCTCGGAAATCCTGGGCATGCAGCTGATCACGCACCAGACCGGCCCGGAAGGCCAGAAGGTCCGCCGCCTGTACATCGAAGACGGCGCCGACATCCAGAAGGAATACTACGTGTCGCTGGTCACCGACCGCGCCACCCAGAAGGTCGCCTTCATCGCCTCCAGCGAAGGCGGCATGGACATCGAGGAAGTGGCCCACTCCACTCCCGAGAAGATCATCACCGAATACATCGACCCGCTGACCGGCCTGTCGGCCGAGCAAGCCACCAAGATCGCCAACGCGATCGGCCTGCCCGCTGACTCCACCGCCCAGGCCGTGGACGTGTTCCAGAAGCTCTACAAGTGCTACATGGACACCGATGCCTCCCTGGTCGAAATCAACCCGCTGAACCGCGACAGCAAGGGCAACATCATCGCCCTGGACGCCAAGTTCAACTTCGATCCCAACGCCCTGTTCCGTCACCCGGAAATCGTCGCCTACCGCGACCTGGACGAAGAAGATCCGGCTGAAATCGAAGCCAGCAAGTTCGACCTCGCCTACATCCAGCTCGACGGCAACATCGGCTGCCTGGTGAACGGCGCCGGCCTGGCCATGGCCACCATGGACACCATCAAGCTGTTCGGCGGCGAGCCGGCCAACTTCCTGGACGTCGGCGGTGGCGCTACGGCCGAGAAGGTCACGGAAGCCTTCAAGATCATGCTCAAGAACAAGAGCGTGAAGGCCATCCTGGTCAACATCTTCGGCGGCATCATGCGCTGCGACGTCATCGCCGAAGGCGTGATCGCTGCTTGCAAGGCCGTCAACCTGAACGTGCCGCTGGTCGTCCGCATGAAGGGCACCAACGAAGAACTCGGCAAGAAGATGCTGGCTGACTCCGGTCTGCCGATCATCAGCGCCGACACGATGGCCGAAGCCGCCACCCGCGTCGTAGCCGCCGTCAAGTAAAGAAAAATCCAAGGATTCACAAATGTCGATTCTGATCAACAAGGACACCAAGGTCATCACCCAGGGCATCACGGGCAAGACGGGC
This sequence comes from Achromobacter xylosoxidans, assembly GCF_002192695.1. Classification (GTDB taxonomy): domain Bacteria; phylum Pseudomonadota; class Gammaproteobacteria; order Burkholderiales; family Burkholderiaceae_B; genus Achromobacter; species Achromobacter xylosoxidans_C. Next base: position 146,176 of record NZ_MTLG01000054.1, read on the forward strand.
CAGTTCCACACCCGCATGTGCCGTGAGTACGCCAATGGCAAAGCCGCCTTCGTGGCCGGCGTGAACCCCAAGAAGGCGGGTGAAGACTTCGAAGGCGTGCCGATTTTCGCTTCGGTGAAGGACGCCAAGGCTGACACCGGCGCCACCGTGTCCGTCATTTACGTGCCGCCCGCGGGCGCCGCTGCCGCCATCTGGGAAGCCGTCGAGGCCGAACTGGACCTGGTGATCTGCATCACCGAAGGCATCCCGGTCCGCGACATGCTGGAAGTCAAGAACCGCATGAAGGCCAAGGGCAGCAAGACCCTGCTGCTGGGCCCGAACTGCCCGGGTCTGATCACCCCCGACGAAATCAAGATCGGCATCATGCCCGGTCACATCCACCGCAAGGGCCGCATCGGCATCGTCAGCCGTTCGGGCACCCTGACGTACGAAGCCGTGGCGCAAGTCACCGAGCTGGGCCTGGGTCAATCCAGCGCCGTCGGCATCGGTGGCGATCCCATCAACGGCCTGAAGCACGTCGACGTGCTGAAGATGTTCAATGACGATCCCGACACCGACGCCGTCATCATGATCGGCGAAATCGGCGGTCCGGACGAAGTCAACGCCGCCGAGTGGGCCAAGGACAACATGAAGAAGCCGGTCGTCGGCTTCATCGCCGGTGTCACCGCCCCTCCCGGAAAGCGCATGGGCCACGCCGGCGCGCTGATCTCCGGCGGCGCCGACACTGCCGACGCCAAGCTGGAAGTCATGGAAGCCTGCGGTATCCGTACCACGCGCAATCCGTCCGAAATGGGCAAGCTGCTCAAGTCGGTGCTGTAAAAACGCCTGGCCCGGTATCCGGACGCGGCTGACGTCCGGCGCCCGCGGCCTGATGGCGGAGGTCCTGTCTTGGCGTCAAACCCCTGATTTCCAGCGATAGGCATCCGCCATCCCAAGCCCGCCACGGCGGGCTTTTTTTCGTCTTTTTTTTCGTAATCCTAGGGAAATCCCGTGTCCATGACGCGGCCGGGTAAACATACGGAAAGCTGAACGAAACTATAATGAAAGAAATTCTGCACGTACCCAGCAAGAATGCCGTCGGGCTCGCACCAAGACGGCCAGTACGTTTTTTTCGTCTTATTTCACCCATTCATTTGGTTTTGTCCTAGGGGGATCACACCTAGGAAAGAGAGGCATGGAACTCAGTTCAGCGGCATTCTGGATAGCGTTGCTCCAGATCATTTGGGTCAACATTCTGCTATCGGGCGACAACGCCGTGGTTATTGCGCTGGCGGCGCGTTCGCTGCCTCCGGCCCAACAGAAAAAAGCGATCGTGGTCGGCTCTGCCGCGGCGATCATCATGCGTATCGTGCTGACGCTGGTGGCGGCCAAGCTGCTGTTGCTGCCGTGGCTCAAGCTCATCGGCGCGTTGCTCCTGGTCTACATCGGCGTGACGTTGCTGTTGCCTGAAGGCGAGGAAGACGGCGCGGGCAAGACACAAGGCAATCTGCTGACCGCAATCCGCACTATCATGATTGCCGACCTGGTCATGAGCCTGGACAATGTGGTGGCCGTGGCCGCCGCGGCCATGGGCGATACGACCTTGCTGGTATTGGGCTTGGCCATCAGTATTCCGCTGGTCATCTTCGGCAGCACGCTGCTCCTGAAGGTCATCGAGCGCTTCCCGGTCATCGTCTGGGTGGGCGCGGCGCTGTTGGGTTTCATCGCGGGCGAACTGCTGGTGGGCGATCCGGCCTTGCAGGAACCCGTGGCGCGTATCGACGCGGCCCTGGGGATCACGCAGCACAGCTTTGCGCTGATGACGGGCGCGCTGGGCGCGGTGCTGGTGCTGGCTATCGGCAAAGTTTTGCTGCTGCGCCAGAAAGCTGACTGAAAGCTGAATTATACTAATAAGTTGTACTGAATAAGCCCGCCGCGCCCTGCGCGGCGGGCCTTGCCGGACCGGGACCGGCCACTCTTTTCATAAATGCCTTCGGGGGTTCATAGTGCTTGAGTTTTTGCAGACGCTGAGTTGGACAGCGGTATTCCAGATCATCCTCATCGACATCCTGCTCGGCGGCGACAACGCCGTCGTGATCGCGCTGGCCTGCCGCAATCTGGCGCCCAAGCAGCGCATGCAAGGCATTCTGTGGGGTACCGCGGGCGCCATCATCCTGCGCGTGGTCCTGATCGCCTTCGCCCTGACCCTGCTGTCGATTCCCTTCCTGAAGGTCGTGGGCGGCCTGCTGCTGGTCTGGATCGGCGTCAAGCTGCTGGTTCCCGAGGACGATGCCCATGGCAACGTGAAGGGCGGCACATCCATTGCCGCCGCGATCAAGACCATCATCATCGCCGACTTCGTGATGAGCCTGGACAACGTGATCGCCATTGCCGGCGCGGCCCAGAACGCCCACGCCGACCATCAGATCGGCCTGGTCGCCTTCGGCCTGATCGTCAGCGTGCCGATCATCATTTGGGGCAGCACCCTGGTGCTCAAGCTCATCGACCGCTATCCGCTGGTGGTTACGTTTGGTGCAGCTTTGCTGGGCTGGATCGCGGGCGGCATGCTGATCACCGACGTGGTTGTCGAACGTCAATTCGGCGTTCAGCCCACTACGGTTAAAATCGGCGCAGAAATCATTGGCGCCTTGCTGGTTGTTGTCCTTGGACGGTGGCTGGCAAGCCGCAAAACCGCTTCCAAGGAATCAGCACATGAGTCTGCGTAGATCCACCGATCCCCAGCAATCCGAATCGGGCCTGAGCCTCCTTCAGGGCCTTTTCGTGCTGGCCATCCTCGGGGTGGTCGCGACGGTCATCGTCTCCAATTTCGTTTGATGCCGTCTCGTGTCTCTACCGCAACGCCTGGTCATCGCGACCCGCGCCAGCCGGCTTGCCCTGTGGCAGGCCGAGCATGTGCGCGACCGGCTGCGCACGCTGTACCCGGCGTGCGCGGTTGAGCTGCTCACCCTGACGACCCGAGGCGATCAGATCCTCGACCGCACGCTCTCCAAGGTGGGCGGCAAGGGTCTGTTCGTCAAGGAACTCGAAAACGCGCTGCTCGACGGGCGCGCCGATCTGGCCGTGCACTCCTTGAAGGACGTGCCGGTCGATCTGCAGGCCCCGTTCGAGCTTTGCGCCGTCCTCGATCGCGCGGATCCGCGCGATGCCTTCGTCTCCAATACCCATGGCTCGCTGGCCGACCTGCCGGCGGGCGCCGTCGTTGGCACCTCCAGCCTGCGCCGCGAATCGCAGATCCGCGCGCGCTATCCCGAGCTGGTCGTGAAGCCGCTGCGCGGCAATCTCGATACGCGCCTGGGCAAGCTGGACAAGGGCGAATACGACGCCATCGTGCTGGCCGCAGCTGGTCTGGAGCGTCTGGGCCTGGCTGCACGCATCCGCAGCCTGCTCCAACCGGAAGACAGCCTGCCGGCGGCCGGGCAGGGCGCCCTGGGCATCGAGATCCGCGACGACCGCGATGACATGCGCGCCTGGCTGGCCCCCTTGATCAGCGCCGGCACCACGTCCTGTGTGGTGGCCGAGCGCGCCGTGTCCCGCAAGCTGGGCGGATCCTGCCAGGTGCCCCTGGCGGCGTACGCCGAAATTGCCGGCGGCACCTTGTCGTTGCGCGCCTTGGTGGCGTCGCCCGACGGCGTGCGCATGGTCCATACGGCCCGCAGCGGTCCCGTGGCCGAGGCCCAGGCCATTGGCGAGGCCGCGGCCCAGGCGCTGCTGGACGCGGGCGCGCAGGACATCCTGCGCGAACTGCTGCAAGACCCGCCCAGGGCCGACTGATGGCCATGGCGTCCGCAGCCGCTGAACTGCCGCGGGTCGCCATCTTGACGCGGCCCGACGGCCGCAACGAGGCCCTGGCAGGCCGCCTGCAGGGCGCCTGCTGGACGCCCTGCATTCTTCCCGCCCTGGAAATCCAGGCCCTGCCCGCTGCCGCGGGCGGGCCGCCGCGCCCCGCCGATTACGACATGGTCGTATTCGTCAGCGGCAACGCCGCCAGGCTGTACCTGGAGCAGTGGGCGCAGGCGGACGGGCCGGCTCCCTGGCCGGTCGGCGTCATTGCCGCCACGGTTGGACCGGCCAGCGCCCAGGCCTTGCGCCTATCCCCCTGTTTTGGCGCGAATACAACAGTTTTGCATCCTCCCGAAAGCGCGCCCAGCCACGATTCCGAGGCGCTCTGGGAAGTCTTGCGGCAGCTGCCGCAACTGCCCGCCCGCGTGCTGCTGGTGCGCGGCACGCAGGGCAGGGACTGGCTGGGCGACAAGCTCGAGGCGCACGGCGCGGCCGTGACGCGCCATGCCGCCTACCTGCGGCGCCCCGCGAGCTGGAACGCCGATCAACTTGCCTGCCTACGGCGCTGGGCGGAAGCAGGCGTGCCGGCCACCTGGCTGATCACCAGCGGCGAGGGCGCGGATGCGCTGCGGGCCGGCCTGGAGGCGGCTGGCCTGGCGGACTGGTGGACCCGATGCAGCTTCGTGCTGACGCATCCCTCCCTGCAGCGCCGCGTGCCACAGGCCTGTCATGAAGGCGGGGCGCGACCGATGGTAAAAATCTGCTTGCCCAACGACGAGTCGATATTCCAGGCTTTTGTTGCCGCTTGATTCGTTGCATCGGCTGACACCGAATACAATCGCGTCATGACAGACAAGACTCCCGCTACCGATCCGGTCGTTCCGACGGCCGCCCCGGGTGCAAGCGCGCCCGCATCGGCCCCGGCCGATTCCGTCAAGGCCCGCCCGGCCAAGCGCGGCAGTGGCCCGCTGGTCCCCGCCCTCATCATCCTGATCCTGTTGGCTGCCGGCCTGGGTTACGCCCTCTGGATGCAGCGCACCCAGTTCGTGTCCGCCGGCCGCGAGGTCGCCACGCGCCTCGAAACGCTGACCGCCGATCTGGCGCAGGCCCGCAAGGACACCCGCGAGGCCCTGGCCCTGGCGCAAGCCCAGGCTGGCCGCGTCGGCGAACTCGAAGACACCGTGCGCGAAACCCAAAGCCAGTACAACGCCTTGCAACTGGCCTGGCAGAACTTCAACGACAGCGCCAGCGACGAGCTGCTTGCCAATGACGTCGAGCGCCTGCTGACCATCGCCAACCAGCAACTGCGCCTGGCCGGCAATGTCTCCAACGCGATCGTGGCGCTGGAAACGGCGCAATCGCGCCTGGCGCGCGCCGACCGCCCGCGCTTCTCCAGCCTGCAGCAAGCCATCAACGGCGACCTGGACCGCCTGCGCGCCGTGTCCACCGTGGATATCCCTGCCCAGTCGGCCCGCATCGACCGCCTGGTGGCGTTGATCGGCAAGGCGCCGCTGCTGGTGCCGGACGCCGCCGCCCCGGGTGTGGCGCCTGCCGGCGAAGCCGCGCCGGCGGCCGCACCTGCCCCCGCGGTCGATCCGCTGGCGGGCTTGCCGGCCGACGCGCCCTGGTGGCAGCGCTGGCGCGCCGAGATGGCCTCCTGGCCCGGCCGCGCCGGCTCCGCGCTGGCGCATGAGCTGGGCGGCCTGATCACGATCCAGCGCGTGGACGAGCCGGCTGCCTTGCTGCTGTCGCCCGACCAGGCCGACCAGGTGCGCGGCACGCTGCGCCAGCGCCTGCTGACGGCGCAACTGGCCATGCTGATGCGCCAGCCCGCCGTCTGGAAGAGCGAACTCGACAACGTCGGCGTCACGCTCGCCAAGTACTTCGACAGCCGTTCCCCCGACACCGTCGCCGCCCAGACGCTGGCGCGCGAACTGGCGCAGACCGACATCGCCGTGCGTATGCCGGAAGTGGCTGACAGCCTGAACGCCGTGGCTGCGCTGCGCGCCGCGGGCTTCAAGACCAGCGGACAGGACTGAGGCTTATGCGTACCTGGTTCTGGACACTGCTGCTCGCCGTCGTCGCCGTCGCCCTGGCGGTCGTGCTGCGTTCGCACTCCGGCAACGTGCTGTTGCTGGTCTGGCCGTGGCGCATCAACATGTCGCTGACGCTCGCGGTCCTGCTCATCGTTGCGGCCTTTATCGTGCTGTACGTGGGCCTGCGCCTGCTGGCATGGCTGCTGGCCATCCCCGACCGCGTGCGGGCCTGGCGCGGCAAGCGCGCCCAGGCGCGCGACCACGAACTGCTGGAGCGCGGCTGGATCGGCCTGCTGGAAGGGCGCTACACCACCGCCGAAAAAGATCTGACCAAGCTGCTGGACCAGACCAAGGTCCAGACGCGCCGCGTGCTGGCGGCCTTGTCCGCCGCCCGCGCCACGCATGGCCTGGGCGAATTCGACCGCCGCGACCGCCTGCTGGCGACCGCGCAGGAACAGGCCGGCACGGACGCCGGCCTGATCGAAGCCACCGCCACGGTGTCGGCCGACATGCTGCTGGACCAAGGCCGCGCCGAGCGCGCGCTGGGCGTGCTGGAGCCGCTGGCCGACGGCGGCGCGCGCCATCTGCACACCATGCGCCTGCTGCTGCGCGCGCATACCGCCCTGCATCACGACGAACAGGTCTTCACGCTGGCGCGCGGCCTGGTGCGCCGCAATGCCCTGGCCCGTGCCGAAGCCGACCTCCTGATCGACGCTTCGGGCGCGGCGCGCCTGCGCGCCGCAGCGGCTGGCAGCAGCGAGGCCTGGCGCGCCATCTGGAAGGACCTGAAGGCCGAGGAACGGCTGCTGCCGGAAATCGCGCTGGCGGGCGCGGCCGCGTTCGAGGCCGCCGGCGAAGCCAGCGAGGCCGCGCGCGTGCTGGAAGCCGCAGTCGCCGTGAAGTTCAATCCGGCTTTGGTGGCGGCCTACGCCCGTTGCGAAGCCGAACAGGTTTCGCGCCGGCTGGCGCGCGCCGAGACCTGGCTGCAACAGCGTCCCACCGATCCCGACCTGCTGACCGCGCTGGGCATGCTGTGCCTGAACGGCCAGCTCTGGGGCCAGGCCGAACGCTATCTGCTGCGCAGCCTCAGCCGCCGCAGCGACGCGCAGACGCATGCGCTGCTGGGCAGCCTGTATGACCGCCTGGAACGTCCCGCCGACGCGGTGCGCCACTGGCGCCTGGCAACGGCGGCCAGCATGGCGTTGCCGGTGCTGGCGGCGGATGCCGCCTTGCCGGCCGCGGATACCGGTTCCGATCCCTATCGCGTGGACGCCGAAGGCGGTTATGCGGTGGGTCTGTCCGATACCGACGGCGACGCCGAACTGGGCGGCGATTACCCCGCGCTGCCGCCGGCGGTGGCGGCCTCGGCCTCCGACTACGTGTTGGATCCGGACGCCCGCGTGAACAAAGAGCAGCGCGAACGCGCGCTGGCTCCCGAAGACGCCCCGCTGGCTGGCGGCAGTACCTCCGACATCGACGAGTACTTCGATAGCGCCCCCATTCCGGCGGCGGCTTTCGATGATCCCGTGCCCACGTACGCGCCGGCCACGCCCGCAGGGTCCAAGCCCGCGCCGGCCGCCGCGCCCGTGCCGGCTACCAAGCCGCCGTTCAAGGACGACGGCTCGATTTGAACAATCCTTCAGACACACAACAAGGTTGAATCATGAGTCTTGATCGCGTCTCCCCTGGCAAGAAGCTGCCGGAAGACTTCAACGTCATCATCGAAATCCCCATGAACGCCGACCCGGTGAAGTACGAGGTCGACAAGGACACGGGCGCGATTTTCGTTGACCGCTTCATGCTGACCGCCATGCACTATCCGTGCAACTACGGCTACATCCCGCAAACCCTGTCCGAAGACGGCGACCCCGCCGACGTGCTGGTGCTGACCCCGTTCCCGATCCAGATCGGCGCGGTGGTGCGCTGCCGCGCCATCGGCGTGCTGGAAATGGACGACGAATCGGGCGGCGACGCCAAGCTGTTGGCCGTGCCGATCGATAAGCTGTACCCCCCGTACCGCAACATCAAGTCCTACGAAGATCTGCCGGCGGAAGACATCTCCCGCATCCAGCATTTCTTCGAGCACTACAAGGACCTGGAAAAGGGCAAGTGGGTCAAGGTCAAGGGCTGGAAGGGCCTGGACGCCGCGCACGAGGAAATCGTCCGCAGCGCCGAGCGCTACAACAAGGCCTGATTACGGTTTCCTGGCCCTGGCCGGCGTTGCTCCGGCCGGGGACTTGGTGCGGCGCGGCCGCGACGGCATGATGCCGATCGCCGCCGCGCCGTTGCTTTGCGGGGCCTGCAGATTGCGCGACACCTGCGCGGCCGCGATTTGGATGCGCGCCTGTAGTACCTCCAGCCGCTCGGCCGAGGTGCGCGCTTCCGCGGCGATGAACACCAGGCTGCCCACGACCTTCTGTTCGGCGCTGAAGATGGCCGAGCCTATGCCTATCAGCCCCGGGTCGACCTCGCCATGCGACACGTACACGCCGGCGGCGCGCAGGCGCTTGAGGTTGGCGCGGAATTCGTCCCAGTCCTCGCCCAACCCGGCCTCGCGGATTTCGGCCGCGTGCCACAGCATCAGGTTGCGCAGCTGGTACGGCGGTAGGTTGGCCAGGATGGGCTTGGCCGTGGCGCCATGGAACATGGTGTAGGGACGGCCGCGCGCATAGCTGGATTCGATGGAGTCGTCGGTCCAGTAGCGGTCCACGCACATGACCTTGTCGCCGTAGTAATTGCACAGCATCAGGTTGGCGTGCAGCTCGTCGCCGGTGGCGCGCATGACCTCGCGCGCCGCCCGCATCAGGGGATCGTGCCGGCGCAGATGACGGTCCAGCTCGATGATGCGCGATCCCAGCACGTAGGCGCCGCCCGCGGTGGGCGCGAGCAGCCCGCTTTCGGTCAGCGACTTCAGGTAGCGGTACGCCGTGGCGCGCGAGCAGTCCAGATGCGCCATGACGTCTTCCTGGAACGCGGCGGTGGTGTCGTCGCGAAAGAGGTCGAGGATGGACAACATGCGGTCTGGAGTGCTCATTGCGGGAGGGCGCGCCTAGTGAATGTGGAAGCCGCCATTGACGTCGACCACGATGCCGGTTGAGTAGGAGGACAGGTCCGAGGCCAGGAAGAGTATGGCCTGGGCGACTTCGGCGGGCGAGCCGAAGCGCTGCAGCGGAATGCCCTGTTTGAGTTCTTGTTCCCAATTTTCGCCGAATTTTCCCAGCGTCATGTCCGTTTCGATGATGCCGGGCGCCACGCAATTGGCGCGCACCCCGCGCGGCCCCAGCTCGCGGGCCAGCGCCTTGGTGAAACTGATGACGCCGCCCTTGGACGCCGCATAATGCGAGCCGCCCAGCAGGCCGCCGCCGCGCAGCGCGGCGGTGGAGCCCAGGTTGACGATGGCCGGGCGCCGCGGGCTTTGCAGCAGCTCGGGCAGCGCCGCATGCGTGACGTTGTAGGTGCCGGTCAGGTTGACCTCGACCATGCGGCGGAATTCGTCCTCGGGCAGATCCCAGATGCGCGTGGCGGCGACGATGCCGGCGTTGTTGACCAGTACGTCGATGCCGCCCAGTGCATCCCTGGCGCGCTCGATCGCCGCCTCGCAGGAGGCCGTGCGCGACACGTCGCAGTGCAGGTCGATGCGGCCGGCGGCCAGCGTCGCGCTGGCGCCTTCCGGATAAGCCTGGTCCAGCACGGCGACGGCCGCACCCTGCGCGATGAAAAGGTCGACGATGGCGGCGCCTATGCCACGGGGGTTGGCGCCCCCCGTGACGATGGCGCGCTTGCCGGCCAGCAACCCAAGCGCGCCGTCCATCACGATTTCACCAGCGGGCAGGCGCCGTCCTTGAGCGGACGGAAGGCCTGTTCGGCGGGAATCTTGCGCACCAGGTTGTAGTAGTCCCAGTCGCGCTTGGATTCCGCAGGCTTCTTGACCTGGAACAGGTAAAGATCGCGCATGATGCGGCCGTCCTCGCGGATGCGGCCGTTCTCGGTCATGAAGTCGTTGATGGGCGTCTCATGCATCTTCTTCAGCACCGGCTCGGAAGCGTCCGTGCCCGCGGCCTTGACGGCGTTCAGATAGTGCATGGCAGCGCTGTAGTTGCTGGCCTGGACCATGGACGGCATGCGGCCGGTGCGCTTGAAGTAGCGCTCGGACCATTGCCGCGACTTGTCGTCCAGGTCCCAGTAGAAGGGCTCCACCAGGTTCAGGCCCTGCGCGTACTCCAGCCCCACGCTGCGCACGTCGACGATGCTCATGAAGAGGGCGGCCACGCGCTGCTTGCTGCCCATGATGCCGAATTCGAAAGCCTGCTTGATGCTGTTGATGGTGTCGCCGCTGCCGTTGGCCAGGCCGATCACCTGGGCCTTGGACGCCTGCGCCTGCAACAGGAACGAGGAGAAGTCCGCGCTCGCGATGGGGTGGCGCACGCTGCCCACGACCTGGCCTCCCTTGGCCTTGACCACCGCCATGGCGTCGCGCTCCAGCGAATGGCCGAAGGCGTAGTCGGAGGTGATGAAATACCAGCTCTTGCCGCCGTCTTCCATGACGCCGTTGGCCACGCCGGTGGCGTAGGCGTAGGTGTCGTAGGTCCAGTGCATGCCGTTGGGCGAGCAGGCCTTGCCGGTCAGGTCGGCAGAGCCTGCGCTGGTGAAGATCACCACGCGCTTCATCTGGCGGGTCAGGTCCTGCACCGCCAGCGCGATGGCGGAGTTGGGCACGTCCAGGATCAGGTCCACCTTGTCGTTCTCGTACCAGCGGCGCGCGGTCGCCACGCCGATGTCGACCTTGTTCTGGTGGTCGGCCGAGATCACTTCGATGGGCTTGCCCAGCACGGTGCCGCCGAAATCCTCGACGGCCATCTTTACGGCTTCCACGCCGAACTTGCCGGACAGGTCGGCCATCATGCCGGACTGGTCGCCCAGCACGCCGATCTTCACGACGTCATCGGACACCTGCGCCTGGGCGGACACGGACAGGGCGCCCAGCACGCAGGCGGCCAGGCTGTTCTTCAAACGGATCTTCATGGGTATGTCTCCTCGGGGGCTAGTTTCTGTGCGCGCCATCCTGTGCCGGACGGTCGCGCCGGGGTCGACTTATTCCAGCGTCTGGCCGGCGTAGGCGTCGATGAACATATTGGGTTTCAGGAAGAAGCTCAGCACCAGGGCGCCGTTGGGCGCGCGCGCCACGTGCTGGTTGCCGCGCGGACGCCACACGTAGTCGCCGGCGCAGACCTCGCCTTCGGCGTCGACGATCGAGCCTTCCAGCACGTAGGTCTGTTCGACCTCCACGTGCTCATGCAAGGGCAGCTCGGTGCCAGGCTGCCAGCGGAACAGGGCGGTCAGCAAGCCGGTCTCCTTGTCCTGCATCAGCACCTTCATGTCTATGCCTTCCACTTGCGTCGGTTTCCACGGCAGATCGGCAACTTTGAGGAAGCGTGAAGCCAGGGGCGGCAAGGCGTTGGCTGCGGGGCAGCCGGGAGTTTCCAGGGCCATGATGTCTCCTACCAGAACTCTTTATGAGAGATAAAGTAAAAATCTTGTTATTGAGTGTTTAAAAATAGTCGCGTATATTGAGATTTATGTCAATTATGTTTTCGCCGGACGGAAGCATGCAGCGACACAGCCGGGCCAAGAAATCCGGCACATATAAAACCAAGGAGACAAGCTTGAAACACGACTATCTGGACCGCACGTTCGGTCTGGCGGGGCGCGTCGCGCTGGTGACGGGCGCGGCAAGGGGACTGGGCTACGCCATCGCGCGGGCATTGGGGCAGGCGGGCGCCCAGGTGGTGATCAACGATCTGTCCGGCGAGGCTTGCGCCGCCGCCTGCGAGCGCCTGGCGGCCGAGGGCATCAAGGCCCATGGGGCGCCTTTCGATGTCGCCGACGAAAAGGCCGTGGCCGATGCCGTCGCGCAACTGGAGAGCGCCGGGCTGGAGATTGATGTGCTGGTCAGCAATGCCGGCAACCAGAACCGCAAGCCCGTGGTGGAGATGAGCTCCGCCGAATGGCAGGCCTTGCAGAACGTCCACGTCAACGGCGCCTTCCATTGCGCGCGGGCCGTGTTGCCCGGCATGGGCAAGCGCGGCTTCGGCCGCATCGTGCTGATGTCGTCGGTGGCGGGCCAGGCGACCATGCCCAACATCGCCGCCTACGCCACCGCCAAGGGCGCCATCGCGGCCTTCACCCGCGCGCTGGCAGTCGAATACGGCGCCAGCGGCATCACCTGCAATGCGTTGGCGCCCGGCTTCGTGCGTACCGATTTCACGCAGGGCTTGCAGGACAATCCGCAGTTCCAGTCCTTCCTGGCCACGGCGGTGCCCACTGGCCGCTGGGCCGCGCCGGAAGACATCGCGCCGGCCGTGGTCTACCTGGCGTCGCCGGGCGCCTCGTTCGTCAATGGGCACGTCCTGGCGATCGATGGCGGCCTGCTGGCCCGCATGTAGGAGCGCGACCATGAACACCCCAGCGGTCCTGTCCGCCCAGGGATTGATCAAGCGGTTCGGCGGCTTCAATGCCGTCGACGGCGTGTCCCTGTCCCTGCGCGAAGGCTCCATCCATGCCTTGATCGGCCCCAACGGCGCAGGCAAAACCACCTGCTTCAATCTGCTGACCAAGTTCCTCACGCCCGACGCGGGCGTCATCCACTACCGCGGCCGCGACATCACGGCGCTGGCGCCCGAGCAGATCGCGCGCCTGGGCATCGTCCGCTCGTTCCAGATATCCGCCGTGTTCCTGGGCCTGACGGCGTTGCAGAACATGCGCGTGGCGCTGATGCGCCAGCATGGCGACGGCTGGCGCTTCTGGCGCAGCCGCAACAGCATCGACCGCCTGAACGGCCGCGCCATGGAATTGCTGGACGCGGTAGGCCTCGCCGGCCTGGCGCACACCACGGCGGCGCTGCTGCCCTACGGCCGCAAGCGCGCGCTGGAGATCGCGATGACCCTGGCGCTGGAGCCGGAAATCATGCTGCTGGACGAGCCCATGGCGGGCCTGGGCCAGGAGGACGTGACCCGCATCGCCGCGCTGATCCGGCGCGCGTCGGCCAACCGCAGCATCCTGATGGTCGAGCACAACCTGTCGGTGGTGGCGGACCTGTCCGACACCATCACGGTGCTGGCGCGCGGCGCGGTGCTGGCCCAGGGCGACTACGCCACCGTGTCCAGCGACGAGCGCGTCATCACGGCCTACATGGGTTCCGACGAGGAGGCGCACTGAGATGCTGGCGATCAAGGACCTCAACGCCTGGTACGGCGAATCCCACGTGCTGCATGGCGTGGACATGGAAGTGAAGCGCGGCGAACTCGTCACCATCCTGGGCCGCAACGGCGCCGGCAAGACGACGACGCTGCGCGCCATCATGGGCATCATGGACAAGCGCCGCGGCTCCATCCGCCTGAACGGCCAGGAGACCATCGGCATGGCGCCGCACCGCATTCCGCGGCTGGGCGTGGTGTATTGCCCCGAAGAGCGGGCCGTGTTCCGCAGCCTGGACGTGACCGAAAACCTGATGCTGCCGCCGCGCTTGGCCGACGGCGGCATGTCGCTGGACGAAATCTACACGCTGTTTCCCAACCTGCGCGAACGCAGCGCCAGCTCCGGCGGCAACCTGTCCGGCGGCGAACAGCAGATGCTGGCGATCGCGCGCATCCTGCGCACGGGCGCCCAGCTCATCCTGCTGGACGAACCCACCGAGGGCTTGGCGCCCGTCATCGTGCAACAGATCGGGCATGCCATCCGCACCTTGAAGGAGCGGGGCTTCACCATCGTGCTGGTCGAGCAGAACTTCCGTTTCGCGACCAAGGTGGCCGACCGCCACTACGTCATGGAGCACGGCTGCGTGGTCGACCAGCTGTCGGCAGAAGAAGCGCGCAACGATCCCGAGCGGATCAAGCGCCGCCTGGGTGTCTGAGGGGAGAATCCACGTGTTCGAAATTTTCGGCGTGCCGTCCACGGCACTATTCGGCCAGCTGCTGCTGGGCCTGATCAACGGCTCCTTCTACGCGCTGCTGTCGATCGGGCTGGCGGTGATCTTCGGCCTGTTGAACATCATCAACTTCGCCCATGGCGCGCAGTACACGGCGGGCGCGTTCCTGGCCTGGATGCTGCTGAACTACCTGGGCGTGAACTACTGGGCCGCGCTGGTGCTGGTGCCGCTGATCATGGCCGTGTTCGCCATCGTGGTCGAGCGCTTGCTCATCTCGCGCACCTACCGCATGGACCACTTGTACGGCCTGCTGCTGACCTTCGGCATCGCGCTGCTGATCGAAGGCGGTTTGCGCCAGGCCTACGGCGTGTCGGGGCTGCCCTACACCATACCCAAGGCGCTCACCGGTGGGGTCAATCTGGGCTTCATGTTCCTGCCCTGGTATCGCGGCTGGGCGGTGGCGGTGTCGCTGGTGCTGTGCCTGGCGGTCTGGGTACTGATCGAAAAGACCCGCGTGGGCGCCATGTTGCGCGCGGCCACCGAGAACCCGACGGTGGTGCGCTCCTTCGGCATCAACGTGCCGCTGCTCATCACGTTGACCTACGCGCTGGGCGTGGCGCTGGCGTCGGTGGCGGGCGTGATCGCCGCGCCCATCTACCAGGTCAGTCCGATGATGGGCTCCAACCTGGTGGTGGTGGTGTTCGCGGTGGTGGTGATCGGCGGCATGGGCTCCATCATGGGCGCCATCATCAGCGGTTTCGGGCTGGGCATCATCGAAGGCTTGACCAAGGTGTTCTATCCCGAGGCCGCCAACCTGGCGATCTTCATCATCATGGTGCTGGTGCTGCTGTGCAAGCCCGCCGGCCTATTCGGCAAGCCCTTGCAGGTGCAGAACGTGCTGGCCGCCGAGGCGACGCGCGAGCCGGTGCAGTTGAGCCGGCGCGGCATGCGCGTGGCGATGGCGGCGCTGGCCGTGGCCGCCCTGGCCGCGCCCTGGTTCATCTATCCGACTTTCCTGATGAAGGTGCTGTGCTTCGCGCTGTTCGCCGCGGCCTTCAATCTGCTGGTGGGTTACGTGGGCCTGCTGTCTTTCGGCCACGCCGCGTTCTTCGGCGCCGCCGCCTATGCCACCGGCACCGTGATGAAGCTGTTGAGCGCCACGCCCGAACTCGGCCTGCTGGCCGGGGTGCTGACGGGCGGACTGCTGGGCCTGGCCTTCGGCGCCGTCGCGATCCGGCGCCAGGGCATCTACTTCGCCATGATCACGCTGGCGCTGTCGCAGCTGGTCTACTTCATTGCGGTCCAGGCGGGTTTCACGGGCGGGGAGGACGGCCTGCAGAGCGTGCCGCGCGGCAAGCTGTTCGGCATCTTCGACCTGGAAGGCGTGATGCCGATGTACTACTTCACGCTGGCCGTGTTCGCGCTGGGCTATGCCTTCGTGTTGCGCGTGCTGAACTCGCCCTTCGGCGAAGTGATCCGCTCGGTGCGCGACAACGAGCAGCGCGCCCGCTCGCTGGGCTACTCCACCTCGCGCTACAAACTGATGGCGTTCACGCTGTCGGCCTCGGTGGCGGGGCTGGCCGGCGGCCTGAAGGTGCTGGTGTTCGGCGTCGCTTCGCTGACGGACGTGCATTGGCATGCCAACGGCGAAGTGGTGCTGATGGCGCTCCTGGGCGGCATCGGCACGGTGTTCGGCCCGCTGGCGGGCGCCTTCACCTTCGTGTCGCTGCAGAACTACCTGGCGCCGCTGGGCTCATGGGTGCTCATCGTCCAGGGCGCGATCTTCGTACTCTGCGTCCTGCTGTTCCGCGACGGCATCATGGGGCTGGTCTCGCGGGCCTGGCTGGCGCTTACCCGCAAGAAAAAGGAATCCTGATGTACCTGCATGTCGTAATGCTGCAACTGTCCGGCGCCGCTGATGCGCGCTTCCATGACCGCGTCCAGGGCTATTGCCAGCGCATCCTGGCCGAGTGCGACGGCGTGGCGGGCTACGCCTTCCGGCCCAACGAAGCCAGCCGTTCGGACGGCTTGACCCACGCCGTGGTGGCGGCGTTCGTGGACAGTCCCGCGCACGACCGCTACCAGGTATCGCCCGCGCACCAGGAGATGAAGGCCTACATGGCCGGTTTCATCGAACGCCTGGTGGTGTACGACGGGGAAATTCCTACTTTCAGCTGAACGCTGCCGACCGCGCCCAGGTTCCCGGAAAGGGATAAACTCGCGGATGACTTTTCATCGTCTGGCCCGCCCCCGCAGGGGCGGCCCGCGGTAGCGGGCGTCTCGCGGGGTTGGCTGTTTTCTACTGCCGGATTCCGGCCACGTATTCTTCATAGGTCGAGTGAACATGGACTACGTATTGCCCCCTCAGCCGCCCGTCGCGGTTCCCGTTGCCGGCAGCGCCGCGCTGTTCCCGGTGCGCCGCGTCTACTGCGTTGGCCGCAACTACGCCGAACACGCCAAGGAAATGGGCTTCACCGGCCGCGAGGATCCGTTCTTCTTCTGCAAGCCGGCCGATGCCGTGCTGAGCGTGGCCGACGGCGAAACCGGCAAGATGCTGTATCCGCCCAAGACCTCCAACCTGCACTACGAGATGGAATTGGTGGTGGTGCTGGGCAAGGGAGGCCGCGACATTCCGGTGGAACAGGCCAATGATTGCGTGTGGGGCTATGCGTTGGGCCTGGACATGACCCGCCGCGACCTGCAAGGCGAAATGAAGAAGCAGGGCCGCCCCTGGGAAATCGGCAAGGCCTTCGACCTGTCCGCGCCGCTGGGCCCGATCCATCCGCGCAGCGTCGTCGGCACGCTGGAAAAGGGCGCCATCTGGCTGGACGTGAACGGCCAGCGCAAGCAGTCCAGCGACATCTCGCAGATGCTGTGGAACATCCCGGAGAGCATCTCCTACCTGTCCGGCCTGTTCGAGCTGCAACCCGGCGACATCATCTTCACCGGCACGCCCGAAGGCGTGGGCGCCGTGCTGCAAGGCGACGTGATCACCGGCGGCGTCGAAGGCCTGGGCGAGCTCCGCGTCCAGATCGTTTAAAGTACGCCCCGGATTCGTATTCACCACTTCAGGAGCGCCAGCATGCGCAGCAAGATCGTGCTGACCGCCTTCGTCGTGTTCGGCTTTGTCCTCGCCGGTTGCAACACCGTCGCGGGCATGGGTAAGGACATGTCCAGGGCCGGCAGTGCCATTACCAACGCCGCCGACAAGTAATTGTCGCCACCGGCAAAAAAAAGCCCCTTGAGCGATCAAGGGGCTTTTTCCTTTGGCGGCAAGGGTTTACAACACATCTCCGGCGTAGTCCGCGAGGCGCGAGCGTTCGCCGCGCTGCAGCGTGACGTGCCCTGAATGCGGCCAGCCCTTGAAGCGGTCGACCACGAAGGTCAGGCCGGAACTGCCTTCGGTCAGGTAGGGCGTATCGATCTGGGCGACGTTGCCCAGGCAGATCACCTTGGTGCCAGGACCCGCGCGCGTGACCAGCGTCTTCATCTGCTTGGGCGTCAGGTTTTGCGCCTCGTCGATGATCAGATACTTGTTCAGGAAGGTGCGGCCGCGCATGAAGTTCAGGGACTTGACCTTGATGCGCGAACGGATCAGGTCCATGGTGGCGGCGCGCCCCCAGTCCCCGTTGCCTTCGCCTTCACCCATGTTCAGGACGTCCAGGTTGTCTTCCAGGGCGCCCATCCAGGGCAGCATCTTCTCTTCTTCCGTACCCGGCAGGAAACCAATGTCTTCGCCGACCGGCACCGTGACGCGGGTCATGATGATTTCGGTGTAGCGCTTGGTTTCCAGCACCTGGGTGATGCCCGCGGCCAGCGCCAGCAGCGTCTTGCCTGTGCCCGCCTGGCCCAGCAGCGACACGAAGTCGCATTCCGGATTCATCAGCAGGTTCATGGCGAAGTTCTGCTCGCGGTTGCGCGCGGTGATGCCCCAGACGTTGTTCTTGCCGTGGGTATAGTCGCGCAACGTCGCCAGCACCGCCATCTTGCCGCTGACCTCGCGCACTTGCGCGTACAGCGGCATCTGGCCTTCGAAGTAGACGAACTGGTTGACCACGAACTGCGAGCACAGCGGGCCATGGATGCGGTAGAAAGTGGTGCCGCCCTGTTGCCAGGACTCCACGTCCTTGCCGTGCTTGTTCCAGAAGTCCTCGGGCAGCTGCATCACGCCCGAGTACATCAGGTCCGTGTCTTCCAGCACATGGTCGTTGAAGTAGTCTTCCGCGGCCATGCCCAACGCGCGCGCCTTCAGGCGCATGTTGATGTCCTTGGACACCAGCACGACTTCGCGTTGCGGATACTTTTCCTGCAGGGCCCGCACCACGCCCAGGATCTGGTTGTCGGCCTTGCCCATGGGCAGGTCGGAGGGCAGGGTGCTGTGGATCGCAGTCGTCTGGAACATCAGGCGGCCGGTGGCGTCCTTGTTGCCCAGCTTGGCCAGTTCCAGCCCTTCGTCGAGCTGGGTCGTGTCCTGCACCAGCGCGTCCAGCGAACGGCTGACCTGGCGCGCGTTGCGCGCCACTTCCGACATGCCCTTCTTCTGATGGTCCAGTTCTTCGAGCGTCATCATCGGCAGGAAGATGTCGTGCTCTTCAAAGCGGAACAGCGAGCTGGGGTCGTGCAGCAGCACGTTGGTGTCCAGCACGAACAGCTTGCGCGGTTCGTTCAGGGAGCGGGCCTTGGCGCGTTTGGCCGGAGCGGGGGCCGGCTTGGCGCGGCGGGTTTCGGCGCGCGCGGCGGGAGCGGCTGGCGCCGGCGGCGGCACCTGGCGGGCGGGCGCCGGGATCTGCGCCTTGCGGCCCGGTGCGGCCAGGCCTTCAAGTTCGGGTTGGACCAGGAGTTCGTCTTCGTCGTCCTCGGCGAGGACTGCCTGGGTACTGGACCGCGCAGCGGCGGTCTTGGTGCTGCGGGCCTGCGCCCGGGCGGATTCGCCCGAGGGGAAGGTCAGGATGGCTGCGGGACGGGTGGGCAACTTCGGAAGCGGCATATTTGTCACTCTCCAGTGTGGGCCGGCTATAGCGCCTGACGGGTAAAACCTGTGCTACTGCTAACCGATGCTTTTGGCTGCCTGCAGGACTTCCTTGGCGTGGCCCGGGACCTTCACCCCACGCCACTCCTGCACTAGCACGCCATAGGCGTCGATCAGGAAGGTGCTGCGTTCAATACCGCGCACCTGCTTGCCGTACATATTCTTCTGCTTGATGACGCCGAACAGATTGCAGACGGTTTCGTCGGCGTCGGAGATGAGAGGAAAGGGAAGCTCGTACTTGGCCTTGAAGTTCTCGTGCGACTTCAGGGAGTCGCGCGAGATGCCAATGACCACCGCGCTGGCCGCCAGGAATTCGGCGTTCAGGTCGCGGAAATCCTGGCTTTCGGTGGTGCAGCCAGGCGTATTGTCCTTGGGGTAGAAATACAGGATCACGGCGCGGCCCTGGCATTGCTCCAGGCTGATCGGACCTATGGTGCTTTCAGCGGTGAACTGCGGGGCGGGTTTGCCTATGGTCGGCGTCATTTCCGGGATTCTCCGTTGGGGGGGATGAGGGCCACGACCACGCGCCGGCCCTCCGCCATCAGGATGTTGTAGGTGCGCGAGGCGGCGTGCGTATCCATGATCTCGACGCCGATGCCGATCGCCAGCAGCGGGCGCAGCACGTCGGGGCGCAGGAATTGCTGGCGCGCGCCCGTGCCCACCAGCAGCACTTCCGGCGCATTCGACGGACGGCTGGGGGTGGCTTCCGGTTCGTCCAGGAATGCCATGGGGTCGCGGACGGGCTCGGATAATCCGGCCGCCTGACGCAAGAGGGTGGGGGTAATGTCGGCCGGCGACTCAACAGGCCAGTGGGTCACTTCGCCTTCGGGGCCGAACGCGACCGAGGAGGAAAAACGTACCTGGTTGACCTCGATATAGCCATCACCATAGGCGGTGACGGTATTCAGAGCGGCCGTCGCAGGATCGGTATGCAGCTTCAATAAAAACTCCGGCTATATGGCCCGATAATAGCGCATCGGGATGACGCCATGTTGCAGGGTATCCACGGGATGGGGCCCCCACGCTGCACTTGCTGCGCTCGCTTGCTGCCCCCCGAGGGGGCGCGTTTTGCCTTGGGGCGGCCCGGCGGCAAAACAGGGCTTCTTTGCGACGCGATTTCCCTCGGGTGGATCCTGAAATCGGCCCCTTTTTTTCGCCATTTGCCGCACAGCCGTCCTTGCGCTAGATTACAGGGTTTTGCTGCACTGCAATCGCATGCCGGTGCGGCGTTTCGGACCCTTTTCCCCTTCGCGCATTCGCGCCCTGGTTTTTTTGCCCTTTTATCGCCCCTAAGGATTCCCATCATGAGGAAGTTCTCCCGCATCGAGCGTCTGCCCCCGTACGTTTTCAACATTACCGGCGAGCTCAAGATGGCGGCGCGTAGGCGTGGCGAAGACATCATCGACATGTCGATGGGCAATCCGGATGGCGCGACTCCCAAGCACATCGTCGACAAGATGGTGGAAGCGACGACGCGTCCGACCACGCACGGCTATTCCGTGTCCAAGGGCATTCCGCGCCTGCGCAAGGCGATCTGTGACTGGTACCAGCGCCGCTACGCGGTCGAGTTCGATCCGGATTCCGAAGCCATCGTCACCATCGGCTCCAAGGAAGGCCTGGCCCATTTGATGCTGGCCACGCTGGACCGCGGCGACACCGTGCTGGTGCCGAACCCCAGCTATCCGATCCACATCTATGGCGCGGTCATCGCCGGCGCCAACATCCGTTCGGTGCGCATGACGCCGGGCGTGGATTTCTTCGAGGAACTGGAGCGCGCCGTGCGCGAATCCATCCCCAAGCCCAAGATGATGGTGCTGGGCTTTCCCAGCAACCCCACCGCGCAATGCGTGGACCTGTCGTTCTTCGAACGCGTGGTGGCGCTGGCCAAGGAGCACGACATTCTGGTCGTGCATGACCTGGCCTATGCCGACATTACCTTCGACGGCTACGTGGCGCCGTCCATCATGCAGGTGCCCGGCGCGCGCGATGTCGCCGTCGAGTTCTTCACGATGAGCAAGAGCTACAACATGGCCGGCTGGCGCATCGGCTACATGGTCGGCAACCGCGAGCTGGTCAACGCGCTGGCGCGCATCAAGAGTTATCACGACTACGGCACGTTCACGCCGATCCAGGTGGCGTCCATCGCCGCGCTGGACGGTCCGCAGGACTGCGTGAACGAGATCGTGGCGCAGTACCAAAGCCGCCGCGACGTGCTCGTGCGCGGCTTGCATGAAGCAGGTTGGAATGTGGAAATTCCCAAGGCGTCCATGTACATCTGGGCGCAGATCCCCGAACCCTACAGGGCGATGGGCTCTTTGGAATTTGCCAAGCGTGTCCTGTCGGATGCGAAGGTGGCCGTGTCCCCCGGGATCGGCTTCGGCGAGTATGGCGACGAATACGTGCGCTTCGCTCTGATCGAAAACGAGCAGCGCACCCGGCAAGCGGTGCGAGGCATCAAAGACATGTTCCGCAAGGACGGATTGCTGAAGTAGAGCCCACCCCCGAAGCGCTGCGCGCTTCCCCCTCAAGGGGGCATGCCT